>NZ_JAJSLX010000002.1:0-270000 GCF_021290925.1 Sessilibacter corallicola | reverse complement strand
TGTACAAAGCACCTTGGAATTCATCAGGAGTCAAGATCATAACAACGTCTGCACCAGCAACTGCGGTTTCAACGTCGGCAACTTTAAGACCGTGAGCTTCAGCTTTAGCAACAGAAGCAGAATTCGCGCGAAGACCAACAGTTACATCAACACCAGAATCTTTAAGGTTACAGGCGTGGGCATGGCCTTGAGAACCGTAACCGATGATCGCTACTTTTTTGCCTTGAATGATTGAAAGGTCACAATCTTTGTCGTAATAAATTTGCATCACTTGCTCCTGTAATAATCGGGTAGGTTGAACGTGTTTTCGATAAAAACAGACGTTTTCACAATCTAAGGGCCGCTATTCTAGGAGTCTTTTTCTGTTGCGTAAAATGAATTATTAACAAATTGGAATTGCGTATCCTGCAACACAGGAATACATTAACCACTGCAATTGCAGTCGATAAATAATCATGGACAACCGCACGCTTTCAAACTTTCTAATACTCAGCGAATCGTTGCACTTCTCGCGCGCCGCAGAAACTTGCCATCTAAGCCCATCGGCGTTAAGTAGAAACATTAAAGCCCTGGAAGAACAATTGGGTGTCGAATTATTTTTGCGCGATAAGCGCAGTGTTTCATTGACAGCAGAAGGGCTTAAGTTTCAGCGTTACGCCAGAGAAGCACTCAATGACTGGAATTCTATAAAAGACAGCTTGCAACAAAGTAGACCTCACCTTGCGGGTGAACTGAAAATATTTTGTTCAGTCACTGCCAGTTACAGTTTTTTGTACGACATATTAAGAGAGTTCAGGTCTTCTCAACCCGGCGTTGAAATTAAACTCAACACTGGTGATCCTGCTCAAGGCATTTCGAGAATCAGAGCCGAGCAAGAAGACATAGCCATCGCTGCCTATCCCAACACCCTGCCTACAGGAATTAAATTTCGAAAGTTCCGCACCACCCAATTAGTCGCTATCACTCAACAATCCGCAACAACGGGTGAATCTGATGAAATAGATTGGTCTTCAATTCCGATGATTTTATCAATGGAAGGGTTAGCGAGAGAAAAATCCGACGCCTGGTTTCGGAAAATTAATATCAAGCCGAATATCTATGCCCAGGTCGCAGGTAATGAAGCGATTGTCAGTATGGTTGCACTGGGCTTTGGCGCTGGTATCGTTCCAGAAATCGTGCTGGATAACAGTCCACTGCGCGACAAAGTCAAAAAAGCCCAACTGCCCGCACCAATCGGTCAGTTTGATGTAGGCTTATTTGCTCTTAACAAACGCCTCACCAACCCAATCCTTGCCAGTTTTTGGAAAACCATATCCGACAGCGAATAGTAAACCAAAGATCGATAGATCATGGTTCCAACCAACCATGATCTAGAAGCAAGTTAATTTTGCCTTCCCAAAAAGCGTCAAAAATACCGAGCAACCTAAAAAATAACGACAAGCTGCATTGGAATTGCGTTTACTCGCTTCAAAACCAAATATTAATCCCGCAATTGCGAAAAAATATTTCCAATTGTTGTAAATTCTACCCTCCGATAGAAAACTACTGACTAGCTATTGATCGAACTTTCCTTTTTTGAAAGTTATCAACTGCTAATTGACAAAGTTATTTGCACCAAAATGGTTCAACCTGTGGAAAACTTGCAGTTAACCTTAAGAAATTTTACACAAACGAAAACTAATCTTACTAATCAAGATATTACAAAAATCTTAAAAATAAGCATAACTCTTTATATTTCAGTAATTTAAAAATGTTGGTTTTATGACAGAAATATCTCTAGTAGATTAAGGAAGATTTGTCAAAATTTTGAATAGAGGTGAATAACACGAAAGTTTTCAACTGAAATCTTGGACAACTGCAAGCATAAGCTGTGTATAACTAGCTCCAGCTAGGTTTCTTACAGCCTTTAGACACCCTGATCAAAAAAGCAACGGTCAAAATTATGACAGTAAACACCTGCGAAATTATTCGCCAGCGATAAACTAATGACGAAAACAGAGGTAGAATTGCTGGACGGCCTAAACTGACTCTTCAATACTTCAATGAATGTAGCCTATCCCTATTGAGCGATGAAAAAGCCCAAAACTAAATCAGAAGTTCGTGCCGAAATTGAACATCAGGTACAAGAATTCCTAAACAGTGGCGGGAAGGTAAGCCAGCACGTTCAAGGCGAGAGTAACCAACTGATTGGAGGGGCCAATCCGTTTCACAGTGTTACAACATCAAAACCACCAGAGTCACGCACTTTGGTCAATGACGAAATCGCCGCCATTGAGGCCCGGAAAAAACCACAAAAGCCAGCACCTACAGCCAATCGGCGCCCCAGAAAAAAATTAATTAAAGACGACTTCGGTCAACCCATACGATGGGTCTGGGAAGATTAATCACCGCAGCGCATTAACTAAATGAAAGCCCAATTACCCTGCCCCATTGCAGCCCGCAGAGCACTTATAAGCAGCCAAATATTAGAAAAACTCCAAGCCTATTCTCCGACTGTAGTCAGCACTGTCTTTTTGAATCTTCATACGCCATCAAGCGATATAGACATAGTGTGTTCGCACGCTTGCGCAATACAATTTAGCCACGATTTAAATAAAGCATTAAAAGGCCAAAACAACGTTACCATCAAACGTAAACCCGACTGCATTTTGGGAAGATTTATTTTAGACGACATTCCCTTTGAAATTTATTCTTCAACACAACCCGTAAATCTGCAATTCGGTTATCGTCATTTTAAAATTATGGAGAAATTAACCGCGCTTGGCGGCCAATCTTTTTGTAACGCAATTCGGAAATTAAAATTAACCGGATTAAAAACCGAACCTGCGATTTGTAAGTGGCTAAATATTGAAGGCGATCCCTATTCAGAAATTCTTATATTAGAAAATTTAAATGATAGAGAACTGAAAAAGCGACTAAATCAAGCCTATGACTGACAAATTTAGAAAAATAAAAACTACATCAGGTACGAACGGAAAAGATTTCACCAATCAAACTAGAAGGTGAGAAATTAGCGGCATCAACAAACGCGGCAAAACGTGGATTGGTCTCTGCGGTAGAGGCCTCAGAGGTATCAGTATTTTCTGTTTCGGCATTACCGTTTTCTGCTTGCTCAGAATTCCCAGACAATTCTTCTTGCTGTTGTTCTCGCAAGCGCTGTTGAGCTTCCACCTTTGCTTGAGTTGCTTGCGCAGCCACCCGTCGGTCCTGGGCGGATGGCTCCGCTGGCGCTAACGCAGCTCTAATGACTTGATCAGCATGACGAATAACTTGAGCTGGCTCATCCGCCTGGGAAGGCAGGCGAATACTAACCTCTCCTGACACAGCGTAATTTTTACCATCTGGACCGCGCTCGAAATCGTAGCTGGGAGCACTTGCGTATTGGCCACCCACCGCTTGGTGAGCCTGTTCATGATTCCTCACCTCAATGTCTCGAGCTTTTAATTTTTGGAGGGTTGCCAGTTCTTGTTCGGTAAGATTCGCCGGATTTGTATTTAAAGAATCTTCATCCTCAGAATTAACCGAGGACTCATCGGTTGCTCGCGTTTCTTCGTTGTTTTCGGTATTCAGTGCGGATGAGGGATTGTCTTCGTTTTGATTGTTAATTACCGCATTATTATCAACAACAGATTCTTCTCCCAATCTATCGGGCTCTTGAGCACCAAACACAGGAGGTAATGTGGTGCTGATGTCGTCCGACGGTAAATTAGAATTAGCGTGAGAAAAAAATTGAGTCGGAGCGCTTCCTGAAATCCCCACACTTGAAGGTAGAATATTCACGTTATCACACTAAAATCAGAATCATCTGCATTAAATACACATCGATCTAACTCACAATAAATCATGCAATGGTATCAACCAGAGTACCGATATTCTCATCGCCAACAGCAACAACCTCCGCAGACGCATTAAAAACTTGCTGGCTACGAATTTGATCAACCAAGGCTTGTTGAATATCTGCCTCTAATACAACCGGCTGATTTTCATTAGAAGTAACGGTTGCAAAAGTTACCTCTTGAGCAGAACGTACCAACGCATTTTGACTCGACTCTAACCCTCTCAAACCAGCATCAATAACTCCATTAGAAGAAGGACGCGCAGGATTAAGATCACGAATTAATGCACTCGATGATAAATTCGATTCAATCATCAATGAATACTCATATAAGCTCAGATTTACAGTTCCTCTTTCAGTCTAGATGATCTGCTTCAAAAGCGACAAATTTAGCCGCATTTGCGGAAAAAAATTACCGGATATCAAAAAGCTTATATGCCAACAATCTAATCATTATTAAATATTCGCAACGACAAAATTGTGGAACGTATTTATTTGCCTTGTTCAAGACGTGAATATAAAGGTGCAGGAAAGTTTAACCGACGCATGTCAGCAACCGTTTTTGCGTAATCGTATTGGACTTTGAAAAACTGTATGGTGCCAGAGGAACGCTCAAAAATGGCGTACTCCGTACAAACTTCGCCCCCACGCGGCTGGCCCACCGAACCAGGGCAAAACAAAGCTTGAGAATAATCATGAACGTTTTGTTCTGCTTCTGAAACTTTACCATCACTGCCACGCCAACGAGCAAAGTTTGCTTGAATATGACTGTGACCATGAAAGGCAAAATGTAGATTATTCGCTTTCAACCAATCTAAATTATCTTGGTAGGTCATGTGATACACGTAGGCATAAAAAAAGTTTTTATCGATAGGTGCGCCATGCACAGCCATCCATTCATCTTGAAAATACAGGGGATCCAATCGATCCAACCACTGAGCATAAGTAGGATCAATTTTTTCGCGAGTCCATTCAATCGCCCAACGAGCCATTCGAGAAAATCCACGTGCGAAATCACCGGTGGCAGCGGCGTGATCGTGATTGCCTTTAATCGTTAAACAATTAACGTTCGATAGTATCTCTAGACATTCATTCGGGTGCGGACCATAACCAACAAGATCCCCTAAAATTAAAACCTCTGTTACATTCTTCGCGTTTAAATCCGACAACACTTTTTCTAATGCCGGTGCGTTGGCGTGAATGTCGGCAAGTACCGCAATTCGATCTTCGCTAAATTGATCAAATTTAACCAATGGGTTTTCAAATTCGTGAGCCACAGGCACTGGTATTCTCTGAAAATCAGCAGTACTTGGCTCATTATTTTCAGCTGAAACCGGTTGTTTTTCAGAATTTTCGACAACAGAATTGTCTGGTTCTTCCTCAGCAATTACCGTCGATTCAACTGCTGCTTTAGAAGCAGAAGGCATTTTAATTTGATTGACCAAACACGCTTTGACCAATTCAACGATTTCTTTTTCCGTCTCATTAATGGGCGTGTAACTTCGAAACTGAGCGTGCACCACTTGTAATATATGGTTTGAATTAAATACGCTAACCAAAGTTTCAATCAGCAACTCAACGCCAAATTCCCAAAAATCGATATCTGCATTGGTGAGTTGTCGAACCCAAACCACAAACTGACTGATAAAACTGGTGAACTGATCCCACGCATAAAGATCATCGTCAACGTAATATAGCTGTTGTTCATCGTCAAAGGCAAAATTAGATAAACCTTCATCTAAGCGTTTGCTGTGATCCCTGGCAGTTATGAAATAAAGATCAAAAATCTGCTGCAGATAATTCAAAGCTTTCGTAGGATCAGATTCAATCAACTCGTTTAGATTACGGTGCAAAGGCGTCAGCTTTTTTGAAATACTGCCGATCACCAACTCACCGTCACTGTCCATAGTGAACCAGGTTTTACTTGGATGATAAATTTTCAGCGGTAATTCTTGCTCTCTGACATTCTCAGCTTTTCTAAGAACATCAACCGCTCGAAACACAAAATCCGTCCTTAATTTAACAACGCACTGATCTGATACAAAAAGCTTAGTGGCCGGTCTTCCCGCGTACGAATTATTGCCACTCAAGACCTGAGGATGATTCAGTGCCTCGGTAACATCCGAGCCAGACCAATACATGTACCCATCTAAAGCGGGTAGAAGTTCTACTGTTGAATTAGACATTTAGAGTTTAATCAGTTGTTTGTGTTGAAAAGTCGAACATGGGTGTTTGTTAACCACAGACTTTTTCAAAAGACTTATAACAGAAAATTTGATCTATTATAAAGACGATAGGGTTATTTACACTGAGCTGGATTTTTCCAGAAAAAAAGCGATTAGATTTGATTTAACGCATACCAATCGACAAATTATCAACAAAGTTAACGAAATATTACTGCAAAACTACCCACAACAAACAACCCTTATAAACGTAAAAAGCCTGCCGATGAAGAAACAAGGCAGGCTTTTTACAATATAGAACGGTATTAGAGAACCGTTAGCAGCTCGACCATTAAGGGCATAATGGAGAAACAATCGGCAGGGCTGTTCGCAAAGCGGACCAACCCATGCCTAAATTGGCACGTCTGCCGGTAATTAACACCATAAGACAGTTTTCTTTACCCGGTACAATACTCATAAAGTGGTAAGTATGATCGGTACTCATTTGTACTTCTTTAATAGAATTAGCAACTGTAGTACCGCGTTGGTTCGACAGCAAAGTTTCTACTGTACTGACGTTTTTACCTCGGAACATATCAACCGCTGCTGCGGCTACAGCATCTAAGTAACTCTGGGTAAAGTATGGTACGTTATGATGCGCAGCCAACAATAGTCCAGAGGACAAATCAACAATGGCGGCACCTAAAGCGTCGCTTACATCACTTACAAGCTGTTGGCATGCTGTATCAAGTTTACTCATTTTGGCAATCTCCGGTTCACGGCAGTTTTTCGGCTACCATACTTTTGTCACAATAAATTTACAGTGACAATTTAAATTAGATTTAACCTATTTTTGCGAACAATAACTGGCGCAATATAGCGGCGGTGTTTTCGCTTTCTTGTCTGCTCACAGAAAGAATTTGCTAACTTTATGCCACCTCTGTGCAATTCAAGCACAATCGCAATCCCGAACAGTTAATTGGTCGAAAATATACAGGTCTTGTGAATATAGTATGAGTTTATAGCAAAAATAAACACAAATTCAGGAACGAATTTCTTTCTCAAGGGAATCAGCAACTGAATTAGTCGCAGACATCACCATTCCGAGATTGATATTCTTATTTGCTAAAGTCGTAATTACGAGCTTTTTATCAACCCGGCGCATAACAAGAAAGCCATCGGTATTTTGAATAATGACGAAATTACAGCCTGTTTGCTGAGCTTCAATGGCTATTTTTTCGCCAAGCGCTAAACAGGAACTCGTCATTGCCGCTAACCTTGTTTCAGACAACTCATCAACGGATTTTTTTGCTAAGGCATGACCATCAACACTGGAGAGCAACGCTGCGTAGATACCATCACTGGTATCCAGTAGATTTGACAAGTTATCTTCAACGACTTGTTTTTTGATTACGATTTGCTTTTTGTCAGTCATAACTCACCCATACTCCAACATTGCCAACAATGATAGCATGAGCTGACTCATATCTGATTTATCGCGAGGATCAACAGCCATTATTGGATAAAATAATTGCTTTTGCTCCAAATAGTTATACAAATCTTCTATACACTGCCCACCTTCTGTCTCGGTGCGAGTAACACCAATAACAGCACTGGTGCTTTCAATGTACTGACGAAAATTATCGAGATAGATTTCAAGATCGGCAATTGGGTCTTTTCGCCGCGCATCAACCAACAGAATAAAACCCAGAGCACCTTCGGCGATAATTTCCCACATGTGACGAAACCGCTCTTGACCCGGTGTGCCGTAGACATGAACGGTCGCGTCATCGAGGTATATTTCGCCAAAATCGAAAGCTACCGTGGTTGTGTCTTTTATCTCAGATAATTCGTCGGTGGTATCGGCATCGGTTACGATGGGAGGCTTGTCGCTTAAGCTGTGAATAGCCGTCGTCTTACCGACACCCGCAGTGCCGGTGATTACTAATTTTAATTCGGACACTATACTCTAGCTCCAAACTTCAACCGTAATTTTGCCAAAATTGGATTACTTCTGGACTTAGGTGCCGGTGGCGTTCGTATTTGCGATACCCGTTGCTTGATATCCAAATACCCCTTTTGGTCGCAATTGCCGATGAACTCACGCACGCTTGATAGGGCAAGACCTGCGGATTCTGCAATTTCTTCAGCAGACAACACTTGCTTGAGCATAATGGCGCAAATACGAGTAGCACCAGGTGTCGCTTTTAAGATGCTGGGATCAGGCCATCGCTTTAGGCGATAACTCACAGACACCCCAGTCGGAATGGGAGTAGAAACAGGAATATTGTGTTGAGGTTGTTGACTAGGTACTGACAGCACTTCGTTCTCTCTGGGCTTATTTGGTTTATCCACTGCTACATTTGTGCTGACTTCCGCCAAGCACCGCAATATAGCTGCCGCCCGCATAGGTTTATTTAATTGCAATGTGGAGTCGATCAGGCCGGGCTGGCCATAAGTGATTACTTTACATCCATCGCGCTCAAAATTTCTTATCACCTCCGTATCGGATTCATTATCGACATCGATAACGACAACCTCTGCGGCTCGGTTCTGAACAACATCCCATTGGTATTGAGTTTTGTTCGACAGTAAAGACAAAAGGCTGGTGAACACCATTTCGTCATTTTTGCTAAATCCGTGTAATTGAATCGTTCTGTTCATCGCTTCACTTTAGTGTGTACAAAGCAAAAACGTGTTTTGCATGAGTTTTTCCAATTCATTAAGTTCCAAATTGTTGTGCTTTTAAGCTTCAATCGTTATCAATCAAAGCTAAGAGAAACAGAGTTACTTAATCTTGCTGCCTATCAACGCGATCAGGTTGAAACTACCTAGTTATGATTATTCGAATATGTCAGGGCAGCGTTGTAAAAGTCTGCCCTGCATTAAATTTAGAAATTAAACCTAAGCGCCTCTATGACAAAGTTATAGAAAACTTTTCCGACATCTTTCAATCACACTTCTCATTTTGTGAAACAATTCTTTTTTTAGGAAACAGCAACTAACAAGGTCTCAGTTATTATTCCAATAAACGGTTTCGAAACTGATTAAAAATCAACTTCCAACACGCAACCGAAACTACCAACGCTGTAGTTCACACTAGAAATACAAACCCAATAAATTCAGCTGTGCACCATCGTATAACTCAATAAAAAACGAGGTTTACTCAGGCTGTTTGATACTCATCAAACAATGCTCCCCAAAACATTTTTAATTCGTCTACAATCCCGTCCTCAAGATAACAACGTTACGCTATTACGTAGTCGTGCAACCAAACACTGTGTGCTGTTGTTTTGTTCTAAAAAATTATTTCTCGGGCTAGCCACGCAAGCTTTATAAGTAATTTGTATAAATGACTCATTTTAGACGTTGGTTATACCTTGAGTTTGCATATACAAATAAGTAGATATTTTGAGACTCATCTACTGTCAGAAAAACCGCTTATTTTCAGAAAACCCTTGTGTCAGAAAACCTTTGTATCTGAAAGCCTCTGTCTCAAAAAACGTTGTCTCAGCAAACATTCCCTGAGGAACCTTTCCCTGAGAAACACAGTGTCGTGAAAATTTATACACTATAACACCTCTGCGAATCTAGCTGTTGTGCATAAGAACGAAAACAAGAGCTTTCAAAAATACATATCACCGCGCGCAATGTTGTTTTAAGCGACCGGTTGAAAACGAATTCGTTTTTAACCATATATGTACTTTATTTGATACGTTACTGTCTGATTTATCATAAAACGGCAACGCCATTCACATTTTCGCGACACGAAAAACCACACAGCGACCCAAGCGGCCGCCCATCTGCAAATTGCGCCAAAAACTTGTATACTGTTAAAAAATAATAACCGTAATATTAATTCAATATTTATCTAAAAAAGCCGATAAAATTTGTACTGAATTAAATGCACCCAAGAATATATTGGATAGATTTCTTTATCTTCCTAACAACCTACTCGCGGCTCACTCGCAAACTGAATCTACCATTCACCCACATTAGGCATTGATAACCACGGTTCTTGAGTTGGTAATGATTCACCAGATTGGAGAAGCTCGATAGAAATATTGTCGGGTGAACGAAGGAAAGCCATGCGTCCATCTCGTGGAGGGCGATTGATCGTAACTCCACTATTTTGGAGGTGCTCACAAACGCGATAGATATCATCTACCTGAAACGCCAAATGGCCAAAATTCCGCCCGCCTAAATACTCTTCAGCATCCCAGTTGTAGGTCAACTCAATCGTTGGAGAAATGGTAGTTCGTGCCTTATCCAGGTCACCACCAGCCGCCAAATACACTAGGGTAAACCTACCTTGTTCACTCTCAATTCTTTTGACCTCAGTCAAACCAAGCTTGTTGCAGTAAAAATCAAGCGATTCGTCCAAATCTTTGACTCGAACCATTGTGTGTAAATACTTCATATCTTCCTCCAAATATCTCTGATCACATAACAACCAATGCTAATTTGAACCCGACGAGGTATAAGCCATACATTTATTAATGATTTTTATATGACAATGGCGTGACATTACATCAACGCAGTTGCACGTCTATTCGATATTTATAATGTTCAAAGTTCAACATTAGCAATGATTCAACAACTTTTGATTTAAACCAAATTTATTTAGCTTGCCCTATCTTCCCATGCGTTCACATCAAAATGAATAAAAATAACTTTTGACATTTCGATATTCACTACCAAAAAATACTTAAAAATACGCGGCAGAAACACCTTAAACTGCGTTTTTAGCTTTACTGTTCTTGATAAAAAACCGCAAAAAAATAAAAACCACCTCTGTTTTAAGACTTTTAAATTTAAACGGAAAAAATAAAAAAATGCGGAGAATTAAAAATTTAATCCAGATCAATATTAATGATCTATTCTTCATTAATCTGCTTACCGAATTAAAGACAACGAGAGATTACTGTAATGAAAATGGCTTCTAAAATTTTTACCTGCACTGCTGCTATTTCTGCTTTGTTTTTATCGCCTTTATCTTTTTCTTACGAAGCCGGTGATTTCGCATTCCGCGCAGGTGTAACCTTAGTGGAACCAGACGAATCAAGCGATAGAGTAGAAATTAATGGCGATACTCTGTCACTAGCAGGCGGTACTTCAGAATTAGGTGTTGATCCTGACACTCAATTAGGTGTTACGTTTGAATATTTCTTAACTAAAAATTGGGGTATTGAGCTACTCGCTTCCACGCCATTCACTCACGATGCCGAAGGCCAAGGTGAACTGGCTGGACTTACTATCGCCGAAGCGACCCAACTTCCACCAACATTGAGCTTAATGTATCACTTCGATCAATTCGGAAAATTCGAGCCTTACGTTGGCGCAGGTGTTAACTACACCATCTTCTTTGACGAAGACATCGATTCCGAAGCGGCGACTGCACTTGAAGGTATTGCTGGTTTAACAGGTGGCGATGTAGAACTCGACGATTCAGTTGGTCTTGCGCTACAAGTTGGTTTTGATTATCACATTGATGATCACTGGTTAATTAACGCCTCTGTTCGATACATCGATCTAGAAACAGAAGCAGAAATTACCTTCGACGATGGTACTGTGATCAGCGCTGATGTTGATATTGACCCTTATGTTTACACCATTTCTGCTGGTTACAAATTTTAATTTTCACAGAAAATAGAAAAATTTTACCGCATAAAAAAACCACTCTTTGAGTGGTTTTTTTGTTTCCCAGTATGTCTATATAGCTTTTATACCCAGCATTGCCTTAATGGTTTCAACCGCGTCGATAACATGTTCGGCGTCCCCCGTAGCCCTTTTTATCAACAAAGCACCTTGAAGCGTATTTAAAATCCAGCCCGCCGTAGCAGCAGGGTCGCGATTGGATTTTATTTCACCATTGGATTGGCCTTGAGAAACTTGATCTTTCAACCAGGCTTTTTGTTCATTAAAAAAGTCAGAGACTTGGGATTGAACGGCATCCGGGAGCGCAGCAAATTCACCAGCCAATGCACCACATAAGCACACTTGATCGCCACTTTCACCGAATTGAAGGTAAGGGGTGAAATACACCAGCAAATTATGAGAAACATTATTCTCAACGCCTTGAGCTTTTAACAACTCTAAAAAGCCGCTTCGATAACGTTCCACCACAGCGGCAACCAGCGCTGCTTTGTTGGAAAAGTGATGAACAATGCTCGGCTTTTTAATACCAACTCGGCGGGCGATGTCGTCAAAGCTGATCGCACTGTAGCCGCGCGTTTGAATTAATTCTTGGGTTACATTGAGGATTTTGTCGGATGTGCGCTCTGTAGCCATAAATCTAACTGCTTGTGTTATACGCTGAGCACAAACAGTAACGGCTTCACTGACTTGGGTCAAATGAAGCCGCTTGTCTAAAGATTCATTCACAGGAATCTTATATCATTCCGAGTAATACCAACGCGAGAATGATCTGACACACAAGTCCCGCAGCGAACAGTAACGTTCTTATCATTGGCACACCAATAAGATACACAACATAGTGAGCAGCACGAACAAAAAAGTAAGCCGCCGCTACTTTCGCTGTTAAATCACTGTTGAGTTGACCCACCTGAATTGCCAATACGAGCGTTGCAAAAATAGCTAACCCTTCCAAAGCATTCATATGCGCTCGCTGAGCACGAATCGCCCACGCATTATTAACTGGTTCCACGGCGCCGGTATTTCCCAGAGTCGTTAATAAACCAAGCTCAGCAATTCGATTTATCACATAAGGTAACCACATGAGTGCGGTCATAAGTGCCGTTGCTGTTAACCAAACTAATTCTTGAGACATGGCTCCACCTATTTGTTGAAAAGGATGTGTAAGAAGTATTCGAACAGTAGGTTAATCGATCACAAATCACTTGTCTACCTACCGATAGGTATATATATTAATAAACAACGAAATTGTTCGTATTATTTGATTTACATCGCAAAGACGTTAAATCCAATTTGGGAGAGGCACGGCTTAAGAAAATTTGATCAGACAATTGATGAGTCGACAATTAATACAGAAAGCTTACTGCGTGTTTTGAAAGCGCTTTGCTTAAACCACAAACTAATCGTCAAAGTTTTGTTATAAACCCAAAATCGTCCACACGAAAAAAGACAATTCTTTTACACAAATTAATCTTTTCTATTCATAGTAGTTAGAAAACTGTGTTACGGTTATTTCATTATTGTATTTATCAAACAATATTTAACGAGTTATTGAGCATTAGATAGACAAAACTGCAATATTAAATTATTCATTAAAGACACATTTAATTCGAATAAATTAACCTCTTTGTCCGCGGTAAAAATAGGGCCTTTCCTGGAGTATTAAAGTATGACGCCACTATCTTCTGTACCTCCATCAATGAGGATGAAGGATTGGTTTGTTCTTACTTTTTTATCATCTTTGTGGGGAAGCTCTTTCTTTTTTATAGAAATAATTATTCGAGACATTCCAACAATTACTTTAGTAGCAATTAGGTTAATACTATCCGCAGTAATACTTTATCTAATATTACTAATTTCAGGGAAAAACTTACGTTTAGATAAATCATTAGTTGTTGCATTTTTTGTAATGGGATTGCTCAACAGCATTTTGCCCTATTCACTGATTGCCTGGGGGCAGCACTATGTTAGCTCAGGAATGTCGGCCACATTAATTGCATCAACACCGCTGTTAACTGTAATCGCGGCTCATTATCTAACCCCGGATGAAAAAGCCACAGCCAATAAAATCATTGGTGTAATCGTTGGATTTTTAGGCGTGGCAATCATGCTGAAAGATCAGTTTTCTGTGGATGACAGCGAGCTATTGATCGGAAAAATAGCCATGATAATAGCGGCTAGCTGTTACGCCAGCGGTGCTATTTATTCAAAGAAAGTTTCGAAATACGGTATGTCACCGATTGAAACCGCAACGGGGCAAATGGCAGCTGGAGCGATTTTATTAACACCCTTTGCTTTAGTTATTGACCAACCTTGGCTTTTGCCAACACCGAGTCTAGATACCGTGTTAGCCATGTTGGGATTGGTTTTACTATCATCTGTTCTCGCATACATTTTATTCTTTAAACTAATGAAAACAGCCGGGGTCACCAATTTAATTCTAGTAGCGTTCTTGATTCCGGTTAGCTCGATTATATTAGGCGTTCTATTTTTAAATGAAAACTTTACCCTAGCTCACGCATTGGGCATGCTCTTTATTGGAGTTAGTTTAACTATAATTGATGGCCGTGCTTTAAAATCTCTCCGCAAAGCGCACTAAAAAACGACAGTATGACGATGGAATACTGAGTCATACTGTCGTTTATTTCGATGTAATCAACTAGAATTCTTTCGCTATTTTTGCCTTACGAACTAATTGAATAAATTCAGTTCGATAACCAAACAGATCATCCCCCTTGGTCGTTTGCGCAAGATTGATCACATCATCGTAGGTGAATTCACCAGTGTATTTTCCTCCTCTTAATACCTGGGCAAACCCTGCTACGGCAATTGAGAAATTCGCTTCTCGTAACTGAACCTGAGACACTTTTTGATCTTTTAAAATAGGCATTTCTATAAGATTCGAAGTCGACGCATTGGGTAACTTATAACGTATTTTTAAGAATCCATATTCTTTGGCCAAAGTATTTTCTATCGATGTTTCTGCCTCCTTAGAGTCACTATAACGACTGTTGGAATGTAATCCGGATTCAGAACCTACCGGAGTAATTTCATACACCGCCGTTACCGAGTGACCGGAACCAATATCGCCAGCATCAACCTTGTCGTTACTGAAATCTTCAGTCGCTAATGCACGCGTTTCATAACCCAATAATCGATACTCAGAAACAGTGGCTGGATTAAACTCGACTTGAAGCTTCACATCCTTAGCAATCGTGAACAACATAGCACTCGCCTGTTCCACCAATACTTTTTGTGCTTCTCCCAATGTATCGATGTAAGCCGCAACACCGTTCCCATTTTGAGCCAACTCTTGCATCAGGGTATCGTGATAATTACCTCGACCAAACCCTAGTACTGACAAGAAAATACCCTGTTCACGTTTGCGCTCGACAAAGCCTTTCAGTTCATCGACGTTGGTAATACCAACGTTAAAATCGCCGTCGGTTGCCAGAATAATTCTATTAACTGCTTTCTTATCGAATTGAGTTTCGGCTAATTCATAAGCCCGCTGAATTCCCTGCGCTCCAGCCGTAGAACCCGTTGCGGTTAAGTTTTTAATGGCTTGAAGTATTTTATCTTTTTCTTTAACCGGGGTTGGCTCTAACACTGTGCCGACCTGCCCGGCATAGACAACAATGGCAACCGTATCGTCTTCTTGTAATTGCGATAACATAAGCTCAAAAGATTGTTTTACCAAAGGAAGCTTATTCGCCTGATTCATCGAACCCGAAACATCCAGCAAAAACACCAAATTCGACCGAGGCAACTTTTCTTTTGGCAATTCATAACCATTAATACCGATATGAATTAATTTATTTCCAGATTTCCAGGGAGAGTCAACCACCGTAATTGACGATCGAAAAGGAATATCCGCCGAATCTACAGACGGATAGCTATAGTCGAAATAATTGACCATCTCTTCTAAACGTACAGAATCTTTCTTTGGTAACACACCCGAATTTAATTGACTACGAACGTAAGAGTAAGATGAAGTATCGACATCCACAGAAAAAGTAGACACCGGTTGCTCATTTACTTTTTTTACCGGATTAGTTTCCAAGGTTTTAAATCGATCGTTTTGAGTTGCAACCTCAGGAACGATCGAGTCATCAATAATTGGTTTACTGGTAATCGTTCTTAATTCTGTTCCTTCGGCAAACGCTTGTGTACGGCTGCGATGAACACTCTGAGGCGCAACCGGACTTGAAGACAATTGTGGTACAGCAGCGACAGAATCCGCCCCTACAATCGGTTCTTGGCGCGATAACTCCGCTTCGAAAACTGTGTTTGTATCAGATTCAATCAATGCTTCAGAAACTGCACTATCGACACTGTTATCTGAAAACTGACGCATTATTTCTTGCTGATTTTCAGTAACAGCTCTGTGCTCCAATGGCGTCACTGTTGGAGCGATATATTCCTGAGTATTTTCTGGTTTATAAGATTCTGAGACATAGGATTCTGACGTATAAGATTCCGAAATGTATGTCTCTGAATTTTTAAGCACCGTAACACTCAAACCAACCACAAAAACCGCCGCAATTGCGCCACTGTAAACCCATCGCTTCGTCATTTTATCGCCCTCATTCATTAAAGATTTGAGCGTGAGACGTAGCCTCTGAAAAATTCCTTGGCGATTCGCGTTACTTTCTTCTACAACACCATCTTCGACAACATTATCTTCGACAACACCATCCGATTGGGCTGCCATAAAGGCTTGCATTGCCAAATCTTTATCGTGTTGTTTTCTCTGATGGCTGGGTGAATTTGGCATTGTGCTGAATAAGTTATCTAATTCATCGGATTTTTTTGAAGAATTCATAATGATCAACACTCCTTCGCACTAGCAATAAATTGACGTGCTTGATGAATACGCCAAGAAACCGTTGACTCTTTTACCGATAAGATTTCTGCCGCTTCTAAATGACTTAAACCCTCTCCGAGCACCAGGATTACAGCTTCTTTGTAACCTTCGCCCATGGATTGAATTTGCTGCAAAATTTGTCTTAACAAAATCCAATTAAAACTGGTGTTCTCAGGAGACTGAAATTCTTCCGGCGCATGCGCCGTATCGACCGAATCATGGCTGTGTTTTTGCTGAGCGCGTTGCCAGTCTTTTGCACAGTTAATGACTAACCGATACAGCCACGTGGAAAAGGCAGATTCAAACCGAAACTGTTTAATATTCTGCGCCAATTTAATGGAAGATTGTTGCGTGATATCTGCCGCATCATCTGGGTCGCCAGCCCACTTAAGCGCATAGCGATACATAATGTCATAACAATAATCGAATACTTGCGCGAACGACGATTGATCGCCCGCTTGAGCACGTTTTATCAGCTGATCCAAATCCACAATTTATGCTCCACTAGAGGATAAAAATTTAGACGCGATAAGATTGAAATTCCTTGGAAAAAAATACGAAAATTTTTACCCAGGGTCCTAGTCAGCCCTATGGTAAAGAAATTTGGCCAGAAACTGCAGGGTAAAACGCAGGGATAAAAGAACGGATGTTATATCGAGGAAACGGGGAAAGGTACAGAACGAGAAAAAAGCCGGTTCCAACTCATGAAACCGGCAAAACGACAAATCAACAACACATAACTATTAAAACAAGTTCACATTAGCCTCTAAGAATGTTTTATCCACAGAGGCTGGTCGGAGAGACAGAAGTTAAAGCACAGATTTTGGATCGACGAATTCATAACCCAAAGCGTCAGCAACTGCTTTGTAAGTCACCTTGCCATCGTGTACGTTTAACCCTTCAAGCAAGTTCGCATCATCCAACAACGCTTTTGCAGCTCCTTTGTTAGCAATCTGCAGCGCGAACGGCAAAGTCGCATTGGTTAACGCCATTGTTGACGTACGAGCAACACCACCGGGCATGTTGGCAACACAATAGTGAACAACACCGTCAACCACGTACGTTGGGTTTTCGTGAGTGGTTGGCTTAGAAGTTTCAAAACAACCGCCTTGGTCAATTGCTACATCAACAACAACCGCGCCTTTTTTCATGCGAGAAATAATATCGCGAGTCAGCAGTTTAGGTGCAGCAGCACCAGGAATCAGAACAGCGCCGACCACCATGTCGGATTCTAGTGCGTACGATTCAACAGCTTCGGTGGTTGAATAAACACAATTTAGTGTGCCGCCAAACTCGGCGTCTAATTGACGTAAACGCGGTAATGAACGATCAAGAATAGTGACATTTGCACCCATACCAACCGCAATTCGGGCCGCTTGGGTTCCAACAACACCGCCACCGATAATAAGTACTTTAGCGGGAGCAACACCAGGAACGCCACCTAACAATGTACCCAAACCACCTTGCGCTTTTTCCAAATGATGGGCGCCCGCTTGAATCGACATACGACCAGCAACTTCTGACATAGGCGCAAGCAGTGGTAAGCCACCGTTGTTATCAACAACCGTTTCGTAGGCAATACACGTAGCTTTCGATGCAACCAACAATTCGGTTTGCTGTGGATCTGGAGCCAAATGCAGGTAGGTAAATAAGATTTGGCCGGCGCGAAGCATTTTACATTCAACAGGCTGCGGCTCTTTCACTTTAACGATCATTTCTGCGCGGTCAAAAACTTCTTTCGCTGCGCTGACGATTTCAGCGCCCGCGGCAACGTACATGTCATCACTAAAGCCTATGGAGTCACCGCATAGCGTTTCGACAATTACTTGATGACCAGCATCGACTAATTCACGAACACCCGCCGGAGTTAGACCAACACGGTATTCATGGTTTTTTATTTCTTTTGGTACACCAACTAACATTTTTATTATCTCCCGAATAAAGAACGAGTAAATCGCCCATATCAATGTGATACGACTATTTTATGGAGAATCAAGCAGTTGAAATATAACTATATTTAGCTAATTATAGTTAAATCCTCCAATCAAGGTGATCAAAAAACACTCAAACAGTAAAAATCACCTTATCAACATTCGAACCAATATCAAAGCCAAAATATGAACGAACTTGACCGAATAGACAGGAACATCATTCGAATACTGCAGAAAGAAGGCAGGCTCACCTACGCAGAGCTATCAAGGCGCGTTGGGCTAAGCACCACACCATGCGTTGAGCGAGTAAAGCGGCTAGAAAAGAAAGGGGTTATCAGAGGTTATACCGCACTCATTGACCCGGATTTTCTGAAGGCCAGTTTAGTAGTATTCATTCAATTTAGATTGACGCGCGAGCCTAAAAATATTTTTGAAAAATTTCGCGATGCCGCAAAAGCCTTAGAAGAAGTTCAAGAATGTTATCTGGTGTCAGGCAGTTTTGATTATTTAATTAAAGCGCGTGTTCAAGATATGAAGGCTTATCGAAAGTTTTATGGTGAGACCTTGCTAACATTACCGGGTGTTCAGGAATGTACAAGCTACGTGGTAATGGAAGAAGTAAAAGATACGCTGGAAGTACCGGTTAATTACGGGAATTAAAAAAGCCGTCGAGCGGACGACGGCAAGACTTAACACATTAAACAAACCACAATCTAACTTAGGAACTAGAGTTAGACATTACCACTTAAAAAACTTTTTCCTTGGCGCGAAACAACCGTGAATTGGCTTACCAAAACTGGTTGCAGGCTCTTGTAAAAGCTCGCCAGAAGTTGGCCATAGCATTTGTACGCCAGCGTAAACACCGGTTGGAGCGTTTGCGAATGTACCAGCTGGTGATGCACCGTAGAGTTGGCCGTCCCAGTGATAGAAACCAGCAACAAAGCTAGAACAAGAAGCAGCGCCATTTTCACACGCACGAACTAAATCGTAAGAAAGATCGAATTCTTTGAACGCACAACCGTTGTCATCGGTAACGGTGAAGTTAGGCACACCGCCTAATGGAATGACGTAACCACTTTCTTCTTCACTTAATGGATTGAAAACACCGCCGTCCCAGAAAGAATAAACAGCATTTGGAAATGCGTTACGAATAGTAATTCTTACGGTGGAGGTTCCATCTCTCTTTGATTTAACCGTCACAAGGCCCGACATTTCTTCCCACTCGCCCACGGTCGGATTATCGTTAACACCTTTGCGACGGCTTGGTGCTGGTTCTGCAGGACCATCAGGGAATGCAGGAAGCACAATACGGTCATCCGTATTTTCAAAACCAAAGAAGTTATTGCCAATTTGATCAAGGGTAACGTTTAGCAAACTTTCATCAACACGGCCACCTGGGTTAAAGAAATCCAAGAAGCCACGAGTCGTCGCAACATTACGGCTACGATCAGTTTCTGGAGTAATCACACCAGAATCTGCAGCGCCGTCTTCTTCAAGAACACCAATTTCGCGAGGGTTTTCGAACAACTGGCCAATTGTTGGAGAAACACTACTGTAATCACCAATCGGACTACCGTTGTAGAAATTCACACCGTGAGCAACGTGACCTTCAATTTTTGTAATGCCTGCATCAACCATTGATGACGCAAACAAACCCAATACCGCGCAGGCTGTTTTATTCAGTTTCATCTAAGCACCTTTCACCGATTTAACCGCTGTAAATAAATTTAAAAGCTAAATTTGTTAGATAACCGCGTGAGTTTTAGATAAAATTAAGCAGATAATTTTATTAATCGCGTAAAGAAATTAATCTTTAAAATTACGATTTAAACTCAATCCAACATGTGCAATTAAGATAGTGAAATTGTTGGACATTAAAAATACCAAAAACATTAACTGTGTGTTTTAAATTTCTAACCTCATCTAAAAATTCGGGCATGTTAAAATTTAAGTAGCCCTCAACTATACGTGGAGTACATTCAGTGCCATACATCAACTTACAGCTAATTAAGTCAGACGCGAATACCAATGAGAAAAAAGCCGAATTAATTAGCAAGCTCACACAAGTTTTAGTAGACGTTCTAGATAAAAAACCCGAGTCTACTCACGTGGTAATTAGCGAGATCGAAGCAAACGATTGGGGCGTGGGCGGAATACAAGTATCTGAACGCAATAAATAGCGTAAAAACAGAAAAATTCGTTTTATTACAATTTAATTAAAAAGGCCGTATTGTTTAATACGGCCTTTTTTGTGTTTACAACCTTGCCATTAATATTTCTTAAAGAATTTACGTTTTGGATTAAAACATCCGTGAATGCGAGGACGTTTAAATTGTGTAGCAGGTTCTTGTAAATTAGTTCCAGTGATATTAAAGAACATATGAATACTACCAACGATACCGGTCGGTACATCAGCAAAGTTTCCAGTCGGTGCAGCACCGTACAATTGGCCATCCCAGTGGTAGAAACCAGCAATTAAGTTACTACAAGAAGTTGCGCCAACTTCACAAGCACGGGCAAGATCATAAGCCACATCGAATTCTTTAGTAACACAGCCGTTCTCATCGGAAATAGCCGCGTTAGGAATACCACCTAAAGGTACAACATAAACCGACTCATCAGCCGTTAAAGGGTCGTACTGACCTAGATCCCAGAAAGTATATACAGCTTCAGGAAAACCATTTCGAATCGTCACGCGAACGGTAGAGGTGCCGTCGTCGTGAGAATCAATCGTCATTAAACCGCTCGCTGTTTCCCAATCGGCAACAGTCGGAAATTCATTAGCGTCATTGACGCGGTAAGGTACTGGGCGTTCGAACGCTTGTTCAGGGAAAGAATCAGGAACAGCGCGATCCAGTACTGAATTAAAGGTAAATGCGTTACTGCCAATTGCACCAATGGGCTGATTTACTAAGGCAGGATCAACATTATTATTCGGATTAAAAAAGTCGATAAAATCTGTTGTAGTCGCAATTAATTCACTGCGACTGGTTTCAGGTGTAATAACACCCGATGCGCTCGCGCCTTCAATAAAATAACCCACTTCAATTGAAGGGTCAGCCAAAATACCCGCTAAAGGAGCAACTTCTGAGAAGTCGGCAATAACGCCACCGTTATAGGTATTTACGCCGTGAGCGACATGGCCAATGATTCGAGTTCTGTCCGCGTTGACAAAAGGTGCTGCTGCAATTGCAACACAGAGTAAGGATATTTTTCCAAGTTTCATAAGTATAATTCCGCTGGATCCTGTTAATTAGAATAAATTACTTATCTAGGGCCTGCTTACAAAAATTAATAAATGCTGTTAAAACTAATAATTTCTTCGACAAAATAATAGAACCAGATAATTTAAAATTCGCTCAAACACGCCTTAGCAAGTAATCACTCAACAATAAACCAGCGAAAAAATAAGCAATATCCCCGAAATTAAAAACAATTTGTTTAAATAAAACCCACAAAAAAAATGAATTGAAAATGCTAGTATTGTATATTTGCATGTCTATTTCTTTCAGACACTCAAGTACAATAAAATCGACAGGCATAAAAAAAGCAGGGTAAACCCTGCTAGCAAAGGAAGGAAATGGACAACGATAATTAAATTAATGCGAAGCGTTACATCAGTTCACGAATAATTTAGCTGGCTAATTTTGTTTTATTTTCTACTATGTGATTAACCAAACTTTCTAACGTCATCATAACAGCCGGCGGCATTGATTCAGGATCAATTTTCAAACCGTATTGACCTTCAAGATAAACGCGCAACTCGGTTTGTGTAAGGCTTTCTAGGTTTAGCTCATCGTCTAAATCAACAAAATCAATGTGAGAGATCATTAATTGATTTTTTAATGCGTCGCGAACTTCTTTTTCGATTACTTCTTTTTCATCAGACATAATATATAACCTTACCTATCGTTATTGATAAACCGCAGCTGAACTTTTCTTACCAGTCGCTGTTCTTGGTATTTCGTCAACAAACACGTATTCAGATGGAATGGCCGATTGCGGCAACTTATCAAGCAGCGCACGACGAACATCTGTCACGTCAATTTCGATATTGGCTTTGATAAACGCTTTTGCAATTTGACCACGGGTTTCGCAATGAACGCCGCAGACATTAGCGTCGACAACACCGTTAATTCTTCGCAACACAGATTCAACAGAAGACGGGAATATTTTTTCGCCGTTTTGCACAATCATTTCTTTAGCACGAGAAACGAAGAACAAATCACCGCCAACTTCACGGAATAAATCTTCCGTACGAACGATGTTTTCCGGCCAATCTGGCATGGTAAAACCCGCTTCGATGCCGTAGTAATAACCCAACATACGAGTATCGGTTTTAACCAATAATTCACCGTAATGACTGTCGGACTGCGGCTCTTCGAGCAATAACTCTACACCTTCCAGTGGCTTGCCCAATGGAACAATCTCTGAATCAGGAATAGTCTTACCGTCGAAACGCCAGGTCGCCACGCGAGGGCCTGCTTCAGTCAAACCATAAGTGCTGTAGAGTTCGCACTTAGGAAAACGTTTTTGCAGTTCCTTAGCAATGTGCGAAAACATAGCATCGCCGCCAAAGGTCATAACGCGCAATGAGGGAACATCGATATCCAATTGCATCGCAAACCAAGGCGTTAAAGAAAGAACTGATATCTCTTGCTCTCTTGCCCATTCTTGCGATAAACCAGAGGAGTTTCCGAGAAACACGAATTTTGCACCGGCCGCCAAGCTGCCCATTAAATTAGCCACTAAACCGTAGCTGTAATAAATAGGTAAAAATCCTGCAACTACATCGGTAGGTTTCAAACCCACTTCGTCAGCGTGTTTTTTAGCGTTGGCAAAAATAGAATCAGTGTTGTGTAGAATTGCCTTCGGATCTCCGGTTGAGCCAGAGCTGAATACAGCAATATTAACTCGATTCATACGCTCATCTTGAGAAGATAAAGGACGACTATTAGCGTCATCGTAAGCACCCAAGATTTTTCCGCCAAACAGTTTGGCTACGTCACAATCGCTGTCTAAATTTGCACGAATAGCAAGTACTGATGGCTTATCACCGTAGAAGGCACCAATACCGAATTTTTTTATAATACCGGTTGTTTTTGCAATTGGGTCGTGGGGATTACCCACAAAAACAACACCACCTGCTCTCAATACAGAAAAAAGTAGTACCACACTAGCAACATTATTGCTCAGTCTTACCAAACAAGATGTGCCAGCTTTTAAACCAGAATTGGTGATTTCTTCACTTCCACGAATAACCTGTTGAACGAACTCTTCACCCGTTACTTCCGATTTTGCATCTGCTAGTACTACATTTTTTACGTTACTGACAGCATCCAAAAATGCTTGAATTGTCATAGAAAAGGCCTCACCTAGGAATTTGGTATTGAAATCAGAAGTCCCATAAAGCTTGTTACTTGATGAAGCGATCAATAGTTTCTAATTCGGAATATCGCTCAAATGTTTTGAATGGATCGCAGGAACTAACCCAAGGATAATCGAGAAGATTGGACTGTAAATTCGTCAACCAATTATCTTCTTCAGCCGCGAACGACACCATTTCAAGAATTGTAATTTCTAATCGTCCTACTTTTATGTCAGTACCTTCTTCCATAAAATACCAACTGTAATAGCCGGCACCAATTCGAGTATTTGACGTTTCTCGCTCGGTCATGGTCACCAGCCATCGCTGTTGTTTAATTGCTTTTTTATCCAGCAAAGACTCCACATCGGAATCTACGTAATAGCTTTTTACGTCTTTAAATTTGTCATGAAACTCGCCGAACATTTCGGTCGATATATTCTTTGCCCCGGTTAAAACGTCAGGGAAATAAATATTATTAGGCTTGATATCAAATACGACATCCGCGTGTTTAGTGAACACCGACTCTAGTACATTAGGTTTAACATTATCTTTACCGTTCATGTATTGTTCTAGTAAAAACCGCGCGTTGTTTGCATTCATATTTACATCATTCCTAATTGAAAACTGTAGAGATTAATTAAATCCAAATTCCGTCGTAAACCTTTGGATTTGCACGTAAAATAATTGATTCAACTTCAATACAAGGTTTAAAAGTTAAACCGTATTTGTTCGGTTGGTCGTAATGTTTAAAGTCACGCACTCGACCTTCCATTTTCACTCGCATATTTTTGCCTTCGCCTTTATCGAGTGCCCAAACCGCGAAATCTAATACACAACCTGGAGGAATTGGGTGGCCGTAGTTGGCTTTAATTTCTTTAAAAGCAGTGAAATCACCGTTTAAAGGGCCAGTCATTGCGGTAAACATTAACGTGGCAATTTGGTTAATGTCTTGCGTTAAATTCGTACCAGGATACATTGCTGCATCAAAGAAATGACCGGCAAATACTGGATCTGAAATTGAAATACCACGCACTGCGTGTACCCAACCTTTTTCAAAATCGTGATCAGCGATCCAATCTACCCCTAAAGCCGGATGTGAGTGACGAAGGTATTTCTTACACTCAGTGTGACCAATCATACCGTCACCATGACCACTTAATTCACTGATGATATGGTCAAAACTCATTTCTTCATTCATTGATTAACCTCACATAAGAATAAAGGATTATAGAAAATCTATTTAATCTGTTAAAAACTCAATCTGCTAACAGCAACGTCATTTGACTAAAGGCTTGGTCTCTTAAAGGAACTAGGGCGGCATATTCTTCGCCAAACACAAAATCTTTTAGCCCTTGCTCAGATTCAAATTCAACCACCATGACAACTGCTGCAGAAAAATCACCGACTACGGTTTCGCTGACAACAGAACGAGAAGCAATACTGCCACCGAATTTTGCTAACAGCGCTTTTACACCTGCACCATATTCTTCAGCAGCTGATTTACCCTCTGGGTTTGGATTTGAAAGAACCAATAATTTTTTAGCCATAAAAATTCCTAAATGAACTTCGAACAGTTAATCAATTTCAAACACTGCAAACGGTTTCTCGTTTGCAGCGTTTATTAGACAAATAACTTAGTATTTGAAAAAGCTGCGTCGTGGAGTGCGACAACCGTGGATCGGCTTACCAAATCTTGTAGCAGGCTCTTGTAATAATTCACCATTTACAGGCCATACCATTTGGTTACCCGCGTAAACACCGCCAGGAGCGTTCGCAAACGTAGCTGCAGGAGACGCACCGTAGGCTTGTCCGTCCCAGTGATAGAAACCGGCAACATAACTCGTACACGATCCAGCACCTAATTCACAAGCACGGGTAATATCGTAAGGAAGCTCAACTTCACGGAATACACAACCGTTAGCATCCGTACGCACGACGTTTGGAATACCACCTAAAGGAACTGCGTAACCTTCTTCGGTATCAGATAGAGGACGGCTTGAACCGATGTCCCATAAAGTGAATACCGCGTTAGGGAACGCATCACGCAAAGTAATTCGTACAGTAGAGGTACCGTCTTTATGTACAACTGCTGTCATAACGCCGCGCGCTTTTTCCCAATCACCAACAGTTGGTGCTGCATTAACACCCGCTGAACGATAAACTTCTGGATCTTCTTCGACAGTGTCGAACGACGGTGGAATAATTCGATCATCTACCGCAGTAAAACCAAAGAAGTTACTACCGATTTGATCAAGAGGTACATTTAATAATGATAGATCGATTTCACCACCTGGGTTGAAGAAATCAAGAAAATCACGAGTAGTTGCAACTGGCAAAGAACGATCAGTCTCTGCAGTAATCACACCACCGTCAGTTCCTTCTGGAGCCCCTTCAATAAATACACCAATTTCACGAGGTGCTTCAAACAACCATTCTACGCCTGGAGAAGTCGAAGAATAATCCGCAATTAATTCACCGTTATAAACGTTAATTCCGTGAGAAATGTAACCAGGAAAAACCTGTACTTTTTTCGCCGCGAATGAAACAGAAGATACCGCCACGGTGAGAGCCACTAAACCAGCTTTGGCTAATTTCATTGTTCCTCCTAACCCTTTTGATAAAGACAAATTTATTTTCTTCAGAATGGATTAATTTCGGAATCCAACTGAGCAAAAAAGATATACGAAAGTCTTAAGCTTGGGTAACCCCCAATAAAGGAACTCTAAGTTTTAATTTTAAGAACACGCAAAAGGAAGGATTAAGAGAGGCTAATAAAATTAGAAAATAAATTATTTAATCTTCACAAATAATTTTTGATTTATATAACATTCATATAAAAAATCGGTAAAAACAACACCAATACGGTCACAAATTTATCAAAAGTATAAAAAATCTGTCTTGCTAGCGTAGAACTTGGTGATTTATTACCGCTTTATTAAAATTAAAATAACAATAGAAAACAACAGCGTCAACTTTAATCTAAATTAAAATTACGAAAAACGCACTATAAAAGGAATAAAAAAACGGATTATGCACACTGTAAGAGCTTTTATCTGTAATGAGATGTAATTGATTTTATTTTTATATTGATAACAAATAAATTAAATATCTATTTAGGAACTCAAACAGGAATATTAGGAAAAGTAGGTACTGGCAAAACACGAAAATAATTTTTCATACTTTGACACAGCTCACCGAAACAACATAAAAAAACAGCGGGTATTTTGCTAATGTTTGGAGAAGATAAAACCCTGTCTATAGAAGACAGACTAGCTCGTAAAATCATCAAAAGATAATTAAGAAAATACCGATAGTTGGAAAAGGAAAGAAGGAAGGAAAACACCTCTCCCAACAGAATGAGGGAGTAGAGGTTATTAAATATTAAATCCTGGCAAATCTTTCGCTATAGCCTTTATTTCGGAAATTTTTGTTTCAATAGAATCGATCAACACTTTGATCTTTTTTGGAACTTTGCCGTGATAAGGATGAACAGCGTAAACAGGCCAACACGTGCACTTTATTTCTGGGAGTATTTGTACTAATCGCCCGGACTTTATCAGGTGAACGGCAAAAATATCGGGCAACATACCAATTCCCATTCCAAGCTCCACCATTTTGCACGCAGCTGGCAATGTGTTGGCTCGCATGTCTTGTGGAACATCAAACGCGATTACGTCATCTTCACCTTTTTTCTTGAAGTTGTATTGCGTCTTAATTTGCTGCCAACCTGCAGCAACCCACTTATGATTGTACAAATCACTAATATCATTAATGGGATCGTTGCGCGCAATATATTCAGGTGACGCACACAACACGTCACTGATCGTGCCAATACTACGCGCACGATAATTACTATCATTAAGTTTTCCAAGATGGATCGATACATCGATATTGTTTTTTATCAGATCCAAAGGTCGATCGTCGGTGATAATGCAGGGTTTAATTTGAGGGAATTGTTCACAATACTCCATCATAACCGGCAAAATAATATGCTGTTCTAATGAATGAGGAGCCGTTATTGATAACGCACCTTTTGGTTGTTGATCAATCTCTTGTAATTCGTTGAAAGACTCAATTAGATGGTTATTGATGAGGTTACAATACCAAAAAAGTCTTTCACCCGCTTCAGTCAGTTGAATACCTCGTGTTGACCGGTTCAATAATTGAACCTGCAACCGCTCTTCCAAACTTGTGATATGTAAGCTTGTGCCAGATTTTTTGAGACCCAGCTTTTTTGCACCTTCAGTAAAAGACCCTTGCTTCGCCACTTCAAGAAAAATAATCAATCTTGGCAAATCTTTTAAATCATACATTGTAGCGTCAAATACCTTTAAATTACTTTGAATCCTGCAAGATCGAGGGAATCACATCGCCTAACAAACGTTAGCTAGGCGATACGATTTTGATTGTTCAGTGGATTAATATTTACTCAGCCAGAACGTCCTGTCTATCTGGGACACAGTAATTTTCATCTGATAAACCAATACAAAAAATCAGTAATTTAGCTTTTTATTTTTATACACAGTATTCGTAAATGCCGGGTATATAAAAGCTAAACACTTTACCTTCGTTATTTATAAAGTAATTATCAGAACTTGCGGCTATAATCATCAAAACTGAAACGATGCAGATCATTCATTTCGTATATTTGTTTACGGATACTCACCAAGAAATACATGTCGATATTATCTCACAAGCATCTAGGATATTCGCTCACAACCGTCTAACAAATTTAGATTCGTCACACTCCATTGCGGAACTAATTCAAGTCCTAGCACAAATTATCAATAAGCGTACTGTGATTTAAACCAGGGCAAATAAAAAATATCGACGCCATTTGCGGTACCTCAAAGCGATGAAAAGAAAGTGCTTAAGAAATAGAGCCTAAGAAAAAGCCTGCAATTTAGATTCCGAATAAGACGCTCGAATCATTCTTCACAACGCAAAAAAATAATCCAGTAACAACGCCGATTTTTGAAATAAAAAAAGGACTATGAGAGATCGAAGAGGTTTAATGCAATATTGACCAGCGTAAACCTAAACACAATGAGTGCACGATAGGTTTACGCTGTAACAAGATGGGTCACTCGCCTATATAACCACTAAACGAGATAACCATTAAGCGAGATAACGGTTAAGCGAGTTTTGTGCTGTTTAGTGATTGATCAGGCGTAGCAGATTTTGCAATTTTTATATTAAAAGCCGCAAATATAATGCTCATTAGGGGACTCAATAAGCAGAAGAAAGCAAACATCCAATAGTCACCTGTTGCAACAGTCAAAACGGTAGCGTGATAAGCGCCACAGGTATTCCAGGGAATCAATACCGAGGTAACCGTACCGGAATCTTCAATGGTTCGGCTTAAGTTTTGTGGCGCTAAGCCTCGTTCAGCAAAGCTATCTGCGTACATGCGCCCAGGTAATAATACGGCTAAATACTGGTCTGACGCAGAGAAATTAGTAAATAAACAAGTACCTGTTACCGCTGTGACCAACCCAGTTAATGACTTAACTCGCCGGATGAGTGCTTCGGTGATACTGCGCAAAAAGCCACTGCTTTCCATAACACCGCCAAAAGTCATAGCAGACAAGATCAGCCAAATAGTTCCCAGCATTCCCCCCATACCGCCAGATGTAAGTAACTCGTCCAACACCTCATTACCGGTGACTAGTTCAACGTCACCGTACAGCGTCTGCATGATACCAACGTAATAACTGTAAGATTCCGCTCCCGTTTGCTCACCAACCTCACGAATCAATTCTGGCTGAAAAATAAACGCAAACACACCACCCAGCAGGGTGCCTGCTAATAACGCTGGTAGAGCAGGCACTTTCTTAACGATCATCAAAACAACAGCAAGTGGCACCAGCAATAACCAAGCACTGATATTGAATTCGGAACCGAGTACTTGAATAATTTCGTCGATTGTTGAATCAGACGTATCTGATGAATAACCAAAACCAAAAATGATGTACAGCACCAATGCGATACCAATGGTCGGAATGGTGGTCATCGAAAGATATCGAATGTGTGTGAACAATTCGGCACCGGCTGAGGCAGAAGCGAGATTAGTGGTATCGGACAACGGCGACAGCTTATCGCCAAAATACGCTCCCGAGAGAATAGCGCCTGCAATGAGGCCAGGCTCAATTCCCAGTACCGTACCGACACCCATCAAAGCAATACCAATGGTTGCCGAGGTCGTCCAAGAACTGCCAGTAAACACCGATACCACCGCGCAAATAATGCAAGTCGCAAACAGGAAGATCACGGGCGTTAGAACGTGTAGCCCGTAGTAAATCATCGTTGGGATAATACCGCTGACCAACCAAGTGCCCGACAACGCCCCGACCATCAACAAAATGAGAATCGCAGGTGTTGCGAGTTTGATGCCGTTAACAATGCCCTCTTCCAGGGTTTTCCAATGAACGCCGGTTTTCATCGACAAGAGCGCAGCGATTGCAGCACTGACGATCAATATAATCTGATTCGAACCACTGATGGCCTCATCGCCGAAGATGAGAACGTTGACCGACAGGAGAATGATTAAGACAACAACGGGAACGGTGGCGATACCAACTGAAGGGGTTTTGGTCATAAATTTACCTAAATAACGGCTTATTTTTAATCTCGAGCTTGGAGCAGAAAGGGGCACTTCACTGTACCATCGTACTCGGCCAGTCTGTTTCTGAAAAAATCAGGGTAAGACTTGACCGAGACATGGAGCAAATTGGCCAATATCTAAGAAGCTTACCTAATTCCGATTTTTAGAACTAGGTTCACCGTCTACATCTCGATTAACGTTGATTTTTAAATACCAATTACAATCTCGGCACTAAAAATGACGAATAAATAAAGCCTTCCCCACAATCTATTGCTGGCGCGTATTGGTCTTACTTTTGAAAGTTGTAAATAGAACCCAATCTGAGCAACTGGGTAAGCTCATCGAGCGCCTCTCGAGACTCGGTAATTAATGACGGGTCGCGCAGGTCATTAGGAGACAATTCATCGCGATAGTGCTTCTCAATCCAAGCACACAAGCTCGAATAGAGATCCGCATTCAAAAACACATTCGCGTTCACATCGCGAATTTGGTCCTCAGACATTACCACTCGCAATCGCAAGCACGCAGGCCCACCACCGTTGCGCATACTCTGTTTTAGATCGAAATAAATCACTTGGTCAATGTCTGGGTGATCATCTTCAAGCCACTGCAAGTATTCTGAAACAGTTTTTGTATTCTTACACTCCGTGGGCGCAATAATCGTTGTTCCAGAAAAACCTGGCGGAGTAACCAGCTGCGTATTAAACAAATACGAGTTTACGGCATCTGAAATGGGAACCGCATCACAGGGCACCTCGATAAATTCAATGCCCGATTGATCAGGCACAGACTGAGAAAAATACGCCTTATTTAAGTCCTCTCGCACCCTATCGGTATCTAAAAACGCTTCTTCGTGATACATGAGCAAGTTACGATTGCCTACTGCGATGACATCGTTGTGAAATACACCTGCGTCAATAGCGGCTGGATTCTGTTGTGCGTATACGGTTTTTTTGGCATTCAATCCATGTTGACGGGCAATGACCTGGCTTGCTTCGAAGGTTTGACGGGCCGGAAACAATGTTGGCTTTTTCGATAACTTATTAAAGCTCTCGATACCGTACACGAAAAATTCAACGCCGCCGTCACCGTATTGCGGACAAAATCGCGTGTGATTGGCAGCCCCTTCATCAGCAAAATGAACACCACCCGGTAATGGATCGTGATGCACGTAGCCGTCACCGCGAAAAATGGATTTCAAAACCGTCGATGTCGTTTCAGACTCAATCGAGCGATGAAACATACTCGATAAATTTGCTGGCGTGAAATGCGTTTTACCATCGGTCGTATCACAATAAGGAGACACAGTTGCTGCATTAGCGACCCACATGTTTGACGCCGAATAAATCCCCTGCAATAAATAAGGTGCCGACGACAAAGTGTTCGTCAGTACAGCCTCATCGGTCGCACCTGAAATACCCAAGCGGCGCAAAGTAGGAATGTGGGGGCGTTCGTGTGGAGGTAAGACCGCTTGCTTAAGACCCAACTCAGACAACGCCTTCATTTTCTTTAACCCTTGAAGCGCTGCTTGTTTTGGCGAGGCCACCAAGCCACCATTTTTATCCGAAGCCACATTCCCGTGTGAAAGACCAGCGTAGTTATGGGTTGGACCAACCAAGCCATCAAAGTTTACTTCCCAAGCAACCGCACTCATAAAGACACTCCTGGTAATAGTTTTTCCGGCAAGGCGATGTGTTCACTCAACATAGAGGCCACCGGGTAAGCACAATAATCCGCCGCATAAAACGCACTCGGACGATGATTACCGCTCGCGCCAATTCCACCAAACGGAGCCGATCCACTCGCTCCCGTTAAAGGACGATTCCAATTAATTATTCCTGCTCGCGCTCTGGGGTAAAAATATTGCCACTGTTTTTTATCGTCAGAAATCAAACCCGAAGACAAACCGTATTTTGTATCGTTTGCCAGTGTTATGGCCGAATGTAAATCACTGGCCCAATAAACCTGCAAAATAGGACCGAAGCATTCTTCATCTAAAATGCCGTCTGCATCCGAAACGTCCCAAATTCCTGGCGTGAGAACAGCAGAATGATTATCCACCATTTGGCTAGTCACCACCGCTTTCGCACCGAGCGTTTCCAATTGTGATTGAAACGCTAAAACGCGATTGGCCGCGGAACGAGAAATAACAGGGCCGTAATAACTATCGTCACTGCCACCAATGACTAATTTTTCACACGCCGCACTTAATTCACGAAGCAGTTTTTTATTGGTGCCGCTCTCAATTAAAATTAATCGCCTTGCGCATGTGCACCTCTGACCAGCACTAATAAACGCCGATTGAATAATGGTGTATACCGCCGATTTAATATCGCTCACGCTACCAACCACTAAGGGGTTATTTCCTCCCATTTCTAGCGCTAATATTTTATTCGGAGCATGCGCAAATGACTGATGAATTCTCTCGCCGGTTTTCGAGCTACCAGTAAATAACAAACCTTTAATTCCAGAATGACTCGACAGGGCTTCGCCAACGTCGCCTCCCCCTTGCACTAGATTCACAACGCCATTTGGAAGCCCTGCTTTTTGCCAAAGGCGAACCATAAATTCTCCCACTGCGGGTGTGAATTCAGACGGTTTAAAAATAATGGTATTACCGGCAATAAGGGCGGGAACGATATGACCATTCGGTAAATGGCCTGGGAAATTATAGGGCCCTAGCACAGCAATGGCGCCGTGGGCCCGATGAGACAATTGCGTTTTAAATTCGCCTTTATCAGCCTCGATTACACCGGTTCTCTGGTGATAAGCATTAATTGACAAATCAACCTTACCAATCATTGAAGCAGCTTCGGTGGCGCATTCCCAAACCGGTTTTCCCGTTTCCAGATGAATAAGGGCCGCCAAATCGTTGCTACTGGATTTCAATAATTCTGCAAAACGTTGACACAACTCTATGCGGTATTCGATATCCGTCATGGACCAATCGATAAAGGCGTTACACGCGGCATTAATTGCTTGATTCAGCTGATTAGTGGAACAAGATGCTCCGTTCCAATACGACATTCCAGTCAAAGGATCAACGGATTCTATTGGTGAGGAATCACCGAGACACCACATGCCACCAATGAAAACTTCTCCGGTAATTTCACTACGCTCAAGTAATTCACAGCTTTGTAATTCGGTATTATTGGCAGAGACAGTCATAGTTTCACTCACCAAGTATGGGTTGAATATTTAGGTCTTTTTGTCGTTTTAATCGCTTTATCGCAACGGCAGAATAGAAACTTGATCGCCCGGTTGAATTCGGATCGCGTCAAAAACAGAGTCTTCAACGTGTATAGTTGAATCTTCTTGAATATGTACTTTTCCTATTGCTGCTCTGAATTCTTTAAAACGACAGTTACTGATGATGCATTCACTTGCATCACTCATGTTTGCTTCGTGCAAGCCTGATACAACAGCAAACTTATTAATACTATTGATCGACTCAATTCTATTTTTATCGCACTCGACAACTGGGCCAGCGTCGAAAATATCCACGGTATCGTGGTAATAAAAGCCTTCTTTCTCTAACAATTTTTTTGCGGCAGCCGCCTCTTTATTGGGCTTACCAATCACCGCTACCGCTTCTGGCGTTAACAACTCCAAATAAACCGGTAATCGTGGCATTAAATCGGAAATAAACTGAGATCCATTAACCGCACTGATAAAATCCGCTTTAAAATACGGCATGTTAAAAAACTTTTTGCCTAAGCTGTCCCAAAATGGCGAGCTGCCTTCTGCATCCAGCCAGCCTCGAATTTCAGCAAAGACTCGATCGCTAAAAATATCGGTGAATTCGTGCATAAACAAAAAACGAACACGCGAAAGAAATTGTCCGTTTTTGCCTTGCCGATGCCCTTCTTTCAAAAATAAAGAAACCAGTTCTGTATCGCCGGTAAAATCGTTGCATAAAATTAACGACGTGCTTTTTACTGTGATGTCTAACTCGGAAGATTTAGACACATGGCGAGACAAGCGATAGTTATAAAACGGCCTGTTCATTCCAACACCGGAATGCATGCCACTGGTGCCGACAATTTCACCACTTTCCATGTCTTCTAAAACAAAGAAATAAATGGCTTCTTTGTCTTTAACGGTAGGCGTACAGAAGCTTTCTTCAACTGCTTCTAACTTTTTCTGCCACGTTGATTTGTCAAAGGGCATAGACGTCATGCCACCGGGAATAGACTGAGATAATTTGAGTAGCTCAGGTAAATCCTGCCTCGTTGCTGGTCGAATAATCATTACGAATTAAAACCTCGGTGATAAGAGTATTATCAATATTTAATTTCTGTGTGATTCAAAGCGATTTTTTCGAGCAACAGGTAACTGAGTTTTACGCGCTCAGCAAAACTATCAATTAACATAAATTCGTTTTCTGTATGGATATTTCCACCACGCACGCCAAGCGTATCAATATTGGGCAAACCTGCATCATTCAGATTATTGCCATCACAACAGCCACCTGTTGCTTTGAATTGAATTGGGACGGACAAGTGATTTCCACACTCAATTAACCACTGACATAATTTTTCGAACGCAGGATTGGTGGTTTTTGGAATTCGGCTGAAATTACCAAACAATTCAACACAATACCCTTCTTGGCTGTTCGCCTTTTCTACTATTGCAGCGATTTTTTCTTTAACCCAAACTTGCTCCTGTAAATTACTCATCCGAACATTAAAGTGTCCAACCGCAAGATCAGGCACAATATTCAACGCGCCGCCACCGGCGACCCGTCCCAAATTTACAGTGACTGATTTACTTTCAAGCGTGCTTATTAAATTAATCTCATCGAGCTGACTAAACACCCGACTCAAAAGAGCAATCGCATTGCGCCCTTGATGAAATTCTCTGCCCGCGTGAGCAGATTTTCCGGTAACCTTGATCGAAAAATTACCGCTGCCTTTTCGTTCTCCCGCCAAAGTACCGTCGGCGAGTGCAGGTTCATACACCATACCTACCAACGCTTTCTCAGCGGATTTTCTCAGTTCTTCAGCAGAGCCTATCGAACCGGTTTCTTCGTCAGGATTAATCACTACTTCCCAACCAATGGAAGACGCTAACGGATGGTGTTCAAAGGCTTTTAGTGCTTGAATCATCACAAGCAAACCACCTTTCATATCAGCGACACCGGGGCCATGCAGAGTATTCGAGTCTTTAAATTGGGTGGATTGAAAAAAGTGGTCAGCTGGAAAAACCGTATCCATATGACCACACAACAGGACTTGCACCTCTGCTTCCGGTCTTTTTTGAAACTTCAGTACATCACCGTAATGCACTTTGATCGATTCACCGTCGTCAGCCAACGTTTCGGTGCTGTTCAACGTAATTCGCTGGCTGATATCTTTTAATCCTGAAAACTCCGCTTCTATGAGTTCAGCCATTTTAGCCAAACCATTCAAATTAGACGTTCCAGAATTCACCGTAGACCAGTGAATTAATTTATTAATTACGGCAGATTGTTCAACGTCTATGGCTTGAAATATTTCCGCTTGGCTATTCATTTCTGGCTGCCACCATTCTCAGCTGAATGAAACTGGCTGTTAGCGGTTGAGAGCGACTCTTGCAAATGCTGTTCGCCGTCAGAAGCTTTTTTAAAACATTCCTCCATAATTAGCACGGCGCGATCAATTTCTTCTTCGCTCACCGTTAGCGGCGGCAACAAACGAATCATATTGCCACCGGCTTTACCAACCAATAAATTGCCATCTCGAAGTAACGATAGAATTTCTGTGTTGGGTAGAACGCATTCAACACCTAGCATTAACCCTTCGCCATAAACATTAGCAACCACCGTTGGGTATCGGGCGCACAAGCTGTCGAGCAGACGTTTAAATTTTTCGCTTTTTTCAATTACTGAAGGCAGAAAATCTTCGGCTAACACAATATCCAATACTTTGTTTGCCACAGCCATGGCCAGGGGATTACCGCCAAAGGTACTACCGTGGGTACCTATGGACATCGCATCTGAAACTTCCCGAGTCGCAAGACACGCACCAACGGGAAAACCGCCACCAAGACCTTTAGCCGAAGCCAATATGTCCGGTTGAATATTGTATTTTTGATGCGCAAATAAATAGCCACTGCGACCCATACCACACTGCACTTCATCAAACATAAGCAACAAGTCATTGCGATTACACAATTCACGCAACGCTGTTAAAAATTCTTGCTCAACCGGTCGAATACCCCCTTCCCCTTGTATAGGTTCAATTAAAATACCGGCTGTTTTTTCAGTGATCGCATCTTCTAACTGAGATAAATTCCCCCATTCGACCTGGTCAAAGCCAGTATCAGTAGGAACAAAATTTTGACAGTGGGCAGGGTTGCCTGCTGCTGCAATGGTTCCTAAGGTTCTACCGTGAAAGCTGCCTCGAAATCCAATGATGCGATTTTTATATTTTTGATTTTTTTTCGCGTGATACCCTCGGATGGCTTTAATGCCCGCCTCAACCGCTTCGGCACCAGAATTGGAAAAAAATACGGCATCTGCAAATGACGCATCACACAATTTTTTACTCAACGTTTCTGCTTGCGGAATACGAGAAATATTCGATAAATGCCACAATTTCTCAGCTTGTTCTTGAACAACCTTGACCAGTTCAGGGTGACAATGACCAAGATTTGTAACAGCAATACCGGATATAAAATCCAGATAAACCTGGCCGTCTTCCGCATATAATTCGGTTCCCTTACCGTGACTAAACACCGGGCTATCCGGCGGTGCGTAGGTTGGCCAGAGATGGCTGCGAGCTTCTTGAATACTTTCAGAATCTGTTGAAGCTTTACTATGATTATAGTAGCTTGTGGTCATTGTGATGGCTCCAGTCTTTTTAATAATTCTGGCACACCACTGGCAAAATGAGTTTTGGATTTTCTTTCAAAAAAATTATTTAATAATTTTAACTAGCCTTATACCGAATTATATTCGGCGGCTCGTCAGCCCTATAACTGTATTCAATAAAAAATATGAAACTCGATCGTATTGACTTAAAGATTCTCAAACACATTCAAACTAACGCTAAAACCACCAATCAAGATTTAGCAGCGTTAGTCGCTCTGTCGCCAAGCTCATGCTTACAACGCGTAAGACGACTGGAAGCAGAAGGAATCATCACGGGCTATTACGCAACATTGAATCTGGCGAAGGTCAGTCGCCATATTATGTGCATTGCTACTGTTTCTATGAAAAATCATTCCGCAAAAGATTTTCGCAAATTCGAATCGGCGGTTGAATCCATTCCAGAAATTGTTGAGTGCTATACCGTTAGTGGTGAATTTGATTTCTTTCTCAGAATTGTCTGCCCCAATATGGCTCGATATTTGGAAATCAATGAAATGCTGGTCGGTTCTGTTAATTATTCATTAAAAATTAACACTCATGTCGTTATGAACGAAAACAAGGTATTTAAAGGCATTGATTTGTCCAAGCTTTCTTCAGATGACTGAGTTACCACTCTTCGTAAACGAGCTAACTGATTAAAAGTATAAAAAGAACGTGTTTAAAGATTCTTTTTATTTTCCAACATGTTTGTACCGCACTCGCAAATCTGACAGTAACGTGAGTAAAACCCCGAATATTATTCACTCGAAAATTTAACCGACTATTTTGTTGTGGGATCTTGATTGGTATCCGTTTTTAGTCGAACCATTTACGTAATACGTAATTTTTTCAGTGATTTCTCAGGGGGCTGACATCCATGCGATTGTCTTCAGTTATCGTCGGATTGAGTGTGTGCGTGACATTACTCGGATGCGGTTCGGGTTCCAATCCTAGCGAATTAACGTTTAACAAAAATCCATACCCAAGCACCTATCGGCCATTACCTCAAGAAACATTTCTTATACAAAATGCCACGGTTTTAACTGGAACTGGCGAACGTTTAGAAACGTCGGATGTGTTGGTTGTTGATGGCAAAATATCAAAAGTGGGCAAAAACCTTTCTGCTGATAACGCCGAAACCATTGACGGCACAGGCAAATGGTTAACTCCTGGAATCATTGATGTTCACTCTCACTTAGGCGCTTATCCCGCCCCTTCGGTTGAGTCACACCAAGACGGCAACGAAATCACGAACCCAAATACCGCTGAAGTTTGGGTGGAGCACTCGGTGTGGCCGCAAGACCCAGGCTTTCATACCGCTCGCGCCGGCGGAATCACAACCTTGCAAATACTGCCTGGCTCGGCAAATCTTTTTGGCGGTCGTGGCGTTGTTTTGAAAAACGTCCCCACCACCACCGTGCAAGCCATGAAGTTTCCAGGCGCACCTTACACCTTAAAAATGGCGTGCGGTGAAAACCCTAAACGCGTCTACGGCAACCGCAATCAAACGCCGGGCTCACGAATGGGCAACATGGCCGGGTTTCGCGCAGCGTGGGCTAGAGCCGTCGAATACCGAGCAAACTGGGAAGATTTCGAATCGGGAAAAATTTCTGAACGCCCACAACGTGACCTAGAACTGGAAACCTTACGCGGTGTATTAGACGGTGAAATCATGATTCACAATCACTGCTATAAAGCCGAAGAAATGGCAATGATGATCGATCTAGGTAAAGAATTCGGTTATCACGCAGGTACGTTTCACCACGCGGTAGAGGCTTATAAAGTCGCAGATTTACTCGCCGAAAATGGAAATTGCGCGGCTATGTGGCCCGATTGGTGGGGTTTTAAAATGGAAGCGTACGACATGGTGCTCGAAAACATCGCCATCGTCGACAAGCCCGAAAATTCCTGCTCGATTGTTCACTCTGATTCCGAAGACACCATACAGCGACTCAATCAAGAAGCTGCCAAAGTCATGTTCCGAGCTAACGACAATGGATTCGCGTTAAAAGAAGAAGACGTGATTCAGTGGATTACATCAAACGCCGCTAAATCACTGGGTATCGACGATAAAACTGGCTCAATACAAACCGGGAAAAACGCCGACCTCGTGCTTTGGAACCAAAACCCATTCAGCGTTTACGCGCTAGCGGATCAGGTATTTATTGATGGGGCACTGGTCTTTGATCGATTCGATCGACGCTACCAACCAACCAGTGATTTCACGCTAGGCCAGCCAGGCCATTGAATTTGGAGAGCAACCCAATGTTAAAACAGAACATAACAGCTGTGCTGCTTTCATCGCTTATTTTAGCTCTGAGTAATTTCGCGTTAGCGCAAAGCACAGCCGTTACAAACGCAAAAATTTACACCGGATCGACCCCAGCCGTGCTCGAAAACGCAACCGTTGTTTTTGAAAACGGCAAGATCACGGCAATCAATCCAGAAAAGGTTGTCGCCGATACTGTTATTGATGGGACCGATAAAATCGTTACACCTGGATTCATTGGCTCCATCAACGCTCTCGGTTTAGTCGAAGTTGGCGCAGTCGCAGCAACTCGCGATGCAAGTTCTGACAAAGCTGGCATTACTTTCGATCCATCCTACGCGTTTAACGCCGAGTCGACTCTGTTACCACTCGCTCGCACTGGCGGTATCACGGGGAATATCATTGTTCCCCACGGAATGACTGATGATTTCACCGGTATCGCATCTTATGTATCGACATCAAGTAATTTAACCGCCACAGAAATAAACCCGGTTGCAGTAGTCGCCTATATCGAGCCGCAAAGCAAAGGGTCTAGAGCACTCAAAATCCAATACATAGAAGAAAAGCTTACGCAGCAACAAGAAAAACTCAACGCGCCAAAAGATGCAAAAAAAGATCAAGATAAAGAAGAGACGCCAAAGTCAGATGAAAAAATACTAACTAAGCTGCTCAATAAAGAGCTTCCTTTATTAGTGATAACCCACCGACCTGCGGATATTCTCCAAGCTTTAACCCTAAAAGATAAGTTCTCGTTAGACCTTATCATTGCCGGAGCAAATGGTGCTCCCGCAGTTGCCAAGCAACTCGCAGACGCCGATGTTCCAGTTATCATTTCACCGATGGATAACTTGCCAAAAAGCTTTGATGAATTGCACGCAAAGCTAGGTAACGCAGCAACCTTATCTTCACATGAGCTGACAGTGGGATTAACCGTTGCTGGCGACTCTTCTCATAACTTACACCAACTGAGGTTTAGCGCAGGAAATGCGGTTGCCAATGGCTTAAGTTATGAAGCTGCAATTGCTGCTGTTACAAGCAACGTAGCCAAAGCATTTGCTCTTACGGCAAAAGGAGTGATCGAAACCGGAAAAGACGCTGATTTAGTCGTTTGGAGTGGTGACCCTTTGGAATTTAGCTCAAACATAGAGCACTTGTGGATCGGTGGTAAAGAGCAAAGCCTCGAAACGCGTCAAGATAAGCTTCGTGATCGCTATTTAACCGAATCCGAGCTGCCTCCAGCCTACACACAGTAAACCCATGAGTTCGGGGAAAACCCAATATCAACGCAGATATTGGGTATTTGCTTTAGCTGAAGTTAGTGCAATTAAACCCGACATAAAGCGCGCCTACTCAACAGAACCACTAATCACTCACAATTTGAGACGGTTTTTGCGCAATTGCCACGAAACTTTACGCTTTGTTCACCAAAATTTGGTATAAACCTTTGCCTCTAAATTAGAGCAAGCCGGGTATTATAATTTGCTGGATCCCTATAGATCCCTCATTTATATTCCGAAATATTAAACGGTATATACCTCTGTCTTATCTAACTGCCAACTATGATGATCAATTTGTTATATTATGGAATCATAAAAGCAATAAGTTGGTCGTAGGTATGCTTTTCGAAGTGTTGAAGAGCGTCAGCCAACCTGTTTAAAATTGCGGAGCCTATTGGCTTGACGTTACTTTGACGTAAAAATTATTAGAAGTAACACGAAAGTACCTGATTCACCTCGGCAACTTGCGGCTGATTATTCGTCAAACGTCTGAGTACCTCTAACGAATCAGCTTAATATTAAAAAGAAATACAAAAAAGTTCTGCTTTAGAACTTAGTATGACCGTGAAATACATCGTGCTTAGTGCGCTGATCTATTTCACCCAGAACTGGGGTGAGTTTCAGATTTATGGGTCTTGGGAACAGACACTTAAAAGAATTGTCTAGCGAAGCGCTAGTCGAAGCCATACGATCAGGCAATCCACTGGCAGAACACGAGATGATTACGCGTTTTTCGCGCGGACTCAATCTCATGTTGCAACGCAAGTGTAATCCTGACGTGGTTGCCGACGTGTCGCAAGAAACTTGGCGTGTTGTAATCGAAAAGGTACGCAATGGTGATTTACGCCAGCCCGACCGATTGGCAGCATTTATTCACCAAACTGCACGCAACCAGACCGTTATGTATTTTCGTAAATACTCAGACTCTGTTGACGACCCCGAGGAAAACGAGCTCGTTTCTCCTACTGCGTCCCCAGAAGAAGCCTATGAAACTTCTCGCGTTCAGCAATATGTACGAGACCTAATCAATTCTTTGGATACTCCTAGAGACCGTGAGATTTTGACTCGATTTTACGTTGATGAAGAAGATAAAGACGTTATCTGTGAGGAATTACAGTTGACAAGTCAGCACTTCAATCGCGTCATCTATCGCGCAAAATCCCGGATGAAAGCATTTATTCAAAAAGAGCAAGATTAGCCATTTCGCTCACACTTTAGGTGGGACAAAGAAGATCTAGTGCACACTAGCTAAGCAAGAAGCCACAATATCAGGCTTACAGACGGAGAGAATCAGTGACACATTTAGACGACGACAAATTAAAGTTTGATGAGCGTGTCGACCAATATCTTTTAGGACGAATGTCCGAAGAAGAAGCATTACAGTTTGAAATAGAATATCTAGATAATCCAAAACTTTTAGCTGAAGTTGAGATGGTAGAACAACTGATGCTTGGATTAAAACTGAATGCAAAAGCCGACGCTCATTCCAAAACCGAACAAGCCATATCGCAATCAGCTACCAGAGCAGAACCGAAAAAAGAGCGAGAGTCATTTGGACAATCGATCAAGAAATTTTTCGATGGCTTTTTCATTCCACAAACAGCTTTTGGTGCACTAGCAGCGGTTGTATTTGTAATCCCGCTAATGCTTACCAGCCAAAATGAAATTGTTGATGCCGGCCAACCTGTTCATACAACGTCAGTTTACGTACTAGGCCAACAGCGTGTGCGCTCAGCGGCAGCCGTACCAGATGCCAATATTGAAACTATTGAGTTACTTGCCGAGCAATCAAGCCTCACCCTCGGTGTAGAAACTGAACCTACTGGCGGCATTCCTGAACCTTTCACATTAAAACTTTACAATGCTGAAGATAAATTAATTTGGCAACAAAGCGGACTTTATCCCGACCACGAGTGGGTTGTTTATGTCAGCTTAGCGACAACATTTATCTCTCAAGGGCAATACCGTTACGAGCTAGAGTCGCCCGTTAATAAAACTAAAATTGGTCTCATGCAAATCGACAAGTTTTAGTCCATCTCAGGTGAGGGTCTTGGGGTTAATATAGAGCTAAAAAGCGATAAGAACTATTACACAATATTACAAAGAGCAGTCCAATCTTATTCTTAGAGTGACGCTCTTATGTAATTCCCTATACCTAATTCTAAAAGTATAGGAACACTACTGGATCTAATAACAACAAACGCCAGTTCTCTACAAATTCATCACTTTATCCCGAAAGTATTGGGAATTAATAGACAAGTTGATAGTATTCTGGTCTAGAATTTTACGTTCTTAAATCTCTTAATTTACATTTGAGATGATTTAAGTGCCAAATAGATCATTCAAAACCAGAATTTAGTCACTTAGTCTATTCATGAACTTAAGTATTACCACATTCATTAAATTAGCACTGTCACTATTACTTGTTTTACTTTCAAGTAATACCCTCGCGCAACTCCAACCTGACCAACCAACCGACGCCCCTCCGGTATTTTCAAAATCCGTCTCTGAAGTTATCAATGGACCTTTCGAAACCACTATTGAATTCAGCCAAACCGAAGACCAATTTACCGTTGTGGAAATTGGCGGCTATGGAGTAAATACCTATGAGACGCTAGGGGATATTGAGCTTAAGGAGACGCAGTGGAGCCCACAAGAACTAGCCAACTACCCAAGAAAGTTCTATCTAGTTGAAGAAGATTCATGCATCAATTGCACATTGAATGTACATGCAATTGAGAATGATACCACAGATACAATTATCGAAATAAAAATAAACACTTACAACAAGGCCATCAACAAAGATAGATTTTTATCAGAAAGAATACTTAAAAATCTTTCTAAAATTAAAAACTCAAAAGATAAAATTGAGCCAATAAAAAAATTAATAGCTCTAACACAAAACCTGGGAGAAATCGTAAAATCAGAGGAGCTTAAACAATCATATATATTTGCAAAATCAGAAACACACACGTTACAAGATGATGAAATATCTTCTTTACTTTCTCTCTCAGTACCTCAGAGCCAAGTTGACTATCTATACATCCTATCTAATGCGTATTATATAATTGGTTTCATACAACTCCAAAATGCTAATTACGAACTGGCAGAACTTAATTTAAGAAAATCAATTAATTTAATTAACAATAGGGAAATAGTCTCACATAAAGAAGAACACCTAAGAAATTGGACTCTTGCCTACTACTACAATAATTTAGCGAATACTATCTCAAAAAATCCAACCAATATTGATAGAGCCAATATATTACATGACACTGCATATGAGTACGCTGAAAAATCACATAACAACATTGTGAAAGAGTTGGTTCTAAATAATAAAGGGTGGTCAGCGAGGGCTCAGAATAAACTAAGTGAAGCATCTCACTACCACTCTCTAGTGTTTGACACTTTAATAAGCCCCGAATACCAATCATCTATAACTAAGCATGCTTTGAATGAAAAGTTAATGAGAACGCAATACCATATGGCTATTGTTTCAGCCATTAGAGGAAGATATTACAACTCATTAAATCTATTGAAGCGCGCAGAAGAAATATCTCTCAGAGACTCTCATAAAGTTTGGATTGCTCACATAAAAGCAGCAAAGGGAAAAATATTTATGGAGCTCAATCAATTCAAAAAAAGCCAAGATGAATATAATACTGCTTGGCGTATTTATGAAGAACTGGGCGATGAGAATGAACTCGGCGTTATTTCCATCAACCTCGGGAAACTATATTCAAAGTTAGGAAATCACGAACTCGCCTTAAAATATCTAAATGATAGCTATGAGATATTTTCAAGAGATAAAGACAATGAATATAAAATAACAGTTTTATCTACTGAAGCAGAATCCTATCTATCGAGCAAAAACTACGATAACGCCATATCGATATTAACTCAATTATTGCACCACACAAACGAATCAGACAATGCATTCTTAGAAGGAAGAACATTAACCAATTTAGCAGAAGCACAAATTGGTATTGGGAAGCATAGCGATGCCTTCATTACGCTTAAAAAAGCAATAAAAATCAATAAAAACAATAAAGACGATCTATTTTTCACCAGAAGCAATTATCTAGCAGCTCTATCTCTATCAAAAGATCAATTAAAAAATTACGATGAAGCACTGCTTTTTTTAAAGACAGCTAAGAATACCATTGAAAATATCCGCAGCACACTGTTTGACGATTCCATAAGGCAACAATATTTCTCATTACAAAAGTCGATCTATGAACTCGAAATAAACCTCCATATGAGCAATACCAATAATCCAAAATCTAAATTACTTGGATTATTAAGCGCAGAATCCTATCGCGCAAGAACACTGTATGAGTCAATCACTCATGAAAAACCCAAAAACAGCCTTGAGTCAACACCACTAAACAATACTAGCGAGCAAGAAATCACCGAATCTTCAATATTACTAAAAAATACTTTCGATGATTTATTAAATACAAAACCCACTCATCGCCAAAACACTATAAATCTAGAAGAACTTGAATCAATCATTAAAAACTTAGATGAAAAAACTGCTATTCTTTACTTTTTTACAGGCAGTGAAAAATCACATTCATGGTTAATTACAAAAAATAAAATACTTTCTGGCCATCTACCCAAAAGTGAAACTATTGCATTGACAGTAGCCAACTATATGAATTCCTCCAGCAACTCTCCTTCCGGTCAGCACCCGTTAAACGTTTGGAGAAAACTGCATAAAAATGGTATAGATCTTAGTCATTTAATTCTATCAGATTACGAAGAACCCCTAAAAAACTATACTAAAATTTTGATTGCACCCGACGGCCCATTGCATAAAATCCCATTCTCTGCATTGCCACTTGAAGATAGTAAAGAGTTAGTTATAGACAATTACAATGTGTCTTATTTGTCATCACTTGCGACTCACCATATTTTAAACAAATACGAGAAAAAAATTAAGGCTCATAGCAATCTACTCCTTCTTTCCAATCCCGATATCATATCCAATGGTATTGAAGGAACTGATCTACCTTCAGCAAAATTAGAAGCAGAAAAAATCTCAAAGCTATGGCAAAGTGTAGGAAAATTAACTTGGCTTGATGGCGAAAACGCGCATAAAAAAGCATTAGTTAACTCCAACTTAAGTAATTATGACGTTTTGCATTTCGCCACTCATGCCTTGGCAAACTGGGACTATCCAGGGCAGTCTTTTATTGCGTTATCCAATAAAAAATCTCCAAAGAAGCTCGACAACAACTTGACACAATTGGAAATTTCTAACTGGGATATATCAGCTGAATTGGTTGTATTAAGTGCCTGTGACACTGCTCTTGGCAAACACATTGAAGGAGAAGGTCCACTAGGCTTATCAAGAGCTTTTATTGAAGCAGGAGCAAAACGCGTTATCGCTTCACTGTGGCCGATAGACGATGAAGCATCTGCGGAATTAATGAAGAACTTTTACCACAACCTATACAAGAAAAATCAAACACCAATTGACGCATTAGCGAATGCTCAAAGGACCTTAAAAACCAATGGAAAGTGGAGCCATCCGTATTATTGGTCGGGCTTTAATTTCGTTGGCAACTCACAGTCGTGGCAATAAATATATGCATACGCTGAAAATAAAACTTCAAACCTATTTATTTTATTTGCAAAGCCTGTACAATTTTACTCATTAACCTGCAACTTCTCTCGGTTACAATTAACACAAAATTAAGGAAGCCAATATTATGGGAATGAATAAAAAGGAGTTCCTTGAATCTCCTAAAGCTATCGAATGTTTTATTGCGCAATCTGACTTTAGAATTCCATCCAACAAAAAAGACATTCCAGCTTGGTTAGATATAGGTGATGTACTATCTATCAATACAGACAGCAAAACCTGCGAAATCAATTCTGTATCTATCGAAAGGCCAGACGATACAGATCTAGAACCATTAGAATTTGCATTTAAACCCAGCTCAAAAAGTGAAGTAGAACAAATCAGCGATCACTTGTTATTTTTAGGTCGATCTGGCTTGTTTAATAAAAACTTCCCAGAGCAAAGTTATCGCTTAGAGGTAATTGTCCAATGCGATTGTGGTCACGGCCCAAGCTCCAACAAGAAAAAGTTATCGTATTTTTTCTACAAAGAAAATGAAGAAGGAAAAACGTGCATCCATGCATCACAGCATGGTGGAGGTTCAGGCTCAGGAGGCGGTTGGGCTAAATAACCTCACCTTCTCAAAGTTTTATTAATGGTCATCCCGGATAGACTTTCTATTTTCCCAAACCAGTCACCAACTCGTATTGGAACACTAAGCGCACTGGTTTGGGATAATTGCACGAACGCCCTCGGAGTTACTCATTCCTACCATATCCGTTTGAATTTAATGGATAGTCAGTTAGGCATTGATTCCCCGCACCACTCTGAACGACTCAGCAACGCAGCTACATTCGTCAGAGATGGGCTCAACATGAATGTCGATGCTGCATTTTCAGTGTTCAATTCCAAAATCATCCCTAACAACCTTGGTATTACATCCAATAAAACATACAAGGGTTATAAAGAACCAGAACAAGGAGAAATACTTTTTATGTACGGTATTGGCTCCAAAGGACGTCTACACTCGGCCAAGGTAGTCGAAACCGACAAAGAACTTGAGCTAAATGCCCCCATTTACGACTCTATAAAAAGCACTGGTGTTCTATTAAGCCCTACCGAACCAGACACAAAAAATACAATTTTTTGCAGCCCTGGTGATAGCGGTGCAATTTGGTATAACGAAAACTTTGAAGCGGTGGGTATGCACGTTGCCGGTCATCGTTGCGATAAAACTAATAATATATTGCCATTTATGTACCCGATAACGAAAGTGTTAGAAGTATTAGATGTAACCATGCTGACTCCAGAAGATGTGGCCAACTTATAATGCTCCAATAAATTCTTAATCCTTGATTTTATTTGTTCATTTCCTTTCTCTCGCCTGCCAACTTGATAAATTCACTGATTGATTACGGCCTTATTATTCCAACTATTTCTATCGCTAAACTTAAGTTAAAATAATAACTACAAAAGACTTAGTTAAGTGAAAAGTTAGTTAACCTCTATGAATCAACAAGACGACTCGTATCAGCAACGCTTTAGCGGCTTAGGTAGACTTTACGGTCAAAGTGCCTTTGCATCACTACAAAAGGCGCACTTTTTAATAATCGGTATTGGCGGAGTTGGTACTTGGGTTGCTGAATCGTTGGCTCGCACCGGGGTTGCTGAGCTGTCACTAGTGGATATGGATGATGTCTGTATTACCAATACTAATCGTCAAATTCATGCGCTTAGCAATACTGTTGGCGGCAGTAAAATTAAAGTAATGGCCGAGCGCTTGGCGTTGATTAATCCAGAAATAAAAATCAACTTAATTGATGATTTTATCGATGAAGAGAATCTATCCGACATTATCAAACCAGAACATTCCGGCGTTATCGATGCGATCGATTCGGCCACAACTAAAGCGGCGGTAATTGCTTTTTGTAAGCGCAGTAAGATTCCTGTGGTAACAGTGGGTTCAGCAGGCGGAAAACGCGACCCACGCATGGTTACGAGTATCGATCTCAGTAAAACCACTAACGATCCGCTGCTTGCAAAAACGCGCAACCAATTACGCCGACTTTATAACTTCAGTAAAAATCCTAAGAGAAATTTTTCGATCGAAGCGATCTATTCTACTGAACAAATGGTTTATCCAATGCCCAACGGGGAAATCAGTCACAGCTCATCGGTATTAAAAGATGGAACGCGTTTAGATTGTAGCGGCGGCTTTGGCTCAGCAACAATGGTCACAGGAACTTTTGGCTTTATCGCAGCCAGTCGCATTTTAGAAAAGTATTTTAAAAATTCACTGAAAGAAAGTTAATTTTTCATTGCTAAACCGAACAAACTTCAGCATTAATATATCCGAGATCTGTTAAGGTTAGTGATGTTTGCAAAAGCTTTTAACGGCTGTCCACAAACTTAAAAAACCATTCACTCGCGAAGGACTTAAATGACTGGTTAATTGCAAATCAGTCATCAACCCATCCAGATCAAAATCTCTAACTGCTTCAAATGATTTTTCGTGGCAGTGATACAAGATTAATATCCCCAACCCTTTAACCACTGACGATTCACTATCAAATCGGATTGTTAATATTGGATCTGAATTTTCAAGCAATTTAGTACACTTAACCCACGTATTCGCTTCGCAGGCATTCAGTTTGAAATCGTCAATTCGAATCGCGCAATCAGGCTGAATCAATTTCCCCCAACGTAACAACAATTTGTATTTTTGTTGCCAACCTTTGGCTTGATGCAACTGATTGATATCGACCGCACTCATATCGAAAAATTGTGATTCTGCTTTCAACTAACAAGCTCTCTTTACGTCTTAATAAAAATATTAAAATTCTTACAAATTAAATAATAATTTTGCATTAACCCAAGACTGCTTTAGTACATCCGAGCTATCTATGTTTTTAAGTGCTGCGATCTCTTCGGCAATAGAAAAAATAGTTTCAGGACAGTTTGCAGAACCTTGTTTTCCGTAGATCGGCATTGCAGGCGCGTCGGTTTCGAGTAACAGAGATTCCAACGGCAAGGCACTTATTGCTTGACGAGATTTATTCGCACGCGGATACGTAATTGTGCCACCAATACCCAGATAAAATCCTTTTTTCCAGTAATCCAATGCAACATCAATACTGCCTGAAAACCCGTGAATCACACCACGCACTTTGCCCTGATACTTTTTTAACAATCTCTGCAAATCGTTATGCGCACGCACACAATGAATAATAATGGGTTTGTTTAGCTCTGCCGCCAACGATAGATGCATTTCGAAGAAAGCCAGTTGGTGATCATAAGCTTGATTTTTCAAACGATCTAATCCAGTTTCACCGACGGCGATCCCGTTGTATTTGTCAAAGTACTCGCCGAGAGTTTGTCGGTAATTTGATAACTCACCAACATCATTCAAACCAGCCACCCACCAGGGATGAATTCCAAAAGCGCAATACACAGAGCCAGGAAACGCCATTTCCAATTGATGGATTTCTTGCCATTGATCAGGGTACAAACCGGGAACGATAAATTTATCGACTCCCTTGCCCATTGCGTCGACCACAACTTGGTTGATATCCGTCGAAGTCGCACGCGCAAGATCATCCAAATGTACGTGGGTATCCACAATTGTAGGGTTATCGGAAGGGGAATTAATACTGGATTCAATCATGCCGGAATTCTGACGAAAACCGGCTTAAAAATCTATGCAGAAATGCGAATGCGGGAATTTTTGGAAAACTGGCTGCTCAAGAATTCCATTTGGTCACCGCGAATACGATCGCTGTTGATCAAGGCTAAGTACTCTGCGGTATTTGGTTTGAACGGCAGCGCAAGTAACTCCATTGATATCTCAGAGAGCGAGTGATTGCTCTTGCGCTGGTTACAGCGTTTACACGCTGTCACGACATTAGTCCAAATATCACGACCACCACGGCTCACCGGCACAATGTGATCGCGTGACAACTCATCAAACACAAAGTAGTTACCGCAGTACATGCATTGATAATTGTCTCTGGAAAAAAGCGCCTTGTTGGTGAGCGGTGGCACTATATGCGAACGATTAACCCGCTTTCCGTTGCAGGCAATAATGGCCGGCAAATCCATGGTTGATTGAAGGCCGGTGTAACGGGAGTAGCCGCCATGAACCCGTCGTACGACACCCCCAAGCGACCAACACACCAATTCACGTGCGTACAAACAAGCTGCTTGTTTCCAGTGTAACCATTCCACAGGTTGACCTGCGGAGTTTAACCGTAAAATTCTAGGTTCCATAATGCACCTCGCCAAAGAGAATACTGGCTCTTCTTTATCGATTGGGAAAAGGTTCGAGGAATTTTTAACGTGAGGAGAGAGCTTGGCCAAATCCGGAAAAGATCTAGCAGAAAGACATTACTGAGGCCGAGTCGGCGAAGTAAAGACCTTAAAAGTAACAACCTTGAATATATGAAAGCAGCTTTCCTTTATAAAAATAAGTGTTCTTAAATACAGACTTTTAGCGACAGAATGTTCAATAAAACACGCTGATTACTCATTTTATATCGTGAAAATCTGGATGATTCAGCAGATTAGACCTTAAACCCGCTCATTTAACACCCAAACTAGCACGCTAAAAAATTAATTTCACGATACTTATTGAGTAAAATCAGACAATTACGAGCAAAAAGCGTTCTTATTGAATACAACTTAATCTAAGAATATGGCATTTACGTGACCATTCCTAGACTAATTTGAAGAAAAGTTGGGGTGGAAGGAACAATTTTTATTCGAAATATTAACTCAGATGCCAATCGGTACATCGTTAGAAATCATGTAAATAAACTGAGCCAATTAATAATTCAAGACGCAATAAATTAGCCTGCGACTTCAAACTGCAGCGAGATCAAAGAATGACACTTAGTTACGGTTTTTAGGAGGTTATTGCTTCCAATTTGAACGAATCAAATAACCTTGGCGACGCACAATGTGTTGAATTAGCAACTCTTGGTCGGTTGAATTCATACCAAAAAAGTCGACCCGAACAAAATACTTATCCCCTTCTAACGCTTCGCAAGAAATCACACGAGCGTAGGTGAATATATTGATATTGTCGGGTGTGAGCATTAAATCCACCATCAAAAGCGTGTTATCTGGCAACGCTTCTTCCGACTCAAAGCCCATACCACAAGCACTGATGTTCACTTCATGAACTTTGTGAGCAATACGTTGGACAAGATAATTATCCATCTCCAATTGGTTGATCACTGCGTTCATTTTTTTATCGAACGCATCCAACAGATACGCCAAAGAAGGATCGCGCAATTGCAGAGCTTGCAATTCAGTGGAAATGGTCTTGTCCAATTCGCTCAGAATCCCGAAGATATCTCCTGGGCGAGTTGGCTCGGGTTGAGCTTCTAATTCGGTCTCATCAACGATTCGGTAGGCAACGCCGACTTGATCGGTAATTCTAAAATATCGTCGGCGATCTTCACTCATGTTTCACACTCAACTAAAAAATTTCATCTGGCCGCAGCTCAAATATGTACTCTGGATCGAGATCTAGCTCCCTAAGAATATCACTTCCTTCATCTTTGAGAAGCTGCTTATCCTCTTCTGAGAGCCCGTCCACAATACTTTGCCTTACGACTATTTCAACGCGTCGATTTCGCGCCCGCCCGACTTCACTCTCATTGGTGGTTAGAGGACGGGTGTCTGCAAATCCAGTCACTTCAAAGCGCTGACGATTCAAAATATCACCTTTCATCAGCTCCATGGCCACCGAAACCGCGCGAGAAGAAGATAACTCGAAGTTCGAACGAAAGCGCGCTGTCCTAATAGGCAGGTTATCAGTGTGGCCTTCTACCGAAATCGTGCCGTCGGTGTCCTTTAATACTTCCTGGATTTCTTCGATTACGTCGTAATAAGATTCAGCGAGATCGGCAGAACCCGATTTGAAAGCACCTTTTTCGCGAATTCGAATGATGATGTTCGGCCCTTGAGTTTCAATCTCCAGCTCACCTTGAACGATTTGCTGATGAAGTGACCGAGCCAGATCTGTAGCCTCTTGCTGCGCTTTCGCCTCGGCTTGCTCAATTAACTGCTCAAGCTCCATTTTGATGCGCGTTTTGATGCCAGAATCTTTGTTGATCTCGCCCTGCTCGATGTCGTATTCCGCTTGGCAGTCGACCTCCAAGCTCATCTCCGTGAAATCGTCGGTATTTTGATAAATCACATTCAACGGCGTCGGCTCGGGAATCGCCGGACTGAATTCTTTGGCAATAATGCTCGTGCCTTTGGGAGGGTCGTTGACGTTAACCTTGTTTTGCACACCGAAGGCGTTCGCAAGTGAACCCGCCAGCCGCTTAAACTTTTGGGCGTCCATTTCAGAAAACGACAGCAGCAGCACAAAAAAGCACATCAGCAACGACATCAAGTCAGCGAAGGTTCCCATCCAGGCCGGTAACCCGGCAGGACAGTCGCACTTATGCTCTTCTTCATCACTCATGAAGATCGCCTCTGGTGGTTATTCTTCGCCGCCGGAATCGCGTTTGCCCTCTGGCAGATAGGTGCGCAGCATGGTGTCGATTACCCGAGGGTTTTGGCCCGCCTGAATGGCGAGTAAGGCGTCAATCACCAGGTTTTTCACCATCGCCTCTTCGGCCGCACGCAACGCTAACTTATCGGCAATCGGTTCGGTCAAACCATTGGCCAACACCGCACCGTACAAGGTCGTCAACAGCGCAACCGCCATCGCTGGACCAATGGATTTCGGGTCATCCATGTTGGCAAGCATGGCAACCAAACCAATCAGAGTGCCGATCATCCCCATCGCTGGCGCCATACCGGTAATATCTGAGAAGATTTTTGCTCCGATGGTGTGCCGTTCTTCGGCGAGGGTTTTGTCTTTCGACAACAGCGTTTTAACGACATCGGGATCGTGACCGTCGACCAGCAACTGAATGCCTTTTTGTAAAAAGTCGCTGCTGACTTCCTTCCCTTCTAAAGACAACAAACCGCCTTTGCGAGCAGCGTCAGCCAATTCAACGATTTCATCAATCAAGGCTGAGGGGTCGTCAATTTTGTTGGAAAAGCTTTTACCGGCAACTTTCATGGCGCCCAAAAACTGGCCAAGACCAAATTTCGCCATAACCGCGAAGATACTGCCGCCGACCACAATAACGAGTGATGGGGCATTGACGAACATCATTAAAGAGCCACTCATAAGCATGGTGACTACAATCAGCCCCATCGCCCCCAAGAGACCGACAATCGTTGCTAAATCCACTGTTTGACTCCTACCGATTCATCTCGTGAAGATTTCACTGTGTGTTGATTGAATCGGCCGCGACAGAGGAATCATTAGCGGTAACAACAACCGGGCAAGATATATCCAGAATCCCATCCGGGAGAATTGAGGTGAAATTTTCTTGGTGGGTTCAAAAACACGACACAGATACTATCGCAATGATTGACCCCAACGCTTCGCTTCTGTAGGGTTCAGCCAGCAATTTAGAGGAACGATTTCCATGGCAGCTCGCAAAAAACACCCAGATTTTGAATCGGCGTTGAGCGAACTTGAAGAGCTCATTGAACAGCTTGAATCTGGCGACCTCAGCTTAGACGCGTCACTAAAAGCATTCGAAAAAGGCGTGAAACTCACCCGAGAATGCCAACAGCGGCTGACTGAGGCCGAACAGAAAGTACAGAAATTGGTCGCTGAGCAAGGCCAGTTATCTTTAGAAGACTTCGATACCCCCGAAGACTCTCAGTAATCCCAACTAATTTACCCACCAAAAGGCAAGAGTTTTTTGTTCCAGCAGTTTCTCAAACAAAGCCGCACCAGAGTTGAACTGGCTCTGGATACTTGGTTGCCAACACTTTCGAGTGATACCACTCAACTTACCCCTGCAATGCGCTACAGCGCCTGTGGCGGCGGAAAACGGGTGAGAGCAATACTTGCCTATGCCAGCGCAGAATCCCTCGGTCGAGAAGCCGCAGAAGAGCTAGACGCCGTTGCCGCTGCTCTAGAGTGCATTCACGCCTACAGTTTGATCCACGATGATCTGCCTTCCATGGACGACGACGACCTACGTCGCGGTCGCCCAAGCTGTCATATCGCCCACGGCGAAGCAATCGCCATCCTGGCCGGTGACGCTTTGCAAACTCAGGCGTTTCAAATACTCAGTGACGATCAACTCACCCTTGATGCATCGATAAAAATTCAGCTAATCAAAGAGTTATCGCTTGCCTCCGGCGCCCAAGGCATGGTCCTCGGACAAGCCATCGACCTCAGCTCTGTGGATCAATCGCTGAATCAGTCCGATTTAGAGAACATGCACCGCTGTAAAACTGGCGCTTTAATTCGTGCAAGTATTAGAATGGGCGCGATTGTTGCGTCCGCTAATGAGCGCCAACTTACCGCGCTGACGAAGTACTCTGAGTTGATTGGCTTGGCGTTTCAAGTCCAAGACGATGTTCTCGACGTAACATCGGAGACAGATGTGTTAGGAAAGCCCAAAGGCGCTGACGAGGCAATGAACAAACCGACGTTCGTATCGCTTTTAGGGTTAGAACAAGCCCAAAAGTTTGCCAAAAACTTACACCATCAAGCATTGGATTCACTGTCAGATTTCGATTATCGCGCCGATAACCTGCGTCATCTCTCGGGTTATATCGTTAATCGAAGTTACTAAAAAACAACAAAATCCTTGTTCCAGTGGTGCTAGGCAAGCAGGCTGGATACAATACCTTATTGCCGTGAATAAAATTTATTGCTGCTATGCTCACTGAAATCCCCCACCATCGCCCAGACACTCCGCTACTGGATCAAGTCAATTCACCGGCTGATCTGCGCAACCTCAGTGAAGAGCAATTGCCGGAACTCGCTGAGCAACTGCGCATGTTTTTGCTCTACACCGTGGGCAAAACTGGCGGACACTTTGGCGCAGGTTTAGGGGTCGTTGAGCTTACCATTGCTCTGCATTACGTCTACAACACCCCAGAAGATCGTTTAGTTTGGGACGTAGGCCACCAAACCTATCCTCACAAAATTTTGACCGAACGCCGCGAAATGATGCACTCAATGCGTCAACTCGACGGCCTTGCAGGTTTCCCTAAGCGCGGCGAAAGCGACTACGATACCTTTGGCGTCGGTCACTCCAGCACCTCAATCAGCGCTGCATTAGGTATGGCGGTTGCCAGCGAAGTCGAAGAAAACGATCGCAATATGGTGGCCATTATTGGCGATGGCGCAATGACCGCTGGCATGGCGTTTGAGGCGCTTAACCACGCCTCGCATTTAGAATCCGATATGTTGGTGGTATTAAACGACAACAACATGTCTATCTCGCCCAATGTTGGGGGCCTAGCCAATTATTTCTCTAAAATTTGGGCCAGCAAGCTTTACACAGATTTTAGAGAAGGCAGCAAAAAAGTCCTTTCAAAAATTCCCCAAGCGTGGGAGTTAGCGCGTAAAACCGAAGAACACGTTAAAGGTATGGTATCGCCGGGTACGCTATTCGAAGAACTCGGGTTTTATTATATCGGTCCTATCGATGGCCACGATTTGCCGCGCTTGATTCACGATTTGGACAATCTGAAAAAGCTGAAAGGCCCAAAACTGCTTCACATCATCACAAAAAAAGGGAAAGGCTTTGCTCCGGCAGAGAAAGACCCTGTTGGTTATCACGCTCTAAACAAGATTGAGCCGAAAGCCGCCGTTAAACCGGTTGTTACTGAAACCAAACCGAAAAAAATTAAATACCAAGACGTTTTTGGTCATTGGTTGTGCCAAGCAGCGCATAAAAATAACAAACTCATCGCCATCACTCCCGCGATGTGTGAAGGCTCTGGCATGGTGGATTTTGCCGAGCAATTTCCAGAACGCTTCCACGACGTTGCCATTGCCGAACAACACTCCGTCACGTTTGCCGCAGGTCTTGCCTGTGAAGGCTATAAGCCGGTTGTGGCGATCTATTCAACGTTCTTACAACGCGCCTACGACCAATTGGTGCACGACGTTGCCTTACAAAATTTAGACGTTACCTTTGCGATTGATCGCGCTGGATTGGTCGGCGAAGACGGCCCAACTCACGCCGGTAGCTTTGATCTCAGCTTTTTACGCTGCATTCCCAATATGATCATTGCTGCACCGTCCGACGAGTTTGAATGCCAGCAACTGTTAGACGTAAGTTTTGAGTTTGAAGGCCCGTCAGCGGTGCGATACCCACGAGGAACCGGACCGGGCACCGCATTGGATCAAGATCTGCCAAAACCAGAAATTGGCAAAGGGCGAACACTTCGCACAGGCGCTAAAGTCGCGATCTTAAATTTTGGTGCACTGCTAGATCGCACTCGTTCAGTCGCAGAAGAACTCAACGCAACCCTGTGCGATATGCGCTGGGTGAAACCCATAGACGAAGCGTTAATTAGAGAAATTGCAGCCAATCACGAATTGATTGTTACTGTTGAAGAAAATACGATCGCTGGTGGCGCCGGCGCTTCTGTAAGCGAATTCCTCAACACCGAATGCATCATATGTAATGTTCTGCACTGTGGCTTACCCGATCTTTTCCAAGACCACGGCAAACGGGAACAATTGCTTGAACAAGCAGGGCTGGACGCCAACGGTATCAAAGCAAAAATCGTTGAACGACTTGAAAAGCTCGATGCTATCAAGCATTTACCACTAACAGCATCGGGTTTGAAAAATACCTAGGCACAAAACGTTACACATCTTTTGTTGCGATGGTGTCTGTGTATATCTTTCTTCGATATAAAATGGCTTTATGCTCTCGATCTTCTTCCACTGAGTCGGGAGCGTGCAAAAACCCCCCTTTCTTAAACTCTCTTCCCCAAATCTCTTGCCGTATTTGATGTTTTAACTGATACATCCTGCGAATGGCATCGTCACCTTCCAGCAAAAACATATCTAACTTAAACAAAGGCGAAAATCGCAACGACATGGTTAACCTTGGAATCCAGCCAGGATACATGGCAAACGTGTCCAAAAATGACAATTTAACGCTCCACTGATCGACAATGTTCAAGCCGCTGGCTCTGATTTTTGATTCGATAAAACCCGCCTTTTTAAAAAGGTAAGCTTCAGACTTTAACAAACAGAACGATTCTTGATGCAATGAAAATACCCTCAAACATTTCTTTCACGACGGTAATACAATAAGACGGGCCAAGAACTTTTATGGTTTACACAAGCTTTTTAACCTGAAAACTTTTGCTTAATTTTCATAAAGTTAGACCAAATGGTAAGTACCTAACTGACAGGTATCTACTTTAAAAACGCAACCATCGCGCTTACATTACTTGATTCACCAAAGATGCTTTCTAAAAGATAGACAACGCCTTTTATTATCGCTCAGCACTGGAGTTTCTATTCAGAGCACAAGAAAACAGAAACAACACCCAAGAAAAACTGAGCGAGCACCCATTTGATCAAGGTTGAGATTAACAATGGCTGAAGTTTTAACAACGTTTAACGGCAGTACCCACATTCATGCGGATTTCACGCAACGAGCGGTTGTCTTGCCAGATGAATACCAATGGACTCCGTCACCAACAGCGGGGGTAGAAAGAATGATGCTTGATCGTGTTGGTGGAGAAGTTGCGCGCGCGACCACAATTGTTCGCTTTGAACCCAATAGCGAGTTCCCAAGACACATTCACGGCGGCGGTGAAGAGTTTCTGGTACTCGAAGGTGCCTTTGCCGATGAACACGGTGTTTACCCAAAAGGATATTACCTACGCAACCCTATTGGCACCGCTCACACGCCACGTATCGGCCCAGAGGGGGCTACTATATTTGTAAAGCTGCATCAATTTGCCGACAGCGATACCTCGCAAATATCGTTAGATACAAACTCCAGACAGTGGCTGCCCGGATTGGTCGACGGATTAAGTGTGATGCCATTGCACCAACACGAAGGCGAGCACGTTGCGCTTGTGAAATGGCAACCCAACACCCAATTCAGTTTTCATCAACATCGAGGTGGCGAAGAAATTTTAGTACTCGAAGGGACGTTTTACGATGAGCACGGCGTCTACCCTAAAGGCTCTTGGCTGCGCAGCCCAAACATGAGTTCTCACACACCGTTTACCAAAGAAGACGGCGCTCTGATTTATGTGAAAGTTGGTCATTTGGATACGGTTAAAAATACAGATTGATTCTTAGAACGTTATTGATTGAAGACTTTTAGTTAGAAGCAGTACTTAAGAGCAGCATTTAACAACAATATTGCCCAATAAAATAGACGGATTTAACCGGCCAGTTTTATACATTTAACTGGCCGAATTTATTCAAGGCTGTGTAAAGAGAAAACACCGTTCACTGAAAACATTTTATAAAAAAACCGAAACTGCGAAGATAGAAAATCTTTTGTACCAAACAACAAAAAGCCATTTAGATATTTATACCATCCGACTCACTCTCACCGACACAATAAAATTCAAATCAAAAAACAAGCACAAAAAACCTCAACAAAAAGTCAATTTAGTTCATCTTACAACTCAACTTACAACCCAACCAAAAATTCAGTCTTTGACTCCAAATCAAGCTTGGTAATTTTTCACAATTTATTTATTTATTTTAAATAAAAGACCATTTAAAAATTAAAATCACGATAAAAACAAAACAGAATCAGGAAAAAATTATAATTTGTGACCTTTCACATCAAATTAGTGAGAAATACCTTTCAAACCAGTGATGCCTGGAAAAATTAACAGGATATTTTTCTAACAACTCAAATCGCCTGACCAATTCGTAGCATATATTAAGATTTTCATTAATTACCTGACTAATATCAGCAAAAAATAGTCAAATTCATCGATAAAAAATACATCGAGAAGATAAATTTTCAAAATTTCAACTTCACATACCTCAATTTTCGTTTTCTGTGCGCATTCTGACAGGACTACCAAATTTATAATTTAAGGCATAAAATGCAGAAGTTATCCGGTTAAGCGTCTAACCAGATATTATTTTTTTAATTTTCTAAGCGATTGTATTTATTTTTATTTTCCACAGAGTTCACAGTTTTTTTGCTTAAGATGTTTATTAATTATAGAGCATGCTTTTTCACACAAAGTTGGAACATATTCAATTGACTGACTTATCAACACAGTAAAAAGCACATAAAACTGCATATATTTTTTTAACATTGCTTCACTGATTTTCGAAGAATTTGTGAACCCTGACAGACCAACCGCACAAATATGATCAAACGATCTGTATTTTTAATATTATTTTGTTTTTCATGGTTACCAACAATGTCTATGGCTCAACCAGCACAAAGAGTCATCGTCATGTTTAAAATGCCTTTAAATGAAAAACAAAACACTCAGGTTTTTTCGGATATTTCACACCTATTGCCACACAATGTGAATATCGAAAAGGCTGAAAGCAGTTCAATGGCTCGTTGGATTTTAATTATAAAACCGGCACTAAAACAAAACGATCTACACGAATTTATGAATTCGGTAAAACAATTAAACAATATTAACTGGGTGGAAGAAGACCAACTTTTACAACGTCAAACACCCAACAGTTCACTCAATTAATTTTTTGATTTTTCCGCTCATGCTTCTTTGATTGAGGCAGGATATTTATTGCTTTGAATCGGGCGGACTCTGCTGTTGACCAACGGCGATTCATTAATATTCGATAATGTTTAGACCCTGTTACGAGGACAATTATGTTACCCGTCATTAAAAAATCATGGCAGAAGTCATCCAAGCGTCTTGCTTTCGCAATTAGCGCTGTGACTTTATCTGCTGCATCCAGCCTAAGCTACGCAGTTGTGCCTGAATTACAGCAATCTTCTGTAGCTCCAGTTCATCAAGCTCAATCGATGACTAACCGTATTATCGTAAAATATAAAAATTCATCCGCACTCGCTACTGCCGAAACCATGAGCACCGCCCGATTTAATCGCATGGGTCGTGCAACGGGTACCAGCTTCAAGCACATGCGTCGTTTATCGACCGGTGCTCAGCTGATTGAAATGAACGATTTCAAATCTCAGAAAGACATTAATTCGATCATCAGTGAAATCATGACCGACCCTAATGTCGAGTACGCAGAACCTGATTTGATGATGCATCCGTTAGCGATTCCAACGGACCCACGTTACAACGAACAATGGCATTATTTTGAAACCACCGGTGGCCTCAACTTGCCAACGGCATGGGATACCTCCACAGGCTCTGGCGCCATTGTCGGTGTCATCGATACGGGTTACCGCCCTCACGCCGATCTTGTTGCCAACATTCTTCCCGGCTACGACATGATCTCCGACGCAACGGTTGCCCGAGACGGTAACGGTCGCGATAACAATGCGCTTGATGAAGGTGATTGGACCGCAGCGGGCGCCTGTGGCCCAGGTAGCCGAGCCAGCGACAGCTCTTGGCACGGTACACACGTGGCTGGTACGGTCGGCGCGGTAGCTAACAATGGCATTGGTGTTGCCGGTGTTGCTTACAACGCTCAAATTGTTCCGATTCGCGCATTGGGACGATGCGGTGGTTTTACCTCTGACATCGCTGATGGCATTATCTGGGGCGCGGGTGGTTCGGTCAGTGGCATTCCGACAAACGCCAACCCTGCTCACGTACTTAACCTAAGTCTGGGTGGCACAGGCGCTTGTAGTGCAACCACTCAAGCCGCAATTAATACAGCGCGTTCTTTAGGTACAACCGTGGTCGTTGCCGCCGGTAATTCCAACGTTAACGCTTCAAACGCAAACCCAGCAAACTGTAATGGCGTTATTACAGTGGCAGCCACCAATCGCAACGGCAGCAAAGCGTTTTACTCGAACTTCGGTAACGTTGTTGACGTGTCGGCTCCTGGCGGCGAAACAACCGTTACCAGCAACGGAGTTCTATCAACTCTGAATACTGGCACGACCACACCGGGCGCTGATACTTACGCGTACTACCAGACAGGAACGGTCACAACTAGCTTAACTCAACGAGGAAATGTAAATACAACCCGATTTAATCAGGCATTATTATTAGACCTGGAGTCGGACCCAACAGGCGGTACTTGCTCAGATACGAGTGAAAATGGTTCGTTAGTCGGTTGTTCCCCAATTAATATTTTTGGTGAAGGTAATATTTCTGCTGAAGGAGCAGCATTCCTAGTAACTGACGTGTCTGCAATTACTGATTACGAGCAAACAGTTGCATCAGGGTTTGTTTCTGGACCAATTGCTGAGTTACCAGCAGGTGAAGTATCTGTGGCGATTGGCCTAGAGCATATTGCAAATGATTTCTCCTTCAGACCATCACAAGATTTAGGAGCCGGAACTATAGCAGGATTTAACGGATCGCCGCCGACTGCTGGTTCATACTCAGTGGACTCAGTATATGGCGAGGTTTATATCCCCATTTTAAGAGACGTGCCTGGCGCCCAATCCCTGGACGTAGAATTAGCATTTAGATCATCTGATTATACAACTGTCGGTGACACTTCAAGTTATAAAATTGCCGCATCTTGGGCCCCTAACGACGAGCTACGGTTTAGAACAGGGTTTAACACGGCAGTTAGAGCTCCGAACATAGCAGAGTTATTTGCTCCACCCGGGGGAGGTTTCCCGTCTGCTATTGATCCATGTTCAGAAGCAGCCATTCAAGACGAAGACGGTGTAATTCCAGCAGAAGTTGCCGCGATTTGTGCAGCTACCGGGGTGCCTGAGGATGTCATTGGATCTTCTGCTATTGACTCCCCTTCTAACCAAACCCCTTCTACATTCAGCGGGACGGAAGATTTAAATGAAGAGGAAGCCGAAACGATTACTTTTGGAGTTGTGTATACACCAAATTCAATCGACGGCTTAAGTCTTAGCCTTGACTATTTCGATATTGAAATCGAAGATGCTATTACACCATTCCTCGGTGGCACGGCAAACACTCTAGCAACTTGTTATTCGTCTCTCGGAGGTGTCGGCTCAGCGGCTTGTAATGCGGTAACTCGTCGAGCTGATGGCACAATTGACGATGTAGATGTACCTAATCAAAACGCAGGTGTCACTACTTTAACTGGTTATGACCTGTCCATTGATTACAGCTTTGATGTTGCGGGTGGCCTCGGAAGCATTGCCTACCTTGGAACATATACCACCGAAAATGAAACAGAATTTACCTCAGAACTTACCCTCGACTGTTTAGGTAAATTTGGTAATTTATGTGGTGAGCCAATTCCGGAGTACAAGCACAGAATGACCTTTGGTTGGTCCTATGGCGGCCTAACTACACAACTATTGTGGAGGTTTGTTGGCAGCGTTGATGATGATGACGATCGTTTTGAGTTCTCTGTGGAGTCATTAGATGAAGAGAGCTATTTTGATCTAACGGCGTCTTACAATTTCAACGATAACTATACTGTTAACTTCGGTATTGATAATATCTTCGATGAAACACCCACACTAATAGGTGACAACCAAGAGCAGTCGAATACATTCCCTGCTACTTACGATGTATTCGGTAGAACATTCTATGTTTCTGCAAAAGCTAGCTTCTAATTAGCGCTAAAAAAGGCGGACTTTATGTCCGCCTTTTTATTGATTATTTATGAGTTCTTTAATTCAACAAGCTCTTTTTGCCCATCAAAATAACAATCTCTCCAAGGCTGAACAACTTTACCTCAACGAAATTCAATTAACCCAAAGCTATGAAGCAATGCAATTATTGGGGTCATTGTATTCCTCTCAAAACAATTTCGAAAAAGCTGAACATTACCTCCTTGCATCATTAGCCAAAAACAACAAACAACCTCACACGTTTAACAACCTCGGCTTATGCTATAAAAAACAAGGGAAATTCGCACAAGCTATCCAGGCATTTAATAACACCCTGTTATTGGCACCTCAAAACGAAAGCCCCTACGTCAGTTTGATAGATTGTTTGATCTCACAAAACTCTCTTGCTGCTGCAGAAAACAAGGTGACTCAGTCACTGCAAAAATTTCCCGACAGTCACAAACTGTACAATTTATCGGGAAGGATTCACTACAAAAACAATCATTTAATAGCCGCGGAAAAAGCGTTTCAAACATCATTGTCACTGAAACCCAACTACGCAATTGCCCTGAACAATATCTCCCATGTTTACAGAGACTCGCACAAATTTACGGAAGCGATCAATAGCTTATTAAAAGCGTTATCGCTAAAACCCAACAGCGCTGAAATTCACTTTAATCTAGGTAATGTTTTTGCGGAAAAAGCCGACTTTCCAAGCGCTATTAAGCATTACAAATCTGTACTAACCGTTAACCCATACCACAAAAAATGTTTAAGAAACATCAATTCGGTTTATTGGACACTTAACAACAAGCGTGAATTTTTGTCAAATTATGAGTCATTGGCTTCTGAGCATTTAATGACTTACGACTTACTTTATGACTATGTAGAGTTTTTGATTCAAAGTAATCAATTCGGTAAAAGTGACGAGCTAATTGAGAACAACAAAGATTTTGTTCTGCAAAATCCTAAGTTGCTAACTTTATTGGCTCGCTTAGAAGACAAGAAAGGCAATTTAACAATCAGTGAAAAGCACTGGTTGAGATGCTGCGAATTAACAGGCTATCAAATTCCAAGCTACTGTTTTGAGCTAATAATCATTTACCTAAGGCAACAGAATCATATTTCTGCAAAGAACGCACTATTTCTTGCGCTAGAACACAACCCCAAAGATATTGGTTTATTGTCTTTGGAAACCAACATCTATCGAATTACTGGCTGCCACAAATCAGATTCAGCAGGCTTTGACGATCAACTCGTTCGAGAATTTAATGTCAACATTACCGATTCAGCTTTTGAAAATAAGGCTCTTTTGGATAGCCTAAAGACGATTCACTCAAGTACTGTGGCGCCAGTCGATCAAACGCTTGTCAACGGCATACAAACACCAGGCAATTTAATCGCTTTTGAAAATCAACTCGACGTACCATTTTTCGAATTAATTAAGCCTTTTCTAGAACAATATATTCGAGAAAATCGTGATAAAGTATTGTCGCTCTCGTCGAACTCCAAAACAAATTATAGCGTTGTTGGTGCGTGGTCAGTACTGCTCGAAACTGGTGGTTACCACACAATGCATATTCATCCCGAAGGAGACTTAAGTGCCGTGTATTACGTCGACCTTCCCGATGAAGTTAACGATGAACAAAAGCAAACTGGGTGGATAAAGTTCGGGGAGCCGAATTTCCAGCATCCAGAATTGTCTGCGACTCAATTTATACAGCCGAAAATTGGGAAGCTGGTAATATTTCCCTCGTATTTTTGGCACGGCACAATTCCCTTCGAATCACAGCAACAAAGGGCTACTATTGCCTTTGATATCAAAGTTGAACAGTAAATTTATGAAAGCGAATCCTCTATTACTCGTCATGCTTTTTTCACTCTTCCTACCACTGCACACACATGCGGAGGTCGACTTAAAAACACAAATGACAGCAGAAGAACGCCAGAAAAGCGGACTAGATAAGCTGTCTCCGGAAGAAATCGCGTTTTTAAACGAATGGTTGAATGGAAAGAGAACAGCTGTTGCTCCTGCTACTCAAGCACCGTCATCAGAACAACCTAAAGTTGCCAAAATAACAAGAAAGGAAGCAGAAGCAGTATTGAATGCTCCCATCAAAACCAGCATTAAGGGCGAATTTACCGGCTGGACGGGGAAAACCGTTTTTTACTTAAACAATGGCGAAGTCTGGAAACAACGCCGAAGTGGTTTTTATCGAAAAAAGCTTGAGTCTCCAGAGGTAATCATTAAAAGAAACTTTCTCGGCTTCTACGACATGCATATTGTAGAAACCGGCAGAAAGGTCGGCGTGAGCCGAGTGAAATAACAATCCGTTAATCGCTGTGAAACCAGCCACTGATCGTTATCCGGTTTTGCGGTGAAAACTGCGAAACCGAGGTTACCGAATGTGGGTGGCTAACATCAAACAATCCAAACGAATTGTATTCTGGCGACCAAGCTTCAAGGGGTTGCCCGTGTTCGGTGTAGAATTGCAATAATCCACCCCAATCGGGATGCCATTGGTTAGGAAGGTTAAGGACATAAGCCACTTTTCGGTTTTCAACCGGCACAACATCGTTATGACGTGTAAGAAAGTCACCCGGCTTAAAACACGTGATTTGCGTTGTAACTTTCGAAAGGTTTTCATGACCAGTAACCGCTCGAACAAAATCGAGAATTACGCTACTTTCCAACCAAGATTTTATCTGATCGTAAATCAACGCACCTGCGCCTTCCGGTTGATAGCGCCCATACCAAAACCCGGTAGCATCAGCGGCTTGAGCGTAAATTTTCTTTATGAATTCTTGCCGCGCTTTAAGATCGAGCTCAGAGAATTTTTTTGGCGGGATAAGTTGCGCCTGCCCATCATAAAAACACGCCTGATGATAGTAAGGAATGGTATCTACCAGAGCTTTTAACTTGCGCGCACTATCATCTGATAAAAAATGCGAGATACGTATCCGATTTCCTCGCTGATATTGAGCGTTGGCAAATGCGATGTCTATAGAATTTAAAGAAATTGAATCCAAAATACTTACTCAACTGGCTTTGATATATAAATAAAGACGAATAACGATAACGTCATCTCAACGATTGCTCTCAGCACTCAATAACAATAGGAACAATAATAGAAAATAATAGATAGAAGCGATTTAACGGGCTTATCAAAATAGGTGGAGCCTAAAAAGCAAAAAGGAGCCAATAGGCTCCTTTTTGTTTCAACAAGAATCAAATCATTAAACAGAAGCAAGTGCTTCTTTAAAAATTTGACTTGGGAACATAGCCGCTGTTGCTTTCTCTTCAACCGGCATGTAGTAACCACCGATATCGGCAGGCTTGCCTTGTGTCGCATCAATCTCAGCCATGATCTCAGCTTCTTTCGATGAAAGAGTTTCAGATAGGCTTGAGAACTTAGCCGCTAAATCAGCGTCGTCGGTTTGCGCAGCCACTGCTTCTGCCCAGTACATAGCCAGGTAGAAATGGCTACCACGGTTGTCGATTTGTCCCGCTTTACGCAGAGGCGACTTGTTATTGCCAAGTAACTTCTCAGTCGCTTGATCTAGGCACTTAGCAAGAATACCTGCTTTGGTGTTACCCGCTTTAACCGCTAGGTCTTCCAGAGAAACCGCCAATGCTAAGAACTCGCCCAGTGAATCCCAACGAAGGTGAGACTCTTTAACGAACTGTTGAACGTGCTTAGGCGCTGAACCACCGGCACCCGTTTCGAACAAACCGCCACCGGCCATCAAAGGCACGATAGAAAGCATTTTCGCACTGGTACCAAGCTCCAAAATTGGGAACAAGTCAGTCAAGTAATCACGCAATACGTTACCAGTCACAGAAATCGTGTCTTGTCCGCGAAGTAGGCGTTCCATAGACTGACGAATCGCTTTTACTGGCGGAAGAATTTGAATGTCCAAACCATCAGTATCATGGTCTTTCAAATACTCAGTCACTTTCTTGATCAATTGCGCATCGTGAGCACGCTCTTCGTCTAACCAGAAAATCGCTGGCGTATTAGACAAGCGAGAGCGAGTTACGGCCAACTTAACCCAATCGCGAATCGGTGCGTCTTTGGTTTGACAAGCGCGCCAGATATCGCCTTTTTCCACATCGTGCTGCATCAATACGTTGCCAGCACCGTCGATGACCTTAACAACACCGTCAGCGGCCATTTCAAAGGTCTTGTCGTGAGAGCCGTATTCTTCAGCTTTTTGCGCCATCAAACCAACGTTTGGCACAGTACCCATAGTGGTTGGATCGAACGCGCCGTGAGTCTTACAGAAGTTGATTACTTCTTGGTAGATTGTCGCGTACGTACTCTCCGGCATAACAGCTTTTGTGTCGTACTCTTTACCGTCAGGGCCCCACATTTTACCGCCATTGCGGATCATTGCCGGCATAGAAGCATCAACGATAACGTCACTTGGAACGTGTAAGTTGGTGATACCACGATCAGAATCAACCATTGCTAGACGTGGGCGAATTTCGTAACACGCTTGGATGTCAGCTTCAATTTCTTTGCGCTGTTCTTCAGGCAAGCTTTCGATCTTGTCGTAAACGTTACCTAGACCGTTGTTAGGGTTAACACCCAACTTGTCGAACAGCTCTTCGTATTTCTCAAAAACTGGCTTGAAGAATACGCGAACCGCGTGACCGAATACGATTGGGTGAGAAACTTTCATCATGGTCGCTTTCAAGTGAAGCGAGAAAAGAATGTCAGCTTCTTTTGCGTCTTCAATTTCAGCTTCAAGGAACTCACAAAGTACTTTTTTGCTCATGCGCATTGAATCAAGTACTTCGCCTTCTTGTAGGCTTAACGCTTCTTTCAGTACGGTTACGTTGCCAGAAGCATCGGTGAATTCAATTTTTACATCGCCGGCTTTGTCCATGACTACAGATTGCTCTGCAGAGAAGAAATCACCGCCAGTCATAAATGCAGCGTGAGTTTGGCTGGCTTTAGCCCACTTACCCATGCTGTGTGGGTTCTTCTTCGCGTAATTTTTTACGGCAACAGGCGCACGACGGTCAGAGTTACCTTCACGCAATACTGGGTTAACCGCAGAACCTAAGATCTTTGCATAACGATCTTTGATGGCTTTTTCTTCGTCAGTAGCTGGCTCATCAGGGTACTCAGGAACATCGAAACCTTTTTCTTTCAACTCAGCAATTGCTGCTTTCAACTGAGGAATAGAAGCACTGATGTTCGGCAATTTGATGATATTGGTGTTCGGTTCTTTGGATAAGCGACCAAGTTCAGCAAGTTCGTCGTTGATTTTTTGATCTTCAGAAAGGTTTTCTGGGAAATTGGCAAGGATTCGGCCTGCCAATGAAATATCGCTCAACTCAACATTGATGCCGGCGCTTGAAGCAAAGGTTTTGATAATAGGGAGAAACGAGTAGGTGGCGAGAGCAGGTGCTTCGTCAGTTTTGGTATAGATAATAGTTGACTCGGATGTTGTCATTTTAAACCTCTATTGTTGCTAGCGAGCGCTACACAGTTAGACAAACGCAGGGAGTCGAAGGCGATTTGGTTTTTATTTTCTCTATCCCTACGCATGATATCTCGCAAAGGAGCACGCGATCCGGCTTGCCCATTTGAACGTATTGAAAGCTCTACAGTTGGATCTATATGCTGCCTTTCAAATAGTTTGTGCCTAACGGCTGAAACATAAGTCCATTTTTGTTTCGAGTTCTGCGGCGATTGGGTTGAATCCCGCAGATGTTTTAGTTATGCCCATCGTCATCGATCGGCTAATCGCGCCTAATAGCTCAATAACCTCTTGAGTTATAAAGACTTTCTTCGTATATGACGGCAAATATTGACGACAATGAAGAAAATACGGGGCCAGATTATACCTAAATATCCACTACTTAAGTACTTGCCATTAGTATTAGGCTCTGATCAATTGCTTTTCATCTGCCCCGAACTTCTGTCTATATTTTAGACGCGAGAGAGTTTGTGAGCGAATCTGGGTCAATTATCTCGCCTTTACTGGCACTCCCACCCCCAAGTTTGTAACTTTAATACAAACTCTTGTGCCTGATTTTCACAATACCCAGGTTGGTTATTTGCACTCCACAATACTCGTTCAGAACCAGGAGCTTCGGTGTCTTTATAATAAACCACCGAACAGGGAACAGTTTGACCGTCCTCAGCATACTGTATTTCCACACGGCGAACGTTGCCACGCAGCTCACACTGATAATTCGTTGCAGGCGCTGAGATTACCGCACTGTCATCCGCAGAAGGCTGTTCTTGAACAGAATTAATTTCGTCTGCGACAACCTCCGATGACTCTTCCTGCGCGAAGGCAATACTCGGCAGTGCACTGCCAATAACTAAGCATAAGGACCAAAACAAACGCACCAATAAACACTTTTGCATCTTTTTATCTCAATGAAATTTTCAGATTAAAGGGAAATAACAGGTTAACACCATAGAACAATAAAAATCCGAACCTGATAGAGGCTTTCAAACGCTAAGGCTACATGATTGGTTGTGATACTGCGGTATAGATATTCTATTTCGTCCTACAAGCGAACGAATTCGACCAAAATACCATGAAAGTGTGTAAGTTTTTTAAAAGAGACTTTGGCCGACTATGACTCAGCCGTGCTCGACCAATGTGGTATTGAACTTGTTAAAAATAGACAAGCTGCTTATTGTGTACGTTCAAGAGACACTTAACGCCCTTTTTTAGGGCGTATATCAACAGCGAATAAAGGAGCCTCTGATTAACCTCAACATTACTCAGCGAGATCTCAAGCGTGCAGTTGCAAGGCGCCGTTTGTAATTAATGGCCTTAGTCCTTAATAAAAACGGCAACGCCGCAAATGTGCGCTTGAGACCGCGCCCTACGGGGCCTGCCAGTTTTTTCCTGCTCTGCGTTGTGCTTTTTCGATTTAACCCGTTAGATCTTCAAAAGCACGCCTTAATCAGAAAAAAACTCCTTGGCCTGAGTGATCTTGAGGTTAACCAGAGGCTCCTAAACAAAATCATAAAAAGAGATTCTTTATGAACCTTACACAAAAAGTGTTGATCGGCTTGATGGCTGGCTTGTTTTTAGGTCTTACTCTCAATGCAACTGGACTCAGTGTTTCTGGCGGCTTTGTCGACACTTATCTCAGCGAAGGAATTTTCGCACTTGGCGGCAAGCTGTTTGTAAACGCATTAAAAATGTTGGTAGTACCGCTGGTTTTTTTCTCTATCGTTTGTGGTGTTTTGGGCATTGGCGATATTAAATTACTCGGTAGGGTCGGCAGTAAATCTTTCGGCTTGTATATGTCTACCACCGCTATTGCCATCGCCACAGCGTTAATCGCCGCAACGATTTTCTCGGTAGGTTCCGGTATTGAGCCACCGCCCACCGACTCAGATTTCTCCGGTAAAAATGCGCCCTCTCTTGTTCAAGTAATTACCGACATAGTTCCCAGTAACCCAATCGCAGCCATGGCCGAAGGCAATATGCTCGCGATTATTTTCTACGCGTTGATTTTCGGCATTTGCCTGCTCTCGATTAAAGACAAAGCACCCGTCGTTATTCAGTTCGCTGAACAAATGAATGAACTGATGATGAAAATGGTTGAAATCGTCATGCACTTTGCACCCTATGCGGTATTTTGCCTAATCGCAAAAGTCATGGCTCAACTGGGTTTCGATCTGTTCGTTGAGCTTATTTTCTATGTGCTAGTGCTGGCTGGCGTATTGCTTTTCCACGGTTTTGTCACACTGCCGAGCGCACTTAAAGCCATCTCTGGATTAAATCCGAGAATTTTTCTCAAGAAAATTCGCAGCGCGCAGATGTTTGCCTTTTCAACCGCCAGCAGTGGCGCAACCATTCCTGCAACACTGCAAGCCGTAGAAAATCGAATGGGCGTAAAAGGCTCCGTTGCCTCTTTTACTGTGCCATTTGGCGCGACTATTAATATGGATGGCACCGCAATGATGCAAGGTGTTGCCACGGTGTTTATCGCCAATGTCTATGGACTCGATCTTGCTCTAACGGATTATCTGCTCATCGTATTAATGTCGATTCTCGCCTCAATCGGAACCGCTGGCGTTCCCGGTGTTGGACTGATCATGTTGACGATGGTGTTCACTCAAGTGAATTTACCTGTCGAAGGTATCGCATTAATCATCGGTGTAGACCGATTGATGGATATGATCCGAACTTCAGTGAATATCACTGGCGATGCTGCGGTATCCTGTGTGGTCGCAAAAAGCGAAAACGACGAGTTGGATATGGATGTATTTAACGATCCACACTCCGGAGTTTTAGAAGAACACGTAACACAATAAATCATAAAGAGAACATTATCTAATTAAGGCAAAAATCTATGCATGATCTAGTAAACGCCATTAACAGTTATGTCTGGAGTCCCGTACTTATTTATTTGTGCTTAGGGGCTGGGTTGTTTTACTCGGTAATGACCCGCTTTGTTCAAGTTCGTATGTTCAAAGAAATGTGGGTCCTGCTGTTTTCCGGGACAAAAACCGACAAAGGCATTTCATCATTCCAAGCATTATCGGTTTCCCTTTCCGGGCGTGTCGGCACAGGTAATATTTCCGGTGTTGCAGCGGCGATTGGCTTTGGTGGTCCAGGCGCTATTTTCTGGATGTGGGTCGTTGCGTTTTTAGGTGCGGCAACCGCTTACATTGAATCGACACTTGCTCAAATCTATAAAGAAGAAGACAACGGCCAATATCGGGGTGGTCCTGCGTATTATTTTGAGAAAGTACTGGGGCAAAAGTGGTACGGCATTTTATTTGCGATTGCCATGATTATTTCAACCGGTCTTTGTTTACCAATGGTGCAGTCGAATTCAATCGGCAACGCAATCTCGAACGCCTTTGGCTCAGGGTCGGTTGTTGAAACCGCCGTTGGCTCATTTGAATTCACCAAAATTTTGTGTGGTACACTGATTTTAATCGCTCTCGGTTTTATCATTTTTGGGGGCGTAAAGCGTATTGCCGCATTTGCACAGATTGTTGTGCCATTTATGGCTCTCGCTTACATCATTGTTGCCTGTGTGATTGTCGCGCTTAACATCACTGAATTACCGGGAATTATCGGTCAAATTGTGGGTGACGCATTTACCCCGATGGCAGGCTTTGGTGCTGCAATTGGTTGGGGTGTAAAACGCGGCGTTTATTCAAACGAAGCAGGTCAAGGTACTGGCCCACACCACGCAGCGGCAGCCGAAGTGGATCACCCTGCTCAGCAAGGTATCGTTCAAGCATTCAGTGTTTACGTTGATACGTTATTTGTTTGTTCTGCAACCGCATTTATGATTTTAATTACCGGCGCTTATAACGTTCACGGCAACGGTGATGCTTTCCTAATCCAAAATTTAGCAGCGACCATTGATGCTAACAGCCCGGCATTTACTCAATATGCAGTAGAAACAACGCTCCCAGGTGTTGGCGGAATCTTTATCGCAATCGCACTGTTATTTTTCGCATTTACGACCATTCTTGCGTACTACTACATCGCCGAAACCAACGTCGCTTACATCAATCGGTTTGTGCACATTCCCGTGCTGAGTTTATTCATGAAGCTCGGTTTAATGGCTGTCGTCTTTTACGGGACCATTAATACCGCATCGCTCGCCTGGGGTATCGGAGATCTAGGGCTCGGGATGACAGTGTGGTTGAACGTTGTCGGCATTCTAATTATCTTCTTTATCTCTAAGCCTGCAATCATTGCCTTGAAGGATTACGAGCAACAAAGAAAAGACGGTGTCAGCGCATACGCCTTTAACCCTGAAAAACTCGGTATTAAAAACGCAGATTTTTGGGAAATGCGATTGAATGGAACAGCGAATGCTTCATCAGGAAGCAATACAGATTCGGGTGAAAATCCTAAAACAGTTTAATTCACTGCATTCTTAAAATTTGATACGACCAACAGCGGGCAATTTTTATTGCCCGCTTTTTTACCACCAAAGCTCGAGCCTCTCTATCTTAACCTTCTAGCCTTTTCTCTAACTTTTCTTCCAACCACGCCACTAACATTGCCTGAAGCGGCGATATACCTTTGTAATCACAAATCGATTTCGGCAAGGTTTTAATCGTTTGATAAAACGCCAATGCTCGATGCGGGTTTAACAATAAATCGTTCATCGACAAAAAGTAGGTTCGAATACTGAACATAATGGCACGTGTTTTTGGTAGACGATCCAATACTTGTAATTCAACACGCAAAAATAAATCGTCTCCGATTCTGTCCGGCGTCAAATTCCGTTTATCCAGCGCCCAATCTGGGTAACTCTCAAGAGAACGATCTAGTCTCGGATAAACGCACAAAATCCAATTCAAACGTCGCACCGGCGAACCGGCCTGCAAACCCAACAGGTAATTTAAGGCTCTGTCAAACACAGGTTCAGCGTCGGGCACTGGCTTATGCCATTCGGTAAAATCCATACCGATATCAAAGGCAAGAGACCAATCTGAAGGACCGGTAATAATGCCTGCGTCTAAATATAATTGATGTTCACGCTGATCCAACAACGCAAAATCACCTTGAACCTGACCGCCTAAAAACGCCAATGGGCGGCTCGGAAGGGAATCTTTTCCAAGCGTAAATTCCTGCTCAATATCGAGCAAATGATTCTTCCAACAACCGCAATCACCGGCCATTTCAAGTTCAAAATAATGAGGATAATCTTGAGCCAATTTCCGGGTGACGTGTTCAAACCATTCCCATTCAGCGTGTTTCATATGATCCAACACCAAACAGTGATTTTTGTGTTGATTCAAAACACGTTTTTTCTCCAACATTTCCGTCAAATAGTGCTCGTCGATATCAAGATAAAATTCGGTCGCACTGTCGGTTTTACCTGGCTCATGAGGTTCAATATTTGCGCTGTACTTAAAGGGCTGTTGTGAATCCAGCGGAGTTTTAAAAGGAAAGGGAAATCGATCAATCGCAAACGATGAATTACTGAATTTATAGGGAGGAACAAGTTGCTGAGGAGTTTTCGGAAAAGGTCGCATGATTGTGTTACTTCATGATTGTTACAGCATAGTTGTCACTGTATTTTTGGCAAAGCCAAATACGCGCCATAAAACGAAGAAAAGTGATCACCAATTTCAACAGTAAAGGAACAGTTATCACAAACACTGTATTGAGCACTACAGGATGTATTTTCTATTTGAGTGCCACTGTTATTGACTATCGGCGTATTCACTTCGAAATCCCAACGATGGTGGCAAAACCCACAAAAAGCCGTTTTTACGTGTTCAAATCCGTGTACAACAATCGCATCACTGAGCACGCCGTTTAATAATAATGTGTGCCGTAAAGGCCAAACATGTTTATCGAGCCCTAAAAGATAGAGACGATGAGCCGCGGAAAGAGACTCTAAAATCTCGATGATCGCTACGTCGGTGAAAGTTGAATTTATTATCTCTGCGCCCGCTAATCCGAAACGTTCCAACGAGTTACTATTGATAGAGTGATCACTATAAATCGACATTTTTTGCCACGCACCAAAAACGGATTGCATTGAGTCAATTTTACTTTCGCAATAATGAGAAGGACAAAGATCGTCGGTTATCAATGCAGTGGCTTGGGAATTCACAGTTGGCATAATCTCCCTGGGTGTTTATCCATCTTACTCTATATCCGAAACTACAACACATAAAAAAACACCGCCAGATGGCGGTGTTTTTCAACGTCATTCAACAGTGCTTTAGCAGCAGGATTGCTCGCCATCGTCAGAAGTTGAAAGCAAAGCATCAAACGGTGCTGTGCCACCGCAACCTGGGAAAATACCGAAGTGCTTCGAGAAATCACCAATAAATTCAAAATGTTCAGCAAAACGAGTATTGGCCAACATATACCAAGTATTGCCACACACAGGGAAAATACGACCGGCTTCAATAATGTGGTGTTCGTCCAACATAAAGAATTCAGGAGACTCAGCAATGGTGCCTTTGTAAATGACTGCTTGCCCATAATCTTCACAATCGCTCTCTAGCTGAGGCAATTTGAATAAACGGTAGGTTGCTGACATAAAGTTGATAGCGCCAACTTTTGCTTTCAATTCTTCGTCGGTCACTTCTAAGGTACGGTTTTCAACCAAACGAGGATCGTTAAAGCCCTGACGTTTAGCAATATTGATAAAATCGTTCCAATAAAGCGCACCACCTAAACATTCACCCAGCAAGACCGGATCTTCGGCAACGTCTTTTGGTACACGACGGTCGGAATACACGTCTGAGAAATAAAGCTCGCCACCTTCTTTAAGCAAGTTGTAAGCACCTGCAATTACGGCGTCTTTGTCTGGAGACAAATTAATTACGCAGTTAGATACCACAACGTCAAAGCTGTTTGGCTCAAGATCGAGTTCTTCCAAACGCTCAATGTAGCCTTTGTAGAAGCGAACGTTATCGTAACCAAATTTTTCGACGTGATAAGCCTGATGGTTGCGAGCAACATCGAGCTGTTCGTCAGTCATGTCAACGCCCACCACTTCGCCTTCTGGGCCAACTAACTGAGCCAACGCGTAAACATCGCGGCCTGAACCGCTGCCTAAATCCAACACTCGCGCGCCACGTAAATTGGTTGGACACACCAAACCGCATCCGTAATAACGCGAAAGTACTTCACCGTGAATATTAGACAATAATGGCTTTAACCAATTCGGTACAGCAGAGGCATCACAGCATGCATCGGTTTTTAAATCATCCGAACTTTGCAGTTGTTTACCGTAATAATCTTTAACAACATCATGACTTTGCATACTGAGATCACCCATGTTTTCTGTCTTTCCTAATTAAATTGTTCAAAGTCTTTTAGACTCCAACTTTGCGGCAGCCACTGTAAATCTTGCTGCTCGTCAATATCATGCATTTGAGGTAGCAACGTATATTGCCATCCTAAAGATTCAAATCGCTCCACGGTTTGTCGACAAACGTGTTCGGTACTCCAATCGATACCGGAAAATACCTGCGGATTAAATCGTGAAAGGCCGATAGCGACATAACCGCCATCACTTGCCGGAACTAGAACTGCGTCATTATCCTTTAATACGTTGGAAATTTGACCTAGTAGCTCTGACGTCAAACCAGGGCAATCAGTTCCGGTAATAATCACTGGGACGCCGTCCCAGTGATCGTCAAAGATAGATTCACACGCCGCACTGAGGCGATCGCCTAAATCCCCCTGTCCTTGCGGCGCAAATTCTAATGCTTGAGGCAGACAAATATCGGGCCATTGTGACATTGGATAAGGTGCGGCATAAAGCGTTACCGGGCCCAAATCTGCCTCTACCGCATGCGCGGTTGCGTGTTCTAATAAACGTTTTGCAAGACGCGCAGACCCTTGTTCTCCCAATGCGGGAATTAATCGGGTTTTTGCATAACCCGGAATCGGCGCTTTTGCGAAAATAACTAAACGAGCTTTGTGCATAGAGGAATGCATTCTCCAATAAATGCCTTCTTAATTTTGACAGATTTATGACGATAAAACTGTGACATTTCCCTTCACAAAGTCCCACCAAAATTAATCAAGCTCATAAACTTTGGCAAAATTACGAGGCTGCTAGGGCTGACTTTGAGCGAGTTTTTTGACGACAACAAAGATCAACTCAACGATACTTTTTGGCCAATTCTTTCGGGTCCACACCGCGCCAGTACAAAAAGCGCAAATACCACATCAAGGCGATAGTTTTCATAACTCCGCGATGAATCCAACGCCTACCGGAGGTCGAAACACACTCGCGCAAACACACAGGCTTGGCCAATGGCACCAAACGGCGACTGATCTCAACATCTTCCATCAAAGGTTGCGATGCATAACCCCCGATATTTTCAAAAAACGTACGTTTAATAAAAATACCTTGATCACCCGTAGCAATCCCCGTTAAGCGCGAGCGCATACTCATCATCTTTCCGACAACCGTCAGTAGAAAGTGGTCTCCGGTAATGTGAGCATCAAACCTTCCCCAAACCTGTCGAGGATTTGATAGCGCTGAGACGATTAACGCGTCCGCGTTTTCAGGCAATCGCGTATCAGCGTGCAAAAAAAGCAGAATATCTTGAGTCGCTTGGCGAGCACCATTGTTCATCTGTGCCGCTCGTGAGCGTGTTGATGGAACAACAACAAAACCTGCCTGATCAATCAATTCAACGGAATTATCTTCACTCTCACCATCCACAAAAATTATCTGATGGCCACGTTCCCGATACGGTGAAAGATGATCAAATAACTCAGGTAATTGCTGCGATTCGTTGTAAATGGGAATTACTATGGACAGCTTAGACGTCATTCGAATCACTTAGATAAAGTACTTCAGGACTGCATTCTAACTTCGGCCCTGGATCTAAAAATGGGCGCAGTTTAAATGAAATTCAATGACAAGTAATCGGTGAATTGCTGATTTAAATAGCAAAAAACCACCTTAAAAGTGGTTTTTTGCAGATCACTCAGAGACGCAGCTTCAAGTGTAAAGACAAATCACACCTGAAGTTGCAACCGTCCGATTAACCCAAACGCCAGTTGTGGTATTTCTCAACCCACTCAAGCACTTTCTTCGGTGCATTCGCACGTTTCCATTCACCGGCTGCGTACTTGTTCGATTCTGACCAAGTCGGGTAGGTATGAATGGTGGAAAGAATCTTGTTAAGACCTAAGTTCCACTTCATAGCGAAGACGAATTCCGCCAACAATTCACCGGAGTGTTCACCAACAATAGTCACACCCAGAATTTTGTCTTTACCAGGAACAGTAAGCACTTTAACAAAACCGTGCGCTTCACTTTCAGCAATTGCACGATCCAAGTCATCAATGCCGTATTTAGTCACATCGTACTCAATACCCTGTTCCTTCGCTTCTTGCTCACTCAAACCAACGCGGGCAATCTCAGGATCGGTAAAGGTAGTCCAGGGAATCACTCGGTAATCGGCTTTAAATTTCTTAAATTGACCGAACAAACCGTTAACCGCTGCATACCACGCTTGGTGACTTGCCGTGTGAGTAAACTGGTAAGGACCTGCGATATCACCAGCGGCATAAATGTTTGGATAAACCGTTTGCAAGTATTCGTTGGTGCTCACAGTGCGATTGGTCTCAATGCCAAGATCTTCCAAACCGTAGCCAGTTAAGCGAGGCATACGACCAAGAGCACAAATAATCTCGTCGAATTCAACGCGTTTGGTCTCGCCTTTATGTTCAACAATCAGGTATTTCTTACCATCAACAACCTCGGCACCCACGGCTTTATGATCAACGAGAATATTAACGCCGTCGTTGTCCATGGATTTCATTGCCAATTCAGCGACATCTTCGTCTTCTTTAAGAAGCAAACGAGGCGCCATTTCGATCTGAGTTACATTGGAACCCAGGCGAGCAAAAGATTGGGTCAATTCACATCCGATTGGACCACCGCCGAGAACAATAAGCTTTTCAGGTGGCGTATCGCGATCAGCCAGTTTTTCCCACAAAGTATCACTGGTTAGGTAACCGGTTTCTTCCAAGCCAGGAATGCGAGGAACCAACGGCGCCGCACCTGCTGCAATCACAATTGAGCGCGCAGTTAATCGGCTCTTTTTGCCTTCTTTATCCGTGATCTCAACCGTCCAAGGGTCGATAATTTTGCCGTAACCCAACTTAACGTCAACGCCAAGACCTTCGTAACGCTCCACACTGTCGTGCGGCTCGATTTCTTTGACAACGTTGTGAACACGAGCCATCACTTCACGGAAAGAAAACTTAGGATCAACCGATTTCAAACCATACTGTTCGGCATTGCGCATTTGTTTTGCAACGCGAGCAGATTTAATAATCGCCTTACTAGGAACACAACCGTAGTTTAAGCAGTCACCACCCATTTTATGGTTTTCGATAAGAGTAACTTTCGCTTTCACTGCCGCAGCAATATAAGAAGAAACAAGACCTGCAGCACCAGCACCAATTACGATCATGTTGCGATCGAATTTTTTCGGCTTGTCCCACTTTTTATACACACGTGATGCTTGAATATTGGAAATAATCGCCTTCGCAATGATTGGGAAAATACCCAATAAAACGAACGAAATAATAATTTCGAAAGAAAGGATGCCAGCAAGGCTATCTAACTGAGCCAATTGAGTACCCGCGTTTACGTATACCGCAGTCCCCGCAACCATACCTACCTGGCTCACCCAGTAATAAGTAATGGTTTTGATTGGGGTAAGACCCATTAACAAGTTAATTAAGAAGAACGGGAATGCAGGCACCAAACGCAGCGCGAACAAATAAAACGCACCGTCTTTTTCCATGCCCTTGTTGATAACACCAAGGCGACTACCGAATTTCTGTTGGATTGAATCGCGTAGAATATAGCGTGATGCTAAAAATGCGAGTGTTGCACCAATCGATGATGCAAAAGAGGCAATTACAAGACCCCAGCCTAGACCAAACAATGCGCCCGACATTAACGTCAGTAAGGCAGCTCCCGGTACCGAAAGCGCGGTAGCAACAACATAAGCAACAAAGAATACACCTCCCACCAATAGGGCAGACTCTTCTCGCCACTGTTGTAAAGTATCTAAGTTCTCTTTAATCCCTTCAAACGACAGATACTTTGGTCCGTCAAAGGCAAAGAACAAGGCCACCAAAATAGCTATAACAGCTATGATTAATATTTTTTTCATTCTACTTCCTTTACGAGCTAAACAGCTCAATAAAAACGTGAACGTTTACCGTTAAATTTAAACCCTGCTGAAATTAACGAATTTAAATCACGTACTAACTTAAGGAACCACCGCAACTTGAACCGGACCCGGCAATACAACCATAACAATGATCGGCAACTTGGACGGGCTGTCCTTCGGAGTCATTGTTTAGCAAATCCCGCAGATGAGGCTTTTTCACGTCACTATTTAACTTCAATGGCATTTCAAGCTGTTGATTGAAGTCACAGTCAAATAGGAAACCCTGCCAATCAACACTGATTAAGCTGCGACACATTACATGATTAAGATTGTTTGAATTTGCGTTAGTTTTTAACAAATTCATATACTCTTCGAATTTGCCCTTTGAAATCAGCGTAGAACCAAAGCGTTTAATCGGCATATTGGCTAAAGCGAACAATTGATTGAATTCAATATTGAAATGTTTTAGCAATTGCTTTTTATACTCAGCTTCGAGCGAGTGCTGTTCGGGCGGAAGAGTCGGTCCGAGCGGGTTGTACACCAAGTCCAATTGAAGGCCAGTATCGGGCTTCCCGTAACCAAGCGCATTAAGCATTTGCAAACCAATAATACTATTGTCAAACACACCGTCACCGCGCTGGGCATCGACATTGTCTTGAGAATAGCAAGGCATAGAGGCAACGATGTTTACTTTTTGCTCCGCCAAAAATTCCGCCATGTCCTCAAAGCCCGGCTCAGTCAAAATAGTTAGATTACAGCGATCAATGACTTCAACGCCCATTGATCGAGCCGCTATGACTAACTCTTTAAACTGATCGTGCATTTCAGGCGCACCGCCAGTTAAATCTAACACTTGAATATTACGAGCCTTAATAACCTCAGGAATCAGAGCCACCATGTCTGGCGTCATCATTTCTTTGCGGTTTGGCCCGGCATTAACGTGGCAATGAAGGCAGCGTAAATTGCACTTATATCCGAGATTAACCTGTAAGGTTGTGAGTTCAGTACGGTGCACCTCGGGGAAATCAGTTATTTCAAGCAGCGGCAAAGTAGCGTGCATAATGCCCTCATTTTTTCGTGACTGGATTTACAATTGGCTTAACAAAACTTAATGCGTGTCTATGACAGGAACCAATCAAACAAATTCCACAAAGGAAAAAATTCTTGGTAGAAAAAGAAAACTACGGCAGGAATAGATTCTCTATTAAAGACTCAAACGCGGGTTATTACCTTATTTCTAAAATTACTATTTCCTAATTTTCTCACGAAATATCGGCATTGGTACAGCTAAAATAAAAGGATAAAACGCATAAGTGAGATATTAGAGAACCCTAAATAACCTTTTATAAATTTTATTTAGGGCTTTGTCAGTAAATAGAGAATATGAGCTATAAGAAATATTCTCGATAGAGCCGCCACTGATTTTTGTTAATACCAAATCTCAGCTCATTTCAAGCATCTTTACACTTTACTTGGAGTTGTCTTTATCAATTACCGAATCACTGACGAATTAATCAGAAATTGGACTTGCATCGAATAACTAAAATCACGTTTCTTAAATGACTTTTAAATTCCATAGCAAACACTAAAATGGCCTTTTTATAAAAACTAATTCTTAGGGATGTAGCCAAAAATTGGCCATAAAATGCGGGTGTTTTAAGCGATACATGATACCTGCTTCTAGGACACTATAAAGACTTTAGGACACTATCCCGCATTGAGAATTAAAGAGCCTCTGATTGAAACAAGTTTTTGAATTAACATTACACAGCAGTAATCTATCTCAGTCATAAACACCCAACCCACTTCGAACCACACCGAAGGAAAGGCACATTATTAACGGAGCCCTAAATGGCAAGTGAACGACCACAAGCGACAATTGGTATTCTTGGAGGTAGCGGCCTCTATCAGATGGACGCGTTAGAAAACGTCACCGAACACACCATTGAAACACCTTTCGGCGAAACGTCCGATGCATTGATCAGCGGTACGATCTCAGATATCCCGGTTATTTTCATCGCCCGCCACGGTCGCGGCCACCGCTTACTGCCATCGGAAGTACCTTACCAAGCCAATATTTTTGCGCTCAAACAATGTGGCGTGAAATATCTGGTCTCACTCTCAGCGGTAGGATCACTGCAAGAAGCTATGGCACCAAAAGATATGGTGATTCCCGACCAGTACATTGACCTCAGCAAAAATCGTAAAAGCACCTTTTTTGGCTCTGGCAAAGTAGCGCATGTGCCTATGGCACAACCTGTCTGCCCGGAACTCGCACAATTACTCGCCGAATCAGTCGGCAGCCTTCCCCAAGAAGATGCCGTCAAACTGCACACTGGCGGCACTTATGTCAGCATTGAGGGCCCGCAATTTTCGACCTTGGCAGAATCGAATTGGTATCGCAGCCTCGGCGCTAGCGTTATCGGCATGACCAATATGCCAGAGGCAAAACTAGCACTGGAAGCACAAATGGCGTACGCATCGCTTTCGATGGTCACCGATTACGACTGTTGGCACCCTCACGAAGAATCAGTATCGGCTGACATGGCGATTCGAAACCTGATGGAAAACGCCACTAAAGCGCAAAAAGTCGTCGTAGAGTTGGTTAAATTAATACATAGCAAACAACCGGTTTCCGCTGCACACTCAATTCTCGAAACATCGCTGGTAACTCCTTTAGATGCGATGGACGATGCAAGCAAAGCAATTGTTGAAGTGTTAAAACGATAGGTTTCTGACCTGTAACTCTGATCTGTAACGAAGGCATTAAAAAGACACTGATTTGTGCAATTAGCTAAAGTTAGTGTCTTTTACTCTTAACCACTTTATCAAAATAAGGTTGTCAATCAGAATGGCTTTCAGGCTCAAATTTGCGCCAAAAACCAGAAACTGCCGATTTAATTTCGGAGAGGTTATTGCACAATGTGGGCTGCCAGTGATCAGGCATTAGCTCGCGATACTGAGGCCTGGAAAATCGGGCATCAATTAATATTACAACGCCCCGATCTTGTTCGGAGCGAATCAATCGACCCACCGCCTGTTGAACCTTGGTAAAACCAGGGTAGCGATAAACGTACGAAAATCCATCGTCATTATTTTTTTCATAATACTTTACCAATCGCTCCTGATCCTTAGAAGGTGCGGGCATTCCAATACTGACAATAAAAACACCGTCAATGCCGCCAGAAAAACTCAGTGCTTCAGAATATACGCCCCCTAAAACTGCCAAGGCTAAAATGCATTTTCCGTCGTTTAGTGTGGTGATGAAATTGGCTTTATCTTCCTCTGTAGCGTCTCTCTTTTGCTTCACTAATTGACTCTGTATACCAATACGAATTAATTCTTCATGAATATTGTCTAAAGAATCAAAAGAAGGAAAATACGCGATGTATTTTCCTTGATGAAGGCTACTGATTTCGACAATAAGTTCGGCAATATTAATATTCGCAGAAGGTCGATTAGCGTAGGAATAATCGATGTAGTTCGTTACCAGCGACAATTGTTTTTCTTGATCGTAAGTACTGGGCAAGGAAAGTAACCTCACGGTTCTAGATTGCCCGGAATCGGATTTTTTACCTTTCTCCAATTCATAAAAGCCAATCTCAGAGGCGTAGAAATTCAGCGGTGTTAAGGTGCCCGAAAACCCAATGGCAGTCACCGATTGTTCCATTATCGAAGACAGCACACTCGCAGGTGATAAACACACTAATTCCAATCCCGCGTTTTCATCCCAGAATAACGTAAATCCTTCTAGGTTGTAGGTCAGCAACTTCTGTAAACGAATCAATTTACCTATAAATTCAAAGCAAAATTCCGAATCTGAAGGTTCAGAAAAAACGTTGCCATCTTTTTCTGAAAAACAACGCTGATAGAACTCGGTAATTACGCTGTCCAACAATTCTGAAAAAGAATCCCATACCTCTCCAACCGATTCGTCGGCTCTATTGGAATAGGTTTCAACAAGTGTTCTTCCATGTTGATTTAAAAACTCAACAACCGCTTGAATCAATTTAGAAAACGCACGGCCTAATGCTTTCTTAGTTAATTTGCCAAAGTACTGAATACTCGATAAACCAATAGCTGTTGAATACATAGATCGAGCTCTACCGGGCAAGTTGTGAGCTTCATCAATCAACAACACCCTATTTTTCCCGGACTGTTCCGAATTCCAATGACTAAACCCCATTAAGGGATCGAAGGCGTAATTAATGTCGCACACAATCATAGGAACATAAGGAATCAACTGACGACTCAATGCGTAAGGGCACAGATGATATTCCTCTGAAATCTTTGCTATGGATTCAGTACTCAAGTCCAGAGTATCGATGCATCTGTCCAAAGCATCGGGCAATCGATCATAGAACCCTTGGCATCGTGGGCACTCGTCGTCTGAATTGTTAACCAAGGTATTTTCCGCTACACAAGGGCACACCTTATTTTTCGCCTGTAATTGAAGTACCGAGCCAGTAAATCCGGTTTTATGCATTAAATTTACAGCTTCTAATGCAGGCGTTTGACCGGAATTTTTACAGGTTAAGAAATACAGTTGGGGACGTATGGAATCGTTTAGAATGGTGAGCGATTTAACGGCAGGAAATAAAATACTGATCGTTTTGCCCATGCCAGTGGGCGCTTGCACCAATAGAGATTCACGGTCGCGAACACATCGATACACGTACCGAGAAAACGCCAATTGATTCGATCGAAATTGGGCATAGGGAAACGTGAGCTCACGCGCACTGTCTACGGCGTTATTAAAATGACTACTGACTTTATTATGCCATTGAACGAATCGGTTTATTAAACTTTCAGTGTATTGCTGTAATTCAACGATAGAAAAAACAGCACTGTCGCTTTCTTGTTTTTTAGTATTGATATTAAACCAGGTGGATCGCACTTCAATATCATCTGCACACCAATCTTGATATTGGGTGGAAAAAAGAGCGGCGTATACTTTTACTTGTGCCAGTTGCAGTGTGCGTTTTTCTTTGGGGATTAAATCAACCGCTACTGTACCCACCTTGATTTCTTCGACAACAGCGTCAGACACCATGTCTTTGGGCTTCACCAAATCAATTCGACCCGAAAGGTGAACTTCATAATCGAAAACATCTAATACCGATTCAACCTTACATTCGCTCAGCCACGAATTATCTCTGCTTTTTTGCACGTGCTGATGACCGCGAATCCCTTCAATCGCGGTAACACCAGGATAATTATCGGCAAACAAGTTCCCTTCTCTGGCCGAAAACTCAACCAGCTCACGGACGGCAAGCTTGAGTTTATTCGGTGTATTTTTGGCTGACAAAGACATTACCCTTCAACTGGTTGAGCGCCACGGTTATTCCACTCTACATTCACAACGTAATGGCGAATATTATATTGATTAAAATATTTCATCCATCGCCGTTGATGATCTTGAAGTCGGTCATTAGGGGCTTTAACTTCGATAAAACAGTAATCCAGAGCGTTTGTTTCTTCTGGCGGGAAATAAACAAGATCAGGCAAACCTTTGCGGTGTTCTCTCAAATCAAGCCACAGGCGATCAAACAGCACTCGCCAATGTTGGCTAGGAATACGAGTCAAAGCCAGTGTTAGGCAGGAAGAGTCAATCGCATTTAACCCCGCCAATATAAACCGGCAGTCTTTTTTCGCAATTAACATTTTCATGAGTGTATCGGCCGGTAAATAACACTGTGACAAAATATTTGAATCGATTTCAGACTTTTCTCGCAATCGTTTTTCGAGAAAAGTCGAATCGTAAATATCATGAGGAAGCGATTGAAACGGATGTGTAAACGCGCCTTTAATATCGGCATAAAATAAAGGCCAATACACAAGGCCAAAAACAGTCATCAGTAAATTGTTCTCAACAAAAAAACACTTACCTTCATCGCCTTTTATTTTCACAGTAGGATCAAAAAATTCCGCTTTATTCGACTCCAAATAACTAATAACTGCTTGTTCAGCGCCGGAATTCATGCGTACATCTTCAGGCTTATCTAAAATGAGCGAAACGGTATTCGGTTCGTAACGTTTCGGTTTTGGCCAATATTGGTAGGAACTTTTTCGGGTCATTCTATGACCAAAGCTTTCAGCAAATTCCTGAAGGCTTTCATTAACATCGATTCCCGAATTGACTTCTGGATTGAGAACACTGGAACACAATTGCAACGCCTGATCATTATACGCAAGCTTTGCCAATACCCTGATTTCTCTTTCAACCGATTGGGCATCACCACTAAAACGGTACACCAGCAAGGCTTCTTGCAATTTACCACGCTGCTCCAAGGCAAAACCGATAACATAAGCAGCGCGTCGGCAACGCCGATAAAATTTACTCGCCAAAACTTCATTGACTGTGCTTTTATCCAACCGCTTCCAGCGATCATCAATAGATTCCAAAGCCCTGAATAAAAACCAATAAAGAGAAACCTGCTCGGAGCCATTAAGTTTGGCTGTTAAACCTTTTTCGTCCAACCACGACTGCAGTATCGCACCAAGGTGTGCGGCATCACTTTCAAAGACATAAACATCAAAGTATTTTAGACGTTTAGCGCTCTCAATAATAATCGGTAGCACTGCGGCAGCATCGTTAAACTCGATGGCGCTTAACGTGTCTTCTAGTGACGAAACCTCTTTTTTGTTCGCACTCAACACAGACGTTACTTGACCAACTAGATTAATCAACAAAAGCAGACGAAAACTCTCTTGGCAATCAAATAACCGATTATCACTGTTGAGTTCATACGATTCAAAATTTCTAATATTTAAGTCAGATAAAATTAATTCTGATAACGTTTGCCTAATATTACCAAAATAAAAAAACTGCAAATTTCTCAGCCATTCTCTGGCCGTGAGCTCAACCAAACGCTTTTTTTGAAAAACCGTATTTTTATCAACATGACTTTTTACAAGTTCATAAACAACACTGCGTGAATCAGAAAGCTTGCATACAGCACCATCAGTTAAATTAGTATTCAGAAATTCAACCCATTCGCGTTTTGTAAACAGAGAAAACAGGTCTTCTATTGAAATATCGGGATTATTTATTAAGAACCCTGCAGCAATAAGTTCTTCAAACGCACCCTTTACATTGTCGATATCTGAGTAGTGAATTTTATCAACGTTAAAATAAACACCTTTGCGCAACAATAAACGAATCAGTAAATATCGAGCATGCACGCCTAAAGCACTAAAAGCTCGATAAAAATTGAGGTCTTCTTTCGTCAATAAATCAGAATATTGACACTTCACTCGATCATGTAACGACATAAAGTGTTCGTAATAATATTTTGACGCGATATTCGCTTCGCCAACCTCTTTTTTAGAATCATTCGCCAATTAAACTTCACCTTATTCGTTTATCTATTTTTTTTCATTCGACAATCTGATGGATCAAAACTCGCGTTTACCACTGTGTACAATTTTACGGTTCCTTTCAAACCGGAATAAGACAACTATTATCTGTGATCTATACTCAGAGCAATTCGTTAAATTTAACTCAATTGTTTCAGTTTTTTATCATGAAAACAAAACTCATCGTGTTTATCAGCTGCGTGTGCTGGTCACTTTCTGGCGCCGCACTGGATGCCAGCCGACTGTCTGATGATTTATACATTTATGGCTTTGGCACCTTAGCTGCGGTCTACAACAGTGATGACAATGTTGATTTCATTCGCACACAAGAACAAAGCCAAGGTCGGTACAATCGAGTTAACTTTAATAATGATTCACGCATTGGCCTCCACTTAAACTACCGGCCCAACGGTGTCATCGGCGCAGAGGCCCAAGCACTGGTGCGCTACGGCTTGGGCAATCACTACGAATTGCTGCTGAGCACTGCCACACTCAAATTTAAATTTGGCAATCGATGGCAAGGCAGACTTGGGAAATTTCCCTACGAAGGGTTTTATCGCGCAGACTCGGTACTGGCCGGGTATTCTTATTTATGGGCTCGACCTCCGGTCGAGTTTTACAATTTTAATATTCTTTCCTCTATTGATGGCGCCTCTATTTCACACAGCCTACACACTCGCTCAGGCAAATATACCGCGCGCTTATACGGCGGCTGGGTAAGTACAGATATATCGACCAGCAAAGATATCGATAAACTCAACGTCGGGCGCTCTCCTGTGCACGGCATAACTTTGGAGTTTTCGCGCCATCAGTGGAGCCTTTCTGCCAGCTGGAGTGAGCTGCTGGTGGATGAAATTCCCGAACGATTTTCTGCGGAAAACCAAATCCCCGAAGAAACACCGGGGTTTGACACGCTCATCAGTGTTTTAAATGGCACCGAAACCTCGGCGTTTAAAAGTGAATACTTGAGCTTCGGCACCGCTTACGAACCCAACAATTGGCGATTTACGGCGGCAATTGGGCGAGTTCTCGGCGATGGCAATGTGTTACCGGATAAGGTCGATTGGTACACCAGCATCGGCTACCGCTTCAATCAGTTAACTCCTTACCTGCTTTTGTCAGGTTCCAAAAGCGACTCCATCCCAAGCATTTCGCTGGGCATTTCTCCTGAAACCGACAGAGCGTTAAACCGATTACGAATGGACACTCAATCGGATCAGATGTCACTGGGTATTGGCGCACGCTATGAACTTACCACCCAGGCGTTTTTAAAAATGCAGTACGACCGTATTGACAGCGATGCCAATCCCAGTTTTTTATGGACCAACGAAGATCCAGACTGGGACGGAGACACCAATTTATTCACCATCGGCCTGGATTTTACCTTCTAACACCATGCACGCGATGATTCGAAAAATGAGGCAATGGAATCGCTCGCTCTGGCTCGGGTTCGCGCTCGTTCTGTGTGTGCCGGTAAATGCTGAAGAAATTTTCGTTGTCGTTAACGCTAATACCTCCGTCGATAAGCTCAATCGCTCACAAGTCATTAATATTTTTATGGGCCGAAGTCATTTTCTTGGCGAAGAAAGCAATGTGATCCCTTTGGATATTCGAAGTGACAAACAAACAAAAGCGTTATTTTACGAGCAGCTGATCAAGAGAAGTTTATCGGAAGTTCAATCTTACTGGGCAAGGCTGATGTTTTCTGGCGATGCCACTCCCCCCAAACAAATCACGAGCTACACTGAAATCAGAAAAATGTTACGCGACTACAAAGGCGCCATTGCCTATTTACCCGCGTCAGAATTTCAACCCGATCTGCACGATGATCTAAAAGTGGTTTATGTATTAAAGGAACCTTAGTGCACTCGCTTAAGCTCAGAAACAGCTTGGTTTTTCAGGCCCTCGTGGTATTTATACTTTTTGTGGTTTGTATCGGCGCGATTAATATTGCGCTCAATTACTCAATCGGCAAGGAATCCATTCGTCTCAACACCTTATCCTCTGCAAACGGCTTACTGAACACGGTAGAACCCAGCGCGCAAGTGGCCGCGTTTCTCAACGATAAGAATCTCGCCAAAGAAATTGTCCGGGGCTTACTCAGCAACGATCTTGTTGCCAAGGCCACCTTATTAGATTCAAGTAATAATGAGTTATCGAGCGATCACAAAGAAATTCAGACCTTTAATGTTGCCGTGAATAAAGAGCTGTATTCGCCTTTCGATACCGGAGAAGTCGTCGGTGTTATTAAAGTAGAGTTGAATCAGGCGGTGATCAGCCGACTCAATCGCAGTTACTTATTCAATTTGCTCATGCCTCTAGCACTGCAAACCCTGGCAGTTTCGCTCATCATCGCGCTTTTCATTTGGCAATACATAAAACCTAAAGTTGAAGCATTCTTGGAAGACATCAACAATTTGGATTTGGAAAAAGGCGAAGTCTTACCCTTAACCACAAAAAAATCGGAGGTTGATGCTTTACGAGGCTACATCAATCACTTAATCGAACGAATGTATAACCTGGTGAAAACAGAGCGCCTGCTGAGAAACAAAAGCGAGATTCAGCAGCGAAAGTTCCAAGCCATATACGACAATGCCCGCTCCGGAATTGCCTTGAGTGATCGAGACGGTAAAATTTTGTCGCTCAACAATGCCTGCACATTTATCTGCCAGTCCATTAACAGCGAAGCAGACACCGGAACCAATCTTATTAATTTACTCGCTGCTAACGACTACGAAGTTCAAACGGAATTATCCGTCTGCCTAAAAGACTCAACACGCCTACACTTAGAAATTTTTTACCCAAATAATGCCCCAGATGGGGGGATTTGGTTACAAATTAGCTTAACGCCCGTCGACGATACCTCGGTCATGGCAATCATCAACGACATCACAGCGCTGAAAAAAGAAAGCTTAGAAGCCAAACTCCAAGCTCGCACAGATCCGTTAACTCAGCTAGGGAATCGATTGGGTTTCGATCAAGAATTCAAAAAGCGCATCAACAAAACCGCGCAAGGATTACAAAGCCTAACCTTAATGACGATTGATTTAGACCAATTTAAACAAGTCAATGACCGTTTAGGTCACGATGTTGGCGATCAAGTTCTGCTGTACGTTGCCAATCAATTGCAAGAAGTGATTCGTCAAAACGACTACTGCGCAAGGATTGGTGGCGACGAGTTTAATATCTTGTTGGATAACATGGACCAAACCCAATCAGCGGTTATTGCTCGAAGAATTGTCGACAGTTTTAAATTTCCGATTCATTTAACCGAACAAACACACGTTTGCATTGGCGCAAGCATTGGCGTCGTTTTTGTGCCTCAGGGCGTTCAAGCCCAGAAGGAATCGCTACTGAAACGCGCAGATAGAACCATGTATAAGATAAAACATAATGGCAAAAATAATTTTGCTATTGTCGATTATTCAGTGAGCGCCTAAATTCTGTCGACACATACATTGTTTTATATTTTATTTTTGCCGATATGGAATTTGGCAATAGGTAATACCGTCTTTCGGTGTTGATCCATGCACATCTAAATAACGCGATAAGGATTTCATGGATAATTCGCTGTTACTGGTCGGACCGATATAAACATGTTGCAGCTCCAACGCCTGGCGCGAATCGCCCCGTGTAAAATCAAACGCGTAAAACGGTACCAACATGGATAAACCTTCGCGAAATTGAATGGGGTATCCGTCACTCGAAGGAATGACCGGAGAAACAATTCGCCATTCCTGTTCTTCTTGAAACGACGGATGTTTTAAAATGGCAGAAATTGTTAGTAAATCACCTTCAACTTTTTCAAACACTTCAGATTGGTAGTCTTTCGATTCAGTTCTAGAGCCACCACAGGAGGATTTGGCTAAAGATTCCACAGCATCGACAACCTGGCCAACTAATTGCCTTTGTGTTTGCGGATCGTAGATACACTTGCCAATTTTAAAGCCGTGAAAGGACGCGCACATAGCGATATAACGAGGATTAAACCCCAGACTTATGCCTTTACCGTGTGTGCTATAACCCCGCCACTGGCTTAATAAATTGCCATTCGTTCGAAAAGAAGCGCCAAATAACATAGGCCCATTCACTACCCGGTGGGAGAGCCATAACGAAAATTGATTAAGCAGTTGTGGATTTTCGTTACCGGACTCGATACGTCTGTTTATTTCTTCTTTGAGCAACGCAATGGAGTGTTTCAATTCGGTAGAATCATTCATGTATCGAATGTCACTGGCACGTAACATTTTCGACTCGACAATGCCCATTAATCCACCCAAAGTGGTGTAGTGGTAGAATGTTTCTGTCGGTTTTTCCGTAAAGAGATTTTTATTAATTTCTTTAATCATAATTATTCGTGTAATAATAGATAAAACAAAAACTAAGAAAGAAATTAAATTTTAATATTTAAATTCATGTTGCAGATGCTCAAAAAGCGAAGGCACAGTCTAGTTTGCGTATACAGCCGCAACAAAAAGCACCTAATGGCGACTCCTTATCACACCGCTGTTACAAAACATTAACACCCAATTAAGTACAGTTACGTAATTTAGATAGACAGTTATACTTTAGTCTATCGCTTTACAACTTTTCCCATTAATATGCTCGTCCGCCGAATAGACTCCCAAAGTAAGGAGAGGGTGAATGTCCGATAAAAGCCCAGAAGAAATTTTTAAAGAAGCATCATTGAACTACCACCGTTTGCCTAAGCCCGGCAAACTGGAAATTACACCGACAACCACACTAGACACTCAATCTGACCTGGCGCGCGCTTATTCACCTGGCGTCGCTTACGCTTGTCAATTGATTGAGGAAAACCCAGCTGCGGCGGCAGAAATGACTGCTCGCGGAAACCTAGTTGGCGTTATCTCCAACGGTACCGCAGTATTGGGTTTGGGTAATATCGGCCCCCTAGCGTCAAAACCTGTAATGGAAGGTAAAGCGGTTTTATTTAAAAAATTCGCTAACATTGATGTATTCGACATCGAAGTGAATGAGCCCGACGTTAATCGCTTCGTTGATTTTGTTGTTGCCCTTGAGCCGACTTTCGGTGGCATCAACTTAGAAGATATCAAGGCACCTGAGTGTTTTGAAATTGAACGCTTGTGTCGTGAGCGCATGGACATCCCTGTATTCCATGACGACCAACACGGTACAGCAATCGTAGCTGCGGCTGCGGTTTACAACGGTTTAAAAATCGTTGAGAAAAAAATCGAAGACGTTGTTCTTGTTGCCTCCGGTGCAGGTGCGGCAAGTATCGCCTGTATCAACCTTATGGTCAGCATGGGCCTCAAAAAAGAGAACGTCTATATCTGTGACAGCCGCGGTTTGATTTACAGCGGTCGTCCAGAAGGTATGAACAAATACAAAGAAGAGTACGCCCAAGTTACTGATAAGCGTACTTTGGCTGAAGTATTGGTGGATGCCGATATTTTCTTGGGTCTCTCTGGTCCTGGCACCATGACCCCAGAAATGCTGAAAACCATGGCACGCAACCCATTGGTATTGGCAATGGCCAACCCAGTGCCAGAAATTCTTCCAGAAATTGCCAAGGAAGCTCGCCCAGACTGCATTATCGCAACTGGTCGTTCAGACTATCCAAACCAAGTAAACAACGTTTTGTGTTTCCCATTCATTTTCCGTGGCGCGTTGGATTGCGGTGCAACCACCATTAACGAGGAAATGAAAATTGCGTGTGTGAAAGCCATCGCCGAATTGGCTATGCAAGAATCCACGCACGAAGTTCACAAAGCTTACGCTGGCGAAAAACTGCGCTTTGGCCCAGATTACATCATTCCAAAGCCGTTCGATTCACGCTTGATTGCAACCATTCCTCCAGCGGTTGTAAAAGCGGCGATGGATTCCGGTGTTGCCACACGTCCAATCGAAGATCTAGACGCTTACCAGCAACAGCTCAACGGTTACGTTGTTCGCTCAAGCATGTTCATGCAACCCATTGTTTCGGCAGCTCAGCGCGGCGAAGAACAATTGGCATACGCTGAAGGTGAAAACGAAATCGTACTTCACGCAGTACAAAAAGTTGTCGACGAACAAGTTACCATGCCGGTACTTATCGGTCGTCCACAAGTCATTGAAGCGAAAATCAAACAGTTGGGCCTTCGTCTAAAACTTGGCGATAACATTCAAGTGGTTAACCCAGAAGACGAAGATTTGATTCACTCATTGAGTGAGCGCTACCACGCCATCGTTGGCCGCAAAGGAAACTCTTTCGACGCCTGCGTTACCATGTTGCGTACCCACGCGACTGTCATGGCGGCGATGTTGGTTCGCGAAGGCACCGTAGACGGCATGTTGGCGGGTAAAGTTGGTCGTTACGATTACCACCTTCGTCACATCAGCGAAATCATTGGCCGCAATCCCGCGCAACCTCAGTTGAGCACGCTTTCGACTCTGATCATGAAAGACGGCCCTCTGTTCTTGGCTGACTGTTTCGCCAATGTTGATCCAACCGCCGATGAGCTGGTTCAAATCACCTTGTCTGCCATTAACCAAGTTAAACGCTTCGGCCTAGAGCCTCGCGTATCGTTGATGTCGCACTCTAACTTCGGAACCTCAAACGCGCCGTCAGCGCTGAAAATGCGTAAAGCGGCAGAAACATTGCGCGAGTTGCTTCCTGACGTTGAGCTAGACGGTGAAATGCACTCGATGGCAGCGCTCGATACCGCGTATCGCGACAACATCTTTAAGCACAGCCAATTGAAGGGCTCAGCAAACTTGTTGATTTTCCCGAACATCGACGCCGCTCACATCACACTGGGCTTACTGCGCCGCAAAGCGAATGGCTTGATGGTTGGACCATTCCTATCCGGTCTGGCTCGTCCAGCACACGTTATCGTGAACTCAGCTTCACCAAGAGCGATCTTCAACATGAGCGCATTGGCAGCTGCTGATATTTTGCACTACAAAGAGCAATTCGCTGAGGGTTGTTAATTCAACAATCGGCACAGTTTCATAGTCAGTGAAACCAAAAGGCGGGGGTTATCCTCCGCTTTTTTGGTTTTTAACGACCCACATTTTCTGCCTTATCGACTGATTGCGTCTTCTTTTCCTCGTTGAATACCTATTTAAGCGCCACCGAATCCTGTAACATCTTTCAAGAATTATTTTTGATTACAAATTTATTACAGTCGTCTTACTGATAACAGGTTGCGTAAACTGTGTACAAAGACTGATTAATCAGCAAAAAAACACACTATTTTCTGACCAAATAAAGCACAAGCTTTATTTTTATTGTTTCCGCAACATTTCCGATACATAAAACCAGTATCTTATTAAAAAAACGCCAAACTGGTTTAAAGCAACAATAAGGCCTTTGCCAGAAGTCACAACTTAACCGTTTAAGCCACCAATAATTACTTGATTCAGGTAATTAGGGACCGAAAGGAAAGTAAAATGAGTGCAGTTTCTGACCAAAATTCAGCTTGCCAAGTCGCCTTTCTTCTAACCAACAACTTTCCTTCTTTCTATCTAACTACGGCCACCTCGTTACTGGAAGCGGCCAACAAAATATTAAAACGACAAAAATTCACCTGGAAAACACTCAGCCTGGACGGCAAAAACGTTCCTTCTGATGGCGGTTTTTCCATCGCCTGTGACGACTCGTTGAATTTGGATTCTCACTTTGACGCGCTTGTGGTAATCACCTCAGTCGAGCAATTCAAACAAGATCCCAATCAACTGGAGTTGCTAAATGCCTGGACAGACAGAGGCATCAGCTGGGCGTTACTGACATCAAACGGCTGCGCTAACTCAGAAAGAGAACCGATATCCGCCCACGGCAATCAAGCCCTGAATCTACCCAGCTGCTCGCCACAATGGTTAAAAGATAATCAGTGGTTGCATGACATCAACGACGGTTACAGCACGAACAATCCCGCCAATCTTGTTTTATCACTCATCGCCAAACACTCCAGCAATCATCTAGCACTCGACGTTTTAGGTCAGATCAAAAACCAATTGGACATTTGCCCTCTGTACACAATGGCCAAGCAGAAGTTCTCTAAAACCAGTCTTCGCGAACAACTGAGTACTCAACAACCAAAATTGGCAGAATCGGTTACGTTGATGGAAAACAATTTGGAAGAGCCGTTAAACCTGAACGATTTGGCCAGCTACATCAGTCTTTCACGACGCCAACTTGAACGACTTTTTCAAAAACACCTCAATTGCTCACCGTCTCGTTTCTACCTCAAACTCCGCCTTGCCAAAGCACAAACTCTGCTTCGAGAAACCCAAAACCCAATCGTCACCATCGCCAACGAATGCGGTTTTGTGTCTATGCCGCATTTCAGCAAGGTGTATCGGGAATACATTGGTATGGCACCGAGAGATGAGCGACGAGCCAAATCAGCTCATCAATTCAGCATTCGACCGCACAAGGTCAAATCGAACGGGGTTTACCAAGCAAATCCCCAGTAGAAATCGGATTAAATAGCACAAGCCGGATAAACGTACCCGTCGGATAAAACTGCGCGTCATTCTGTGTAGCGAGAGAATATTTGACACACACTATGATTTTGAATCAGTATTGCAAACTATTTTGTATAATTACTGTTCAAAAATTAGGATGCTGTGTTGAATTCGTCAAAATCAGCATTAATCCACAAAATTAATTTTGAACGCGTTAACATTTTTCGAAATTGCAGAACGATTTCAAATTTCTGCAATCCGACACTAGGTCTTCGAGCTCCTTAAGCTATAAATTACTAGTGACACGGGTGTTTCGTGTGTTTTTACAAGGCACAATAGGACGACTTAAAACTTATTGAACATTCCACTTATCCGACGAAGTTATGCATTTGAGCCCCACCGCTGATCGGTCGACGCCACACCAAGATCAATTTGAGATTCTCTCAGCAACGATTGCCGGGTCGTTCCTTAAATTATCGTTCAACCAAAAGATTGATGCTGATTTAGCACCGAGTGCGGATGATTTTTCCGTCACCTTTCCAGCAACGACTTCTGCGCCTGCCACCACTATTCGTCCGGTGTTGTTAGAACTCAAAGAAGTCGACGACAGTACTCGCAGTGTTGTCGTTTTGGTCATGGACGAAGACCTGCCAACGGCTAAAGAAATCGAGGTTCATTACCATCCCCGACAAATACTCATGTGGTCGACCACAACCGACAGCGCAATCGAGGCATTTGTCACCAATTTACCGGTTAAAATTTCGGGAACTCGGCCGTCGGTAGCTAATTCTCCAGGTTTACTGGAAGCGATTCGGCTAAAAAAAGCCACACAACCAATCGATACCGCCAAACCCACTTCGCCGCCAGAAATCATTTCAATCGACGACGACACCATTAAAATTACTCTGAATCGAGAGCTGATTGCGCATCAAGGTGTGTCTTTATCGGATTTCCGCGCCGATATCGAAGGTCAGTGGATCGAGCTTGTTGGCGCCACCATGCACCAGGAATCGCCCAATAAGCCACACAACATCATCTTAAAAATTAACAAACCGCTTAAGCTCGGTGTTGAAGTCACTGTCGCGTTTAAAGCAAAACGCTACCCAATTACCGCAATCGACAGTTCCCAGATTTCTGGATTTAAAACCACGGCAAGATACATCGAACACGGCAAGGTAGAGCATTTAGAAACCTCTAGCCAAACAACAACGGTGAAAAATAATCCGCAAGCCGAAGAATTTCACCTGAAAGAATTGGAAACCATGGCTCACGCCAACACAGATTCTGGCTGGGCGTTAAAAGGCTTGTCGAACGTATTACTTAATCTATTCTCAGCGAAATCTTCCGCACCTGGTGATGACGAAAACCAACCCGTAAAAAGCGGTTTAAAATACTTTGCGCTGGGCTTTGTGTTGGTAGCTGGTTTTGTTGTTTATTCGCTTTCAAGTTTGTTCACGGCATTCACACCAGAGGGCGAATCGAACCCTGTATTTACCGTTGCAAGCTCGGCCAACGAAACCAGAAGCAACGACAGAAAATGCACACTGAATTATCAATCCGGCAACTACTACAGCGGCGATTGCTTAACAGGTAACACGCCACACGGTTGGGGCATTTACGAGTGGACTTCTGGCAGCCGGTATGAGGGCGAATTTGAAAATGGAAAGCGCGACGGTCAAGGCTCTATGGACTACGCCGACGGCTCGAAGTACAAGGGCAACTGGAAGAGCGACAAAAAAGATGGAATTGGTACTTTCTGGAATCCTCGTGGCGATCGCTTCGAAGGAAAATTCAACAGCGGTTTAATGACCAACAACGGCACTTGCTATCGCCGCAATGGCACTCAAGTGCGTGGTGTCTGTCCTTCCTGATGATCTCGCGGTTATAATTCCTAGCTCTTAATTCTCTGCTCACGAAGGGCTGAATCAGGTTGAATATGACTGCGAAATTAACCAATCAATTGTTGCTGTGCCGTTACGAAGATTTCGATTTTACTCGACTCGAACGTACGTATTTTTCGTTGCTGAGCAAAGAAGAAGTTGAGCGTTTTCATCGAATCAAACACCGAGACACACAAAAGCAGTTTTTTCTGACCCGCATTGTGCTCAAACAGCAACTTGAAAAAATCACCGGTTGTTCACCGGATGCCATGCAATTCCAAACCTCCAAACATGGTCGCCCTTCCCTGATAGGCAGCTCAATTGATTTTAACGTTTCCCATACAAAGAATTTAATTGCGATTGCCCTGAATACACAGGGACGAATTGGTGTGGATGTGGAAAATATCGGTCGTAACAGTCAGTATTCAGACATTGCTCAACATTACTTCCATGAAAAAGAATGCGAGCAAATTGGGAGCAGCGCCACGGCGTTCTTTAAAATATGGACGCTGAAAGAAGCCTACATAAAAACGCTCGGTTTGGGATTACAAAAACCGTTAAAAAGTTTTTATTTCACGTTTAATACTGACAATAAAATCGCTCTAAACGACACGGCACCCGAGGAATTTTTGCAATTTAAAATGCCTTTTATCAGCGGTTACAGCGTGAGTTTTGCCGAACAATTCCAACTGGCGTGGATTCAATTCAGCCATCAACGCAGCGATCGAACACTGCCAGAAGTATTCCAAGTTGACTCTGAATTGAACACAACCGCCCATCAATTAACGCCGGATTCATTGATAGATACCGAACAAACCAGTTAGAGCTGTTAACGCTAGTGCGTATCCAACAATTGCGTGGTTCCAGCTTCAATTGTTTTTAACGCGTGCTTTCTTTCCAGCGCTTCAACTTCTCGGGATTTTTCAATGTGGCGAATCCACTGAATGATTTGAGACCACCCTTTTCGATCTTCTTCGGCAAACGACCGCAACTCGTTAATTCCCATTCCTTCTTCGACCGCTCGAAGATAGCTTTGTGTATCTCGAAGCAAACCAACCACGGGAATATTGAGACTCGACAAAAACTTCTCAAGCTTTTGAAAACTGAGCGTGTTACGTTTGACTCGATTCATCACCACCCCCAAACGCACGGGTCGAGCGCGATACTGAGGATTCAATAAAAGCGATTTAACAAACCCTGCGGTAGCGTGTATGTCTATCTGTGAGGGCGCCACGGGAATGAGTAAAATATCCGTGTCTTTTAGCAGTTGATCCAACTTTGGACTTTGCAAACCTGCTGGGGTATCACAGATAACATAATTGACTCGTTGGCTAACTTGATGAGCTAGCCAGCTGCGAGTTACCTGACCGCGATCGAACTCTTTCGAGTTTAACGATAAAATCTGAGGATCACGTTTACCACGCAGTTGCAGCCAAAATGAAGAACTTGCCTGCGGATCTAAATCCATCACGCCAACAGGCGCAATTCTGGACAATTGCGAGGCCAAATTGGTGGTTAATGTGGTTTTGCCAACGCCTCCTTTTGCGTTAGCAATCATAATGTGCGTTGCTTTCGCTCGTTTTAGAACACGAACGGCTGCTTTTTCCGTCATTTCCTGCACCTAGTTATAACATCCATTTTGTGCTCACCTACCTATGAGCATTGTGCCAAGCATAGATCTTTGGCGACAAAATAGATACTGTTATTGAATAACAATTCTCTTGACTTGATTGGTATAAAATTTGGGTGCACAGCGTACTATTTTTCAACGCCAGTAAATAGAAATTCTCACCAGAAAAACAGACTTATCTTTATGAATACCCTCGATACACAATCCGTAAAAATTTGGGATATAGCGATTAGAATTTGGCACTGGAGCTTAGTGCTCCTACTCGTTTTTTTATGGTACAGCGCTGAAATCGCAGATGACCTGATGGAATGGCACATGCGCGCGGGCCGATTGCTGTTAGGACTTATTGTTTTTCGGATTGTTTGGGGATTCATTGGCAGTGACACCGCCAAGTTTACTCAATTTATTCGCTCGCCCGGTGAGGTAATGGTGTATATAAAATCGATGAAATCCAAACAAAGCACTGAAAGTGGCTCTGCGCCGAATAAAGAATGGGGCCACAACCCAGCAGGCGGCCTAATGGTGTTATTGTTAATTGCAGGATTATTGATTCAAACGGTCAGCGGTTTGTTCACCAGTGACGGCTATTTCTACGAAGGTCCGTTCGCCAGATCACTCACGAATGGGCAGTTAGCGGAAATGATTATCGATATTCATCACACCGGATTTAATATCATTCTGGGACTAGTCATTCTCCACATTCTGGCAATCGCCCTGTATTTATTAAAAGGGGAAAATTTGGTTCGCCCCATGATTACGGGAAGAAAAACACTGGAAAATAATTCCATACAAGCACAACCACTTGAAACGCCTGCAATCAAATCCCCAATTTTAGCTGTCATTGCGGCTGCGATCGTGATTGTTGCAACTTGGTTTTTAACGGCTTAATTGCGTTTCCGTTACTCTTTATGTTTCTGTGATTGTTTGTGTTTCAGTCACGCTGATTGAGCTTGAAATAAATGTATTTCCAAGCTCAATCAATAGTTGAATGTATCTTAAGAAAAGCGTGCTTTGATTTGCCGAAACTGGGAAATCTCTAATTAACCACTATTTTCGGTATTTGTTGTGGCAACTCTTACAGGTTTTTACCAACGGGATAAAGTTGGTTTTAAAATCATCTTCATTCCCTGCATTGTTGGCTAACGCCTCGCTGGTATCAATCAACTGTTGCAATTCTATGGCGAAATCTTCTTTGTTTTTCCACACATCAGGTTTCGCATCCGAACCTTTTACTGCGCTTTCTATTGCGAACCCTTGTTCGGCAACTTTGGCCAACGCAGCGACAACATCGGCACTGATTTGTATTTCTTCCTGATTGTAAGCTTGATGACCTTTTACAACATGGCCCATTTTTTCCACATGAGTGTCAATTAAGCCAAACAATGCGTGGCGATATATCACAAGGGATTCGATCGGATCTTTGGAACTGTGAGCTAACGTTGGTAAGGCCGATATCATCAAGACAATACCGACAAGACTTTGCCAAACTTTCATTGATACCACTCCTATCAACAAATTTATTTTTAATTTCATGTATTGGTTAATGGATGGCAAGAATACGGTGCTACAACCCATATTACTTACACTAATTTCCCTACACCCATTTATCTACGCCAGTAGCGTGCCAATTTCTCGTATCTGAGAACCAGCAGTACGGCAACAATTCCCAGATAGAGAGTGGGCTCCACTATATCGGATTTAACAGACCATAAGAAATGAATGCCTACCAAAATGGCTGCTACATAAATCAAATTATGTAAATGTTTCCAGCGTTTTCCCATCTTGCGCATTAACGCAGGGAGGGAGGTAACCGTTAACGCTAACAGTATTAATAGTGCAGAAAAACCAACCGTAATGTATGGACGATCAATGATTTCATTGACCAATAAAGTCCAGTCATAAATAAGATCGTAGGCAACATAAACGTACAAATGACACGCCGCATAAACAAATGCGTATAAACCAATCAAACGCCTCACCCGCAATAATTGCCCCTGCCTGAGATAACGGGCCAGCGGTGAGACACACAGGGTTAAAATTAATAAATTAAATGCACCAATCCCGGTAAAGTGCGTTAACGTTTGCACGGGATCGCCCCCAATGTCTCCGGTCAATGCGAGATAATAGGTGCTAATCAGAAGATACAAACTAACAACATGGATCAGAGTTTTTAACCCAATAATATGGGGCGCTTGGATTGTGTTAGGTTTCAGCCAATTTAAAAACATACACTTAAGGTTTCGGACAATTAACGTAACGACAGAGCCTACCCGATAAAAGTGACGGAGGCTCACACAATGAATACTACGCGGATTAACCGTTGAGGGTATTTAAACCGCCGTACTCAGACAACGGTTTAAATAAAAGTTCGGACACACTAGAAGTGCAAATTTTGAATGAAAGATAAAAATTAGTAATGTTTGGTTAAATCCAATCCTGTGTAGAGAGAGGCAACCTCTTCACCGTAACCATTAAACATTTCGGTACGAATACGGCGATCTGAACCCAAACCACCGGAAGTGATACGTCGCTCCGTTGCCTGGCTCCAGCGAGGGTGATCAACTTTTGGATTTACGTTGGCGTAAAAGCCATACTCGTGCGCTGCGGCTATATTCCAACTGGTTGCAGGACGTTGTTCAGTCAAACTGATTTTGACGATGGATTTAATGCTCTTAAACCCGTACTTCCAAGGCACGATAAGTCGAATAGGAGCGCCATTTTGCGGAGGTAATGTTTTACCGTACACACCCATCGCCATAAACGCGAGTGGGTTCATGGCCTCATCCAGGCGCAGACCTTCAACATAAGGGTATTGAATGCCACCACCGAAGAATCGATTCCGCTGACCCGGCATTTGTTGCGGATCGTGCAAGGTTTCAAAGGCAACGTATTTGGCCTTGCTATTCGGACTCGCCTTTTTGATCAATTCCGAGAGTGAAAAGCCAATCCAAGGAATCACCATTGACCAGGCTTCAACGCAACGCAAACGATAGATGCGCTCTTCAAGACCAATTGCGTACAAATCATCCAGATCTAATGTAATTGGGTTGTCGACCTCTCCGGCGATTTCAAGCTTCCAAGGATCGGTGACAAAACCTTGAGCATTGGCTTTAGGATCGCTTTTACTCAAGCCAAATTCGTAGAAATTATTGTAGCTGGTGACTTTGTCTTCGGAAGTTAGGTGCTGGCCATCGGCCTCAGCTTTTGAAAACTCCAGAGGCCTTACCTTACCGGCTGCCTTCTGCTGGGAATCAGCCTCATCGGAGCCGGTGAAGAAATCCAAAAAACCGGCAGAAGCAGAGTTAGCTAATAAACTGCCTGCACCAATAAAGCCCATAGATTTCAGTATTTTACGGCGATCCGTAAACACTTTTTCGTCGGTAACGTCGGCTTCAGTTAAATGATTTTTACGATAACTTTTAATCAACATAGCAATGAACTTTTCTAATCTATTGGCAATAAAATTAACTGCCGATTCTATAATTTCTGCGACTTATGTCAGATTTGAAAGTTCCAGGTGAACGTCGTTAGAACCAATCACATTTCTATCCCAAGCCCCTGAAAACATTCAATCTAATACATCCAACAAATGTTCCCGCCCGCCAGCTAGACGCCAGTTTTCTTGTGCTAGAGTTGAAATAAGAGCCATTAAATGACGATATTCTTACTGCATACTCAACGACGATGTACGTTACAGAAGACGAACTAGCGAAACTCTACCCTTTTTACTTCTTCGTGGAAGCGAACGGAGCAATAAGCGCTATTGGTCCCAGCTTAAACCGTTATTTAGATGAAAGTAATCTTCAACAATCATTATTTCATCACTTTCAATTCATCAGTCCCGCAATCACCGGTTTCGAAGAACTGCTCGGTCATTTAAACCAAGTTTTCATTATTCAACCTCGACAAAAAACGGAGCTGTCGCTCAGAGGGCAATTTCTTGAATTAAAAGAAGAAGGGCTTTTGCTGTTTGCAGGCTCACCCTGGGCAGACAATTTTAAAAGCCTCGAAGAATTGGGTATTAGCCGAGAAGATTTTGCTCTGTGTGAACCGATCACCCATTTTTTAATGGTGATGGAAGCCCAACAAACCTCATTGGAAAAAAGCGAAGATTCAGCAAAAGAGCTTTCCAAAGAGAACGCCATGTTGGAAAAGCGGGTACAAAGACGCACTGCGCGATTGACCGAAATCAACGAAGAATTAATACAGTCCCAAGAAAAACTACAACAAGAAATGGCGCACCGAGAAACAATGGAAGTTGAACAACGTTTCTCGCAAAAAATGGAAGCGTTAGGACAACTATCCGCGGGCATCGCTCACGAAATCAATACGCCCATTCAATTTGTTGGCGACAGTATTTTTTTCTTAAAAGAATCCATCGAAGATTTACAACGGGGATTGAAAGAATTTGAAGAATTGGTGGACAAAAAAGACAGCGCAAAAGTACAGAGAATTGCAGAAATTAACGAGATGCTCGATCTCGATTATTTAAGCGAAAGAATTCCAGAAAGTATCGATCGAGCCTCTCAAGGTATTGCTCGGGTCAGCGAAATAATTCAAGCAATGAAATCTTTCACGCGCAGTGAAAGCAAACAAAAAGCATTAGCTGATATTAATACAGCCATCGAAAGTACTTTGCTCGTCGCCAGCAGCGAATACAAATACAACGCTCAAGTCGATAAAGATTTTGGCGATATCCCACAAATCTATTGTTATATCAGCGATCTGAGCCAAGTGTTATTAAATATGATTGTCAACTCAGCTCACGCAATCGAAGAACGTTTTGGCAGCACACCGGCAGACATCGTTGGCAAAATTGCCCTAACCACAAGAAAAGTCGACAACGATATTGTCATTACCATTTGGGACAACGGCTCGGGCATTCCCTCGGAAGTCATCGATAAAATTTACGATCCATTTTTTACCACCAAACAAGTTGGCAAAGGTACCGGGCAAGGATTAGCTCTGGTTCATAGAATTATTTGTGATGGGCACAACGGTAAAATCAATGTCTCTAGTGCCGATAACGAAGGAACACAATTTGAAATCATCCTCCCGATTTTAGAATCGCCTGACATTGCAGAGACTACTGATGAATCGACATAAAGTGTTAGTTGTTGATGATGAACCCCATTTATTGAGCGGCGTTAAAGACATACTGCGAAAATACTTTAATGTTTATACCGCCGAGAGCGCGACCGAAGGATTGAAAATTCTGGCCGCTGCTGGCCCATTTTCGGTGGTCATCAGCGATATGCGCATGCCGGAAATTGACGGCGCGCAATTTTTGACGGAAGTGCGCGCGCAATACGAATCAACCATCCGAATTTTACTGACCGGCCAGGCCGATGCCGAAGCTGCCAGTCGAGCAGTGAATGAAGGCGGCGTTTATCGATTTCTTGCCAAACCGTGCCCACCCGATAAATTGATCGAAATTGTCAGTAAGGCCGTCGAAGATTATCAAACTCAATCAGTTGAAGCTGACTTACTCAAAACCACGTTATTCAGCAGTGTTGAAGTCATGACGGAAGTCCTGAGTTTGGTCAATCCAGTCGCGTTTAGCCGAGCGGGAAGATTAAGCCGAACCATCTCTAAAATGGCGAAGAAGCTCGGACTTAAAAATACCTGGCAATACGAAATCGCCGCCCTACTTTCACAGTTAGGTTGCGTTACGCTGCCACCTGACTTGTTAGAAAAAGTGTACACCCACACCGATCTCGACGAGGAAGAAACCGAACTCGTCAAGAATCACCCCGAGGTCTCTTATCAACTGCTTCATAAAATTCCGCGTTTAGAAGACGTTGCGACCATGGTTCGCAATCAAAATAATCCCGAGAGCCTAGCGCCAGAAAACGGCGAAAAACCCACAGTTAAAGAATCAATCATCGTCGGTGCTCGGCTTTTGTATCTTGCTGGACTCTATGAAGATTTAATCATGGCTGGGGCCAGCCATAATCACGCAATCGAAAAACTGCACAAACATTTCAAAGGCAAATACGGCGTACAGATCGATGCGCTATCGGCAACGGCGGATAAAGGCCGGGAAATGTTGATTCCGAAAAATATTCATTTGTCTGAACTGGCACCGGGCATGGTGTTTTCTGAAGATATTTTCTCAGACAGCGGCATGTTATTGATGGCGAAGGGACAACGGGTTTCTCAAACCGTTGTTGGCCGACTCATGGGATTTCATGAGCGCATGGGAGTAAAGCAACCGTTTCGGGTCTTGGTGGCAAAAAAATAGCCCGACGTATCGAGCTATTTTTAACAATGCAAAAACAAATCAGCTTAGATATTTTGATCTAACCACTGTTTGATTTGGCTCTGCATCATGGCGCCGGATTTTTTCGCTACCAATTCGCCACCTTTGAAGATCATCAGTGTTGGGGTTGCACGGATGTTCAGTTCGTCAGCGGTAGTTGCGAACTCTTCCATATTTGCCATAACTAACTTAAAACGGTCAGTATTTTCAGCATGGATGCGCTCAAGAGCTGGACCAACCATTTTACAAGGGCCACACCAAGGTGCCCAAACATCAACTAGTACAGGAAGATCTGCACTAATCACTTCATCTTGCCAGTTGGCATCGGTAGCGTTGGCATCTGCCATGTTGTTCTCCTTGATCTACAAACAGTCAAATCTTAAGAATAAGCATTCTACTCTGAATGGCTTCCTAATTGTTGACAAGTTTAACGTTAATTAACCAAAGAGGGTTACTTATATAGACGATAGTTTGTAGCAATGAATAAAATTCCACTTATAGTGAAACCTTAACACGGTTACAGCTCTTTGATCGATACAAACTCGTCTTTGTCTTCATCGAGCACTCGTATGTCACCCGATTCAAGTTGATACATCCAGCCGTGCAACTTGAGCTGCTTGGTTGCCAACTTTGCCGCTACCACAGGATGAGTGCGCAGATGCTGGATTTGTAGCTTGATGTTTTCAGTCGTAATTTCATCCAGGTGCTCAGGCCCAATGCAGCCGCGCTTCTCCTTGACTACGGCGGTCGCCGCACGACAATGCCCTAGCCACTCCTTAACGTGGGGTAGATCACCCAACTGAGAAACATCCGTTGCCCCTTTCATTGCGCCACAGTCGCTGTGACCGCAGACAATGATGTGCTCAATCCCCAACACTGCGACAGCGTACTCAATCGAGGCGGTCATGCCTCCAGTTTGATTTGAATGCGGCGGCACGACATTACCGGCGTTTCGGCAGATGAACAGCTGACCTGGAACGGTTTGTGTTAACAAGCACGGGTCAATTCTAGAGTCAGAACAGGTAATGAATAAAACTTCCGGGGCTTGGCCAGACGCTAAACGCTCAAACTCCTCCTGCCGCGTTGGCACGACTGAGTTTTGGAATTGTTTAACACCCTCAATTATCTTTTGCATGAATGACTCTCATAAATTTTCACTGTTCACAAAATATTTCATATTGAATTTAAATGGAAAGTATTCTTTCAGGCAACAACTTTAGATAATATTGGGGGTATGTTTTTAGAACTTAAGGATCATTTACTTGAAGAATAAAACCCTTCAAATTAAAAGCCTCATTAAATCAAATTGATTAACATCATTTAAATTCACAAATTTTTTTGTCATATTTACAGTGCTTATATTTGCATTACTGTATCTGGTTTTAAAAAAATAACTAATATTCCAGGTGCTTTTAATTATCAATCAAAATAAAAACCAATTAATACAAAAAATTAACAAGGCATTTTTTAAGGTCTTTTAAGTTTTGGGAGAGATTAAATGAAGATAGCGATACCCAAAGAAATACGTGCGGGTGAGAACCGCGTCGCTACTACACCAGAGGCTGCTAAACAGTTACAAAAACTTGGCTTTGACATTTTTGTTGAAAGCGGTGCTGGCGCCGCTGCAAAGTTTCGAGACGAAGATTACCAGGATGCTGGTGTTGAAATTGTCAAAGATATTAAGAAATTATGGTCTGATGCTGACATTATTCTCAAAGTCAGAGCACCAGAACATCACCCCGAATTAAACATTTCTGAGGTTGATTTACTGAGCGAAGGACAAACAATAATTTGTTTTATTTGGCCTGCGCAAAACCCAGAAATGCTGGAAACTCTAGCGCAAAAGAAAGTCAATGCACTTTCAATGGATATGGTGCCTAGGATTTCCCGAGCGCAAAAAATGGATGCATTAAGCTCCATGTCTAACATTGGTGGCTATCGTGCTGTTGTTGAAGCAGCTCAACATTTTGGCCGATTTTTTACCGGTCAAATTACGGCAGCTGGCAAAATAAACCCCGCTAAAGTATTAGTCATTGGGGCGGGTGTTGCCGGTTTATCCGCAATCGGTACAGCAAAATCGATGGGTGCTATTGTCCGCGCTTTCGACACACGTCCAGAAGTAAAAGAGCAAGTCGAATCAATGGACGCCGAGTTTTTAATGCTCGACTTCGAAGAAGATGGTTCAGGCTCTGGCGGTTACGCAAAAACCATGTCGAAAGAATTTATCGAAGCGGAAATGGCATTATTTGCCGAACAAGCGAAAGACGTCGACATCATTGTTACTACCGCATTAATTCCAGGTAAACCCGCACCAGAATTAATTACCGAAGACATGGTTAAATCCATGAAAGAAGGTAGCGTTATTGTTGATTTAGCCGCTGAACAAGGCGGTAACTGCAAACTGATTGAAAAAAATCAAGTTGTCGTAAAACACGGCGTTACATTAATCGGTTACACCGATATGCCAAGCCGACTTGCGAGCCAATCAAGTCAATTATACGCAACCAATCTACGCCATTTACTCACCGATATGACGCCAGAAAAAAATGGCGAAGCAACCATTAATTTTGACGACGAAGTTGTTCGCGGTGCAACTGTTGTTAAAGCCGGTGAAATAACTTTCCCACCTCCAGCGCCAAAATTATCGGCGAAACCCGCACCAAAACCTGAAACCAAAGCAAAACCTGCTGTACAAGAAGAAACTGAAGAACCTAAAAATTCCAGTTGGGTTTGGATGACAGTAGGTGCGTTAGCGCTTATTTTAATTGGCGCAGGCGCACCGGCTTCTTTCTTGTCGCACTTCACCGTGTTTGTTCTGGCGTGCTTTGTAGGATACATGGTTATTTGGAATGTAACGCCTTCGTTACACACACCGTTAATGAGCGTAACTAATGCGATCAGTAGTATCATTATTATTGGCGCATTAATACAACTCTCCACACCAAGCCCCTGGGTCGTTTATCTATCGGCTTTTGCCATATTAATTACGAGCATAAATATCTTTGGTGGTTTTGCAGTAACTCAACGCATGCTTGCGATGTTTAGAAAATAAGGGGCAAAAATAATGAGTCAAGGTTTAATAAATACAGCCTACATCGGTGCAACAATACTCTTTATTTTGGCACTGGGCGGATTAAGTAAACAAGAAACAGCCAGACGCGGTAATTACTTCGGCATTATCGGTATGGCCATCGCGTTGCTTGCAACGGTCATTGGTTCAGTCACAGAAAATTATGTGTTGCTCATTGGAGCCATTGTTGTCGGCGCCATTATTGGTTTTATGCTCGCCAAAAAAGTCGCGATGACACAAATGCCAGAATTAGTAGCGGTCTTACACTCTGGTGTTGGTTTAGCGGCGGTCCTTGTCGGTTACGCAAACTTTTTGCATCACGGTACCGAATTAGTTGGCATTGAAAAATCCATACACGACGTCGAAACCTATTTAGGAATTTTAATCGGCGCCATGACTTTTTCCGGTTCGATTATCGCCTACTTAAAATTGAGTGGAAAAGTGGGTGGCAAACCGCTGCTTTTGCCGGCTCGTCACTGGTTAAATCTTATTCTGCTGGTTGTAGCAGTATGGCAAGGTTTTGAGTTTGTTGAGCAATCCGCTGAAGGTGCGGGGCTTACTCCACTCATTATCATGACGGTGATCGCGTTACTGTTCGGTATCCATATGGTTATGGCGATCGGCGGTGCGGATATGCCCGTGGTTGTTTCAATGCTTAATAGTTACTCAGGTTGGGCTGCGGCTGCAACAGGGTTCATGTTAGCGAATGACCTGTTAATTGTTGTCGGCGCGCTGGTGGGTTCATCAGGTGCAATCTTAAGTTACATTATGTGTAGAGCCATGAACCGAAAATTTATCAACGTAATTGCCGGTGGATTCGGCACCAAACCTACAGCTTCATCGGGTGATGCTGGCCCTGCGGGAAGTGCTGATGACATTCAATCCGTCGATTCTGACGAAGTCGGTAATATGCTTCTCAATGCCAAAGAGATCATGATCATTCCCGGATACGGAATGGCCGTCGCTCAAGCGCAACACACGGTTTACCAAATCACCAAATCCCTGCGTGAAAAAGGCGTTAATGTGCGTTTTGGTATTCACCCAGTCGCTGGTCGTATGCCAGGACATATGAACGTGCTATTGGCTGAGGCCAAAGTGCCTTACGACATTGTTTACGAAATGGAAGAAATCAATGAAGAATTTCCAGACGTGGATGTCTCCATTGTTATTGGCGCCAATGACATCGTAAACCCAGCAGCCAAGGAAGTTCCTGACAGCCCCATCGCAGGAATGCCAGTACTGGAGCCTTGGTTGGGAAAAACTACGGTTGTTTTAAAACGTGGCATGAGCACAGGCTACGCTGGCGTCGACAATCCTCTGTTTTATAAGAACAACACCAGAATGTTGTTTGGTGATGCAAACGATTCTCTAGAATCCGTCTACAAAGCCATTGCCACCTAATCCATTCAACTTGGGAGTCTGTGCAAGCAGGCTCCTTCCTTGTCTAAAATTTTAAACACCCCTTTCTTCTCCTCATATCCAAACCAGATCACATTTAGCTGTTAATTTGGTCAGTTGATCACTTTCTAATATTCGAAAACCCTTTAACAAGACATCCTCTACTGGTGCATTGTGTTGTAAAAAATCCAACATTTGCACAGTTTTGTTTGCCAAGAGGAAAGACCGGAGTATACTGCTTGCTGCATTGCAGCAATTGTGAATACAAACTATGGTTATCGGAAGTAACACCGACATCTAATTTAATAAATAATGACTTTTACACCATAATTGTTAAATATTGGTCATATTGGTGAAAATATCTGCCAATGACAGGAACAGAAAGACGCAGCCAAGTAGGCTTTCTGGTCGCGTTATTTGGAGAAACCGATGTTATATTATTTGTACGAATTTAATCACGCAGTACTAAAACCATTTCGCGAAGCTGCAGGCTTGGGCAAAAAATTGTTCGATTCCAAGCTAAATCCATACAGCTACACGTATCCTGGAAAAATCATAGGCGCGACCTGTGATTTGTTCGAGTCGATGACCCGTCGCTACGGCAAACCCGAGTTTGGCTTAACCTCAACCAACATTAACGGGCAACCTGTCGCAATCGAAGAAGAAGTGGTTTGGAGTAAACCGTTTGGTGATCTCAGGCACTTTAAACGCAACGAAGCCGACTACCAAAAAGCCTACGGCAAACCGCATGTAGACCCTCGCTTACTGATTGTGGCTCCCTTATCAGGACACTATTGCACGTTATTGAGAGGCACCGTCGAAGCTTTCCTACCAGAACACGACGTTTACATCACAGACTGGACAGATGCTCGCGACGTACCCCTGTACAAAGGCCAGTTCGATCTCAACGACTATGTTGATTACATCATCGAGATGCTCGAACACATTGGTCCAGATGCTCACATTCTCGCTATTTGTCAGCCAGGGCCACCGGTTCTTGCGGCGGTTTCGTTGATGTCAGAAAACGAAAATCCGTCACTGCCTGCCTCCATGACATTCATGGGATCGCCCATCGATACCCGCCGATCCCCCACCGTACCGAATGATCTGGCGAAGAAAAGACCGTTATCATGGTTTGAAAATAACGTTATTTACACCGTTCCCCTGCCCCATGACGGCGCCTTTCGGCGAGTGTACCCCGGTTTTCTGCAGTTAAGTGGGTTTATAAGTATGAATAGCGACTCACACTTAAACGCCCACCAACGCTACTTTAATCACCTGGTTGAAGGCGATTGCGACAGTATTTCCAAACACCGGGAATTCTACGACGAATACCTCTCAGTGCTGGATTTAACTCAAGAGTTTTATCTACAGACAATTCGCGAGGTCTTCCAAGAACATTCTCTCGCAGTCGGCAAGTTCTATCATCGCGGCCAAAAAGTTAAACCCGAAGCCATTTCAAAAGTGGCATTAATGACAGTCGAAGGGGAAAAAGACGATATTTCCGGTATTGGGCAAACTCAGGCTGCACACGATTTGTGCAAAAACATTCCTGACGATATGCAGTTTGACTACATTCAACCCGGTGTCGGTCACTACGGCGTATTTAACGGAAAACGGTTTAGAACTGAGATTCAACCTAGACTACGAGACTTTATGAGGGCGAATTTCGATCCGAAGAAAGAAACGGAGTTTAGAGAGAAGGTGCGCCCGATTAAGAGCAACAAAGCCAAACAACCGATCAAAGAAGAAGCCGTAAAACAAAAAAACCCCGCATAAAGCGGGGTTTTTCGACTTAAAATCGATTAATTATCGATGCCGTCTGGTACTAAGGTAACTTGAGGTACTTTCGCCGACTTAGCAGCATCTGCAATTGCAACGTAGGTTCCCGCTTCCGATTTCGCATCCGCTTTAACAATAACAACCGCTTCTGGGTTCTCTGCAAATTGACGCTCGATAACCGAACGAACAGAGCGAATATCTACGCGTCGACCTTCCATCATAATTTCATTAGCAGAAGTGACTTCTACCAAGATATTTTTTGGACCGTCCGGATCTACCGGTGGCGGCTCATCCGGCAAATCCGGAATGTTAATATTTAAGCCAACCTCTTTGATGAAAGACGCGGTTACAATAAAAAAGATCAACATGATGAACACGACATCCAACATAGGCGTCAGATCGATATCAGCCTTGTCTTCAGCGTCGCCGCGTCTTCTTCTTCGGCTCATACTGCCCCCTCAAATAATTATTCTAAATTCAAGCCAAAAGTGTCGGTGCAAATACGCACCCAAAAAAGCTTGGCTATATTATCAGCTTATAGACAAAAGTCTTTTAAAATTTTGCAACAGCCGTTAGTTAAGACGCTTAACAAAACAGAATCCACCATTAGGTTTCTTTCGTCTAAAAAAATTCACCCGCTTAACAAACAAAAGTCGTTAAGCGGGTGAATTTTTTGTCTGATAAGACAAAAGGCGTTAGTTCAAATAGCTGCGAGAAAAACTATCGCAAACATTATGCCCTTTCAATCAAAGCAGCAATTCCTTGACCACCACCAATACAAAGACTAATTACTGCGTATTTTCCTTGTATTCTTTCCAACTCATACAATGCTTTGACAGTAATAATTGCACCGGTTGCGCCAATTGGATGCCCCAACGAAATTCCTGAACCATTCGGGTTCACCTTATCCATCGGTAAATCGAGTTCTTTGCAAACGCCTAGCGCCTGCGCCGCGAAAGCTTCATTAAGCTCCCACACATCAATATCAGCAACCGACAAGCCCGCTTTTGACAAAACAGATTTAATAGCAGGAACCGGTCCCATGCCCATAAATTTCGGAGCAACACCAGCGACCGCGTAGGATTTGATTTTTGCCATTGGGGTCAGGTTGTGTTTTTCCACCGCCGATTTATCAGCGAGAATTAATGCGGCGGCGGCATCGTTCAAACCGGATGCATTACCCGCTGTGACACTGCCATCTTTTTTAAACGCTGGACGCAATTTAGTGTAATCATCAATTGTTGCACCAAATCGTACATGCTCATCTTGATTAAATACGGTGGTTTTTTTTCGGCTGACCAATTCAAGCGGTAAGATCTGAGATTCAAACAAACCTTCTTTGATGGCTTTTTCAGCACGGCTATGACTGGTTAACGCCAACTGATCTTGCTCTTCACGAGTGACCGTCCATTCTTCGGCAATATTTTCTGCGGTAATGCCCATGTGAGTGCTGTCCATCGGACAAGTCAGAGCACCGGTCATCGCGTCGACCATTTCTGTATCGCCCATACGCGCACCAAAGCGAGCACTTGGAATCCAGTATGGCGCTCGGCTCATCGACTCGGCACCACCGGCAACGGCAATGTCTGCATCTCCGGTCAGAATCATTTGTGTCGCCGATACAACCGCCTGCAAGCCTGAGCCACACAAACGATTTAACGTTAACGCTGGGGTCGTTTCAGGGATACCTGCGGTCATCGCTGCCGCACGGCTTAAATACATATCTCTGCGTTCGGTGTGAATCACATTACCCATGACGCAGTGATCAACGTCGTCTGCTTTTATGCCCGCCCGAGTAATCGCTTCTTCAATTACTTTTGCTCCCAATTCTACAGGGGGCATATTTTTGAGAGCACCGCCATAGTCTCCGATCGCGGTTCTAACTCCACTTACTAAATAAACTTCGCGCTTGTCCATTTTGGTTCTCCGGCTTTTGAAAATAATTATCTGAAGGTAATTAAATCCCTAGCAACCAGCGGATTCAGTTTTATAAACAAGCTCCCCACACGACCACATAACATTGCGAAAAGCTCACACAGTCTCTGTTTATCGAAAATTAAAACTAATTTAGCCTCAGTTAATACACAAGACTGTATTCATATTATGATAATTATCATTTTCGTAAAACACTTGATTGAACTTTCAGCTTTACTAACGAGAATTTACCCCGATACGCATAGATTTATTGAATATTAAAATAATGGATTTAACAAACTTGTAATAATTAACAGCCTTTTTAGAAACAAAAATTGCTTAACTGAATACAAAAGTTACTAAAAGCCGTTTTAACGTTGGATAAAAAACCATACGGTCAATGAACTGTCACTGAGAAACTTTCATTCAAAGCAGTGATTGATTCGACAAAAATTCCCAGCCAATCATTCCAGATTTCCAGCTCAGCAATTCTCCCCTCTCACCAAATAATTTCGCCTGCGAAAAACATCGGTATCGGAAGCGAAAATGGGTATCAATTCGATGAAAAATTCAGTTTCAAGGAAAATTAAGCAGAAAAATTCAATGGAAGGGAAGCAAAGTAAGCGGAGGAAATTACACCACGAAGAAAATTTAAACGTTAACAGCAAATGTAAATGCGAGAGGAAATCAAGAAAACAGATCAGATTGAGTCATATCTTTTCCGCTCATCGGCTCAACGCCAAAACCGATACCCAAAAGACGAATGGGCTTATCGGTTTCTTGCTGTAGAATTTTCAGAAGATGCAACGCTAACTCATGAATTTGCTCATACTGATTAGATGACCAAGCAGTTCCAGAAAACAACGAAGTAGAAATCAGAGATTCTTTATTGGCAGAGGTGAAATCGGAAAATTTCAGTTTTACAAACAACTTTTTGACGCGATAAGAGCCAATTAACCCCACCCATCGTTTCTCAAGTAACGATAAGAGCTTAATCACATGGGTTTGAATTACTTCCCAATCGAGCAAATCTTCCGAAAAAGTTCTTTCTACACTGACGGATTTTCTCAACCAAACACTTTTAACCTCTCGATGGTCAATTCCTCGTGCTCGTTCAAACAAACAGTGGCCAAAAACGCCAAAGTACTGCTCTAATTCTGCAAGGGTTTTACTCTGTAAATCAGCGCACGTCACAACGCCAATTCTCGCCAACTTTTCCTGTGCAGATTTCCCTACTCCCGGTATTTTTTTGACCGGTAGATTGCCCATTATGGCGTCAACTTCCCCGGCATCAATACACTTAAAACCATCAGGTTTGTTCCACTCAGTCGCCAGTTTCGCCAGAAATTTGTTAATCGACAATCCAGCAGAAACCGTAATACCAATCTCAGTAAAAATTTGCTGGCGAATCTGTTCAGAAATCGATTTTGCTTGTGCCCAATCAACGTCACTGAGAAGCAAAAATGCTTCGTCCAAAGACAGCGGTTCAATACATTCACTGTAACGAGAAAATATCTCATGCATCTGTTTGGAGACTTCGCGATAAAGATTGTATCTCGGCGAAAGAATGATTAGTTGAGGGCATAATTTTTCCGCTTGCGCACTCGACATTGCCGATCGAACACCGTATTTCCGAGCAACGTAATTGCACGTTGCTAAAACGCCTCTCGATCTTGCACTTCCGCCAACGGCCACCGGTAAATTTGCCAACTGCGGACGCTCGCGAATCTCTACCGCAGCAAAAAAGCTATCGGCATCGCAATGCAAAACCATTTTATTCGTATTGAATGTCAATTTCGTACCCAAAATATTTTCTAACGATGGTGAAAATACCCGTGAAGCTCAATTTGAGAACTCAAATCCAGCATTACTATTGTATCCAAGATCAAATATTCGTTGAATGAAAACACGAATCACGGATTTTCCATCCAATAAGCTGGATAAAAAACCAAATCACCTCAGATTTTATACGCTGAACTTTCAATAAATTCAGAAAAGTGGCACTGGCGTTGTGCTTTTCAAGAGAAATTGGCCGTTGAGAGTCGTACTAAATTACGAGATAGCCATTTTCAAAGCAGAAATCCTCGCCAAAATTGTTACTCAACTACTCAGAACCGTCGTAGAACTTTCAAAATTACTCATCTGCGTCTGTCGCAACTCCCGTTTGAGCAAAATTTTAGGTCTAACACCAGAAAAATATCGCCCAAGGTTAAAGTTTTGACAGATTATGACAACGCTTGACCAAAAATTTTGATCAAAAAACCCCTCGGTGAAAAACTACAAACTCAAACCAGCCATTGAAAACCAAATTCAGAAGTGAAAAACGCCTCAGATTATTTTTTTAGCCAACTGAGTATTTAGATTTTTTGAGGTTAGAGAAACGCAAACTCAAAAAAACAGAGAGATATGAAAATGTGGACTTCAATCGCGCCTTGAATAGAAAAAAATTGAAGTTTAAAAAGCAAAAAACGATTTTTTTGCAAAAAAATGAAAAAAAATATTCCCATTTTCAAAAAATTGGACTATTTTCAAGCAAAGAGCTTGAAATTTTTTTTCAAATGCTTATTTTATGTCGCATATTAATATCTAACACTTTTTCTCGCGCTCAAATCTTATTAAAGGAAAGTAAATATGGCTGCACGCAAAGCTAAAGCAACTGCTGTAGATCCTGTTCAGCAGCTAGAACAGGAACTTGCGGCACTGAAAGTGAAACTTGCTCAAGCAAGAGCTAAACAAGAAACCGATCTTGCTAAAGAAGTTACCAAACTTACTGCTGCTGCAAAAAAAGCTACTACAGCGAGTAAAGCTGCTAAAGCTAAACTTGTTGCAGCTCGCAAAAAGAAGAAAACCCCAACCAGCGAAGCGGCTGTTGCTAAAGCTCTAGCAACTTCTCAGGTTGCTGCTGAGAAAGCTTCGGTTACTAACGAATCTGCCTCTAAAGCAAAAGCTGAACTCAGAGAGCTTAAAGCCGCTAACAAAGCAGCGAATGCTCTAGCGAAAGCTGAAAGCAAAGAGCTAGACAAAATCGCGAAAGCGAAGGCAGTAAAAGAAAAAGCAGCGGCTAAAAAAGAAGCTGTTAAGGCAAAAGCCGCCGCTAAAAAGGCAGCTTTGAAAGAAAAAGCAGCTGCTAAGAAAGCAGCAGCCAAAGCGAAAGTAGCTCCAAAAGCGAAAACCAAAACCGCTACTCCTGCTAAGAAAAAGACTACTGCTGCAAAAACTAAAGCAGCAGCACCTAAGTCAACTGCAGCAGCTCCAGCTAAGCGTCGCGGTCGTCCTAAGAAAGCAGCAGCGGCAGCACCTGCGGCCAAAGCAGCGACAGCAGCAGCACCTAAAAAACGTCGTGGTCGTCCACCAAAGACTGCTTAAGGTTAGCAATCTGTACGTACGTTTTAAAAAGGTCAGCTCTGCTGGCCTTTTTTATGACTAACAACGCCATTCACCATCCAGTTACATACGCTGCCAAAAGCTAACAACAACTGAAAGCCTTCCTCAAGTTCAAATCACACACTCTGAGTCGTATATTTTGAGTTTATCGAGTCGATCACTTACTCCGTCGACGACCTTGGTCTAGGTTTCACTTCCACCGAGTAATTTTTTAGGGTTTTGAATTGACAATAGCCGCGATATTTTAGGGGTTCACCACCAAAACCTTGGGCGTCAAAATCGATTTCATACTCCACCCTTTCACTGTCGATATAACTTGGCTTAAATTTTCCACCTTCAGGCCATCTAACCGATGTTAACTTCTCGGTCTGAGCGTGAAGATTTCTCTGACAAATTTTCCAGTATTGATTGAGGTGACGGGTATGCTGTTGAAGCTTTGTTTCACCGGAGGTGTTGATCACCTCAAAATTAACACCATTGACCAATGTCGCTATCGTGTATCGCTCATTACTCTTACAAATGAACTTAAATATAGGCACGGTTTTTTCGGGATTTATCTCGTGAAGTTCGCCGCGAAGAATCTCTACACATTGAGGTGTCGATAATGCGATCTCTGCACTTTTATGCAGATCAGGGGTTAAATGCGTAAGACTCAAAGGTAACCATAATCGGTTTTTATCGAAACTGGTTGCAGCACCTGACTCAGCAGCATTCATCTCATCAATTTCTTGCTCTGTTTTACTCACCGATGAATCTACGAATAAAAGTAAAACGCCGGAAATAACGAGAGCACTCATTCGATGATTTACGGCTTCTAAATTACACCACTTCATAGACGACCACTTTGATTACCCACAACGTTTCAGTCTAGCAGTCGTGAAAGAAAAAGTAGGGTGAGTCGGCTGTGGGATGTAAGAGGCGATCAATCAAGCTCATTCGACGCTGTACGTTAGTCGTATTAGCACAAGGTCAAATGAGCGAGGGAGACTTTAAATTGAGGTGTTATTGAGAGCCATCGTGAAAGCTACAAAACGCTTGGTTCCAAGAGGTTAGCATCGCGGCCATGCCCACCGCTTGCGAGTGTAAACTCTGAAGCTCTTCGATGGTGTCTATTGGGCCGTTGTAGATTTTCAATTTTCGATGCTGGCTCGCCAATGAATGTTTGGGGTGCTTGTTACGATAGACTTCGAGCTTCCAACGTAAACTGTGCACTGCATAGCGATAAAAGGCGAGCTTAGTATTAAGATGGACCAGCGAAAAATCTGTTAACGCACCAAAAGCATTAAAATCCAATCCGAAGACAATCGCCTGCTTACACGATTCTGCTACTGTGATTGATGCAGTTCTTGGTCGACCTAACAGCATCGCTAAATCACCAAAGACTTCTCCCGCCGTAATAGAATTTACATTTACCAGCTTTTGCGTTTCATCGACCACTTGTACACTGAGCTCACCGCGAACAAGAAAGAACAACCACCGATCCTCTGAGCCAATACTGAAAATTGATTCACCGGTATTCACGCGAATAACTTTTGAAAATGCTATGAGCGTTTGAAACTGCTGAGGATCGTCACTCTTTATTTGACGAAAAAAAGGAATGAACAGTAAGAGACGTTCGATTTCATCCTTACTGTTGTCGTTTAATACTTTTTCTTGCATAACTAATCACGCTGTTGCGACTATTACCACCAACAGTATAGTGGTACGACCGTCGTTATAATTCAAATCCCTAGAACTTTTGTTTTGTCATTCACCAGTTAACCGGTACAACGTCCATTCACGACCGTCAATCGAGGTGGAATTTTAGTCATTAACGGATCGATTACTACTAACCGGTTCAGATAATACGGTTAAGACTATGTTTATGAGCAATCATTCACAATTAAAATTTACTTAACGGTTTAAATTTTCATATAAATCCGGTTGTTAGACAAAACGAATATAAAAAAGTCCATAGAGATGGATATTTGTGCACCAAAACCGTCAACTATTCATCGGTGTTAAATAAAACCGGGGCAGTATATTCGCTTAGTTGTGAGTCGGCAGCCATTTAGCTCAAATAACAATGACGTCTCGCAATGAGATCTTTATTGATACATCAGTTATCACCGATATTGACGTTGCCTTTGGTAGGATTGGAGCTTTAGTCGATTAGTTTTTAAAAATTAAATACTTTGTTTCTTTCTAAACAATGAAACTAAGGTCTACCCTTCTCAAGTAAAAACCCCACTTTTCAACCAACTTTTGAAGTTAATCAGAGATTTCTAAATAAAAAACCGCTCGACAGCTATTGCCATCGAGCGGTCTTGAGTCAATCTATAAAATGTGAAATACGATCAGAAATTAGTCTTTCTTGAACAAAGACTTCAGGCCTTCTAATTTCTCTAAATCTTCTTCACTGACTTTATCTTGCAACCGATCTTTTAATTCAGATTTAATTTTTTCTTCGGCCTTGTCTTTTACTTTTTCTTTCAGCTCATCTTCAACGGCGTCTTGCGCTCTGGCTAGAAGAGGTTTGATCGCAGCTTTTGCCAATTGTTGAGGCGTAAGACCGTTTTGCTCGTTGCCTAAGTTGGATAATTCGAAACTAGGCAATGATAAATCTAAGCTGCCAAATTCATCGGAACTCAACGCTAATTCGCTGTTGCTGAACACCAATTTTTTAACCGCCAATAATGGATCTTTGGATTCACCAGCGGAGGAATCCGACGAAGAACCACTGCCACTACCTTGATCTAAATTATTGAGCAACGCAGTGATATTAGTTTCAGTAAGCCCTTTCAATTCACCCAGGACCTTGACGCCATCAATGGTGATTTCATCGATAACAAGCACGTCTTTGGTTAATGATTGAGGGTCGACATCAACCACAATTTTATCGAGACTAAAGATATTATTCGCACTAAACCCTGCAGGGTTGGCAACACTTAACGCATTCAATTGGCCGCGACCTTCGCCGACATCAATCTCAGCACTGTTAAGGACAACTGCTGTTTTCGTTGCTTGAGTACCGCCTTCTTCCACTGCGAATTTAACAATATCATTAATATTTTTAAACAGCAGGTACGTTCCTATTCCCAGCAAGATAGCAATAACAATTACCACACCGGCCAAGATTTTTAGCGCTTTCATGATTTTAAGACCTCAGTCAATATAAAATTAGCCTTGTTCTAAGGCGAACGGGGTTTTAATGAAACTAGAATCAAACTTCTAAATTCAGAAACCTAGTAACAGTAGCTATCTAATCCATGATATGAAACTCAAAGTTCTCCGAATTCGTGCTGTTGTAGAAGAAAATTTTTGTTACACCGAAAAGAACTCAGCGTGGCGTGCTTTCAGTAAACGATCAGAAATACTGACCGCCGTTATTTGCCTATTTGCTTTTGATTGAAACTTATCTATCGAACCTAATACTGTACTTTTCTGGCGTTCTGACTCAACGCGATCATTCAATAAGATTAAGAATCCAATATCACACATCCTTGTGCAATATTGGCAAATACTTAGATCAAGATATTTTCAATTACTGCTTTTTACCTTGATTAGCCACTGCATTCATTGCTTCTGCTAAGGCTTCTTCATCGGCAAGGTAGTAGTGCTTAATAGGCTTCAAATTCTCATCCAGCTCATATACCAACGGGGTAGCAGTTGGTATGTTTACTTTCATAATTGCGTCTTCGCTCATATCGTCAAGGTACTTAACGAGCGCGCGAATTGAATTACCGTGAGCTGCGACGAGCAATCGTTTTCCGGCTTTAATTTCAGGAACGATAACACTCTCGTAATAAGGAACAACACGCTCAACAGTATCAGCAAGACATTCGGTAAGAGGAATTTCAGATTCTGATAACTCGGAGTAACGCGCATCGTTACCAGGGTAACGCTCGTCCGTTTTCTCAAGCTCTGGAGGCGGAGTATTGTAGCTGCGTCGCCAAACAAGGACTTGGTCTTCACCGTGTTTCTCTGCGGTTTCAGCTTTGTTCAAACCTTGAAGGCCACCGTAATGACGTTCGTTCAACTTCCAACTGTTAATAACGGGCAAATAACATGCATCAAGCTCGGACATGATTGACCAAGCTGTTTTAATTGCTCTGGTCAAAACAGAGGTATAAACCTTATCGAATTCAAAGCCTTCGGCTTTCAATCGTTGACCCGCGGCAACTGCTTCTAGCTTGCCCTTCTCAGAAAGATCAACGTCTTTCCAGCCGGTGAAGCGATTTTCCTTATTCCAAATACTCTCGCCATGACGCACAAGTACCAGCTTATACATTATTATTCCTCGACCTAATTAGTTGAAAACAGAAGCTGGATTATAAACAGTTTGCTGCCACCAATAAACTAACGATCTAGCGCCTTATTTCGTGGGAAAAAAGTATAAATTCGAAACAAACACATAGATACACGCGCCATTGCTGATAAAGAGAAGATTACAGCCATTTTACGATTTAACGTCTTTAACGATGGTTAGTTGTTGCTCTTTTAAACAGCACTTACCACCCAAGCGTTGGTCGGAACAATCCCTCAAAAAGAGAGATTGTTCAAACATAGGGAGAGAATTTAGAGGCCAAGCATTATTGCTTACAGACTGATTTCATTGGCTTTGTTAAAGACAAGAATTGTCCGCAAAGCCAATAAAACCTATTAAGAATTGGATTCGGAAGACGGCAGTTTTAACTCTGCTCCGTTAGGTTCGGGGACATCGTTTATCTTCATTGCCGACCTCCCCGACCCAAGCATGACACCGAGCCAACGAGTATCATCAAAACTCTCGAGAGCAATTTTTATTGTCATTGTTAAAGGTACAGACAACAACATACCAACCGAGCCAAGTACCCACCCCCAAAAAACTAACGACAAAAACACCACCAGAGCAGAAAGATCTAAACCTCGTCCCATCGTTCTGGGTTCAATACCATTACCAACAATTCCGTTAACCAATACAAAACCAAGCGCCGTGATTGCCGCGTCACTCACACCCAGTTGCACCAATGACAGTAATGTCGCTGGTATTGCTGCCAATATGGAACCTAAGGTCGGTACAAAATTTAATAGGAATGCGAGCAAGCCCCACAGTACCGCGTAATCAACGCCCTGTATGAGTAACCACACAGTCAAAATCCCGCCCGTCATTACGCTCATTAATGTTTTTATTGCCATGTAGCGATTAATGCTGGAGGTAAATCGCTCCAAAGCTTGTAACGCACCTTTGCTTTTCGATGTCGCCATCATGTATTTGTCACTGAATCGAACTTCTTCAGCGAGAATAAAAACTACTGTCAGCAAAATTAAAAAGGCGTTGGTCATCACATTACCCAACGAGGCAAGTGTGGTTCCGACAAAACCCAACGCAGCACTGGGATCAAAACTTTCCCTGATTTGTGACGTATCTAACTCGATACCATAACTGTGCAATAAATCGATACCGCCAGAAGTTAATGTTCGAAGCCGCTGTTGATATTCAGGTAAATCCGCCCGAAAGCTGTTAATAGATGAACCAACGACAGCACCTACAACAACGCCAATGACAATAATTCCGACAATAACAACTAAAATTGCCAGCCAGTTTGGGAAGCCTAATTTTTTTAACCCAGCCAGTGGCGGCGAACATAAAACGGCGATAAATAATGATAAAAAGAAAGGGACTAAAATTGCCTCAGCAGATTTCATTCCGGCAACGACAACAACGATTGCTGCCGTAATGACCAAAAAGCGAGTGACTGGCGAAAACTCAAAATTCATTTATTAGACCTACTCTGGGCGCCACAATAAGGGTGAGTCTGCTAACGATTTTTCTCTAACAAACTCGCGATTTTTTGGACGTCAAATGCAATACAGCCATCCAATACGACCGTCCAATACAACCAAAGAAACTTCAGATTAAAATTCTACAACGACAGAGTTATTTTACGCACACTTCGACGCACAATTTAGTACATCCGTATTTTAATAATTCGTGTCAAGTGGATTGTTAAAGCTCAACTTGTCGTTCGATAAGTTAAAGAAAGCAAGTCGCTGTTTGCATTGGAAAACATTGACAATATGAAATCGAGTGAAAAATCTCTAGTTAATTATTGTTCGTGATGAAACCAATAAAAACCGCCAGCCTCTAAAATTCAGAAATTTTTGAAAATTCAAAAACCCATACAAACGACAACACTCAAACCACAAGTTGTCGTTTTAAGACGCGCTAAGCGTTAGAAAAGGTGTACTATATTTTCCATCAAAAACACCGGTAAAGATTTCTGCATTAATCGTTTTCTTGATCCACTTCCTTTTCAATATAGACGGTTAATTCATTGAGCAATTCGCGCAATTGCTCCAGCCCTTTTGCCGTAAATAGATAAGTTTTTGTTCCAGGATCACGAAATTCTGACTCATCAATCTCAACACAACGTTTTCTAATTGTGTCAAGGTAAGGGTTATCTCTAATTTCAAAGGCTAAAAATAGATTCCAATCATTGCTGGTAGCCTGTCCGCAAAGGACCATTTCTAAAATCGATTTAACTTGCTGAGCTTGAATACGATACCTCGGTGTACGTACTTTCAATAAAATTGTTAGCACGATTGCAAAAATACAAAATGAAACCAATACAGAAACGATAATAATCATAACAATCACCGCCTAAGCCCAAAGTCGAATAGGATCGCAAAACGTTTTTTCATTTATTAGACGAATGATGAATATCATGCTCTACATTTGACCGAATATTTAGACAAAAATTGAAATTCACGGTTAAAACAATGCAGAACCCCAATATTTTCTGCCTAAATTTTGATGAAATTAAACCAAATTCCACCTTAAATTAGTGTTTTCGAACATACCTTACATAAAACGAACAAGCTTAATTCAAAAAAAAAGTTTTGTTTATCCTCCACCTAGCCTATAATTGGGCTCCTTTGACGACCCTGCCAAGCTTGACTAAACAAGAGTTACTGCTCTTGTGTGATGATTTTCGAAATAAGATCTCACTTGTGCGCTGCAACATCAATCTCGTGGCGAGGGTCTGCATATGTTTAGTTTTCGACAGGCTCCCCACATGTCCAATGATCTTTCCGGCGACTTTGAATCGCTAGGTCTACCAGCAAATCTTTGTGAATCTTTAAAAACCATCGGTTATGAACTCCCTTCTCCAATCCAAGCTCAGAGTATTCCAGTACTACTTACTGGTCAGGACTTGCTTGGTCTTGCGCAAACAGGGACCGGTAAAACAGCGGCATTCGCGCTACCGATCTTAGCCAATATCGATTTATCCATTCACAAACCACAAGCGCTTATTCTCGCCCCCACACGAGAACTGGCAATTCAGGTTGCAGAAGCGTTCCAAAGTTACGCTAAAAATACCCCAGGATTCCATATCGCCCCAATTTACGGCGGCCAAGATATGCGTGCTCAATTGCGTCAATTACAGCGCGGCGTGCATGTAGTTGTTGGAACACCCGGTCGCGTAATGGACCACTTAAGAAGAAACAGTCTTGATTTAAGCCAATTAAAAACCGTCGTTCTCGACGAAGCCGATGAAATGCTTCGTATGGGCTTTATTGACGACGTTGAATGGATTCTTGATCACACCCCTGAGAGTCGCCAAGTTGCTTTATTCAGTGCAACCATGCCGCCGGCGATCAAGAAAATTACCGCCAACTATTTGAACAACCCACAACGTATCCAAATTGAAGCGAAAACCAAAACGGTTGAACGCATCGAACAAAGCTACGTAATGGTCAGCCCGAGTCGCAAAATTGATGCGTTAACTCGCATCCTAGAAGTTGAAGATTTTGACGGTTTGATCATGTTTGTGCGCACTAAAACTGCCACCGTTGATCTTGCCCAGCGTCTTGAAGCACGCGGCTATGCCAGTGCGGCACTGAATGGTGATATCAATCAGAAACAACGAGAAATTACGATTGAACAACTCAAAAGCGGAAAAATTGATGTTGTTATCGCTACCGACGTCGCCGCTCGCGGTATCGACGTACCGAGAATTACTCACGTTGTAAACTACGATATCCCTTACGATAACGAAGCTTACGTACACCGTATTGGCCGTACTGGTCGTGCGGGTCGCTCCGGTAAAGCAATTTTATTGGTAACCCCAAGAGAACGTCATTTATTGCGTTCCATCGAAAAGAGCACCGGCCAAGCAATCCAAGAAGCGCGTTTGCCAACATCAGAAGAATTGACGACCCGTCGTGTTTCTCAATTCCGCGAAAGCATTCTCGAAACACTGGACTCTCAAGAGCTACCAGAATTCAAAGAATTAATTTCTGAAGTACAGGCAGAAGCCAATGTCAGCGCCGATGAAATCGCAGCTGCGCTTGCTTACCTCGCCCAATCCGACAAACCGTTATTTGTCGAAAAAGACAAAATGCTTGATGAACCATTCAATTACGAGCGTCGAGATTCCAGACGCCGTGACCGCGATGATCGTCGAGGCGGCAATGGCGGCGGCCGACACAACAACACACCGATGGATTGCTATCGCGTAGAAGTGGGTCGTAACGACGGTTTGCGCCCGGGTGATCTTGTTGGCGCTATCGCAAACGAAGCCAATATGCGCAGCAACAACATTGGTCAAATCGCGATTAACGATACCCACAGTTTTGTGCAATTACCGCAAAACTTATCGAGCGAAACCAGCCGAGTATTGCAGCGCATTTATGTTCGCAACAAGCAGCTAAACCCTAAAAAGGTAGACGCTTCTGAATTCCCACGTCAACGACGTGACCGTAGACCAAGCAATAACGGCGATAGAAGACCGAATAACAACGGTGATCGTGGCGGTCGTGGCGACCGTAATTATCGATCCAAAGATCGCTCTAACGCTCGCTAATTACTTAACGTCCCTTCATTTGTGACTGATCAAGCATCCGAATTCGACCAACCCGTTATTTGGGTTGATGCGGATGCTTGCCCAGTGCCAGTCAAAGAAATTATTTGCCGCGCAGCCATGCGAACCAAAACCCTATCGGTATTTGTGGCAAACCAAGGAATTAATTTACCTCAGTCTCCCCACGTTAAACTTCAACTGGTCAGTAAGGGTTTTGATCACGCCGATCAAAAAATTTGCGAGCAAGCCAAATCCGGGGATTTAGCCATTACTCAGGATATACCCTTAGCCAGTGATTTATTAGAAAAGTCCTGCACGGTTTTACACCCTCGCGGCGACCGATACTCTCCTGAAACCATTCGTGCCCGTTTAACGATTCGCAACTTTAACGAAACGCTAAGAGCCAGCGGTATTCATTCGAAAGGGCCAAAGTCTTTTAGCCAGCAAGATAAACAAGCCTTTGCAAACGCTTTAGATCGATGGTTAAGTCGCCTTCGATAACAACTATTTGCTCCCATCGCTCTGATCTAATAGCGCTAAGCAGTCACTATTAGGCAACTCTGATTCAGTGAAACCTACATCGAAAAATAACAGAGTCTCTTTTGGGAACCATAAAACTTTCATTACCGAACAAAAACACTACAATTGCCTCTCAGAATTGAGATGCATTATTATTAACCGATATTTAATCTAAGATTTTGAGCTTACCGTAATTTGCCAGCTAAGATTCAACGTTCATATTGAGCACAAGATCACTTTTATCGCGATTAACAACGTTAATTAAGTATTCTTCGTTCGCTCCAACAAGGAAAACACCTAAAATTAAGAGAAATGACTCTTCATTAATGGGTATTTAAATAGAATTTTATATAGGGCTTTTTCTCTCGTGACTATAGAAACTACAGAACTACGCAATACTTTAGGTAAATTCGCCACGGGAGTTTGTGTTGTAACTACAGAAGGTCCGAACGGACCGATAGGAATGACCATCAATTCCTTTTCTTCGCTTTCACTGGAACCGGCATTGTTATTGTGGAGCATCCAAAAAAATTCCGAATGCTTCGCCCCTTTTAACGCGGCCAAGGGTTATGCCATCAGTGTGTTGACCGAAGAACAGATGGAGATATCCAATAAATACGCTCAGCGCGGATCGCATCTGCTGGATGCTGAAGAATTCACGCAAGGTAAAACCGGTCAATTTATCTTAAAACAAGCCGTTGCTACTTTTGAGTGCTCTGTGTGGGCAAGATACGAAGGTGGCGACCACATCATCTTAGTCGGCGAAGTTGAGGCATTTTCCGCCTCGAATGATCACGATCCCATTTTGTTCTACTCTGGCGGATACCGCACGCTCGCAGAACAGGTTTAAGCGTTTCTCATTTTCTCAATCCGGCCAGCAGCCCCATGCTGGCTGATCCCGCCAAGATTTTCCCGCTTCCTGTGTTAGCGTTCAAACACAAAACCCCGCCCAACGTGCACAACCAATATCAAAATAACTCTTTTGATATAGTGATGACATAACCTATTGATTCGTCCGTAGGGACTATATTCACAGTATTTTTGCTGTGTATACGTATTACTCTAACGGTCGAGGTTAAGTTTCATGCAATCACGTACACTCTATTTGATGACTGAAATTTTGATTGAACGGCCAAAAACAATAAATTCAAGTTGTTAAAACTTTAAAAAATGCCTGGTGACTAGAGACAACGCTTACCGTGAAAGCCCAGTCAGACATTACGTCTATTTCTACGCCCTGTGAGCCATTTTTACGAAACATTCTTAACTATGAATATAAATATTAAAGCTTCATTAATTCACACACACTTAAAACAAGCGGTTAGATTGCTGTTAATAACCGTATCGGTTTTGGCAATCGTCAGCTGCGGTACGAGAGAAACTCGGGTAGAAGAAGGCAACCGCCTAGGAATCTTCCACGTCGAAAACTCCGCCGAACCGCAAAGTATTGATCCCCACGTCAGTACCGGGGTGCCCGAAAACAACATCATGGTAGCGCTCTATGAAGGCTTGGTTGCCAAGCACCATGAAACCCTCGAACCGATTCCCGGCATTGCCGATCGCTGGGAAATCAGTGAAGACGGAAAAACCTATGTGTTCCACATTCGTGACAATGCAAAATGGTCGAATGGCGATCCAATTACTGCGGAAGATTTTCACTGGTCCTGGAGTCGCGCACTCGACCCTAAAATGGGAAATCAGTACGCATACATGCTTTTCCCAATTAAAAATGCCGAGCCGTTTGCAACAGGAAAATTAGACAACTTTGACGATGTGGGTGTACGCGTCATTTCAGAAAAAGTACTTGAAGTTGAACTGGAAAATCCAATTCCGTATTTTTTGCAATTGTTGGATCACCACGCAGCTTACGCAGTTCATAAAGATTCGATCTTGGAATTTGGCGAAAAAACCGATCGTTTTTCGAAATGGACTCGTCCCGGCAATATGATTACCAGCGGCGCGTTTAGGCTGAAAGATTGGAAGATTTATAAAGTCCTTAAAGTAGAAAAGAACCCTTATTACTGGGATAAAGAATCCGTCTCTCTCAACGAAATTCATTTTTACCCGATCGAAAACTTTTCAACCGCTGAACGAATGTTTCGTGTTGGCCAGGTGCACAAAACCTTCGAAATTCCCTTGAACAAAGTCGATGTCTATCGCCAAGAGTCACCTGAAAAATTCAGAAATGCCCCCTATATTGGCACCTACTATTATCAATTCAATTTAAGCCGCCCTCCTTTTGATAATATCAAAGTCAGACAAGCGCTATCTCTGGCAATTGACCGAGATACCATTAATCAATCCGTTATGTACGGCATTGTCGAACCCGCCTATTCACTGACCCCTCCGGGAGCGGCGGGTTATCAGCCCCCAAAACTGATCGAGTTTAATCCCGAAAAAGCCAAAAAATTATTGGCCGAAGCCGGTTACCCCAACGGTGAAGGTTTTCCAGACGTCGAGCTTTTATACAACACCAATGAATCCCATCGAAAATTAGCGGTTGCGGTTCAACAAATGTGGAATAAACATTTGGGCATCAACGTACAACTGCTCAACCAAGAATGGAAAGTGTATATCGCCAGCCGTAATAATTTAGATTACGACATTGCTCGCGCCGGTTGGATTGGTGATGTGGTTGATCCCATTAACTTTTTGGATTTAGGTCTGTCTTCTAACGGCAATAATCGCTCAGCTTACGACAACCCTGAATACGACAAAATGATTTTGGAAACCATTCCTCAATCTCAAACACACGAAGAACGGTTGGCTAATTTTGCCAAAGCGGAAGAAATGATTTTAACCGATCTTCCATTCGTACCTATTTATACCTACAAAACCAAATATCTGCTCGACCCAAGCGTGAAAGGTCTATCGCCCAATTTCTTGGATCACTATGGCTATAAACACGTAACCTTGGGGAATTAATCACATGCTACGCTTTATTTTATCTCGCTTATTACAAGCGATTCCGGTTCTATTAGTGGTTATTACCGTTACGTTTTTCTTAGTCAGATTCGCTCCAGGTGGCCCTTTTGATGGCGAAAGAAAAGTAGACCCTTCGGTATTAAAAGCCTTAGAAGCGCAATACAACCTCGATCAACCATTAATGAGCCAATACTTTTCATTTCTTGGCGACCTTGTTCAAGGTGACCTTGGCCCATCCTTTAAATACCCTGGCCGAAGTGTGAATGAACTCATTGGCGCAGGCTTTCCGATTACCGCAGAACTCGGCATTTACGCTATTTTAGTCGCGTTACTCATCGGTGCTATTGCCGGTGTATTTTCGGCCTTAAAACCCAACAGCGCGCGCGATTACATTTCCATGTCTACCGCCATGATCGGGATTTGTATGCCCGCATTCTTGTTGGGGCCACTGTTGATTTTGATTTTCGGCATTTGGCTGGAATGGTTACCCGTATCGGGTTGGGGCGATTTGCCCGGCGATAAGATACTGCCCAGTGTCACGCTCGGTGCCGTTTACGCCGCTTACGTCGCTCGCTTAAGCCGCGGCGGCATGTTGGAAGTCTTATCGCAAGATTACATCAGAACCGCACGCGCAAAAGGCTTACCTGAGCATGTCGTCATCTTAAAACACGGTTTGCGCGCGGGTATGTTACCTGTAGTTGCTTATCTCGGACCGGCCTTTGCGGGCATTCTTTCCGGTTCATTTGTTATCGAGTCTGTTTTCCAAATTCAAGGCTTGGGAAGATTTTATGTATTGGCAGCCTTCAACCGTGATTACACCTTAATTATGGGGTGTACGGTTTTCCTAGCCACGCTCATCATCGTATTTAATTTGCTGTCCGATGTGTTATCGGCGTATTTGAATCCGCGCCTACGCAGCCAATTGGGAGGCAAATAATCATGACTGCCTCAAATTCAACGCTTAACCAAACCTCCACAATGAACGATATCGAACAATTTGAATCCGGCAATTCTCTCTGGCACGACGCCTGGGTTCGATTGCGAAAAAATAAATTAGCTTTAGTCAGTTTGTTTGTCCTAATTTTTATCGGCGTAATTTGCTTGCTCACGCCTTGGATTGCTCCCTACGGCTACGAGCAACAAGACTTGGCCTTAGGCGCGTCCGCGCCGTCTGCGGCGCACTGGTTCGGAACCGACACACTCGGCCGCGACTTACTCACGCGAGTTATGTACGGTGGCCGTGTCTCTCTTGCGGTAGGATTAATTGCTACTGCGGTTGCATTAACCATCGGCGTAACCTGGGGCGCCATTGCCGGCTACACCGGGGGACGTGTCGACGCCATCATGATGCGACTTGTGGATATTATTTACGCCCTGCCATTCATGATTTTTATTGTGTTATTGATGGTTGTGTTCGGCCGCTCTCTGCTGTTGCTGTTTCTGGCGATCGGCGCGGTTGAATGGCTCACCATGGCAAGGATTGTGCGCGGCCAAGTGCAAACCATTCGTCAGTTAGAATTTGTCGAAGCCGCAATATCCATTGGCTTGTCGAAAGCGGCCATTATTCGCAGGCACATCATCCCCAATGCCTTGGGACCGGTAATTGTTTACACCACTCTGACCATTCCTAACGTTATGTTGCTAGAAGCGTTCTTAAGCTTTTTGGGTTTAGGGATTCAACCACCTGAATCTTCCTGGGGCGTTCTCATCGCAAACGGTGTGGAGAGCATGGAAGAATACCCTTGGTTATTAATTTTCCCAGGCTTAGCACTGTCGATCGTTTTATTTTCATTGAATTTCTTGGGTGACGGTTTGCGTGATGCCCTCGACGTGCGTGCATCAAAGGACTAAGGGAAACATCATGACACTACTTACCGTAAACAATCTATCCACCAGTTTTTACACTCGAAACGGCCTCACTAAAGCTGTTGAAGACGTCAGCTTCTCTCTCGATGCCGGAGAAACTCTGGCGATCGTTGGTGAATCCGGCTCGGGAAAATCCGTCAGCTGTTATTCGATCATGGGGTTAATTCCCTGCCCGCCTGGAAAAATTGAATCAGGCTCGGCTGTTTTCGATGGCGTCGATTTATTAAATTGCAGCGATGATGAAATTCGCGCGGTGCGGGGCAACAAGATCGCCATGATCTTCCAAGACCCAATGACGTGTTTAAATCCGTACCTAACCGTCGGTGAGCAACTGATTGAGCCTCTTATTTATCATCACAAAGTCAGTCGCAGTGAAGCTAAAAAGAAAGCCATTGAGCTTATGACCGAAGTGGGAATTCGCTCGCCAGAAACCAACTTTAATGCCTGGCCCCACGAATTTTCCGGCGGCATGCGACAACGGGTGATGATCGCAATGGCTCTTATTGCAGAGCCTAAATTATTAATTGCCGACGAACCCACAACGGCTTTAGACGTTACCATTCAGAAACAAATTCTTGATTTGGTCGCAGAAATCCAGAAAAAGCGCGATTTAGGCATTATTTTTATCAGCCATGATTTAGGCGTGGTAAAAAACCTAGCCGATAAAGTGCTGGTGATGAAAACCGGTCACATTGTCGAGCAAGGCAACGCCCAGGATGTACTCGAAAACCCACAACACGAATACACTCAAAAATTGCTTGCCGCCATTCCTAAAGGCGCAAAAGAAAATCCAAAAGCCGAAGAAAATCCCGAGCCGTTAATTCAGGTAAAAAACTTAGTCACTGAATTTAACGTCAACGGCAACCGCTTCAGAGCCGTGGACAACGTTAATTTTGATATTTTGCCGAAAGAAATTTTAGGGCTTGTGGGTGAGTCTGGTTCGGGTAAATCCACCATTGGCCGCAGTATTTTGCGTTTGGTGGATGCCCAGGGGTCGGTGAATTATCGCGGTGACGAATTGTTGAGTAAAAATCCTCAGCAGATGAAGCCGTTGCGTCGAAAAATGCAAATGATTTTCCAAGACCCTTATGCCTCACTGAATCCGCGGATGACCATTTACGAAACATTGGCCGAGCCAATGAAATTACACGGCATTGCAAAGGGCAGTGAATTAAACCAAGCCGTGTTAAAACTGATGGACGATGTTGGCTTAGCGCGTGCATTCGTGAAGAAATATCCCCACGAATTTTCTGGCGGCCAGCGTCAACGTATTGCCATCGGCCGCGCCATTGCCACCAAACCTGAATTTATTGTCGCCGACGAGCCTGTATCGGCTCTGGATGTGACGATTCAAAAACAGATTTTAGAGTTGATCCAATACCTTGTGGATAAACACGAACTGAGTATGCTGTTTATTTCTCACGATCTCGCTGTTGTGCGTAAGTTGTGTGATCGCGTCATCGTGTTAAAACACGGTGAATTGGTCGAATCGGGCAATGTCGAAGCCTTGTGGCAACAACCTAGCCACGTGTACACGCAAAGTTTGCTCGCTGCCGCAATGCACTAATTTCTCACCTTTCGCAGTCTAAAAAAGAGAGATCCTCTTTTTTAGACTGGTACATTTCTCAGTCACAACTTGCCAATAATGACTATGGCATTACTCATCTAAACCGTTTCACCATAATTATTGTCAAACGAAAGTTAGAAAAAACCTGTGTTTATAAAGGCCGAACTTTTTAGACAAATCCCACGGTTAAATCATCATCTAACGTTATAATGTCGTCGTAATTACTCAGAATGACACCAAAAGCTACATGTTTCAGATCGGATAATGAATGACAGAGATAATAAAGCAATCAGGTAGATTCATTGTTGGTGAATTAGTAACCCACAAATTATTGAAATACCGCGCCGTAATTTTTGATGTTGACCCACAATTTTCCCAATCCGACGACTGGTATGCGGAAATGGCGCCATCAAACCCCAGTAAAACCCAGCCTTGGTACCATTTATTGGTGCACCAAGCGCAAAAACCCGCTTACGTCGCTGAGGAATTCTTGCAACTCGACACAGTGTCTAGCCCGATTTTCCACAGCAAAATCTACGAATACTTCTCCCGCTTCGAGTACGGTCAGTACCACCTAAAAAAACGGGCTAATTGAGCCTCCAGTGAGCTATTCTCAATTATTCAGACGTCCAGTTATGACCGTTATCAACTTATTTTCGCGACATATGAGCGAAGCATTTTGAATAAACTTAACTTCACCCTCTCAATGATTGAATATGGTAAAGTTCCGGTAATTTACTCATTGTTGGCTGTGTAACACGTGTTTGAAATCCATCGACAAGCTTATTTAAACGCTCTGGGCATCGACAATTATGTCCCTAGATGGCAGCTGCCTGGCGCGACAGAATCCAAAGCCTGTGAATTTATCGCTCCAGAGGTCGAATCTGACGATGAGTCCCTAGTCGATCAGCAAGAGACCTATCAAACCCGTCAAACCTTGCCTTCGTTGGACCAGAGAGCAGAAGAACACACACCTCTGGTTACTGCTAGATCTGCCAATGAAATCATCGAGCAGATTTCTGCCAATTCAGCCGCGCAACCACAAACGCCGCTGACACAGAACAACGCGATTCAAACACCGACGGAAAAAAACCGACAAGCACCCACTCCCGTTGTTTCACCTGCGCCGATTAGCACTCAGAAAAAATCTCAGGTTCCGTCTTTTTCTGAGCCTGAAAAAAATGAAAGAAAAGCGCTTGCGAGAAAAACAACATCAGAGAATGTCAGCTTTTCGCTCAGCTTCTGGCGTATTTCCGACGACTTGATGATCGTCGATTCACGCCAAGCCAAACTGGCGCTTCCTACCGAAAAGCTGTTAGTCAATATGCTGGTGGCTCTGGGTTATCCGAAGGAATTACCGAAAAGCGAAATTATTCATTGGCCGCTGATTGATGCACCCAATCAACCACACGATGAAAACGCTGCCCGAGAAACGTTAAACGCGTTTTTAGACGAGCAATTTTTACTGCGTCCGGGACGATTTTTATTATTGATGGGTGAAGATGCCGTGCAGTATTTATTGGACTCACAAGAAAGCTTCGCCGATAAGCTCAATAAAACGTTTACCATCGACGATTTTTCATTAACAGCCATTGTCACGCACAATCTCGCTTATCTATTACAAAATCCGGAATCGAAAGCCGACGTGTGGCGGGCAATTCAGCCGTTGAGACAATAAAACACATGCCTGCCTCAACCGAATATTGTCTGCGTGAAATGACCGAAGAAGACATTCCTTCTGTTTTGGCCATTGAAAAGCACGCCCAATTTCACCCTTGGTCAAAAGCCGAATTCGAACGATCATTGTCTGCCAATCGACGCGCGTGGGTGATCGAAACAACGTCCACAAAACAGCTTTCAGCTTTTGCGGTTTTTGGACTCTTGGCCGGTGAAGTTGAACTCCTTACCATTGCGACTCACGCAGATCACCAACGCAAAGGCTTCGCAAAAGCGTTAATACAACACGCCATCGAAAATCTGGCCGCAGAAACCATTTTTTTGGAAGTTAGGGAAAGTAATGTCAACGCCATCGAACTGTACGAATCGATTGGCTTTAATGAAATTGGCTGCAGGAAAAACTATTATCCAGCAGCCAATGGTCAAAGAGAAAACGCATTATTGTACGCACTGACCTGTACGTAACGATCTAAAAAGGCGCTCGTTTATAACGTCGGTATTCTGGGTTCCAGAAATTTTCCTGAACTCGTCGCTCAATTTCGGCTTCGGTCACCTCGCTCGTCACACCGTCATTGATGGCCTGTTGGTAAACCGCTTTGGCCACAATCGGGCTCAACACACGACTGTCACCCAACGAAGGCAACAAAGGCCCTTGACCGGAATTTGCCAACGGCGACTGATCGGCCAACGTTCGCGCAGCCGCTTTAATCATTGACTCAGTAACACGACTCGCCTGACTCGAAATTACGCCCAGACCAAGCCCTGGGAAAATGTAGCTACTGCTGCATTGAGCCACTTCGTAGATTTCATTGTTTTGCGCCACTGGTGCGAAGGCAACGCCAGTAGCAACAATCGCCTGGCCTTTGGTCCACCGAAGAATGTCTCGCGGTTCTGCTTCCAAACCCGAGTTAGGGTTGGAAAGCGGCATAATGACCGGCTGCTCACAGTGCTCGTGCATTTTGGTGACCACGGATTCGGAAAACAAACCAGGCTGGCTGGAAACGCCGATTAAAATCGTTGGCTTGGCGTTGGTTACAACGTCGATTAACCCAATAGAGCTGGCATTTGACACCACCCACTCACTGACCACATCTTCAGGTTGGGCCAGCGGCTGTTGGAAGTCGTGCAAGTTCGCCATATTGCTTTGCAAAAGCCCCCAGCGATCGACCATGTAGATACGCTCTCTGGCCTGTTGATCAGTCAATCCTTCGGACACCATTTCCTCGACCAACATCTCGGCGATGTTACAGCCGAGCGGACCGGCACCTAGAATACAAACCGCCTGATCACTGAGCTTTTGATCCTTGTGACGACTGGCGGCAAGAACGGTTGCTAGCGTTGCTGCGGCAGTACCTTGGATATCATCGTTGAAGCAGCACAGCTCGTTTTTGTAACGCTCTAGGATGTGGGTAGCGTTGTTTTGCGAGAAGTCCTCAAACTGAAGCAAAGCGTTCGGCCAACGGCGTTTTATCGCCGCGACAAATTCGTCGATAAATTCATCGTATTCATCGCCCGTTATTCGACGGTGCCGCCAACCCATGTACAGCGGGTCGTTCATGAGTTTTTCATTGTTACATCCGGCATCAAGCACCACCGGCAAAGTATACGCTGGGCTGATACCGCCACAGGCAACGTACAGAGACAACTTACCAATGGGGATTCCCATGCCACCAATGCCCTGATCACCCAACCCGAGAATGCGCTCTCCGTCAGTGACAACAATCGCCTTAACATTGTGTTTGGTCGCGCTTTGCAGCACGTCATCGAGATTTTCTAGGTCAGGGTAAGAGATAAACAGGCCGCGATGGCGACGGTAAATGTGGGAAAACTGCTGACAGGCCTGGGCCACCGTTGGAATGTAAATCAACGGCATAATCTCTTCGAGATGATCCACCATCAGACGGTAAAAGAGAGTTTCGTTGGTGTCTTGGATGTTGCGCAGATAAATGTGTTTACTGATATCGGAGGTGAAGCTGTTGAGCTGCTCGTAGGCTCGGGCTTTTTGCTCTTCGATGGTTTCTATCGTGTGGGGAATCAGGCCGATGAGATTGAAGTGCTCTCGTTCGGTTTCGGTAAAGGCACTGCCTTTATTGAGCAAGGGCGTATCTAATAAAGCTGGTCCAGCGAAAGGGACATATAGAGGTCGTTGTTTCATTCGTTGCCTAGTTGAGCGCTTATTCGATAGAAATCTGATTGATATTATTTGATTTTTATTCTACCTGTTTTTTTCATCTGTGAATGTATTTATAACCCAAGTTTACGCAAAAGATAACGTATTCTCAGAAAAAATTTGGACCCAAATGGGGCACCGATTAGAAACCGCCAGAAGTGCGATCAATGTCAAATACTAATTAACTAATAAAACATTATTTATTTTGATCACTTGAAATCTGTTCCAAACGGCCTTAGTTTTAAATTGCACGTGAAGACAATAAGAGGAATCGTTATGCAAATCGAATTATCTGGTCACCACATCGAAGTTACTGACGCCATGCGCAATCAGGTTGAAGAAAAACTCTCTCGCATTACTAAACACTTCCCATCACTGACAAAAATATCAGTATTCCTCACCGTCGAACGCAAGGAGCAAAGTGCAGAATTAATTACGCAATATATGGGTGCCCAGGTTGCAGTAAATGCAAAAGAATTAGACATGTATGCTGCGGTAAAATCCGCTGCAAAAAAATTAGAAGCTGCACTGCAACATCGTAAAGGCGCATTAAACGCTAACGAAAAACAAAAACCTGCAGCGTAATAGGTAAATTAATAAGAGTGTGATTTATTCACACTCTTATTTAAAAAGAACGAGTATCTAAATAACAAATATTTAAACAACAACGCGAGTAATTTATTTTTTATTAAACAGTTGAATTTAAAGTAGTTATCCAACACGTTAAGCTAAAAAATAGATTTAGGCTTTTATTTATCGGAAATACATTAATTTACAGCGATAAATAAAAGCACAATAAATATAGGTTTTAAAATATTATCCTACGTGTAAACCACACTCACGATCTTTTAAAACTTTGGTCGGATCGAAGTAATCGTCTTCGTTCACTAAACCTTTCTCGTACAAATATTCTTCCATATCCAATTCGCTCCAATAAAAAACCGGAGCCACTTTAATGACACCTGTTTTGCCATCCACTGTGACAACGTCTAGTGAGTCACGAAATGGCGTTTGCTCTTTACGAATCGCGGTTAGCCAAACCTCAGGTTGATGCTCTGCCATTGCTCGGCCGAACGGCTCTAGCTTCACTTCTTGAGTGAAAATATCGTGAGCATCAGGATCTTCAATACTAGGGATACCGCCCATGGTGATTTCACGACGCTTAGCAGTGACTTTCGGCGTGTAATAAAACATGTTGAGCTTAAGCTTTTTGATCAGGTCATCGGCAAAACGATAAGTCGCTTCTGTATTGTAACCATGGTCAACACAAATCACGGGCATTTCAGGCGCTTGCTCATTTGCAACGTTTAGCAAAACAGCTTCAAACGGCCCAAAGTTGGTGGTGATAATCGTTTTTTTACCCAGTGAAAGTGCCCATTTAACGATGTCTTCAGGGCGCTTGTCTTTTAATTCCGCGTTAATTTGCGCGAGATCGAGTTCTGTTGTCATGGTATCTCTCCGTTCTCAGCCAAGGGGATTCCCTTCAAGGCTAATCAATCTGTTGTAGGCCGAAATTCTAACACTTCGACTCAAAAGCGTGTAGCAACACGGCGCCATGTGAGTTTTTCCAGGATACAGACGCGATAATTTCTGACAAACTGGCTCAATTTGACAATTGGTGACTATCAACACCTGCGGTGCAGCTGAGCACTGGATTGAAAGTGTTCACTTACATACGGTTGTCACAGCTATCATCTAAAATTAATAGTATCGACAGGATAAACATTTCGAACGGAGACGTTCGTTTTATCATTCGGAAACTGGAACATGACTCTAAGTGACTCACCAATAACGTGTATCGCCCATCGTGGTGGCAGCAAAGCGGTAAATCTGATTGAAAATACCCTTGCCGCAATTGAATACAGTTTAGAGTTGGGAGTAACCACCATTGAGATCGACGTGTGGTCGATTCAGGGAAAGCTTTTAGCCATTCACGACCGCCGCCTGGGCCGAATATTGCCAGGCGATGAGAACATCATGAATTTCTCGGTTTCGGAGCTTATCGAGTTAGCCTCTCAGATTGGGGTACAGGTACCAACGCTGGAAGAAGTCATCGGTGTTATCGGTGATCGAGCCGAACTCAACATCGAAATCAAAGGCCCAAACTGCGCTCACACAGTAGCCAACGTGATTGAGGCGATGACGGTTGAGCATCAACTGCCCTACGATCAGTTTCTGGTTTCGAGCTTCGATCACCATCAGATCCACACGCTCATGAACATCAATCCCGACATTCGCCGTGGCGTTCTGGTAGAAGGTGTTCCGCTGGATTTGGCGCAGTGTTGCGAGCCGTTAAAAGCGTACTTTTTGGGATCTAGTTTGGATTTCGTTCGCCAAGGAATGATTGACGATTGTCATCGTCGCGGCAGTAAATTCTGGGTTTTTACAGTGAATCACATAGACGATATGCGCCACTTGTGTGCTATGGGGGTTGACGGAATGTTTACTGATTATCCAGAGCGCTTAATGAACTTGCTGGAATTCCACCAAGAACCAGACCCTATTGCACACGCTCTCCGGTCGTAAGAGGCTGAGCTGCTAAAGCGATGCTGATGGCATGCTCTAGTACGTCGTAGGTTTCAATCTCATCTTGCTGATCTGAGCCGATACACAAAAGAGCACGGGTTGGCTCAAGGGTGTCTGACTCTTCTTCTGGATCAACCTCATCAACTACAGCGTAACAATGAACTCGATTGATGAATTTCGACACCAATTGTTCACGCCAAATACCTGCATCGGGACCCGTAAGCATCACCTGAACCAGCGGGAATTTCAGCTCGACCAGCGCCTGCAACAAACTGTCGTGCAGTTGCGGCTGCAATTCGATGGACGGCCATAGTGCGGATAAAATCATTTCTGCTTTGTCTAGATAGCGCTGCTCGGAAGACAAATTACCAAGTCGAGCAAACACTTTTGCCGCGATGCCATTGCCTGCTGGAGTTACGCGATCGTAGATGGGCTTACTGCGATAAATCAGTTGCTCGTGTTCGTCACTGCTGAAAAACAGTGCGCCACTGTCGGGATCGCTGAAATTGTTAAGGACAATATCGGCCAGTTCAATAATCAAGCGGTAATCTTGGTCACGCCAGTGAGTTTCCAAGGATTCTAATATGGCATCCATCAGATACACATAATCATCCAGAAAGCCGAGGATTTTTGCTTCACCTTCTTGCCACGTTGCGTACAGACGGCCGTCTATCCACAGGTTGTGACTGATGAAATCCAAGCAATCAATGGCGGCATTCACCATGGTTTCGTCTTGCAGTAATCGACCGGCAATGGCCAAACCGCGTACCGCAAGCGCGTTACTTGAGCACAGTATTTTGTGATCACGCTCAGGGCTCGGCCGACGGCGTCGTGCCGTTAGCATTCTCGACAGGGCTCTGCGGTATATTTGGTGAACGGATTTCACTTCAATACCAAGCTCTTCTACCACATCATTAACGCGGCCAACCACTTGCAAGTGCCACAAGCCAAGGAAGTTCGGCATGCCTTCCCAACGACACAAAATCGACATGACACGGTATTCGATATTGTTCAAAAGCTGCTGCAGCTCTTCGGTCTGCCAACAGTAATAGCCACCTTCGCCACGTTCGCTGTCAGAATCGAGCGCACTGAAAAAGGCACCGTAGCCGTTGCCCATATCCGCCACCATCCAGCTGGCAATTCCTTGGGCTGTTTTGGCGAACAGTTGCGACTTGAAGGTTTTCGAAGCTTCCGCGTAGATCGCAAGCAATCCAGCGTTGTCGTAGAGCATCTTTTCGAAGTGCGGAATGCTCCAACTGGAATCCGTGGAATATCGGAAGAAACCACCGGCAAGCACGTCTCTGATGCCGCCACGAGCCATCATTGTGAGCGTCAGGTGTAAATGGTGACGTGCTCGATCGCCGAGCAGGGTTTCTTCTCGCCCCGCCAGCATTAAGCGCTGCAACTGAAAAGACAGAGCAAATTTCGGAGCATCGCCAAATCCGCCGTGTTGAGGATCGGCCTCTTGTAGTAGATTACGCACGGCAATTTGTGCCGGCTCTAAATTGAAAAGATCGGAACTGACAGGGTGTTGAAGATGGTTATCGAGCTGATCGTAGCCCAATCGAACCTGTTGGATCATTGAGCGATACTGCTCAGAATCACCGTGATAGAAGTTCATCACCCGCTGTAACAAATCAGCGAATCCTAATTGCACAGTATTAGAAGCAGGCGGGTAATAGGTGCCAACTACAAACGGGTACAAGGTTTGTGGGCATAGGAAAACGGTTAAAGGCCAGCCGCCGGGTTGGCCGCACAGCAATTGGTGTCCGGTCTGATAAATATCGTCGATATCGGGACGTTCTTCTCGATCAACCTTAATGCAGACAAAGTTTTCGTTGAGTTCGCGAGCAATGGCAGGACTGCTGAAGGTTTCATTGGCCATAACACGGCACCAGTGATTGGTGCTGTAACCAACAGACAAGAAAATTGGCTTATTAGACAGGCGCGCAGCTTCGAGAGTTGCGTTGCTCCATGTCTGCCAATGGACGGGGTTGTCCTTGTGTTGCAACAAATAAGGGCTGGATTCCTCAGCCAAAATATTTGCATAAGGGTTCATATCTTGCCTTTCCTGACGTCAACTGCCTGTTGCTAACGGCGTCACTGACTCGCGATTTTTCAGCAACCTGTTTAGCACACAGACTCAGCGATTTCTGTGCTGAATATCCCTGTTGGGCAATTTCCTTTGAAATTTTTTCCGTAAACGCATTTTGTACCTGAGTTTCCGGTCAGTGTCTACTTCATCAATTTAACTTTACTTGAAGGACCGTGCGTCAAAATGCCATGAAGATTCGTTCTACAACGTAATAAAATAAGGCTTCGATTTTCGATGAATTGCGTGAAACCCAACAGCGGTTATTCGCTTGGCAATAATCCACACTGAGCCAACTGCCTTTGCCAAAGTAACGTGTGTTTTTCAACGGCGAGATTAAATTGCTGCCACTGGCTTGGGTGCTGTTCGGACCAAGCCATTTGCCAATACTCATTGAACGCTAAATGCGGCGAAAACTCTACCGTTAAATTCACAACTGAATTAATTTCTGCCATTGATTTAACAATCGGTGCTGCAGATTGGTGAATTAACGCAATGTAGGGTTGCACTTCGCCGATATAAAATTTCAGAAATACATTTTGTAATATATCGGCTTTACGATTTTTTTGCCCGTTAAAACATAACGGCCGACCACTCAAACGCTGCTCGTAAGCTGCATTAATATTTTCTAAATAAATACGCAGCATTTGAACCGAAGCGAGCAACTCCCCCACCGTTTTCTCTGCTCCAATCACTTGATACAACAATTCAAGTTGTTGCCCAGGTGGATTACCGTTGTTGTACCAATCACTTACTGTGACATTTAATCGGTGGAAGGATTCGATTAATTCGGTGGGTTTATCGGTATTGGGAGCCAATGTATTTGAAGTTGACGACAACGAATTTTGAAATTCTCGACTGGCCCACACAGCATTCCAAATCACAAATGTTCTTTGATTCAATTTATCTGCCAAGACTTTTTTTAACGTGACTTTTAAATCATTGTTATCGAAATTTTCGGATAAAACCTCAATACATTCTTGAGCCTGGCGAATAAATTCCGCTTCGTAAATCCACTGCTGAGTATGGCTCATAAACCTTCCAAGACTGCTGTTGCGCTCGCCAACAAGTCTCTGCAATCGGCACGGAGTCAGCTCTAAAAACTCCAACAAATCAATGGATTGCGACGTTAATTCGAATTCAAGTTGTCGGCGAATTGGAAATTCAATAACCGCAGGTAACGGAATAGGCTCAAGAGATAAATCCAGAGAATTAGACAATCTCGAACGGTATTTTTCTAACATGTTTTCGGTCGGCGAATCGGACGCACAAGCCATTAAAAATAAACAAACAATAATTATGAATAATTTTGCGTTTATAACCGCTTGATTGAAAATATAAGTCATCCAATTACCTTATATATGATGATGCTAATACAGACACTCTTATTAGATCATTTCATACATTAGAGTCTAAATTGCGCGAGTAAAATCAGCGTACTTAAAATTTTTCTCGGTATTTAGAATTCCACAAAAGAAAAACCGAAGCCCGTTAATTTTGATCAACAATGTCACAAAGCAACGGTAACAAACCAGACTAATTCAACGTTGAATTAATACACATTGATAAACTAAGGATAAACCCGTACTGAGCCTCTCATTGTACCTCTAGTACTTATCTCGGCGACGTTTGGTTTAATGAATAACTTGAGAGATTGCGAAAACAAAATGCGAAAAACAAAAAAAGGAAGCAATAGCTGCTTCCTTTTTTATGTTGATTACCGACTGGCTTTAACGGAACGATTAAGAATTAAATCGCCTCGCCATGCGCTTGTTTATCAGCATGGTACGAAGAACGTACCAGTGGGCCACACGCTGCGTGAACAAAACCAAGTTCTTCAGCGTACTTCGTGTACTCGTCAAACTCTTCAGGGGTTACGTATCGGTCTACCGGCAAGTGATCTTTTGACGGCTGTAAATATTGGCCGATGGTGAGCATGTCGATGTCATGTTCACGCATATCTTTCATCACTTCGAAGATTTCTTCTTTGGTTTCCCCAAGTCCAACCATCAAACCGGATTTAGTTTTAACGTCTGGTCTAAGTGCCTTGTATTCTTTCAGTAACTTTAACGACCAAGCGTAATTAGCACCCGGACGCGATTGGCGATACAAACGTGGCACAGTTTCAAGGTTGTGGTTGAAAACGTCAGGAGCATCTTTTGCTAATATCTCAAGCGCGATATCCATTCTGCCACGGAAATCCGGTGTCAGAATTTCCACTTGAAGATTAGGGGATCGTTCTCGGGATTCTCGAATACAATCCGCAAAATGTTGGGCACCGCCGTCGCGAAGATCATCGCGATCAACAGAGGTAATCACAACGTAGCGCAAACGCATTTCAGCAATGGCTTGGGCAAGGTGTGGAGGTTCGTTTGGATCTAACGGATTCGGTTTACCATGGCCAACATCGCAAAACGGACAGCGACGGGTACAGATATCACCCATGATCATAAAGGTTGCCGTGCCGCCACTGAAACACTCACCCAAATTTGGACAGCTCGCCTCTTCACAGACGCTGGAAAGCCCGTTTTTGCGGAGAATCTTTTTAATACGATCCACCTCAGGCGAAGCAGGCAATCGAACGCGAATCCAATCTGGCTTGCGCTGGTAATCATCGGATGCGATTACTTTTACCGGAATCCGCTCGACTTTGTCTGCATTGCGAAGCTTTTCGCCTTGCTTGTGACGTACCGTGCGTTTTACAGGCTGGATGTCGGGATCAGTCATAGGAATCTCTGGTTAAATCTGGTTGAGGTCTCGTCCGCTGGAACTATGGCAAGCCGACTACTACTTTTTGCTGAGTATTGTAACCCAAATTGTCTTTGATCGATTGTAGAAATTCCATTTCCACTTTTTCTAAAATCCCGCTGCTTTGCTGATTACTGATGCAATTTTTTACCTGGGTCATCGGTAACCCTGAGTAACCACAGGGGTTTATCGACAAAAACGGATTCAGGTCCATATCGACATTGATTGCCACACCGTGAAAGCTACACCCTTTTCTGACTCTCAGACCAAGGGATGAAATCTTGTGTTCAACACCGTCGAGGGTTACGTAAACCCCTGGCGCATCAGCTTTTGGGTAAGATTCAATAGCGAGTGATTTGAGTGTATCAACGACGCTATTTTCGATACGGGTGACCAGTTCTCGCACCCCGAGCTTGGCTCTGCGCAAATCAATCAGAGGATAGACAATCAACTGCCCAGGGCCGTGATAGGTGATTTGACCGCCGCGATCGGACTGAACAACGGGGATGTTTCCCGGATTTAACAGGTGCTCAGCTTTCCCGGCTTGGCCTTGAGTGAACACGGGATTATGTTGAACAAACCACAATTCATCGTGGGTATCGGCTGTTCGGTTATTGGTGAAATCCAACATCGCTTGCCAACACGTTTGGTAGTCGACAATACCCAACTTCCGAACAACCACACAGCGCTGCTCACCGGCGGCCAGCTCTGCACTAGATACATCAGGACACATTTCAGCTACAGCACCATTTTCACAAGCTTGCTTGCTTTTAAGTCGTCGAAAATGGCTTGCAACTGCTGCTCACCGGTCGCTTCGATTGTTACCGTAAGCGATTGAAAAGAGCCTTTGGCACTGTCGCGGATCTTGATAGCTTCGCGATCAAAATCGGGAGCGTGCTTGTTAAACACCTCAATGACCAATGCGTGTAATTGATCACCTGCATCACCCAACACTTTGATTGGGTAATTCGGGCAAGGAAACTGAATTTTTACGTCTTCGGGCTTTGGATCACTCATGATGAATACCTAACACTCTCGATCAGCTGGAAAATAAGTTTACAAAGAACAATTTTAAACTGTCCCACAGCCGAGCGAAAAATCCAGCCTCAGACACGGCTTTTTCAGCCACTAAAGGTTTGCGTGCGATAACCTCGCCATCCAACGTTAATGTAACTTCGCCAAGTTGCTGAAACTGCTCCACCGGAGCTTTGATGGTGTCGTCCATGGTAATTTCGGCTTTTACGTTTTTGCCTGCACCACGAGGAATCGTCATCAATACATCTTCGTTGACCACAAGATTGAGCTGATTGTCTTGCCCGCCCCATACGCGTGTGTTTGCCAAGACTTCATTCAGTGAATACTGCTTGTGAGTTTCGTAGTAACGGAAGCCGTGGGCCAACAGTTTTTGGGATTCATCGGCGCGAGAATTTTCAGAGCGAGTTCCCATAACCACCGAAATCAATCGCATGTCTCCACGAACCGCAGATGCAACCAAGCAGTAACCGGCTTCATTGGTATGGCCGGTTTTAATGCCATCAACGGATTTGTCACGGAATAATAGTTTGTTACGGTTTGACTGGGTTTTCGGTTCTTCACCCGGCGCGCCGTAAGTAAACTCTTTCTCTGAATAAATTTCGTAGTGTTCTGGGTGATCATTGATGAGCGCACGCGCTAGCAACGACAAATCCCAAGCGGTAGTGAAATGTCCCTCAGCAGGCCAACCGGTGGAGTTTTGAAACTGAGTATTGGTCATTCCAAGTAATGCCGCTTGTTGATTCATGATATCCACAAACGCTTCTTCACTACCGGCAATGTACTCCGCCAACGCCACAGTGGCGTCGTTGCCAGATTGAATAATGACACCGCGCAACAAATCTTCTACCGAAACCTCAGTACCTTCGCGCACGAACATTCGCGAGCCACCCATTTTCCAAGCGCGAACACTAACAGGCACCATATCGGTCATATTGATATGACCGCGCTCTACTTCGCCAGAGAAAATATAACTGCTCATAATTTTCGTTAGACTTGCAGGCGGCAAAGGCTCGTTCGCGTTGTTTTCTACCAACACCTCCCCGGTTGCTGCATCAATCAACAGATAACTGCTGGCGGCAAGCTGCGGCGGAGCAGGAATAATAATCTGCTGGGCAATGGCTTGATTGCCATGAGCAAGAAGCAAAAGAAAAGTCGCTGGCACGAACAAGCGTTTAAAAAATGTAAGCATAGGAAATTAAGGTATTGTCTGTGTAATCAATCGGGAATTGTCGAGAAATCGTTATCTCTGGGTTGTGTGTTGGCTAAGCCTGTTCTGGTTGAAAACCACCATTAATCATAAACCAAATGGTGGCTGTTCAAATTACCTTTGGCGAGTAACGCTCGAATACTGCTTAGCTGGAGACTGTCTAGTATTGGGCCTATTCGCACGCGATACAAGCTCCCGTTTTGATCGGGCTTTTGTACCAAAACCGAAGCGCCGGTCAGTGCTGTTACTTGACGGCGATGATTTTCAGCCGCGTTGTGGGAAGAAAACGCGCCAACTTGAAGATAGGTGTTCTCGGGCAAATTGTGCCCTTCTGCGTTTTTAGGCGATGGCGCTGGCGGCTCACCAGAAGTGGCCAATACCGGAGCCGGAGTTTGAACGTTACCAGCGTTTTTACGCTGCCACTGCTGCGGGTCGATAGCAACAACCTTAACCTTTGCCGTTCCGGCGTCAACAAAGCCTAACTTTTTCGCGGCCGTGTAGGTAAGGTCGATGATTCTGTTGCCGTGAAAGGGACCGCGGTCGTTGACACGAACAATGATCGATCGACCATTGGCAACGTTGGTCACCTCAACGTAAGACGGAATCGGCAAACTCTTGTGCGCGGCGGTCATTCCGTACATATCGTAGATTTCACCGTTTGCCGTTGCATGACCGTGAAACTTTTTACCGTACCAACTGGCGTAACCGGTTTCTTTATAACCTTTGGCAGACGGCAACACGTGGTAAGTACGGCCCGCAATTTTATAGGGGCTTTTGTTACCTGCTCGCCTAATTTCTTCGACCTTTGGAACCGCATTGGGAATGTGGTCCACCGAATAAGATTGGTCTGGGCCACTGTCGTGACGCTGGCTGTAGCGACCTTCATTTTCTGTTGGCGGCGCAGGTTTTGTCTTAGATTCTTTTTCTTCGGTGTATGGGCTGTGAACACATCCGCCTAACACGCCCGCGATCAACGCCGGAACGACGACCTGTTTGAGAGTTCTTGTGAGCTTCATTACTCGTTATCGCCCGCTTACGTGCCGTTTTTTGATCTCTTGCGATAATTGATACACCGCCATTGCGTACATGGTGCTGCGGTTGTATCGAGTAATCACGTAGAAATTGTGCAAACCCATCCAATACTCATCGCCGTGAGCACCATCGAGTTTAAACACACGTGCCAGGGTTTGTTCTGAATGCTCAGAAAGTGGCGAATACCCAGCGGCTACAATATCGGAAATACTGCGTTTCGGCTTAAGGCCATCTTCTAGAAATTCACTGTTAAAACTGTCTTTGATTCGAACCCGCTCCGTCACCGGCTGATCCGCTTTCCAACCGTGGCGAACAAAATAATTCGCTACCGAGCCAATGGCGTCGGTTGGATTTTTCCAAATATCAATAAATTCGTCGCCGTCAAAATCTTTGGCGTAGGCTCGATAACTCGATGGCATAAATTGGCCATAACCCATTGCACCGGCGTAAGAACCTTTCAAATCTAGTGGCGATTTTTGTTGCTCGCGCGACAGTAACAAAAACTCTTTTAGTTCTTTTCTGAAAAACGGCGCTCTCGGCGGATAATCAAACGCGAGTGTCGACAAAGAATCGATAACGCGATATCCGCCCGTTTGTTTTCCGTAGCGAGTTTCTACGCCAATAATGGCAACAATAACCTCAGCCGGAACACCGAATTCTTTTTCTGCACGGGCTAAGTCATCGGCGTGAGTGTTCCAAAACTCGATCCCAAGCTTAACTCTTGAATCAGTGACAAAGATTTTTCGATAATCTTTCCAAGGTTTGGTTTTTTCAGCCGGACGCGAAATCGCTTTTAGGATTGAGTCTTTGCGCTGTGCCTGGCCAATCCATTGATTCAAATCGGATTTTTTAAATTCATGTTCATTGACCATTTCGTCAATAAACTCTTGAGCTAAAGGATGTTTTGAATAATCACCGGCGTAAGCTGTACCACCAAAGCAGCCGATAGCAACGGCCAAAGCGAGTCTCTTCAGTGACAGAGTGGAATTAATCACGAATCCCCCATTTCCTAATGTAAATTTATGAGTTTCCATTTTCTTTGGCGTATTATCGAACGCGTTTTCTGAGCCTGTTTTAGTCAAGGCTGACGCGACGCTCTTCGGTAGCCACAGCCATCAGCAGCCCAAAGCCCATCATAAGAGTCAGCAGCGACGTGCCACCATGACTGATAAATGGCAAAGGCACACCAACCACCGGAAGCAAACCAGAAACCATTCCGATATTAACAAAGATATAAACAAACAACGTAAAAGTAATACTGCCTGCCACTAAACGGCCAAAGGTTTTTTGTGACGAAGCAGCGATCATTAACCCTCGGGTCAGCACCAATACGTAGAGTCCGATCAAGCACAAAACGCCTTCTAAACCGAATTCTTCGGCCAACACAGCAATAATAAAATCTGTGTGACTCTCTGGTAGAAAGTCCAATTGCGATTGAGTTCCTTTCAACCAGCCTTTTCCAGAAATTCCGCCTGAACCAATCGCTGTTTTTGATTGAATGATGTTCCAACCCGCACCTAATTTATCAGCTTCTGGATTTAATAACGTTAACACCCGAGTACGTTGATAATCGTGCAACATAAAATGCCACGCCGGCCACGCGCTCGCCACCACCAATCCTAACGCAGAAAAGATGTAACTCCACGGTAAGCCTGCCATAAAGAGCACAATCAAACCGGACATAGCAATCAATAATGAGGTGCCCAAATCGGGTTGTCTTAAAATTAAGAAGCTCGGCAGTATGACAATCACAAGGCTGACAAAAATGTATTTAAATTTTGGCGGTAACATTCGCCGCGATAAATACGACGCAATCGTCAGCGGCATCGCAATTTTTAACACTTCTGATGGCTGGAACCGGAAACCGCCAATTTCCAACCAGCGCTGTGCCCCTTTAGCACCAACCCCCATAAAAAGTACGGCAACTAATAAACCAATACCAATTAAATACAGCACCCAACTCCAGCGCATTAAAAACGATAAGTTGACTTGGGCGATGGTGAACATTAATACGTAACCCATCGCAAAAAATATTGCCTGGCGTTTCACGTAATAAAATTCAGCGCCACCGGCACTGTAAAGCACGACCAAACCAAAAGCGGTCAGTGCCAGCAATAACAGCAATAGAGGAAGATCAATGTGAAGTCGCGTCCAGATATTTTCTTGGCGCTGAAAATCAAGAGCGGCGCTGGGTAATCGCCGTAAAAAGTCAGCCGTTGACACTGTGCTCTCCAACCGCTGTTGTTGATGTATTTACGGGTGAACTCTTATTTTGTTCCGATTGCGCTTGAAGCGTTTGTCCCTGCAATCGAATTTGCTCTTGCTCAAGATAGGTTTCAATCACTTTTCTAACCACAGGAGCTGCCTCAGACGAGCCACCTTCGCCATTTTCAACAATCACAGCAACCGCAATTTTGGGCGCATCCAATGGTGCAAAGCCAACAAACAACGCGTGATCTCGGTTGCGCTCGGACAGCTTTTCACTTTCATACTCGGCATCTTGAGCGATACCCACAACCTGAGCCGTACCGGATTTGCCCGCCATTTCAAACGACATGTTGCGCCCAACCTTGTAAGCGGTGCCGCGCGGGTGATGCATTACTTCTTTCATGGCATTGAAAATATACGACCAATGACCGTCAGAGACGTCCATAAGAATGTTGGACTCTTCGATATCTAGCACTAAATTCTGAGCGATTCGAGGTTGCACTTTTCGACCGCGATTGGCCAGTGTGGCAGTCATTGCTGCCAGCTGCAGCGGTGTTGTTAGAGTGGCGCCCTGGCCGATACCCACATTTAAAGTGTCGCCTGGAAACCACGGTAATCCGCGGTGATTTCGTTTCCATTCTCGAGAAGGCCAAATCCCTTTTCTTTCACTGGGTAAATCAATACCGGTGTAATCACCCAATCCAAATTGATAACCAAACTCATACAATCGATCAATGCCGGTTTTGTAGGCTAAATCGTAATAGTAGGTATCACAGGATTCTCGAATCGCTGCGTTCATATCGACGCGGCCGTGACCTGTGCGTTTCCAATCTCGATATTTACGTTCTTCACCATCGAGCTGATAAAAACCGGGATCGTAGATTGCAACATGTGGATCGAGAATACCGTAATACAAACTGCTCAAGGCAATCATTGGCTTCACTGTCGAGCCCGGTGGGTATTCCCCTTGAATAGCACGGTTAAACAGCGGCAAATCCCGCGATTGTGTCAGGCGGTTATAGTCTTTGTGGCTGATACCGGTAACAAATAGGTTGGGGTCGTAACTGGGGGAACTCACCATCGCCAGTACACCGCCGGTTTCTACTTCGAGGGCAACGATAGCACCGCGTCGGCCTTTTAATGCCGCCAAACCCGCCTTTTGCACTTCGCTATCAAAATACAAATGTAGATTTTCGCCCGGTTTTGGCGGTGTTTGCTCAAGCACACGCAAAACCCGACCACGGGCGTTTGTTTCTACGTTTTCATAACCCACTTCGCCGAGCAGTGTTTTTTCGTATTGGCGCTCTAAGCCAATTTTTCCGATGGTGTAAGTGCCACTGTATTGTTGATATTCATCTTCATCGAAGCGATTCAATTCGCGCTCGTTAATTCGGCCAACGTAACCCACGGTGTGTGCGTACAAATCCGCAAGCGGATAATGGCGAACCAATTGCGCTTCTACTTCCACGCCTTCAAGGCGATATTCATTCACCGCAATACGGGCAATTTCTTCGGGTGTTAATCGATAGCGAAGGGGAACCGCTTCAAAGGGACGGCGACGCTGTTTTAAACGGGAATGAAATTTCTCGACGTCGTTTTCGCTGAATTCAATAAATTCGGACAACACCGCCAGGGTTTCGTCGAGACTTTTCACCCGCTCTTTCACCACACTTAATGTGTAACTCGGGCGATTGTCTGCCAATAAAATTCCGTTGCGGTCGTAGATTAAGCCACGCGTGGGGGGAAGCGGACGAACGTGTACACGGTTGCGCTCAGATTGCGTTACGTAATTGGCATAGTGCACAACTTGTAAATTATAAAATCGAACCACCAACAACCCGAGCAAGAGCAACATAACCACGGCGATAAACACCAAGCGGTGGCGAAAGATTCTCGTCTCGCGAAAATGGTCTTTGAGGGTTTGCTGCTCACTCATTAATGTTTAACGTATTGGCTTTAAAGTTAACTTAATCTTAAATTTCCAAATTAGCCAAACTTGCGTTTAAAAATTGGAAAAATGCACACCACCCTTTTTTAGCTTATTTATGGTAAGGGTGATTATTTAATATTGTCTCGGCTCGATACAGCTGCTCGATTAAAACTACACGCACAATTGGGTGCGGTAATGTTAACGCAGATAAAGACCATTTCTGTTGAGCGCGGTTCAAACACTCTGGTGCTAAACCGTCTGGCCCGCCAATTAAAAAGCTTAAATTAGCGCCGTTCATTTTCCAGCGCTCAAGCTCTTGCGATAAATTCTCGGTCGACCATTTTTTGCCGTTGAGGTCGAGCGCAATAACCCAGTCTTTGTCATCGATAGCAGCCATCATTTTCTTGCCTTCATCGGCAATGGCCGAAGCGCTACTTTGATTTTTGCCTCGATTACCCAAGGGTAATTCTCGAACCTCAACACTGATTTCTCTCGGTAACCGTTTGTGGTATTCAGCAAAGCCCGATTCCACCCACGCTGGCATTTTGGTGCCAACGGCAATTATACGAATTCTCATAGCGAAGAAATCTACTCAGGCGCACTTCCGTCGTTCGGTACCGATTCAATACGGTTTTTCGGTGCCATTGACCACAGTTTCTCTAGGTCGTAAAAATCTCGCGTCGAAGGCATCATGACGTGTAACACTAAATCACCGAAATCAACCAACACCCACTCACCCTGGCTTTCACCTTCCATGCCTAGCGGTTGAAAACCCGCAGCTTTTGCTTCGGATGAAACATGCTGTGCGAGGGATTTAACATGGCGATTAGACGTACCACTGGCAATCACGAGGGTGTCCATTACATCGGTTAAATCCGTTACATTGAGTTCAACAACATCTTTTGCTTTTAAATCACTCAGTGCGTTAAGCACCAATTCTTTTACTTCTTGTGGAGTAAGTTCTGACATTCATCCTCTCTGGTTTCGCATAACGCGATAATTTGTGGTTTTTCGTTATTATCAATTGCAACGCTTGCAATCATTAATTTTAGACTTATAGAGCGCCACTGGATACTAAAAGCGTCGTCAATTTTCAGCCGTGATTTTTTGTCGCAAAGACTTAGAACGCTAAAAAAGGCGAGCAATTCTTCAAAGACTATCGATACAAATTATTTTTTTGAATAAACGACCATACAGAATCCGGCAATAAAAATTGCGGGGATTCGCCTTGGCTAATTTGCTGTCGAATTTCAGTGGACGATATTGGCAGCATCGACAATTGAATGAGATGGATACCACCACTGGGGTTTTCACGCAGATCGTTGAGACTCGCCGCCGACGACTCCAACAGAGCCGATACCGACTCTGGAAACACCTTATTTACGCCAGGGCGCATGATTACAACAAGGTTGGCGAGATCCAAAAATTCCGCCCACCGATACCAGCGATCAAAACTGGCAAACGAGTCGGCTCCCATCACCAAGCAAAGCGATACCTGAGAACCTAATTCGGCTCTTATCGAATGCAAGGTATCGAAAGTAAACGAAGGCCCGTCTCGGTCCAATTCCCTTGAATCAATCGCTAATTCGGGGCAATTCGACAACGCCAATTGCAACATCTGCAAGCGAACGTGCGGACCTCGCATCGGCGGTTGTTTATGAGGGGGAATTGCCGCTGGCATTAAACATAATTCGTCCATACCAACGGCTTGCTTAACTTCTAATGCCAAACGCAAATGCGCGTTGTGGATTGGATCGAAGGTGCCACCAAAGATACCCACCAGTTTCACAGCGGGCACCTCAATGATTGACCCAAATTTGCAGAAATTTCAGCTTAAGTGCGATCACACTCGGATGTGTCCATCACCAAAGACAATCCATTTTTGGGACGTTAATCCTTCCAAACCAACAGGACCACGCGCGTGGATTTTATCGGTAGAAATACCAATTTCCGCACCGAGACCGTACTCAAAACCATCGGCAAATCGAGTCGAGGCGTTGATCATCACGGAGCTGGAATCCACTTGAGCAATGAAACGGCGGGCTCGGGTGTAATCTTCTGTCACGATAGTCTCGGTATGCTGAGAACTGTATTGATCGATATGATCCATTGCACCTTGCATGTCGTCGACCAAACGAATGGACAAAATTGGCGCGAGATATTCTGTCGCCCAATCTTCATCGGTTGCAGATAAACACTCGATAACTTCTTGAGTTCGCGCACAACCGCGCAGCTCAACGCCTTTTTCACCATACGCTTGGGCTAGGCGAGGCAATACTTGGGGAGCGATATCTTTGTGAACAAGCAATGTCTCCATGGCATTACAAACGCCATAGCGATGAGTTTTAGCGTTCAAAGCAATATTAAAGGCTTTCTCAAGATCCGCTTTGTCATCAATATAAACATGACAAATACCGTCTAAATGCTTTATTACCGCAACTTTTGCGTCATTGCTGATGCGCTCGATGAGTCCTTTGCCGCCGCGAGGAACAATGACATCAACGTACTCAGGCATTGTAATCAACTGACCGACGGCTTCGCGATCGGTGGTCGAGACCACCTGAACAACACCCTCGGGCAGACCGGCAGTGTTCAAACCCGACTGAATGCATTTCGCAATAGCTTGGTTCGAATACAACGCTTCTTTACCACCGCGTAAAATTGTTGCGTTGCCTGATTTCAAGCATAAGCTGGCGGCATCGATAGTCACGTTGGGTCGAGATTCGTAAATAATCCCTACTACGCCCAAAGGCACTCGCATTTTGCCAACCTGGATACCGCTGGGCAGATAACGCATATCGGTCACTTCACCGCAGGGATCGGGTAATCCGGCAATCTGAGTCAAACCTTCAATCATGCCGTCGATACGGCTGTCGGTCAGTTCTAAACGATCAATCAGTGCCGCGTCTAAACCCGCTTCACGCCCCAAGGTCAAATCCTGTTCGTTGGCCGCTTTTAGCTCAACACGAGAAGCATTTAAGGCATCAGCACTGGCAAGCAAGGCAGTATTCTTGGATTCGGTTGTCGCGGAAGAAATAACACGCGCCGCCGCACGAGCAGAGCGACCAAGCTCCGTCATATAATCTTTTATATTCATAAATGTCCCAAATTTAGTCGCTAGATCTGAGCGTATAAACGCACTTGTACAATACTTTTGCCGGCAATTGCGTCGGTGGAACCGACCATTTTAGCGAAATTTCACTCATTTCGCGAACTTCACTGAGCTCACTAATACAGCCACAATTAATCCTGACCAAGGCGATCAATGATATCCGCAAGCGCTTCCAATCGCTCCACAGGCGCCTGCATTTTCAGCAAATCCACCTGCTGCGCTCGATTGATGGGCAGCAACATAGACAGAAACCAACCCAGTTGTCTGGCGCTGATTGCTTTCGGCAAATTTAGAATTTGCACCTGGGGATGATCACACAAGGTGTCGTACATTTCGTTCAAGCCGTCAAATTCACTGGGAATAGAATCGTCGGCCTCTTCGGGCAGATACTCTACTTCTGACTGCATCAATTGATCGTCTTCGAGGGAGGTTTTCAGCACTTTGAATTTTCTGCCACCGGCCACCTTAATGTTTAGCAGGCCGTTTTCTCCCTGACTCCAATCGACAATCTCGGCGTGCACACCGATATCGTAGATCATCGCGACCTGACCCACTTCATGGCCGTCCCTTATAGGAACAACGCCGAAACCAACATTGTTCTTCAAGCAATCTTTGATTAGTCGAAGATAACGCTGCTCGAAAATCTGGAGCGGCAACACCATTTCTGGCACCAATAACGTATTCAACGGAAACAACGGCAAGTTTTCAGACATGGCATTCATCTAATGTTTATCGTAAATGGTCAAGAATTTGATCGTTAGAGGCTGAGAAAATAACTCATGATCGGGTAATCGGGAAATTATTCGAGGTTAGATCTGGCCAAAACCCAGAAAATCGCTTGATTGAGCGTATTATTTCAGTCGCTATTCAGAATGTCTAAGCTAGACTGCAACCTTGCTGGAGTCTTTAGGGGCCTCTGGCAACAGTTACCCAAACCTGAACATCACACTGAGTTTTCCCTGAGTTATTGAAGTAGCTCCTGCAAGGTGAATCAAAGACATCAATTGCACGAATTACCGCTAATTTAGGATAGGTTTTATGATGAACGCTGTTACACTTAACATCACCGTAAAATTAGCCTTGCCACTGAAATCATGGGCATTCTGTGGCAAAACATTCACCGCAATAGACGGAATTCTGTTTTGATCAACCCGCTTTGCATTTATTGGTTCCGGAATATGAAATCGGCGTTCATGCTGGTCGTTACCGTGATTCTCTTAACCACTCACATTGGTGCAACAGCCAACCCTTTGCCGCGTCCGTTCCCGTTCGAAATAGCGGCGGCCAAAGACGACAAAGGCCCAAGCTTTCCTCGCCCCGGATTTGAAAACTCAAATCAGAAGGACAATCGCAAATCGCTGCATTCTGGCGCCGGAGCCCAACGTGGAATCGATTCACGCGAAGCGGCAAGAATCGCCAAAAAACACATTGGCGGTAAAGTGCTGAAAGTCAGACCGTCCAGTAACGGTCACCGAGTAAAAATCTTGCTTCCCTCAGGCAAAGTCACCTATATCAATGTCAGCCCCGACGGCAAAATACAATAAGGTAGAGTTAACGTGCGTTTATTAATTGTCGAAGACGAAGTAAAACTCAATGAACAACTGTGCGCTTATTTAAAGTCTGAAGGCTACGTCACTGACAGCGCTTTCGATGGTCAAGAAGGGCTGTATCTGGGTGAAGAACACCCCTACGATCTCGCTATCATCGATATCGGCCTACCCCAAATCGACGGCATTGAGGTGATCAAAAAACTGCGCGAAAAGGGCAAGAAATTCCCAATCTTAATTCTCACTGCACGCGACAGCTGGCAGGACAAAGTTGGCGGCTTGGAAGCCGGTGCCGACGATTACCTGGTTAAACCCTTCCACAACGAAGAATTACGCGCCCGAGCCAACGCTTTAATACGCCGATCCAACGGTCACGCAAGCCCATTACTTCACTTTGGCCCGCTCACATTAGATACCGCAGCAAAAGTGGTGAAGCTCAAAGAAGAAGCCCTCGAACTGACCAGCTTTGAATACAACACTTTTGAATATCTGGTGCAGAACGTTGGCAAAGTAATCTCGAAAACCGAACTGACAGAGCACCTGTACGATCAAGACTTTGATCGCGACAGCAATACCATTGAAGTTTTTGTTGGACGTTTACGTAAGAAGATCGATCCCGACGGCTCTCTCAAACCCATCACCACCATTCGCGGCCAAGGCTACCGTTTTAATTTAGAAGCTGACGCCTAAATTGATAGGCACCCAATCACTAGGTGCCTTCACGAATTCGTGATGATAAAACGCTTATTTCGACACCTATTCCAAAGCTTAAGTGGCCGACTGATCTTGGCCTCGGTGATTCTATTGCCGATGATTTTAGCGGTCACTGCAACCGCTTTGGATCGCGCCTTTGCTCAAAGCCAGCAAGTCGCCGAAACAGAACGCTTAAGAACTCAAATTTATTTGTTGTTAGGCGCGGCGGAAATTATCGGTGAGGAAATTTGGCTGCCCGATCAGTTGCAAGAACCGCGCTTTAATCAGCCCGAATCGGGACTTTACGCGCGCGTCCTTGAAGGCAGCAACACCGTTTGGCAATCGCCCTCGGCCATGATGGCAGAATTACCCAACCCGCTCGGCCCGCCGCTTACGGCCGGACAAGAACAGTTCTCAGAGATTTTAATCAATTCAAATTTAGCCCATACCTTGAGCTTCGATGTTGTCTGGGACACCGAGCTCGGCTTCGAAAAAACCTATCGATTTGAGGTCTATCACGATCAAGCACCCCTGTTGGCAGAAAAGAAAAGCTATCGACGACAGTTGCAGCAATGGTTGGGATTGATGGCAATTGCGTTGGTGGTGGTGTTATGGCTCATTCAAAAGTGGGGATTACAGCCTTTATCGGCGTTAGCGCAAGATTTAAAACGCGTCGAAACCGGAGAATCACTGCGTTTAGATACCGATTACCCTTCCGAGATTCAACCGGTGATCACCAACTTAAACCGTGTACTAGAAACTGAACGCGCTCAACGGGATCGCTATAGAAACACACTGTCTGATCTGGCGCACAGTTTAAAAACGCCATTGGCCGTGATTCGCGGAAGTCTGAGCCAAGACAGCAGCTCCAATGTGATCAACGAGCAAGTCTCGCGCATGGATGAAATTGTCCGCCATCAACTCCAACGAGCAGTCACACAGACGGCTCCAGTGATGGGCAACAAAGGTGAGTCGGTGGCTGAGGCCTGCGAACGTTTGGCCAATGCATTGGGTAAAGTCTATCGCGAGAAAAACGTCAGCTTTGATTTCAATATCGGCAAGCAGTGCCTTTTTCACGGCGATGCGTCTGATTTACTCGAACTTTTGGGAAACCTGCTCGATAACGCCTGCAAATATGGCGACGGAAAGGTCAAGGTCTCAGGTGAAGTTGACAAGAAAACGCTCATCATCACCATTGAAGACAATGGCCCCGGTGTTACCCACAAACACCGAGGAACCATTTTAAAACGCGGCGCCCGAGCCGACACCGTCGAATCCGGCCAGGGCATCGGCCTCGCGGTTGTTGTCGATATCGTCAGCAGCTACAACGGCAGCTTAGACATCAATGACTCCACCTTGGGCGGCGCCGCCTTTGTTATTGAGCTGCCAGTCGCTCAAGCTTAACGTCAGAATCAATTAAGTGCGCACATTCTGCCGCAAAGCCCGCCCCAACTTCGGCGTAGTAGTTAAACACAACGTCAGCGCCCAGTTTTAACAGCTCTTTGCGTTCGTCATCGTAGCGCGCAACCGCAGCAATTCGACCTTTGAACTTCGATTCGCGCAACTGAAAAATAATGTTCTTCATTTCACGAATGGAAGGAATCGCCAACATCACGAGTTGAACGTCGCCCGCATCTAACTGTTCCCAGAAATCAATGTCGTCCGCATCACCCAAAACAACGTTACGCCCTTTTTCTTGCAGCGCTTGCGCGCGTTCTGGATCAATCTCTACACACCAAACTTTTTCGTGCATATGAGGTTGCAAGGCTTTGTATGCACCGGTTCCAACCCGGCCCATTCCACAAATCAACACCTCTGCGCCGTAGGGCTGTTGATAACCGTGAAGGCTTTTGGCCGAGGAGCGCTCGAATTTACAAATAAAGTGTTTGTACTTGGCGTACAAGCTGTGTGCGCGCCGATAAATAAACGAGCTGGTGACAAACGAGATGGATACAGCCAGCGCAATCATCACCAATTGGCTCTCAGGTAACCAGCCTTTATCCACGCCTTGGCTGGCGACAATCAGACCAAACTCACTGAAATTTGCCAGCGCCAAGGCACTCAAAAATGCGGTCCTCGCCCTTAGTTTAAAGGCGATAAACAGACCAAAGAACATGGCAAATTTAAGCGGCAACAGCGCGACCATTAAGATTGCCCAACCCAGTAATTCCCACGTTGGTAACGCGCTAAAGCCAATGTTTAGGAAGAAACCAACCAAGAATAAATCTTTTAGGCTCATCAACGATTTATAGAGCTCGGTCGATTTTGGCAAACCAGCGACAACCATTCCGAGAATTAACGCGCCCAAATCACCTTTCACATCGGTAATGTGGAACAACTCATAACCGCCGAGAGCGATAAAGAAGCCCACCAATACCAGCAACTCCCCGTGGCCGCAGCGAGTCAATAACTTGGCAAATAACGGTCGAGCTAAAATCAAAAGAGGCAGTGCCAGCGCCCAGTAGCTCGGAGTTTTCCCGGTTGCGAATACCAAGAACAACACCGCGAGAATGTCTTGAATAACCAAAACACCGATGGACAAGTCACCGTGGCGGCTTTTCAGTTCGGCACTGTCTTCAAGAGTTTTCATCACACACACGGTGCTGCTGAAACTGAAAGCAAAGCTGACGAGAAGGATTAGAATCCAGTTTCCTTCGGCAAACGGAAACAGCCAAACCATCAAAAAGCCGCCAATTGCCAGCAGTAGGCACCAAATCGATGAGTGAACGGTGGTGCCGCCCCAAACCTCGGGGCGAGCGAGATTACGCAGATTCAGCTTTAAGCCGATGGTGAATAGCATTAGGGTAATGCCCAGATCGGCCAGTTCAGTAATGCCCGCAAACGGCTCAATACTGAAAGCATTCAGACCAAACCCAGCGAGCAAATACCCAACTAATGGTGGCAATCCAAGCTGTCTAGCGCCGAAGCCAAAGGCAAAAGCGACGCATATCCACAAAAAATCCATAGAAATCTGCCCTAATCTCTCAAATCTAGGGAGAGTTTATGTGGCAGAGGCGGCTCGCGCAAAGGGCTTTACGACTAAAATTAATTTAGGCAGCAGTGTTAATGCCCCCAAAATGGCCGCAAGCATAGCCGCGCCGGTCAATAATCCAAACAAAATTGAAGGAATAAACTCCGACAACGCCAACACAGAAAAGCCAACAATGATGGTCACTGAGGTGTAATACATCGCGCTACCGATCGACGCATGCGAGCGATGCATAGCAGCGATGTAATCGCCATCGATCTGATATTCGCGGTTAAATCTGTGTATGTAGTGAATGGTGTCGTCGACACCGATACCGATGGTGATTGCAGCGATGGTAATGGTCATCATGTCCAGAGAAATACCGGCCAGACCCATTCCACCCAAAATCACGAGTGCTGCGAGCATATTTGGAATGATTGCCACAACAGCGATCAGCAGGGAGCGGAACAAAATCATAAACATCACCATGATGGCCAAGAAAACCGCCCCCAAGGTTAATATTTGCGATTGAAACAAGCTTTTCAGCATGTTGTTGTACAACACCAAGCCGCCGGTAAAGTGAATTTGTTCTGGCTTGAAGCCCAAAGTGTTCACCATCTCTGCCTGTACTTTATCGATGAATGTTAATCGACGCAGATCGGGATCAGTCTCTTTAACACGCAACGTCACTCGGGCCTGGTTAATTTCAGCATCCAAGTAAGGATTTACCAAAATGCCTTCGATTTCATCAGGCAAGCCGTTTTTCAGAACGGCCAATTCAAAGTCATTGAGCGAACCGCCGTTGATATCTTCGGCAACTTCGTAAAGCGTGGCTAAGGAATCCACACGCCCAACTTCATCAAGGCTGTTGAGATAATTTTGTAACGACTGCAACTCTCGCAAACCGGCAATGGTGAACCAATAACTGTTCGCTGGTTGTGATTTGGGATTATGTTCAGAAAACGGGTCTACCTCGGCGAAGGGATCTTCTTCCACCAAGGGGCCATGAAACTCAAATGGATCGGGTTCGTCGAACGGATCGGCCTCAGCAAAAGGGTCTTCTTCTGGAGACGCTTCACTGGCACCTCCGGCAATCAAACGAGCAACTTCCGGATCGACATCCAAAATAATGTCTAGATTGATCGTGCCACCTAAATTCTGATCGATGACCTTCATGCCTTGGTAGATTTCAGTATCTGATCGGAAGTAGTCGATAAAGCGGTTATCAACTTGCAGCTGACTGACACCAATACCACCCAAGCCAAGTGCTATCAGCGCAAACACTAATACCAACGAGCCTTTGCGCTCGGTAAAGCGCGAAAAAATTAACGTGATGGGTTGATCGGTTGCTTTATCTTCTTGAGCTTTGCCTGGCGATAACAACATCAATCCCGCTGGTAAAACCACAAACACAAGCACGAAACTGACTAACAACCCGATGGTCATCATCCAACCAAAATCGATAACCGGGCGAATTCCGCTAACAACCAATGACATAAACGCAACGATCGTGGTGAGCGTTGTGTATAGACACGGCTTAAACATAAATTTTGTGGTTGCTAACACAAGCTCTGCTTGTGACCACGTAGGGTTTTGCGCGTGATATTCCCGATAACGCACTACCAAGTGAATGGTAATTGCCAGCGATACAATCAACAGCAGTGCCACGAAATTTGTCGAGATCACGGTTAATCGCCAATCCACCCAACTCAAAAAGCCGAGCATAATAACCACGGACAATACCGACGTTGCCAGCGGTAAAACGACAAAGCGAATACGGCGGAAAATGACCGCTAATAACGCTATGATGAAAACAACAATCGCCGAACCAAACACGACTAAGTCGTTTTGGATAAATCGGATCATGTCGGAGGTGATCATGGTGACACCGCCAACAAAAATCTCTGCATCGCCTTTGTATTTCTCAGCAATGTCTCTGACCGATTGCACGCGAACGCGCGAACGCTGCGCGGCTTGCGTGCTGTACTCTAAAAATTCTGCGCTTACTTTTTCGAGTTCAAGAGATTCTTCTGGCGACAAACCCAATTGCTTTCTCTTAAGGCGCAACGCATCGCGAGCACGGACCAGTTCAATAAATTTTTCATCCACTTCAAGCGACAGCGCAATAACCGTTGTTTGCTCGTCTGGACCGAGAATTAAATTCTTGTAAATGGGGCTCGTTAAAAATTCTTGTCTTGCAGAATTAAAGTTGACGTCATTGGTTTCAAGCGTGCGCAACCCTTGATTAATTTGAGTGAGATTTTGCAGCGGGCTATACAGAAGAGGAACATCGAGAATACTGAGAGCATTCGCAACGCCTTCAATCTCTTTAAGTTCATCTCTCAACTTTTTGAGATTATCGAGAGAGTTCGCTTGAAACAGTTCATCGTGCGGGCGATAAGTAACAACCAATAAATCACCGGTACCGTAGCGTTTGATAATTTCACGGTAATAATCCAGGTCTCTATCGGCTTCTAATGTCAAAGCGTCAGCGGATGCATCCAATTTAAAATTGGGTAATCCTGCGGCCATTACCGCCGCAATCAAAAATACGATCACCAACGCCAGCTTCGGACGCTCGATCACTAATCCACGATAAAAACTTAAAAATCTGTCACTCATACTCTTGCTATTGCTCTTTTTCGAGAAATCGACAGCCGCCAACTGCCTGGCAGACGAAGTTTTTCAACTCTCTGCTGATTATTAAATCATCCTAAGGATTTGCAGATGAAACAGAGCCTAATGCGCTCTTTAATACATTTTTGGCGAGCAGCTCTTTTGCTGGTCTTGGCTGCTTTCTTTGACATCGGCATGAACTCAATACAAATCCTGAGTTTGCGCCGCTATGTATGAATGCCTGCCAGAAGTGACGGCATTGTTAATTCCCTACAGAATGTTGTGCTTTACATTGATGGCGTTCACCGCAAAACACACACTGCTAAAAGAAATTTAGGTGGTTAGTTTACTCACTCAAAAACACCCAAAGCAACCCGACTTAAGGTAGAAAACAAAGTGTTTACGATGATTCCCAAGTCGGAATAGACTACTTTAACGTTACTGAAAGCGGTATTGTACCGAATGTTAGGTATGTATATCCACGCTACTTATAGACAGGCTTTTATAAATTTTCTATCGGCTCAATGTCAGTTTCTAATTTGGCACTTGTTTCATCAGTGCGCCAACACCCTCTAAACACTCACTAAAGTAGCAGCAACAAAGTCATTTTTTCTTGCATTGCCGTTGTATCGGACTTTGCATCAACCGTGAAAGCGCCCACCAATAAAACCTTAGAAAAAATAAGGCCTAAACACCCACACGATGCCTCACAGCAATAAGTAAGACCCGCAAATAAACCTTTTACGGACTCTAAAACCTAGAAACTGAACGCAAGCATAACCAACTGTAGAAAGGGTTTATCTATGCGACGGGCTTATCGGAATGGCCCAAGCTCATGTCAGGATCGATAATGTCGCGAACTTTCTGCTTTAGCACTTTAATATCTGGGAAACCGCCATCGCGTTTTCTTTCCCAAATCAAATGATCATCAACAGTAATTTCAAACACACCGCCCGTGCCCGGTGACAGAGTTACCCCTTCGAGTTGAGATTCAAATGTGGTCAATAGCTCTTGCGCTAACCACGCTGAACGCAACATCCAACGACATCCCGTGCAGTAGACAATTTTTACCGAGCAACGATGACTCAAACTAAGGCTCCATGAAATTTAAACATTTTGAGCAACATCTTCAGAGAAGAGTAGGCAATGATACCTATTCGTAAGCGAGTAAGCACTTATGACTGAGTTCAAACAAGCGGTGTGATTGTGTATTCAAAACGAAAAAAAGCGAGATAAATTATCCCAACAACTCACTAGCAATTAAGACAACCAATGCTTTAATGATACCCAGCAAAAGAGGTATGAAGTAACGCAAAGCATTGGAAGGTAATCAATCCGTTATACAACCATTGTGGAGATCGTGACTGTGCCATCTGTGAAAGAGAATCTGAGCCAATGGTCGTTAGTAGCTAACGACAGCTGGATAAAAGGCCAACGTTTTCAGCTTGCAAAAGGCGCACAAACCATTGGCCGAAGTACCGACGCAACCCTGACATTTCCAAGTAAACACCTATCAAGACTGCACGCAGAAATCACCGTTTCTGAGGATTTTCTATTTGTCACCGATTTAAAATCGGCCAACGGCACATTCGTCAACGGTAAACTGATTAATTCTGCGAAGATTAAACCCGGCGATCACATTCGATTCGATCAGTTTTCATTTGTAGTTGAAGGACCGCAAAATCACGCCTGAAACTAATTTCCCCAACGGGGCATGATCGACTGAGGCACGTCCAACTGATCGAGAATTCTGCCGACAATAAAATCAATCAAATCGTTAATAGACTGCGGCTGGTGATAAAAACCCGGCGCCGCAGGCAAAATCACCACACCGAGTTTGCTCAGTTTCAACAAATTTTCCAGATGAATCGCTGACAGCGGTGTTTCTCTTGGCACGATAATAAGCTTGCGGTTTTCCTTCAGAATCACATCGGCCGCGCGCTCAATTAGGTTGTTACTCGCACCGTGAGCAATGGCTGAAACCGTGCCACCGCTGGCCGGACAGATCACCATTTCGGTTGGCGCCGCCGAACCCGAAGCCACATGAGAAAACCAATCTTCTCGGCCATACAGTTTTAATTGGCCATCGCCAATCCAGAAGTGATTTTGCAAAAACTGTTGTTGGGCGGCGATGCCCCACTCTTCTCCAGGTAACGCAAGTCCAGTCTCTTCTCGAATAACAATTTCACCCGCTTTCGAAATCAACAGCGACACTTCGCAACCCGCCGCTAGCAAACACTCCACTAATCGCAGCGCGTATTGCGCGCCCGATGCACCAGTAATGGCAACAGTAACTCGTTTTGTCATGGTTTCAGTTATGCACTTTTTAATTAATGTTTTTCAGGCGATCAACCAAACGTTGGTGAATACCACCGAAGCCGCCGTTACTCATAATGACAATATGGCTTTCGCCATCAATCAGACGAATGCTGTGTTCGATGATTTCATCGATCGACGCGCACCGTTTTGCTGGGATAGGACTCGAATGGACCACGTCCTCCAGTATGTGTGGATCGCCATCGCCTTGATACCAAAGCGCGGTATCTGCTGCCATACTGGAAGCCGCCAATTCGTGTTTGTGGAACCCGGATTTCATCGTGTTGGAACGCAATTCAATAACGGCAATGATTCGTCCGCTCCCGACACGGGCTCGAAGACCGGCCAAAGTAGTCTCAATTGCCGTTGGGTGATGGGCAAAATCGTCGTAAATAGAAACGTGGTCTAGCTCGGCAATTTTTTCCATGCGCCGCTTAACCCCTTTAAATTCACTCAGGGCTTGGCAAGCGGTGGTGATGTCTACACCTACCGATCTCGCCGCAGCAATGGCAGCCAATCCGTTCATGACATTGTGATTACCATTCAACGACCAACACACGTTGCCGCAAGGTTGATTGCGAAAATCGACGGTGAATTCATCGCCACTGGCACTCACATTCAACGCTTTCCAATCATCATTCAGAGTTTGCTGATCACTCCAGCAACCGCGTTCAATCACCGGCTCAATATTGTCGTTGTTCGCGGGGTAAATGATTGTCCCGTCGCCTGCGACAGTACGCACCAAATGATGAAATTGGTTTTGTATGGCAACGATATCGGGAAAAATATCAGCGTGATCAAATTCCAAATTATTGATCACCAAAGTTTTCGGTCGATAGTGAACGAACTTCGAGCGCTTATCAAAAAAGGCACTGTCGTACTCGTCGGCTTCAACCACAAAAAAATCACTTTTCCCCAGTCGCGCCGACTGAGAAAAATTGCCGGGCACACCGCCAATTAAAAAACCGGGCTCAAATCCGGCGTATTCAAGAATCCAGGCCAACATCGAAGAGGTTGTGGTTTTTCCGTGAGTGCCCGAAACCGCCAACACCCATTTATTGGTTAATAGATGATCACACAGCCATTGGGGGCCAGAGGTGTAGGGAATGTTCCGATTTAGCACGTATTCAACAGCGGGATTGCCGCGACTCATTGCGTTGCCAATAATCACCAAATCTGGAGTTGGATTAAATTGCTCCAGCCCAAAGCCTTCGAACATTTCAATGCCCGCAGATTCCAACTGGGTGCTCATTGGTGGATAAACATTGGCGTCGCAACCACTCACTCGATGGCCCAACGCTTTTGCCAACTGGGCAAGGCTGCCCATAAACGTTCCGCAAATCCCTAGAATGTGAATATGCACAGCAACACAATCTCCGTTCTCATCAGTCAATTACCTCGGCATTCGCGCCTTTAGCAACACAAGTATTTTTCTAATGCCATGAAGTCTTGGAAAAATAGACGTGACATTTTTCTGTTTTTTTCTCAATATCAGATACGACAATCTACGCTAAATTAACCACACCTTCTTTTGAGCTGACCACAGACAATATTTTAATTTTACCAATCGCGGCAGCTTAACACGCAGGCTTGGTTTGCCGCGAACAACCCAGTTGTTATAATGTACAAACGCAATCAAAAGTAGCTAATTGATAAGTAACACGTTGGTTTCTTCTGTAACTGACACTCCAAATTCACTTTTTACAATCTAGCGACTGCTGATTTTCAGCTCTAGACTTATGCTTTGTGGATAACTGTCTCGATTAAGTTGAATTTTCGGACTGACGATTCAACTTTTGATGAATCATTATTATTTCAAAAATTATTCGTTTTTGATTAGGTTTTCATCTCAGCGAATAATTCATACAAATCACTCAATGAACCCATAATCATTGTTTCAAATTATACATTGCTTGAACCATTGCAAGGACGTGCCCAGAGCCGTATCAGCTTTGGCAAAACAATCAAACCATCGTGGTTGTATTAACAGGAGTTAGAGGATGCCCGCCGCCACAGTTACTCAACTTTTAAAAGATCAAAAAACCGATCCAGAATTAATCTCTGTGATCAACGTTATTACCGCTTGCTGCCAAGAAATTGCTGAGCAATTGCGTCTAGGCGCATTAACAGGAATTTTAGGAGCAACGGTAGAAACCAATGTTCAAGGCGAGACCCAAAAACAATTGGATGTTATTGCCAACGATATTTTAAAAGAGAAATTACTCGCTCTCCCGCTGATTGCAGGTATCGCCTCAGAAGAAGAAGATCTACCCGTCGCTGGCAACAAAGACGGTCGTTTTTTGGTGTTATTCGATCCCCTAGATGGTTCTTCGAATATCGACGTGAATGTTTCTGTCGGCACTATTTTCTCAATTCTTGAAGTGCCAGAGGATTGTCATGGTGGGGAAGAAAAAGCCTACCTACAAAGTGGCAGAAAACAATTGGCCGCAGGTTACGCGCTTTATGGTCCAGCCGCGACCTTAACCTTATCCACAGGTAAAGGTGTCCAACAATTCTCGTTGGATAACCAGGGCAGCTTTTTGTTGACGCAAGCAGAGATGTCCATTCCCCAAGACACCAAAGAATTTGCCATTAATATGTCAAATCAACGTTTTTGGCAGCCACAAATGCAAGCCTACATTGGGGAATTAGTGGCCGGGAAAGACGGTTCACGCGGTAAAAACTTCAACATGCGCTGGATTGCATCGATGGTTGCAGATGTCCATCGAGTGCTCACTCGCGGCGGCATATTTACCTACCCTTGGGATAATCGAGATGCTGACAAGCCGGGCAAACTTCGCTTGATGTATGAAGGCAACCCTATGAGCTTTCTAGTGGAGCAGGCAGGTGGCTTAGCAACCACCTGTTTTGGCAACATCTTAGATATTCAACCGCAGAAAATTCACCAACGTGTCTCTGTTGCACTCGGATCTAAAAACGAGATCGAAGTGTTGCTACAAGCACATCAAACCGCAGCTGACTCGCAAGCTGCGAGCCTAAACAAGTAGGTTACGCTGAAAGATTAGTAATCTCTGCTGGCACTGGTCGCTCGGGCAATCGGTCGCCGGCATTGATAACATTTTCAGCAAAAAAGTTTTGCGAAATACAATCAAGCAGCGCGCGGGTTCGATTGTCGGATAACCGATAGTAAATACGTTGCGCATCCCGACGGGTTGAAACGATTTTTTCTTCGCGAAGCTTCGCCAAGTGTTGTGACAACGCTGACTGACTTAAGCGTGCTACAGACTCTAAATCCCCAGCAGAGCGTTCGCCATTCATTAAGTTACACAATACCGCTAAGCGTCCTTTGTGTGCTAAAAGCTTGAGCAAACGCTCAGCTTGTGGAGTTTTGCTGTCGAGTGGATCGATTTCGATCGCCATAAGAATATCCTTCACTTACTGTCTGATGTATCACTTTTCATAAGCTTAGCGAAGTTATACGCATACGCCAGAAATCCACTGGTAAATGCTTACTCAACCCTTTTGAACGCGATAAATGCTTGAATTAGAAAATTAAATATTTCAGGTGAAACCTGCTCATCATTAAACCCAACTTAGGTTTAATGGTTCGCAAACCTGAATATGATAAAATCCAAGTTTCGGGCAAATGCCTGTGATAAATACTTCACACACTAACGGAAATTGCTATGAGTTTTGAAAAAGTCCCAGCCGGCAAAAGTCTGCCTGACGATATCAATGTAATTATCGAAATCCCAATGAACAGCGATCCAATCAAATACGAAATCGACAAAGACAGCGACGCTATCTTCGTTGACCGTATGCTTGGCACCGCTATGCACTACCCGTGCAACTACGGTTATGTACCACATACCCTTTGTGGCGACGGCGACCCTGTGGACGTTCTAGTATTAATGCCTTTACCAGTATTGACCGGTTCAGTGATCCGCTGCCGTCCAATTGGTGTGTTGAAAATGACCGATGAGTCAGGTGAAGACGCAAAAGTATTGGCTGTTCCATACGAAAAAATCACGCCTTTGTACAAAGACGTAAAAACTGTATCAGACGTTCCACAACTGACTCTTGATCAAATTGCACACTTCTTTGAGCACTACAAAGATCTTGAGCCTGGCAAGTGGGTAAAAGTTGACGGTTGGGGCGACGTTGAAGAAGCGCGCAAAGAAATCGTTGATTCTGTTGAGCGTTACAACAGCTCTAAATAGTTTTATTGATATCGAGGCGGTAGCAACCGCTTCGATATTAGCTCGATCTTTGAGCACACATTACCAAAGCTTATAAGTGTTCAAAAACCTATCCCTTCTAATTACACTTCTAACAACCAAACTCCCTTATTTGTTAAACATAATGCCAGTTTTTTCTAATCAAGCGCGCATTAAATGACGTCAAACCGTTTTTAAGAACAATTTTTTATAACCAATATTTTTGATTAATCGATTACAAATTAACCATAGTTCTCGAGTAAAACTCCCGCTCGGAAAAATCACCCCAAAAACTCGATAATATTCAGAGTAATACCACTATCTCAGGCACAGTTGTTGAAAAATACCCCCTAAAAACCAACACAAATATTGAAAAACAATCCAAAATTTTGCCGCTTGCCCTCATAAGAAATCAATCTAAAACGCCATTATTAAACTACTGCGCATTTACGGAAACTCCCCCATACTAACCAATACACGGCGATAAATTTACGCGGCTTTTTTGTAGGGACAAACAAAAAGAGAACACAACATCAGCACAGGTTTATTAGCCAACCGTCAATTAATGAGTAGAGTACAAAAACGATAAATTAAATAAATAATAAATTAGATAAAACCACAATAGGTTTACGTTTGGTCTGATATATGAGGACAAAGTGCCATGGTTAGGTTAAATAACAAGGAATACACCACATCGGAAACTTACTGCTTAAACACCGCCAGCGACAGGCAACATCAGACATGCCTCATAAAGCTCTTCGTGACAATGTCGCTCGCCTTTCTAATTTCCACTCACACCCTCTTTTCATTTGCAGAACAAACAACCAATCAATCGCTGATATTCTTACCGGATTATTTATACCCAGACGAGCGTGTCAAAGGTGCAATTATTGAAGGCAAAGGCGAAGATCGACACTTTAGCGCATACGGCCTCGACAACAGCGCACTAGAAATATCCGCAGCACATTTTTTTGATACCAGCTTGAATACCACACAACGACTCATGAACCACAACTGGATCTACCAGTCCTATCACGACATTGAACTGGAAAGCGGCAGTCGATTCTTTTCTAACCTGCTAAAATCAAGCCTGAAAACTTATTGGCAGTCATTCCATCAGAGAAAGCTCGCCCACACCGTATTACCAGACGCAACCGGCAATGGAAAAATCAACGAATTTGATTACAAAATGCGTTTAAAAGACGACTCCATCAAAGTCTCTGTTAAATACGAATTTTAGCGCTAATTGACATTAACCCCTTAAACAAACGCTCGTGCTTGTTTCGTCTGCGGCTGCGCACAAACACCATCTTTTGTTATGATTAGGCGCCTCTAAACACGCCGGTAACAAGAATGTCAGCAAGCGCCAACGCATCCGAAACAGAAAATACTTACCCCAACGCCCCGCTGTGGAAAAAATTCGCCGCGTTGGTGTACGACTATTTAGTGCTCGCCGCAGTCAGCATGGGGTACGGTGCGCTCGCGCTTTTGGTACAGGTAAAAATATTGCAGAAAACCTTCAACGAAGGGGAATTGGGGGATTTTGGGCCCGCTGGTTTCTTTGGCTGGGTGCTCGTTATTTTCGCCTTTTATTGTTATTTCTGGCGTCGTGGCGGGCAAACGTTAGGCATGCGAGCTTGGCGACTTAAAATCTTAACCCAAGACGATGAAAAGCCAGGCTGGAGCCACTGTATCATTCGATCCATTGTCGCGCCGTTGAGCCTAGCGGCAGGTTTACTCGGCTATTTTTGGCAACTGGTTGATCCAAGCAATCTGACATTACACGATCGCCTCAGTAAAACCAAAATCGTGCAATTACCAAAGCGAAAAAAATAAACCTTCATCAATCGCGGCAATACACTAAAAACACTGAGCGAAAAGAATCGAGGAACCTTCAGTTAAAGGTATTTAGAGAATACCCAACAAATTCTCGATTCTTTTCACCTGAATTACCGGTAACGCGCTAAAACCCAAACTCCTGCCGCAGCACAAATAATAATAGGAATGGCAACGGCAATGAGCGGTGAAAAGCCAAACACCAAGCTCGATGGCCCTAAGATTGTTTGACTGGTTCGAAACGCAACCCCCACCATAACTCCAGTAAAAACCCTGAAACCTGTGGTCACTTGCCGCAGTGGGCCAAAAATAAAAGAAACAGCAATTAAAACCAAACTGATTGTGGCAAACGGTTGTAATACTTTTTCCCAAAAGACCAACCAATATTTTTGCGTCGGCAACCCTTGCTGCTCACGGAAATCAGCGTAAGTGTATAAATCGCGAATAGACAGCGACTCTTCTTGCAACACCAAAACGTTTAATAATTGCGGAGTCAGTCGAGTATCCCACGGTCGAGTTTCGTAGGTTTTGGTATTAACGGAATCCGGTAAAAAAATGGTCTCACGCACATTTTCTTCTACCCAACTGCCATTTGTGTAAATCGCCAAATCCGCTTGGCTTGAACGCAGGAGCTTGCCGTCTTGGTCGTATAAATAACGACTGACACCGAACAATTTACCGTTCGATTGCACGGCATTAAAATGCATAAACTCATCGCCGTCTCGACTCCACAAACCAACGTCAGAATCTTCAACCTGGCTGTCACCCCGGGCAATCGCTCGATTACTTTCCGCAATTTGATCCGTAATCGGCGCAACAAATTCACCCACTAACGCGCCGACAAACACCAACGCTAAAACCGGTTGAAGCACCAGCCACGTGATGCGCAGTACCGAAATACCAGATGCTCGCATGACTACTAATTCACTGGTTCCAGCCAACAGTCCTAAACCAATCAAACAACCAATCAGTGCCGAAAACGGGATAAATTCAAACAACCGCCCCGGAATGCTCAATGCCGTGTACGCAAACGCCTCTTTTGCACCGTAGTTATTTTCCAAATCGGTGAATTCATCGATAAGAGAAAATAGCGTGTCTAAACCGACAATCACCAACAGAACAACAAAAATTGCACCGGCAATGGTTTTGCCAACGTAACGACTAAGCCTGCGCATGTTTCACCTTCGATTTTTTGCCAGTAAACCATGAACGCAAATCGGGACTTGAAAACAAGAACAAACCTATTGCTAAGAAAATTAGATTAATCAACCAAAAGCTGACCTGAGAGATTTTTTCATCTTCAATTGCTCCGCGCCCAACATTTAATGCCACCAAATACACCAAATAAATCAAGATTGCGGGGATCATTTTCGTATAACGACCCTGGCGAGGATTGGTGTAAGACAGAGGTACGGCAATCACCGTCAAAACAAACACCAGCGCGGGTAAAGTTAAACGCCATTGCAGTGCGGCTTGAGAGTCAGGATTGGGATCGCCTAATAATTCCAGGGTTGGCGTGCGGTCGCTGGCAGATTTGTAGCGAATTTCCGGTTCATCCAATTGTTGCGCGTAAGAATCAAACTCAACAATACGGAAATTATTGGTGCCCGGAATTCCCTCCACTCGCGAGCCTTCATTGATTTGCAGATACTTTCGACCGTATTGTTCGACAATGATTTGTTCGCCGTCTTTGGCTTTCACAAGCGTCAGTTGTGGGCCTAATTCAGATTCGCTGACACCGGCAACAAAAACATCGAACATGGATTTTCGATCATCGCTCAATGACTGAGTATAAATAACCGAAGAGCCTTCATCTAACGACTGAAACTGTGCCGGTGTTAAGGTTTCGAACTCACTGCGTGCTTTTGCTTGCTCCAACAATGTATTGGAATGATCCAACCCTAGCGGGCTCAGCCACAAACTTAATGCAGCCACCATCAAAGCCACCCCAGTTGCCGGGCCTAACGTATAAGCGAGCAAGCGTTTTTTACTGAATCCGCAGGCAAACAACGCCGTCATTTCACTGTCGACGTACATCCGACCAAGGGCTAACAACAGCGCGATAAAAAAGCTCAGCGGCAACACCAATTCCAACACCACCGGAATTCGAAGCGCAATCACGGAAAATAAAATATCGGAGGGAATGCGGCCCGAGGCAGCCTCAGCCAAGTATCGCCCAAATCGACTGCTGAGAATAATAAATACCAGAACCAGACTCACCGCCGCCATGCTGGTAAAAATTTCTCTTGAAAGGTAGCGAAAAATAATCAAAGGAACACTTCGTTCAAAATATAAAAATACAATTGTGTATTATGCAAATGTTTTACGCAGCCAGAATAGTTTTTTCGTCATAGCTACGTGCGCAAGAAAACAGAAGTCGTTTAATTTGACGTTACGTCATATTTAGATTCGGTTTTCAAAGTTAACGATGGTAAATTACCGGTTTATAGCGTCTTTCTGAGACAAGAAAAATTGTAAGTAATTTGCAGTCGATTGGCGAAGTTTACCGGATTCCTCAAACCGCACCGCAAACCAGAACGTTTTTTAAACAATCTTTTCACTTTTCTCACGTTGACAACAACGATGTATGACAGCGTTTGTCCCGAATGAGATTGTAAAAGATATTCTTCAGAAATAACGACGACCAACGAAAAATAAAAGTTTTTGATGAGCGTTCCCCGCAGACACTCGTTCACATTGACGTAGAAATTTAACTTATTCAATTTTCATTTTGACTGTAAACAACGGATTACCAATATGAATTTTCAGGCGAAAGTCCTCGACACCCTCAAAGTAAAAACCGACTGCCTCGTGCTGGGCATTTACGATGGAGCGCTCACCCCCAGCGCTGAAGTTGTGGATAGCGCCTGTGACAATGTCATCAGCAACCTGATCAAATCTCTCGATTTCAAACCCGCTGTTGGTAAAACCTTGGTCGTTCCTGCCGTCACTGGCGTAGCGGCAAGCCGATTATTACTGGTTGGCCTAGGAAAACAAGACGCGTTGACCAGCGACAAATTGAAAAAAGCCCTGACATCGGCGGCAAAATCGTTGTTGGCAACCCCGTCAAAAACCGCGGTTATCACCTTTGACGATATAGATGCGGGCGACATCAGCAGCGACTGGATTGCCTGCCAAGGTGCTCAACTGATTACCCACGCCAGTTACAAATACGACACCACCAAATCCGAAAAAGCCAAACCAGCACCGCTGAAAACCGTTGTCTTCGCAGCCAGCAAAGAATCACTAAAAGACGTTAAAGGCGGTATGACGCGCGGCCAGGGTATTGGCATCGGCGTGAACTACACACGCCAACTCGGTAATCTTCCGGGCAACATTTGTACCCCGGCGTTCCTTGCCAAAGAAGCGCGCAGCCTCGCTCGCAATCAGCCCAAGCTCACCGTTAAAATTCTGAAAGAAAAAGACATGCGCGAGCTGAAAATGGGATCGCTATTGTCGGTATCCGCTGGCAGTGACGAAGAAGCCCATCTGATCGTTATGGAATACAAAGGCGGCGCAAAAACCAAAAAGCCACACGTGCTTGTGGGTAAAGGCATCACTTTCGATACCGGCGGCATCAGCTTAAAGCCTGGCAATGCGATGGATGAAATGAAGTTTGATATGTGTGGCGCGGCCAGTGTATTCGGCACTATGAAAGCCATGATCGAATTGCAGCCTTCTGTAAACGTTGTCGCTGTGGTTGCGGCGTCTGAAAATATGCCAAACGGCAAAGCCACCAAGCCTGGCGATATCGTCACATCCATGTCTGGGCAAACCATTGAAGTACTCAACACCGACGCCGAAGGCCGCTTGGTATTGTGTGATGCGTTGACCTACGTTGAGCGTTACAAACCAGAAACTGTCATCGACATCGCCACCCTAACCGGCGCTTGCATTGTTGCCCTGGGTAAACACGTGTGTGGTTTGTACAGCAACGACGACGACTTCGCCAATGAACTGCAAAGTTTGAGTATGGATGTGTGCGACAAAGCTTGGCACATGCCGTTGTTCGACGAGTACCAACAACAGCTCGACAGCAACTTCGCCGACATCGCTAACATTGGCGGTCCCGCAGGCGGCAGCGTTACCGCAGCGTGTTTCTTGTCGCGCTTCACCAAAGAATACACTTGGGCACACTTGGATATCGCAGGTGTCGCGCATTTATCTGGCGCAGCCAAAGGCGCAACCGGTCGCCCTGTTCCACTACTGACTGAATACCTACTCAGCAAAGCGTAAGGCAACACTGCAATGACTCATATCGACTTTTACATTCTCAGCTCCGCCGACGAAAACGCTCGTTTAGCATTTGTCTCTAAGCTGGCTGAGAAAATCTTCCAGGCGCGTAGACAGCTGGTCATCGCCACCGAAGATGAAAGTACCAGTCAATTGGTGAGTCAGCAATTGTGGTCAGCCAGACCGGAATCATTTCTCGCCCACGATTTGGGCGAGAAATTCCAACAACCCAGCGAGGCGATTATTGTGACCAATAATCAACCTCACCCTCATTGCCACGATGTTCTGATCAACCTCACCGAGGGCGTTCTTGAAAATCACTTCAGTCGTTTTCAACGCTTGGTGGAAGTCGTCAATCAGAACGAAGACACTCTCGCCCGCAGCCGAAAGACGTTTCAGTTTTATCGCGAACGCGGCTACCCCATTAAATCGCACAAGCTAAAACACTAACCCGCTATTTAGTCTGAATCTTTGTCGGGCTAGCTAGGCGCTATATCGACGCCTTGGTATACTGAGCCCCTTTTTTTCGCTCAACGCGCATTCGTACTTTTGTGCCTCAAATTTTCTTTAGATATCTGTAATTATGTCTGATCAACAAACGCCAGAGACTCAAACCACTGGACTGGCGAAAGCCTACCAACCCTCAGAAATTGAAACGCCGCTTTACCAGCACTGGGAAAGCCAAGGTTACTTCGCACCTCAAGGTGACGGAGAGCCATTCAGCATCATGATTCCACCGCCAAACGTCACCGGCTATTTGCACATGGGACACGGCTTCCAGGAATCCATCATGGATGCGCTGATTCGCTACAACCGCATGCTCGGCAAAAAGACCTTGTGGCAAGTGGGCACCGACCACGCCGGTATCGCCACGCAAATGGTTGTAGAGCGTTTGTTGGAAGCTGAAGGCACTAACCGCCATGAGTTGGGTCGGGAAAAGTTCATCGACCGCGTTTGGGACTGGAAAGAACACTCTGGTGGGCAAATTACTCAGCAACTTCGCCGCCTTGGCGCCTCTCCCGATTGGAGCCGCGAGCGCTTCACCATGGACGACGGCTTCTATAAAGCGGTACAAGAAGTTTTCATCAAACTGTACGAAGACAAACTGATATACCGCGGCAAACGCTTGGTGAATTGGGACCCGAAACTCAAAACCGCTGTTTCTGATCTCGAAGTATTAAGCGAAGAAGAAAACGGCTTTTTGTGGCACTTACGTTATCCGGTAACCGATGAAAATGGCAAGGTTTTACAACACCTAACCGTTGCCACCACGCGCCCAGAGACCATGCTCGGCGATACCGCCGTTGCGGTGAATCCCAACGATGAGCGCTATCAAGACATTATTGGTAAAACGATTACCTTGCCGTTAGTGGGTCGTGAAATTCCAATCATCGCCGATGATTATGTCGACCAAGAATTCGGTACCGGCTGCGTTAAAATTACGCCGGCGCACGATTTTAACGACTACGAAATGGGCCAGCGTCACAAACTACCGATGATCAACATCTTGGATGACGACGCCAACATCAACGATAACGCGCCAGAAAAATACCGCGGTATGGATCGTTTTGAAGCGCGCAAACAAGTTGTTGCCGATTTCGAAGCCGCAGGTTTATTGGAAAAAATCGACGATCACAAATTGAAAGTACCGCGCGGCGATCGCTCGGGCGTGGTTATCGAGCCGTACCTCACGGATCAGTGGTACGTGAAGACTCAACCATTGGCCGACGAAGCCATCAAAGCGGTTGAAGGCGGCGATATTCAGTTTGTTCCCAAGCAATACGAAAACATGTATTTCTCGTGGATGCGTGATATTCAAGATTGGTGTATCTCGCGTCAGCTTTGGTGGGGTCATCGTATTCCCGCTTGGTACGACGAACAAGGCAACGTTTATGTTGGGCGCAGTGAAGAAGAAATTCGCGAGCGTGAAAACATCGATGCCTCAGTAACCCTAACCCAAGACGAAGACGTTCTCGACACCTGGTTCTCTTCCGGCCTTTGGACCTTTGGTACGCTCGGATGGCCAGAGCAAACCGAATTTCTGAAAACCTTCCACCCGTCGTCAGTATTGGTGACCGGTTTTGACATCATTTTCTTCTGGGTTGCACGCATGATCATGCTGACCCTGCACTTCAAAAAAGAAGTGCCTTTCCACACGGTTTATGTGCACGGCTTAGTGCGCGACAGCCAAGGCCAGAAGATGTCGAAATCCAAGGGTAACGTGCTCGATCCGATCGACTTGATCGACGGCGTTGATCTCGACACGCTCTTGGACAAACGCACCTCCGGCATGATGCAGCCGCAGATGCAGAAAAAAATCACCAAGCAGACGAAAAAAGAATTCCCAGACGGCATTGAAAGCTACGGTACTGATGCTCTGCGCTTTACCTATTACTCATTGGCATCGACCGGTCGTGACATCAACTTTGATGTAGGCCGAATCGAAGGTTTCCGCAATTTCTGTAACAAAATTTGGAACGCTGCCAACTACGTATTGATGAACTGCGAAGGCCAAGATTGCGGACAAGACAATTCCACCGATTACGAATTGTCGAAGGCTGATCGTTGGATTATTTCGCTGCTGCAACAAACCGAAGCCGCAGTGAAAGAAGGCATTGAAACCTACCGTTTCGACCTTGCGACCCAGGCACTCTATAACTTTATTTGGCAAGAATACTGTAGCTGGTACTTAGAACTGTGTAAGCCGGCGCTGAACAGTGATGATTACACCGACGCTCAAAAACGCGGTACTCGCCGCACGCTCGTTCGCGTGTTAGAAACCGTGCTTCGCTTGGCGCATCCATTCATGCCGTTTATCACCGAAGAAATTTGGCAGAAAGTGAAAGGACTCGCGGCAGTTGAAGGCGACACCATCATGTACGCCACTTATCCACAGGCCGATAACAGCAAGATCGACCAGAATGCTATCGATGATATCGAGTGGCTCAAAGTGGTCATCACCACCATTCGTAACATTCGCGGTGAAATGAACATATCCCAGGCGAAAGCGTTACCGGTCTACTTCCAGAGCACCAACGCCGACAACCAAGCCAAGCTCGAAAGCAACCAAGCATTCTTAACCAAGCTTGCTAACCTCGACACCATCACTTGGTTACAAACAGGCGAAGAAGCACCGTTATCTGCCACCGGTTTGGCCGCTGATATGGACGTGTTTGTACCCATGGCAGGGTTGATCGATTTAGACGCTGAGCTAGCTCGCCTAAACAAAGAAATCGACAAACTCGAAAAAGAAGTGGCGCGTATTAACGGCAAACTCAACAACGAAAAATTTGTGGGTAAGGCTCCCGCTGACGTAGTACAAAAAGAGAAAGACAAGCTTTCCGACTACCAAGCCGCGCTCGCAAAATTAGTGGATCAACGCGAAAAAATCGCCAACTTGTAACAGCGATGCACCCTTTCAACAGCAGTGAAAGGGTGCAACAACCATAAAAAAAGCGGACATATAAATACTTTAATTGTTATACTCAATGTCTATACAATTAATAGCAGACTAAGACCTGCACTCTCTTAGCCTGAGAGGTTTTGATTTTATGTTCGATTTATACAGCAAGCACACTGCGGAGGGGTTAATGGCAGTCGGTGAGAAAAAGCGTAAAGTCAAAAAGAAGGACAGCCAGTTGATCGTTCGTATCAATGGCGAAGAGCGAGAAGAATTTATTAACTTGTGTGAGCATTTAGATACCAGCGCCGCAAGAGAGATTCGACACTTCATTCGAGACTTCATTAAGAAGCATTCAACGGATACGGAAGATTAGATTTACAGACAGGAAATTCCGATTTAGCGCGCTAGACTGACAAATCAGTTTAAGAATTTAACTTCTCTTAATGGCGGAATGTTTTAATAACGGAATATCTATTCCACATACCTATATTCCACGTACCTATTGTACCATTCCAAACACTGTTCCGGCTTTAATGAAGTAAGTGCTCTAATACGGGCACTGCATTAAGAGAAGCTATTGTCGTTCTTATTGTTTTAAGGGTTCTTACAGCGTTTTAAGCTTAAGAACCATCCATCACCCAAATAACTATTCAACACGCGATTATTCAATAGCCATTTACTCAATAGTTACTCGACCGGCCACACGTACGGCTTCTAACTCATAAACGTACTTTCTAACCAAACCTTGCACTTCAACGGTTTCGTCGCTTTTATCAGTTGCCGAAAATTTAGATGCTAATAAGGCACGTTTAGCGGAAACACCAAAAGTCCGGCGAGGAAATTCCTCAATAACTTTGACGTTAACGGGTTTGCCTTTGGCGTTCAAATCGTAAGACAACAGCACATAACCTTGTACGCCGTTTTTCACAGCGGCCATGGGATAAACTGGATCTACCCACTCCAAAACTGCAATATCGTCATGGCTGATGGTTGGCATGGCTTCTTCAGCCTGCGCTACAAACGCTGCCGAACAAGAGAACATCAAACCTGCCATCCACAATGTTAACTTTGACTTCATACTACCCTCCTGGAACAACCCAAAAATTGATAATCACCGCCATATTCACGGCTATTTTTTATTTACATATGAATATCAAACCGCTTTGGTTTATATTTAGTATATACATTGTATGACCTTAGTCAATGCGACAACTATATTTTAATATTATTGTAATATTTGTATGGTAGCGAATAATAATTAGAAAGATCGATAACGATAACGGCTTCAAACAAACGGCCGATTTAGAAAAGAAGCAACCTAAAAACCTGCAAAAATTAAGACAGAGTGTTCAAAAATCAACAGCCAGGGTCGGAAAGCTAGGAAGGGAAGAAAAAGGGTAAATTAAAGAAAAATAACGATGAAGCTCAACGGTTTAGACATTGAGCCTCCCGAAAACTTGAACAGTCGCCAATTCACGTAACGACTTTCAGGCGCTAATCATTAGGTTCGCACAGCCAGTATCAGCCACTCAAACTACCTTGATATGCCAAGGCTCAAAACGAACTCCCAGTTCATTTTCTGGCAGATAACGAATTTGAATGTAACCTAAATCCTGCATTTTTTTGAAGGTATCTGACTTGGCAAAATCGCCCGTGAAGTTCAACGCGCCCCAGCCTTTCTTACCAACATCGTAATCACCAATGCCATGAAATGAATATCCCGGTGGCGCCAGTGATCGCGACGCTCGCGATAGGTTATAAGACACCGATTTAGACTTAGCCAAGAATAAATGGATTTGCTTCACATTCGATCGAATGCCTGAGGTCAGAATGACATCGTCACCAACATCCTTAACCAATTTCTCGTAATGGGCCAAAGATTCGTCGCGATACAGGTAATGACCGCTACCTGGAACCTTATACACTTCTGACTTTTTAATTGATTGGGTCAAAGCATCACTCACCTTTTCGCCAAAAAAGCCGTAGTCGCTGGCATCTGTCTCAAACATCTGCTCAATGAAAGCCAACTCCGCTTCGGTAAACTTACCCACATCGGAATAATTCTTGGCGTAAGCTCGGGCTTGGTCAAAATCGATGACATTGAAGTGACCATGACCCACCAGAGACTGCAATCGTCCCAAACGGGCCAAGGTGTCATCGAGCACCGAATGCTGATTTTCGGCGAGAAAAATATCGTCGGTAAAATCGAGGGAAAAGTCTCGCACCTTTTCAGAGACTGATTGTGCAACCTTGCGGATTTCTGAGGTTTTTTGGAGCGTAGCCGGGCCGACATCTTCTAAAATAGGAACCTGCTCGGACTTCAAGTTGGGATCAGATAACGAGCGAAGATCAGAAACAGGCGCAATCAACGACGGCGCTTCGTTATCGCTCAACAGGATATCCACAGGTTGTGGCCGAACTCCACGCGTTACAGGGCCGCCGCGACCGACGTAACTCTCAACGAGTGCTGGGTCAGACTCATTTCGCCATAAACTTGGAATTTTTAGCTGGCTTGCAACTACAAACGTAGTCACACCCAACAACAACTGCCTACGATTCACCGCCACCTCCATGAGAAAGCTAAATTCCCAGAGCCTAAGTACCGTAATTAATAACTCTTAAAAGCAACTTAAGCGTTACAACTGCCATTCAATAATGCTAAAAACCAACAACGAATGCACGAAAAATACCGACCAAAGCCCCGCATTTGTGACGAAGAAACATCAAATCCTTCATCCGCTTAATCGATTCGCACAATAGAGTATTGTTGACGGCTTCTGTTAAAATAGTGTGTTTTCACCCTCATATCGATACAAACCCACATCATGACTTTAGCTCAAAAGATTCTCGCCAATAATAACGACCTTCCAATTCGCACCGACCAGCCCGTTCACAGCGGCAAAGTACGCTCTGTCTATTGGTTATCTGACGAAGACAGCGCGCGTTTAATCAATCAACGCGGCTACCCGGTGGCGAGCAACGCCCAGCTCGCGGTCATGGTGATCAGCGATCGACTCTCCGCCTTCGATTGCATTTGGCACGGAGAAAATGGTCTTCACGGCGTGCCGGGTAAAGGGGCTGCGCTCAATAGTATCGCGAGCTTTTGGTTTGATTCCTTCAAACAAGAAGGACTCGCACCCAGTCATATTTTAGACGTTCCGCATCCGCTGGTTTGGATTGTCCAGAAAGCCCGCCCCGTGAAAATTGAAGCCATTGCGCGCCAATACATTACCGGATCAATGTGGCGTGCATACGCCAAAGGCGAACGCGAATTTTGTGGTCAACGCCTTGAAGAAGGCCTAAGCCAAAACCAACGTTTAGAAGAATTACTCATCACTCCGTCGACCAAGGGCGTTCTAAAAGGTTTGGCCGGTGTTCCCGAAGCCGATGACGTGAACATCGCAAGAGCCGACATTGAACGCCACTACCAAAGCTTTGGCTTCGAACATTTAGACGATATCTCTCGCTACGAAACCTTGCTAAAACAAGGCTTCTCCGTGATCAGCAAACAACTTGATAAAATCGGCCAGATATTCGTTGATACCAAATTTGAATTTGGCTACGTCGATGATGCCGATGGCAACAGCCAGCTGATTTACATGGATGAAGTCGGCACACCTGATTCATCACGATTGTGGGACGCGGCAGAATTTAGCAACGGTAACGTTGTTGAAAACTCAAAAGAATTATTCCGACAAAAATTGTTGAGTTATTTTCCTGATCCAGACATTTTGTTAAATAAAGACAGAATGGACGAGCGCGAAAGCTTAGCGAAAAACAATGAACTACCTGCAGAAATCATGTTGGAAGTTTCTGGTGTTTACACCAACATGGCCGAACAAATCATTGGCTCGCCACTCTACAAACCAGAAAACCCACGCCAAGAAATTCTAGATGCGCTGAACGAAGAGTATAAACTTATTCAGTAAAGCATCTATTTTGGTAAATAGATCTACACAAGAAATCTCTGATTAACACCAATACAAATAACCTCTGCGTTAACGTTAATCGGAGATTCCTAACACTCTTTCCAGTTATTACAAATCGCTTTAACCGCCGGTTCGCAAATTTCATCTCTGACTTCTACTCTGAATATTCCAAGCTTAATTCCCACGCATTATTCAGAGGTCAGAATCTTGGTGATTCCCCCCAACATCATGGATATCGAAGCATCAGGCTTTGGGCCTGAAAGCTATCCCATCGAAATCGGATTGGTGCAATCAAACGGACAGCGATTTTCGCGACTGATAAAGCCGATTCCCGCGTGGCAGTTTTGGTGTATTGATGCTGAAAATGTTCACGGCATTAAGCGCGAAATGCTCGATCAACAAGGACATTCTATTAAAGACGTTGCTAAAGAACTGAATGAATTATTAGAGGGAAAAAAGATATACAGCGATTGCTGGGTTGTGGACAAACCCTGGCTTGATCGGATCTTTATTGCTTCGCGAATTAAACCTTTATTTTCGCTCAGCCCTCTGGAGGCCATTCTCCCAGATGAACAAATGGCGCATTGGCAACACTCAAAGGAAATCGTCACTAAGGAATTAAATGTAAGACGGCATCGCGCAAGCACCGATGCCTTAATCATTCAACAAACGTATCTTAAAAGTTTAGCGATGATGAATCGCCCGCTCGAACAATTCGGCGGCTAACCCCTTTTTCTTTCGTACACCGTAAAACCGTAACGATTTTTTTCATCCGGTTCGCTCACTGCCAATTCGGAACTTTGCCATTGGCTAAAATCGAATGTTGGAATATACGAATCACCATCAATTTCGGCATCGACCACGGTTTCAAATACGCGATCGGCAAACGGAAAAGCGGTTTGAAAAAAATGAACGCCACCAATAACAAAAATATCTTCAGATTCTTTTTTGGCAAGCTCAAACGCTTCTTCCAAACTTGCAGCGAGATGAATTCCTTCAACAGCCTGATAATCTTTTTGGCGAGTAATAACGATATTTAAACGGCCGGGTAATACCGATTTATGATCCTCATAAGTTCGGCGCCCCATAATAACAGGGCAACCCATCGTAATTTTTTTGAACCACGAAAATTCTTTCGGTAAATGCCACGGTAATTTTCCGTCGACACCGATACAATAGTTTTTTGCGCGCGCGTAAATCAGGTTAACTCGGGACATGCGTTTTCAACATCTAAATTAAAAAAGTAATTAACAAAAAGGCGCTGTATTTCAGCGCCTTTTATCGATGATGCAGTGGATTATACCCCGCAACAAATGCAATTAGCCAAGTAAACTTTTCACTCGTTCAGTGTGCGCACGCAGCGCATCGTGCTTACCCTCCTGCGGTGCCAATTTAGCTATTTTGGCAAAGGTCGACATCACCATTAAATCAATGTCAGCTTGGCTGGCAGAATCGTTGACGAGAAAAGCCTTATCGGCAAGCTCTGCATTGGCTTTATCCCAAAAAAAACCAAGGCGTTCTTTGCCTCGTTCAGCCAACGCCGGGATTTGTGCGACTTCACGCGGCCCTGGCAACGCTCGGTTTTCAAACATCGGATGACCATTACGTAAACACTCAACCAATGGAATAAAGCACTGTAGAAATACTTTATTCATCCAGCTCATAATCTCGACTTTTTCGATAGTATTACTGCCAAACAAGGGCTTTTCAGGGTAAAGCTCTTCGATTAGCGTCAAAATTGGCGTTGTCTCTGTGAATTGGCGACCATCTTCCATAATCACCACAGGAATCGTACCGTCTGGGTTTATCTCTAAATATTCTGGAGTCAGTTGTTGGCGAGCGGCAAAGTCAATCGTTTCGATATCAATATCCAAGCCTTTGAAAGCGATGGCAGCTTCTACGCGTCTGGGATTTGGGGCGATGTCATTGCTGTAGATTTTTTTTATTTTCATAGCTCTGTCCTAATGGATATGTGGAAATAATGATCGTTACAGGCTCTTTTTAACATACTGAGTTAACAAAACAATACGAGTTCCGTTCACTCTTCCCTCAATTTGAGTGGGATTGTTAGTTAGCGATATATTTCTCACTGCGGTACCGCGCTTAGCGACAAAGCTGGTGCCTTTTACGGCCAAATCCTTAGTAATAACAACACAATCACCCGCGTTTAACGCAACACCATGACAATCCAATGTGGGCTCTAAATCATCACCTGCACCGTCTGCGTCGGCCCAAAGACGGGTTTCATCTTCAATAAACATCGATTCCAACGCATCTTGAACCCACGATTGACTCTTAAATTGGTTCATAAGGCGCAAAACCAATACTTGCACTGGCGGATGCGGGCTCCACATGCCGTGCTGTAAACATCGCCAGTAGCTTTCATTTTGCGCTTGGTTGTCATGACCGAGAACATCCGCACAAGTGCTGCACACAGCAACGCTGGCGTCTTCAATGGAACGATCACCAGAGTTAGGAATGGCATAAACGCCCAGTGCATCATTGGCACCGCACAACTCACAATGCCCACCAGCTCGCACAATTACACGGGTCGTTATGTTCATATAAGCCTACTTAAATAAAATAACGCTACTTATAGCAGTTAATTTTATGGTTCATTGCATTAACGATTGGAAAAACGGCAAATGCATACCTGCTGTTATTCGTAATATTGCAGAAAGAACGCCGTTAGCATCGCAATTGCCAATCATACAACACTCGGTTAATTCAATTAACAGATTAGTCGACTCACCCGACAACAGGCAAAACCGTGAAAAAATTACGGGTAAAAATGAACAGATTGACGTATTTTGACGACTGCGTTTTTATGAAGTTAATGCTTATGCTGTGAATTCGGTTTTGATTTCATGGCCTGGTTAAAACAACAGAAATTTCGCCAGCGATGGTTGGATGTAGAAAAGTGACCACTCGCATTTCTAATAAAGGAATCCATGATGTTTGCAACAACCTTTAATTTCACCCCAATGGGAAGCCTTCCCAATTTTCCACTGTTCGATATCTACGCTCAACAAACACGTTCTCTCATTCAAATGCAACTCGCCTTTGCCGATATGATGACCATGGGATTAATCAGTGATTTCCGTGAAGAAGTTGAGCACTCAATGGTTGAAGGCGCAGACGTTGCCGAAACCTTAATTGAAAAACTACAAAACTTAGAAACGCAGTACGTTAATGAAACCGACAAACAATTCTTAGTGGACGATGCCATTAACAATGCCCAAGAGAATCTAAAAACTGTGATGCATGAGTTTGCTCTTGCGACAATGGCGTTACCTTTTCAGAGAATGTCCCCTAAACCTCCGCGAAAACGCTTTCCTGTTACCTTAGATGGCGAAGTCGTCAATAAATAACACACCAATTGCCGCAATCGTTTTGGGATCGCATTATTCACCCAATGAACGAACCTCTGATCAAGCTCGAATTTGCGCAAACTGAGTTATGTCAAATCAAAAACTTACCAAGCTGTTATAAATAATAAACCTTGGCAGCAGCTCTAGAGCCTATTTACACCCAATCAGTCTATTGTGAGGGATGTGAAAAGGCTCTGGGAGTTTGCAGAAAAAAAGCGAATTGACGAGGTTGACGACTGTGAATACTCAAGCCACAAAACCAGCAACCATCAATTACGAAGATATTTTTGATGCGAGTTATCAGCGTTTATTAGGAAATGGCAGTTACAACGTTGATCTAATTGATGAATTTTATCGGCTGTTCATTTCTAAATCGGATGTAATCGCACAGCTGTTTGCCAAAACCAACATGAGTGCGCAAAAAACCATGTTGCACGATTCTCTCGATACCTTGGTTGAATTTTCTAGAACCAAAACCATCACCCATTCGCTTGAAAAACTGGCAAGCATACACGGCAAATCTGGTAAGAATGTTCCTCTGTATTTATTCGATATTTGGTTAGACAGTTTAATGGAAGCACTTTTTGCCAAGGACCGAGCCTTTAATAAAACCGAAGAATTATCTTGGCGATTGGTTTTATCCCCCGGCATTACCTACATAAAATATTCTATTGGTAAACCTGCGTGAATTGATAATAACCTAGGGCCTGTTCACACTAACTTAACCGCACCTGTCGCGCCTAAAATACGAAAAAAATACCCTCCAGCAGGTGTGATTAAATGAGTGTGAACAGGCCTTAAGCAAATAAACCGAGCTGGCGATCGGTAATTTGCGCGAAGCTGCAATCTAAAAATTGCAAAAGGCTGTCTGCCACTGGAGCCAGCTGCTTATCAATGTAATGGTCGTAATCGATGGCGCTGTAGGGCTGTTGGGAAATTTCCAACTGACTCATGCCTTTAACTGGCTCAGGCCCATTAACCGTTATCACGTAATCCACCCAATCCCCTTTTCGCAACACAATACCTTTTTCTGCCAATTTTCGCGCCGCCTGAACGTGCGGCGGGCTGGTTCTATCGTACTCTTCGAGCTTTCGCCTTAATCTCTTACGATAAATTAAATCGTTATCTCTTTTTCCAAGATAAACATCACCGGCGTATTGCTTTACGAATTCTTTAAAAGGCTCATGAAAAAATACTTTGCTGTACAGAAGCTGCTGAAATTCCCGAGCAAGAGGCGTCCAATCGCTGCGAACCGATTCCAATCCGCGATAGATAACCTCCGTTTTATCACCATTTTTAACCACACCAGCGTAGCGCTTTTTACTGCCAATTTCTGCACCACGTACACTCGGCATAAAAAATTGTAGAAAATTGGACTCGAATTGAATTTCTAAAAAAGAGGTGAGCTGATATTGATTTTTAATTTCTTCTTGCCACTGTTGATTTAACGATTGGGCCAATTCCAAACCAATCTTGGGCACCTCTTTTTCATCAATATCATCACCCAACCAAACAAACACCGAATCGGTATCACCATAAATGACTTTTTTCCCTGATTCCTCAATCCACCGCTTTGTTGTTTGAATAATTTCGTGGCCACGCAAAGTGATGGAACTCGATATTCTGGGATCGTAAAACCGGCATCCCGGTGATCCTAATACGCCGTAAAACGAGTTCATGATAATTTTTATCGCAAACGACAGAGTTTTGTCGTTGTCTTTTTTGGCTTGATCTCGCTCAGAACCGAGCTTTGCTACCAAATCCGGTAAAATTGATTGCTCACGCGAAAAGAAAGCACCGTTAAACCCGTCCACTTTTTCACTGTCATTTAAATGTTTATGCTCTGCGTACCAAAAACTGTAAGGATCGATTTTAAATGTACGAATAATACTTGGGTACAGGCTTTTAAAATCCAACAAGAGAACATTTCGGTAAATGCCCGGCTCAGAATCTAAAACGTAGCCACCGGGGCTTAACAAATCTAGTTTTAATTCAGCAATGTTCGGAGCAACGTAGCCTTTGCGATGCAATCGCGGTAAATAAGCAAACTCAAAACTCGCTGATGAACCGCCGATTCGATCCAACGGCATTCCCGTCATTCGACTTTTTGCCGCAGCAAACTGCAACAGTTTGGTCTCTTCAAAGATCTCCCAAACCAATTCGCAATCTTTTAAATTGTAGCGCGCAAGAGACAATTTATCGGTTTCAAACAACTCGGTAATTTCTGATCCACGACCACTTCCCTTCAGCAATTTTCCCTCCCCCAACAATTCAGTTGCGACAAATTCTAGGGAAAAACTGGCGAAGGTATAAAAAGCCGTTCTCAGTAATTCAATACCATCAAGGGCAATGCGACCAGGAATCGAAATATACCGCTTATCGTTTTCTTCCGGATCAATTCGCCAACTGGGTTTAGCCTGATTACGACCAAGAGTAAATGGAACATCAAGCTTTATGGATAACTGTGATAACACCCACAAATCAAATCCGATAAAACTCCAACCAATTAAAATATCGGGGTCGTAAATTTCCAGCCAATCCAAAAACTGAATAAAACACTCACGCTCACTTGCGCAATAAATAAGTTCGAAATCATCAACTGCTTCTAGACGATTTTCATCACTCGACATGAATACTTTTTTTACGTCGGCCCCATAAACACCAATGGAAAACAGCGTTTTTGCATCCATAGTGGTTTCAATATCCACCGAGATAACTTTGAATACCGGAGTCACCGACGCGGGCTTTAGTATTGGGTTTTTAACGGAGAGATAAGCAGGACAGGAATCAGGATGATTCAGAGCCAAACGGCCGGACGTAGCATTCCCCAAAGCTTTGGTTTTTGACTGGGATAACGAATATTCGAATGATACTCCCGCATTAATAAAGCGCTCCATAAGATAGCGCTCGGGAGGGCGAATATCGGCCTCCCAAATACGAATATGCCGCCTTAAAATATGCAATGCATCTCGGGAGCGTTTATGACTGCGAAAATACACCGCTGCAACGGGTTCATTTTCGAAATTAACTAAACTCAGCGGTTTAACGGACCAGCCGCGCTTAATACCCAACAGCGGCTGCAGTCGATCAATGTCTGTTTGCGCAATAAAAAATACAGAATCTTGATTTTCGATGGTGAGCTGAACGGGCCCGTTATGGGTACACAACCAGAGTTCGAGAGAAACTCCATCATCGGTATCATTCCAACTGCGGGTCAGAATAAATCCTTCACCGCAACAAGATTCGTTATCGCTCATGACCTAAAAACTAACCCTGAGCTAACAACCCACGTAAATCAATAAGCGCTGCGTTTGCTCTCGAAATGTAAGAAGCCATAACCAACGAATGGTTAGCCCACATTCCAAAACCACTGCCATTTAAAATAAGTGGACTGTAAATAGGTTCTTGAGTCGCTTCTAATTCACGAATAATTTGCTGCAAACTGACACGTGCATTTTTTCGCTCAAGCACATCGGCAAAATCCAATTCGATGGCTTTTAATAAGTGCAAAATTGCCCACGCGCTGCCTCGGGCTTCAAAAAAGACATCATCGATTTTTCGCCACGGTGTTTTTACCACAACTTCGGTTGACGTTTTTGTCGATTGTTTTGCGTCAGCGTCGCCAGCCAAATCGGTATTTAATCGCTTTTGGCCAACACTTGCGCTCAGTCGTTGTGACAAGCTACCAAGACGGGTTTCAACAGTTGCCAACCAATAACGTAAATTATCTGCACGCGCGTAAAATTGAGTAGTCGATTGTTGTGTATCGGACAAACGCACAAGGTAGTTATTTAGAAATTTAAGCCCGTCTCGATATTCGGCTTCTGCTGAGGGTAATACCCAGCTTTTATTATCAACATTCAGTCTTGATTCCGCTTTTGCCAAATCACTGTCTTCTGTCGATTGAGATTGCGAACGGCTGAATGATTCTCGCATGGCTTTGGCCATATCGCGGGCTTGAATGAGAACTCCATATTCCCAATTGGGTTGGTTGTCCAACCAAACTCCAGGCGGCGTTAAATCATTTGTTAGAAAACCGCCCGGCTTCTCCAGAAGCGTTTCCATAATTTCGATTAACGTGGAAGTGGTGACCGATCCCGTAATAAGCTGGCTGTTGCTTTGCGAATCGAACTGCAATCGAGTCTTGGTCTTTTCTTCGACCGAGAAGCCGTTTGGAGCCATGCTCCAATAAATTCCCAATCCAGTTGCTACTACTAAATAAAAGACGACCGCTATCAGTAATATAAATAGGAACGATTTACCGCTCGCTCTATCTTGCCAACTGCGCTTAATCATACCGCGCAGCTGAATGAAGGGTCGGGTTATCATATTTAGAGCCATATTTTTTGCTCACTTAGTTGTCTTTATAAAACAGCATTAATGGGAATCCTGTCTATTCTATCAAAACTAAGACAGAGCATTTGCCTTTTCGGTTTAGATCAAAACCTCTTCCCTACCCCATAATTTTCAAACTCGCCACATTCAAACAAACCTCCAAACACCCCCCCAAAACAAACCACGGTTGCGATGAATGAAACTTAAGCCCGATGTTATGGGTGTACAGAGATGATTTAAGGAAGTGGGGCCTGCAACACGATTTTAGGGATTTTACCGCGTCGGATATCACCTCTCAGTCGATACCCCGGCACTGCTTTTTTCATTTCTTGATAAACCCAACGTCCGTCAGCATCGGTCGGTGTGACAATCAAAAGGTACTGATCGCTTTGACGTACTTGCTGTGCAATCGTTTTCAATTCGGTTGCTAACTCTTTTGATCGCTTTTGCAGATCTTTCCGTGACAGGGCAATTTCATGATCGCTTTGCTTTTCCGTTGGATTTTGCAAGGTAATTAATTGCGTGAAATTCTTTTGCGCCCGCGCAATAAATTCTCGCGTTTTTAACACTTGGCTTAAATTGGGCTCAATACTCTCTGCTCGGGATAAGAAAATTTTTGCCTGCTTAAAGTTTCCTTTTGCCGCGCTCGACTGAGCCAATTCACAGTAGCGCTCTACCACTTTACCAATTCCTAATAACGCCTCTGTGTTGTTTTTATCAAACAGCAACACCGCTTTGTACTTATCAAAGGCGTTATTGTGAGGCGGCGTCATAAGCTGATCACGAGTTAATGCTCGCTGAGCATCCTGTAACAATCGCTCAACAATTTGAGAACTAGAAACAGGTTTAGTATTAGCTTCTACGATAGGATTTTTAGTATCACCGCTTTGGGATTCAACAGACGGATCATTATATTCCTTACTGGAATACTGGGAAAAAACAGTACATCCAACGAGACCATTGATAAAACATACTAACGTAGTCATTTTCACGACTGAGTGTCTGTTAATTATTTTTCTCATTACGGCCCTTAAATTATTCACTCTTACCTGAAATTTATTTTTCAAAACAGAAATTGTCGAATACAGACAAATAAAGTCAAAAAGTTATTGTCTGCGACTCGTAGTTATTCGTTCGCATAGTGCTAAATAAATTCATTGCCATACATTTTCACACGAATTTGAAAACTAACTAATCAATACACCTTATTTAAAGACGCTAAGCCTTTCAAATTGTCGTTTTATCGCACTTACATTGACAGCCCTAGAAACATTACAGGAAACTTTTATAGGTTTTCTGTGGCAACAATCGAAAGCGCCATCGTAAAAAAGCCTAAATTTTAACATTCACTAATCATACGGTTATATAGCACTGTGACCCGCATGGATTTAGTTGAATCAGACGTTATTAGTTTTCTTAAAATCTTTATTCTATAACAGTCTTAAACTCATAAAATCTGACGAATTCTCGAGCTTTTTTACGTTTAAATATTTGGTTTTTCAGAACTGTTAGACCAATTGGTTTCTTAGGTAACTTTTTGATTGCACTAGACAATGGGAATATGCGCTAATTGCGCCCTCGGAGAGATTCCTCAGTACATATAAATGACTAGAATGGGCACGTGAATTTAGCAGTTCTCTCTAGATTCCCCGGAACCCACCCACTTGTATTAAGTCCAACGCCTGGAAAATAGGTGGTAAAAGGTACGCTTTTTGTTGTCGTAATGTAAAAGCGCGTAAAATATCACCAATAAAACTTGCTTAGAATTACAATTAATACATCGGTAATGCGAAGATTTCATCATTACTTGCACTATTGCAATTGAATCTTGCGATGTATTGCAAAGCGGACTTGCCTTTTCAAAGCTACCCTTAGATAACTGAACCTGATAGCCGAGTAAGAACTGTATTTATGAATTGGGTGTCGAAAAAGCAATCACACTTCATACTGACCATTTGGTTAGCTTTTGCCTTGAGCCTGCTTTCAACTGCAAGCAATGCTCAAGACCTATTCGCTAACCCTGGCCAAACGTCATTGGGATTGAGCTCAGGCATCAATGGTGATGTTGAATTTCTGCGCGTTGAAGAAGCCTACCAAGTTCAAATCCACAGTCATGATAACCAACTTGAACTCGCCTGGTACATCGAACCGGAATACTACCTTTATAAGTCCAAGTTTAAGTTCAGCATCAACGGCCAACCCCTAACAGCCGAATTTGATGACGGCAAAGTAAAGTACGATGAATACTTCGAAGAATACTTAGAAGTGTTCTACGATTCGACCATCGTCAATATTAAAAATACACCCAGCGAACCGTTTCAGCTAAAAGTTACTTCTCAAGGCTGCGCTGACGCAGGTCTGTGTTACCCACCTTACACCCAATATTTTGACGTCGATCCTATCAACGGCTCATTCGCCGAAGTAGATGGCGCATCACCAGAGCAGAGCACTACGAACGCTCAAAATACCGTTGCCGATGCTCAACCATTCAGCTTGGAAATCTGGCTAACCAGTATCATCTTTGCCATCATTGGCGGCGTAATTCTGAATCTTATGCCGTGCGTGTTCCCAGTTTTGTCGATCAAGGCACTGAGCCTCGCCAACTCCCACGAGAGCAAGCACAAATTGCATATGCACGGTTGGGCTTACACAGTCGGCTGCATCTCTACTTTCTTGGTAATTGCCGGCGTTATGCTCGGTTTGAGAGCCAGCGGCGAAGCTGTGGGCTGGGGCTTTCAGCTACAGTCTCCCGCGGTTATCACTGTTCTGCTCTATCTCTTCTTCTTAATGGGCTTAAGCTTCTCAGGCTTTGTAAACTTGGGCAGCGGCTTGATGGGCATTGGCCAAAATTCCACTCAAGGCTCAGGTTTGCAGCACTCTTGGATGACTGGTGCTCTTGCCTCGGTTGTTGCCAGCCCTTGTACTGCACCAATGATGGGAGCAGCACTAGGCTACGCAATCACTCAGCCGACTGTGGTTGCTCTATCGATTTTTGCAGCACTCGGTTTTGGTATGGCGCTTCCGTTTTTACTGCTAACCTACATTCCTAAACTTGCCGCCGCACTGCCAAAACCTGGCGCATGGATGGACACACTCAAGCAGTTCTTGGCATTCCCACTGTACTTATCGTGTGTTTGGTTATTGTGGGTACTGGCCAATCAAACCGACATCAATCACGTTGCCATTATCGCCTGTGGATTAGTTGCGATTTCATTCGCTCTTTGGGTTATTCATCACACACCTAATTCTAAGACTTGGCTGTGGAGTAACCGTGCAGTTGCGCTTTCCAGCCTTGCCTTCGCACTTGTTGTTGGCCTTAGCTATAAGCCACCGGTTAAAGATGAATTGTGGTTGGCTTACTCGCCAGAAAAGCTGCAAGAACTTCGCTCTAACGAGCAAGCAGTGTTTATCAACTTAACAGCGTCTTGGTGTATTACGTGTCTGGCAAACGAGAAAGTAGCGCTCAGTAAAGATTCTGTGCGCGATGCGATGGAGAGAAACAACATTCAAGGTTTGAAAGGTGATTGGACAAACGCTGACCCAATGATTACTGATTTATTAAAGCAGTATGGGCGTTCAGGCGCTCCTCTTTATCTTTACTACCCAGCTCAATCATCGTCGGATGCTGTTATTTTACCGCAGCTATTAACCCCTGAGATTGTGTTGAACACCATCGACACACTTCAAACTGAAAAGTTAGCCGACATTAAATAACTTTTCCCCGAATTTATAAGCAAGATTAAACATTTTCTCAAAAATAGCCGCTATTGAGCTCCAATATGCGGCTATTTTCTTTGAAATAGCACCGAAACCACTTATCACAATAAATTTTCCGCACTAAAAAAGCGGAAAAAACCTGCCATCTTCGCCTAACTTGCAGCCATCTTCTGACATTTCTCCAAATTTACACTAAAGTCATAGACAGCCTGCTTTCATTCAGGCACACTCCTTGGCGTTTAATCATCGACTCGTTTGAACACAACGCCAAACAGTCATTAGAACTGCTTATAGGTTAATAAATACTATGTCTCACCTTTTGGTGCTGCACGGTCCCAATCTCAATCTTCTCGGCACACGTGAGCCAGAAATCTATGGAACGCTCACGCTTGATGACATCAACCAACAGCTAAAACAACTCGCATCGTCAAAGGGCTTTGACTTGGAGTCGTTCCAATCCAATGCGGAACATGAGCTGATAAATCGCATTCACCAAGCACGGACAGACGGGGTTAAATTCATTGTAATTAACCCAGCCGCTTTCACTCATACAAGTGTCGCCTTGCGAGACGCACTTGCTGGAGTCGATATTCCTTTTATCGAAGTGCACCTGTCCAATGTTCATGCCCGAGAACAATTCAGAAGACATTCTTATTTTTCTGATACTGCAATTGGTGTTATTTGCGGCTTGGGTGCAAAAGGCTATGAGTTCGCATTAGAAGCTGCCATTGCACACATCGAAAAATAATTGAGACCTTATTAGTAATTCTACCCACCTCCTAAATTAACGAACAAAGCCCAACAATCGGCAAAGTAGAGAAAGTTTGATGGATATTCGAAAAATTAAAAAACTGATTGAAATCCTTGAAGAATCCGACATCGGTGAAATTGAAATCAAAGAAGGTGAAGAATCAGTTCGCATCAGTCGCGGCAGCAGCACTGCCCCGCAACCTGTGTACGTTAACGCACCAGCAGCCGCTGCACCTATTGCCGCAGCAAGCCCTGCCCCGAGCGCTCCAGTTGCAGCACCTGCAGCTGCTGAACCTGCCCAAGCAGCGCCTGAAATAGCAGGCCACGCGGTTAAATCACCGATGGTCGGCACCTTCTATTCCGCACCAAGCCCAGGTGCAGCTGCGTTTATTGAAGTAGGAAAAACAGTAAAAGCTGGCGATACCATTTGTATCGTAGAAGCCATGAAAATGATGAACCAAATCGAAGCTGACAAATCCGGTGTAATTGAAGCGATTTTGGTTGAAGATGGCCAAGCTGTTGAATTCGATCAACCATTAGTTGTAATCGCTTAAGCCCTGCCTTACGGCTACCTAACTAACATCCGTAGGAGTAGGCTTACTATATGATTAACAAAATTCTTATCGCCAACCGAGGCGAAATTGCACTGCGTGTTTTGCGCGCCTGTAAAGAACTCGGTATTGAAACCGTCGCTGTTCACTCAATGGTCGACCGCGACTTAAAACACGTGCGCTTAGCAGACGAATCGGTGTGCATTGGACCGAACCCGTCCGCGCAAAGCTATCTGAATATTCCATCTATCATTGCTGCCATGGAAATCACCGACTCCGTTGGTGTTCACCCAGGCTATGGATTTTTGGCAGAAAACGCAGATTTCGCAGAGCAAGTCCAGAAAAGTGGCTTTACCTTCATTGGCCCAAGCGCTGATGTGATCCGCTTGATGGGTGATAAAGTTTCCGCCATTCAAGCAATGAAGCAAGCCGGTGTTCCGACTGTTCCAGGATCCGACGGACCACTGCCAGACGACAAAGAACGCTGCATCAAGATTGCTCGCGAGATCGGCTATCCAGTGATTATCAAAGCGGCTGCCGGTGGTGGTGGTCGAGGAATGCGCGTTGTTCACACTGAAGCAGCGCTACTTAATTCCATCCAGGTCACCAAAAGTGAAGCTGGCGCGGCCTTTGGCGATGACACGGTTTACATGGAGAAATTCCTGGAAAACCCACGCCACGTAGAAGTGCAAATACTTTCTGACGGCCAAGGCAACACCATTCATTTGTACGACCGCGACTGCTCATTACAGCGTCGACACCAAAAAGTGTTGGAAGAAGCACCCGCTCCAGGCGTTGACGAAGACGCTCGCCAGGCAGTGTTTGAATCGTGCATTAAAGCCTGTAATGAAATTGGTTATCGCGGTGCAGGTACTTTCGAATTCTTGTACGAAGATGGTCGCTACTACTTCATTGAGATGAACACTCGAATTCAGGTTGAACATCCGGTATCTGAAATGGTAACTGGCGTCGACCTTATCAAAGAGCAAATTCGTGTGTGTGCCGGCGAAAAGCTGAGCATTAAACAGGAAGACATCAAGCTTTCTGGACACGCATTCGAGTGCCGTATCAATGCTGAAGATTCGAAAACTTTCATGCCTTGCCCAGGTACCGTGCAAAACTTCCACGCACCAGGTGGCTTGGGTGTTCGCGTCGATTCGCACCTTTACAGTGGCTACAAAGTTCCAGCAAACTACGATTCGATGATTGCCAAAATCATCACTTACGCTGAAACTCGTGAGCAAGCGCTGATCAAAATGGGCGTGGCTTTGGATGAACTCGTCGTCGACGGCATCAAAACCAATACCCCGCTTCAGCAAGAACTCGTTAAAGACGAAGGCTTTCGCGCAGGTGGTGTCAACATTCACTACCTAGAGAAAAAACTGAACCTTTAATTTGTTCACCCGCTCACTTCATGTGAGCGGGGCAATACCCTTTCTAAAACCTTCGAACTACCCACACTTTCGAACACTGCTTTAAATTAGGAAACTCAATGGCTTGGTTGCAACTTAAGATTTCTACTTCAAAATCCCACGTTGATGCATTCGAAGACGAACTGCTTAACCAAGGCGCCATGTGTGTCACTCTCAGCGACAACGCCGATCAACCGATTTTAGAACCTGCTCTCGGCGAAACCCCCTTGTGGAATGAGACTCAAATTACCGGCCTTTTCGACGCCGATATAGACACTCAGCAGATTTCTAAAAACTTAGAGCCTTTACAGAATAAAACCCAATGCACTCTGCGCTGGGAGCAACTCGAAGATAAAGATTGGATTCGCGCCTGGATGGACGAATTCAAACCCATTCAATGCGGAAAGTCGTTATGGATTTGCCCGAGCTGGTGCGAACCACCCGAGCCCGACGCAGTGAATTTAAAGCTCGACCCAGGTTTAGCATTTGGTACTGGTACCCACCCGACCACGTTTTTGTGTTTACAATGGTTGGATCAAATCGAATGCCAAGGAAAAACCGCCATCGACTTTGGTTGCGGCTCAGGGATTCTTGCAATAGCGGCATTATTGTTGGGCGCAAAATCAGTTCAAGGTATTGATATCGATCCACAAGCACTGATTGCATCGAAAGATAACTGCGAAAAAAATGGCTTAGCGGCAGACACTTTCCCGGTATATTTGCCTCAAGAATTTAAATCCGACGCCGTTGACTTAATGCTGGCCAATATTTTGGCTGGACCGTTGGTTGAATTAGCGGATGAAATTTCTTCCCATTTAAAGCCCGGCGGCTTAATTTGCCTATCCGGCATCTTAGCGACTCAAGCCGAAGTCGTTATGAATGCCTATACCGATATTGAGTTTGATAAACCCGAGCAAAAAGAAGACTGGGTAAGACTCACCGGTAAAAAACGCAGCTAATTTGTATATTTTTTTAGATTAAGTCGATATATCGCCATCGAACAATTTACGAACAAGCAGTAAACCACTAGAATCTTTCGTAATTACAGCACCTTACGGTGCTCGCTTGAAGTATTGGATGAAACCCAACGCTCAAATTGATCACTCGGCCATAGAAAATTTAAGTCATAACGCGTAGTTTTCAGCTTTTACTTGTACCATCGGTCGATAATAGGTTTCTCGTGCTATGACCAGCTCCATAACCCGCTGTCCGAAATGTAAAACTACTTTTCGGGTAACTCAAAAGCAACTGCAATCTGCCAAAGGCGCAGTCCGCTGCGGGTCTTGCCTACATATTTTTGATGCGCGAGAAAATTTCCTAAAACGCACGCCTGAAAAACCAAAGCCCGAAACCGAGCCAGAACCTGTTGCACCGGTACCTGAAACAACCGTCGCACAACCTACGGCTGCGCCCAAAGCACCCACAAAAGCCACACCTGAAGCTGCGGCCATGCCTGTGAATCAGTTGGCTTTCGATCAGAACGCCATTGACACTGAAGCTGAAGATGACTCCGAAGACTTCCTTATCAGCGACGACATGGAACCGGAAGAGCCTTCTGTAAACCGCTACGATGAAGGGTTAGATGATCTCGTCGAATTCAAATTAGATTCGGGACAAAACAATTGGTTGGACGACAACCAATCGCTGTTCGATTCAACACGTAAATCGAAACCAGCGGAAGAAGACGAATCTATTGAAGACACCGATGAGTCCTGGGCTCTGAAAATGCTCGAAGACGAGCACAATTCAGAAGAAACCATAGCGAAACCGCAAGATCCATACGAACAAGCCACTCAATCGTCACAAGAGCAATCCTTCGAGGAGCAGTTTTCAGAGGAACGGCCTTTAGAAGACTCGTCCTTTGGAGAGCAAGCCTTTGAAGAACGGTCGTTTGATGAGGGATTTGATCAATCACTTGACGACTCAAGCAACGATCGTTTTGACGGCAGCCGAACCGGTAGCTTTGATTCCCTCAGCGATTTCAACGAAGACGACTTCGACAACTTTGGCGAATCAAACAATGCTCAAGACTCACAGCAATCCGATTTTGAACGAGACCTAGAAGACATCTTCCGCGAAGACGAAGATATCACTCAAGTGGATTATTCGCTCAACGAGCTTAATGATGGCGATGAAAGTCATCTCGAAGACAGCTACGTACCTGATTCTAATGACCGCCAAGATCTGTTGAATGCTCTTGAGCCGGCGCCATTGGAAATGACGTTTGAACAAAAAAACGAACGTCGCTGGCTGATAAAAACCGCTTTCATTACCGGTAATGTAGTGTTGTTACTGGCGTTAATCGTACAAATTGGTTACTTAAAGTTTGACACTTGGAGCCGCGTAGAACCTTATCGTCACTGGTACGCACTCGCCTGCCCAATCTTTAACTGCACACTTCCAACCCGACACGATTACGAAAAAATTCGAATCACTTTGGTTGTTAGAAGCCATCCCGAGGTAGAAGATGCCCTGGTTGCCGATGCCATTCTGCTAAATACGGCGGAATTCCAACAGCCATTCCCATCGCTGGCAATTCGCTTTAGCGACATCAACGATAATCCGCTGGCAGAGAGGATATTCTCGCCGGGAGAATATTTACACGGTGAGCTTGCAGGCGCACAGCAAATGCCTAAAGGGCAACCGGTCCACATCAGTTTACAGGTGGCAGACCCCGGCAGCGAAGCTGTCAATTATCGAGCCTTCATTCCAATCCGTTAATCGCTTTAACGGATTGATAAAACCTTCTGTAACACGTTCCCTCTCAATTTGAACGAAGTAAAAGCAAACGCACGTTAGACTCGAAAATCAAACGTAGCTTAGCCCTTTGATCTTGTTGGTTATTTTTGAATGAATCAATCTTAAAACTTAAAGAACTAAAACGACTTAATATTCGATTCTATATTTTAAAACTCGCCATAAAAGTACTTGTCAGAAACCCCTAGTTTCAGTTTGAATATCTCGACTTTTAGACAGGTGCAAAAAATCTACAATACGGCTAATTTCTACTTTCCCATTTTCCCCAGATGCGGGTATGATGGGCGCCCTTTTTTGGCACCGCTTGAATTTACGATTTAAACAACCTTTCGCAAACAATCGAAGTTGGTTGATTAGGTGCTTTTGGAGATAAACAAACCAGCGCAATTAAAGGCTTGGAGTTCCATTGGCATTTAAGATCGGCCCACACACCATTAACAGTCGTGCATTATTGGCACCGATGGCAGGTATTTCCGACCGGCCTTTTCGGCAATTATGCCGTTCTTTTGGTGCAGGGCTTGCGGTTTCAGAAATGGTCACAAGTGACACACGCTTGTGGAACAGCAGAAAGTCAGCGTCGAGACTCGATTTTACCGGTGAAACGGGAATCAAATCTGTCCAGATTGCCGGAACCTGTCCTAAAACCATGTCTGAGGCAGCCAAAGCCAATCAAGACATTGGCGCTGAGATAATCGATATCAATATGGGTTGTCCGGCGAAAAAAGTGTGTAACAAAGCCGCAGGCTCTGCGCTTATGCGCGATGAAGCTTTAGTTGGCGAAATTTTAGATGCAGTGATTTCAGCCGTTTCACTGCCGGTTACACTGAAAATGCGTACCGGTTGGGATAAGGCAAACCGCAACGCATTGACCATTGCCAAAATGGCCGAATCTGCGGGAATCAGTGCTATCACCGTTCACGGTCGAACACGCGCCTGTCGCTTCACTGGCGAAGCGGAATACGAAACCATTTCAGAGATTTGTTCAGAAGTTTCGGTTCCCGTCATTGCCAACGGAGACATAACAGACGCGGCGAAAGCCAAGGCGGTACTTGAAAAAACCTCAGCTGCAGCAGTAATGATTGGACGCGCCGCTCAAGGGAGACCTTGGGTTTTTCGTCAGATCAATCACTTTTTAGAAGCGGGCGAACACCTGCCAGCTCCTTCTGAGGAAGAAATCAAACACATATTACTTAGTCATCTTAACGAGCTTCATGCTTTCTACGGTGACTATTTAGGGGTGCGAATCGCTCGTAAACACGTGGGTTGGTACCTGCAGGATTTTGCAAATGGCAAACTTCTGCGAACTCAATTTAATCAAATAGTAAGTGCGCAAAAGCAAGTCGAGTGCATTGAAGAACATTTTAATGACTTGATACGTGATGGGGAAAAAGCGGCATGAGTCAAATTGAAACAGCGTTAGCTGAACTGACACCTAACACTACAGTTACACCAACTGAAACTCCAAGTGATCGGTTTAAAACTACAAATATTGAAGCCAGCAGCAGCTCGCTTCGCGACTGCGTTAAGCAATCAATCGATAATTACTTCCAGCACTTAGATGGTCAAGCTGTATCCAATGTGTATGATCTGGTAATGGCAGAAGTTGAAGCACCGTTACTTGAAGTTGTGATGAAATACACTCGTCACAACCAAACCAAAGCCGCTGAAATCCTGGGTTTAAACCGAGGCACTCTACGCAAAAAATTAAAGCAATACGGCCAGCTTTAATCTCTTAAGCAGTTAGGCTGAAAAGTCTGCACTGCTCATAAGGAACCTAAACCAAATTCAACACGGTTTAGGTTACCTTTTTGTGAAATCTAAAACTCTACCTAAATGACATCGCGTCAATTGCTAGACGTTAGGCTCATTTGCACATGAACATTCAAGCAGTTTCTAGGTAAATTCCACGCACAGGTTACAATTGTCTCGACTAAGCTGTCACAGAACACGCCGAGAATTCAACCCAAAGTGCACCTCACAAACACTAACGTAATTTGGTACACGCTAGACTGATTACGTAGAAGCATTTCAAAACATCTTTTTTGGGAGAGAACGAGTTAATGTCCACGCCTATGGATCTAATACCGATTAAACGCGCTTTAATCAGCGTTTCTGACAAATCCGGCATTGTTGAGTTTGCCAAAAAACTGCAAGGCTTCGGCGTTGAGATTCTTTCGACCGGCGGCACGTTTAAATTGTTAAAACAAGAAGGCGTTGACGTTATTGAAGTGTCCGATCACACCGGATTCCCAGAAATGATGGACGGTCGAGTTAAAACTCTGCACCCCAAAATTCACGGCGGTATTTTGGCAAGACGCGGGCAAGACGACGCAGTGATGGCCGAACATGGAATCGCCGCAATTGATATGGTTGTTGTCAACCTCTACCCGTTCGAAAACACCGTCGCCAATCCAGATTGCTCTTTGGAAGACGCCATCGAAAATATCGATATCGGCGGCCCAACGATGGTTCGCGCTGCGGCAAAAAACAACGCGTTTGTGAACATCGTAGTAAATGCCAGCGATTACGAAACCATCATTGCAGAAATGGACGCCAACAACGGGGCGACGTCAAAAGCTACCCGATTCGACCTCGCCATTAAAGCCTATGAGCACACCGCTAAATACGATGGCGCGATCGCGAATTACTTCGGCAAAATGGTCGGCAGCGGCAACGACGATTTTGCACGCACCTTTAATATTCAGCTAACCAAACAACAAGACATGCGCTACGGGGAAAACCCGCATCAAAAGAGCGCTTTCTACGTTGAATCAACACCGGTTGAAGGTTCCATTAGTTCCGCCAAACAACTTCAAGGCAAAGAGCTTTCTTACAACAACATTGCCGATACCGACGCAGCACTCGAAACCGTCAAGCTGTTCGATGCTCCGACCTGCGTTATCGTTAAGCACGCGAATCCGTGCGGCGTTGCTTCCGATGCAAACCTGTTGAACGCTTACCAAAAAGCATTCGATACCGATCCAGAATCTGCCTTCGGAGGCATCATTGCCTTTAACCGTGAGCTTGACGGCGCCACCGCTCAAGCCATTGTCGACAAGCAATTCGTGGAAGTGATCATCGCGCCTTCGGTTGCCAACGGTGTCTCCGAAATCGTTGCCGCCAAGAAAAACGTTCGCTTGTTAGTGTGCGGCGACATCAGCGCATCGAATCCCAGCTTGGATTTCAAACGCGTGAATGGTGGCTTATTGGTACAAGATCGCGACTTGGGATTAATCACCGCCGATCAGCTCACTGTGGTAACCAAACGCAAGCCAACCGAAGCGGAGATTTCTGACCTTCTATTCACCTGGAAAGTAGCGAAAATGGTTAAATCTAACGCCATTGTTTACGCTAAAGGTCAGCGCACGATTGGTGTTGGTGCAGGCCAAATGAGCCGAGTTAATTCCGCTCGAATCGCCGCCATTAAAGCCGAACACGCAGGCCTGGAAGTGACCGGCAGCTGCATGGCGAGCGACGCTTTCTTCCCGTTCCGCGACGGCCTTGATAACGCGGCATCAAATGGAGTTAGCTGTGTGATTCAACCGGGCGGCTCGATTCGTGATGAAGAAGTCATCGCTGCGGCGGATGAACACAACATCGCGATGGTATTTACCGGCATGCGCCACTTCCGCCATTAATTTCGGCCATCCCGTTTCGAGCTTGTCGCAACGGGACGTTAACAGTAACGACAGAAACGCGAATCTATGAACATTTTAGTTATCGGCAGTGGCGGCAGAGAGCACGCCCTAGCCTGGAAAGCGGCACAAAGCCCCGACGTAAATACTGTTTATGTTGCACCAGGCAACGCAGGAACCAACGGCGAAGCAAACATTGAAAACCTTGCAATCGCCATCGACGACTTTGAAGCTCTGGCCAACTTTGCTGAAAATAACAACGTTAAGCTCACCATCATTGGCCCAGAAGCACCATTGGTTGACGGCATTGTGGATTTCTTCACCGAAAGAAACCTAGCGTGCTTTGGCCCAAGCCAAAATGCGGCACAACTGGAAGGCTCTAAATCTTTCACCAAAGATTTTCTGGCCCGACACGCAATCCCTACCGCAGAGTATCAAACCTTCACCGAAGTCGCTCCAGCACTGGAATACCTTGACGCCAAAGGCGCACCGATTGTGGTGAAAGCCGACGGCCTTGCCGCTGGTAAAGGCGTGATCGTTGCCGAAACACTTGAGCAAGCCAAAGACGCTGTCACCGACATGCTTTCAGGCAATGCCTTTGGCGACGCAGGTGCGCGCGTTGTCATCGAAGAATTTTTGGAAGGTGAAGAAGCTAGCTTTATCGTTATGGTTGACGGCAAAAACATCTTGCCAATGGCAACCAGTCAAGATCACAAACGCGTAGGTGACGGCGATACCGGCCCCAACACAGGAGGCATGGGTGCCTATTCACCGGCTCCAGTGGTCACACCTGATGTCCACAATCGCATCATGGCAGAAGTTATCGAACCAACCGTGGCAGGCATGGCCGCTGAAGGCAATCCTTACACAGGCTTTTTGTACGCAGGCTTGATGATTACTCCAGACGGCACACCCAAAGTGATTGAGTACAACTGCCGTTTTGGCGATCCTGAGACTCAACCTATCATGATGCGCTTGCAATCGGATTTGGTGAACTTGTGTCTTGCTGCAATCGACAAAAAGCTCGACCAAACCAGTGCCGACTGGGCAGAGCAAGCGGCCGTTGGTGTTGTTCTGGCCGCTGGCGGGTATCCGGGCAGCTACCCTAAAGGTGACGAGATCTTAGGCTTGGATTCAGTATCGGATGAACTTGGCAAAGTCTTCCACGCAGGAACCAAAAGCGCCGACGACAAAGTGGTTACCGCAGGCGGACGTGTTTTGTGTGCAACAGCGCTGGGTAATTCAGTTGCCGAAGCCGCAGAGAAAGCCTATCAAGTAGCCGAGAAGGTCAGTTGGAATGGCTCTTTCTATCGCAAAGATATTGCCTATCGAGCGATCGCTCGCGAGCAATCAGAAGCTTAACTCTTTGCTAAGATCAAGGCAGTCTCACGGCTGCCTTGGTTGTTCACACATTTAGGCACTGATTGTTCTATCCTGCGCCCAAGCCCTGAGTGCGGCAATTTTCTCCCCCATCACCACCGACAGCGGTTTAGTTAGATGCAACTGCTGCAACACTAACTGATCATCCAAATGCATTTCCTGGGCATTGGCAGCAAATTGTGCGGACACGATGGCCTGTTCTATCTCAGCACCGCTGAATCCAGCACTGGTTTGAACGAGTAATTCCATGTCAAAGTCGATGGTTGATATTTCCCGTCGATTCAAATGGATCGTAAAAATGGCTTTGCGAGCAGCATCATCCGGCAAATCGACGAAAAAGATTTCATCAAAACGCCCCTTACGCAGTAATTCCGGGGGAAGTTTAGAGATATCGTTGCTGGTTGCGACCATAAAAACTTTTTGATCCCGCTCCGCCATCCAGGTCAGCAAGGTTCCCAAGACACGCTTGGAGGTTCCATTATCGCTATCACCAACGGCGAGCCCTTTTTCGATTTCATCAATCCAGAGTACACAAGGCTCCATGACTTCGGCCTGAGCCAGTGACTGGCGCAAATTACGTTCTGTTTCACCGAAGAATTTGTTGTACAACGCACCAAAATCAAGACGCAACAACGGCAGATTCCACATTCCGGCCACCGCTTTTGCCGCCAAACTTTTACCCGCCCCCTGAACACCCACCATCAAAACGCCTTTGGGGGAATCAATCGTATTGCCCGATAAAAAACTGGTTTTGCGCTGCTCTAACCAAGATTTAAGGTTTTCGAGACCGCCGACTTTATCCATTTTTTCAACGCCAAATTCGTAACTCAGAATACCGTCCATCGACAGCAACTCGAATTTGGCTTTATTAATGGCCGGAACGTCACTTTGATCGATTACACCGTCGTCAAAAATGGCTGTTCTCACCAAATGACGTACATCTTGATGAGCCATTCCCTTGACCGTTTTCACCAACATTCTCAGCGCTTCGCGATCAACGCCAACTTTGCCGCCGCGCTGGTCAGTCCAGCGTTGCGCTTCTTCGCGAACAATTTTTGTAATTTCTGGCTCCGTCGGCAGCGCTAAGCGCACACGTTGAGAATACGGGCGAAGCTCAGGCGGTATTTCCAGCTTATGACTGACAAACACCAACACATGGCCGATCACATCAAAATTCAGTGCAATGTCTTTAATCAAGCGAACATTGACGTGCTCACCTTCTATAAAAGGGTGAAAATCACACAGGATATAAACACCGGCTGTGGATTCCTTTTTAATGTGTTCAAGAATGTGGGTTGGATTAGGCAACTCTGGGGGTTTAATGACACCAAAACCGCGCTCTAAGGTTTTGAGGCCATCACTGATGGTCCATTTAAAACAAGGTTTGCGTAACCCTTCTGCAGAATCCAACAGTTGTTCACAAGCACGTTTTTCATCGTCCGTTTCGATCACGGCAAGAGGAATATTGGCTGTTAAGACGGCGAGTAAATCATCCATTGAGTTGTTCCTTGTGATTGGCCTGCGGCTTTATAAGAGTTTAATCAATTTGCCTAAGAATTTTTTGCGTTAACATTCTTTAAACCTACATCATAGATTAAGATTGGAGTAGGATTTACCCAACAGAATTGAATTCGAGCAGAAATTTATGTCCACACGTGAGCTTAATCCCATTGATCACTTCATCACTCAAGCGGATCGCGCCCTGCGTACACTGACGTCGGGCAATAAGCCAGTTTTTCACGAATCGCCTGCGCACAACGACGTTAACCCAGAATTAACCGAACACGAGAAGCGTCACGCGGCGGGATTGATGCGAGTGAACCACTGTGGCGAAGTGTGCGCCCAAGGCTTATACCAAGGCCAAGCTGCGACCGCAAAATTACCCGAAATTCGAGAAGAAATGGACGTTGCTGCACTGGAAGAATTGGATCACTTAGCTTGGTGTGAAGAAAGAATAAAAGAACTGGATAGTCATACCAGTGTTTTAAATCCACTTTGGTACGGTATGTCGTTTGGTCTTGGCGCAGCGGCAGGTTTGGTCAGCGATAAAGTTTCTTTGGGATTTGTGGCGGCAACCGAAGAGCAAGTGTGCAAACATTTAAATGAGCATTTGCGAAAACTGCCAGAGAACGATACCAAAAGCCGAAAAATTATTGAGCAAATGGTGGAAGACGAACAAGAACACGCTGATCGAGCGTTGAATGCCGGTGGAACAAAATTTCCAAAACCGGTAAAACTGGCGATGTCTTTGGTCAGTAAAGCAATGACAAAAACCAGTTACCATATTTAATCGAGTTTTTTAAATTCTACTCGAATACAAAAGCCTGTCGTATTAAAACTGCACAGGCTTCTGTTGATACACTTTTATTGACAAATAAGTCAGCTTCTAAAAAATTATTCTTCAACAATTTCGTAATCGTGAGTCACTTCCACACCTGCTGCGTCCATCATTTTAGACGCGGAGCAGTACTTAGTCGCCGAAAGCTCTACCGCACGGGCAACCTGAGTTTCTTTTAAACCTTTTCCTGAAACCACAAAGTGTAGGTGAATTTTTGTAAATACAGCGGGAACAGCATCGGCGCGCTCTGCTTTTAATTCGCACTTACAATCTGAAACCGGCTGACGGGATTTTGTGAGAATGCTTAATACGTCAAAAGAAGCACATCCTCCAATTCCTAAAAGCAACATTTCCATTGGCCGCACACCCGTGTTACGACCGCCATGATTTTCTGGGCCATCCATGACTACGCTATGGCCACTACCGGATTCTCCGAGAAATTGAACACCATCGACCCATTTGACAGTAGCTTGCATTGAATTTTCTCCCAAAAAAATGATCATAAACAGATTGCAGAGCAGCCGTTAAGCTTACCATAAAGTAAAAAAATGGTCTGAACTCAATAATTTAGATCGATTAACGATAAAAGCACACGAGTAGTAGATAATCACTTCACAAAACAAGGTGATTATTTGTGAAATACTGGTGTGACATAAATAACAACGCCATAATGACTATTTGTATTGACGCTTGTATTCCAACTAGCGGCTAGACTTATTAGCATCGAGTAAATTTACTCGAAGCTTTTCGGTCGCAGGCCTGCGCGGTACACGATCAGAGGGCCACAAGCCAGGGGGAAAAATTTGGTTGCCGTATCTTTAACTCCACACATAAACAATGTTGATCAATTTCTGAGTCACTGTCATCGCCGACGTTATCCAGCGAAAAGTACTTTGATTTATGCAGGCGATAAGAGTGATTCGCTGTATTACATCATTCAAGGCTCAGTTACCGTCATCATCGAAGATGATGAAGGCCACGAAATGATTGTTGCCTACTTAAACGATGGCGACTTTTTCGGGGAAATGGGTTTATTTGATCAACACGATTCTCGTAGCGCTTGGGTTCGTGCCAAAACTGAATGTGAAGTTGCAGAAATCAGTTACGCCAAATTTCAAGAACTTACTGCCAGCCATCCAGAGTTCCTTTTTGCTCTTGGTACCCAAATGGCAAAACGCTTACGTAACACCACTCGAAAAGTGGGTGACCTAGCGTTTTTGGACGTCACCGGCCGTGTTGCGCGTACGTTGCTCGATTTGTGCAACGAACCTGACGCCATGACTCATCCAGATGGCATGCAAATCAAAATTACTCGACAAGAAATTGGCCGTATCGTCGGTTGCTCCCGAGAAATGGTGGGCCGAGTATTAAAAACACTGGAAGACCAAGGTTTGGTTTCCGTAAAAGGAAAAACAATGGTGGTTTACGGCACGCGATAACGCCTGCCTGCGAGATCAGCCTTAGGGCTAAACACCCTTTGGCGTCTCGTTCACTAACCACGTTTGCCTACCCCACGAATAAATTCCTATTCAGAGCAATCTACGTATTTTTCTTCTTATTATTTAATGTGTTATCCACATTAAATATTGCCTCAACAAATAAAACGCTGGATTCATCATTGCATATTTGTATCGAAGTCATGACAGGGCGCAAACACAAGTCGTGAATTACAGTCTATCCTAATATTGTACAGGGGATTGTTAAGACTCAGCTGCGGTTAAGGTGCTTTAGCACAAACTAATGCCCACAATGAGTGCAAATGAATTCCGTGAAATAAATAAATTAAAGTTGGCGCCCAAATCATTTCTCAACTTTACAATTCTTATGTGAAAATACGCCCGCACATCAACTATGAATCAATCGTTCGTTCAAGCTAAAACTTATTATTCTAGCAACGACTACGTTTCCATCCTTTCACAATGGAGCAAAGTGTGAGTTTCACTTTACCAAATGTATTATTGTTGATTAAAAACAGTGAAACTCAGGCCGAAATAAATCAGCTGTTATCGGACAAACCCTTTCATTTGTTTTTCCAGACCGATCCGGAAAAAGCCTTATCAGCTATTTCTGCTTTTCGCCCAGAAATCGTAGTTATCGACAGCGCCTACTTGTTAGATCTCAACCCAACGCTGCTTCACAGAATTCAGGTGTTTCATCCTGCTCCTTACTTGAAGATTACAAACACCGAAAAACTTCCCACAAATCACGGAAATTTTGCCAAAGAGGTTTCGGCAAGGTCGCTGAGAGCGAGCCTGGCAAAAACCTTAACTCAATTGACTCAAGCGCACCCGTTACCAACGCCAGAACACGCTCACCCTCAACGCAGAGATATCGTGGTCGGCAACCTTCGTATCGATCGATTTACCAAACAAACGTGGTTATCTGGGGCAAAATTGGATCTAACCGCGCAAGAGTACGATTTACTGATCTATTTGGTCATCAATGCAAATTCGGTCGCCAAACCTGAAGAACTGCTGAAAAGAGTCAAAAGTCTGGGAACTGAAAACTCAAACAACTCTGTTGATCTGTACATTGCTCGACTCAGAAAACTGCTCAGAGACGACGGCCCAGCGCCGGAGAAAATTAAAACAGTAGAAGGCGGGTATTTGCTGGCAAGAGACGCTTGGTAAAAACCGTAATCGCAACCTAAAAAGGCAGCAGCTCGCTGAGGTGCTGCCAAAGTAAATCTACCGTTACGCGTTTAGTCTGCGCCAACAAATGGATTTGAGTGGGCAGGATTGGTCAAAAATTCTTCGTCTGTTAATGCTTTTAAAAACGCGATCAAATCCGTTTTCTGCTCATCAGACATTTCCAACGGCCGAACGAACTGACTTTTATAAGGGTTTTCTCGTCCATCACCTTTAAAGGGGCCGTCTTCAATCAAACGTCCGCCAGCGATGTAAAAATCCAAAACTTCTTCCAAAGTCGTGAAACTGCCGTCGTGCATGTAAGGCGCAGAAACACCCACGTTCCGCAACGTTGGGGCTCGGAATCCGCCCATGTCTTTTTTACGACGAGTAATTTCGAAGGCACCAACATGATCGGCGGGATAAGAACCTTTGCCATCAATGTTGTACATTCCAATGTTATGAAACGGCCTGTGTTCGTCGATTTCTTCGTCTTCATCAATGGATTGAGTGAAGTTGAATCCGCCGTGGCAGTGATGACAGTCGAATTCTTCAGAGAAAAATACGTCCATACCTCGTATTTCTTGTTCGGTCATAGCGTCATCAATGCCCATATTCGCGTAACGATCGAACGGGCTATTAAACGATACTAAGCTGCGAACAAACGCAGATAACGCCTTGGCAATACGATCAAATTCAACCTCTTCATCGCCAAAAGCTTCTTTGAACAAAGGTTTGTAGAGATCGTTGTCAAAACGGGCCATGATTTCGTCTTCGAAACCGGTGATACCTAATTCCAAAGGTTCTTCATTGAACATTGGAATTAACACCTGCCGTTCGATCGAACGCAGATACGGATGTGCCCAGGTTAACGTTGCGTTGTAGCCAACGTTAACCAACGACGATGCATTTCTTTTAAGAATTTCCCCGGTTGAACCCACCGACACAGGTAAGGGCTCAGAGAACGCCAGCGATTGAATATGACAACTCGCGCAGCTCTGAGCTTTGTTGGCCGATAAATTGTTGTCATAGAACAAATATCGACCAAGCTGCACCCGAGCTTCGGTCATTGGGTTATCGTGAGGAATGGTTGGTCTAGGATAACCTTTAGGAAGATTCCACTCATAATCGCTTTCAGGTTGCTTGCCACCGCAAGCAACCAATACAAAGGATACAAATACAACTAAAAGAAACCTAACCATGATCCATTACAACGTCTGTGAGAATACGTGACTTTTCGACTGTTCTTCGGACAACACTTGAATCAACGGCTTACAAGAAGCGTCATCAGGATCACCCATGCAGTTGCCGTCCTCAATGATCTTCGAATTGGCAATCAAGCGATCGACATGGAAGTACACTGGCCTGTCAGACTGGAAGTCATCAAGAGTTACTGTAAATGTGTTCGGGTGCGCACAAGCTTCGGTTGGAGCACGCACTGAAGACGCGGAATCACAGCCGATAGAACCTAAATGGAAAGCCCAGCTTTTGCTCTTTTCTTCGGTTTGAGAACGAATATCCATGCGGACAAATTTATGGCCGATTTGCCAGGTCCAGAACATATCCGAATGATTCAACGGCTCGCTGGCTTGCAGTGGGTTTTGGTGGTTAACCTCAAAAGGCACACCGAGCATAAACGAGAAGCTAGAAGAATCAGAAACTGTCATCGGCTCCATATCGAACTGCCAACGACCTTCACCACTGCAGCGAGTGCCAAGCATTGCCACCGGTGATGCTTCACCTGATTTATTTTTTAATGTCGCTGCTTGGCCGTCAATTTCAACTTCTGAAAGGTAAAATTGGAACGCGCGCAGTTGCCATTCCAAACCTTCTTTTTCGAACGTTTGCTCACACGTCATTGGTTTGCCGTTGTAAGCCAACATAAATTCTACAGAAGAGCTTTTAGGCTCGGTTTCACAACCGGCCAATAAAAATAGGCCCATCAAACAACTGGTTTTCACTACTGGATTCATAATTACACCTAAAAATGCATAAATGACGAAAGCATTTCGATAAAAGACAGAATTAGTACAGGCTATCAGATCAATAAATTTAGACGAAGGTGTTTTGAACCATTAATTTGATTCACACCGATCTACATAGAGCGATAAAGCATTAGACTAGACTATTAATATCGCATTTGGATGAGGTAAATTGTCGCAGGCGAATCACAACCAGAGCACAGCCTCTGTTGTTTTCAACGCAGTTATTGCCCAAACCACACCATAGCAAAGCTATTAACAGGCATACCATCTACCGCGTTTCTCGCGATTCCATTGTCGAGTTGCACTATTGTGACGCGTTTATATTTTAATTTGACTTCAAAATCATTTCAGATGAAAGCCTCGCCCTCAGGTTAATGATTCCACTAAAACTCGAACGATTGAGAGTTTCTGATAATGCGATTTTCCTGCCAAATCGTTTTAATCAACTGAGAATCTCCCGTATTGGGTGACGAAGCTTTCGCGTTTTGCGACTGAGCCGAGGTTGCACTGCACTGGCCGGTAACTTGGTAATCCAAGGCCATTGCCAGCATATTTTCTTCTGGATTTCCTAAAGCCACACTGAAGTCATCTTCGACAACACAACCCGGAAGTATGACCGAACCAACCGATGTTGAACCTTGCGGCGCGAAGCCATCGGCGTAATCACCAAACCCTAGGGCGTTCACCGATTGAAACTGAACACTAAAGTACGTTGTGCCGCAGTTATCGGTTGCATAAAAACCAAATGGTTTGCCACAAGAGGTCGAACCAATTTGCACAACCTCAACACCGATACCTCGCAAGCCGTTAATGATTGATTCACTGGCAGAACAGGTGCTGCTTGTGGTTAACACAAACACTCGATCTAGATTTAAGGTTGGCAGCGGTTGCCCAGGAGAAACCGAAAACCCGAGAGACTCATCGAAGAATGGCACTGGGTCATTGAGCCTGCCCGTTACTGGGTTGATACTCGGATGTTTGTCGTTAAACCTTAGCTGCTCGAAAGTCTGGCTCTCTGTCGCCTCGGAACCGGCAATCATATAGGCAACCTGGCTGGCAATAGCTAAAAAACCGCCACCGTTGTATCTCAAATCCAACACCAAATCGTCGACGCCCTGGCTTTCCAAATCACGGAAAGCGTCAACCAATTCGGTTTCTGATGTAGCGATATGATCGTTGAAAAGAAAATAACCGACATTTCCGGCATCTGTGGTGAAGGTGTTCACTTCCTGGACCGACGTTAATGTAACCGTTCCAGCAGTAAGCGTAACGGATGTGATGGTGCCGTCGACTTTACGAAATACAAAATCGTGGCTTTCACCGATATCTGACGGTGCTAACCCTGCATTAAGGGTATTGATTCCCGCTTGGGTATTGTCATTAACGTCAACGCCATCAACGGCTAGAATCGTATCGCCACGCTCAACATTAGCCAGATCAGCAAAAGCATTGGGCTCAGTAAACGCAACTCGAATTTCCCTGGGTGTGGTGCCGGAGATAACCGCAAATTGAACGCCGTAATTCACCGAAATTCCCGTTTGCGACAACGCTTCCCACTCATCGGTAGGCACCGAAAAATGAAACTCATCTTTGTCTTTGCCGGAGGGCGTAATTTCGTTGGTTTTTAAGAGGTCAAAATACTGAGGGGTGGTAAACAGAGACGGGTCTAAATCTACGACCTCGTCATACCAAAAGTAGGTGTCATTCGTCCAAGAACGGAGCCAAAAGTTTTCTTCTAACACCGAGCCTTCACGATCATCAAAGGCGACACCAGTGACCGAGCTAACGCCACTGCGAGGATTTTGACACGCAGATTTGAAGTTATCGGCATCAGGAAAAACACCCGACTCAAACTGCAAATCAGCAAGACTAGCGACAGCATCGCTGGAACTGGAACCGCCGCCACCGCCACAAGCAGTCAGACTTAAAAATACGCCTGCCAATGAAAATACAACAATCCGTGAGCTACTCAACACTTGGAACATGCTTCATCCTTTTGCATAACGCGAACGCCATTCACACCGCTGATGACTGACAAGTTATTGACTCAATATAGGCGATTCTCTGTACTCCAGACAGCCCAGTATCAACGAGCAATGCAGCATCGATAAATATTGAAATCGAAAATTAGGAACTTACGAATCGGTATTTTACAAATCTGGCGTCTGTTTTTTGCTCGACTGTATTCGATTTTCGAGTTCTGCCATTGCCAGAGGAACATCCACTGCAACACCCAAATCGTTAAACGTAGAACCCAACGCGTGAAGTGCCCGAAACAAGTTATGCACTCGACATTGTTCGCCCATTTGACCGATTCGAACAATGGGTGGCCCGAACGAACCGGCAATCTCAACGCGGTAATTTTCAGAGATATGAGCGCACACCTGCTGCGCTGACAGTGACGGTGGTAAAGAAATACCAACGACGGAATTTAACCGAGCCTTAGGCTCAACGTAGAGATCCAATCCAAGACTTTCGATCGCACTTTGTAAAGCATCGGAACACACTTTGTGTCGCAAAAATCGTTTTTCCAAGGTCTCATCACACACGAGCCTCATCGCTTCATGCAACGCCAATAAACCCGAAACCGGTGCGGTGTAATGGTAAGACGCGCGATGCCAAAAGTTGGTTGCCAAGTTTGCATCTAGCGTCCAGTGGTTGCACGGCGCTTTGCGAGACTGGATTCTCTCCCAAGCAGGTTCCGAAAAGGCCACCAACGACACGCCTGGTATGGAACTCAGCCCCTTCTGACCTCCAGTAATAACCGCATCAATTCCCCACTCGTCCATCGGTAGTGGCATTGTACTTAGCGTACAGACCGCATCGACAACCACGAGACAGCCAAATTCTTTGGCAATTTTGGCAATTTCAGGGAGATGACAGTTAAACGTGGTATTGGAGGTTTCCCCCTGAACCAAGGTTAAAACCTGGGGGCGAAATTTTTCTATAATTTTGCGGACGTCGTCAGGATCAGCACTTCTTCCATCTTCAACAACTAATCGCTCGACGGTTCCGCCGGCACGCTCAGACATCTCGGATAATCGCTGCGAGAAAAATCCATTGCAGATATTAAGCACTTTGGTACCCGGCCAAACCAAGTTCACCACCGCCATTTCCATCGCCGCCGAACCTGGACCGGCCACCCCTAATAGCCAAGGTGATTGGGTTTGAAAAATATACGCACCCATTTGCTTCACTTGCTCAACAATACACGCCATGGTGTCGCCCAAGTGGTTTATAACAATACCATTGGCGGCAGCCACAGGCTCGGGAATCGGCACGGGTCCGGCTCCCATCATCAATAAAGGTTCGTCGGGGAGTATTTGATGAAGTTGTTTAATCGAGGGTAAAGCGACCGACATAGCGAATCCTGCGAGAGCAAATCGTCAATGTTAGCTCGCAGATTTCTAGAGACAAGTTTTTATTGTATCGATAAGCACCACTGCCTAATTATCTCGTCGAACAACGTCGACAAATTGTAGTCGTGGCGAACGAATACACCGATAAGAACGGAGCTTAAAGACGGAAAACTAAGAAATTGAGGGGTATACAGCAGGAAGGAATTCGCCGATTGAGAAAACCGGCGAATCAGTGGTGCTTAACCGTAGGCAGTCTGTCTCAAGTAGGTCGCCGTGCTTGGTGCAATGCCCACCTGCTTATCGATATCAATACCTAACTGACCGGCAACTAGCTTAGCGTAAGCCAAGTGATGAACGGTGTGGTTGATGATATAGCAGAATTCACGACTTAGTGACGAAGCCACAACCATATTTTGGGTTTGGCTAACAGAGACTTCTGTTTCAACGAACACGCTTTCATTCTCGAAATTGTTAGCGGTCATCCAATGAATTAAGTCATCGATTAGCTCAAGTGCTAATGTTGGCTCAACTTCTAAACGGCTATCACGAGAACGTTTGTTGTAATCAATTTTGCGAGACTCGATGCCTTCACGCAACGTAATAAAATGATCAAGAATATGTCTTACATGGCGACCGATTCCAGATAGTGAGTGCTCACAAGCTTGATTGTAAGACTCGCCCTGGCAAGCAATGACCAAAGACTTAAGTTGCTCTAGGGTTTCAATAGTTGCTTCAAGCAGCTGTTTCATGTTGGTTCCATAGTTGCAAAAATTTCTCAGCGCCATCTTTGCCGAGATAACGCTTAATATACTTCTCTGGCGACTTTCTCAAATCCACCAAGATCAAACCATCCAGGGAATCGTTAAATCCGGTATTCACCGAGAAACACACAAATCGCCCATTTAAAGCCAAATAATGACGCAGCAAGATTGGTACAGATTTACCGGGATCGCAGCGCCCTAGCAATTTATTAATTGCCGCAATATTGGATATTGAAGCCAAAGACTCCGGCGTCCATAACTTGCCTTTAACTTTCAAAGGCACAACCGGACGAATATCCATCAAAAATTCTTGCTCAGCTCTAAAGCTGGTCATCATTGAGTCTGATAAAAACGCTCGCGCAAGAATCGAATGCTCTTTTGAAATACTCACACAGCCAAATAACGTGTGGTAGTGAGGATTCTTAGCAACATAAGCACCAATACCTTTCCACAACAAATCTAATGCTCGCGGATGGCGTTGGTATTCTGGGGTGACGAAAGAGCGCCCCATTTCTAATGCGTTACCAATTCTCTGTAAATAACGCTCGTCGTAATGATAATGGGATCGGCTGTATAAACCTTTTAAGCCGTGTTTAGAAACAATTTCATCAACACAACCAATTCGATAGCCACCCACTAACGCTTGAGCTTCGTTATCCCATAAAAATAAATGTTGATAGTGTGGATCGTAGTGGTCCACATCCATTGCTCTACCCGTACCTTCACCGGCTGCACGAAATGTGACTTCGCGCGAACGAGCAATGACGTCCATCATTTTTCCAAGGCGCTGATACGGCGCGCAATAAACGGAAAAAGTGCCGCTATCTATTAACTTGAACTCTTCAAGTTTCGCTAAATCTTCTAACAACTCGTCTTGCTGGGAAGGCTGAATAATGTCCTTCCCTTCTATAATGACCGACTCAAGCGGTGTCTGGTTGCTTGAGTTTGGTAACAAATCTGTAGCAATTCTCAAATAATCGGTGATAGCTTGATCAGATTCCAAATGATCCAGCTCTCTAGGCGCAATAGGTTGACCAACAATGAGATCAAAGCGTTTACCTTGTTTGTTGGACAATTCACGAGGCAGCATCAATGTGCGCAAACGAGGGTGAACCAGTCCTGCAAGATAGAACAAGGAACTGTTTCGACCATCGACGAAAAACGGAACACAAGTCGCTTTGTATTTTTTCGCCAAACGACCGACCAAAGAATCCCATTGGCGATCGCGAATTTTTCGTAATTTGGTGTCGATTGCAGAGACCATCCCCGCAGGATAGATCAACAGTGCACCACCACTGCTCAACTGCTTGCACGCTGCACGAATACCCTTCGCATTTGCAGCCGCTGCATTTTTCGATAATACGTCAACACCAATAAACAACTCGCTCAACTCTGGAATACGAGTCAGCATTTCATTGGTGAGTACTTTTAGGTCGGGCCGAATTTTTACCAGCATTTCGGTCATCGCAACACCTTCCAAACCACCAAGAGGATGGTTTGCGACGAAAATAACTGGCCCTTCTTTCGGTATTTCGTCTAGATGTTCAGGGTAGACTGGATTCAAACCGCACCCGAGAACATCCATGGTGTAATTCAAAAAGTTAACGGAATTCTCAGCGCCGTCGGCGGACTCAGGGCGCTGATCATAGTAACGAATAAGCTTTTTAAGTCCGAGCAAGCTCTCTACAGCACCTGAAGCCACAGGATTACTAAGCGGAACTCGAAACGGATTAAACGCGGATTTCATACACCAAACCTTTGAATCTTACTTTTTTACACCCATATGCCGGCCGGTTTTTGAGCGGGTGCAACAATACCATTAGCCGACATTCGAAACCATGAGCAAATCAAATCTTGTCACAGAAATTACATAGAACTGCGAAGTTTGAGCTACTAATATGAAATTCAATAGTATCGAGGAAAGGCAAACATTGTTTTTTGTTAAATTTAACGCCCCGCCTCAACCAGAGATTAAAACTCAATCAGTTTCTGGGTAAAACTCTTTTAAGCGCCGCTCCTTCTGCCAGTGGCGATAAAATTGCAAAACGCCGGGTGTTTTAAAACCGCGTTTGCGATTTTGGCTGCCCAACGTAAACAGTGTTTTGTATTGATACAGCAACGAACCCACCGCCGTAGAAAGAGGCGTGTCGCTGTCCCAAATATGCAGCGATTCAGAGCTGGCGGTATTAATCTCAACAATTTCAATGCCGCGACCCGCTTGGAGTTCTTCAATAGACGGGAATTTAATGTCTAATCGGCCGTAATAGAATTCTGGCAAATCCGACATAATTTCATTAATGCGAGCGGTTAACGCTTCCGTGATGTATTTATTCGCGTCTTTAAATACCGCACCACGACAATGGCTAGCCGAAAAAACAAGACGATAAGGCTCGTTTTCAGGGATCACATCTTCGAGTCGGTCTTTGTGTCTTTCAAGATACAAATGTTGTAATTGGCTTGCTCGCTCATCGTTTTCTATCAATTTAGCCAACGTATCTTTGCCATTACCAACCACGTAGGGCATGTATTTCAATGCCAAAGAAATAATTTTACCGGCTTTTTCGTTAGGCTCACGAACAAAAAACACACCCGCCTCAGCTTCATGGCTGGCTAGGCGTTGCACCATCACACCAGAACCCGCTGGGTACGCGCGAAGATAACGTAACAGTTGTTCTTCATTTTTAACTAATTTAACACCTGAACCACGACAGCCAATATCAGGCTTACAAACCACAGGGAAAGAAAGGTCGTACTCTTCCATGGTTGATTTAATGATTTCAACCTGGGTTTCTAGTGCCTTGTCGTTAATGGTGTGCACAAACCACGTTAAGGTAGCTTCCGCACAGTGGCCACTGGCCTGGGCCAGAAGTTCGCTTTTAGGAACGCCGACCATGCCGGAAAGCTCTAGTTTTGGATTCGCGACTAAAGGCAGCGTCAATGAACGGTGTCTTATGCTTAAGAGAAGCCACTGGAGAACGACGGGCAAGTACATAACCCATGTCGGCCAAAACTCAAACATAGAAATTCTTTTCTTGGAATACGTCAGCGGCGGCATTCCAGGGGATACGAACGAATCAGAACGGCTTGCGGTTTTCATAGATTCACTAGGTTGTTCTATTCCTGAGTTATCGACATCAGGAAAACCTTCTTGGGTTTTTGCGCTCATTACTTTTTAACTTAAATAAAAATATCGTACAGATGGCGAGCCATATTCGCGTTGGAACACAAGATTCGCCACCATTATTGACCAGTTAATGAATACACGAGTCGAGTGCTACCTCTGAAACGGTAATGTCCAAGCTCTCATCTCACGAACAACAGATTGCCACCAAACCAGGGCAAACTACCGGTTACCTGTGCGGTAGCCAATCAGCTATTCTTTTTTGTACTCGTGCGTATGTTGTTACTGCGACAATCCATACACCACTTAATTCATTGGTCATTCTACCTGATCAAAAACCAAACAAAGAACATTGGCAATTGATCCATTCGAGGAAACCTACCATTCAAAACCTGAACACACCTAAAATCATAAGGTTTGTCGATTGAATTCAGCTGTCCTCAGAGAAAGCAGCAGCGGATTATATGCGCAATAGTGGTGTAAATCATGTCAGATCTATAAAATCCTGACAGGTTTAATCTATTGCGACCAAATAATGCCAAAAGTTAGCATACACTTACAGCAAACTTTCCGAATTCCGGGAACACATCAAAATAATTACGAATAGAGACGTATTAGTTTTTAGTAATACTGACCGATTACCTGGGCTGATCTGCCCCTTATAAGCATGAATACAGCTCACACCTACCCCCAACAAAAGGGCCTATTTTATGTATATCGCTATGAATCGATTTAAAATCGCACTCGGGCAAGAAGATGAATTTATCAATGTCTGGAAAAGCAGAGATACCTTTCTTGACGAAGTGCCAGGCTTTAAAGAATTCCACTTACTACAGGGACCAACCAACGAAGAATACACGTTGTTCTCTTCACACACGGTTTGGGAAAACGAATCAGATTTTATCAATTGGACCAAGTCCGAAGCCTTCAGAAAAGCCCACGCCAACGCAGGCTCTAATAAATCACTTTATTTAGGCCCGCCGCAATTCGAAGGATTTAACTCAGTTATTTAAACCATTTGATTCTCTGAGATTCAACCGTAACTCAGAGAATCACACTGGCGCATTGGCCATGCGCCTTCGAGTTTTCTTGGGAGGCGTTGTGTTTTTGATGTAAGCAGAGGCAAGCGCCAACAATAGCCAAAGCAGTTTACCGAGATACACGATGGAACTGGTAGTCACGATAAAGACGGCCATACCGACTAACATTCCCAACAACACAACCCCCACTTTCCAAAGCGGATCGTCTTTTTTCTCAAGTATCGCAATACGATCAGCTACCCGTATCATGGCGTAAAACCATATCCACACGTACAAGACAAAACCGAGCAAACCGTATCGAAGCAAAATTGCCAGATAACTGTTAACGATATCGACAATACCCTGCCCTTGCAGCATGGTCGCTCGCAACACTGGGTCATCGCGGAAAAACGGTGTTCCGAATAACGGATTTTCGTTAAAGGCGTGCCCAGAGTTTTGCACTAGATTGTATCGATAAAGCCAAGATCCCCCAGAGCTATCGAATTGCAACAACGCTTTCATATTGATCAGCATTATCGCCGCGACAAAGAAAATTGTGTATTTATAGAAATTACGCGCGCCTTGAGATTCAATCTTGTAATACAAAACGACCGCAATACCCACGAGTGCAACTAGGAAAGCACCCCGAGAATCGGTAAATAGCAAAGCGGCAAACAGCAAACCGACAAAACCTAAACTGTAGATTGAGGTTTTAACTCCGATTTTTGTCAGCTGGGTTACCACAAATAGTATAAGCGCCATAAATGACCCAAAAGCGATGGGGTCAAACCAGGAGGCGGAAATTCGCAAACCGAACCCTCGGAAATGGTAAGCCGTTGATAATTTGTCAACGCGAACACCACCAATATGAGACGCCAGAGGACCGTACATTTTCCAACTGAGAAACCACTCAGCCACACTACCAATCGCCAAAATAATACCGCCAAAAGACAGCGCGATTAAATACGAACGGAAATTTCCCCCCGCATTACTGATAACATAATAGGGCAGCCAAATGGTTAAAAAGGTATTTAACCCGAGTTTAAACCAGAAGGTAATCGAGGTATCGATTCTGAAATTAAGCACCGTGATAACAATGCAATAAATCAGTACTAATTTATCGATCAGAAGCTTTTGATGGGGCTGCTTTCTCAGCTTTAAATAAATTGGCAGCAATAAACAGATACTGAGAAAAATGGGGTGTTCCATCACCATCAAGTTACTGATTCCTGGGAACGGAACTGGAAACTTCATCATGGGTATTGCGGAGAATAACGCGAGAAAAGCACAAATTTTTTCTTCGCGCTCCTCTTCAATCATTTTGAAACAGATATAACCTGTCGCAAAATAAATCAGCCAAATATTCCCCATAAGTGCCGTAACACCCACCAGAATAAGAGAAGCTTTTCCCCACAGGTATGCACGCGGCTCTTGAAACGCCTTATTAAAGAGATAACTGCCCACAATAATTGTGGTGCCGAGCACAATGAAGATTTTTAGATAATAAATCATGACACCTCAACGGTTACCGCTGTGATTGCGTAATACCCTTAACTTTTGATCCAGATTTGCTTGTTGAGATCTGCCCGATAAAAATCTAAAAAATGTTGAAAGACACAAACCCCGAAGAATTCGAAGTCTATGCCGTTTGAATCATAACGTCACATTTATACGAAATTATGTCTCTTGAAGTAATTCTTGCTCCGCTGACAAACCTTCTTGATCGGGTAAACTCCCATCGTCAATTAAGTGATCGGCAAGGCGCAAGGCAAGTTGAACCAATGGCATGGTTGGGTTATGAGCGCCTCCTCTTGGGAACACACTCGACCCAGCAACGTATAAATTATTGGTACCAAAAACTCGACAATTAGGGTCGACCACGCCGTCTTTTTCAGACTCAGCCATACGGGTCGCCCCCATGTGGTGCGCGTGACCATTCACTAAATAGCCGTTGCCGTAAAATGGTAATTTAACGTCTTCTTCAAATAAAAATTCGGGTAACTTAACCCGCGCCACGCCACCTCTGTGCGCCTGAATAGCAAATTCCTCAGCGACTGCCTTAATGGTTTTTTTGTCAAAATCGGACAAACTCCAATCCACCGAGACTCGTCGCAAACCCAACTCATCTTTTTCATCGCTGAGGTAAATACGATTTTTTCTGTGCGGATCTTGCTCGGTCAAAGTCGATAAGCGCCCTTCTTCAGGACACACAAACTGGAAAACATTGGAGAGCTGATCTTCCAATCCCCAATTACAAGCGCGCTCTACTAAAAACTTTTTAACCGCTTGGCCACGACCATCAGATTCCGCTTTGGCGGTATAACCCATTGTCACATTTGAGGCACCAATACCTGCCGAGCGAATAAAATCATCGCCTGTGTAATACGCCATCGAGCTAATGCCGTCTTTCCAAACGTCTTTGTCTGGAATAAATTTACCCAAACGAACATTAACGTGGTCCATAAAGCACGTGCCAAGCATACCGCCGCCGTTACCTAAACCACCATCAATTTGACGATCGCAGTTCAATAGCAGGCGGGCATTTTCTACGGCACCAAGCGCAATCACATAATTTTTCGCCTGAATATTACCGCTGACATTATCAAATGTTTTAACTGCAAAAGAGTCGATACTTGCCAAATCTTCTTTTAGCGGAATATCAACAACATTAGCATTGACGTACAAGTCAATTAATTCAGATGACTGCAAGGTATCGAGGTATTTAACACCAAAACGGGTGGGAGGACTCAACAATTCTAAATCAGGATAAAAGCTATCGATTAAATCTTGAGTGCCTTCTTTCTCTTTAAATTCTTTCGATTCTAAATCCAGAATCGCTTTTGCAGGCGCTAAGTATTTCTTAATTTCGGCAAATGAAATTGGCCAACCAGATTCTTCATAGGCTTCTGGACGCTCTTCAAAATCCACCGGCTCAGGCTCGCGACAACGGCCAGCCCAGTGGTTTGAGGTTCCACCAAAAAAGCGCAACCGAGTCGCAGAAAAATACGGATCAGTGCCTTCCGCCGTTTGATATACCGCTTGAGATTGTGGGGTAAATTGTAAGCCACCAGCTTCTAAAAGCGCTACCTTCTTACCCGATTCGGCCAGACGAAGCGCGAGTGAAATACCCGCAGGGCCAGAACCGGCAACAGCAACGTCGTACTTATCTTGTGGAAATTCAAGCTCAGATTTCCCCGCCAAATCAATCAACATGGCCTGACTCCTTCAGCTGAGCAAGTTCTTTCTCAGACACCACCCATCCGTCGACGGTGTAATAACCTTCTCGCAAATAAACAACTTTTGTGGACTTTTTAGCTTGATTCGTTGAATCCGCTTTTACAGGTACCGCTGCTGCAAATCCCGTTGCCAAAGCACCACTGATAAAATTCCTTCGATTCATAGTTCCATCCACATTTTTGTCTAAGACAATCTTCATTTATTGAGGGGCCAAGCCCAAGTTTGAATCAGAAACTGGATTTTCAATCTCCAGCGGATTGAAGCCAACGGCCCACCAAGTCAAACACACGCAAACCACAATAAACGCCATAAGAACCACATCTAAACTGAGGGTTTTAATTCCGTGGCGCCTGACGTAAAAAGTTAACATCAACTGATTCAGTATTGGGGTAATAACGATGGCGTAAATAATGCCCACCAGCCCCAGCATATACCCACCAATAATCATAGCTACAATATAGGTGATTCCTTTACCAAATTCATAAATCATCGCAGTAAACGAATCATTATTGGCTAAAAAGATGGGTTTTAGCGTTGAATCCATAGCTCGAACCAAAGACGCAACGATCAAAATTTGTAGCATCCAGCCTGCCGCATCGTAACGCGGGTCGTATAAGAAATACACAAGCTGATCACCAAAGGCAACTATCGGCAAACACAGAACTGTACTAGCCACCACACCGAGCACGCGGAATTTACGGATAAACTGATTCAGGTTTTCTTCTGCCACGACTTTTTGTCGATAGCGGGGGTACAGGTATTTTTTGCCAACTTTTTCAGCGGCTTCGATTACCATCGACGCCAATGCTATAGCAATACTGTAAATACCGAGCAGCTCTACTGTTGCAAAGTAACGGGTAACAAATCGGTCACCCTGAAGCACCAGGAACGCACCAATGGTAGAAATAAGAATCCATCGACCGAGTTTAAACACTTCCCAAAAAGCGTCTTTTTCCCAGTGGAAATGATTTCTTGGCCCTGGGAGAACGTAGGTGTAGCAAGTGATCATAATAAGCGTAGTGACAATAGACCCTACCGCCAATGCCCAAACACTGCGCCACCACCAGGCCAAGGCAATCATCACAATCATTCCGATCAGCGAAGACGCGATCTCGATTAAAGATACGGTTTTTAGCTGAGTCTCACGCTCGGCATTAAAAACCTTTGTACTCATAAACGAGTACGCAAGAATCGATACCCCAGAGACGCAAATAATAACCGCAATTCCCTCGACATCTAGGAGGAGTTCCGCGGGATACGCCAATAACAGAATAATGCCGTATACGACAAAACCTCGAATAACACTGAGTGTCCAAGCGGTATTGACGAAATTCTTGTCTTTGTGGCGATGGCTATTAATGACCGCATCGCGCACGCCAACGTCAGCAAACATATTGATACCCAGAATAATGGCGTTCACCAACGCAATCGTTCCGAACATTTCTGGGTGCAAAAGGCGAGTGAGAATCAAATTCCCAATAATGCGGATGCCGACCAAACTACCATAGGAGGCAATAACCCAAAACAATCCCGAATTCATTCCTTACGCTACCCAAAAATCTGTATTAAAAAGTGGCACTGAGCGTGTTAAAAAGCTCAGTGAGCAAGTCGAGTTATGCTGACATTATTTGTATTCAATAATGCTAAATCCACTGTTTTTGCGTTTGCGCTGGTAATACTTCTGCACACCAACCAACTCAGGGATTTTCGCGACAACCAAAGATAAGGAATACAACACAGCTGGCTGGAAAGGCAGCTTTTTGGGTCCAAGAGAATATTTTAAGACTTTTAAAAACAGTACCGCAGGTAACAACCACAACACCAAACTGAAAGGTGGCGTCAAACCGACAATAGCCAGTCCAGTTACAAGCAATAACAAAACCGGGATAACACCTCCCCAAGTAATCGCACTTTTGACTTCCCGGCGATAATACTTCTCAGGGCTCATACCGTGCATATCGAACCCCTGAGCGTAGGCATGCCCACAGCGTTTAGCGCGCTGCCACCACTGTTGAAATTCGGTCATCTGGGCATCGTGATGTGTCATCAAGTGATCAATGCGGAAAATTTTCCAATTTTTTTCTCGCAACCGAAAGCACATTTCCGGCTCTTCCCCGGCAATGACCGACGGATTAAATCCTTCGACAGCTTCAAGTGCTTCTACTCGACCTAAGAAATCGCCGCCGCATGCACCAGCTTCACCTACAGGCGTGTCCCATTCGATATCGCAAAAAAGATTGTAGAGACTCGCCTCAGGAAATTTTTCCTGGCGTCGGCCACACACAATGGCGCAAGAGGGATCGTTTTCTAGAAAGGAGTAAGCCGCTTCCAACCAGCCATCAGCAACTTGGCAATCGCCATCAACGAATTGGACGTATTCGGTCTCTGGATGTTCTTTCAGCAATTGGCGAAAGCCTTCATTTCTGGCTCTGGCAGCGCTGAAGGGAATACTGGTATCGAGATTGACAACGCTCACACCCATCGATTCAGCAAATTCAATACTGCCATCGGTGGAACCAGAATCAACATAGACAATATTTTTAATGACTGTGTGAGTGGATCGCAAACAAGCTTTAAGCCGATCGCCTTCGTTTCGACCAATAATCACCGCACCGAGGCATTTGGGGCTTTCCATACCGTTCCTCTATTTTGTGTATTCAAAGCTTGTTTTGACGTGTCATTGAGGGGAAGCCTCGACGAAAGCCGAGGCAAAATTTGATTATTTTGGCAGCTGCCACAAATCATCGATGATTTCTTTAGTTTGAACAATATTACCTTTTGACGAAGCACCAAAAACAATAGAGTCCAGACCTTCTAAACCACACACCCATTCGAGTGCTTCTTTCGGTGGAATTGCACCGGAAGCCAATACCGACATTGCAATAACTCGGGCGTCATTGCGAGCGATGGTTTCTTGGTATTTTTCAACGCCACCGCACATACGGAAACCGATCTTATTAACGTTCGCGCAAACGATCGGGTTTTCAATACCCAAGTCATGCAGAACATCGATCAACAGCGGCAAGTTCATGGTGATGAAACCCGCCTCGGCGTTGTATTTTTCTTTGATGTAGCGGTGGAATTCAGCCAAAAATTGGTAGCCTTTCACACCGAGAATCAAATCGGTAACCACGTTTTGCAAGAAAATAACCGGAGTTTTAACACCCTCAAAACGCTTCATTTCTGCATCGACTAACAAGCGCAACATTTTGTTAACGTCTTGGGTAATCGCAGACATAGCGCCGGTCATTAATGTACCCATAACACCGGAAGGCGAGAAACGCTTCAATGTTTCTAAAATTCCAACCTCGCCCACAGAGTTTGCGTATTTGTGCGCGTATGGCATACAAGGGTAGAACTCAAAATCGGGATAGCGGGTTGGGTTTGCTTTAATGATGTCAGCAATTTCACCCACACGATCGTAAGTTGTACACATAAATACTTTGATGCCCGCATCGTAAGCATCATCCAACACTTTCATGATTGAAGCTGCATCGCGAAAACGCATTGATTGCGCGCGAGCTTTGTCTTCAGACATGTGGTTCACACCAAAAAATTGGTTATCACCAAACAAAACCCTTTGTAAGCTCATAGCCTCAACCTTTCCCTAATTTAGCAATTTGTTCGATAACTTCATCTGTGGCAGTTGCCGTTTGGAAGTTGGTTTCAACGCTGGTATCGCGACCTAAAATGCCATCGATAAAATGATCCAGCTGAGCAGAGTATTCTTCACCACGCATGTAGAAGTTAACTGGCGCTTGCAACTCAGTAATGTACTTAGACGTCCAACCGTCATCAAAACCTTCGAAGGTATTGCCCGGTGACAAATACAAACGCAGCTCTTGGCGATCAGTAACGATCTTACCTTTCGTGCCGTATGCAGTAATCGTGGTGCTCATTTTACGAACTGACTGATCACTCCAATTCGCTTCTAGGTAACCGGTCGTTCCATTTTTGTATTCAAATTGGGCGAATACAGCATCTTCAATGTCAGCCGAAAAAATTGACTGTAACTGAGCAGAGCGAACCTTGCTTGGGACATCGCTAATGAAATTCATTAAATCGACAACGTGACAGGCGTAATCGTGTAAGCAGCCGCCACCTTCTGATTTTTTAGAACGCCAAGTTTTAGCGCTTTTTGTAGGGCGAATAACCACCTGACCGTAAGCTTTACCTTCCATATGGTAAAGATCGCCAATAGCACCGGCTTGCACTAAACGTTTCATTTCTTGGAACGTGCCGATAAAACGATTGTGATAACCAACTTGGTTTACTAGGTTTTTCGACGATGCAATTTCAAACAGTTTTTTGCCTTCTGCAGGATTTAAGCACAATGGCTTTTCTAGGAAGACGTGAATACCAAGCTCTAAAGCATTCTTGGCAATTTCGAAATGCGTGGAATTAGGCGTTGAAATAATAACGGCATCGGGTGATGCCTCTTTGAACATTTTTTTATAATCACTAAACGTCTTTACACCCAACTGTTTACTGATCACTGAAGTTAGAAAAGCTGCGCTATCACAAACGCCGACAACCTCCACCTCAGGATGTGCGGAAATAATTGCAAAGTGGGATAAGCCCATTTTGCCCGCACCAATGAGAGCTACCTTAACCATTAACGATTTCCCTTTTTGTTGCTACACGATTAAATCAATATCTTAAATTAGAAGCTTCGTTGCTTGATCCGTCTGAAATTATTCGATTCGTAATCGTGGCGTACTCCTTTTCGTATTGATTCTCGAATTAAATGAGTATTTCGCTAGGAATTTCCATCCACAGCTTTTAATGTTTCTTTGACGTTGCTCTTTTTTTTGTAAACTGACTTCGCTGGAATTCCAACCACCGTATCGCCACTATTTACATCATCAAGGACCACGGCATTAGCGCCGATTGCCGCACCATCACCGACCAAAACCTTACCCATTACCGCAGCGCCCGCACCAATATTGACGCCCTTGCCTAAAGTCGGCGCGTCCAGTGGTTTATCCAAATGACGATTGCCCAGCGTTACACCTTGGCGAATTACACAGTCGTCGCCAATTTGTGAAAACCCGTGAATAACAATCCCACCTTGGTGTTCAAAAACAACGCGACGACCTAACACGACGGTATAAGGAAGCTCTATGCCATAAACATTTCGGCATCGACGATACAAAAAACCGTACAGCACGCTAAACGGCGCCCGTAATATTTTCGGCTTGATCGACATTCTCCACACGCCGAATCGGTGAGCAGCAACGGTTCGAAAACCTGGCTTTGTCCAATCTCGGCCGTGGGCGATCCAATCTTCACGAATTATTTCAAATAAACTCAAAATACTGCCCTATATTGCACGTAAGCATGTAGGTCTTTACTAATCACCAATCAGCGTTGCACGTTCATAACCATTATTTGAGAAAATATTTAGACGCTCCCTGCGAATGTAACCTGGAAGACACTGCACTAGATACAAGGCTAGTGCGATTCTCTCACTTTTTTATACAAGCTTTCTGTAAAATAATACCAAGCTTGTTTAGTGGAAAAACTTGAATACCAACGCAAAATCAAACATTCAAAATTTAGAATTCGTGGCAGCATCCCAAACGAACAAACTTACCCAGTTAATTCAGCAAAATTTGTTCAAGATAACAATATCCATTGTAGTAAAAACTCGTAAAACACATTGATACACAAATCGAAATTGCACATTAACAAATTTACATAACTCTAAAATACAGCAGATTCTTATAATTAAAAGCTGGGAAAAATTAGCAGATTTATACCTAGCCTGCCGATGGGCTATTTTCTTGTATTCGATTTTGAATGGTCAAAAAACTGCGAATAATAATGGACTTGAACGGCTATTAGCCTTAACAACAAACCGAACAACAACGTTGTTGATATTGATTTTTCCCTGTTTTTGGATGAGATCGACTCCATGCCGAAACGATATTTTTCACTCGATTATAAAGACTAAACAGCAATTGTTAACCTTTTTCTATAGCGGAACATATTAAGCAACAAACATAAATTATACTGTGTTTATAAAACTCTCATCACAGGGCGAGATTCACGCGACATACTTTGCACAGATTTAACACAAAAGCACCTATTGCACATCGATCACTCAAAATAACTTTGTGATAGACTTCACAAACAAGTAGCGAAAATCAATAAGTCTGCACTGATATTGCCACTAATTTACAACGATTTACCTATAAGGTGAGATTCGTATTGAGACGAATTCTGTGCTTAAGTGTATGCTAGCGCAGGCTAAAACTAAGCAACAATAATTTGGACAAAGTAACAACATAAGGTACAAGGCATGCCAACCCAACCTTTAACAAGCTCCTTACCCAAAATTCGCAGCTCGTTTCGTATTGTAGGACTCTTTATATTACTTGTTGTTGGTTTAGCAGGTTGCTCTAACAAATCAAAAAAACCCGAACTTCCCATCACTCAATCTCCGGATGTTCTCGCCGAATACCACATAGGGATTGGTGATCAACTCGCGATCAGTGTATGGCGGAACCAGGATTTATCGGTTTCTGTACCTGTTCGTCCCGATGGCAAAATTTCAGTGCCTCTGGCTGGCGACTTAATTGCATCTGGCAAAACACCCAAAGCATTAGCGCAAGATATTACGACCGAACTCACTAACTTTTTAAAAAATCCACAAGTTACTGTCATAGTTTCAGATCCAAGCTCTGTGGATTTCCAACGACGAGTTAGGGTGACCGGTGCAGTACAATCACCCATTTCCATTCCTTACCGAGATGGGATGACCGTGTTGGATCTTGTGTTGTTGGCAAATGGCCTGAATGATTTTGCGGCTCCTGGAAAAGCAAAATTGTACCGCCGCACGGAACAAGGCGTAAAAACGTTCCCGGTTAACTTAGATGACCTTTTATTCAAGGGTAAATTAGAATCTAATTACGCCCTGCAACCATCCGATGTTTTGTCGGTTCCCGAAAGACTCTTTTAAACCCTTGATAAACCCACAAGGTTTTACCACGGCTTTCGCGGACGTAACTGAATTGTATTAACCCGGTCACAAGCCGTTTAAGATTATTTTCGGAGTCTATTGCGCATGGATATCAAAGCAATTTTCGCGATTATTCGCTATGCATTGAAGGAGTTGATGCTGCGACGTATACCCGCGACTATCCTATTCATTGCAATTGCTTTTACTGTCTTCTTGGTAGGTGTAAACCTGCCCCAAAACTTTACCTCTACAGCGCTGGTACAAGCTGAGCGGAAGAATATTCTCGAGCCTCTATTAAGAGGCCGTGCAGAAGCAACAGAAATCACCCCTGTTAGCATCGTGCTTGAAACACTCTATTCCGAGCGTCTGTTGAGTCGCGTTGCTATTCGGTTAGAGCTCACCAATGCCGAATCAACACCGGAAGAAGTCACCGCTGCACGCAGAAAAATCGCTCGCGAAATGTACCACGAGATCAAAGACGATAACGTCCTACGACTTTTCTACACGTCCAGTTCACCAGAGCAATCTCACGAAAATCTCAGCGCGGTTGTCAGCGTATTTCGTGAAGACGCTAATAAGCAACAACGCGATGAAAGTGAAGAAGCGTATCAGTTCATTAGTGAACAGGTGGATAAATACCGAGAGCAATTAACCGAAGCCGAGCGACGCCTTTCGGATTATAAGCTCAATAATATGGACGGTACCGAAGCGGAATCTCTCGAACGTGTGCTTCAGTTGCGAGCCGAAATTGAGCAAATCGAGCTTACTGTTGAAGAAAACCAAGCGAAAGCCGTGTCTTTGAGAGAACAGATCAAAGTAGAAGGCGAACTGCAACAAGCGCGCATGCAACTGACAACGTTGCAAAACCAACGCTTGACCTTAGAAAGCAACCTCCAGAATTTACAGCTAGCTTTCCAAGACGACTACCCAGATATTATCTCAACCAAAAACCAGCTTGAGATCGTCAACCAAGAAATAGAAGACGTAAGATCGCAAAACCCGAACTTACCGAGTGAAGTTTCCAATGATGAGGTTTCATTGTTTGAAGGATTGCGCACCGCGTTGTCTAACAATGAACTTGAAACCGAAAGTCTCAACAGACGCAAACAATCATTGACGCGAATTCTAGAGCGAGAAAACGATCGCGCCGACAGCCTCACCGTGCACCAAGCAAAGCTTGCCGAGTTGACTCGCGACTACGACAAAACCAAGCAAATCTACGAAGAATTGCTTCAACGTCGAGAAAACGCCAGTCTTTCGGTAACCATCGATGAAGCTGGTCAGGGCATGAGTTATAAATTCCGAGAAATGCCAACCATGCCGACCTCAGCAGAGGGCCCGCCACCTGCTATATTTATAGCTGTAGCGCCGGTCTTGGGCATAATCACATTGTTCGGCCTCAGTTTTGCGTATGTTTTTCTAGATCCAAGAATTCGCTATGGAGTAGTGTCAAAGGCAAAAATTCCAGAAGGTATTGACATTATTGTGAATATTCCTTCATATAAAAAGGAACCAATAATATCGTTGTCATCTAAAACCAACTGGATATTATTTGCCGTATTAGTCATAGCCGCAGGTTTGTACGGCTATATTGCAATGGAGTGGCTAGCTGCCAACTGAAACTGAATCGTGGATAAACTGAAACAAATAATCACTCAAAAACGTGCAGGTGGTAACACTGCTCGCACCTTGAGTGAACATGCGCCAAACAGCCACGACCTAGTTAATCGTTTCATCGCCGGCGAAATGGTGCTGACACCAGAGGAAAGGAAACTCCTTTGGGCACCGGAAGCTTGTGCCGATAAGAACGTTATTTACCAGGGAATGGAAAATGTTGATGTCTTAAATGCCTACCGAGAATTGCGCACAAAGCTACTGCGCCGTTCTGGGGGCTCATCAGCCATCATATTAATCACCAGCTCCGGATTAAAAGGCCATCACGACTGTGATGTTGCTTTTAACCTGGCTACCAGCTTTGCAATGGATACCAGTAAATCTTCGATTTACGTCGATTGCGATCCTTACACAGACGATCGCCAAGATCTGGCCATTCGGCCCTTCCACTCAGGGCTCACAGATCACTTACGCGATCCCAACACCTCACTCGCTGACGCAACTTATCCATCGGGTGTTGAGCATTTAAAAATTATTCCAACCGGCGGCCAAGCAGATACCGCAGCGGAATACTTTAACCACCCTCGCCTCGGCGGCATTTTTAACGAAATTAAATATTCGTTACCTCATGTGTTTATTTTTATTCACACACCGCCTGTCTTGCACTATTCGGAAGCCTCGATTCTGGCAGATATCGCTGATATGGTTGTGCTGTCTGTACCTTCCAAACAGACAACACAAAACCAAATCATGGAAGCCATAGAATTGCTCGGAGAAAATAAAGTAGCGGGCCTTGTTTATCAGGAGTAACCCTGATTATTTTGAGGTATTAACCCCGGTACACATCCGCCTATTACAGGAGTTATACACATGCCCCAAAATACCATTCGCGCCTTAATTCTGGCCTGTGGATTCGGCAGTGTGAGTGCAGTTGCCGAATTTCGCGCAGAGTTATTCCACATGAGCGAATTCTCTGACAACGCCGATCTCCGATTCTCCAATGAAGCCAGTGAGCGCGAAGACACCACTGGCTTTAACTTTAATTACACGCGAGCCCAAAAGAACTGGCAGTGGAGCGCAAACTACGAAGTTCGAAAAATCAACTTCGACACAAACAGTGCTAACCCGCAAGAAGACACCGATGAATACGGCGGCACAACCACATTTGCGGGCTCTTTTTTTCGTCAGCGATTTGATTTTCTCGCCAGCCACACCCGCGAAAATATCTTGAGTAGCCCATCGGATTTATCACTGCAAAACAATATTTTGGCACGCGATACCGTGGTGGTTCAGCCAACCTTTAATTTCTACAAGACCAATGCCGATACACTTTCGGTTGGCGCTTTCTTTCACCAAGTTGAGTTTGATGACGACGTAACGCAAAGAAGTTCGATCGACAGTAAAACCGAAGGTGCACGCTTTTCGTGGTCACGCAAACTGTCCAACATCAGTACCTTTTCACTGGTCGCTGAAACCAGTGAAACCCAGTACAAAGAAGACAATATTGACGATCTCAGTTACGAGAATTACCAATTGGGATACGCGGTAGAATTGCGCCGGCTGAACTATCGATTGCTAGTTGGCTTTAACAAATCATCGTCTTCAACAACCGAAGAACTCGAATCACCCAGCGCTCTGGCTCAAATTACCTACAACACAGGCGCCACGGTTATTGATCTGTTCGCCAACTTCTTCATTACTGATTCCTCCCGAGGAAACCAAAACGGCATCACTGGCAATAACGTTGGCGAAACCTCCAGTGAACAAATTGGTAACGGCGATACTTCCATTGCCGACTCCTACGAATTACTCACATCACAGCTTTCTATCACCAAATCAGTATGCCCGCGTTGTGTCACCGACATTCGATTCAGATTCGCGGAAGAAGATTACAGTGTGAACGAAGAAGAAAGCCAAGAGCGTATCGACGTTATTTGGGGATTAACCTATCGAGTAACACCAACCATCTCAAGCCGCTTTGAAACACGCTTTGTTAATCAGTCCTTTGAAATTCCTGACCCAATTCAGGAATTTGATCAGATTGGTTACAGTTTATCGGTTGAATACCAACTGTCTGAGAAGCTCAGAATGGAATTTGAAGTGGGTTACGAAGAGCGAGATGCGGAAAATGATCTCCGGTCATACGAAGAACAGACCTTCTTATTTGATGTCAGATACCAGCTCTAAACCGTTTGGCGAATCATCAAACTAGCCCTGATAAAATTCTCCTGTTGATTTGCCAATATTTTGTTCAACAGATGCCCTGTAATCCTGTATACTGCGCGCGTTTTTCGCTCCCGGTCTAGAGCTCTTATGTTCTTGAATACGCGATTCGATCTCGATTGAATGAATTGAGATCAAAGGAGCCAACAAACGCGCCGCGTCACCAACGAGCGTCAAACATTCGCGGCACCCTAAGCTCTACTGCTGGAATGAAAAAGCCCGTAAATGGAAATTTACGAGCGTCTTTCCTGTCATTGAGCAATTGATCACCCGGCGATCTCACAACGCTCGAAGTGAGGTAACCTTGTAATTTATAAATGAGTAACCCAATGACAGATTTAGCCCATTATCGAAACATTGGTATTTTCGCCCACGTTGATGCGGGGAAAACCACCAGTACCGAACGTATTCTTAAACTTACCGGTAAAATTCATAAAACCGGTGAAGTGCACGATGGTGCCGCAACCACCGACTTCATGGACCAAGAAGCTGAACGTGGTATTACCATCCAGTCAGCTGCAACCACCTGTTTCTGGAAAGATCACCGCTTAAACATTATCGATACTCCAGGGCACGTTGACTTCACTGTAGAAGTTTACCGTTCATTGAAAGTTCTTGACGGCGGTGTTGGTGTTTTCTGTGGTTCTGGCGGTGTTGAGCCTCAATCAGAAACCAACTGGCGTTACGCGAACGAATCAGAAGTAGCTCGTGTTATTTTCGTCAACAAGCTTGACCGTATGGGTGCTGATTTCTACCGCGTTGTTGAGCAAGTGAAGAAAGTACTTGGCGCAACTCCATTGGTAATGACATTGCCAATCGGCATCGAAGACGACTTCAAAGGCGTTGTTGACGTTCTTAGCCAAAAAGCCTTTATCTGGGATGACACTGGCCTTCCAGAAAACTACGAAGTTGTTGATATTCCAGAAGATCTTGTTGAAAAAGCTGCTGAATACCGCGAGCAATTGATCGAAACTGCCGTTGAGCAAGACGACGATCTAATGATGGCTTACATGGAAGGCGAAGAACCTTCTGAAGAGCAAATCAAAGAATGTATCCGCAAAGGTACTCGCGATCTAGCGTTCTTCCCAACTTACTGTGGTTCTGCATTTAAGAACAAAGGTATCCAGCTTGTTCTTGATGCTGTTGTTGATTACTTGCCATCACCAACCGAAGTTGATGCTCAGCCATTGACTGACAAAGACACTGGTGAGCCTACTGGTGAAGTCGCTACCGTTTCTGCGGACGAGCCACTGCGTGCGCTTGCGTTCAAAATTATGGATGACCGCTTCGGTGCATTAACCTTTATCCGCATCTACTCAGGTGTTATGGAAAAAGGTATGACCGTTCTTAACTCTTACACCGGCAAAACCGAGCGTATCGGCCGTATGGTTGAAATGCACGCTGATGAGCGTTCTGAATTGGAGCGCGCGCAAGCGGGTGACATCATCGCGGTTGTTGGTATGAAGAACGTTCAAACCGGTCACACTCTTTGTGATCCAAACCACGAATGTACTCTTGAGCCGATGATCTTCCCAGAGCCAGTAATCTCTATTGCTGTTAAGCCTAAAGACAAAGGTGGCACCGAGAAAATGGGTGTTGCTATCGGTAAAATGGTTGCTGAAGATCCATCATTCATCGTTGAAACCGACGAAGATTCTGGTGAAACCATCCTTAAAGGTATGGGTGAGCTTCACTTAGACATTAAAGTCGACATCTTGAAGCGTACCTACGGTGTTGAGCTAGAAGTAGGTCAACCTCAGGTTGCTTACCGCGAAACCATTACCCAAATGGTTGAAGACAGCTACACCCACAAGAAGCAATCGGGTGGTTCTGGTCAGTTTGGTAAAATCGACTACCGCATCAAGCCAGGTGAAGTGGGTTCTGGCTTCAAATTCGAATCTACCGTTGTTGGTGGTAACGTACCAAAAGAATTCTTCCCTGCAATTGAAAAAGGCTTCAAGGGCATGATGGATCAAGGTACGTTGGCAGGCTTCCCTGTATTGGACGTTGAAGTTGAACTATTCGACGGTGGCTTCCACGCCGTTGACTCCTCTGCGGTTGCGTTTGAAATTGCTGCAAAAGGTGCGTTCCGTCAATCAATTCCAAAAGCTGGTCCTCAGTTGATCGAGCCAATCATGAAAGTTGACGTATTCACTCCAGACGATCACGTTGGTGATGTTATCGGTGACCTTAACCGTCGTCGCGGCATGATCAAAGACCAAGAGCCAGGCGCAACTGGCGTACGTATCAAAGCAGATGTACCTCTTTCAGAAATGTTTGGTTATATCGGTCACCTACGTACCATCACTTCTGGTCGTGGTCAGTTCTCTATGGAGTTCTCTCACTACCTACCATGCCCTGCTCAAGTTTCTGAGACGGTCATTGCAGAAGCAAAAGCGAAAAGAGAAGCAAAATAAGCTTTCTTTGCTCGCACAAAAAAGCCACCCTTGGGTGGCTTTTTTATTGCCTGATTATCTGAAGTTGAAGCTCTGCACTAGCAGTTCCAAACCAGCTTACGTCGGTGGCTCAGATTCATCACTCGCCCTCAAAATTGCCAAGTTATCCACATCGTTAATTTCTTTGATAACAGCAAAGTCAAAATTGGCATTACTTTCAATAACACTGGGATCAAAGAAAAACGCTGCTTTTACTAAGCCCGCCACTTCACTGACGACAATCTTTGCCGAGCCGCTTTGCTTCCACCAACCCGCTAATTTATGCCGACCTTTTAAAGCCGCATACACCCCCATTTCGACATTTTGCTCTGCAAACGCCTGACGATACAAATAGCGCGTACGGCGAGAATGGCAGTACGCAGAATAAAGGTTCAGTGCATTGATTTGGATGTTGTGCTCTTGCAGCCATTCACGCACAAATGTCGCCGAAAAATAAGTTCGGTTCACTCTGGCAACCGGTGCTGGCAATGCGATGATTTTACTGGGGTCAACGCCACGGCCAATCAAATAGTCTCGCGTACGTTCGGCATAAGTCTCGACGGATTCCTGGTGAAAGCTGGACTCGATCTTACCGCCAGTGGCAATGATCAACTCATAATCGCCAGTATTTAACTTATCGTAAATTTCATCAAGCCTTGGCGGTGACATCCACCCTTCAACCATCGCGACTCGGGCATTCACAAGCTGAGTAGGGCTTAAAAAATAGGCAAGATTGGTCGCAGCAAATGTGAAGACAACAACAAAAACAACAACAATCGCCAGCATGCTGGCAATGGATGGTAAAGGTAAGGAGCGTGACCGAAAGAAAAAGGATTTTAAACGACGGGCATTAGATACCGCCGCAGAGCTGGAATCTTCCAGGCTAGTTGGCTTTTCGAACGCAGACACAGCCTCTCCTTTTGGCGATGACTAGATGATGATTCGGCTATTCATGCTCGTTTTCGAAAAAATGCTTAACACGCAGCTTCATAAGCGTTGGCTCAAGCTCGGGATCAAAATCGCCTTTGCGATTGGCAATTAAATCAGCCCAAGGCAGAGTTTCCATATGCTTATCCATTTTTTCCACGTACTTGCTCACCGTTGAAACCACCTTGGCCGGTGAACCGGCAACAATCGAGTCCTCAGGTACATCCCGCGACACCACCGCGCCAGCAGCAACAATTGCGTTCGGGCCAATAGTCACACCCGGCAGAATAATCGCGCCATGACCAACAAAGACATTATCTTTAAACTCAACCTTGGCCACCTTATCAAACTTTCGACCAAAAGCACGATTGAGCATATTCACCGAACCATCGTGACCAAACACCGAGCAATTCGACAAGCGCACATTGTTGCCCATTTTAATATAAGGCGTATCAGATACATTGGCGTAGCTGGGAATCGAGCAATGCTCACCAATGGCGTAGTAATCACCCCACTTTTTTAGAAACTCGGCATACTCAAGACCATCCGGGCGACACAGCTTGATGTACCAAGATCGGCATTTCCCTGTTTTAAACGCATAACTTCTAACGAACTTTCGCAACATACTTAAAACTCTTAAACCGATACCAATGCAGACGCCAATAGTTTAGCTAATAATTAAGCTTAACAGAGAAGTGTTGATGAAATCGATGTGGAAATGAAAACTGGCAACAGACGGCAGAAAGTCTCAACAATCGAATCGGGCTCAGATATAACTGTCCTAGCTAATTGACCCAAGTAAAGTAAAATTTCAAGAGTCATTCACCATCCCATAGAAACAAGAAGAGCATCTCAATTCGCGACATTTACCCATGCTAGTTTACTCATTCAATTAGATGCTCCCCAATACCCAAGGTGAAAACACTGCGAAGTGATAAGAAGATTATTATAACGCTCGCAAAGTAATAAATGACTTAGACAAGGCAAAACAAATTGCTGATTACGCCGAAAACTTTGAAATTTTCCTCCGGACATCAACATTATGAAATTTGTTAAATACACTGCAATATTAACTCTATTTATTATTGGCTCTAGCCAAAATATAAATGGCGCTCCAATCTCCAACCACAGTTCAGCAGATCATTCTGATTTAGATTTACTAAAAATTTACGACAGAGAACTATGGAGTGGCCCCGATGGCTGGAGTGCAGAACAGTGGCGATGGAAAAAAACATTAAAATGGGGCAAAAACTGCGATTATGTTGCAGACATCGAAACTTATGAAATCGACTCAAAATACCGGTTAATCACTGTGCAATGCGTCCCTGGCAGTTATCAACCAACTTATTACGTTTATATTTTTGATCGACATTCAAAAGACAACAAACAATTGTTATTAGGCACCACTCAAAACACAGACGACCCCAAAGAGATATCAGGAAAAATTAACTACAACCCTTCCAACCAACAACTATCAATATTAACACTCTCAAGAGGTTTGGGAGACTGCGGAATTTTTAGAACTTTTGGCTTTAAATCGGGGGAAGATATTGAAGAGTCAGAATTTAAATTAGTTGAAAGCCGTGCAAGAGATTGCGTAAATCACAGCGTTGATATTGAACAATTACCGAGTGAAATTTTTGACTACCCCTCCTGGCCACTAATTAATTAGCTCCCATACTACAATAAAGGCTAGCAATGCACACCAGCATTAGAATCAACATCAATAAAACCAGATTAATTTTTCTCTTCTCGTTTTAAAGCAACCTCATCAAATGAGCCACTGATAAGATACTCTGGCTCATCTAAGCTAGCTTTTTGATTCCATTCTTTGTCTAGCTTCTTCAAGTGCTTTTTGTTCTTTAATATTCATTTTTTAATCTTGGTAGATATTTTATTAATATATCCCTTAAAATTTTCGCACCGAAATTCACTTAAAGTTGACATTTCTACCTATCAACCGAACTTTAATTTCTTTAGCAAATCAAGCATTTTCCAAAGTTATTTCTCCTTTTATTTGAATCAATTGCTTTTCATGCTCTAGCAGTGATCGATTAATCTTCTTTTCCATCGTCACAGATATCCTCGATTCTTTTTTGTATTCCAGATGCATAATAATCGGGCTCATCAACATTAGGAGATATTTCTTTAAGCTCTTTGCTTCTACGGTTGGCAAATTCTTTTATTTCTTTTTGTGTCCACCCCTTCTTTTTCCGAGCCCTGGTAAGTGATTCAATCTTATCTGCCATAATAATAGCCCTCTTATTAGATAATCACCTTTTGCCACATACTTATAACCAAACTTCTCATACATGACTTTCACTGTCTCATTGACCGGATTCATGATCCTAATATTATTAGCATTTATCATTCGAGCATAAATTTCATAAGCAAAAATCACCGCGCCAAATGTAGCGGAACGTTTCCCCAAAATCCTGCGGCATGGCCTCTACTAGATCGAGTTGAAGCCCTGCTCCGTTGTGGTTGGTCGTCCTATGCCCACAAAAAAGCCCGCAAAAGCGGGCTTTTTGAATCATTGAGGAATTAAACTATTACTCGATGATTTTAGCAACAACACCAGCACCAACGGTACGGCCACCTTCACGGATTGCGAAGCGTAAGCCTTCGTCCATCGCGATTGGGCAGATCAAGGTAACAGTCATTTGAATGTTGTCACCTGGCATGACCATTTCTACGCCTTCTGGAAGCTCACAAGCACCAGTCACGTCAGTGGTACGGAAGTAGAACTGTGGACGGTAGCCTTTAAAGAATGGGGTGTGACGACCACCTTCATCTTTTGACAATACGTACACTTCGCCTTCGAATTTGGTGTGCGGAGTGATTGAACCAGGCTTCGCTAGTACTTGGCCACGTTCAACTTCATCACGCTTGGTACCACGTAGAAGAACACCAACGTTCTCACCTGCACGACCTTCGTCAAGCAACTTACGGAACATTTCAACACCGGTACAGGTGGTTTTGGTGGTTTCTTTGATACCGATAATTTCGATTTCTTCACCCACTTTAACGATACCGCGCTCAACACGACCGGTTACTACAGTACCACGGCCTTGGATTGAGAATACGTCTTCGATCGGCATGATGAAGTCACCGTCGATAGCACGCTCTGGCTCTGGGATGTACTCGTCTAGAGTTTCAACCAATTTCTTAACCGCAGAGGTACCTAATTCGTTACCGTCTTCGCCGTTAAGGGCCATCAACGCAGAACCAGCGATGATTGGGGTGTCGTCACCTGGGAATTCGTAAGTGTCTAGCAACTCACGCAGTTCCATTTCAACAAGCTCTAGCATTTCTGCGTATTCTTCTGAATCTACGCCGCCACAGTCTTCTGCAAGAAGGTCTGCTTTGTTCAAGAATACTACGATGTAAGGTACACCTACCTGACGAGACAACAAGATGTGCTCACGAGTTTGAGGCATTGGGCCGTCGGTTGCGCCACACACTAGGATTGCGCCGTCCATTTGAGCGGCACCGGTGATCATGTTTTTAACATAATCGGCGTGTCCTGGGCAGTCTACGTGGGCGTAGTGACGGGTTGGGGAATCGTATTCAACGTGTGAGGTTGCAATGGTGATACCGCGCTCACGTTCTTCCGGTGCGTTATCGATACCGTCGAAAGCAACAGCGTCGCCGCCCCATACTTCTGCACATACGCGAGTCAAAGCTGCGGTCAAAGTGGTTTTACCGTGGTCAACGTGACCAATGGTGCCCACGTTTACGTGGGGTTTACTACGTTCAAATGTTTCCTTAGCCACTGGGAATTTCCTCTAATCTTTAGCTAGTTAATTTGATGTCGGCTATCGCTTAGCCGGTTACATTTTTTGCGATAATTTCATCTGCAACGTTTTTAGGAGCTTCGGCGTATTTACCAAATTCCATTGCAAAGGTTGCACGTCCTTGAGTTGCCGAACGGAGATCGGTCGCGTAGCCGAACATTTCTGCCAGTGGCACTTCAGCATTCACAACTTTACCCGAGGGGTTTTCTTCCATGCTTAAGATCATGCCGCGACGACGGTTGAGGTCGCCAACCACATCACCCATGTTTTCTTCTGGTGTTACTACTTCGACTTTCATCACAGGTTCTAACAACACAGCACCACCTGAGGAGGTGAGATCTTTGGTCGCCATAGACGCCGCGATCTTAAATGCCATCTCACTGGAGTCGACATCGTGGTAAGAACCATCGTATAAAGTCGCTTTCAAACCAAGCAGCGGATAACCGGCAACAACACCGTTTTTCATCTGCTCAGAAATACCTTTCTCAACCGCAGGAATATACTCTTTTGGTACCGAGCCACCAACGATTTCGTTAACAAATTCTAGCCCTTCTGCGCCTTCGTCTTCGGCAGGTTCAAAGCGAATCCAAACGTGACCGAATTGACCGCGACCACCAGATTGACGAACGAATTTACCTTCAATCTCACACGACTTGGTGATGCGCTCACGATAGGCCACTTGCGGCTTACCAATGTTCGCTTCAACACTGAATTCGCGACGCATACGATCGACGAGAATATCCAAGTGTAGCTCGCCCATACCTGAAATAATGGTTTGACCGGTTTCTTCATCGGTGTTGACTCGGAAAGACGGATCTTCCTGAGCGAGCTTGCCAAGGGCAACGCCCATTTTTTCTTGGTCGGCTTTCGAACGCGGCTCAACCGCAACCGAAATTACCGGCTCTGGGAATTCCATGCGCTCAAGAACGATTTTGCTGTTCTCCGCACACAGGGTATCGCCCGTGGTAACGTCTTTAAGGCCAACGGCCGCTGCGATGTCACCAGCGAGTACTTCTTTAATTTCTTCGCGTGAGTTTGAGTGCATTTGTACCATACGGCCAACGCGCTCTTTTTTACCTTTCACGGAGTTATAAACCGCTGAGCCACTCTCTAATTTACCAGAGTAAACTCGGAAGAAAGTCAGCGTACCCACGAATGGGTCGGTGGCGATTTTAAACGCCAAGGCAGAGAACGGAGCTTCGTCATCAGCTTCGCGAGTTTCAACTTCCTCAGTACCTTCAAGGTGACCTTCAATCGCTTTAACTTCGGTCGGTGATGGCAAATACTCAACCACAGCATCCAGCATGGCTTGAACGCCTTTGTTTTTAAAGGCCGAACCACCAATTACAGGCACAATTTCGTTTGCCAAGGTACGAGTACGAATCGCCGCTTTGATTTCTTCTTCAGTAAGTTCTTCGCCCTCGAGGTATTTTTCCATCAAGGCTTCGTCAGCTTCGGCAGCACTTTCGATCAGCTCTTCACGCATTTGCTCGCATTCTTCGAGCATATCAGCCGGCACTTCGCCGTAATCGAAAGTCATTCCCATGTCGTCTTCATTCCAGAGAATGGCTTTCATCTTGATGAGATCGACAACGCCTTTAAATTCGTCTTCGGCGCCGATGGTCATTTGCAGTGGAACCGGTGTTGCACCCAAACGAGACTCAAGCTGCTCGACAACACTGCGGAAGTTAGCGCCTGCACGGTCCATTTTGTTGACGAAAACCATGCGCGGAACTTCGTATTTGTTCGCTTGGCGCCAGACAGTTTCGGTCTGTGGTTGTACGCCGGAAGAGCCACACAAAACCACTACTGCGCCGTCGAGAACACGCAAAGAACGCTCTACCTCAATGGTAAAGTCAACGTGCCCCGGGGTGTCGATGATGTTAATGCGGTGTTGATCAAACTGCTGCTGCATGCCTGACCAGAAACAGGTAGTCGCGGCAGAGGTAATGGTAATACCGCGCTCTTGCTCTTGTTCCATCCAATCCATGGTGGCAGCACCATCGTGCACCTCGCCGATTTTGTGCGATAAACCGGTGTAGAAGAGCACGCGCTCAGTCGTGGTGGTTTTACCAGCGTCTACGTGAGCGCAGATACCTATGTTGCGATAGCGTGCAATCGGTGTTTTACGTGCCACTTGCTACCTCCTCTAATATTTATGTTCTTATAAACCACAAAAGGCAGCGAGTATCGCTGCCTTTTTTTAAAGCAATGTGAACGTAACGACAAAGCCGAGCACGGGAGGTGCTGGAAATGAGAAAAAATCGATGTAATACAGCCAAACTGCGCTTTTTTCTCCCTTTGTATGGCTGTCACGCACGCATTCCTGTATGCATTCGGGCTGAAGTTCGCTGAATCGTGCTGTGCTGATGCGAGATTTGTCGCGATAGCACTTCAACCGAAAATAAAAAGGTGCGAAATTTTAAGCACACCACACCAGAGCGTCAAGCCATATTATCGGTGTAAATTCAAGTATCGTGCGGGTTCTCGATGTTTTCTCGGCGTTTCTGATCTGGATCGTTCAAAATAGCAATTCAAACCGTGCACCCGCACCTTCAATCACAGTTTAGAAAACAAGGGTTCTAACTGTGACCTGAAACAAACACGGCAAAAACATCAGGCGTCAAAATTAAATTCAATGCCTTGAGCCAAAGGTAATTCCGACGAGTAATTCAAGGTTGAGGTAGAGCGACGCATGTAACCTTTCCATGCATCAGAGCCCGACTCTCTACCACCGCCGGTTTCTTTTTCACCGCCAAATGCGCCACCAATTTCTGCACCACTGGTGCCGATATTAACGTTGGCTAAACCACAGTCGCTGCCGCATTCTGAGGTGAACAACGCAGCTTCACGCAAATCGTTCGTGAATATCGCCGACGACAATCCTTGAGGAACGTTATTTTGCAATTCAATAGCGGTTTCTAAATCGGAATATTTGTAAATGTACAAAATAGGCGCGAACGTCTCTTCTTGTACGGATCTTTCCGCAGGCGGCATCTCTACAATTGCCGGCTCGACATAAAACGCGTTCGGGTGCGAATCCGTCAACACACGCTGACCACCACTGATGATTCCACCTTCGGAAGATGCCTTTTCCAATGCCTGCTGCATAGCCAAATAAGACTGTTCTCCAATGAGCGGACCAACCAACGTCGATTGCTCCAACGGATTGCCAATTGCGATTCCTTGATAGGATTTTTTCAGCGCTGGCACCAATTGCTCGTATATATCTTCGTGAACAAATAAACGACGAGTACTGGTACAACGCTGACCTGCCGTGCCCACTGCACCAAACAAGATTGCACGTATTGCCATATCCAAATCGGCCGAAGGCGCGACAATAATCGCGTTGTTTCCGCCCAATTCTAATATCGTACGACCAAAACGTTGCGCTACCATAGGCCCAACTTTTCGGCCCATGGCACAGCTGCCTGTCGCACTGATCACAGGAACTCGGGAATCGTTCACCAGCAATTCACCCACTTCAGTGACACCGATAATGACCTGACTTAAATGTTCTGGAATGTAATCAAGCTCACTTGCGGCTTCTAAAAATAATTTTTGGCAAGCCAATGCCGTGATAGGTGTTTTTTCTGAAGGTTTCCAAACAACACTGTTACCGCAGACAACGGCAATGGCAGTATTCCAAGCCCACACAGCGACGGGGAAATTAAATGCCGAAATAATTCCCACCGGACCAATAGGTTGCCATGTTTCGGTAATACGATGACCTTCACGTTCAGACGCTATTACCAAACCATACAATTGTCGCGATAGACCAACGGCGAAATCACAAATGTCGATCATCTCTTGGACTTCGCCCAAACCCTCTTGAAGAATTTTTCCACATTCAAGAGTAACAAGCGCTCCCAGCGCAGATTTATGTTCGCGCAGTTTATTGCCGAACAAACGGATAAGCTCGCCACGCTTTGGCGCAGGTACACTGCGCCAATTCCGAAAAGCTGACTTTGAATTGGCAACAATCTCAGCAACCGAATCCGATTGAGTCATGGTAACCGTCGCAATTTCGGCGCCATCAATAGGGGAAAACACAGGCAAATCGCCGTTTTCGAGGGCATTCAAGTCCAGACCAAGTTGCCCAAAAATTTCTGAAGCATTCATCGTGTGAGTCTCTTTAATCAAATTATGGGTTAATGACGAACACAAACCACTTACTCTGCATCAAATAAATTATTCTCACCCTCAGGCGATGCGTAATAACGACCAAATCTATTTTTAATAAACGCGTTGTAAGAAATATCTTCCTGTTTCACAAAACCCGATTGTGGCAATTCACCGGTTGCCAATAAATCCAATACACCACAGATTCCCGCTGAGGTTGTAATTTGAATGGCGCTGTACAAAACACCATTAATTTCTTGGCTATAAATTTTATGAGCAAACGTCTTTTGTATTAATTGATTATTGATATAGCCATCGACGTTTACGAAAACTAAAACAACATCTTGATACGTGATAGGCAATGCCGATTCTAAAATTTCTTTTAATAAATCCCTGCGATCAACCAATCGTAAATCTTGCAAAAGTAATTTCATAACGTCTCGATGACCTGGATAACGTACCGTTCGATAATTTAAATTATCGACGCGTCCCGAAAGAGACTCACACAAGGTTCCGAGCCCACCTGAAGTATTAAAAGCTTCGTAGTCTATGCCATCCAAGGAAAACTCTTCTATTTCTTCCATGGGTGGAACACTCACTAACTCACCTTGATAAATTGCCTCACAAGGATTGCAATATTCGTTAATCAAACCATCGGTAGACCAAGTTAAATTGTATTTCAGTGCATTCGACGGGTATTTTGGTAGAGCACCCACACGCATGTGTACGTTACGAAGTTTATCGAACCCTTTTGTTAACCCGTGGGCAACAATAGAAATAAATCCAGGAGCTAATCCACACTGCGGAATCAACGCCGCTTTCGAATTCTCTGATAAACTTTTTACGAATCGCGTGGTTTCAACATCTTCGGTTAAATCCAAATAATGGACACCCACTTCTGCGGCAACTTCAGCAGCGTATTTAGTAATGTTAAATGGGCACGCACATAAAACAGCAAACTTACCGTCCATCACCTGCAGCATTTTTTCTTTAAACGTAACGTCCACCTGCACACATTCAACGTGCTTATTTTTAGGCATTCTCGATAAACTTAATTCACTCTTATCGACCACAGTAACAAAATAGTCACCGGTTGAAGAAAGCATTTCCGTAATAATGCAACCAATTTTTCCAGCACCTAATAAAAGAATATTTTTCATAAGCGGTCTCAATAGAGTTAGTTTATTAATATTGAGAATAGATAAATGCGGTGCCATAATGAATTATCAGCATGCGCAAAATGACAATAAACTGCTTAGCAAATTGAGAGACTGCTTTACAAAATGGAAAAACTAACCACTTTTGACCAAGCATTGATTGAGTTACTGTCCGAAAACAGCCGCGAGTCAACATCAGAGCTTGCAAGAATATTAGGCGTGTCGCGAGCAACAGTAAAAGACCATATTGATCGATTAGTTGAAAACGGAATTATTAGCGGCTTTACTATTCAATATAGCGATTCGTTCGAGTCGAGCCGAATTGAAGCACACGTTATGATCAAATCAGACTCAAAAAAATCGGCAATTATTAACAGAAATATAAAGAAAATTTCAGAGGTAAAATCCCTGCAAGCGGTGAATGGAATTTATGATTTTATTGCAATCGTGAAAGCAGAATCTACATACTCACTGGATAAAACGCTGGACGCCATTGGGCAAATAGACGGCATTGAGAAAACCTTATCGTCCATTGTTTTATCCACCAAATTTAAACGCTAATAGTTTTTCGAAAACGAATTACTTCGATGACGTAGACTCAAAGATTTTATCGGCATTAGCAGCGACAAAGCCCTGATAGAGTTCACCCTGGGAGTTTTTATAACGTTTAGCAAACTCGTAAAAACAACTGGGGACAAAATGCGCCTGACCATCACTGAATGAAACCTTTATTTTATCCGCCATTGTTGATCCTTGTTCCAACAAAACATCGGGCGTACCTTTGATCCTACCGCCGGATTCATTAATAGCAAAACCCGCCGCCTGGACTCGATCGAGAACATCTTCTAAGCGATCCGTAGAATGTAATAAATTCACGTTCACAGTGAAGTGATTAACTCTCAAACCAATAACGAGTAACCAAGCTGCATACTCGCTCTCTTCAAGTACCGTTGCGTAATCATCAAAACTTGGCATCTGCCAATGTCTACCTGACCAGAACACCTCTGGCTCAGACTTAACTGGTTGTATTTGATCGCAATATCGAGCCAAAATAGCTTGTGACGCGTCTGATAGCTTGTGACGCTCTAATTCAGATACAAACACCTTAGGTACTTTTTTGTCTTCGTGAATAAAGCTCATAGCTTTCAGCTTTTTAACAGTAAAATCGTAGCTATCCTGCACTTGATAACCCAGTGATAAAACAACATCTTTTAGAAAATTTAAATCTATTGGAGAGTCTGAAAAGGTCCTAAATGCTACGTGATCGTTCACCACTTCGGAATCTGTTTCTAGAAAAAGCTGCCTAATTTTTTCAGCCTGGGGAGTAATTTGAATGTAATCTTCCCACAAGTTTGAATAGAAGTCGTTTATAGTCATTATCATATACTCCTTTATTGTCTTATTAGTTTAGATAACTCAAACAGATAAAAAAGTTCCGAGTGTATAGGGGCCTCTGATTAACCTCAAAATTACTCAGCGTGATCTCAAGCGTGCAGTTGCAAGGCGCCGTTTGTAATTAATGGCCGCAGTCCTTAATAAAAACGGCAACACCGCAAATGTGCGCTTGAGACCGCGCCCTACGGGGCCTGCCAGTTTTTTTCCTGCTCTGCGTTGTGCTTTTTCGATTTAACCCGTTAGACCTTCAAAAGCACGCCTTAATCAGAAAAAAACTCCTTGGCCTGAGTGATCTTGAGGTTAATCAGAGGCCCCTATATTCTTATTATTTTAGTTGCGCTGCAGTACTGGGTAAATAGGTAGCTATTTCAGGAATAACAACCAGCAAAAATACCATAAAAACCATAATCAAAAACATAGGGAACGCAGCTTTAGCAATGTAACCAATATCGTGCCGAGTTATTCCTTGTAAAACGAATAAATTGAATCCTACCGGAGGAGTTATTTGAGCCATTTCGACGACAATCACAATAAAAATACCAAACCAGATAATATCAATACCCGCAGCACGAACCATCGGCTCGACAACAGCCATGGTCAGAACCACCGCAGAAATACCATCTAAAAACATACCAATAACGATATAAAAAAGCGTTAAAGCAATAATCAACGTAATGGGGGAAAGCGCCAAATGGTTAATCCAATCGGCAAGCGCACTGGGCAAACCCGTGTAGGCCATTGCCAGCGATAAAAAAGACGCCCCCATTAAAATTAACGCAATCATCGCCGATGTACGAACTGCGCCAAGTACACTGTCGATAATCGTAGACTTTGACAAAGAGCCTTGAACCGCCGCTAAAGCGAAGGCACCAATAACACCCACTGCAGCAGCTTCGGTTGCAGTCGCAAAACCTAAATACATTGAACCAATTACTACCGCAATTAATACCAATAATGGAATAAGCAACCGAGACGCGTTTAATTTTTCGAGCAAACTGGTTTTAGGTTCTTTAACAGTATTGGAATCACGATTCAGTAAACTCCAAATAGCGATATAAGCGGTGAATAATGTCGCCAATAAAATTCCTGGGACAACACCTGCCATAAATAATTTGGTTATCGATTCGTTAACCGTAACACCATAAACAATCAACGTTAACGATGGCGGAATCATTAACCCTAAAGTCGCTGCACCGGCCAAAGTGCCGACAACCATTTTTTCGGAATATTTACGTTGCTGTAATTCGGGGATCGACATTTTACCAACAGTGGTAAGCGTTGCTGCTGATGAACCTGAAATTGCAGCAAAAAGAGTACATCCGGCTATGTTGGTATGGAGCAATCCCCCAGGTAAGCGAGATACCCATGGCGCCAGCCCACGAAACAAGTCTTGTGATAGCCGTGTTCGATACAGAATCTCCCCCATCCAAATAAATAACGGCAAGGCGGTTAATGTCCAACTTGTAGAATGCGACCACACAACCATTGCCATCCCTTGACCGGGCACACGCCCAACAAAAACTTCCATGATGACCCACGCCACGCCCAGTAATGCCAAGCCAACCCAAACGCCCATTCCCAACAGTAAAAACAATAAAAATAAAAACAAACCAGATAAATATAAAAGTTCCATTTTTAAAACTCCTTGTTATCTGTTGTTAACGCGGTAGAAAATATTGTTCGTGAGAGCAATAAGCATAAAAACAAATCAAGCAGAGAAATAAAAAATACAATCGCGCCTAGCGACATAGCCAATTGGGGTATCCAGATAGGCGTGACATCCTGCCCTTGGCTTAGCTCTCCCAACTCAAATGAATTGATATTGTTGATGACTGCATGAACCGCAAACCAGCCTGCAATAACCATAGAAACACCGACAGCAGTAACCTCAATGAATTTTCTAAATCCACCACTGTGGCTCACAATTAAAGTCACACGAATATGAGAACCGTGATTGAGCGCATAACCGAGACCAAAGAAAGAAGCACTTCCTAAACAATAACCCGCGTAATTGGATAACCCAGGAAAATCAAGTTCAAACCACCGCGAGCTCATTTGAACCATAACCAGAAAAAGCAAACTGAATAATGAAAACGCGGCACATCCACCACTGAATAAATAAAGACGAGTTAATGCGTTACGAATAAAAACTGTCATTAATCAACCTCCGATGTATGCTTCTTAGATTCATAACGATTAATAATTTGCACGCCCTTTTCGCCCGACAGTTGAAGCCATTCCTCAACCATCAATTTTCCGATTTCAGCCAATGAAGCGTCTAACTGCGGACCGGCTTGCACAACTTGAATTCCGTTTATCTCTAGCTGTTGCAAATACCAATCGGTGAGCTGTTTTGATTTTTTTGTACCACGCAACTCCGCATTTTCTGAAGCGGTCAATACACACTGTTGATATCCACTAGGCAATTGTGAAAAATCCGTTTTATTGACGAAAACATAATTGCGCGGCAACCACGCTTTTACGTCGTAAAAATGACTGAGATGCTCCCAAACTTTTCGATCGTAACCTGTTGAGCCCGATGCCATAAACGAATCAACAACACCCAACGCAAGCGCCTGGCTTAATTCTGCGGCTTCGATTTGCACGGGAATCATTCCTGAAAGCTCTGCAAAACGTGCGGTAGCTGCGTTGTAAGAACGGAATTTAATATTTTTTAATTGCTCAATATTTTCAATGGGTTGCTTGAAATAAAGACCCGATGGCGGCCAAGGCACGGAATAAAGCAACGTTAATTGCTCTTTGTTCATATCTTTTTCAAGCACACGCTTGGCAACACGCCAAAGCTGATTAGACTCTTCAAAATTAGCGGTTATAAAAGGAAGAGAATCAAAACCGAATAGCGGATTTTCGTTAAAGTGAGAAGACAACAAACGCTCGCCAATAGGCACCAACCCGACTTGGACCGCGCACTTTATTTCTCCGCCTTTATACAAAGAACCACCACCATGAACGGAAATATCCAAACCGCCGCCTGTGCACTGATAAATTTCTGTAGCAAATTCCTTAGCATTTTGAGTTTGAAAATTACTCTCAGAATAGGCAACCGGCATATCCCAATGAATTGTTGGGTCAGACGACCGCGTGATTTTGCTAAGCGCGGTAAAGCACACCACCAGTAAAAACAGGGCAAGCAATATCATCATCGCTAACCACCCCGATTCAGAATTATTGTTGCTTGGTAACTTGCTATCAGACATAGCGCGACGCGCTCCAATATCGAAGGATGATCTTCAATATTCTACGCGCTCGATATTTACGTGGCAGCTGACAGGAATCCCAAATATTTCAAGGAACAGGAAATTTTTAGAGATACGCTAAAAGGAGTTACTGGAATGCTCACAGAAAGGCAGGAACATTAAAAAGAGAAGAATGCAAAATAAAAAAAGGCAGCTGTAATAGCTGCCTTTTTCGGTAAGCTTAACGAGAACGTTAAACTTAGAAGCGGTAGTGCGAGAACGCCTTGTTCGCTTCAGCCATACGGTGAACGTCTTCACGCTTCTTAACCGCAGAGCCCTTGCTTTGAGAAGCATCAATCATCTCGCCAGCCAAACGCTGAACCATAGACTTTTCACCACGGCCACGAGAGTATTCAACCAACCAACGCATTGCCAAAGCAGTGCGACGAGCCGGACGAACTTCAACCGGTACTTGGTAGGTAGCACCACCAACACGGCGAGATTTAACTTCTACTAAAGGTGCAACGTTTTCTAGAGCTTCGTCAAAAACTTCTAGTGGATCTTTGTTTAGCTTTTGCTCAACAATCTCCAAGGCACCGTATACGATACGCTCGGCAACGGATTTTTTACCGCTAACCATTACCATATTCATAAATTTCGCCAGCGTGATATTCCCGTACTTAGGATCAGGTAATATCTCACGCTTGGCGACGACGCGTCTTCTTGGCATTTTTAGCCTCTCTTCAGGGATTTCTAAGACAACGCTCTCACAACGTCTTTACTAAATAATTATGAGCGCGCTTAGCCTTACTCGGTTCTACCGGAAAATCGTGTGCCCGAGGGCACCAGCAATTACTTAGGTCGCTTAGTACCGTACTTAGAACGGCCTTGCTTACGATCGTTAACACCTGAGGTATCAAGTGCACCGCGAACGGTGTGATAACGAACACCTGGCAAGTCTTTTACACGACCACCGCGAATCAACACAACACTGTGCTCTTGAAGGTTGTGACCTTCACCACCGATGTATGAAGAAACTTCAAAACCGTTGGTTAGACGCACACGACATACTTTACGTAGTGCCGAGTTTGGTTTTTTCGGGGTTGTAGTGTAAACGCGAGTACAAACGCCACGCCGTTGTGGACAGGCTTCTAGCGCACGTACGTCGCTTGCAACTGCTTTACGTTTTCTCGGCTTACGAACCAACTGGTTGATCGTTGCCATGAAAAATAACTCCAGAAATAAGTGAGCATCTTAATTGATGCATAAAAATTAGCGCTGTTTATGCAATCGTGAATGATCAATCACCAGAGAATAAACAGACCCCATAAAAAATGGGTGCGCAATTATATTGACCTGCTGTTCGCATTTCAAGCAGATGACAGCGATTTATTCAATGAATTTGGAAAAGATTCTGTCAGCCTCATATTCCTGGGCATAACTAGGGCCTGTTCACACTAATTTAACCGCACCTGTCGCGCCTAAAATGCGTCAGTCTAGGCGTGAGGAGTGCGGTTTAGCGCGCTAAATAAGCGACGAACAACAACGAATTGCGTGTTTTAGGGGCGACCCCAAGGGCTCGGCGTATTTTTCCCGTATTTCGCGTTGCAGCTCGTTCATTTGGAACAACCAAATCACACTCACTGCGCCTAAAATACGAAAAAAATACCCTCCAGCAGGTGTGATTAAATTAGTGTGAACAGGCCCTAGAATGCAATTTGGGATAAGTTGAGCAGTTTTGAGTTAATCTAAGGTTCCTATATGATGTGGCAGCAACCCCGCGTTGTAAGGCAATTCAAGTTACGCTTCACTGAAATAAGCAACGAGACGTAACCGACAAAGACTAATCTGAAGAAAGTGGCTGATGCTTCGATTTTTACGTGTACTCACTTACGCCTCATCGTTGATTGCGGCGCTCGGTTTGATTTCCTGTACCACCAACACTGAGAAAGCGAATCCAACCAAAGCACCCGTCGTGAGCGAACCGCAACCCGAGCTAATCACGCAAGCTAAAACCAAGCCTCAGCCAGCCGTTGAACCACAAGAACCACTTCCTGAAAAGCCGCCTGCTCCGGTTGAACAACCGAAACCCGATACTCCTGCCCTGTTAGAGAGACCTTCTGCCAAAGCAGACAATCCGTCAAAAACACCGACTTCCAGTACCGTGAATACAAGTAATGATGCAATCGCCGGCCTGTGCAAAGAGATCGGTGACAAGCTCGGCAGTGTTACGGTGGATAATTGTTTGCAAGCGTCGCTTAGAGACAGCGGCGGCCGCTCTATTTTGGATCGGGCAATCGCTATAAAAAAATTCGATCCCCAGGACGATAAGCAACCTCTCGGGCGAGTCCTGTTAATGGGCGGTATTCACGGCGACGAGTACTCGTCAGTATCCATTGTTTTTCGTTGGTTGGAGACGTTAAACGAACACCACAGCGGTTTATTTGAATGGATGGTGGTGCCGCTGTTGAATCCAGATGGCCTATTAAGGAAAAAATCGCAACGTCAAAACGATGCGGGTGTGGATCTAAACCGCAACTTCCCCACCCCCGATTGGCGAGCGGATGCTCTTAATTATTGGCGCAATAGAACTTACAGCAACCCGAGACGCTACCCCGGACCGAACGCCTCCAGTGAACCCGAAACTCGATGGTTCATCGAGCAAATCGAGTCATTTAAACCTGACGCGATCGTTGCGGTTCACGCACCGCACAGTTTGGTGGATTACGACGGCCCGCAAAGACCTCCGCATAAATTAGGTCGATTGTATCTTCAAGAACTTGGTATTTACCCAGGCTCATTAGGTAATTACGCCGGTGTGGCAAAGGATATACCGGTTGTGACGATTGAATTGTCGTCTGCCGGCATTATGCCGCCGAGTTCAGAAATCAGTTCAATGTGGAGTGATTTAATTGCTTGGCTGCAACGTGAAGTTCCTAAGCAACGTCTGGCAAGATCTCAAGAAAACGAGCCGGAAGACTAGGTTAGCCACCAGCTTCGTAAATAATTTTCCAGGAATCGCCTTCTTTTTTCCAAAGCTGTTTTTTCCAACCTTTAGAGCGGTAATTGTTACTGACGTAACTTTGATAAAACTCAGTCATCACTATGTTATCAGCGCCGGGGTAGGAAAAAATAGCGAGATCAGAAATGTTGACGTCGATAAATTTTTTCGACCCGTTCACCCGCTTTTTGTATTTATCCCAAGACGCTTTATCGTGCTTCAAATTGTTATAGTCGTCGCTGTAAAACGCTAGATAAGGTTGGTCTTGTAATGACTCCCAAGCTTCTTGCCAATTTTTAATGTGGCTTTCCAATTCTTCGCGCTGAATTTGTATTTGTTCTGTTGGCAACCAATCGGATTTATCCGTTAGAACAATACGAGTACGGCCCACATCTAAATACGGCGACAGCATTTCTATTTGCTCGTTATTAATAACGATGCAGCCATCGCTGTCGAGTGCCGGACGGCTGGTGACACCCTCGGGCATAGCGTGCAGCCAGATTCCACTGCCAGTTCGATTTTGCAATAAATCCCAAGCATTTGGATAATTCAATGGGTAAGCGGCACGACCGTAAAAATCATCCAATTGTTCGTCGTTTAAAAAGCTGGTAATTCGATAAACACCAACCGGGGTTTTTTTATCGCCCTCAATTTCTTTACCAAACCCCTCTTTACCAATGGACATGGGAAATTCCAGTTTCGGAATTAACGTACCGTTACTGTTTTCAAACAGTTGCAGGCTTCCCTCTTCTAAAGAGGCAACCAAGATGTAAGTATCTCGTTCACTGAGACCAATAATAGAACTCGGCTGCAATGTTGTCTGAATAAGCGCTTGGTCGTCACTTTTTTTCAAATACGCCAATTCGGTTTGCGCGAATAAAATCGATGAGACAACCAGTAAAGCTAGTGGGAAAAATCTCTGCATAGATAAAACGTCAATATCAGAAGAACGATTCAAAAAATTACATCACGCATTTAGGGTACATCTTGTTACCGTTTATAAGTTACCACTGATGACGCCTGTAGATGTATTGCTAAACTTCGTAGGTTGAATATTTTACCCAGATAGCGCCAAAAGCCAAAAAATAACCACTAACAATTGTCAGCGCTTGGGCGTTAACGCGGTTTGTTCTAACATAAAATCCACAAATGCTCGGTTTGCCTTGGATAAATAACTGTCTTTGCGCCAGGCGAGGCACAAGTCCAAACACACTGGCGGCTCAAACGGTAAGGTAACCAGTGCCGGGTCATTTTCCACTGCCATTTTCAATAATGTCGAGATACCAAAACCTTGTTTGATAATAGAGCGAATCAATGGCAGTAAATTGGTTTCAAAACTGATCGAAGGCTCGATTCCCGCTTCTTCGGCCATTTGGTCTAGCAGACGTCGATGGAAATACCCCTGACGAAAAACCACTAACTCGTGCTCAAACAGTTCTTTCGGTGTCACGCTGTTTGCTTTTGCTAATGGATGATCGGTAGAAACCACAACCTGCATTTCATCGCGCAATATCGGAGTAGCATCTACGTTATCTGGAATACCGCCAGATTCAATGACCGCCAAATCGATATCGCCGTTTTCTAACATTTGTTGTAATTGCCAAGCGCCGCTCTCTAGGACCGACAATCGCAATTTAGGGTAACGGTGTTTGAAGGCCATGACTAACGGCGGGAAAAAATACGAGCCCAGCATTCCGGGAACGCCCAAATGCACAACGCCTTTTTCGAGCCCTCGCAATTCATCCATTTCCAGATCGGCATCGTTCATGGCCTGAATAATACGTGCGGATTGCTGGTATAACTTCTCGCCTTCGTCAGTTAGCGCAATTTTGCGATCTTGGCGATGAAACAACGTTAATCGCAGCTGTTCTTCAAGCCGTTTTATTGCCATGCTCACCGCTGGCTGAGCGATGCTTAAGGACTCCGCCGCGCGCGTAAAGCTGCCCAATTTAGCAACTTCATGAAAGTATCTAAGTGCTTTGTAATCCATAATTAACAACCGTCATTCATCAATAATTATGATACTTACCATACAGTATATATATTTTTATTATGCTTGGTATGAATCTACCATCTGTGAATCAATGTATTGATAGGTAAGTAATCATGATCAAAAGCGGTACTTGGGAGTGGTGGCGAATTACGGGTGCGCTGTGCCTGGGTTCGATCATGATTTTCGCAAACCTCTACGTTACACAGCCACTCATGCCGCTATTGGCCAATGAATTCTCTATTTCTCCTTTAAAAGCGAGCTACACGTTAACCAGCGCGACCTTATCTCTGGGGCTATCGCTGGTGTTTTTTGGGGTGATTTCTGATGCTTTAGGCCGACGATGGCTGATCCTAACCAGCAGTTTTTGCGCCGTGCTGACAACGGCTCTGGTTACACTCGTCGATAACTACGAGTGGTTGATCGCGCTAAGAATTATTCAGGGAGTTTGCCTGGGAGGTTTGCCCGCCGTTGCTGTTGCTTATATGGCGGAAGAGTTTGAACCTAAAGCATTGGTTTCAGCCATTGGTTTGTACGTTGCCGCGAATTCGTTAGGTGGCATCAGCGGCCGATTATTAGGTGGCTTTTTTGCCGAATTTCTCAGTTGGTCACATACCTTTGGCGCCGTTGCGATGCTAAGCATTGGCTTGTGGTTGATCTTGGCGGTGCTGCTTCCTAAACAAAAACACTACACTGCAAAGAGCTTTAAGCTCAAAGGCATTGGCAGCGATTTATTCAACCATTTAAAAAACCCCAAGCTATTGCCTGCCTATCTGTTGGGCGGCTTTAACTTTTTTATTTTTGTGAATCAGTTTAGCTTTATTACCTTTGTACTTGAGGCAGAGCCTTATCATTTATCCACAAAATTCCTCGGCGCTCTGTTTTTAACATACTTAGCGGGTACAGTTGCTTCGGCGATTTCTGGAAAATTTGGTAACCGCTTTGGACAACCCAGTTGCATGGCAGCAGGCTGTATCCTGCTCATGATCGGCACGGGAATTACGTTATCGGAATCACTGTATCTGATTATTCTGGGCTTTCTGATCAGCAGTTTTGGCTTTTTCTTCGCTCATTCGAACGCCAGTAGTTGGGTCAGTCAAACCGCGACCCACAGTAAGGCCAGCGCCAGTTCGTTGTACTTACTTTTCTATTATGTTGGTGCGAGTACAGGGGGCTTGTATCTGAATATATTTTGGCAGTGGAACGCTTGGATTGGTGTAGTAATTGGCTCTTTGATCATGCTGAGCGTTACTCTCGCATTAGCTCTCTATTTAAAACTTGGCACCAAATACGCTACCAATTGGGGAGAAAAGATATTGGCAAACTCTGAGTAAATATTGTCGTTTAAAGCGCGAATCTCAGATACAAAAAAGCCCCCAATTGGGGGCTTTTTTGGTGAGCGAAAGAATTAACTTGCGCTCGACTTAAGAGCTTCTGTCAGCGCTGCTTCTACTTCTGCTGCACTTGGACCTTCCACTTCAGTCTGCTCATCCGCGCGGTTGCGACGACGCTCCGCGTGGTAGGCAAGACCAGTACCTGCAGGAATCAATCGACCCACAACGACGTTCTCTTTCAAGCCGCGTAAGGTATCAACTTTACCAGTAACCGCTGCTTCGGTAAGAACACGAGTGGTTTCCTGGAACGAAGCCGCAGAAATGAACGACTCAGTTGCCAAGGACGCTTTGGTAATACCAAGAAGCTGACGCTCGTAGGTTGCAGGCTGCATACCTTCAGCGCGTAAACGTTCGTTTTCTTCAAGAACATTTACGTACTCAACTTGCTCACCCTTAACGAAAGAAGAATCACCCATTTCTAGGATTTCTACTTTACGTAGCATCTGACGAACAATGGTCTCGATGTGCTTATCGTTAATCTTCACACCTTGCAGACGGTAAACGTCTTGAATCTCGGTGGTGATGTAACGAGCCAACATCTCAACACCTTGCAATCGTAAGATGTCGTGCGGGTTGCTTGGACCGTCGGAAACAACTTCACCCTTAGCCACAGATTCACCTTCGAACACGGTCAACTGACGATGTTTTGGAATCAACTCTTCGTAGTGAGTATCGCCATTTGGCAACACTTGGCCGTCTTTTGGTGTAATGACCAATCGACGCTTACCTTTGGTTTCTTTACCGAAAGATACGGTACCGCTGATTTCCGCAAGGATTGATGGCTCTTTTGGCTTACGCGCTTCGAATAAGTCAGCAACACGTGGCAGACCACCGGTAATATCTTTAGTACCGCCAGATTCTTGAGGAATACGTGCGATAACATCACCTGCATTTAGCTGATCACCATCGTTCAAACTCAACAAAGCTTTTGAAGGCAACATGTAGTGAGCAGGCTGATTGGAGTTAGCCAACAATACTTCGTTACCGGCAGCATCATAAAGAGTAACCGCTGGTTTCAAGTCTTTACCTGCCGCTGGACGCTCGGCTGGATCGAGAATTTCGATAGAGGTTAGACCGGTAAGATCGTCGGTTTGACGACGAATCGACAGACCATCTTCCATACCAGAGAAGCGCGCGATACCACCAACTTCAGTAATAATTGGGTGTGTATGCGGATCCCATTTAGCAACCACTTGGCCGCCTTTAACTTCAGCGCCGTCAGAGACAGTAATATTGGCACCGTACGGAATCTTATAACGCTCACGCTCACGACCATTGGAATCGGCAACCGCCAATTCACCAGAACGAGAAGTAGCAACCAATACGCCATCTTGACGCTCAACCACTTTCACATTGTGCAGACGTACAGTACCGTCTTGCTTCACCTGAATACTATCCGCCGCAGAAGCACGGCTCGCTGCACCACCGATGTGGAAGGTACGCATGGTTAGCTGAGTACCTGGTTCACCAATGGATTGCGCTGCAATAACACCGACAGATTCACCTTTGTTAGCACGGTGACCACGCGCCAAATCACGGCCGTAACACTGAGCACAAATACCGTGGCGGGTTTCACAGGTAATCGGTGAACGTACGATAACCTCATCGATACTGAGTTCTTCAATACGTTGAACCCAACTCTCATCGATCATAGTGCCCGCTGGAATCAAGATCTCATCGCTGCCTTCACGCAATACGTCTTTGGCAACAACACGACCAAGAATACGATCACCCAAAGATTCGATGATATCACCACCTTCAATAACCGGAGCCATGACAAGACCTTCGTCCGTGCCACAATCGGTTTCAGTGATAACAACGTCCTGAGCAACGTCCACCAAACGACGGGTTAGGTAACCGGAGTTTGCTGTTTTCAATGCGGTATCGGCCAAACCTTTACGCGCACCGTGAGTCGAGATGAAGTACTGACCAACGTTTAGACCTTCACGGAAGTTCGCCGTAATAGGCGTCTCAATGATCGAGCCATCTGGCTTAGCCATCAAACCACGCATACCGGCAAGCTGACGAATCTGTGCGGGGCTACCACGAGCGCCTGAGTCAGCGTACATGTATACGGAGTTGAACGAAGCTTGTTGCTCGTCTTCACCGTTGCGGTTTTCAACAGTCTCTTTAGAAATACCTTCCATCATCGACTTAGCAACTAAGTCATTGGCACGTGACCAAATATCGATAACTTTGTTGTATTTCTCACCTTGAGTTACCAGACCAGAAGCGTACTGGGCTTCAATCTCGGCAACTTCGGCTTCTGCCTTACCAACGATGTCGGTTTTCTCGACTGGAATTTCAAAGTCGTTAACACCGATTGAAGAACCCGAACGAGTTGAATAAGCGTACCCGGTGTACATCAATTTATCGGCGAAGATAACACTCGCTTTCAAGCCAACACTGCGATAACAGAAGTTAATTAACGCAGAAATAGCTTTCTTAACCATCGATCTGTTAACGAGTTCGAACGGCATGCCTTCTGGGACGATTTCCCATAACAACACACGACCAACGGTCGTATCGAAGATAGAGGTTTTGTATTCTTTTTCACCGTCTTCGCGAATGCTCGCTTCGGTGATACGGCACTTAATACGCGCCTGTAAGTGAACTTTTTTAGCGTTGTAAGCGCGATTCACTTCGGCAGGGTCAGAGAACACCATGCCTTCGCCATCAACATTAACGCGCTCACGACTCATCCAGTAAAGACCGAGTACAACGTCTTGCGACGGTACAATAATCGGCTCACCAGAAGCAGGCGAAAGAATGTTGTTGGTCGACATCATTAACGCACGAGCTTCAAGCTGTGCTTCGATGGTCAACGGTACGTGAACCGCCATTTGGTCGCCGTCGAAGTCAGCGTTATAAGCCGCACAAACTAACGGGTGAAGCTGAATTGCCTTACCTTCAATCAAGACAGGTTCGAACGCCTGAATACCCAAACGGTGAAGGGTCGGTGCACGGTTAAGTAGTACCGGATGCTCGCGAATAACTTCGTCGAGAATATCCCAAACTACGGGCTCTTCGCGCTCAACCATTTTCTTCGCAGCTTTAATGGTGGTCGCAAGACCGCGCAACTCAAGCTTGCTGAAAATAAACGGTTTGAAAAGCTCCAATGCCATTTTCTTAGGCAAACCACATTGGTGAAGCTTAAGTGTCGGGCCGGTCACAATTACCGAACGGCCAGAGTAGTCAACACGCTTACCGAGAAGGTTTTGACGGAAACGACCTTGCTTACCTTTGATCATGTCGGCCAAAGATTTCAGAGGACGTTTGTTAGAACCGGTAATGGCACGACCGCGACGACCGTTATCTAGCAACGCATCCACAGACTCTTGCAACATACGCTTTTCGTTGCGCACGATGATGTCTGGTGCATTGAGGTCCAGAAGACGCTTCAAACGGTTGTTACGGTTGATCACACGACGGTATAGATCGTTCAGATCAGAAGTCGCGAAACGACCGCCTTCCAATGGAACCAACGGACGTAAATCTGGTGGTAGAACTGGAAGTGCTTCCAAGATCATCCACTCTGGATCGTTGCCTGAGTTGTAGAATGCTTCTAACAGCTTCAAACGCTTAGAAAGCTTCTTAACTTTGGTTTCAGAATTGGTGTTTGGAATCTCTTCACGAAGTTCTTGAATTTCTTGCTCGATATCGATATCGCGCATCAATTCTTGGATGGCTTCTGCACCCATCTTCGCTTCGAATTCGTCACCGAATTCTTCCATGGCTTCGAAGTATTGCTCATCGGTCAACAACTGGCTTTTTTCAAGCGTTGTCATACCTGGATCAGTGACCACGTAAGATTCGAAGTACAAGACACGTTCGATGTTACGAAGGGTCATATCGAGCAGCAAACCAATACGGCTCGGCAGTGACTTCAAGAACCAAATGTGGGCAACAGGACTTGCCAATTCAATGTGACCCATGCGCTCACGACGCACTTTTGCCAAGGTCACTTCCACACCGCACTTCTCACAGATAATGCCGCGGTGCTTCATACGCTTGTATTTACCACACAAGCATTCGTAATCTTTCACTGGGCCAAAAATTTTGGCACAGAATAGACCTTCACGCTCTGGCTTGAAGGTACGGTAGTTGATCGTCTCAGGCTTTTTAACTTCACCGAATGACCACGAACGGATCATATCTGGTGATGCCAAACCGATACGAATGGAATCAAATTCTTCGCTTTGCCCTTGGGACTTAAGCAGGTTGAGTAAGTCTTTCAAATTTTCCTCCAGCGCTTGCGAGTTACGCTCTATGCACCCTTAACAAACTTCGTTATTAAAGTTTGTCGTCACTGGCGAAGGTTTCCCTTCGCCATTGGAAATTGCCGCTCTAGTTGTTGTCGTGGTCGAGTTCCATGTTGATACCGAGAGAGCGAATCTCTTTCAACAATACGTTGAAGGACTCTGGCATTCCCGGCTCCATACGATGGTCGCCATCAACAATGTTCTTATAGAGCTTGGTACGTCCAGCCACGTCATCGGACTTAACAGTAAGCATTTCTTGAAGTGTGTACGCTGCACCGTATGCTTCCAGTGCCCATACCTCCATCTCTCCGAAACGCTGACCACCGAACTGGGCTTTACCACCCAACGGCTGCTGAGTAACCAAGCTGTAAGAACCGGTAGAACGAGCATGCATTTTGTCGTCCACCAAGTGGTTCAACTTCAACATATACATGTAACCGACAGTCACTGGACGCTGGAAGGCGTCACCGGTACGGCCATCGTATAAGGTGCGTTGTCCACTGTCGTGAAGGTCAGCCAAACGCAATAGCGCTTTAATTTCTGATTCTTTAGCACCATCGAATACTGGCGTTGCCATTGGTACACCAGCACGTAGGTTTTGCACCATTTCCATGAGCTGTTCATCGCTGAACAAATCCAGTTTTTCTTTGTTGTAAGAATCACCGGTGGTGTTGTACACCTCTTCTAGGAACTGGCGAACCTCAGCAATAGCACGCTGCTGTTTAACCATTTTGTTGATCTTGTCACCAAGACCTTTGGCCGCCATACCCAAGTGCATTTCTAGAACCTGTCCCACGTTCATACGAGACGGTACACCTAGAGGGTTAAGCACGATATCAACCGGCTCACCGTTTTCGTCGTATGGCATATCTTCAACCGGCATAATTACGGAAATTACACCCTTGTTACCATGACGACCGGCCATCTTATCGCCCGGCTGAATACGACGTTTAATCGCTAGATACACCTTAACGATTTTCAATACGCCTGGAGCTAGATCGTCACCAGTTTGGAGTTTGCTCTTCTTATCTTCGAAGCGCTCATCCAATTCTTTACGACGTTCTTGCAACTGAATTTCTGCACGATCGATTTGCTCATTGAGAGAATCGTCGTCCATACGCAACTTGAACCAGTCTGCTTCTTCTAGACCATCAAGAATTTCGTCAGTAAGCACTTCACCTTTCTGAACGGCTTTACCGCCAGAAACGGTTTGACCAACCAATGCTAAACGCAAACGTTCGAAAGTTGCGGTTTCAACGATACGGTATTCTTCGTTGAGATCTTTACGAACTTGGTCAAGCTGAGACTTCTCGATGTCTTTGGAGCGCTGATCTTTTTCAAGACCATCACGAGTGAAGACCTGTACATCAATAACGGTACCTTTGGTGCTCGTTGGAACACGCAAAGAGGTATCTTTAACGTCAGATGCTTTCTCACCAAAGATTGCACGTAAAAGCTTTTCTTCTGGCGTTAATTGAGTTTCGCCTTTTGGCGTTACTTTACCAACCAGAATGTCGCCAGGGCCAACCTCTGCACCAATGTATACGATGCCTGATTCATCCAGTTTAGAAAGCGCACTTTCACCCACGTTAGGAATATCAGCACTGATTTCCTCACTGCCAAGCTTGGTATCACGGGCGATACACGTTAATTCTTGGATGTGGATAGTGGTAAAGCGGTCTTCTTGAACAACACGCTCAGAAACAAGGATTGAATCCTCGAAGTTATAACCATTCCAAGGCATGAATGCGATGCGCATGTTTTGGCCAAGTGCCAATTCACCCAAGTCAACGGATGGACCGTCAGCCAAAATATCGCCGCGAGTTACCTGATCACCACGGCCAACAATTGGACGTTGGTTAATACAGGTATTTTGGTTAGAACGGGTGTATTTGGTGAGGTTATAGATATCAACACCAGCGTCGCCTGCGGTAACTTCATCGTTGTTCACTTTAACAACGATACGACCGGCGTCGACACGATCGATAACACCACCGCGTTTAGCAACCACACAAACACCAGAGTCACGAGCAACAAAGCGCTCCATACCAGTACCAACAAGCGGCTTTTGTGCGCGCAGAGTTGGAACCGCCTGACGTTGCATGTTCGATCCCATCAATGCACGGTTCGCATCATCGTGCTCGAGGAATGGGATAAGTGACGCTGCCACCGAAACCACCTGGCGAGGTGAAACGTCCATGTATTGAACGTCTTCTTTCGGCTTCAAGGTAAAGTCGCCACCGGCACGAACAGAAACCAAGTCTTCCGACAGGCTGCCACTTTCATCAACTTTCGCAGCAGCTTGTGCAATGATGTACTGGCTTTCGTTAATGGCTGATAGATACTCGATATCGTCGGTAACCTTGCCATCGATAACTTTTCGGTACGGGCTCTCTAGGAATCCGTAGCTGTTAGTACGCGCGTAGGTTGCCAAAGAGTTGATCAAACCAATGTTTGGACCTTCTGGCGTTTCAATCGGACAAACACGACCGTAGTGAGTTGGGTGAACGTCTCGAACCTCAAAGCCCGCACGCTCACGAGTCAAACCACCTGGACCAAGGGCCGACACACGACGCTTGTGAGTCACTTCCGACAATGGGTTGTTTTGGTCCATAAACTGTGACAACTGAGAAGAACCGAAGAATTCTTTTACAGCTGCAGCAACAGGTTTTGCGTTGATCAAATCTTGTGGCATCAAACCTTCGCTTTCTGCCATAGACAAACGTTCTTTAACAGCACGCTCAACACGAACCAAACCAACACGGAATTGGTTTTCGGCCATTTCACCAACGGAACGAATACGGCGGTTACCCAAGTGGTCGATATCATCGACAACACCGCTACCGTTTCGAATGTCGATCAATGTTTTTAGTACATCGACGATGTCTTCATTGGATAGAGTCCCTTCACCTACGTCTTCGTTACGACCAAGACGACGGTTGAACTTCATGCGACCAACGGCTGAAAGGTCGTAGCGCTCTTGACTAAAGAACAAGTTCTGGAACAGACCTTCTGCTGATTCTTTAGTTGGCGGCTCACCTGGGCGCATCATGCGGTAGATTTCTACCAATGCCTCTAATTCAGAACGTGTTGGATCGGTTCTTAGGGTATCGGAAATGAACGGTCCGCAATCAAGTTCGTTGGTGTACAGAGTGTCAAACTCAGAAACACTGCTTTCGGCAAGCTTAACGAGGACTTCGTCGGTAATTTCAGTATTACATTCAAGCAGTACTTCGCCGGTCGTCTCATCGACAATATCAGCGGCAAACGCACGACCAATCAGATATTCACCAGGCACGGCCAATTCTTGGACGCCGGCCTTTTCCATTTGGCGAATATGACGCGCTGTAATACGTCGACCTTCTTCAACGATAACCTTACCGCTGCCATCTTTGATGTCGAATGATGCAATATCACCACGCAAGCGCGACGGAATCAGTTTTAATAAGAACTGACCATCGTCAATTGATGTGAATGTGTCAGTATCGAAGAACATACTGAGCATTTCTTGGGAGCTGTATCCCAAGGCACGTAAAAGGATGGTCGCTGGTAATTTACGGCGACGGTCGATACGTACATATACTAAGTCTTTTGGATCAAACTCAAAATCCAACCATGAGCCACGGTAAGGAATCACGCGAGCGGAATATAGAAGCTTACCGGAAGAGTGTGTCTTACCCTTATCATGATCGAAGAACACACCTGGAGAGCGGTGTAATTGAGATACGATCACACGCTCGGTACCGTTAATAATAAAGGTACCATTGTCTGTCATGAGCGGAATTTCACCCATGTAGACTTCTTGTTCTTTAATGTCTTTGATGGTTTTGTTCGATGATTCTTTATCATAAATGATCAATCGAACTTTCACGCGCAACGGAACTGCGTAGGTAACACCACGCAATATACACTCGTTGACATCAAATACGGCTTTACCTAATTGGTAACTCACGTATTCAAGCGCTGCGTTTCCAGAGTAACTAACGATAGGAAAAACAGATTTAAATGCCGCGTGTAGACCTGTATCTAAACGATCTTCAGGCGTTAAATTAGCTTGCGTGAATTTTTGGTAAGAATCCAATTGAATAGCAAGAAGGTAAGGAACATCCATTACCTGTGGTAACTTGCTGAAATCCTTACGGATGCGTTTTTTCTCAGTATATGAGTAAGCCATCTATTTACCCCAGCTTGTCTTCGGAGAGGGCAGTCTCAGCCTTTACGCACGGAACGTGCTCTAGCGTGCAGTTTCACGATTATTTCCGTTTCACCCAACGGACGGGTCGGTTTCTTCTATGCGGCCTCTGCCTGCCTTGTAGATATATTCGTGTGGCCACTTAATTATTGAATAATTAATTGAGCACACATGCAGAGTGACTCCGTCAACCGAAAACGGAAAAAGGCCGGCAAGTTTCACTCGCCAGCCTTGCATCAACTGTTGCCAGTTGACGACGAAGTTTTAAAATTAAGTAATTACTTAACTTCAGCAGTTGCACCTGCTTCTTCGATTTGTTTCTTGATGTCTTCAGCTTCGTCCTTAGCAACACCTTCTTTGATTGCTTTAGGAGCGCTTTCAACCAATTCTTTAGCTTCTTTCAAGCCAAGACCGGTGATCGCACGAACAGCTTTAATGGTGTTAACTTTCTTCTCACCAGCGCCAGTCAAGATAACGTCGAATTCAGTTTTCTCTTCAGCAGCAGCAGCACCATCACCACCAGCTGGAGCAGCAACAGCAACAGCAGCTGCAGCAGAAACACCAAATTTCTCTTCCATTGCTTCAACAAGAGCAACAACGTCCATTACGCTCATTTCAGCGATTGCATTCAAAATATCTTCGTTAGACAGAGCCATGACTCAAATCTCCAATAAAATTAAAATCTTTAAAAATAAAACCACTAATTACGCAGCTAACAAAAGCGCGTGAATTACGCCGCGTCTTGTTTTTGGTCGCGAACTGCTGCCACAACACGAGTAACCTTGGTTGGAATCTCGTTGAAAGTACGAGCCAATTTGGTAACCGGTGCGATAAGAGTCGCTGCCAAAGTTGCAAGAGCTTGCTCGCGAGTTGGCAATTTCGCCAAAACATCGAGTTGAGACGCTTCTAACTGTTCACCGCCAACAGACAACACTTTCACTTCAAATTTATCGTTTTCTTTCGCGAAATCTTTGAAGATTCGTGCCGCTGCGCCTGGATCTTCCATAGAAAATCCAAACAAAGATGGGCCGGTTAAGGAGTCATTAACGCACTCGTATTCGGTGCCTTGGAATGCTCGTCTAGCAAGAGTGTTACGTACTACTTGCAAACGAACATTGTTTTCACGTGCCAATTTACGCAAACTTGTCATGCTGGTTACGTCAACGCCACGAGCGTCGGCAACCACCAAAGACAACGCGTTCATAGCGGTCTCGTTAACGTCGGCAACAATGGCCTTTTTGTCTTCGAGTCCTAATGCCACGATAGTTCTCCTGGATTAGAAAAGCAGAAAATCACTTTTCTTGGTTTCGATATTTTTAAATTCAAAAGAATTTAAAAACTTTTCGGTGACCGAACCAGGCTTACTCTAACGAATGTAAAATAGTACCGATTCGGAGCCACCATCTGCGTAGGCGACACTGATTTATGTAATTAAGCAGTTTTAGTCAACCGCACCTACGGTCTTTGATGGCCAGAGTAAACTCAGGCCCCAAAGTTTGGTAACACACAGTTAAACTCAACTGTGTGTCTAATGCTTATATCTCTAAGGTTGATTGGTCTAAGGTAATACCAGGACCCATTGTAGTACTTAGAGAAATCTTCTTAAGATAAACGCCTTTAGCTGTCGCTGGTTTTGCTTTTTTCAAGTCAGCAACCAATGCTTCAAGGTTTTCTTTAATTGCACTTGGTTCGAATGTTACACGACCAATGCCACCGTGAATGATGCCACCTTTGTCTGCACGGTAACGAACCTGACCTGCTTTTGCATTTTTAACAGCAGTAGCAACGTCTGGAGTTACAGTACCAGTTTTAGGGTTAGGCATAAGACCACGAGGACCAAGAATTTGACCTAATTGACCAACAACGCGCATTGCAGCGGGATCAGCGATAACTACGTCGAAATCCATGTTGCCAGCTTTTACTTCTGCTGCAAGATCGTCCATACCAACGATGTCTGCACCAGCTTCTTTAGCTGCTTCAGCAGAAGCGCCTTGAGAAAATACTGCTACGCGAACGTCTTTACCAGTACCGTGTGGCAAGCTAGTAGCACCACGAACAGCTTGATCTGATTTACGAGGATCAATACCTAGATTGATAGCTGCATCGACAGTTTCTGGGAACTTAACAGTAGAAAGTTCTTTTAATAACGCGATTGCTTCTTCAATGCTGTAAGCTTTAGTGCTATCAACTTTTTCGTTAATTAGCTTTTGACGCTTTGATAATTTAGCCATCTTAAACAACACCCTCAGTCTCTAAACCCATCGCACGTGCAGAACCTGCAATTGTGCGAACTGCAGCGTCCATATCAGCAGCAGTCAAATCTGGCATTTTAGCAGTAGCAATTTCTTCTAATTGCTCACGAGTCAATTTACCAACTTTTTCGGTATTTGGACGAGCACTACCAGACTTAATCTTCGCAGCTTTCTTCAACAAGTAAGAAGCTGGAGGGGTTTTCATGGTGAAAGTAAAGCTGCGATCGTTATATACAGAGATCACAACAGGTACTGGTGCACCTGGCTCCAAACTTTGAGTTTGAGCATTGAACGCTTTACAGAATTCCATGATGTTCACACCATGTTGACCTAGAGCAGGACCAACTGGTGGACTTGGGTTCGCCTGACCGGCGGCGACTTGTAGCTTAATATAAGCTTCAATTTTCTTTGCCATGATTAGCCTCCATTATGGGTATTGGCGCCTCAAAGTGACTGGCATCACTTGTCTTTGGCTCCCCAGTTACAAAGCCCCTGAAAATTGCTCTCCAGAGGTAATTAAATTATGCAAACAAATCTATAGAACTCGCTGTTTTTACGAATAAAACAGCTTAAGCATTCACTAATCTATAAATAGATTAGATACAGTGTAGATCTATTTATAGATTTTGCAGTTTAAAACTAAACTTTTTCGACTTGGCCAAATTCTAACTCGACCGGAGTAGAACGACCAAAAATTAGAACTGCAACCTGAAGTCTGCTTTTCTCGTAATCGACACCTTCAACAACACCATTAAAGTCGTTAAACGGACCATCAATTACACGAACCATTTCGCCTGGTTCAAATACAGTTTTCGGTTTTGGTTTCTCAGTTGAATCATCAACTCGCTGTAAAATAGCCTGAGCTTCTTTTTCGGTAATAGGAGCTGGCTTGTCAGCTTTACCGCCAATAAAACCCATAACTCTTGGAGTATCTTTAACAAGATGCCAAGTGTCATCATTGAGTTCCATTTGAACCAAAACATAACCTGGAAAGAACTTACGTTCGCTCTTTCGCTTTTGGCCACCGCGCATTTCGATGACTTCTTCAGTAGGAACTAAAATCTCACCAAAGAGATCTTCCATGCTGTGAAGCTCAACTCTCTCCTTTAAAGAAGTCGCGACCTTTTTTTCATAACCTGAGTAGGCATGAACAACATACCAACGTTTCGACATGTTTCACCTTAGCCCAAAATTAACGACGCGATCCAACCAAGTAGAGAATCTAAACCCCATAAAATCAATGACATCAAAATCACAACACCAATTACAATTAGCGTGGTGCGATTTGTCTCTTCCTTCGTTGGCCAAACAACTTTTCTAACTTCTGTTTGAGCATCACGCAACAATCCCCAAATGGCTGCGCCCTTCTCAGTTTGCGCCATTACAAATAACGCAACTGCAGCACCAACCAATATAGATGGAACTCGCCACAACAACGACACTTCGGAGAATACAGAGTTACCAATTACACACAGAGCAACAATGGCAATCGCAACTAGCCATTTAAGCGCATCAAAACGATATTCTGGCGCCTCAACTTTGCCGCTCATAAATATGCCTTACTCTATAAATTGTATATAACTAAAGATGGCAGGCCAGGAGGGACTCGAACCCCCAACTTTCGGTTTTGGAGACCGACGCTCTACCAATTGAACTACTGGCCTAAAGACTGGAAAAACACAAACGCCTCGCTCAACGCGAGGCGTGATCATCATTGAGGAATTAAACTATTACTCGATGATTTTAGCAACAACACCAGCACCAACGGTACGGCCACCTTCACGGATTGCGAAGCGTAAGCCTTCGTCCATCGCGATTGGGCAGATCAAGGTAACAGTCATTTGAATGTTGTCACCTGGCATGACCATTTCTACGCCTTCTGGAAGCTCACAAGCACCAGTCACGTCAGTGGTACGGAAGTAGAACTGTGGACGGTAGCCTTTAAAGAATGGGGTGTGACGACCACCTTCATCTTTTGACAATACGTACACTTCGCCTTCGAATTTGGTGTGCGGAGTGATTGAACCAGGCTTCGCTAGTACTTGGCCACGTTCAACTTCATCACGCTTGGTACCACGTAGAAGAACACCAACGTTCTCACCTGCACGACCTTCGTCAAGCAACTTACGGAACATTTCAACACCGGTACAGGTGGTTTTGGTGGTTTCTTTGATACCGATAATTTCGATTTCTTCACCCACTTTAACGATACCGCGCTCAACACGACCGGTTACTACAGTACCACGGCCTTGGATTGAGAATACGTCTTCGATCGGCATGATGAAGTCACCGTCGATAGCACGCTCTGGCTCTGGGATGTACTCGTCTAGAGTTTCAACCAATTTCTTAACCGCAGAGGTACCTAATTCGTTACCGTCTTCGCCGTTAAGGGCCATCAACGCAGAACCAGCGATGATTGGGGTGTCGTCACCTGGGAATTCGTAAGTGTCTAGCAACTCACGCAGTTCCATTTCAACAAGCTCTAGCATTTCTGCGTATTCTTCTGAATCTACGCCGCCACAGTCTTCTGCAAGAAGGTCTGCTTTGTTCAAGAATACTACGATGTAAGGTACACCTACCTGACGAGACAACAAGATGTGCTCACGAGTTTGAGGCATTGGGCCGTCGGTTGCGCCACACACTAGGATTGCGCCGTCCATTTGAGCGGCACCGGTGATCATGTTTTTAACATAATCGGCGTGTCCTGGGCAGTCTACGTGGGCGTAGTGACGGGTTGGGGAATCGTATTCAACGTGTGAGGTTGCAATGGTGATACCGCGCTCACGTTCTTCCGGTGCGTTATCGATACCGTCGAAAGCAACAGCGTCGCCGCCCCATACTTCTGCACATACGCGAGTCAAAGCTGCGGTCAAAGTGGTTTTACCGTGGTCAACGTGACCAATGGTGCCCACGTTTACGTGGGGTTTACTACGTTCAAATGTTTC
>NZ_JAJSLX010000001.1 GCF_021290925.1 Sessilibacter corallicola | reverse complement strand
AACTCACTAAAAATGTCTTTTCTTCAATAACCGAGAGAAGACTTTCTCAACTCTTTAAACAACTTAAACAAAAGCCAATGACCTTGTTTTTGTTGCTCTTCGTCGTTGAGAGGGCGCGAACTATACGGAATAGATTTCTGCCACGCAAGCACTTTTTTAAAATTATTTTTTAGCCGAAATAATAAACAAGAATTTGCAGCACTAATAAAAGCGCAACCATAGGCAAAATCCATTTTGAAAGTTTGCGGGTTTCTTCAGGAGTATAGGATCGACCGTGTTTTTCCAGTATAGGAATGATAACCAAAAGAGCAATTCCTAAAATGGCAAGTATGATAAGTAGATTCATCGTATTTGAACTTTATAATTGTTTAAGCGCAGTAGAGACAATTTTTTCCATTAGCTTTTGCTTTATACAGTGCATCGTCTGCTCTTTTTAACGCAGTTTCAATAGAGTCCCCTAATGTAAACTGCGCCAATCCAAAAGATGCAGTAATAGTGACCGGCTTTTCCTTGAATCGAAATGAGGTCGTCGCCAGCTTCTTTCTCACCTTTTCAATCAACGCTTCGCATTGGCTTACCTCTTGAGATGAGAATACGAGGATAAATTCCTCACCGCCGTATCGTCCTACAAAGTTTTCGGGGTTTTTAATTGAACCTAATAATTTCCCAATCAACTTAAGAACACGATCCCCGGTTTGATGGCCATAGGTATCGTTAAATGATTTGAAGTTATCCACATCGCAAATGGAAATAACCAACTCGTGCTCCCCATTTTTCCAGAGCGAGTATTTTTTATATATCCACTGATTGTAAAAGTCTCTATTGGGAAGACCCGTCAAAACGTCGTGCAAGGCTCGATGTTTTTGTTCCGATAACTCTTGCTTAAGCTTTTGTTGATTATCTTCCAACTCCTGTATTTTCTGTTTTAGTAACAGGGACTCATCACTACTTTCTGCGAGCCTTGTGGATAAGGTATCTAAGTTTTGAAGTTGTATAGCTAAACCAGTGACGTGATCGGCAACAGATTTTTTAAGTACGTCTAAATCCGTTACTTGGTCTAAGTTTTCAACAAGTGCAGTCGAACGCTCGGATAACCCCTGCTGAATGTCACCAACCAATGCTTTTTGTAACTGGTTATGATGAGCCTGCTCAGGTATCAACTGCTTCAGCTCAGATAAAGCCGTATCAATATTCTCTAAATAAGATTCAAAATCCTGATTCGCAGAACACAGTGCCTGTAAAAATAAATCCCGAACATCTTCCAGCGTTGCCACCATTTCGTACCAGTTCAATCCCTGGCTAATTCTGACTTTCGATTGGTTGAACTTCTCTTTCACACATTCTTCGACATCTACGCTATCGAGCATTTCAGTCAGAATGATTGAAATTTTATCTTCGATTTTGGTGAATTTAGAATGCTTATCAATGCCTGAACGGTTAGAAATCTCTGTGTGTTTTTCTGATTGATGATCACTTTGTTCAAAACTAGCCACATCTTTATCAGAGCTCACCAACAAGTTATCTACATCTTCCTCAGTGTTTTCTGTGGAAACAATGTGATATTCACCTTCAATAACCGATGGTTCGAGCGCAGTTTCTTTTTCAGCTAAATCACCCTCTTCTATTATTGGATCATCATTAGCTTTGTCTTGCTCAAACACATCAGTGGTATCGTCAGCAGGATTTCCAGAATCCCCTTCATTAACGTGTTCTTTAAACGACGGCGGTGCGCCCAATAAGCTCGCCATCCAATTGGGGCGTTTGTGGATAACATTATCCAGCGTCGCTGCATGTAACTCAGACAACTCACGCAATAACTGTGGATAAGCGTGTAGCTTTCCAACTCGCTTGCCGATATTGCCTTGATATTTATTGAGATCAGTTTTCACTGAACGTGATGGATTGAGATTTTTCAGGTAATCAACCAAAGCATTCAATGCATCTTGACTCACACCAGTCCTAGTTTCTCGTCGATCAGAAACCTGTTTTGCTGCGTTTGTTATATCTTCTACGTTAATTCTGGATGAGCTTTTCTTCTTATTTAAAGGAGCCAGTAATTCGTCCAAGGTTGGATCAATACCGTCGGCCGCTTGAGAGAGATGATCAATACAGCTTCTTAGCTGTTTGATTTGATGTTGAAAACGACGCTCTTGAGACTCTTGTTCATCCAACGCAGCCAAATATTTGTCACGCCAACTTGCAGCCATGTCCGCTCCTCACACGTAATTGGCTAAAGTATAGTCACGCAGCTGGAACTCATATTTCTCTCAGACATAAAAAAACCCAGGATTAACCCGGGTTTTTTAGATTCAATAAGAGAGCTGATTAGCTTTTTTCTTGGCGAATCTTATTCACAAGATAATTAGTTACTTGAAGCATCTTTTCTTGGCTGCCCGCAAGGCTAGCACTCACACGATACTTGCCATCAACCACAATCTCAGGTGTACCCTGAATACCGTAGCTGCGCGCTCGGGCATTAGCTTGGCTCACTTGGCTAACAACACCAAAAGAATTGTATGTCTTTTTGAAAGTTTCAGCGTCGACACCGAAGTCTGCGAAGAACTGACCTAGCGATTTTTCATTGGCTAGACGCTTACGATCAATGTTCAATGCGTTGAATAAAGGCTGATGAATCTTATCGAACATGTTCAACGCTTTAGCCACATAGAAAGCACGTGCGTGAACTTCCATTGGGCCATTCCAGATAGCTGGTGAGTGAACAAACGTCACGTCACTGTCTAAGCCCTTTTTCCATTGCTGGATCATAGGTTCGAATGAGAAACAGTGACCACATCCGTACCAAAACACTTCGGTTACTTCAATTTTGGTTGGGTCCTGAGTAGGTACAGGCTGCTTTAGCGCTTGATAATGAACACCTTCTTTATAGGAATCTTGGGCCTGAACACCCACCGCCATAGAAAGCAGCAACATCAGCATGCTTAAGGTCAATCGCATTTGGTATCTCCGGTATTATTTTTTAGGTCTGAGCTTTAGACACTGAAAACTCACTCAGTTCCAAAGCCTCAAATGGTCGTTCACAAATATTACAATTGTACGAATTCGTAAAACGATAACGTCAAACATAAAAAAAGCGGCCTGAGCCGCTTTTTCACAAACAGGAATGCTACAGATTAGTTCAAGCCTGCAACAAAGTTAGCAACTGCTTTTAATTCAGCGTCGCTCAAATTAGCGGCAACTTGACGCATAATGGCAGTTTCACCGTCGTTAGTACGCTCACCAGCGCGGAATGCGCGCAATTGCTTTTCAATGTATTCAGGGTGTTGACCACTCAAACGTGGGAAACCAGCAGGATCATTACCTTTACCGGTTGGAGAATGACAACCCATACAGGCGGCAACAGAGGTTTCTTTGTTACCAGCGCGGAATATTTTTTGACCAAGAGCTAATGCATCAACTTCTTCACCAGAGTTTGTTAATACATTTAATGGCTTGGCACCAGAAAGTTGTATGGTTTGGCTGTTAAAATAGGCGGCGATATCTTTAAGGTCTTGGTCGCTCATGTTAGTTAACATGCCTGTCATTTCTAAAACATTGCGACGGCCTTCTTTAATATCAGCCAATTGTTTGTACAAGTATTTTTCACCGAGGCCTGCGAGTTTTGGAAAATTTGGAGCAGGAGAGTTTCCATCTGTTCCGTGACAAGCGGCACACACGAGTGTTTTTGCTTTACCAGCTTCAGGGTTACCTTCTGCAACGGCCGCCTGTGCACTCACTACTAAAAATGCGGCCATGAATACTTGCTTAACTGTCTTGTACATTGGCTAATCCGTAAGGTCTAGTTGTTGTTAGTATATCAAAAGCTTGAGCCGAACTTTCGATTCTAATCTTGTGATTTAGGCAGATCAGCCACTACCAAGCCTCTCATTTACTTGCTAGATATGCTGGCCTCCTGGCTCAAAAGCCCGATATTATATACAAAGCCGTGTTCGAGGCACTAATTTTTATAAGGACTTGGCTAAAGGCCGACCTATGTCAAAACTAAATTTTACAAAAGCAGAGTTCTTTCAAAGTGCTCCAACCCTACAACAATGCCCACCAGAGAGCGGCCGAGAAGTCGCATTTGCCGGCCGCTCTAATGCCGGAAAATCCAGTGCTATCAATTGCTTAGCGGGCAACAGGAAACTGGCACGAACCAGTAAAACCCCAGGGCGAACCCAGCTCATAAATTTTTTTAACATTACGCCGCAACAGCGCCTCGTGGATCTACCAGGGTATGGATTTGCCAAGGTTCCTCTGGCTGTAAAACGACAATGGGACCAAAATCTTTCGCAATATTTGCGAGAAAGGCAGTCATTGAAAGGGCTAATCCTATTAATGGATGTCCGACAACCTATGAAAGAGTTCGACACGATGATGCTCAATTGGGCAGTAGAAGCGGAAATGCCAGTACACATTCTACTGACCAAATCCGATAAACTTAAAAAAGGGCCTGCAAAAAATACACTTCTGTCAGTGAGAAAACACGTAAAGGAAGCCAATGTTGACGATTTAGTCAGCGTACAGACTTTTTCAGCGTTGAAAAAAGAAGGAATAACTCAGTTAGAACAAGTTCTGACTCAGTGGTTACACATTGAACCAGAATCAGACACATTAATTGAAACAGAAGACAGCCCAACTTAATCGAATACAGGCGTTCAAAAGATTAAAGGCGTAAAACGGTTAAATCAGTATTATCAGTAATGAGTAATACTGATTACCGTTTTCAAAATCCAACGCACTCAAGCCGTTTGAATTTCTTCCAAAGGTGCCGCGATAGGAATCTTATCGACATCAAGGTTGTCCAGAGGTGGAGTATAAAACTGAGGCTTACTCGAACGACCCAGCACCCAATCATACACTTCTAATATTTGATCGGTTTTTCTCTCCCACGAATAATGCTCGGTGATACGCTTTTTACCCATAGAGCGTTTACGCTCAAGTTCTCTGATATTATTTTTGATGTAATACAGCTTTTCCTGAAACGCTCTAATTAACTCCTCTCTTGGAGCCAACGGAATTTTATACCCGCTCATTTCGGTAACGTATTCACTAGGACCAGCATAATCCACAACCACCGGAACCAAACCAAGCGCCATTGCCTCCATAACCGCGGCGCCGCCAAATTCTCTTAAGCTGGGAAATAAAAACAAATCGGAGTCTTGTAACTTTTGTTGAAGTTTTTTGTTTTCAACAAAACCATGCATTTTTACCGAACTCTCAACACCTAACTGTTTTATCAGTTGGCTCAGTTCTTCACGCATTGGGCCATCGCCGAATATATCAAATTCCATACTGCCCGATTTCAAAAACGGAGCAATGGCTCTTAAGGCGATGTCAGGCCCTTTGTATGGAACCAGCCGACCCACAAATGCCGCCTTGATAATATTATTTGTTTTATGAGTATGGTTTACAGAAAAACGATTCAGGTCAATCGCATTTTCTGGGATGTACAAAACTTTATCTTGAAACTGATCGGGAATTTGATTTTTAGTAGCAAGAGAACCCGCCAATAAACAATCACTGTGTTTTCTTAGCGACAAATAGCCCGGCAACAATTTATAAAAATCTCGCACGTAAGATAACCACTCTCGCTCTTTGTGGCGAACTTCTCGAAATTGCTTTGGCCAAGGAACTCCGCCATTCATAGGACCGACTACAAATGGGACATTAATACTGTGAAGTTTTTTTGCTAAATAACTGGGCGCCGTCGGGCTTACCGGTGTAATTCGATGAACCACATCGTATTTTCCGGATTTTAATTGTTGCTTAAACTGCTTCCACACCAAATACTCGAAGAATGGATAAGAAAGACTTTCTAACGCAGTATTAATTGTCCACGCCAAACCAGAATTTCCACGTAACAACTTTGACAACTTATGAATAAAAGCAGCTATAAATTCAGTATCGATTGCCGTAAAGTCTTTTTCGATTTTCCATCCTTCTGATTCAATGTCTTTTTTATTTCTAATTTGCGTAACCAAATGTACATTGCATTTTTTTGAAAGTGCTTGGGTGTGCAACCACCCCAAAAGAGGAACACTCGTCCACTCCGGATTTGCTGCTTCCGCAATAACCAAAACATTTAGATCACACTGCCGATGATTAAAGCTCATCATGATCCTCACAGGAAAATAATTTTTTATAGAAATAATTTAAATGGATAAATTCGCATATCTCGATGCACAGAAAGCCAGTCAAGCTATGCTAGGAACAGAAAATGAAAACAATGATTCAATCATACAACAAAAAATTAATATCAATTAGAATCAAATAGATTAAAGCCAACACCACTTTATTGCCGATAACAAAAATTGACACATTTAAATTATAAAAAGGCGTAAGAAATATTCTCTTGAGAATCACATGTAAAAAAACAAATATACTAAATACCCGTTATATCTATTTCAAAAAAACCCAACTAACTAAAAAGCCAACACAAAATACCGAAAAATAAACGTTACTAACATAACGAATAAAAGCGCCTGCACTTACGTCAAATAGGAAACAACAACACAACAAATGTAAAATAATAGCAACACCTAAAAGAAACATTAAAAAATTTATTAAGAAACTTAAGAAAAGAGAGAAGAAGAGAAGAAAATAAAACGCAGGAATTAATGAAATAAATACTGATAATAAAAAGTTCTGAAGCCATGTAGAACAGCTGTCAGAACTTTTATAAGAAAGCGTCGATTACAATGAAAGCTCAACAAGCAAATACATATAACCGCATGCTAATAAACAGATACTATTCTGGCAATGTTGATTTTGCTGCCTCAACATCAGAGAAATTATTTCTGACCGCAACCAAATTCGGAAAAGCAGATAAATCGTAAAGTTCACGAAATTCCACCCAATCGATCAATGTAATCAAACTGATAGCCGCGTAATTCCATTCAGAGAATGCGCCAGACTCAGCTTCTTTTTCTAACCAAGTCAACGTGTCATGAATACGTTCATACTGAAGTTTAAAGATTAATGTGTCTTTTGATAGTTCAAGGCCAGAGTTTTTACCCATAAACAAAATAATCAATGAATCAGTCACGGCATCAACGCCACTGATTAAATTATGTTGCTCAAGTGTAACTGGCGCTAGATTTAACTTTTCAATCAGATAATTAGCAATCACATGGGAATCGAAAATGGTTTTATCGCCATCAACAACCAATGGCAATTTTCTAATCGGTGTGATTTTCGCGTAATCAGCTCGGCCACTGTCGTCATAAACGTTGACAACAGAGAACTCAAAATCGGTTCCGTGCAGAAGCATTCGAATGCGACGCACATAGGGAGACGGTTTCGATCCATACAATGTAATACTCATACTGCTCTCCTCACCTTCTGTAAAATACAATCCGAATTAATGGGCTTCATCCCAGTTATTGCCAACGCCGGCTTCAACTAATAACGGCACATTAAGTGTCAACGCTGAAGACATAATCTGGCACAGCTTGTCACTGATTTCATCGACAATGGATTCGTTAACTTCCAACACCAATTCATCGTGAACTTGCATAATCACGCGAGCGTCATACCCGTCACTCTCAAGCCATTGATCCACCATGACCATAGCCTTTTTGATGATGTCGGCGGCGCTGCCTTGCATGGGTGCATTAATGGCCGTACGTTCAGCCGCTTGGCGACGCATACCGTTGCGGGAATTAATTTCAGGCAAATACAAACGACGACCCACGAGTGTTTCTACGTAACCTTTTTCTGCCGCACTGGCTCGAATCTCATCCATAAATTCGGCAACTCCAGGATAACGCTCAAAGTATTTATCGATGTAACCCTGAGCATCATTGCGGCCGATATTCAATTGCTTGCCTAAACCAAACGCCGACATACCGTAAATTAAGCCAAAATTAATGGCCTTGGCGCTGCGACGTTGCTCAGTAGTCACGGCGTCGACATCAACACCAAAAACTTCTGCGGCTGTGGCTTTATGAACATCGACATCGTTTTGGAAAGCATCCAATAAACCTTTATCACCCGATAAATGCGCCATAATACGCAATTCAATTTGGGAATAATCCGCCGCAAGAATTTTATAACCTTGGGGTGCAATAAACGCCTGGCGAATTCTACGGCCCTCGGCATTTTTAATGGGAATATTTTGCAGGTTGGGATCGGTCGAAGACAATCGCCCCGTCGCTGCAACCGCTTGATGATAAGAAGTATGCACACGCCCTGTTTCTGGGTTGCACATTTGCGGCAGCTTATCGGTATAAGTGGATTTTAGCTTGGCCAACCCACGGTATTCTAAAATTAATTTCGGCAGTGGATAATCCAAGGCCAATTCTTGCAGAACATCTTCCGCAGTCGATGGCGCACCGGTTTTGGTTTTTTTAATCGCCGGAATTTGCAGTTTATCGAACATCACCGCACCGAGCTGCTTTGGTGAAGCTAAATTAAATTCCTCACCCGCCATATCAAAGGCTTCTTTTTCTAGCTCTTTTAAACGCCCAGCCAACTCTTGGCTTTGTGTGTTCAATAAATTGGCATCAATCAACGCACCGGTACGTTCGATTTTAGAAAGCACCGGCACTAATGGCATTTCTACTTCGGCCAAGACTTTTTGCAAGCTTGGTTCATCATCTAATTGCGGCGCTAATTTTTGATGCAGCTGTAAGGTAATGTCAGCATCTTCTGCTGCGTAAGGTCCGGCCTTATCTAATTCAATTTGATTGAACGTCAGTTGCTTCGCACCTTTGCCCGCAATGTCTTCAAAATGAATGGTTTTTTTACCGAGATAAAATTCCGCGAGACTGTCCATATCGTGACGAGTTGCTACAGAATTTAAAACGTAGGATTCAAGCATAGTGTCGTAGGCGATACCATTTAATTGAATGCCGTGGTTTTCGAGAACACTTTTATCGTATTTTAAATTCTGCCCAACTTTTTTAATGTTCTCGTCTTCTAAAATTGGTTTTAATTTTGAAAATAAAACCTCTTCGCTGATTTGCTCTGGCGCCCCCATGTAATCGTGGGCACAAGGAATATAGGCAGCAGCACCCGCCTCTACCGCAAACGACACACCGACAACACGCGCTTGCATATAATTGAGACTCGTGGTTTCGGTATCAAAAGCGAAAACATCGGAGGCTTTTAATTTTTCCAACCAAGCATCTAACGCACTTTCATCAGTTACGATTTCATAATTGGCCGGCTGTTGTTGTTCTTCGACAACATCGTTTGAAGCGCCGGGATTAGCAATGATATTTTCCTGTTCGCGAATCCAGGTTTTAAATTCAAGATCTTGAAATAATGCCAACAGCTTTTCGTTGTCTTCGGCAATCGGTTTTAGATCGGCAAGACTCACCTCTAAATCAACGTCGGTTTTAATCGTGGCTAATTCATACGATAAAAACGCATCGTCTTTTTTCGCTTCCAGTTTTGCAGCCATGGTTTTAGCACCACGGAAGGTAAGCTCTTTGACTTTATCGAGATTGCCGTAGATCTCTTCCAAATTGCCTAAACCTTGCAACAAGGCTAACGCGGTTTTTTCACCTACCCCAGCAACACCGGGAATGTTGTCGACCTTGTCTCCCATTAGAGCAAGAAAATCGATGATTAACTCCGGCGGAATTCCGAATTTTTTCTCAACCCCTTCGCGATCCATAACGGTATCGTTCATGGTGTTCACCAAAGTCACATGGCTGTTAACCAGCTGCGCCATGTCTTTATCACCGGTAGAAACCACCACTTCCATACCGTGGTCGATGGCTTGGGATGTGAGTGTACCGATCACATCGTCAGCCTCGACACCATCGATAATCAGCAACGGAATTCCCATCGCGCGGATGATGTCGTGAATGGGTTGAATCTGACTGCGCAATTCATCCGGCATGGGCGGTCGATTGGCTTTGTATTCCGGGTAAATATCGCTGCGAAAAGTTTTGCCTTTGGCATCGAAAATCGCCGTTACTGGGCTGCCGGGATAGTCCTTTTCCATGCGTCGCAGCATGTTGACCACACCTTTAATCGCACCCGTGGGCTGGCCTTTACTGTTGGTAAGCGGCGGGAGCGCGTGAAATGCGCGAAATAAATACGATGAGCCATCAACTAAAATTAGCGGTGGTTGTTTTTCTGCCATGACGTGAATTCTGTTGTCTTTTGATATTCAATTGAGTAGCTGGGGATTAAACCCCAGAACGACGGTGAATCAAACACTCTATGCAAAGAAACCGTAAATCTACTCAGCCGAGCTGACCAAGCAGTGTTTGATACCGGAAGCCAGTGTTAATAGAAAATCGGTGTAGCTGTTCGCCTCTGCACCAAGAATATCAATTTCTTCCACCACTAAATTGAACTCACTCTGCAATCGACGCGTTTGCGCCGCAGAATAATACGGTTCCACCAACAAACATTGGCCCTGTTTAATACGTTGTCGCAACTCATGCAAATGCTTTGCACCGGGCCGTTGTTCGGGCAGACGCGTTACCACTTGATAAGGCATCAGGCCGTAATGTTGCTGAAAATGCTGAAGTGCGTCGTGAAAAACAATAAACGGGACTGATTGAACCGGCTTTAAATCGGCCTGCAGTTGTTGATTGGTGGCGTCGATTTTTTCGGCGAATAACCGGTATTTCTCCTCCAAACGAGCGTGCTCTTGTTCGTCATTCAACGACTTTTTCAAGTGATCAATCAATTGCCGCGCAATGATTAAGGCGTTTTCCGGGTCCAGCCATAAATGCGGATCACGCCCGTGCGCTTGGTGGTCGTGGGATTCATGGTTGTGGGACTCACCCGGCGAGTGCGCATGACCCGTGCCGACAGTTACCGTGGTTTCTATGGCCGAAGGCACAGAATCGAGGGACAAATTAGGTCGAGTACTGATTACCTTTTCAATAAACAACTCAAGCGACGGACCCACCCAAACAATAAGATCTGCTTCATCCAGTAAACGGCGTTGGGACCACGAAAGTTGAAAACCGTGCGGACTCGCCCCCAACGGCATAAGCCGCTCTACATCGGCTTGATCGCCGAGTAACTCCTGACTGATCAAATACAACGGTTGAATACTGGCGACGACTTTTGGCTTTTCGGTCGTAGCACTCACCAATGTTGGCAAAAGCAACATCATGTTACAACATATAAAATAAAGAACTCTCTGCATGTACAACGGGGCTTCCAATTTACGGGTCCTTCTGACCAATGAGTGTGAAGGGCTATCAACGATTGGTTTTAAAATCAGTTAGTTTTTATAAACAGTTTAGCGACAAATGGTCTAAGATACCGACCCTTTTTGGCGATGCTTGCCGATTCACCACCAATAATAATGGAGCTTCCATTGCAGCCATTACTCAGTGCCAATAACGTCTTATTCCAAAGAAATGGCAAAGCCATTCTAGACGGCGTCGATATTCAGATTCAGCGCGGTGAAATTTTGACGTTGATTGGACCTAATGGCGCGGGGAAAACTACATTAGTCAGGATTTTACTGGGCTTGTTGTCCCCAGACAAAGGCAATATTAAACGTTCAAAAAATCTAACTATCGGTTATATGCCACAAAAACTCAGTCTCGATGGCTCCATGCCGTTGACGGTGGATCGATTTTTGGCACTCACCGGCTCGAAACCGGCGGCCATTGGTGAGGCGCTGGCTCGTGTCGATGTTCCCGCGATTGGCCGCCAGTTAATGTCGAAACTCTCTGGCGGTGAACTGCAACGAGTTATGCTGGCTCGCGCCATTGTTCGCAAACCCGATTTATTGGTGCTAGATGAGCCCGTGCAAGGCGTGGATATCACCGGCCAATCGAAGTTGTATCGATTGATCGGCGAACTGCGCTCTGAACTCAATTGCGCGGTGTTGATGATTTCCCATGACTTGCATCTGGTCATGGCGCAAACCGATACCGTGGTTTGTTTGAATCACCACATCTGTTGCCAGGGACACCCCGAAAGCATCAGTACCGATCCCGCATTCCTAGAGTTATTCGGCCAACAAACCGACACCGGGGTTGCAGTTTATACACACCACCACGACCACCAGCACGATTCGGGTGAAACACGCCACCCCCACCAACATTAGCGGCCGATTTCCATGCCTGAATTTTTGATTATTGCTCTACTTACGGGAATTGCTGTTGCGTTAGTTGCAGGTCCACTCGGCTGTTTTATTGTTTGGCGACGCATGGCCTACTTTGGCGATACTCTGGCTCACTCTGCGTTATTAGGCGTTAGTTTTGGTTGGCTGCTATCCATAAACTTGAACATCGCCGTCGCTTGCGGTTGCTTAATTTTGGCAATGTTGTTGGTTCTGTTGCAGCAAAAACGATTGCTGGCCACCGATACTCTGCTGGGAATTTTGTCCCACTCAACTCTGGCCCTGGGCTTGGTGATCGCGAGCACTCAAGCCAATATCAGAATCGATATCACGGCTTACTTGTTTGGGGATTTGCTGGCGGTATCGATAGCGGATTTAAGTACCGTTGCCATCGTTAGCATCCTGGTTCTTGCTGCACTGGCGATGCTCTGGCGAAAATTGCTCGCGTTAACGGTCGACGAAGATCTCGCCCACGTCGAAGGCATCAATGTTTTTTGGGTTAGAACCAGCTTAATGCTGCTGATGGCGTTGGTGATTGCTATCGCAATGAAGGTGGTTGGGGTGTTGTTGATTACGGCACTACTGATTATTCCAGCAGCAACCAGTAGGAACTTAAGCAAAACTCCCGAACAAATGGCCGTGATCGCCAGTTTGTTGGGAATGACGTCGATTGCGCTCGGCATTGGTAGCTCTTACCTTTGGGATTCTCCCGCCGGGCCGTCCATTGTGCTGGCCTCAGCAGTGCTGTTCTTACTGAGTTTACCCTTGGCTAAAAAGCGATAGATAGAAGCGCTAAATAAACGCTATCGTCGCCAAAACATCGGGGAAAACAACACTAACAGCGTAAATACCTCTAAACGCCCTAACAGCATGGCAAAACAAAGCACCCATTTCGCCGTATCGTTGATGTCGCCGTAATGGGCAGCGACCTCACCGAGACCCGGGCCAAGGTTATTAATGCTCGCGCCAACGGCAGAAAAAGACGTCAGAAAGTCCAAGCCCGTGCCCAACAACACCAAGAACATAACCATAAACGAGATCACGTAAACGGCGAAAAAGCCCCATACCGCTTCAACCACGCGATCAGGAACGGACTTATTACCCAGTTTTACCGAAATCACCGCATTCGGATGAATCAGTCGATTCAGCTCACGCACGCCCTGCTTTAAAACCAACAGCACGCGAACCACTTTCATACCGCCACCGGTAGAGCCCGCACAGCCACCCATAAATGACATATAAAACAAGAAGAACGGTAAAAACGCCGGCCAAATACTGAAATCCGTAACGCCAAAACCCGTTGTGGTTAACAGAGAAACCAGCTCAAAACTGCCCTGCCAAAACGCTTCTTCCGGTGAATAGGTATTGGTGAGAATCAAATAACACACCGTCACCACCATACCTACAGCAATCATATTGATGTAGAAGCGGCACTCCGGGTCGTACCAATAATGAACCAGCTTTTTTTCTCGCCAAGAGAAAAAGTGCAACGCAAAATTAATCCCCGACAGCACCATAAAAAACATACAAATCGCCATGATCAAATGGCTGTCGAAGTAGGCAATACTGGCGTCGTGGGTAGAAAAACCGCCAATGGCAACGGTGGCGTAGGCATGGCCAATGGCATCAAACAAAGTCATGCCCGCGGCCCAGTAACTCAACGCACAAATCACCGTTAAATTAAAATAGATAAAAAACAGCGCTTTGGCGGTTTCGGTAATACGCGGCGTCAGCTTTGAGTCTTTGATTGGACCGGGCGCTTCCGTACGGTACAGCTGCATGCCGCCAATACCCAACATTGGCAAAATAGCGACAGCAATAACAATAATACCGATGCCGCCCAACCACTGGAGTTGCTGGCGATAGTAGAGAATCGCTTTCGGTAATTCATCCAAACCCGTGATCACCGTCGCGCCAGTAGTCGTCAATCCAGAGAGCGATTCAAACACCGCATCGGTAAAGCTCAAATTCGGGCTTTGGGAGAACACAAAAGGCAAGCTACCAAACAATCCCAGTACCAACCAAAACAGCGCGGTAATAATAAAACCGTCGCGGGTGTGGAGATCTTGCTTGATGTTATAAAACGGAATCCAGGCGACAAAGCCTGTGCCGAAGGTAATAAAAAAGGCGAGTAAAAAAGCAGGATAGCTTTGATCGTTATACCACAGAGACACAGCAACCGGTGGCATCAGAGTGATGCTGAACAACATCAGCAACACTCCTAAAATTCGGAAAATAACACGAATATGCATAGAAAATTCGTCGTTTTAGGTCGCTTTTAACATCATTAAAAAAAGCTGAATCCAACCTGGAAAAGCTTCTCAACGTCTCGGGTGTATTTTTTGTCCACCAAAAATACGATCACGTGATCTCCGCTTTCAACGACAATATCGTCGTGAGCAATAATCACATCAGGACCACTGGCGTCTTCGCGAACGATAGCACCAATGGTTGCGCCTTCGGGCAAATCGATCATATCCAATGTTTTGCCAACAACCTTGGAAGAGTTCTGATCACCGTGGGCCACTACTTCAATGGCTTCCGCCGCACCTCGGCGCAACGAGTGAACATTAACCATATCGCCACGGCGAACATGAGTTAATAAACTGCCAATCGTTGTTGCCTGCGGCGAAAACGCAATATCGATTTCACCGCCCTGAACCAAATCAACGTACGCAGGGTTGTTAATTAAGGTCATCACTTTGCGTGCACCCAAACGCTTGGCCAACATCGACGACATAATATTAGCTTCGTCGTCGTTGGTGAGCGCTAAAAAGACGTCGGTGTCTTCGATATTTTCTTGCAGGAGTAAATCTTGGTCAGAGGCGCTACCGTGCAAAACAATCGTGTTGCGCAATTGCTCGGCCAGTTGCTGACTGCGCTCGCGGCTGTATTCAATGATTTTTACCGAATAGGATTTTTCCAACTGACGCGCCAAACCTGCGCCAATATTACCGCCACCGGCAATTAAAATTCGTCGATAAGGGCGCTCCAGTTTTCTCAACTCACTCATGACCGCGCGAATATCGTTGCGCGCAGCGATAAAGAAAACTTCGTCGTCGGCTTCGATTACTGTCGAACCCTCGGGCATGATGGCGCGGTTACGCCGATAAATTGCCGCCACTCGGGTTTCAACGGAAGGCATGTGCTGGCGTAAGAAGCGCAGTTCTTGACCCACCAAGGGCCCACCGTAATACGCTTTTACCGCAACCAATTGCGCAACGCCGTCGGCAAAATCCAGCACCTGCAACGCACCTGGCTGTTGAATTAAGCGATAGATATTATCGGAAACGAGTTTTTCCGGACTGATCAACACATCAATGGGAATGCGTTCGTTACAGAACAATTCGGGCTTAGCCAAATAAGCGCGGTGACGAATACGAGCAATTTTGGTGGGCGTATTGAATAAACTGTGGGCAACCTGACAAGCAATCATATTGATCTCGTCATTGCTGGTTACCGCAATCAGCATTTCTGCGTCTTCGATTCCGGCTTGAATTAAGGTCCGTGGATGTGAACCTTCACCGGTGACTACGCCAATATCGATGCGGTCACGCAATTCTCGAAGGCGCGCTTCATCCGTATCAATAATAACGATGTCATTGGCTTCGTTGGTGAGGTTTTCGGCCAATGTACCGCCAACCTGACCGGCCCCAAGAATAATGATTTTCATAGCCGAAAAAATAACTGCGAGTCGCAGTTATTTTCGCATATCTTGAAAGTTTTGCGAGTATTTCGTGGTTTCTGAGCTAAGTATCACTCATGCTTGAACCACTTTTAACAACAAAACCTTAGCTAACCGGCCCAAATTCGGCCAGAGCCTGATAAAAGGTAAAACTTACTTCACAGCCAATTAACATTAATAACAACGCCAGAACCGCCGTGGGTGGCAATTTTGCGCACAAATAAGCACCTACTGGCGCGCCAATCACAACGATTGGAATGGCAGCGTGAACATAAGAGGCAACCTCTGGCGTCATTACCTGCATGCCCCAAACATGAATAAGAGTTGAGACAAGTGACACGCTGGCCATCACAATCACGGACGTCGCCGTGGCACATTTAACGTCTTTGCGTAACAAAACAACCAACACAATAAACAACAAAATATCAGCGCCAGAACCAATAATGCCGCTGATCATTCCTCCCAAAAAACTGCCGACGATAATCAACCGTCGATCACGAATTTGAGAAGCTTTGATATCGGTTTTATCGGATGAAAAACGATGGCTTTTTAGCCACACTAACACCACCGCAAAACTCAGTAATAACAAACTGAAAATAAACTTAGTCAGTGAGCGCGACAAAAACTCACTGATCCACAAAATGCTGACAATAACACCGGGGATCGCCGCAGAAATCGACAATTTCGCCGCATTTACAAAAAATGGCAGGCGTTGGCTCAGAATGGTCAAACTCGCTGCGGTCATGCCAAAGCTCTGAATGGCGAGCGAAAATAATTTGGCGTCATAGGGTTCAATGTGCAGCGCTTTAGTCAGCACTGGAAACGCCACCGCGCCACCGCCAAGTGCCGTAGCACCAGCGACAAACGAACCGACCACCATCGTCAGCGATATTTCGATGTGCTCACGCAAATTTTCAACAGCCCAAACCGGGCTGTTGTAGGTAAGCCAAAAAATAAAGGCGCCTATGGGAAATAAAATATAGGCTTTGCTGAGCAACCATCGAAATAACGTGCAGCCATAATCATAGGCTGCACTACCCAGGGCTAGCATGAGACGCTTACCGCCGCTTGGTCCAACTGCCGTAATTGTCGCTTTAACACTTTACCGGTAACACCTTCAGGCGCGTATTGGCTGTCGTTATCCATCACCGACAACGAAAACAGCGACGCTTTGCCATTTTCTGCAAGCCAATCATTGACCCGATCTAGCAGCTGCAAAAGCGCGCTTTCATCGCGTGTGTATTCCACCAAATCAACGCGAATTGACGCCCGAGTTTGACCACTGGAGTCGGTATCGGCGTAAACTGAACAATCGAAAATTTCATTGAATTTCTTCATGATCAGCTCTTCGGTCTGCAAGCTATAAACAACGCCCGCTTCGGTGTTGATTGCATCGGTAATTCGATCGACGTGATAAAAACGACCCTGGCTGTCGCGATAAACCAGATCACCCGTTATCCAGTAACCTTTGCAGCGGAATTTCTCCGTTAAACCGGTACTGTTCCAGTAACCGGGGGTTAACGACGGCGATTTAATTCCGAGCTTACCCACGGTTCCGACACCCAAGCGATTGCCGTAATCATCCAACACCTGAGCATCCACCCAAGGCTGAGGTTTGCCTACGCAACGGTCGTAGTTTTTCTTGTCTTTGTGGTGCAGCGTTGTAAACAACGATGATCCCATCTCTGACGATCCCAAACCGTCGATGTAAAACGACCCCGGCACTTCGGTATTGCCTTCTAAATGCCGGCCCCAGCGAGTGATTTCACGCACGTGCCGTTCGTGCGCCGCATCACCCGTACTGCGCCAGTAATACACGCTCGGCATGCGCGTGGGTTCCAGCTCAGCACGAACCATTTCGACAAATATTTTCGGAAAGGCAATCACAAAATCCGCTTCAAAGTTTTCGATGGCCCGAGCCATTGCTTGCGGCGATTTATCGCTTTGAACCCAAACCGGACAGCCTCGCAAAGTTGCTTCCATTAAATAGGCAATACCGGAGTTATGAGAATGCGGCAACGCGGTAAAGTAATGCTCAATGTTCGGCGTTGGGTTCTCCAAGCGGTATTTCACCCCGTGTAAATACGCCTGGTGAGCCGCAGTTACCGCTTTTGGAATGCCAGTGGTACCGGATGTGTGAGTGATTAATACCGGGTCTTTTTCATAATGCTCAAATGGAAAGACCTTGGGTAATTCCAATTCCATTGCTTGTGAACACAGCTCAGTTAAGTTCAGCAACTTGGGTTGAAAATTTAATTTCTCCAACTCCGATTGCGTTTCAAGCAAACGTTCATCCGCCGATAAAAACGCAACCGCCTGGACGCGCTCAATAAAACCCGCCGCTGTGTGCGGGGGTAATTTACTGTTTAATAACGCCGGTACAGCACCGATACTGGTGAGAGCCACGTAGTGAATAAAATAATCAATCGTGTCGTCGAGAAAAATCGCAACAACATCTTTTTCACAAACGCCCTCGCGATGATAAAACGACGACCATTGGCTGGTTAACTTTGACAAGCTCGACAACGAAAACGCACTGTAACTGGATTTATTAAAACCTGTTACCGGTTGTTGTAAAAACAAATATTCTTTTTCAGGATTAGGGTTGACGGCTAACGCCTGAAATAAAAAATTACCGGCGCCGAGCGTTCGATCCGACACAAGATTATCGATTATGTGTTGGGGCAGACGAGTCATACGTATTCCTCCCTCGATTACACCGTTAATAATTAAGCCGGAAGCGTTTCCATCGAATTTTCTCGACTGGCCGATTCGGCGCATTTTTCCATGTTGAAACGTAATTTCTGTAGGAATACATCCTTATTAGGATTTTGAAAGACATTACGGCCAACACACAATCCGCCCGCACCACAAGAAACACCAGCAATGGTTTTATTGATAAAGTCTTGCTCGGAGGTTAAATCGCCGCCGGCGAAAAAAACCTGGGGCTTATCGTTAAATCCGGCCATCAAGGATTCAATCTCGATAATGCTGCTCGGAAACGCCACCTTTAACGCATCGCAACCGAGTTCCACAGCCGCGCGCATAATCGAGCGCATTCGCGGCAGTTTTTCTTCTTTCGGTACATCGACTTTATCGTAAAGCATTGCCAAGACCGGCAAGCCACGTCGATGCGCCTGCTCGGTCAGTTGCGCAATCAGTTTTAAATTGTGACTGGTATTGAGTTCCGTAAAATTCACTTGGAATGAGATGCCGTCAGCACCCAGTGCTTGAGCGTGATCAACGGAAGTTAATAATTCCTTGGTATCTAAATCTGTTGATACACAAGACATACCATTTAAATGCAGAATAATTCCGGTGGTAGAATTTAAGGCATTATTAACGGCTAACTTTTCCAATAATCCGCGATGCAAAATTACAGCACTGATATTTTGGTTAGAAATCCACTGACCGATTTCTCGGTCGGTTTCTATTCCAGCCATCGGCCCAAAGGTTAGCCCGTGATCGATAGGAATAATGGTTCCAAAGTTTTCGTTTGGAAAATAAAATCGCTTTTGCCGCAGTATTTTACCGATGTAGCTCATATCTTCTCCTTGTTGTTATCGTTATTTTTCAATGATGCTCTCATCGATTTTAATACCCACGTGGCGGCCACTTTCGGTGGTGTAACCCAATACTTTGTCGCCCGGTTGTAGGTGAGAAATATTCAACGGCTTACCGTCACCGGAGAAAATGCGCACATGCCAGTCGTCCTGCATGATTACGTTGATTTCTTCACCGCCTGGGAAAACCACCTCAATCAAACGCAACGGACGCTGTTCTATCTTCATGCGGCCTACCGGAGCTGTGCGCACGCGACCTTTGGAGTTCACCAACATCACGCTAGAACCGGCTTTTAGTTCCGACATGTAATCGGTGCGATCATTAACGTTGTACACGTAACTGTGGACAGCGCCTGCGTTCACGCGAAATGGTCGCAATTCCATGTACGGCAAAAAGTACACTTCTGGGCAACACAAAATACCGCCACCAGAGGTAGAGCCCACCAACATACCTTCATCGTCATCAAACAAAGTGCCGGTATCAATGCAGGCGCGATAACCCATACCAACGGGGTAAGTTGCTTTAACAGTACCAACTTGCAACGGCAATTCTGGGTGCTGCTTATTGGCTAGGCGATTAACAAAGTTATCGAGTGTTTCATGATTGGTCGGTGAGAAAATCACACCTTCAGCGCCGTATTCCATAACACCCAGGGTCACGATAGCGTCGTCTACGTCCGCAGAATCTGCGATGTTTTTCATCAGAATCGTATTGGTTTTCTGCAATGAGGCAATAACCAATTCGAGAGGAATATTGGTAGGGTCTTTAAAGAGAATGGTTAGATAATCCGCCTTCAAACCGTCATAGATTGAACTGTGTAAGCTTTCTTGATCATCGACGTAACATTCATAACACGTGGTTAACGATTCTTCTTTTAAGGTGATTAATGTATCGATATCGTTGTAAGCGACAATAAGACGTTTTGATTTATCTTTTTTGAAACGCGTTGCTGTTTTAGATTTTTTAAATTCTGCCAACTCTTCTTTTGAATTCAAACGCAAGATAATTAACATACGTGTTGGAACAGTATCGATAAACGCATCAATGTTATTTAAGTACAAGACAATACCGCTGTACTCCAAATTAATAATTCTTGCGTAGATTTCGTCGTTAGGTGTATTGGTTTTTAATACCGCGGTATCAAACCAAACCACTGGACCATTCAAATCATCACGTTTCGATTTGAGTTGTTTTTCGATATTTGAAAGCTTAACCGCCGTACGATTACGAAGGTTTGCATCGGTCATGTAAGATTCAGTTTCGCTTTTGTCCGCTACGACTGCATTTTTCTTTTCTAGTTCTGGCTCAACAACAGTAGTCATAATAATTTCTCTGAAATAAGTAAAGTAAGTAAACTCACCTCCCTTATTGCAACTGACTTGCCAGAATTAAAAATTCAGTAAAAATTTAACAACAATGAAAATAATTAATCAAAAAATACGACACACAGACCTAACAACAAGCAACCCCACAATAAAACAAAACACTTTTTTAGAAATAAAAATCAAAAGCATCATCGCACACTTTAGAACAGCCCAAAAACAACCACCCCACGTAAGAAAACAGATACGATACGAATTATTTTTAAAACATTAAAATCAGACTGAAAAAAAACAATGAAAATAGCAATAGAAAAACACAATACAAACTAATCAGATCAAGAAAATCTTATAATAATAAAGATATGAAGAGAAAGAGAGAAAGAAAGAAAGAAAAGGTAAAACACAAAGAGAAGATAACGATAGATAACTTGAAGCTTACCAGCAAAAAAGGCCAGCAAGCTCCAAGCTCAAAAAGCCAAACTTTATTAATTAAACTACATCTTGGCTTAGCTGATTGCTCACCTTAGCAACCACGGAATGCGCCCACTCTATGCCCGCGCCAACAGGGTCCATAACCTCACAGGCATCCAACTTGAAACATTCCAAAATAGGATCACTACCGCTTTGAATGAATACATCATGAAATAATTCACCCGCACGACAATAGGTCGTTGTAAAACTGGTATCGCCTAACGCCAAGACAGAAAATTGAGTCTCTGTTAAACGTTGATTATTTTTATTTTGAAATAACTCTTGGTAAAAACCATCAATATTATCGGGAAAGTTACCTGCACCCGTTGTTGATGTGACTACTAGAACCAGGTCGTAATTGGGTATTTTTGTATAAACGTCTGAGGAATCGGATAATTCCGTTTGAAAATCTTTTTCCGTTAATTCTCTTACGATTTCTTCAGCGACAATGGCTGCTGTACCGGAAACAGAGCCATACACAACCAGTACACTAGACATAGAATTTATCCTCTTTTCACTCTGTCATTACTTCAGTTGTTAAGCCATACTTTCTGCGTTTAATGTAGAAATTATTTCTACTTAACTTCATTCCTTCATAGACTTCGGTCAGATTACCCGCATCTTGGATGGCATTGCGTAAAATAAAACTTTCAATTGTCTCGATAGCCGTATTCAACGGAATGTATAAACCAATGGCTTGGGTAACCGCGTCTAATACTTCAACATAATGATCGTAATCGCAGGAATTCTTAGCTCTCGGTGCAAACATACTTTTGTAAGAAGGAAAGCGATCAACATTCAAATGACCGTCACACAACGCTACCCAAGCCGATAGCACTTGAAATAGCTGACGAATATTGCCCTGCCAATAATAGCTTTCGCAAATATCAACAAGTTGTTGTTTCTCTTGATCTAACAATTCCACCTTATTCTGTCGGGTAAAAATATCAATAAATTTTGGGATATCTTCTTTACGCTCCCGCAAAGGTGGCAATTTAACTTCCACACCCAATAAACGAGATCGCAAATCAATAATGAAATTACCTTTTTCAACTTCTTCATCCAAATCTTTCGTCGTTGCTGCAATGACTTGAAAATTCGAATAACACGTTTTCACATCCCCTAAGCGATTGTAACTGCCATCATTCAACACTCGTAACATTCGCTGTTGAACTTCGTAGGATAACGCCTGAATTTCATCAAGAAATAAGATACCGCCATGCGCTGCTGCCACTAAACCTTCGGTACTTTTATCAGCGCCAGAAAATGCACCTCTGACATGACCAAACAGTATAGAAGCTGCCAAATCATTATTAATATTCGCGCAATTAACAGAAATAAAAGGAATATTTGATTCAAGTACGCATCGACGTTTATGTACTATTTTTGCAAACTCTTCTTTGCCAGTGCCTGTTTCACCATAAATCACACTGGGCAACTTTTTATTTTTTGCCAAAATTGTCGCCAGACCACATACATCATCACTTAAAACAATATCGTCTAAACCTACCGAATTCAGTGGTAAGTGAACAGTCATAACTCCCCCATACGAAAAAACCCAATGAAAAACACTGGGTTTTAGTTGGTTAGCTAACTGGCAACTTGGTAATTACCAGCCTCGATACCAAAAGTAACCATAAGTCGATTCCAACTATTAATAGAAGTAATCACCAGGGTTAAATTGGCGATGTCATTTTTGTCGAAAAATTTAAGTAATGTATTAAATTTTTCGTCTATCTCCGCTTTTTCAACGGTGGTAACAGTTTCCACCCAATCAAGTACTGCGCGTTCTTTATCAGAATAGTAATTCGTTTCACGCCAACAGCTTAAAGAATACAAACGTTGCAAACTTTCACCCGCAGCGCCGGCTTCTTTGTAATGCATATCAACACAATAAGCACAGCCATTAATTTGAGACGCACGCAATCTCACAAGTTCTAATAATTTATAATCGATGTTCGTGGATTGAATATATTCCTCCACGTTCATCATTGCATCAAACAAGCCTTTGGGAATATCTGCGAAGCCAATACGTTCCATAATATTTTTCCTAGTGAAATTTTATAGTTAAAAACCGGGTAACAATTACAAAATTAATAATAACGACCTTGTCATCCATCCTGCAATGACACTGTATGCAAAATAATATTTCATAAAATACAATTTTAAATTACAGAACGTTGTGAAATGACATCCTAGATTGTTATATATAAGCCAGACTTATATCACCGCTACGGTGATATGCACTTTATATATAAAATGATAGAAGCTAGTTCTCTCAAAAATGTCGTAGGAATCAAGACCAATGACATTATTAAAAATTCAATCTGATACCTGGAAAAATTTAAAATAAAAATAAGAACTCAGCTTTACTTAGACACACCCTTTTACATCGGCGATTTTATAGTTATTAATTCTAAGAGAGCCATCGAGAATACAAGCGTATTACGAAATACAACACTGTCTTAATTAACAGCATTAAATAAAATACAACTCAATTCACACAAGCTTTGATCAATCACAAAAAATTATTATTCGAGTGCCTTCAATTAATCCAAGAATTACTCAAAGGTGCTTCTATTATATGACAAAGAAAAATTAAGTACCGTGAACAGTACGCATTCATAGACGCATGAATGCGTACTGTTCACAATAAATTTTACGAATTATTCAGACAGTGTTGCGGCAACGCCAAGGTTTTTAGGTTGCTCACGGTAGCTTTCTTCCGTATTACCTGAAAACCTTTTCGTATAACCGTAATCGGTGATCGCAAAAATACACAGATCTTCGGAACCGGTATTTTCGGTGTGATGAGCAATCCATCTTGGCACGTAGGCCACTGAACCGGCAGAGACTGGAATTTCTTTATCTCCGACAATCACCTTACCTTCACCACGCTCAACAAAAAACACTGACTCGTGTGCATGAAGATGATGTTCATTGCGTCCACCTTGTGGAATACGGATGTATCTTGGATCGAGGACAGACGCACTGACATTAAAACGCTGCACTTGAAAATTCTTGTCTCCTTCGGAATTTTTATACAGTATTTGCGCTTCATTCACGTCATCTAAGCAGCGATGATTTCTGGATTTAAAACCATCGATTGATAAAACCTCAGAGTTTAGACTTTTCACTTTATTATTAATGATATCTTCGTAAATATTATCGTAGAACTCAGAGCGCAGTGTTAATGCGTGATCCACAGCATCCCAACAGTCTGCTTGCCAACGCTCGACCGAATCGTACTGATCCAAATAATCTACCGCAATATCGATTAGTGTATCTGCATGACCATCATCACACTCTACGTGCAGCGAGAAAAATTTATAAATATCCTCTGGCATCTCAACGGCTTTAAAGTTTTTTATGTAGGTCGAATACAGTCTCGGTACAATCATTTCAGTACCAAACCCTATAAATGCACACGCCTGCGCTGGGCTGCAATTGGACAAGTATTTCAAGCAAGAGTCCGCATAATATTTCGCATAACTTCGTGAATCTTTTTGACCTAGTGATACATCAATGGCTATATCTTTCAAAAAGTCGTTATACATACGGGCATGGTTATTCTCAATATCTCCCTCACCCGCTTCTTCCCACAAATTTTCTACAATTTGTGCTCTGTGTTCAGGATTATCTAACCGAGATGTGACTAGCGATAATAACTTTGTAAAATTTTTCGAGTAACTGATATGTTGTGAAAAGAAATACTGAATTTCATCAATGCTTAGCTTACCGGCCTCAAACATTTTTAAGATATTTACTTGCCAAAAACTATGCTCGTTCGTCTTATCTACTAATTGCTGTACATTGTTGGTTTGTACCATGTTGGCCTCTTCGTATAGTATGTAAAGTATTTTAGATAATAATTTTGAAATTTAATCAACGTCCAAAATATGTAATCGAAGTAGAAAAATTTATGCCAAACAATTCAACCATGAAGAATTTTATTTTTTATCTTCTCTAGCTGGACAACCACAATATTGAGACTACCTTTAAATTAATCCATCAAGCCTTCCTCGCTATTTAATCGATTGCAATTTAATACCACTCTGTATTTATGCCAAAACGGCCTGTATCAAATTATAAACCTACCCTAATAAAAAACGTTTTCTCTCAAGCTTATTTGTAAAACATAGGCACGTATTTACGTATTTTTTCACTGGCATCTCAGTTGCATATTCACGTAAAACCCAAAATTAATTTTATGTGGAAACTTGCTATGGATTTTCTGAGCAGAACAACTCGACTCGTCCGTTTTTTTCATCCCGACAAACGCTTGGACTTTTTACCCGGAAAAATTTCGGATGAAGCACTCGCCAGTTTTTTTGAAGCAAACTTAGAAGAATTCTCTGCGATCAAAGATGGTTTCAAAAAAAACGTCTGTTTAGCAGCCAAGCAGCTCACCGAAAAACCAAACATTGTTACAATCTTGCAACAATTGCCGTTAGAAAATGGAAACACCGTTGCCGTGGTTGGCGACAGCTTGTCTGACGATTATCAATCGTGGTTTGAAATATTGACTGTTGCCTACAAAGAAGTGACGGGAAAAACTGTAAACTGGATTAATCTGGCCCATTCCGGCGATACCTCAATGCAAACCTTTGCGAGCCTCGGCAAGGTAAAACAATTACAACCGGATTTAACCTTTTGTTTTATCGGCACTAACGATTCTCGAATTCACGCTAACTGCTCAAAACACTGCACAAGCCTGAGCGAATCTTTCGAAAACTTAAAAGCATTGAAATTATCGTGCGAACACTACACCAAAGGTTCCGTTATTTTTCTTCCACCTGTAGGTGTTGATGAAGACAGGATTTCTAACGACTGGTTGCTTACGGCTATGAATGCCAAGTGGGATAACGCTCACCTTAAATCTCTCGGGGATTTTATTGTCGACGAATTGTCTCCGGTTATTGACATTCGATCTATTTTTAACGGACCCAACGCAGGCGATATGTTTTTAGAAGATGGCTTGCATTGGTCACTGGATGGTCAGTTAAACGTGGCTGAGAAAGTTATTCTTAACTTAGGAAAGCTAGTACGATGATTTCGATACAACCACACACATCGGATTGTATTGAAAGCACGGCTCAGCTTTTTGATGAGTATCGTGTTTTTTATCAGCAACCATCAAACCTTACAGCAGCCGAGCAATTTATTCGCGATCGCACCACTCTTAATGATTCTATTATTTACCTCGCGGTTATTGACAAGAAAGCTGTCGGTTTTTTGCAGATCTACCCAACTTTCTCTTCGATTCAGATGGGCCCGGTTTGGTTGATTAATGATTTATTCGTTTCTAAAAGTAGTCGCGAATCGGGTATCGGCTCTGCGTTAATTCAACACGCTTTGAGCCAGGCACAATTGAAACAAATCAAGGCGGTTCGAATCTCCACAGAAAATATCAATCAATCCGCTCAACGCTTGTATCGGAAACACGATTTCATCGAAGACACCAAATTTATCCATTTCAACTTTTTTACTCAGTGAATACATAATGGCTAAACACACTATTGAAGTAATTAATAAACTACTAACTCACGGACTGCTTGCGCCGTCTTCTTTTAATTTGCAACATTGGCGCTTTCACGTTGTTGAAAACCCAGAAAAAGTCAGTCATTTATTCAGTGAATGCGACTGGAAAACAACGTCAGTGCAAGCACCACCGGAATCGGCAATTATTATTTCCGGCGATTACTCTGCTTGGGAAAATGCGCCTGAATACGCAAAACACCTAGATCCAGATTTTCAAGCGTTGTCTCTGAAAAAAGCAACAGCGGTTTACGGTACTAATCATCGTACTCAGCTCGATGAAGCCGCACGATCCTGTGGGTTCTTTTTGACCAATATTATTTTTTCAGCCCTTGAAGACAATATTGGTGTCTCTGTGGCCTCGCCAAATAATCTTGCGGCCATTATATCTGAATTAAACCTCAACGAGGCCACCGTACCTCTGTGCTGTGTCTATTTGTATTCCGATGCAACTGCCGAGTTAAGCATGCCACTCAATCCTTCGCACTTAGACACTATGCTAGCCAACGATCAATGGTAATTTTATGAAAGACTTATTATTTACGCGTTTTCATCAAGCCATCAACGATAGACGAGCCATCAAACATTTTCAGCCGGATTTTAAAATTGATTCACAACTACTCAGTGAAATACTCACGATGGGTTTTCGCGTTCCAACTCCCGGTGGCTGTAATCCGTTTCGAATTTTAAAAATTGAAGACAACACTGAGTTGCGCACTCAATTGCGCGAAATTGGTTTTGATCAACCGCAGTTTACCAACGCCAGTACATTACTGTTTGTGTCTATCGATATGAATGTGCTTGCCAGTGCGTATTCCGATCAAGATGTGACCGACGAGATACTGCGCAATAACGCCATGATTCTCGGCGGCGTATTTTCTCAAGCGGTGATGCTTGCGGCTGCCGCAAGAGGTTTAGACAGCTGCCCGCTTATCGGTTTTAAATTTCAGCCAGCAGGCGAGCTTCTCAATAAACCCGACCATCAGGTTATTACCAATCTGGTCACGTTAGGAAAACGAGCAAAACGTCCACTTGCGCGCGGCTCGAAAATACCTTTGGACGAATTAACCGTTTATTTGTAGCCCAATTACGTCTAGCCAATTACCAATAGCTCCTAATCAATAGCCTGAGACTAACTCATTATGGATCTCTCAAATGTGTTGTTCTACCAACACACGCCTAGCAGCTCGCCGGTTTCTGAGGCGTTATCCTATTCGGATAATTGTTCGACAATCTCTTTAGCACTGGCAGCGGCTAAGGCGTTCGAGCAATTTACCGGCGACCTGCCTTCGCAACTGTTGATACGCGATAACACACACGACTCTCAAGTGTCGATCTATCTGTGTCACTGGCAGGATCACGAGGTCAGCATTCGCAAATACCACGGGATAAGTAACGACGCAGATATTGCGGTAAACACGCAATACCGCTATCCACTCGTTATCGGTGAGACGACACTGAATGAGCCGCTGAGTGACTGTGCAAGTCTGACTTTGCACGACGGTAATCTGCGATTTGAGTTTGATTCTTCACGTTTATTACCGTCAGGAGTGCGCATTTTCCTAGACGGTATCAGGCAATTGATTCCTTTATTTGAGCTGCAATCAAATACGTCTGAGGCTGGAGCCTGGGTCTATACGATCAAAAACAACGGTGATCATGACGGTAACTGTCTGGATTACCACGAGCTTCAGAACCGTTTGTTTCCATATAAACCTGGCGAGAACACCACGCCGCTTTTTCAACAGTTGCTAACTGCCATTGAAGCAAATCGCGATAAAATCGCCATCATAGACAATGCGAAAAACCATTCTTTTGGCGACCTGTGTGTAGAGATTTACTTCTGCTGCCAAATGTTACGCCAACACAATATTACAGCGGGTGATGCTGTTGGTGTTGCTATTGATCGGGGCCGCAATCTGTTTGTGCTTATGGCGGCGTGCGCGGCACTGAATTTAGTGTACGTTCCCATCGATAACACATTGACGCACACTGAAATACAAAGACGAATAGAACAGATCCAACCCAAAATATTTTTTACCGATGATCTACTCAGCGCCCCAGTGGCTGACGAAGTGGTCGTCATCAGTGCCGAGTTTAACTTTTGCCAAAATAAACACTGCCACTACGACGATGCGCTAAGTTCACTCTGGCAAATAGCCGATTCTGGAAATTCGACTCAGCAGCTACTGTCCCCTTTCACGGTATTATTTACTTCCGGCAGTACCGGCCAGGCAAAGGCTGTTGTTCACCACCAGCAATCGTTTATCAATCGTTTTACTTGGATGTGGCAACAAGCCCCCTTCGAACCGCATGATCTACTCGGTCAGCGAACCGATATCGGTTTTGGTCCTCACCTGTGGGAATATTGGGGGCCGCTTTTACAAGGCGTCACCATTGCTGTTATTGAGCGCGCGGTATTTTCAGACCCGAGCGCCTTGGCAAATTGCGTTTATCAGCATCAAATAACACGATTATCGTTTGTCCCTTCTCAACTCAAATACATTTTCGCTTCATTGGATTCTGCACAAGTTAGTGAGAAGCTCACCTCATTGTCGCTGTTGAGCTTTGCCGGTGAGCCGCTTTCAATCACCGATTACAATCACTTGAAATGCTTGATGCCGAATACGACATTCTTCTCCGATTTTGGCACCACAGAAACCAACACATTATTTTTCGAACGCTTACATTTCAAAACCCCGAACAGTGCCCAATTAAATCGCCTCGGCCAACCCAACCCCACGGTAGACATTCGCATCGTTGATAACAACGGAAATGCGTGCGCACCGTTCCAACCTGGATTTCTAAGTGTGCGCGGAGAGTCTTTAGCACTGGGCTATCTGAATAAGGGAATCGTGCCTTTGGCACAAGCCGCTGACTATTATCCCACGGGTGATCGCGTATTTTTCGACGATGGGGGTTTTATTGTTAATTTAGGCCGCAATGACGATCAGATAAAAACGCGCGGCATTCGTATTAATTTATCGGGTCTTAGCACGCGGTTATCACAACTGTTACCAACGGTAGAATTTCGATTACTGATCAGAGAAACCCAATCTCAAGAAAAACAAATCTTTTTTGTTTACTCCAGTTCGCAATACACGCCTATTGATTTACAGAGAATAACGTCTCAAAAATTACCGCTAAACCAGAGGCCAACATTCTTTTATCAAGTTGATCATTTACCGCTGTTACCGAACGGAAAACTAGATCGCCAAACAATACTCACTTCGATACAGCAGCAAGATAACGATCTTGGCAATACTTTATCGGATCAGCTTCTAAAAACATTTCGTCAACTGACTGAATTACCGCTCAGCCATGAGCTTGCCATGCATTCTGATTTTGCAGAGCTGGGCATTCACTCTCTGCAAATGGTGGAATTGTTATCTCAAATAAACACACAGTTCAACCTAGAACTGAGTCCAACTGACCTGCTTGAAAATGCTGACTTTAAATCGTTACTGTCGTTGATTGAACAACAAACAGAAAATACTCCAAACCTAAATAATTCAAATAAAGTTAATGACCTAGTACAAAAAACGCAGATCCAGGTTAGGGGTGATCTAGAAACGCTATCGAAAACGATCACTAAACGTAAGCAATTAAAAGGAATAAGAAAAAACCGGCCAAAGATTGCTTTGGTAACGGGAAGCACCGGATTTCTTGGACCTTTTTTGATTGAAGATTTACTGAGTAAAAACTTCGACAAAATTTATTGTTTTGTTCGCGCTGAGAACACCATCAGTGCACAACTTAAATTTACGACAAACGCAGCCCGATACCAACTGAGCAACCTAACAGAAAATAGAGGTATCACTTTTATTCCTCTTTCTCACGACTGCGAATTAGAGCCACATTTATTAAATACGTTAAGCGAGATAACTCATATTTATCACACCGCCGCGGACGTAAACCATCTTGCCGATTATTCTGCATTAAGTGACGGCAACAATAAACTGTGGCATTTAATTATTAACATCATTAACCACTCTGAGGTTGAGTCACTGTTATTTACGTCTTCCATTGCGGCCTGTCGCTTTTCATCGGGTGAGACTCATTCACCAGAAACCTTGCACGACCAACCCGAAGAAATTTCCAGTGGCTACGGAATCAGTAAATGGTTGGGTGAACAGCTTTGTCATAACATCCATCAACGCACAGGAATCTCAACCTCCATCATTAGAGCAGGAGAAATTACTGCACACAATGATACCGGTACTGGCAGAACGGACGACATCATTCACAACCTATTAATTTTATTTACCCTGGTTGGTGTGTGCCCGTCGCGTAATAATTTGGAAAACCTGTTTTTCGACGCCGTGCCAATTAATGTTGCAACGAAATTTATAACACAATCTTCTTCTCGAACTACGTTTGCAGTTTCCCACTTGTTACCTTACGAAGCTCTATCACTAGCAGACACGCTCCAGTTTCTAGGCGTAACTTCTGATAACAACCTTTCGCGCAACAGTTGGTTCGAGAAAATACATCAAGCGGCTGAGCACCACAAAAATAATTTATTGTCTGGCATCAGCCTTTTTACCGACTCAAGCCGAGGAAAACCGCTCTGGTTTGATTACTTTTTAAAAATATCGTTAAACCGAAATTCTTCATTAAACGATATTGCGTTTTCCTCACACAGCTTTCAATCAGTTAAACAACGGGCCGATGTTATGCGAGCACGCAAATGTGCAAGCAGCGAGTCCGTAACGACGGAGAATCCATGTGACTAAGCAAGTATCCCAGTACGAACAATCTAAGTACGATGTAACTATTATGGGCGGCGGTATGGCCGGCGCGACCTTAGCCCTACAACTCAAAAAATCGAACAGCGAACTGTCTATCGCAGTGATTGATGCCAATGAGTTTCCCGTGCCAGAAGCTAAATTTAAAATCGGTGAATCCACTGTTGATATCGCTGGGCACTACTTACGTAACGTGTTGGAATTAAAAGATCACCTTGAAAATCAACAACTACCCAAATACGGGTTACGCTTTTTTTTGCCTAACGGCGATAACTCCGACATCAGCCAGCGCGTGGAAATTGGCAATTGTAAACGTCCAAACTCAAAGAGTTATCAGATTGATCGAGGCCTCTTCGAAAATTTTTTACACGATACCTTACTCGAAAATAACGTCGACTTTTTCGATTCCAGTTTTGTCGAGACTATTTCGGTGGCTAACAACGAAGACAATCACCAAGTTGTTGTAAGTACCAAAGAAAACAAAACAACGGAATTTTCCAGTCGCTGGTTAATTGACGCGAGTGGTCAGGCGCAATTGTTAAAAAACCAATTGGAATTACATGAGACCGTACAAACCGATCATTTTTCGGTGTGGTTTCGAGTGTCTGAAAAAGTATTAATCAATGAGCTTAGCGACGAACCCGAGTGGTTAAACCGAGTATCGGAAGCTGCACGGGATTTATGCACCAATCATTTGCTGGGTGAAGGTTATTGGATTTGGATTATTCCGTTACAAAATGGCAACACCAGTATTGGTATTGTTGCCGACGCTAAAATCCACTCCCCCAAAGATATGCTCTCACTACCAAAAGCGTTAGAGTGGATTTCAGAGAAGGAACCGCAATTGGGTGACCGGTTAAAAAACTGTTCGGCAACTGCGCTCGATTTCAAAAAGATGATTAATTTCAGTCATGGTTGCTCCCAAATTTTCTCTGAAAACCGCTGGGCAATCACCGGCATTGCTGGCTTATTCTCTGATCCTTTTTATTCGCCAGGTTCGGATTTTATCGCCATAGCCAACACATACATTACCGACTTAATTAATCGCGACTTGGCAAAAGAAGACATCAGTGATCGCTTAATGCGTTACGAAAAAAGCTTTTACCAAGGTTTTCATTTGTTACTCAATACCGTTGACGGTAAATACGGTTTGTTCGCCCACAACCTTGCCACCGCAAGTAAAATCCTGTGGGACGCAACACTTGCGTGGTCGGGTTTAAGTTTGATTTTTTGCAACGACAAACTCACAGACTTCGAGTTGATTGATGCCGTCGGCGAAGATTTATTTGTCATCGGCCAATTGCACTTAACCATGCAACAAGTATTTACGCGTTGGTCTAACACTCTCGAAGACAAAGGCGTCAATCCGTCAATCATTGTCGATGGCACTTTGAATTTTACTCAGCGTTTGCAAAATCGACTGCCGTTGGATTTATCTAACGATGAAATCATTGCCGCCATAAAATCCAACCGCAATGTTTTGTGTACCTTAGCCTGTGAGTTATTCAGCCAAGTTGAGCAGCGCGACATCGAAGATTCCGAAGTGGCGTTGCTGGTTTCGGGTTTTGATTATCAACCCGATATTAAAGATGAATTGCGCGCGTTGCTCTTCCAATAACATTTTAGCTCTATAAGGATTCGTCATGACAGTTCGCCTAACCTACAAAGATTTTCCCAGTGAAATTTACAGCAGTTTGCTCCACGTTGAGGGCACGGTTCGCGACAGCGGTTTAGATAAACGCTTGCTCGCATTCATTAAAATTAGAGCATCAATCATTAACGGCTGTGCTTTTTGCATCGATATGCATTGCAAAGAAGCTTTAAAATTGGGCTTAACCACGCAAGAAATTTACGGCTTAAATACTTGGGCCGAAGCGCCCTATTACACCGATCAAGAAAAAGCCGTACTGAATTGGGTCGACACCTTAACTCGGCTCGCCGATCAACAGGTTCCCGATTCGGCGTACGAACAACTGGCTTCATTTTTTGATAAAGCCACCATTGGCAAATTAATTCTCGCGGTTATCGCCATTAACAGTTGGAATCGAATGATCCTTGCCATTGGTACTGAGGCAGGAACTTATCAGGTGGCCTAATTATGTTGGAAATAACTCATTACGATCGACTGAGCGTAGCGAAATTCGGCGGCACCAGTGTCGCCTCAGTCGATGCGATGTTTGCTTGTGCGCACATTATAACGTCGGATCCTTCGATTAAATTGGTGGTTGTCAGTGCTCAATCCGGGATGACCGATCTGTTAACAGAATTGACCTTGTCGGACGATTTGCAGCAAGCTCACGCCGTAATTCTCAAGATCACTCAGCGCCAAACGGATTTTATCAACGGCTGCTCGTTGGAATTTCTGAAACCGAAATTAAATTCAATTATTGATCGCTGGTTGGAGCAATTCCAAACCTTAGTCAATAACAGTGACTTCCCGGTTTCGGATACCCTGCGCCACCGATTACTGGCGCAAGGGGAATATTTATCGTCTGAGTTGATCGGCGAAGTGCTCACCCACAGCCAAATTAAAAATTGCGTGGTCGATGCCAGCCAATTAATTAAAGTTCACAAGCTCGGAGAAGTGGGTGTAAAACCGGACCTCAATCGAATTTCGTTTGCGTGCCGGGCCTATTTATCAAAACTCAGCCACGATTCAATCACCGTCACTCAAGGGTTTATCGGTTCCGACGTTAACACGCAGGAATTTCTCACTCTAGGGCGCGGCGGCAGCGACTTCTCCGCAGCACTTTTAGCGGAAGCCGTGAAAGCCGACGAACTGCAATTGTGGACCGATGTGGAAGGTATTTTCACCGCCGATCCACGCGTGGTTAAATCCGCGCAGTTGTTAGAAACCGTATCGTTTAATCAGGCCAATCGCATGGCAAGGTTTGGCGCTAAGGTGGTTCACCCCGATACCATCGCGCCGGTAATGCGCAACAATATTCCGGTATTAATTGCCGCAACCAAATACCCCAACGGAAATCGAACTTGGGTGAAGCAATACGATACTCAAGATAAAACCGACAATCGAGCGCTGTCGATTACGCGACGAAAATCGCAGGCGTTAATTACCGTTGAGGTGGGTTCGGTTGCTGAAAGAATTGACCCAGATTCGATTTTAAAAAAACTCAGCAACACGCAGCTGTATTCCGATTGGTTAACCTACACCGATAATGTGCTCAACGTAATTGTGAATCAACCGGTGTTGAACAATGCCAATGCTGTAGTCGCCGAGATTGAGCACGAGCTGGCTGATTTAGGAGCGGTTAATGTTGAAACGGATTTGAGTTTAATCAGCATTATTGGTGACGGTTTTTGTAACAACCACCTGTTGATTCAAAAATTATTGGCTTACTTGGCGGATTATCCGGTGCGCAATTTAATGATTGGCACCAGTGATCATCTAATTAATTGGCTGATTCCGGCTGAATTCGAAGAGACAATGATTATTGATGTTCACCGGTTGTTGTTCGAAGATAAAACGCTAAACAATGCGGCGGCGGATTACGATTTATCGGTTGCCAGTTAGTGCTGGTGTTGATGTTCACCTCGAAGCTTGTTATTCACACTGCTTGATTCACAAGCTTCGCAGGCGTTACGCAGTAATATTACGCACCTATAAATTACCAACCCGTGTTACACACCAAGGAATTTAACCCCTAAGATATATAACGCACCGAAGATAATAATAATGGAACCAAAGCGGTAGGGTTTGATGTAACTGTCGGCGTCTTCTTTGCGCTGGTGAACAAAGAGTTTATCCCAAAATCCATACAGCGCAATGGTGCCAATCACACACACTGCTGCGGTAATGTAGGTAAAAAACTGGTGAATGGCGGAATTATTTTTTGCGGTCATTAATAAAACGACAAAAATAAGAACGTTAATCCAACCGCTGATTCGAATAACAACCAGCTTCTTTTGTTCGGTTTCTTCTACACTCATTATTAATCTATCTGTTCTTTTAATCAGAAATGCTTTTGCTGAGAACGGCGTAATAAAAACCGTCGTGACCCGCATTGCGGGGTAATAATTGTCGGCCGTGAGGCTGAGCGATTCCCCAATCCACATCCAGCTCAATTTCTGTTGCATCATCAGTGCTTTCTAAAAAGCGAGCGATGTTGTCGGTATTCTCAACGGGAAAAATCGAGCACGTGGCGTACACCAAACGGCCGCCGGGTTTTAGCTTGCTCCACAACGCGTTGAGAATCGCCAACTGTAAGTCCGCCAAGGCGTCAATCTGATTGGCAACACGCAACTGTTTGATGTCGGGGTGGCGACGAATAACACCGGTCGCCGAGCAAGGCGCATCCAGCAGGATTCGATCAAACTGCACACCCTCGTCACACCATTGCTCAGGCGTAACGGCATCACCGGCAACCAGTTGTACGTTGCTCGAATCCAATTGGCTGATTTTTTCTTGGTAACAAAAGCCAAAGCCGATGCGATTGAGATTCTCTTCCACGCGCACTAAGCGTGAATTGGAAATATCCATGCTTACTAAGGCAAGATCGTCGGCTTTTTCGAGAATATGGCCGGTTTTACCACCGGGAGCACTACAGGTATCCAGCACAGATTGACCGGGTTTTAGGTTCAGTAAATGCGCCGCCAACTGCGCCGCTTCGTCCTGAACGCTAGAGAAACCTTCCGTAAATTTCGGCAAACTTAAAACCGGGGCAGCCTCTGCGAGCAACATACCATCGCTTGAAAACGGTGTGGCCGTAGCCGAAACTCCAGCGGCTTCCAGCTCAGACAAATACGCTTCCCGCGTGGTTTTTGCGGTGTTCACACGCAAGGTAAACGGCGGATGAGCATTGTTGGCTTCGAAGATAGCGTCGGCCTGATCGGGCCAGTGCTTGTTGATGGCTTTAATCAACCAATTAGGATGTGCCAAACGACCTTGATCAGATTCTAGCGCCGCTGCGTTCAAGGTGTCTTTTTCACGCTGATAACGGCGCAGCACTGCATTCACAAGCTTAACCGCCCAGTGTTTTTTCAGCTTTTTAACCGCGTCTACGGTTTCGCTGATGGCGGCATGCTCAGGGATGCGCATATACCCCAACTGATAGAGCCCCAAAAACACCAGAGCTTCGATATCGCCGTCTTTGGCTTTCAGCGGTTTTGCCATCAACTGCAAATAGATTTGCTTGATGCGCGGGTACCAACGCAAGGTGCCAAAACACAGCTCCTGCAACAGCGGTTTCTCTCGATCTGCTACCTGGCTTTGGGCGTTGGGCAGCAATTGCGCGAGCGTCTCTTGATGGCTGTTAAGCCTGGCGATGACCTGTGCCGCCACCAATCGAACTGGACTTGTCATAATTAAGCTACGCGGTTACGAGTTAGCGCTGTTAAAGCACTGACCAACTTGGAATTTATCGCTGTAACCGTTCAGCAAGTCGGCAATCGGCATCGGCTTTTTACCGGGAATTTGCAATCGCTTCAGCAACAAGCCACCGTCTGCGGTAGCCACACAAATGCCCGCTTTGGAAACCTCAACAATTTCACCGGGCTGCTTGCCATCAGCAACAGAAACACACTCGGCGTCAAAGAGCTTGATGCGCTCGCCATTGAGCTGTGAGAAACACACAGGAAACGGATTAAAAGCACGGATTTTTCGCTCGATTATCTCGGCGCTTTCGCTCCATTGAACGTCTAGATCGGGCTTTTCGATTTTATGGGCGTAGTTGGCCAAATCGTGGTTTTGAACCTCTGGCGTCGCTTGGCCAAGGGCAATGTCGTCCAAGGCTTTAATCAACGCAGGCGAACCGATTGCCATCAACTTATCGTGCAAACTGCCGCCGGTTTCATCCGCTGTGATATCGCAGGTAACCACTTCTAGCATCGGGCCGGTATCGAGCCCTTTTTCCATCTGCATAATAGTCACACCGCTTTCGCTGTCACCGGCTTCAACCGCTCGTTGAATCGGCGCCGCACCGCGCCAGCGTGGTAACAGAGAGGCGTGCACGTTCACACAGCCGTACTTGGGCGTCTCTAATACTGGCACGGGAAGAATCAAGCCGTAGGCAACCACCACCATGATATCGGCGTTGAGGCTAGCAAGTTCGTCTCGATCGGCCTGCTCTTTGAAATTCAGCGGCTGATAAACGGGTAATTCGTGTAGTTCAGCTACCTGCTTAACCGCGCTTTTTTGCAGTTTTTTGCCACGCCCGGCCGGTCGGTCTGGCTGAGAATACACGGCGATCACGTTGTGATGGCTGTCGATCAGGGCTTTTAGATGAGTCGCGGCAAAATCAGGCGTGCCTGCAAATACGATATTCAAAGACGGTGTCGTCACGAATTTTTGTTCTCTCGATGGGGGCTTTATTGATGTGAAGTAAGCACTCACGTAAAAGTGAGTGCTTGGTAAGAAATCTGGCTGAAGGAATTACGCCATTACGCTCGTGCGCGATGTTGCTTTTCGAGCTTTTTACGAATGCGGTTGCGCTTCATTGGCGATACATAATCGACAAACAATTTCCCTTTTAGGTGGTCAATTTCATGTTGAATACAAACCGCAAGCAAGCCTTCAGGCTGAATTTCAAACGCTTCGCCGTCACGGTTTAACGCTTTTACCGTGATATGGGCTGGGCGTTCAACGCTTTCGTAGAAACCCGGCACCGACAGACAGCCTTCGTCGTAGCTGTACAACTCTTCATCGTCGGCGTGAATCTCTGGGTTGATAAACACCAGCGGCTCGTTCTGCTCTTCGGAAACATCAATCACAATAATTTGCCGATGAATGTTCACTTGAGTCGCCGCAAGCCCAATTCCAGGCGCGTCATACATAGTTTCGAACATATCGTCGACGATTTTGCGTACACTATCATCGACGTCTTTCACAGGTTCCGCTACCGTACGCAGACGAGGGTCTGGAAACTCTAATACGTTTAACAATGCCATGCTTTCTTGCCGCTACCTTTAATCGTTGGATTCGTTTGGCCGATACCTTTGTGACAAACCTCTAGCAAATACGCAACAACCGCTGCTAACATTATGATCAACCAAAGGTTTTTGCACGCAATCGTATCGATTGCTTAAGCCTGTAATTTCTTTCAATCGAATGGGTTGAACACCAATTACAAGCAAAAATTTACATTAATGGCCCAGTATGGAACTCGGTCATTTTATAAAATAACACAGTCTCTAGCGAGGCTGCTATTTTAGAAACATAGAGTATTTTTTGTAACAAGGGTTGCAACGCGGGCGAATTTTCGACGAAACGTCACAAAAATACGTTTTGAGTCGCCTATATTAACCCGCAGATGCTCGTTTGGCCGAGTACACAGGATTGGATTCTATGAAAAAATTCCTTAAAAGGGCCGTGATTGCGGCTATGACCAGCGCGTTAGTCAGCTTCGGCGCCGCTGCGCAAAATGCCCAACTCAGAGCCGATCATCCGGATGAGTATATCGTTGCCGAAGGCGACACACTTTGGGACATTTCCGATACCTTTTTGCAAAACCCTTGGATGTGGCCCGAAATCTGGCAGGTCAATCCACAAATCAATAACCCGCATTTGATTTACCCAGGCGATGTTATCCGTCTTGTTTATCTCGACGGTCAGCCGCGTTTAACCATCGATCGCCGAACCACGCGCTTGTCGCCATCCACTCGCGATCCTAACGCCGTTAAGCTGTCTCCGGCAGTACGTGTGATTCCGCTGGGTGAGGCCATTCCTGCGATTCCTCTGGATGTGATCGACGCGTTTTTGAACAAAAACCGAGTAGTCAGCAAAAACTTATTTGATTCCGCCCCTTACGTGGTTGGCGGCCAGGAGCAGCGCATTGTGCTCGGCACCGGTGATCGCATTTACGCTCGCGGTGAATTCAATCCCGACATCGCTTCGTACAACATGTACCGCTTAGGCGATGCTTACGTCGATCCATTCACCAAAGAAGTGCTCGGCTATAACTCCTTGGATATCGGCTCCGCCCGTGTAACCGCTTTCCAGGGCGAGATTTCTACCATGTTGGTCAATCGCATGGCCCGTGAAATCAGCATTGGCGACCGATTGCTGCCCAACGAAGAGCGCTCTGTTGAACCCACGTTTTATCCTTCTGCCCCAGAAGACGAAAACTTCGAAGGTGTGATTTTAGAAGTGGATAACGGCGTAACCCACGCCGGTAAATTCAACGTCATCGTGGTCAATCGCGGCATGCGTGAAAACCTTAAAGACGGTGACGTGCTGGCCATTTACAAAAAAGGCGAAATCATTCACGACCGCATCGCGAAGAATTCGGTGCAATTGCCCGAAGAACAAGTCGGTTTAGCCATGGTGTTCAGAACCTTTGAAAAAGTCAGTTACGCGCTGGTTTTAGAAGCTGAGCGTCCAATCAATGCTAACGACAAGCTCTACAGCCCGGTAAGACCATAGCTTAATCGCTCAAGTGTCCGGTGATTAAGTTTCCAGAAATCGCCGGACCACGAAAGCTCCCAAGGCAAACCGCCACTGGTGCTTTCCAACCGAACAAATGCATGCCACGGAGGGCAAATGCACACCACGTTAGAACCACCAAGTCATTGCAGCACACATCAGCTTTACGCCTTAATACTCGAACAACTTGCGCCAAAATCTCCGTCGCGATTGACCAAAACCTTACGGGAACTGGGCGACGCTCAAGCACTGTTGGAAAACCCGTCTGTTCTCTCGCCCTTACTCAAGCCCGAGTCTTTTCCTAGCTATAGAGAATTCTTAGAAACCCCCGAAAGCGCAGCCATTACCAGCCACGCTTTCACCACTTGGGAAGCACTGCAACGGTTAAACACAAGCGTCATCCCACTGGGTAGCCCACAATACCCAACGTTACTGGCGGAGATTCCCGATCCACCCAAACTGCTTTATTGCCAGGGCAACCCTACTGCCCTTCACCTTCCAGCCATTGCCATTGTTGGCGGCAGAAATTGCACCTCGCAAGGCGCAGCCAACGCGCACGATTTTTCCAAACATTTAGCCGCCAGTGGATTTTGTGTAGTCAGTGGTTTAGCGCTTGGCATTGACACACAAGCACACCTGGGGGCGCTCAACGGCGAAGGCGCAACAGTTGCCGTAATGGCCACCGGAATCGACCAAATTTATCCCGCCGCAAACCGAAGGCTTGCCGAAGACATCATCAGCAAAGGCGGCTGCGTAATGACAGAATTTCCACTCGGCGCCAAACCCTTACGTTCCAGTTTTCCAAAACGCAACAGAATTATCAGCGGATTGAGTTTGGGAACACTGGTGGTAGAAGCAAAATTAAAAAGCGGATCACTCATTACCGCCAACACCGCCGTAAAACAAAATCGGGAAGTATTTGCCATTCCCGGCTCCATTCATAATCCAATGGCAAAAGGATGTCATCAATTAATTAAAACCGGCGCTAAATTGGTTGAAAGCAGTCAAGATATTATTGATGAACTCAAAGGCGCGCTTTCAATAAAAGTTGAAGAACTCAATAAACTTCAAATTAATGACACATCAACAAATTTAAACAAAACAGAAACGGAACAAAATAATCATCCTATTTTGGCCGTGATAGAATTTGACAGTATTACCGTCGATGAACTTGCGGAAAAAACCCAGCTGCCTATTGAACAATTGCAAACGGAAATTTTAATGTTGGAGTTGGATGGATTAATTAGCCACATAGACGGTGTGATTGAGAGAAAGTTTTAACGCGCCAATCCTCGGCAGTTAAAAATTTCTCTCATCAGTTTATTCATGCCTAAACTCAATCTTGGCCAAAGCTGGATTAAACAACACTATGTGGTTTTCGTTGAGAAAGTTCCCATGTGTAAGTTAGTGACCATATTAGCCGGTGTCACAGCTGTGGCATCATTACTTTGAGATTGTTGTTTAATTCGCTTACTGTAGGTGAAGGCTCGTGTGGCATCGGCTTGGTTCATAGCATCCAAAATATCCCCACCTGAAATTTTTGGGTTTCTATTGTTGCTATAAACGTAAATATCCAAGTCATGGAGAACATTTAGAGCTTTCGCAGCATCTACGACTGATGTAAATGTTGATTCATAAAGCCGCTTATTTTGTTTGATTAAATCGATATTAGAGAGATCAGACTCTCGCTCGGCATTCAAGTTTTTAATATACACTTCACCCAAGATTTCTCCAGGTGTCATGGTAAATCCCATTCTGGAATGAGTGTAATGCATTAATCCTTGCACCGAGGTAATAATGTCATCTGGGTTTGTACCATCAATACCAAAAAACCAAAGATCGTTATTAATTTCTGCAAACCATTTTTCTGTTTTGGATTCGCCTTTAAAAACGCCAGAAGTTGATTCTGTGTGTAACTGCGGAAAGTTATGTTTCGCTCTCCACACTTCTATCGGATCAAAACACGTTCGCAAAACCAACTTACGCGGAACTTCAATTAACGTCTCATTTTTGATAATGAGATTGGTATTGGTTAATAAATTAGGAAGAAAAGAACCTTCGGCAACCGTAAACCCAGCGCTTCTCATAACGCCATTTACAGCGGTTTTCGCTATATTAAATGTCATACCCCACTCCTGTTGAGATACCTATTGATCATTCAGTGTTTCGGAAGTCTCAGTGCAAACATACATCACCTCACCACGCTGGCGAGCACTAGCAATGGCATAAGTAACGTCGTCGGTTACGATGTCAGATAACTCAGCAGAGTTATCCTCGTATTTATGAACACTCTCAAGAGTCATCAGTGCCATATGGTTACGATGAAAGTAATCGTTCAGCAAATCTAATGCTTGATCACGAGTCTCAGCTGGAACCACAGCAACACCGACGACAAATTCAGAACCATCCATATTGATAGGAGAACGCTCTGACACCGAGGCTTGCTGACAGATTAAATAAACGGACTCATAAGACATATTGGAGTCACCCATTCGAACTGATGTATTTCTTAAAACCCTATAATATTCAAAGAGTTAATTTTCAAATCAAAACTTTAATCAATCTTGTATAAAATAAACTTTTCTCTTCAACCAGATCTGTTAATTCCTATGATAATGATCGTCAAACGAGAAAACATAACCCTTCCTTAGCTTAAATCATCGAAAAATGCAGGCAAGCAGAAATGACTAATTTCCACGGTATACGATAGAACAATTTTTCCTAATAAAGACGAGAATTAATTCATTTATCAGGGAGTAGTTTGATAAAACACAAACAGACAATGGCTCCCTCCTTATAAAGGGAACCAATATAAATCAACATAATTACTCAATAAAACCGATTTGAGAAACCAACGCCATATTGCCTTGATGGCATCCATTAGTTTCATTCGTACCTGCCACACTACTTTCGGTATACCAGATTGCAATCTTACGATCTGCCATTTCTGCAGCAAGCAAGACACTGAACATATTTTTTCCAGTCTCTGTCGTGGCATCAAAACGGAAGTGACGACCAAAATAATTGCAAGTATCTTCAGGTGCGTTATCAATACCAAAATACACAAACGAATTTACATACATATTTTTCGTTGAAGCATTGGCAATAAAAGCGGCATTAGAAGAGATAGACATTAATAATAAAAACAGCATAACTAGGTATTTCACAAAATTCTCCACAACCATTCAAATTGGTTAATATCACTTAGTTCATAAAATGAATAAATTACAAAAAATTCTCAATTCTTTTCACAGATGAGTTTTTAATTCTTTCTTCGGTATACTCAATTTTTTTCCATTGATAGTCAGCACCAGTATGAAAACCGGTATTAAAACTGGATTTTGTATTCCAGAGTTCAAGGAACTTTTGGTCCAAACTTATGGTTCTACGATTACTCTTATAATTTGAAACAGCACTTCTCGGGATAACTTCCGGCCAACGAATATGACAGTATTCAAGCACATCTTTAGTCGGTTGATCATCAAATACATATACGTAACCACACAATGAAATCACATCTTCAATATTTCCTTGTAAATGCTCCAACAAATAATGCACAAAATAACGCAAGCCTCCTCTCGTCAAATAGTGTTCGAATGCATCAGACATAAATCCAGTAGTAAGATTAATTTGACCTCTCGTAAGTCGAATTAACAACAGTTTAATAAACAACTGCTTTTCACTTTCATCCCAACTTCTAAGAAAAGATAATACCCTTACGATATAATCATTATGTAACATTTCGTGGTCCAAATCTTCGTATCTTAATGCTTCAACAAATACTTGAATCACTCTCTTAATGCTCTCTCTATCTCGATATTTACCGATCTCATACTCAGGTAATGAATATTTTAAAAATGAAAATACGGAACAGATTCCCACTACACCGAAATCGTCATCACGATGCATCTGATCTTCACTATAAAGAAAGTAATTTTTTGCTGTTTCAAAATATGCTTCAATATCCTCCACATCAAAAATTGAGCTTTGAACATAAAAATCCCAAAACGCATGCTCATCGAAAATCAGATTTTCTCCAATTCGAATCGAAACTGGAAAGACGCTGCTGTAGTCACCATCTTTCTGTAACCTTTTCTCAGGTTCATTTATAAGGAACTGAATAATGGTTTTTATTGATATTTCGTCGAATGTATCGAAGCATAGATATAAAATCCCATCTTCTAAGGCTGTAACGTATTTAGAGGTATAAACTGACATAAAACTCCAATTCTAGTTAAGTACAAGTCGTTCATAGAGTTTCGTGTGATAAGATCTTCAGTTAATCTCATTGTATTTTTAACAATTTAATAAAGCCTGGTAATTGAACGTGCAACACTGGCAATCCAATTCAAAAATCATACAACTTGCGCAAGCGTTACACCGCGGCGAGTTAATCACTTACCCTACTGAGGCCGTTTGGGGCTTGGGTTGTGATCCGTTTAATGAGCAATCGGTTTTTAAAATTCTGCACCTCAAACAAAGACCTTATAAAAAAGGTGTTATTTTAGTTGCGGCCAGTATTGAGCAATTATCGCCATTTTTGAAAGGTCTTTCTAATAACCATTTGCAAGCCTTAGAACAGTCTTGGCCAGGGCCAAACACTTGGGTGATTCCTCACAACGGTACGGCGCCACCGTGGATTCGCGGCGAACACAACTCCCTTGCGGTACGGGTGAGCGCCCATCCCATCGTAAAAGCGATATGCGAGCTTTACGGCGGGCCGATTGTGTCTACTTCTGCCAACCCTGGTGGTTTACCAGCAGCAAAAACCATGATTCAAGTGCGGAAATATTTTCCTGGTGAACCCTTGGCTTATGCGCCCGGCAACGTTGGCCCGCAATCGCAGCCAACACAAATTCGCAATTTGCTTAATGGTGCGGTGTTGCGTCCGGCTTGATTTATCTCAGTAATGCCATAACCTTCCCTGATACACTGCGCGCAAGTTAAAGTGACTGGACTCATATTGTCAGTCGCTCATATCGAATGCGTATTAAAACGTAATGCTAAGAGGCAATTAAAATGAGCTCCGTGGATAAAGCCGCTGTTAAAGCCTATTTACTCAAAGTACAAGATGAAATCTGTGCTGCTTTGGAAAAGGTGGATGGTCAATCTCAATTTGTGGAAGAAAATTGGGAGCGCGAAGAAGGCGGCGGTGGCCGAACGCGGGTTATGGCTAACGGTGGCGTTATCGAAAAAGGCGGCGTTAATTTTTCTCACGTAACGGGTGCAAAAATGCCAGCCTCAGCAACAGCGCATCGCCCCGAGTTAGCCGGTCGTAATTTTGAAGCTATGGGTGTATCACTAGTTATCCATCCCAAAAACCCGTTTGCCCCAACCAGCCACGCAAACGTACGTTTCTTTATTGCTGAAAAAGAAGGTGAAGAACCGGTTTGGTGGTTTGGCGGTGGTTACGATTTAACGCCGTATTATGGTTACGATGAAGACTGTATTTATTGGCACCAAACCGCAAAAAATGCCTGTGAGCCATTCGGTGATGATGTATACCCACGTTTTAAAAAATGGTGCGACGAATACTTTTATTTAAAACACCGCAATGAACCACGCGGTATTGGCGGTTTATTTTTCGATGATCTAAACGAATGGGGTTTCGAAAAATCGTTCGCGTTTATGCAGTCGGTTGGTAACAGCTACGCAGAAGCCATTTGCCCAATTTTAGAAAAACGCAAAAACACACCTTATGAAGAAAAACACGTTGAATTCCAACAGTATCGCCGCGGCCGTTATGTGGAGTTTAATTTAGTGTTTGATAGAGGCACTTTGTTCGGTTTACAAACCGGCGGTCGTACCGAATCCATTTTAATGTCGCTTCCACCGCAGGTTCGCTGGGGTTATAACTATGCACCTGAATCCGGAACCGAAGAAGCGAAATTAACCGAATACTTCCTTAAAGATCGCGACTGGGTTTAATAAGCTGCCATCTTTTTTTGATGGAATTTATTTTTGTTTCCTATCTGTCTAATCCATCATTACTAGCCCGGCTTTGCCGGGCTTTTTTTACGTAATATTTAATTTACTACTAATCCAGATGCTAAAAACTCCTCTCGCCATTCATTAAGATTACGCTTTTGCAGCTGTATTAGTTTAGGTGGAGTTACTGCATTAGTAGACTCTGAACTATCTAATTCACTCAGGATAATCAACACCAGCTCTGTTTCTTGATCATAATCCAACACTCTCCAACGAGTATTTATTATACTGAAATCACCCAAAGAAAAATTAAAATCTCCTTGCCTCGAAAAAGCCACAGGATTATCGTTATTGTCTAATGACGACGCTTCTTCGGAAACCTGAAAACAAGGGGTATTATTTTCTAAACAGTCATTGTTTATTCCATTAACTTCCCTTAAATTTCCGTTTGTATCAAATAAAAAACCTGAAATATTCTCTATACTTAAAAGCCCATCTTCCCGGAAGTTTTCTGGTGATCGTTTCCCATTAATTCGAAGCCAAAACGGCGCAGACTCTGAGGAAATTTCTGGCAAAACCAATTCATCGTTAAATAATACCGATGATTGTTCATCAACCTGTGCAAATTCAACGGTTCCAAGAAGCTCCAAAAACCCGTTAAATTCTTCCCTTACGTAACCAAAATAACGATTATCTAATTCGAATATTGGATGTATCGTATAAGATTCTCGAAGTGGCACATCCAAAACTATTGCATCAGTATCTTGGATTGACCATTCGTAGACAGGTCCACCGTTGTCCCCCTCACTAGAGAACCCGTCGCCAAATAGCGTGTATATTTCCGGGAGAACTACATTTCCTCTATCGAGTCCCCGTCTATCAAAATCTATAATATTTCTCGAAGGTAAAGCCCAAGGCCGATCAATTAAATCTTCCGAAAGGATTAGTCCTCTATTATCAGTGATCGCGGAAGTGATTAAAACTCGATTTTCCCTTATAGAATGGGTAACTGGAGAGAATTGATCAAAAGATCCTCCCGCTTGGCTAACAGCGAATCCAATGTTGTTCTCCACTTCTCGCTCAACAACCAATTGCCACCGATCTTCAGTGACAAATACCACGTTATAATCAGTTCTCAAATCTGTACTTCTCACCTGAATCAAATCTTGAGGAACTTCAAGGTTTGCAAAAAAATCGACAACATCTTGATCAAAACCAAAGTCCTCAATTAATCTATTTCTTGGAACAACCACACGTCCTGGTTCTTGAGCAGAATCGAATTCCATAGTGAACTGAGAATCAGATACCCTCCATCCAAATCTACGAATCCATTGTAGTCCTTCGTTGTATCGATGATGGAATTCTCCGCGCCCGTTAAAACCAATATCGGCTACATCGGCAACTACATAAGGTAATTCACCAGATAAGAAAGGTTGAGTAATAACAGATATCCCCGGTAGTTCCTTAACAATAAACGAACTCGAGATTCCACTTTCAGCCATAACTATAGGTTTTAACTCTTCTATTGAAACAATAATTGCTTCGGCTGATTGAGTTGAAAGTGACTCCAGATCCAATTGCTCAATTACATTTGTAATTTCAAATAACGGATTCAAATCTAATCGAGAGAAAACGGTTGTTAATCGATTCGCATTAAAGTCAATTGACTCCTCTATTGTAAATCGATAAAGCGCAGCAAGTTTAATAATATCTTCAGCAAGAAGTGAATTTTCACTATCGATTAGCTCATCAAACGTCTCAGGTAATCCATTTGAAATCGAATAGAGGTATTTCGCCGTTGAAACAGGAGACAAGTTAAGTCTTGGAAATTCGTCCGAAGTTAGTTCGTTATCTTCTCCAGCCAAATTAATGAGATCATCAACGACGCCCAATACCGACACGAGCTCATTTAACGTTGGTGTATCATCAGAATTTTCCTGGACTCTAAGCATTATTAAATCATCAGGAAGCTGGCTGAGTATATCAACCGGTATATCAATCGAAAAATTACCAGTAAAATTATCTGGCTTGAAATTTTGAAAGAATTCAAACCCTTCCAGCTGTCCGCCAACAATCTCTAAAGAGACTACATACTCATCGAACTCAACACCGTAAATATTTCCAGATAAAACAAGACTTTCTGTATCCACCACTTCAACAACTGTTGTTAATCTTGTTTGGTTCGTACCGTCGTCAGCAATAATTGTAACGTTATTAACACTTCCGACATCTGCAGGTTGTGGCAACCCAGAAATTATTAACAGCTCAGGATCAAACTCCGCCCAGGAAGGTAAATTTTCGATTTCTACTAAAATATCATCTTCATCTTCATCTACAATCAAAATATTAATAGTAAATTCATTAAATTCTCTAGCGACTGTGTCACTCAACTCTACATTTACGATGGGTGCAGCATTTTCCCGATTATTTGTTATTCTATCATTTTCTCGATTGGAATTAGAGCCGCCACAAGCAATAATGAAAACGGGAAAAATTAACACTAAAAACTTCATGCTAAATAATGAAAGATTATTTTTTATTTCCATGTAAATTCTTCCTTCTTTACTCTTCAACTTCAAATAATGACGTTGAATCGGCGTATTCTCTTGAATAATCGGCTAAATCAATCAATTGAAATACATTAATCCTTGGCTCGATGGCTATATTACCTTCCAAACCATCCAGCTCTATTATCGTAAATTCTAAGATTCTGGCTCGACCAGCTAGTGGATCATAACTTAAAACATTCCAATGCCTTTGACGGAATAAGTTTTCTCGATCTTGCACATTTAATGTAAGACTCGAACCGTCTATTTCGAGGTTTCTTCCAGTGAAAGTTGAAAAACACTCTTCATTGCGACGCTCTAAGCAGTCACTTTCGTCCGGGCTACCCGAAATCCATGAGACTTGATTGTCGCTACCTTGCACAAAACCCCAGCCAAATATAACGTCAACATTTAGCTGGCCTTGAGAGTTGAAATTTCCCGGATTAGAACGAGCGGTGACCCCTGTCTGCCATATTACGCCTGAACCAGATGTTAAATTTGGTAATACGAAATCCTGTCCGAACAGCTCTATATTTTCTGACTCAAGTTTTGTCATATTGTCTGTGGTTATGACTCTATCACCGAAGCTATTTACTCTATCAACTAAAATAAAAGTATCGTCATTGGTTTCAATTAAAGGAGTAATTGTGAATTGTTCATCTAGAGTTTCTATTTCTAATTTGCCTTCTACTATACTCCATGTAAAAGTCTCATCTGATAATAATCCCGGGGTAGAGGTACCATCAGAATTAAATTCAAATAGGTCATGAACAGACCTTTCGATAGTGCCACCGCCAAGAGGAATACCAAAGCTTGAAAGAACTGGAATCGCCCAACTTTGATTTGAAAAGTCTTCGACTTCAAATTGAAGATTGGTACCAGTAAGTAATTGACGATTACCACTCAATGTACCAATACTTGGAGACTCAGAAAATTCTTCCTCAAATCCTATTTCAGCTAAAATAGCTGCTAACTGCACAACAAATGTGTGTTCGATAACGGCGGCAATTCCTAACTCAGTTTGAGACAAGCCATTAATTACAATTTGTTGATCAGTAATTTCCAAATCAATAAACCTATTCTCTAATGTACCGTTGAGTATATTGTTTATTATAAGGTTAGCTATTTCAGGGTCGACTCCGAAATCTTCTCTTAGTCTAAAAGTATCCACATCAGATAACACTTGATCTTCAATAGCTATCGATATTGCGCCATCTGACACTTCCCAACTTATGTCTATTGTATCAATATCCGTATTATTGAACTGATTTAGACTGCCTGTGCCATTGGCATTTAACTGTATGTTAACTGAAAATATCGAGGGATGAGTCCCAGGAATAAACTCACGCCCAATTATTATTGGTTCGCCGATTAGACTATTTGTCACAAATTCATCGTTAATAAATTCTGTAGCGATAACATCAGCCTGAACTTCAGTCATTAAGTCATCAAAACTTTCAATTAAAGAACCATCAACGTTAAATAGGTTATTTAGTAAAAATAATTGGTCTACTGTATCTTCCAATGAATTATCAGGTGAGGTCAAAACTTCTAATAAACTTTGACCGAACGGAATCTCTACGTTCGGCAATCGGCCTAGTGCAGTAATGTCTGCTGCAAGAGCTAATAGATCATCCAATAAAATAGACCGTTCTATATCTTGAATCAATTCCCAATCGGTTGTTGCTACATTACCATTTAAAGTTTGAGTTTGAATTGCTAACGCTGTAGAAACGGGTGAGATATTTAACCTAAGTAAGTTGTTCTCACTGACAACTTTATTTTCATCTGCAGATTCAAGTAAAAAATCTAAACTACCTACTTGGCTAACCAATTCAATATGATCTTGTACTCCAACACCAACTGCCCTGATCTCTAACAATTCGCTACCGGAAAAAGAATTTTCTGGAATTATTAAATTAAATTGAAAGTCACCATCATCACCAATAACGGCATCTCTAATAAGGTTTGATTGATTATCTGGGTTGCCTGTCGATGCAAACCTAGAATTAACCGAGGGCTGAAAGTTCCTAAATGCCGCTCGCCCGATATTGTCTAGAATAGAAACGATAAATTGTGTTTCAGGCAGATCCACACCGGTTACACGGCCTGTAATGGTAAGGTTCTCTGCTTGGATAACTTCTAAAGAAATCTCTGAACTGGCAATATTACTTCCGTCACTCACAAATACAGATACAGAATCAAATACACCAACATCGGCCCGGGTCGGCGTGCCCATCAAAACACCTGTCTCAGAATCAAGACTTAACCATTGAGGGAGATTTGAACCAGAAAAAGTTAGTTCATCATTATCTCTATCAGTCGCCATTAGCTGTATTGTGATTTCTTGATCTTCAAAAACAAATACAGGCTCCGGCGCACTCAATATCGGTGAATTATTCGACACTCTTTCAGAGTCTGTGTTATTCGAACCTCCCCCACAAGCTACCAGTGAGCAGAAAGCAGCCATTATCGTAGCTTTAGACACAATCGACGAAATATTAATCTCACACCCCCTTTAATTATGTATAATTTTCAACCACATCTGAGTGTGGTACAGACCCTAGTCTTGAACTTCAGCAACCACAAACTTATAAACCTAATTACAAGTGTCTATACTCATTTAGAACTCCCACTAAACATTAATTTTAAAGTGTATTAGGTGGATTTGTATGTCATATTCGATATAAATACGTTCATCTTACGTACACTTTTTTAAATCTAGGAAATTCAGAACTGAAAAAATTTGTATCACTCAAGAAACTAAATGACTCGTTTTAACAATTTAAGAGCGTTAATTAGGTAGCAAAATATAAAGCTCTGATAACATTATCAGCAAGAATTAAGATTCATCCTTCTGATAGAATTTCCTATTTTTCCTGCCGATCTAATCCATTATTACTAGCCCAGGTTTGCTGGGCTTTTTGTAGATAGCTTATTGAATTGCAAGTGGTGAGGAAAAAAAGGCGTCGCGCCATTCATTCAAATTTCTCTGCTGCAACACAAGAATTCGTGGCGCTACAGAGAAATTATTGACCGCTTCATTAGTTTGGATGGATAAAATCACAACTGCAGTTTCTGACATTGCATCGTAACTAATAACTTGCCATTCAACCGTTTCGGTAATTTGTTCATTTAATGGCGCATTGGGGTTGATCACGCGATTAAATCGAATTGGATTCGAAAGATTATCTAAACGATTGGTATTTGTTGATGATATAAAACAGCCTTCAATACCCTGTATACACGGACCTAGAATACCGTTGACTTGTCTTAAATCTCGACTTGAATCAAACAAGAAGCCATTAATTTGATCAACATTTAATAGTCCATCATCACGGAAATTATTTGGTCTACGGTCTCCATTAACCTGCAACCAAAATGGCGCTGAGTTCATTGTTCTAGCAGGCAATTCAAGTTCTTCTAAAAACCTATCGATACTGTCAGTGTCAACTGAAGCAAACTCAACAATACTGATATTTTCTATTGCATCCTCCACTTCTTTTATTACAAGTCCTAAATAACGATTTTCAACTTGTATAAAGGGAATAATCTCAAAGTTCTCTCGATTTGAGTTTTCTAGACGGATACGATTGTTTTCAGTGATTTGCCAACCAAGCACCGGACCACCCGCATCTCCTTCACTGGTGGTACCGTCTTCGTTGAATGTGTAGGTATCAACGATGGTTATATTTGCTGAATTTAGATTTTGATCATTAAATTCGGAAATATTTCTTGAAGGAATTACCCATGTATTATTTTGCAAGTCATCGTCAGCAATTAAATTCTGATTGCTAATTTCGCTCGGCAAAAATAAAACACGGCTTTCCCTTATTGTCTGACGTACTGGTGGAAAGTCGTCAGGATTACCACCTGCGGCGGTAACGGCATTGGTAATACTGTGTTCAACTTCTCGATCAACAACGACATGCCAACGGTCTTCGGTAGTAAAAATCACGTCAACTTGCGAGTTGATGTCGGTGGTTTCTATTTCGATGGTTTCCGAGTCTTCCAACCGGTCGATAAAGAACGTCATAGTAGAAGAATCAAAATTTAGGTCTATTAGCTCAATTGGATCGATGAAGGTTCGACTAGATTCTTGTGACGTTAAAAAATTGAGCCTGAAATTACTTTCACCCGCGCGCCAATTGAAGCGTCTCGCCAATGAAATTTGTTCATCAACCCTACGATAAATTTCGCCAGTGTTCTGAACTGAAATTACCAGTGGATCCGAGATTGCATTGGGTAATTCTTCCGATAAAAAAGGGGCAGTCATTACAGACATACCCGGCAGGTTTTCCGCAATGAACGACGCAGTCACATCGCTTTGCTGGCTTACATCTGTGGTGATCTCATCCAATATTCGAAAAAATTCATCTTCGGTCAATCCGCTTTCTTCGATTAAATTCAGTTGTTCGATGGCATTATTAAGTACTCGTGAAGGTTCGTAATTAACCTCTAAAAACACATCGAGCAAACTCCGATCACTTGATCCTAAAATCTCTTGATCAATAGCAAACTGATAGAGTGCGCCTAGGTTTAATACATCTTCGGCCAACAGGCTATTTTCAGTTGCTATTAACTCTGCAGCGGTATTCGGGAGTAGACCATTTTCATCGTGAGAGAGGATAAAACGTGCCGTCGATAGTGCTGATACAGACAGGCGAGGAAATTCTTCCGAGCTCAATTCACGATTATCCCCCGCCATTATAAGTAGTTGATCGATATCCGATAATGTTGACACTAATTCAACAAGGCGATCACTATCATCTCGGTATTCCACCCTAATCAAAACCAGAGTTGATTCTCGAGACTCTATCAAATCTCCAGGTATAGGCATTGAATAAGACGGGACTGATGGCGCATTAAACCGAACTGAGAACTTCGGAAACGGAGAATCTTGTATTGCACTAAAGTCTTCGAGAGAGATATTAACATTCCCGCTAACTTCAGAACCAACGATGTTACCACTGAGTAAAATATTACCGGTGTCCACCACTTCAAAATTAAATAATTCTTGAGTGACTGCAATGCCTGCGGACGCTTGAACCGTTATGGAAAATTCACCAACGGATGCCAAATCAGGTCTACCAAAAACTCGGCGATTTTCTTCGTCATAAAATGCCCAGTCAGGTATATCAAAAACTAGTAATTCCAATAACTCATCGCCGTTAGGTACATCTACGTCAATATCGATAACAAACCCACTTAAAGCCTCTGCTGATTCACTATTGGTGGACACTGTAATGACGGGGAAAATATTGTCGTCGTTTTCATTTCCTCCGCCACCACAACCTGAAATTAACAGCATGAAAATCAAACTAAAACTTACAAAAAAGTAATTGTTTGGGTTTATCACTCTCATCAAAATTATCCCTGTGTATTTTTAATTCAAAGCCATAATCATTAAAATAAATACTCGTTGAATTTGGTGTAATCCTTCAATTAATTCTCTCACTGTTATACTCACCAGTGACCATAAAAAAATCTTTTGACGGTAAAGACCTTCTAACGTATTAAATAAACTAAACTAAAGTTGCTATTTTGGTTTAGACTATCGGCTTCAGAGTACTGACATTGCACAGGTGACACGTGACAGATTTATACGCCGTATTCGGCAACCCAATTGCTCAATCAAAATCTCCTGACATTCACACAGCGTTTGCACAATCGACGGGTGAAAAGTTGGTTTACGAAAAACGATTAGCAGAAGTTGGGGAATTTGTTCCAGCAGCAAAGGCATTTTTTGCCGATGGCGGTCGAGGTTTGAATATTACCGCGCCATTTAAATTGGATGCTTTTTCGATGGCTCAGGAATTATCAGAGAGAGCAGAAAATGCCGGTGCGGTTAATACCTTATTAATAAAGGATGGAAAGTTTTACGGCGACAATACAGACGGTTTTGGATTGGTGTATGACATTACCGAAAACTTAGGTTGGTCGTTAGCCGGCAAAAAACTATTAGTTCTTGGCGCTGGTGGTGCTGTTCGTGGAATTCTGCAACCAATTTTAGAAGCAAACCCAAGCTCCGTTGTTGTTGCCAATCGCACTGCCAGTAAAGCCGATGAGTTAGCCAAGCTTTTCTCCCGTTACGGCAACATTAAAGGCTGCGGATTTACCGATCTGGAGAACTCGCCTTTCGATATGATTATCAATGGTACATCGGCAAGCCTTACTGGTGAATTACCACCGTTGCCAGAAAATATTATTGATAAGAACACTTTTGCTTACGATTTAACCTACGGCGCCAAGCCGACCGTATTTATGAATTGGGCTGCGGAGAATAAAGCGGTGAATATTGCCGATGGCTTAGGCATGTTGGTTTGCCAAGCCGCTGAGTCTTTTTATTTGTGGCGCGGTGTAAGACCAGAAACGCAATCGGTTATTAATAAAATCCGACAATCGCTAACCGCCTAGCACGGATTAGCTTTAGAACGACCAAAAGCAGGCAGGAATCCCAATACCTGCCTGCTTTTCTCGATGGGTTTATTGGCCAGAGCCGTACTCGTCGATAAACTTATTTTTTAGTTTTACGTAATTACTCGCCGAATATTTAAAGAAGTCTCTCTCTTTGTCTTTTAACGGCCGAATTTGTTTGGCCGGTGCGCCCATGTACATGTAACCGCTTTCAAGGCGTTTTCCGGGCGGCACTAATGTGCCCGCGCCAATCACCACTTGGTCTTCGACGATGGCGCCGTCGAGAATCGTTGACCCGATACCAATCAAAACTTCATTGCCAATAGTACAGCCATGCAATGTCGCTCCGTGACCAATGGTGACATCTTCACCAATAATCAGCGGCCAGCCATCTTCGTTGAACGGCCCGGCGTGAGTGATGTGTAAGGTGCTGTTATCTTGCACGCTGGTGCGCGCGCCGATGCGAATTCGGTGCATATCACCACGAATCACGGCACACGGCCAAACCGAAACGTCCTCTCCCAACTCAACATCGCCGAGAACCACGGCAGCTTCGTCAACGTAGGTACTCTTCCCTATCTTTGGTGTAAACCCTGCAAATTCACGGATTGATCTTGCCACTTGCACCCCCATATTGTTATTCAAATAAGTTTTGTACCAAGGATACCGTGCGTCTGTTTTGGCGTCGAATACCTTACACATTGAAGTCATTTTTCGTTCTGAGGAGTTCCAATGAGCAACACAGAGACCCCAAGCACTGCCGACAATCCTTTATTGGCCAATCCGCTGCTGCCGCCTTTCGAATCCATCAAGCCAGAACATGTTGTTGGTGCTATCGATCAATTGATCACACGCAATAAAGAAGCACTGGAAACGTTGCTTGCCGCAAACGAAGCACCCACCTGGGATAACTTGTTTGCCAAACTGGAAGCCAATGAAGACGAACTCGGCAAAGCCTGGTCTCCTGTGAGCCATTTGAACGGCGTACTCAACAGCCAAGAACTGCGCGAAGCCTACAATCAGGCGCTCATGAAATTGACCCAATACGGGACTGAGCTTGGCCAACACCAAGGGTTATACCAAGCTTATCAACAGCTTGTTGAGAGCGAATCATTCCAGTCATTGTCCCAGGCGCACCAGAAAGCGGTGCAAAATAGTCTACGCGATTTCACTTTGTCCGGCATTGGCCTGCCGAAAGAGCAACAAGCTCAGTTCGCCAAAAACAGTCAACGTTTGTCGGAGTTATCCAGCCAGTTTTCCAACAATGTGCTTGATGCCACCCACGCTTGGCACAAACACTTTACCGACGAATCCGCTCTAGCGGGATTGCCGGATTCCGCTCTCGCATTGGCGAAACAAGCGGCACAAAACAAGCAACTCGAAGGATTTGTGGTGACCCTGGATATACCGTCCTATCTGGCGGTAATGACTTATGCACAGGATCGCAGTTTGCGCGAAGAGATGTATCGAGCGTATTGCACACGCGCATCCGAATTTGGCACCAAGGCCGATGGCTCCAGTGCTGATGAATGGGATAACAGCGATCTCATTCTAGAGACACTCAAACTTCGTCAACAACAGGCCGAGCTGTTGGGCTTTGCCAACTACGCGGAATTATCACTGGCGAAAAAGATGGCCAAGACTCCTGCGCAGGTGGAAGAGTTTCTGTTGGATTTGGCCGATCGCAGTCGCGCTATGGCCGAGCAAGAACTCAGCGAATTAAAAGCATTTGCCGCCCAAGATGGAATCACCGATTACCAACCTTGGGACGCCAGTTTTTATTCGGAACAACTCAAGCAAGAACAGCATTCCATTTCCCAAGAATCTTTGCGCCCCTACTTTCCAGCCGATAAAGTCGTCAACGGTCTATTTACTGTCGCTAATAAGCTTTTTGGCTTAGATATCGCCGAAGATAGCGACATTACCACTTGGCACAACGACGCGAAATACTACACGGTCTCCCGCGAAGGTCAGCAAATCGCAGGCTTTTATCTCGACCTTTACGCCCGCGAACACAAACGCGGCGGCGCCTGGATGGACGAATGCCGCGTTCGTCGACGCACCCAATCGGGCATGCAGTTACCCGTGGCGTATCTGACGTGCAACTTCAACCCACCGAGCGCCGAACTGCCGTCGTTGTTAACTCACGACGAAGTAACCACCCTTTTCCACGAATTTGGCCACGGTTTGCATCATATGCTCACCGAAATCGACGTTGCTGCGGTCAGTGGAATCAACGGCGTCGAGTGGGATGCCGTAGAGCTGCCAAGCCAATTTTTGGAAAACTGGTGTTGGCACCCCGATGTGATCGCTCTGTTGTCTGGCCATTTTGAAACCAACGAACCGCTCCCCAAAGATTTGCTCGATAAAATGCTGGCGGCAAAGAACTTTCAATCGGGCATGCAGATGTTGCGACAAATCGAATTCGCCCTGTTTGATCTGCGCTTACACTGGCAGTACCCCACGCTCGATCCTGTCAGTGTTTCGGGTGTATTGAACGCAGTGCGCGAGCGCGTTGCGGTAATCACACCACCGGATTTCAATCGTTTCGAGAACGGCTTCAGCCACATCTTTGCCGGTGGCTACGCAGCCGGATACTACAGCTACAAGTGGGCCGAGGTACTGTCATCGGACGCGTTCAGCGTATTTGAAGAAAACGGAATCTTCGATGCCGACAGCGGCAAGCGCTTCTTGACCGAGATCCTCCAAAAAGGTGGCAGTAAAGACGCCAACGAGTTGTTTGTCGCCTTTCGAGGACGCGATCCCAATACCGATGCCTTGCTGCGCCACAGCGGAATCCGCGTATAATCGAAAACTAAAGTCATCAGCCGTTGTTAGCAGTATGAAGTATTTTTATGCCTTGTTATGCATTCTTGGCACCATAGCACCCTACGGTGCTTTTTTACCCTGGTTATCGGAGCACGGGCTCGACATCACCCTGCTGCTCAATACCGCAGCGGGGTCGTCCGTCAGCTTGTTTGCCTGGCTCGATGTGATTATTTCGGCTGTGGTGCTGGTGGTGTTTATTGGCGCCGAAGGGTTACGACTGCGAATGACGTATTTGTGGTTGCCGATTTTGGCAACCGTCGTCGTTGGTGTGTCACTGGGACTGCCACTATTTCTGCTGTTACGCGAACTGCATTTATCTAAATACTCCGACAGTGCGTATGACTGATTAAGCGCTCTGAAATTTTCCGAGCCAAGAAAACGTTAGAATTGCTTTTAACGAGCTTTCAACAAGTTTTCAACAACAGCAATTTAACAATTAACGCGGGAACAACTGTTGTGGACCAACCAATCAAAAAACAATTTATCGCCGGTGCGGTATGCCCTAAATGCGGTGAAATGGACCGTATTGTGATGTACAAAAAAGACAGCAAAGATTTTCGCGAGTGCGTCAGCTGTGATTTTTCCGATGAGTTACACATTCAAGCTCAGGTTCGAGAATTGGATACCCGAGTGAACGTCACTGAGGCCGTAAAACAGGCGGAAACCCAAGTGCTGACCTTGGAACCTTTGAATACCGAGAAAAAATAACGGCTTTTTATTCGTACATAAATTTAATGTGAATAAAAAGTTCTTCACCCAGTTTGGGCCACATCTCAATCGCGGTTACTAACTGCTCCACAGGAACGGGCTGCAATTTTGATAATGCCCGTTTTTCCGCTTCGTAGTTCACTTCCATTGCGTATAAAACAGCCGTATCTAATTCATTCGCGTATTGATCGCCCAGCAAATCATGCATGATTAAGTTGGCTTGAAATGTATCGACCGGAAGCAGTGGCCGACCCACTGCGTGATTGAAACGATCATTGAGTTCTTCAAAAACGCGATGGGCGAGATAGGCTTCATCAATGAGCCTCACAATGCCTTTACCGTTTGACGGACACTGTTTTTCAGACAGGATAAAATCCGCCGCAATCGTTAAAAACATCAGTGAATAATCAGTAATATTAATTCTTTTACTGATGTCGTAAAACGCTTCTAAACATTCGGGAATAAGAGCTACATAACGAACCACAAATTGTTTTAATGCCTGGTTGGTTTTCTCTTCAGGAATATGAATTAATCGATGTAAGTTCGCTCGATTATCTGCAACCCATTGTTCCAACAAGAGATCAGAATCAGTACATGATGACTCTCTGTCTATCACAGAGCGAATCAGTGCTATTTTTTCCTCAAACATAACTGTTGCGTCGCCGTATATCTGTCCGGAAATGGAATGAGTACCTCTCCCTTTTCTGATTGTAAAAAATATCACCAGAAATTAAATGCTAATATTAACCAGTTCTCTTTTAATACGTTATTGAGATATTGGATTAAAAAAGAGAATACGAAACACCTTTTTAGATTACCCCAAGGTTTATACGTTTTTTAGAGTTTAGGAAAACAAGAAGAGAAACGCCACGGAAGAAATTAAACAGCAAAAAAGCCAACCACAAGCCGTGATTGCCCATCGATTGCGTTAAGTACCAAACAGGAAAAAAGACACCGAGCGTGCAAAAAATCATGCTGATACGCATAAACTTCACTTCCCCCCATCCAATAAAAATACCATCTAAGTGGTAGCCGAGAAACGACACTAAGGCAAACCCAATTAACCAAAAATAATATTGCTCGGCCACTGCCATCACTGATGGAATATCAGTAAAGAGTTGTATAATTGACGACTGGCCAATCAACAAAACAATACTTAACGCAATAGCCGTAATAAGCGCCCAAATTCCCGATTTAACACAAGCACTTTGAAAGGCTCTGTCGTCTTTTGCCCCAGTCGCTTTACCAACCAGCGCTTCTGCTGCGTGCGCAAAACCGTCTAAACCGTAAGAAATGACAGCTACAATTTGCAACAAGATGGCGTTGGCCGACAAAATGTCTTGTCCTAAACGTGCGCTTTGGGAATTAAAAAATAATAGTACACCCAGCAAAAAACTGGTTCGGATAAACAAATCAGAATTTATTTGAAATAATTTTCTGAACGCACTTTTGTTGAACACAGAAGCAAACGGGACTTTTAATTCAATGCCATCGTTCAACAAGAATCGATAAATTAATACTAAGCCAAGCAGACAGCCTAAAACATCGGCCAACACACTCGCCCAGGCGGCGCCTTCACTCTTTAAATCCCAACCGACGATAAACGCATAGTCAAAAATGATATTGAGGACATTGATCACAACCAGCAATAGCAAAGGGATCTTGGTATTTTGACGACCGATAAACCAGCCAACAATGACATAGTTAGCGAGCGTGAACGGTGCCGCCAGCATCCTAATTTGTGCGTATTCCAACGCCAGCGGGAAGACCTCAGGGTTTGGGTTAATTAATTTAATTAACACCGGAAACAACAACCACTGAACCCCGAGCAACGCCACCCCCAAAACCAGCGCCAGCGTTCCACTCTGCCAAAGGCAGGCAATGATCTGGTTGAAGTCTTTCGCTCCATAGGCTCTCGCGACAATTCCCGAGGTGCCCATTTTTAAAAAACCGAAGCTCCACAGCAAAAACGTCAACAAGCCAGAACCGGTGGCAACTGCTGCCAGGTAAATGCTGTTATCAAGGTGCCCCAAAATGGCGGTATCAACAATACCCAACAGAGGAACTGTTAAATTGCTGATGATCATCGGCCAGGCCAGATGAAATATCTGCGAATGGCTGACCTCAGATTTGCTTTTTTGCCGCATGAGCTATACTCAAATTCTCAAATGTGCGACATAAATATCGCCAGTTAATTGAGCGCGCATGATAACGAGTTACGGTCGCTATATGAAGCTTGGCAGTGAAAACAATTTTTTAAATTAAAAACGGATATAAAACCGACAATTTATTCACAGTCACGAAAGCTTATTCGCATTAACGTGTGTCAGTACCAATACCAAAGTAATGGTTTAATGTATTAAAGGTTATTTTCAAAAGCATCCAATGAACGACTGGTCATTGCAAAAGCGCATTTATTATTGCCCTAATGTGATGATTCATTCATAAATTTTTGGAAAGAAACTAACGATAAATTTGAACCCTGAGATTTGGTTGAAATTTTTAGTGGACCAAGCTATAAAGCGTAGAAGAATAATTATTAATTATTCTTAAATTTAATAATATTGAATTTTTATCGATTATAATAATAATTCCACACTCCAGACATTGGAAAATCTAATTTAGATTAACTATTCTTATTTTGTAGATTAATAAAACTAACGCTCTTAATGCTAAATTTGATCTAACCTTAATAAGAATCTTAAATGCATTTAACGAAACTCTGACCAATTTCAAAATGAATCAGAGATTCCTTAACTAAATCTTTCGTTTAGAAAGTAATTAATAAGCTTTTCTGTAGATTGCGTTTCATTTGTATTAAATGTTACTGCCAACTTTTGCTGTTAATTATTTATTGATTCGTATTTTAGTCGTGAGTCGCTACCAACACCGAGCGCAACCCAGCGCTTTATACTGAGACTCAACGACCCGATTACCGTGATAGCTCGTTAGTTTTTCGAAAAATACGAATCACTTTGGCAGATCATCCCAGTTGTAAAACGATAAAAACGATTCAACGGAGATCTGAGCTATGGGGCTCACCCAATTGACGCGGTGCTACTGGCTTGTGCCAGTGTCTTTCCTTTTTAGTAATACAGCCGTCGCTGAAGAAACTGTTCCTCGCTGGCAAACCAACATGACCGAAGGCGTAACAGCCGTCAGCCGAGATATCTATGGCTTACACATGGATATTTTCTGGTGGTGTGTGGGTATTGGTGTCGTGGTTTTCGGCGTGATGTTTTATTCCATGATTGTTCACCGCAAAGAAAACGGTGCAAAGTCTGCGAACTTTCACGAAAGCACCGCCTTAGAAATCCTGTGGACCATCATTCCCTTTGTAATTTTGGTGATTATGGCAGTGCCTGCCACCAGCAGCCTCATCAAAATTTACGACACCCGCGAAGCCGATGTCGATGTTGTCATTACCGGCTATCAGTGGAAATGGAAATACGAATACCTCGGTGAAGAAGTTAGCTTTTTCTCCAATCTCTCCACGTCTCAAGATGAGATATACAACCGCATCGATAAAAACCCGAATTATCTTTTAGAAGTGGATAATCCACTGGTTATTCCAACCGATACTAAGGTACGTTTCTTAATTACTGCCAATGATGTTATTCACGCTTGGTGGGTTCCGGCCTTTGCGGTAAAAAAAGACGCCATTCCCGGCTTTATCAATGAAGCGTGGACCTACGTAGAAGAGCCCGGTATTTATCGCGGCCAATGCGCAGAATTGTGCGGAAAAGACCACGGCTTTATGCCCATTGTGGTGGAAGCAAAATCTCCCGAAGATTACGCGTTGTGGATCGGCGAACAAAAAACCGCTGCTGCTAAAGTTCGGGAACTGACCAATAAAACCTTTAGCTTCTCTGAATTAATGGAGCGCGGCGAGCAAGTTTATCAAAGCAGTTGTGCTGCTTGTCACCAAGCCGACGGTCAAGGGGTTCCCGGAGTTTTTCCTGCCATTGCCAAAAGTGCGATCGCCACTGGCGATATTTCAGAGCATTTATCGATGGTGGTGTTTGGCAGTCGAGAAAACCCTGCCATGCAAGCGTTTGGTGAACAGCTGCCCGAGTCGGATCTTGCGGCTGTAATTACGTATCAGAGAAATGCGTTTGGCAATAATATGGGCGATACGATTCAACCGATCGATATTCTCACTTATAAAACGCAGTCGGAATAACCGCTTTTAAATAAACGCATTGCAATTCAACAGCAAGCGTTCACTAAAAAAATCGGCACAAATGATGACGCCTTAACAGGTTAAATTTCATTTACCGTATCAGTATTTAACGTTTAAAAAATATAATACTTCGTTAAACATCGGAGATAGCTCCATGGCACACGGCCCGGCACAAGGTGTAACTCGATGGTTTTTTACAACCAACCATAAAGACATTGGTACCATGTATTTATGGTTTAGCTTTAGCATGTTTTTTATCGGCGGCTTTTTTGCGTTAGTGATTCGCGCAGAATTGTTTGAGCCCGGACTGCAAATTATCGAGCCTGAATTTTTTAACCAAATGACTACCCTGCACGGGTTAATTATGGTGTTCGGCGCGGTTATGCCCGCGTTTGTGGGCTTAGCCAACTGGATGATTCCGATCATGATTGGCGCACCAGATATGGCACTGCCCAGAATGAATAATTGGTCGTTTTGGATTTTGCCCTTTGCCTTCGCTATTTTGTTATCGACCTTATTTATGGAAGGCGGCGCCCCCAATTTTGGTTGGACTTTTTACGCTCCGCTGTCTACCACCTACGCGCCTCCCAGTGTGACCTTCTTTATTGTTGCGGTTCATATCATGGGCGCCAGCTCGATTATGGGGGCGATTAATATTATTGCCACCATTCTGAATATGCGCGCCCCTGGTATGACACTCATGAAAATGCCATTGTTTGTTTGGACCTGGTTAATTACCGCGTATTTGCTGATTGCAGTGATGCCCGTTCTTGCAGGCGTAGTTACCATGATGTTGATGGACATTCACTTCGGCACCAGTTTCTTTGATGCCGCAGGCGGTGGCGATCCGGTGTTGTTCCAGCATGTCTTCTGGTTCTTTGGTCACCCCGAAGTGTACATCATGATTCTGCCCGCCTTCGGGATTGTCAGCGCGATTATTCCTACCTTCGCTCGCAAACCTCTGTTTGGCTACGCTTCTATGGTGTACGCCACGGCGTCGATCGCGTTCTTAAGCTTTATTGTTTGGGCGCATCACATGTTTACCGTCGGCATTCCTTTAGCTGGCGAGCTATTCTTTATGTACGCCACCATGCTCATTGCCGTACCTACGGGAGTGAAAGTGTTTAATTGGGTCACGACGATGTTTCGCGGCTCTCTCACGTTTGAAACCCCCATGTTATTCTCTGTCGCATTCGTAATTCTATTTACCATCGGCGGCTTCTCTGGATTAATGCTGGCCATTGCCCCGGCCGATTTCCAATACCACGACACCTATTTTGTGGTGGCTCACTTCCACTATGTGCTGGTGCCCGGCGCGATTTTCTCCATTACGGCTGCAGTTTATTATTGGCTGCCAAAGTGGTGCGGCAACATGTACAACGAGCTGATGGGCAAAACCCATTTTTGGATGGCGTTTATCGGATTAAACCTTACCTTTTTCCCAATGCATTTTGTCGGCTTAGCGGGTATGCCGCGCAGAATTCCAGACTACGCCTTGCAGTTTGCCGACTTTAATATGATCTCCAGTTGCGGGGCGTTCTTGTTTGGCGGTGCGCAATTGCTGTTTCTATTTAATGTCGTGCGAACCATTCGCAGCTCGAAAAAAGCAACCGACGAAGTATGGGAAAAACCAACCGGCCTGGAATGGGAATTACCCACACCCGCGCCCTACCACACCTTTTCAACTCCTCCTGTGATTCGATAAGGGCGGATTAAACGTTTAAGGCTTTGATGTGAATACGAGTGAAAATAAAAACAAAGGCGCTCAGTACCACGGCAAACTCATCGCCAAGTTGTTATTTTTTGGCGTTGGAATGTTTGCCTTCGCGATGTTTTTGATGCCACCGCTGTACGATGTTTTTTGCGAAATTACCGGTCTTAATGGCAAGACCGGTGGTCGCTACACCGCGTCTTTGTCGGACATGACGGTTGAAAACCACAACCGCGATCGTTCAATCAAAGTCCAGTTTATTGCCAATAATAACGAAACCATGCCCTGGGAATTTCGTCCCAACGAAAGCTCCGTGACCGTCGAGCCAACTCAGGTCAAACAAGTCAGCTATTTCGCGCTCAATCCCACTCAAATCGATATGGTGGGTCAGGCAGTACCCAGTGTTGTACCCTTCGAAGCGGCGCAGTATTTTCACAAAACCGAATGTTTTTGTTTTCAGAATCAACCGCTTTCGGCGGGGGAACAAGCCGATCTGGTGTTGCAATTTATCATCGATCCCGACATTCCCGACCACATTCACACCATCACGCTGGCGTACACCATTTTTGATATTACCCAATATTCAATGAACGAAACTTCGGGCAGCGGTATTGCTCGCGCCACACATTAACGAGGCTAATATGTCTTCACAATCGCAATACTATGTGCCGGAACAAAGTAAGCTTCCAATATTTGCATCGCTTGGCTTAGCCACTACCGTTTGGGGATTGGCAAGCTGGCTCAATGGCGGTGAATACGGAACCACCATACTGTTTGTCGGATTTCTGATTTTTGCGTTGGTTTTGTGGTGTTGGTTTCACGCCGTGATCGGCGAAAACATTGCCGGTCTCGCCAATGATCAATTACAGCGTTCTTATGTGTGGGGCATGGGCTGGTTTATTTTCAGCGAAGTTATGTTTTTTGCCGCGTTCTTCGGCGCCTTATTCTATGTACGAACCTTCGCCCTGCCCTGGCTGTCGGGAGATGGCACCCACGACAGTTTTACCAACACCATTCTCTGGCCCGGTTTTGAGCACCAATGGCCACTGCTAACAACCCCCGACGCCGCTGCCAATGGCGACAACGCCTTAAAATTAGGGCCCGAACAAAGCATGAGCTTGTCTGCTGCGCCATCGATTTGGTCGTGGCTTCCGTTTTGGAATACTGCGGTATTACTGACTTCAAGCGTTACGGTACACATTGCTCACACCGCACTTAAAAATTCGAATCGAAAAAGTTTTCATTTGTGGCTGGGCATTACGGTATGTTTAGGGATTATATTTTTGATCCTGCAAGCCGAAGAATACATAGAAGCGTATCACCATATGGGCTTAACCCTCAGCTCTGGTATTTACGGCGCCACCTTCTTTATGTTGACAGGTTTTCACGGTGCACACGTTGCTTTGGGAACTTTTATGCTGTTGGTGATGTTTTTAAGGGCAGTTCTAAAAAACCATTTTAAAAGTGACGATTGTTTTGGATTTGAGGCCGCAAGCTGGTATTGGCACTTTGTTGATGTCGTTTGGTTATGTTTGTTTATTTTTGTATACGTATTAGGTTAATAACCTTCAAATTTTAATTACAAATATCACAATTAAAAATTGTTATAAAAAGTAGGGAACGTATTTTTGGATTTTAATAGTAATAATTATTCTAAATACAAATTTGACTAATTGTTCTTAAATGATTTATATACGCTTGCAATTATTTTGATAACGCAAATTGGCGGCTAAATTGATAGGAGTAAATTTGTACTTAAATCAAAATCGAATTAATTAATGCCTTTTTGCTGATATTCCCATGGCGCCGTTGGCGTAATTTTTCCGCTGTAGAAGGCGTAAAACGTTAAACACAACAAAGCAGCAGCAACCGTTACACGAAAACCCAAGGCATAGAGTGTTCGTTTTTTATTCGCTTCTTGCCGGTCGACCAACAAGCAATACAGAGCACGAGCTAAACTTAGAACCACTAAAACTAACAAAAGAATAATTAGAAATTTAATTATCATAATTTAGTAACCATTTTTAATATTATTAATCACTAAATAATTGACACGTATTATTCAACTTCAAAATAACACACGTACAAACGTGAATTTTTAAATTAGTAAAATTTTAAGCTGTAAAAAGTTGTATTACACAGAGCCAAATACACAAAGGTGTCTTAAAATTACACAGACTGATTTTGAAGACTCCAATTTGATCTGCGACAAATACAACCACTGATAAACCCAATCAAAAAATATGGATGTATAAAATTATTATTAACTTATATAAGCGATGCTGATAAATCGCAAATTTTTTGTTTTACATAATTTACTACCTATGCGTATGGACACCAAATTGAAAACTTTTTGACTCACCAACCGTAGACCTGGATTATGAATATTATTGGCAGCCTGTCAGTCAGGCAAATACATTGGACAATCGACGTAAAAGCGGCAATTTTATTTGGTTTATTCTTTTTGTTATTTCTCACATTGGGCGTTTGGCAGTTAGATCGAGCAGCGGATAAACGCGCAATCAGCCAGCAGAAATTACAGTATGCGCAATTTGAACCGATTGATTTGCTATCCCTTAAACACACACCGGCAGAATTTCAATCTGTCTCACTCAAAGGCGAATTTGATATTCACAATATTTGGTTCTTGAAGAATCAAATCATCAAAGGCGAATACGGCTACGATCTACTGATACCGTTCAATACCGTTCAGGGCGAAACCCTGTTGGTGAACTTGGGTTGGGTAGATGGTACGTCGAGTCGACCGCCAGAGATCAACCACAACCAACTCATACACCTTCTCGATATGCCGTCGATTTTTGGCAACGCAAGAAAGCCGATGGACCTGCCTTTTGTAGAAAATATTTTCCAAAATGTCGGAAATGATTCTATATTAGAAATTACTCCAGAGAGTTTTCCTTATTCGGGTATGGAATCAAGTTGGTACTTACAAATTTCTCCCGACCACCCAGCTGCATTGAGAACTCACTGGCAAGACAAATCAATAAAAGCATCTAAGCATATTGGTTACGCAATACAGTGGTTTGCAATGGCGATTACTCTGGCTTTTGCATTTCTGTTAACCAATAGCGATCTCGCACAGAGGTGGCAGCGTGGAAATAACAAATAATAATGTTTTACCGAAACACACGGCACAAACCCGAGGACGGCTGACAGGCATTTTCTTAGTCATTACCTTTGCCGCTCCTATGTTAATCGCCTACTGGATTTACCACACAGGCATGGGCATACCGGATGCCACGGTCAACAAAGGGACTTTGTTGTTCCCGGCAACCGACATCAGTTCACTGATGGCGAAAGACTCACAAGGCAATACCGCAGCTGTTGCAGACAAAAGCAGTAAGTTGTGGCGCATGATTATCCCCATAGACAATCAATGCGACGAAGCTTGCGCCGAAAATATTTACACAACCCGACAAGTTCACAAACGGCTGGCAAAAGAAAGCCATCGAATTGAGCGGTTTTTGTTACAGATTAATGACAGCCATATTGATTTAGACCCCGGCTTTATTCGCACGCTAGAAATTGAAGATCCGGGGTTAGCTATTGCTCAAGTGAACCAATCGCTGTGGATGAATTTATTCTCAGATACCAACGCGTTAAATTCATCAAAAACTCCGTCCATCATTTTGGTAGATCAAGAAGGTTTCGCCATGATGATATACAACCAAGATCATTCCGGTAATGATTTGTTAACCGATTTATCTCGACTGCTTAAATACTCTTACGAGTAGACCGTTCAGTTAAAAGCTGACCAAAATAGACCATACACACCTAACCGATTGATTCTAGAAACTGTCACGAAATTAAAATGCACATTTCTGACAGTGTTCTAGAATGAATATGAGAAAATAAGAATATAAAGGGTGTCTTATGAATTCTGCTCCGATTACGTCGATACACACGCAATCTAAGATCCCAGCAACACTGCACAACAACACGCACACTCATTCAGATTCAACAAACAGCACCGGTTTTACTTTAGCTCAGTGTTATAAAATGCTAGCGCTAGCGGCTTTTTTATTGGCGTTTGTGGTTGTTGGCCTCGGTGCTTATACACGTTTGGTTCACGCCGGTTTAGGCTGCCCAGATTGGCCGGGATGCTACGGCCATTTAACCTGGCCGACCAGCCAACAAGAAATTTCTGCCGCCGAAGCAAAATTCCCAGAAACTCCCGTCGAACTCGATAAAACCTGGCCAGAGATGGTGCATCGGTATTTCGCCGGAACACTGGGCTTATTGGTGCTTGCCATTGTTACCGTGAGCGTACTCAACAAAAAATCCAACGCTAAATCCCAGCAACCGATTAAATTACCTTTTTTAATTTTAGCGATTGTCATTGTGCAAGCCGCATTTGGTATGTGGACAGTCACCTTAAAACTGTGGCCACAGGTGGTAACGCTGCATTTATTAGGCGGCTTTACTACTCTGGCATTGCTGGGTTTATTAAATATAAAACTCAACCAAGAGCGATTGTTTAAACATTTTTCCAATTACCCTGCCAGTGATTTACCACAACAGCCCAACGTAAAAATCATCAAAAGATTATCGATTATTTGTTTGCTGTTGGTTGTGACACAAATTAGCTTGGGCGGTTGGACTGCAGCAAATTACGCAGCACTTCCGTGCCATGATTTTCCAACCTGCCAAGGCACACTCTGGCCAACAATGGATTTTAAATCCGGTTTTAATATTACCCAAACCATCGGCCCGAACTACTTAGGTGGCCAATTGGATGGCCCTTCTCGTACAGCCATACACATGAGTCATCGCATAGGTGCGGGATTAGTTTTTCTTTTTTGCATTCCTCTTATTATTTTACTGTACCGACAACCGTTTCTTAAAAGCAGTGCTGTTATTTTATTGTCGGCACTGACAATTCAAATTGCGCTTGGTATTTCAAATGTGGTGTTTATCACACCATTACCCGTGGCGATACTCCATAATTTGTTCGGCGTCATTTTATTGTTGTCTCTTATTTTTTGCCTGTCGCACTTACTGTATTTTAAAAAATTCAATTTACAATCGATTCAGTCTGATAAAAATTTATCACCACGCAGTTAACAATAATAATTAAATTCCTTTTTAGGAGCCTGGTATGAAATCTAAGGCACTTGCGACCCAATCTTACAATGTCTCGGTAAGCTGGCGCGATTATTACGCACTATGCAAACCCAACGTTGTTATCGTTATGTTAATGACAAGTTTAATTGGCATGCTGCTGGCAGAAGATTATTTGTCGGATTTATCCATTATATTCTGGGGAAACCTTGGCATTGGTTTAAGTGCGGCCAGCGCTGCTGCTATTAATCATATTGTTGATCGCGAGATCGACCAAAAAATGTCGCGCACCAAAAAACGACCCGTCGCTACCGGCCGCGTTCCAATACACCGGGCAATTATTTTTGCGTTCTTGCTCGGCATTATTGGTCAGTCGGTGTTGTTTGTTTTTGTTAATTCGCTCACTGCGTGGCTTACCCTTGCTTCATTGGTGGGTTACGCGTTGATATATACATTATTTCTAAAAAGAGCCACACCGCAGAACATTGTTATTGGCGGCATTGCTGGTGCGGCTCCACCACTGTTGGGTTGGGTTGCCGTCACAGGTTCCATTCATCCAGACGCCTTGTTGTTAGTGCTGATTATTTTTGCTTGGACACCTCCACACTTTTGGGCGCTGGCGGTTTACAAAAAAGACGACTACGCCAAAGCTGGAGTTCCCATGTTGCCGGTAACCCATGGCATTCAATACACAAAACTGCATATTGTGTTGTATTCGTTTATTTTATTGGCCGTCACCTTACTGCCATTTTGCACGGGCATGTTTTCTTGGATTTATTTGTTCTCGGCCACCACACTTGGTGTGATGTTTATTTACAAAAGCGTGCGCACGTATTTTTCGTCAGACATTAATTTAGCATTGAATACGTTTAAATTTTCCATCACGTATTTATTGTTGTTGTTTGCCGCCATGCTTTTTGATCACTTTATGCTGTAATAAACCGTTTGACCCATTTATTTTCCGAAGGCATTTTTATGGCTAAACCACTCACCCAAAACGCAAACGATTTTGCGGCAGATGACAGAGTAGTGAAAAATAAGCGCGGTATTTTTATGACCGTTGCTGGTATCGTATTTTTTATATTTTTAGTGTTTTTGTTGTTTTTAAATAAACTGTTTACCCAGCCGCCACAAACTCAATTACAGCTTACCTTAGATGGTGTTCGGGTATTAAACGAACCCAGACCATTGCAAGAGGTTAATTTAATAAACCAAGATAACGCTGCTTTTTCTAATACGGCCTTTGAAAAAAATTGGAACCTGGTGTTTTTTGGATTTACCCACTGTCCGCACATTTGCCCAATGGCGCTCAATGAAATTAATCGAGCCTACAAAGGTTTGCCACAAGAAATTCAGTCACAAACCAACGTTTATTTAATTACGGTTGATCCCGAACGAGACAGCCCCGAAAAGCTAGCGAGTTACGTAAGTAATTTTAATCAGGAATTTTCCGGTTTAACGGGGGATTTTGTGACACTAAAATCTTTCGCCGAAAGCTTGTACGTTCCGTTTTTTAAAATTCGTGAAGATGCGCTGGCTCCCGCCGACGAACACGCACATCACCATCATATGATGGAAGACGCCGAACCCACCTACGACATTAATCACGGCAGCCAAGTGGTTATCATTAATCCTAACGGCGATTACCACGGCTATTATTTCTCACCCGTAAAAGCCGACGTTATCGCAAACTCGCTGCCGTCGATTGTGGCGAACTTTAACAGGAATACCGGACTCACCAACTAACGCTGTCACGCAGTTGGATTTAACTGCTTACTGGTTACTTAAACTGATAGGGCCGTGGAATGCCTTCGGGCTGGCGGCGGTAGCGTTTGTATTCCCATTGGTATTGCTCAGGCGCTCGGTGAACACACAATTCTACCGAGCAATTCAAACCCAGCAACGCTTCATCGGGATTTTTGGAGTAAATGAGCGGATCGGGCTCCATAAAAATGACACGAAACCCAGAATCAATGCGTTTCGCAAACGCCATGATTACCGCAGAATTGGTTTTTTGTTGCAGCTGGCGAATCAGCGTCATGGTTAAGGCGGGCTTGCCAAAGAAGTCAGCAAAATCACCGCCACCATCCAACGGCAATTGATCGGGAAGCACACCGATAATTTCGTTGTTTTTCAACGCCTTCATTAATTGCATAACGCCGCGTTTATCGGTGGGCGCCATAACCATATTTTTGCTGCGCGCGCCTTTGATCATGTCGTCCATTGCCCGCAATTGCACGGGTTGATACATGCAGGTAATTACCGGGCAAACAATGCCCAAATATCGACCCAGCACTTCCCAGTTACCCAGGTGTGGCGCCAGCAAGATAACACCGCGATCTTCGGCCAGCAGTTCATCGAGACGTTCTTTGTTTTCGGTTTCTGTCACCGAGTTCATCAACCACTGATCGTCATTGAGCCAAACCTTTCCCATTTCTGAGAAGGTTTGCGAAGACTGAATCACACTCTCTCGGGCGAGCGCGGTTTGCTCCAAAGCGGATAATTCTTTAAACGCGTAACCGATATTTTCTTTGGTCACTTTCGCTGCGCTGGCATTAAAAGACCACAACAGTTTGCCCACAAAACGGCCGAGGCCACGGGCTTGGCGAAAAGGCAAAAACGACAGCGCTTTCATTAACGAAACGGCCAGACGCCCTTTCACGTCAAACTTAGCCTCTTGATTGCGGGCATCTTTTCGACGGGAACTACGCCCTTTACTGTCTTTATTTGTCGCGGGCCGCTCGGCCATAGTGCTTCACCTTCTCGCATTCGATGGCGCGAAGACTAACTCAAATAGTGGAACTGACTCAAATTTCAGCGAATTTTCAAAACTTTAACGGCCAAATCTGACCCAGGTTTTGATTTCATCGATGGTCTAAATTAATCTTAGAATGGTTAAATTTTCTTTTTATTTCAATGCATTACGTAAGCTCAGCTTTACCGTTGCTTGGGTTTTACCACAATTGCCAACTCAATCGCTCATTTGCGGATCATTTGCCGGGTGAGAAATTGCCGAGACACGTCTATAATCCGCCCTCGACTTTTAAGCCGTTAATTTTATTTTTGGAGCGAGCATAACCGTGGCCGAATCCACTCCCGCGTCCGGGCCCGACGTCAGCACCTTTCAAGGGCTCATTTTCGCATTACAGCAGTACTGGGCCGAACAGGGCTGCGTAATTTTACAACCCTTGGATATGGAAGTCGGCGCAGGCACCTTCCATCCGGCAACTGTTTTGCGCGCTCTTGGCCCAGAAACCTGGAACGCAGCCTACGTGCAACCAAGCCGTCGCCCTACCGATGGCCGCTTTGGTGAGAACCCAAATCGGTTGCAGCACTACTACCAGTTCCAGGTAGTGATGAAACCATCGCCTAAGAATATCCAAGAATTGTATTTAAATTCTCTCAAGCACTTGGGCATTGATCCCCTCGTTCACGACATTCGTTTCGTGGAAGACAACTGGGAATCACCCACGCTTGGCGCCTGGGGTTTGGGATGGGAAGTGTGGCTCAACGGTATGGAAGTCACTCAGTTTACCTATTTCCAAGCCGTCGGCGGCATCGAATGCTACCCGGTAACCGGTGAAATCACTTACGGTCTTGAGCGTATCGCCATGTATTTGCAAGGCGCCGATACCGTTTACGACCTTGTTTGGGCGAAAGATCCAAACGGTGAGATCGTGACTTATGGCGATGTATTCCACCAAAATGAAGTGGAAATGTCGCATTTTAACTACGAAGAAGCCGACGTTCCGTTCTTGTTCCAATGCTTCGATAAGTACGAAAGCGAAAGTAAGCGCCTGGTTGAAAAAGGCTTGCCGCTACCGGCTTACGAGATGGTCATGAAAGCCTCGCACACGTTTAACCTGTTGGATGCCCGCCACGCGATTTCCGTAACCGAACGTCAGCGCTACATTTTGCGCGTTCGAACGCTTGCCCGCGCGGTTGCCCAAGCTTATTTTGATCGCCGCCGCGCACTGGGTTTCCCATTAGCGCCGGAAGATTTACGCAACGAAGTATTAGCCGCCTGTGAAGCTCAAGACGCCGCGGGAGACAAATCATGAGTCAAGATTTTCTAGTAGAACTCGGCACCGAAGAGCTGCCACCAAAAGCCCTTAAATCACTGTCGAATGCCTTCACCAGTGGAATCGAATCTGGCCTGAAAAGCGCCGATCTCTCCTTTGAAGGCATCAAAGCCTACGCCGCCCCGCGTCGTTTGGCGGTATTGGTAACTGGTCTTGCCGAAACCACGCCAAAGAAAGAAAGCTTAATGTTTGGCCCACCAGCGAAAATCGCTTTTGACGCCGAAGGCAAGCCCACCAAAGCCGCAGAAGCGTTCGCGAAAAAGAACGGTCTGAACATCGACGAATTAAGCACGCAAAATGACGGTAAAGTCGAGAAACTGGCGTTTACTCAAATTTCTGGTGGCGAGAAAACCACGGAATTACTGACCGATATCGTCAGCCAATCCCTTGCACAATTACCGATTCCAAAGCGCATGCGCTGGGGCGCTACACGCACGGAGTTCGTTCGTCCGGTGCACTGGTTAGTGATGTTGTTTGGCAACGACGTGGTTGAAGGTGAAGTATTGGGATTGAAATCTGGTCGTGAAACTCGCGGTCACCGCTTCCATTACAACCAAACTTTGGCGATTAACACTCCAAGTGAGTATGCACTCACTCTCTCTGAAACCGCTTTCGTACAAGCTGATTTCGAAATTCGTCAAGCCGACATTCGCAAACAAGTTGAAGCTGAGGCTGAAAAAATCGGCGGTATTGCCGTTATTGAAGACGACCTTCTCGACGAAGTAACCGCCTTGGTTGAATGGCCCGTTGCGCTCACCGGTAAGTTTGATGAATCCTTCTTGGAAGTACCGGCCGAAGCCCTGATTTCTTCCATGTCGGAACACCAGAAGTATTTCCACGTGGTGGATAAAAACGGCAAATTGCTGCCCAACTTTATCACTGTAGCCAACATCGTCAGCCAAAACCCAGAAGCGGTTATTGACGGTAACGAGCGCGTGATTCGCCCACGTTTGGCCGATGCCGCCTTCTTCTTTGAAACCGACAAAAAACACACCCTTGATGACTACCGCGAGCGCCTGAAAAACATCGTTTTCCAAGCCAAGCTTGGCACCGTGTTCGAAAAGACCGAACGCATTGCCGGCCTTGCCAAAGCCATCGCAGAAAAATTGGGTCACAACGGCGAACAAGCCGCCCGCGCTGGTAGCCTCTCAAAGAGTGATTTGGCCTCGGAAATGGTGCTCGAATTCGACAAAATGCAAGGCATTGCTGGTCGTTACTACGCGCTGAATCAAGGTGAAGCACCGGAAGTTGCCGAAGCCTTGGCCGAGCAGTATCTACCGAAATTTGCAGGCGATAAATTACCGGCATCAAACATTGGTACCGTCGTTGCGCTGGCCGATCGCCTAGACACCTTAGTAGGCATCTTTGGTATTGGCGAACAGCCTACCGGTTCGAAAGACCCATTTGCTTTACGTCGTGCCAGTGTTGCCGTGTTGCGCTTGTTGATCGAAAACAAGATCAGCCTAGATTTGGCCGAGCTGCTTGAATTGGCCATCAGCCAATACCCAGAACTGCCAAAATCCGACGGCTTGAGCACCACCGTGCTTAACTACATGATTGAGCGCTTAAAAGCCTGGTACGAAGACGCCGACATCAGCGCCGAGATTTTCCAATCGGTGAGTGCCAAGAACTTATCCACACCGACCGATATCGACGCGCGCATTGCTGCGGTTGCTGAGTTCTCTAAACTCGATGCTGCCGCCTCACTTGCCGCTGCCAACAAGCGTGTATCCAATATTTTGGCCAAGCAAGACAGCGAACCCGGTGCGCTTTCCCAAGCACACCTAGTGGAAGCTGCCGAGAAAGACCTCGCTCAAGCGGTTGAGTCGATCTCTGCTGAAGTCACTCCGTTGTTTGCCGACAGCCAATACGCGCAGGCGTTAACGGCGTTATCTAAATTGCGCGAGCCTGTGGATGCGTTTTTTGATCAGGTTATGGTAATGGCCGAAGACGAGACGTTGCGCAATAACCGTCTAGCCTTACTAAAAGAGCTTCGAGCCCTATTCTTAGAAGTGGCCGATATTTCTTACCTTGTTCCGGCAAAAGCTTAAGCACTGATCATCTGGACATCCTTATGCGCCTTGTAGTCTTCAATCGCGACGGCTTGCTGAATGAGCCAACCGACAACGGTATCACTCAGCTGTCCGATTGGAGACCCATTACCGGCGCCATTGAAGCCTTGGCAAAGCTCAGCCAAGCTGGATTTACACTTGTGGTTGCCAACAATCAGCCAGAAATTGCTGAAGGCAAATTGGAGCTTGATACACTCGAAGCCATCCACACACGCTTAAACGAGTTAGTAGAAAATCGCGGTGGTACTATTTCAGCAATTTTCTACTGCCCGCACTCAGAAGACAGTCAATGCCCTTGCCGCAAGCCAAACACCGGCTTGATCGATGCCATTGAGTTGGAATTCTCAGTGCCAGCAACCGATATGTTGCTCGTGACCAATACCCACGACGACATTGAGCTTGCGCAAAAAGTCGGTGCCCAAGCTTTTTGGATTCGCACCGCAAACACAGAATCAGATTCAGCAGTAGAAACCTTTCCTGACGTTCGCCAAGCTGTAGATCATATTATCTGTCACTATTAATTCATCCGTGGACCGATAATTTAGCATTCTCTGAACACACGTTAACAACCACAGAACCAGTTTAGGTTTATGATAAATTTTTTACGCGCCGTTTTATTTCACATTGTTTATGCGCTTTCAGCGTTTGTATTCGGCACCTTTTCGGTAACGCTTTATTATGTGTTCCCGAAAAGCCGTGCCCAAATCATTATTAATCGCTGGAATTTTTTCGTTGTTTTTGCGGCAAAAACAATTTGTGGAATTAAATATCAAATAGACGGTGAATTACCTGACAACACAAAACGTTACGTTGTGATGGCAAAGCATCAAAGCGCGTGGGAAACATTTTTTCTGCAAACGTTATTTGAACCCGCCAGTACCATTTTAAAACACGAATTATTAAAAATTCCGTTTTTTGGTTGGGGCCTTGGTCGACTCGATCCCGTCGCCATTGATCGCGCCAACCCTATTCAAGCACTGAAACAAGTTAAGCAACTAGGCACCCAGTGTGTCGCCTCTGGCAGAAACTTAATTGTTTTTCCCGAAGGTACACGAGTCGAACCAAAAACCGCCGGCAAATACGCACGCAGCGGCGCCGAAATTGCACTCGCCACCAACGCCGAAATTATTCCCGTGGCTCACAATGCAGGCAGTTATTGGATTAATAAAGAATTCAGCAAAATTCCAGGAACCGTTTCTGTCATTATTGGCGAGCCAATTTCAACAGAAGGAAAGACCTCTCGCGAAGTAACTGAGGAAGTTAGAGCTTGGATTGAAGCGCAACAGGAGCGGATTGAAAGTTAGATTTTAGTTAACACGATAAAACAATAAGCGCTACAATTTAATTTAGATTTAATTGAACTCGCAGCGCTTATTAGACCGACGATAATTCCTGCCAAAATATTCATATTTCATCAGAAATTCTTAACAAACTCTAAGCTGAATCACACTCACCAAACTAGCTTGATGCGACACCGGTATTTTTATCGCCTAAATCTTTGCTCACGGATTTTTCATCACCAATACGATTCTTATAATTTAAGAAATAAGTGAGCACACCAACATAAGTTATTAGCGCTACTGTGAGTAAAATGGAGGCGGGAGAAAATAATGTCCAGCCGAATAGGGATACATGAACCAACAGTAATAAAATCGCTGATGCAGCATTGGCAATCATTAGCTGGTTTTTGAATACAGCGGCATTTTTCGAGCTAAGGCTGGCTAGCATACAAAGAACATACGGCAGCCAAAAACTCACGGCTGAGCTGGTATGCAATATCAAGGAACTGATTGCAGCGACGATAATGCTCAGTGGCGCGCCCCACACTACCGCTGCCCACAACGGGTTTACAAAGTCTTGATGTTTTCTTTTTAACAGCCAGATATTCACTCCGGTGACACAAATCATGGTTAGGCACATGCCTAATACGAAGTACAAAAGCTTTACGCTAAAACCGAAAAATAAACCGAAGTGCAAACGATAAGTTGAGAAGCCAATTTGTTTACCAACACTGCCATTGAGATAATCGTCTGAGCCCAAGTAATTACCGTTGACATCAAAGCGGTAAACCTCGGAATACAAAAAGCGATTGGCTTGTTGAATATAAAGCTCTACAAATTGGCTGTCGGTGCCACTGTCGTGAACTACCGCAAACAACTTTTGACCCGAATCTATTTCTGAGGCGGCATCAATGATTTTTTCGAGTTGTATGTATTTGGGTTGTTCTGTGAGTTTGGGTTCTTCACCGAACACTTCAGTAATGACTGCTTGTCGATCTCCGTCGTATTCGAATTGGGCAAAGCTTGCCAACAGTAAACCAATAAAACCAAAATAAGCGCCGGTAATGGCAAGCATTAAATAAAACGGTGCGCCCCACACACTCAAGCGATTGTGCAAATCGGTTTCATACAAACGTGCACTGTTTTGTTTGCGCCATTTAAACGCGTCTTTAATAATGTTTGGGTGCGATAGAAAACCCGAAATAATTAACGCGGTCAGTAGAATCCCCATCAAACTGACCACATAAATACCGATGGCCGAAGGAAGATGTAAATAGGTGTGTAAATGACTTAATAAGTCAGCAAAATAAGTGTACGCAGATGCGTCTGGTTCGCCGCTTTCATTTAAATACCAACCTTCTTTTTCACTGGCAATTTTGTAACGCGGCAACGACTCCGACGGAAACACAAGATACATGTGTTCCGTGACTTTTTGAGAGTCGTTTAAAGCCTCGTTGAAACTCTTTTCGATGGCAGAGATTGGCGGCAGTTGCGTTTCTTGCGCTAAGGGTTGTTCCCAGCGTTCGATATCATCTTTAAAAACTGCAAGGCTGCCACTGATGCAAACTAAATAAAGTAGAGCCGCTATAAATAAACCTAATGTGGAGTGACTGACAGCGCAGGTTTTAACAAAGTTTGCCGGTGGATTTGCCATAATTTTTAAGCATTAAATAATTAAATTAATTGAACACAAGCTGGCTGCAGTGAACATAATGATTGATGGCTGAATGAGAGACTTCTTACCGTAACTCCAAACACACAGGCCACCCCACAATAGCGGTAAGGCAATAATCCCAAACGCTAGGCGATTAGCGGATTCCCAAGGCAGCATTTGAATCATTAGGGTAACAATAAAAATGCTGGCAATGCCCGCCAATAAAACACCTACAATAAATTTTAAAAAGTATCGATACACTTTTTTAGGGTCAGGATGGTTATTGCGCCATTGCGTTTCTTTGAGTTTTAAATCTTTTTCAGAAAAGTTATGACCGACAATAATTGCCCAGGAAATTACCGCAATGCTAAATAATCCCAGTGCGATACCAAACTCGTAGCCAACACCTTCGCACCATAAAAGAATCCCTAACACTTCTAAGATGATGCCCAACGAGGTAAATAGACTTTTTATTTTAACCAGGCCTCTCCATGCCATGTAGAAACACGAGATGCCAACCAATTGCGTAATTAAGCCAACCAAAACCCATGCGTTCATAAGAAATCCAATAATTAGAAGTTGTACGTCACTTTAGCGACCGCGGTCCGTCTTACACCGGGGAAGCAATCGCCACGGGTTAAACAAGAGGTTAAATATTCTTTGTCTTCCAGGTTTCTCACGTTCAATGTTACGTCCCAATTTGGGAATTCATAACCAATCATGAAATCCGCCAAGGTGTAACTGGGTGTTACGTATTTTAATAATTCAGGATTTGTATCTTGATTAATCAACGTTTCGGCAACGGATTCACCGAAGTATCGAACACCAAGACCGGCTTTAAAACCTGTTAAATTGCCGAAGGTTGGCTTCCAGGTCACCCAAGCGCTGGCTTGTTTTTCGGCCACGGCTTGCAGGGCAAAATCGTTCGGGTCCCTTGCATTTAACAGTGATGCAGCCAGTTGCCAATAGAAGTCACCCCAATAACCCCTCCCCTCTAGTTCAACACCTTTGATGCTGGCTTCGCCTTGCTGTTGCCCAGCGGAAACCGGCGTTGCATTCGGGTTCGGTAAGTTAGTAATTTTTATGTCGTAAGCGGCGAGCGTCACTAATGATTTACCATCATTACTGGCATATTTCACGCCGACTTCGTACTGTTCTGCTTCTTCGGGTTCTAGCTGATTGCCATCACTGTCAATGCCAACAACGGTTTCGAATGATTCCGAATAGTTGATGTAGGGTGAAAGTCCGTTTTCAAATCGATACAGTGCTCCAACACTGGTAGAAATGGCATCGTCGCTTTGCGTGCGTGTGCCATCTTCATTGTCGACTTCGTCGGATCGAAGACCAAGGGTGAAGCGCCACTGATTCCACGATATCTGGTCAGAAATATAGAAACCAATGTCTTCAACGGTTTGCTCTGGTCGATCCACTAATGCCGCATCGAAAGCTGCTTGATCTGGAAACAAGCCGTTATAAACCGGGTTTGCCAAATCCAATACAAAATCAAAGTTACCTTGCGCTATACCGGCAGCAGCAATAAATGAGCGACTGTCATCGGTCGCTACGTCTTGATACTGAACACCGGCTAAGACTTCGTGGGTTAAGTCTCCGGTGGTGAAATCAAATAAGAAACGCACATCTACTGCCGCTTGATCGAAGGTATTTGTGGTTTGGAAGAAAGTTCTCGCGACCGTACTTGGCGTGGCAACTGGTGCACCGATAATTTGATTGAGGTAACGGCTGTTGCCAGCACCGGTAAACGTCGGCCAAGCCTGTTGATAATCGACCTCACCGGAACGGTACAATGCGGTCGCTTCGACACCCAACCAAGCGTTAATTTGGTGCTTCGCTAAAAAGCTCACTTGATCGGATTCAGAGTCGTAGCGATCAAACCCTGGAACACCGATAAAAACGTCTGGATCGATAAATCCAACACCTTCTATCGGGAACAGCGTTCCTTCAACCGGCACGAACTGCGCTGCTGTAACGCTGTCGGTTTTATGAAACTCATAAGTGGCAGTAAATTCAGTATTGTCGTTTGGCTTGTAGGTTACCGACGGCAGAAACACGAAGGTATCGTCGTTAACAAAATCTACCTGGGTATCGGATTCGCGACCGTAGGCAACAAAGCGACCTAACCATTTGCCGTCGTCGTCCAATTTACCGTTAAAATCCAAACCACCGGCAACGCGATCATTGTTGCCCACTTCGGTAAAGATTTCTCGAAAGGTATCTTCTTTAGGCGTTTTCGACACGCCGTTAACGATGCCGCCGGGCGTCCCTTGCCCATAAAGTACCGATGCCGGTCCCTTTAATATTTCTACTTGCTCAAGCACGTAGGTTTCGACACGGGTGGTATTAAAGCTGCCGAATAATTCCTGAATAGAATCGCGATAACGAGGAATGGCCACACCGCGCGAATAAATGGTGTCGCCGCGAGTGGCGTAGCCAAAGGCTTCACCGGATACACCCGCTGAATAGGTCGCCACCTGAGATAAATTCAGTGCGCCTTTTTCCAAAAAGTTGGCGGCGGTTTCAATCGATACCGAACGCGAAGTTTCCACCACAGGAATACGTGACTTGGTTGCACCAAACTCGGTAAGCTTACCAATGACGTTCACTTCTTCGATGACGTCTTGGTTTTGCTGGGCATAAACGGAACATGGCAACAACAAAGACAGCGTTAAAGAAGAAAGGCAAAAGGATAAATTGTTTCTGGAACTCATTGGTAACACTTAATTTTTCAAACAAAGATGTAAATAATAATAATTCTCATTAATGTTTAGTTCAAGTAAATTACTGTAAATCGCCTAAAATCCGTCCATATTTGTACAACGAATAACAAAATCACTGTTAACACGAGGCAACGGGCACTGTCGGCTGACAATTTGCCTGTGGATAACCAGGGCCGGTGATCATCAAAATAACCCCGTAAATATCAGTGACGGCTCATAAGGATTGGCAGCAATGGCGCACATCTCAGTTGTGGATTGGTGGGTGATTGGCACTTACCTATTTGGCTTAATGGCAATGGCGGTGTGGCTGTCGCGCACACAAGAAGACCGCGCCGATTATTACGTCGGTGGTCGCGCCATTGGCCCTTGGCCGGTGGCGATTTCAATATTGGCAACCCAGTGCTCGACCAACAGCATTTTAGGCGCACCTGCGTTTGTCGCCTTCGCCGCCGGCGGTGGTTTGGTGTGGTTGCAGTATGAATTAGCCCTACCGTTGGCAATGATTGGCCTGATGCTGGTTTTGATGCCCATGCTGCGGCAATTAAAGCTGGTATCTGTGTATGAATTTATCGAGCACCGCTACGATTTAAAAACTCGGTTATTGCTCAGTGGTTTGTTTTTATGGGTGCGTGCGTTTGCCACCGCCGTTACCGTCTACAGCATTGCCATTGTTGTCGATCTCATCACTGGAATTGGCTTTTTTTGGTCGGTGGTCATTCTGGGGGTGTTTACGGTTGTTTACGATGTCTTTGGCGGCATTAAGGGTGTTATCTACAGCGATGTCATCCAAATGCTGATTTTGGTGGCCGTGTTGGTGATTTTATTTTTTATTCTCTTAACCGACTCAGGCGGCTTCACACAATTAATTCACACCGTGCCCGAAGAACGTTTAAACGCCTTGGATTTTGCACACCACGGGTTCGGAGACGGCCAGACCTTTGCCTTTTGGCCGATGTTATTTGGCGGTTTATTTTTGTATTTGGCTTATTACGGGTGTGATCAAAGCCAGGTACAACGAGAATTGAGTACCAAAAATATTGATACCACCAATCAATCCTTATTGATTAACGGTTTACTGCGCTTTCCGCTGGTGTTGTTGTACTGTTTTGTCGGCGTCGGCATTGCGGTGTTTGCGGTAAATAATCCCGAATTTTTAAATCTTTTACCCACCACCGAAAACGGAACACCGCAATACAATTTAGCCGTTCCCGCGTTTATGATTTCTGAGTTGCCCATCGGTTTAGTTGGCTTAGGCTTGGTGGCTTTATTTGCCGCGGCGATGTCGTCGTTGGATTCAGTATTAAATTCCTTAAGCGCAACCACCATGGAAGACTTTGTTGTTCGCTTTCGCTCCTCGCCATTAAGTCATCAGCAAGAACTTTGGCTATCTCGCTTGATTACTGTTATTTGGGGAATCATCACCTTAACCATGGCGTTTTTTGTCGGTGATATTGCACCAACGGTATTAGAGGCAATCAACAAAATTGGCTCGTTGGCGAACGGCTCTATTCTCGCGGTATTTACCGGTGCACTCGTATTTAAAAATCGTCACGGTTTATTCGCATGTTTTGGTTTGGTATTGGGAATTATCGTCAACGGCATGCTGTGGCAATTGGCTCCGGATATTTCCTGGCTGTGGTGGAACCCGCTCGGCTTTTTTGTGACTCTGGGAGTTATTTCGCTTGGGCATTATTCGTCGGTTTTCAAACTCGAATTTAATCCTTCAAATTCTGGTCAAATAACCTTGATAAGCTCTCAAGACATTTTAAATGATCATGCCAATATCAATTGGTATGTACAAAGTGTGTGGTTAATCGCTTGGTTTTTTGCATTACTTGGTTTACTTTGGATTTTATGACAACGACCTCTTCCAGCGTTAACAACAGGAGATCATAACTCGTGGATAAATTTGAAAAAATTGGCTACGTTTTATTGGGATTGATAGCCGTTTTGTATCTCGTCGCCTTGGTTATTGGAATGGTTGCCGCGTTTCCGTTTGGCATTATTGGATTGATTGTTCTAACCGGAATTGGCGTGTTATTTATCAAAGTCGTTAAAGACCGATTAAATAACAAAGAAGACGATTACTACTCTAAAAACGTGGACAAGTAATGATTATTACCACTCAAGATGAATTATCCGGTTACGACATTATTGAGACCTTAGGGCTGGTGCGCGGAAATACCATTCGAGCGCGTCATATCGGTAAAGATATTCTCGCCGGTCTACGCACCTTGGTGGGTGGAGAAATTCAAGAGTACACAAAGATGATGGCCGAGGCGCGCGAGCAGTCGGTGGATAGAATGGTAGCTCAGGCCAAAATTTTAAATGCCGATGCCATTGTTTGTATGCGCTTTGTTACTTCGCCGGTTATGCAAGGTGCCGCAGAATTGTTGGCCTACGGCACCGCAGTAAAAATTATGCCAAAGCGAAGTTATTAAATTTACTGATTAGTTACTTTGGTTAAAAACTCAGTAAAACGCTGCCAAGATTTAACGTCGGCATCCTCACGGTAATTGCGACCATCAAACACCGTAAATGCATGCGGCGCACCACTGTAGGTGATCATCTCATGAGAAATACCGGTTGATTCTAACTCGGTGGCAAGTTCAGCAAACTGGCTCATGGGAATGGCAGCGTCTGCCGTGCCGTGAAGCACCAATAACTCACCTTTGGTAGCCGAGTAGTTCTGCCCTTTTGGTGTTTTCAAACCGCCGTGAAACGTTGCAAAGCCGTCTAAATCCAAGCCTGCACGAGCCATTTCTAATACCACTGCTCCGCCAAAACAATAACCCATAGCCACGGCATTGTCGGTATTAGCGCCCTCAGACTTGGCCGTCTTAATTGCACCTTCGGCCAGCGCTCGCATTTTTTCTCGATCGGTATAAAGCTCACCGGTATGTTGACGGCGATCCTCTACTTTGGTGGGTCGAATTCCCGCACCAAACATATCCGCTGCAAACACCGAATAGCCTAAATCAGCCAACATATGGGCTCGTTGAACTTCGTATTCGGTTAATCCATCCCAGTCGTGCATAAGCACGACCAGAGGAGCGTCTTTTTGTTTGCCTTCAACAAAGTAACCTTCGTATTTTTCACCTTCAACTTCATAGGTAATGGTTTTACCACCGGCAAAGGCAACCGATGAAATCAACAAACCCATGCCAATCAGTACTGGTTTTAACATAGTGCCCCCAACGTCTCATTTTAAACAATTGAGTCTAACTCAGATCTTCTGACAATAAGACGTACGAAAACACAGTTTTATACTGATTTTTCTTTCAGGTTATGCAATACGGAATACACGTACTCACAAAAAAAGCCGTGCATTAAAAAGCGTTGGCTTAAATTCCACGGCCCCACCAAATAATGGGGAAATTTGTTATAAGCCATTTCAACCAGACTTTTATCTTCGATGATTTCACCCACACGAATTGCCATGGATTGGTCGAGGTTAAAACCGTTTATGGCGTCGCGATATTCTTCTCGTGTTAACAGCAAACAAAATAAGCACATAAACAGTGCATGGGAGGTTTCGAAGTCGAATACTTGGGTTTTCTTTTTATGGATTTCTAACAATTCGATATCCACGGTTTGCCAGTGTTGCCAGCTGACGTTTTCTTCAGAATTTTTTTTGTATTGCCAATGCCCCATTTCTTTAAAACAACGAAACAGCTCTTGGTCGTGTTTAACAAAAGAATCCTCCATCATGTCGCCGATTTTTTTGGGGTACAACTTGATGGGGTCCACCGGTAATTCTTCGCCGTCTAAATACTGATTATCAATCAAAAAATTAATGATGTTTGATTCGCAACTGTAATGACGCAAAATAAGGACATTGGCTTCAACGCTGACAAAATTTTCACAAAACCAACAAATGGTTTTTTGCAGAAAATTATGTGCTGAAAATTGCGGTAGCGGTAAGCGTTTAATAAACCAAGTTAGATGTAAAAGAATCGCAAACAAAAACTGAAAAAACGGCCGCAGTGACCAACGAAAAGGATTGTCTAAGTCTTTCATCCAAAGCTTTAGCGCTTCTTTTTCGATGGGCAAGCTATCGTCGTATTCGATCGCTTGCAAAAACGGACTTCTACTCATAGTCGATAACATCCAGTTGCAGCGCATAAAGTCTCGCGACTACTTTTGCGGTAGTGGTAATCTCTTCTGTCACCGCCTCACTTGTGCATACGCGATTTAACATAGCGTAAAGTTTTTCCATGTGGGAATCGTCGTTTTCTCCGTGGTATTGCATAAATTGCGTTGCCGATTGCGGAAGGTCCAACAGCTCGTCAATTCGGCCTGCCCACTCGTTCGCCATTTTCTCGCCCAAGCCTTCGATGATCCACATAGCGCCAATTAAACCAACAGGATTGGCTTCGCTGGATTTATGCATCATATAACCGTGTAGGGCTTCGCTACCGATATTTTTACTGGCCGATTGAATGTCGGCGATTTCACCGCCAGCGGCGACAAAATCTTTCTCCAGCATTTGATAGTCTTTGTGCTCTTCTTTGGCGTGACCGATAACAATAGAGCGAATATCGGAAAAATCGCGATCAAAGCTTGATGCCGCGCGGCTGATCCAACGCGAACCCTCAATCACTTGTTGGCGCAAATTTAATAACAGTGTTTGATAATCGCTTTGAGTTAAAACGCCTTGTTGTAATTTTCTGATAATTTCAGTGCGATTTAATTGTTTTTCAAACCCCAACCAAATACCGATTAATGATTGCAAACACTGTTGTGCGATGGGGTTTAATGATTCTTTTTTTGAGGTAGTCATGTATTAATTAACCGTGAGTAACATGTAAGCCGTATTAAAGCGTCCGCTTTCGGGCACCATGCAAAATATTTTGTCGCCGCTTTGGTAATCTTGTGTTTTTAAGAATTCGTCCAACATAATAAAAATAGAGGCACAGCCGGTGTTACCGCGAGTATACAAATTGGTGTACCACTTTTCTTCGGGCACCATTGAGCCGGAGTCTTTAAGCAGTTCGAAGATTTTTCCGCGAAAGTGATCGGAAGAGTAATGACAAAGCACGTGATCAATCTCGTCGATGGCAACTAACTGTTCTTCCAACAAACGTAAGAACCCTTCGACACCTAATTTAACGATGTTATCCAACAGACGAACATCTTGCCTGAGCAACAGAGCACCGGCCTCTTCTGCTTCGGTGTAGGTTGAAAAATCCTGCCATGTCGCACCTGCTTCTGGATTGGTTGAGCCTTTGGGCATACCCACCGACATACACACCGGTAAGGTATCGGCGTGAGAAAAACTGCGTTGCCATTCGATTTTTACGCCACCGGGTTTAGGCGTGTCTTCCAATAACAACGCGCCAGCACCATCGGATAACATCCACCGTAAAAATTCAGCGTTAAAATCGACTGCCTTCGCACAGGCTTCATAGCGGCTGGCTTTAAATAAGCGCGATGGCATTTCGCTGGCAACCACTAATGCGCGTTTGTGTTCGCCCAGGCGAATAAGATTTGCGGCATTTTTTAACGCCATCATGCTGCAAGAACAAATACCGTGGCTGGAAAATAATTCCACGTCTTGCATGCCTAACTCTGCTTGCACCTGCGAGCCAAATCCTGGCAATACTAAATCGCCTTGACTGGTGGCAACGCTTAAGAGTTTTATTTTTTCGGGATTAATGGCTGCGCGATCTAAGCAATTTTCGGCAGCTTTAGCGGCCAATTGCTGATTTAAATACAGTGTTTTTTGTTGGCTATCGATGGCGTAGTGACGCGTTTTAATACCGTTGGCTTTGAGTATTTTATGTTTTAATCGACTGGACTTGCCATTAACTAAGCCCAGATGATTTTCAATATCGTTATTATCGACGGGCTCGCCCGGTAAAAACGAGCCGGTATAATTTATGTAAGCTTGCATCTATACTAATGGTCCAAAATTAGAGGGATCTATACTTTGAATTTTATTAATTATATAATGTAGATTATCTTCTTCTGTTCTATTTTTTTTAATTTCAATATTATAATCAAATAGATGACAGACTGTACTATTTTGAACCCTGCTATTCATGGAACTAAAACAATGAATAGCCGCAACTTTTTCCTTAGAAAATTTCTCTATTTTTTTGTAATGAGCACACAGAAAATCATCCCATATCAACTTCTTCGACATTCCTGGCATATTTTGTAAAGAGCCGTATTCCGCTATTTTTTCTGAAAATGTTGGTGTTAAATCCAATAACACAATCCCAATGCCGTTTTGTTGGTCAATTTGATTGCATGCCGATTTTATATTGTATAGAACCTTCCTTTTACTCTTAGGTCTCTTGCATGCAATGTTGTATCTTTGATCTCTGAAGTGAAAATATATATCAGGTTCTCCAAATTCAATATCAAACCCTGCTTGTAAAAAAATGCTTGCAACTAACAATTCAAATTGAGTATTTCTACCTTTTGAATCTTTATTTCTGTTAGTTTCCGATATCCCATCCGTAGTTATTGCTTTCACTACAAGCTCTGGATATTGCTCACCTAAAAAAATTATTATCTTACCAATTTCATACAATTCATGGTGCACCAAAGTATCTTGTACGTTTGAGTTATCGCTATCGCTAACAATTTTAATAATTTCTCTTATTCTATTTGAATTTGATACACCATGAGTTTGTAAAAACTCATTTATTCTTTTTATTATTGCTTCTTTATTAACAATACCAGTCGAGGTAAAAAATCTTTTCATTGGTTTTTTCATACTATCTTCCTTGATTTAATTTAACTTTCAAACATCGAATTAATTCTTCGAGGTAAGGAAAAACACAGGCGACGGCCATAAAGGCGAGATACAGGGGTAAATAACCACTGCCACCGGGTTTAAAGTCCAATTTTTCGAAGTGTAATTGCCCCGCCCAATTGAATTGCACAAGGTCTAACAAAACTTCCCAATTAATGACCAAAATAATCACTAATAAATACAACGGTAAGGTGGCGAGATAACTGTGGGCGTGCATTTCCCAGATGGAAATTTTGCGGAGGTTTTGGGCGTAATTAACGTCCCAATGGGCGACCAGTTCGTGCAGTATGAGTGCGGCAAAACAGATCAGTAAAATCAGCACATTCACTCGGAATGTGAGACACAAAATGATGGGAATGCCAATTTGAATTCCCATCACGCAGTGCATCAAGCTTTCTTTCACGCCAGAGGTAATTTCAATTTTGGTGGCTTTGTGGCAACACCAGTCCACAAAGCCGGCTATTCCCCACAACGGTAAAAACAAGAATAGCAATAAGTTGATTAATATATCGGCTGTTTCCAATCCTTTGTCCTTTTGTTTATCACTAATGCGCGGTTTGTCTTACATTAAATAATAAACTATAGAATACAGGAACCAATATCAGTGTCAGAAGTGTCGCAAAACTCAAACCTGCCATGATAGTAATTGCCATTCCAATAAAGAAATCGTCGCTCAATAAGGGAATCATGCCCAATACCGTCGTGGCAGCGGCCATCAACACTGGCCGACTTCTGGAGATCGCAGCGTCGATTAGGGCTCGGTAAGGCGGCTTGCCGTCGTTTTCTTCGATGGCGATTTGCTCGATCAGCACGATGGCGTTTTTAATCAGCATTCCAGACAAGCTTAAAAAGCCCAGTAGCGACATAAAGCCAAACGGCGTACCGGTTCCCAATAGGCCAAAGCTGACACCAATGATGGCAAACGGCACCACCAACCAAATCACAATCGGCTTTTTGATGGAGTTGAATAATACAATTGAAATCAACACCATCAAGATAAACGACCCGGTGATACCGGCGTTAAGCGCACTTTGCGCGTCACTGGAAGACTCGTGCTCACCGCCCCACTCCATGGAATAGCCTTCGGGTAGCTCAATGGCTTCGATATCCGCTTTCACCTGCTCAAACAGTTCACTGGCAAGCTTACCGTCAATGGGTTCGCCCCCTGCGGTAATGGCTTGATGGCGATCGCGGCGATGAATTTGCGCGTTTTCCCATTCGGTATTGAATTCATTGACCACCTGACCAATGGGAATATACGCGTTGGCGCTGGCACTCCACACCTGAACATTTTCGATCTCAGAAATGTCCTGGCGCTCACTGATGGTGGCTCGCGATACGATGGGAATTAATTCGTCGTTCTCGCGATACAATCCGAGCGCCTGACCAACAAAGTTGGTTTCCAACGCGGTATTTAAATCGTCGCGAGTCACACCAGCTAATTGCGCTTGGTTTTCGGCGTATTGCGGGTTGATGGTTTTAACCGGATTGCGCCAGTCGTCACGAACAACAATGGTTCCGGCGTCTTCAAAAATTTGCTTTGCTTGTTCCGATAGCTTTCTTAATTCTTGCGGGTTTGGCCCAATAAAACGAACTTCCAACGAATTTTTGGGCGATGGTCCTAAATTAAAGCGCTGGATTTTCGGTTGCGCCTGGGGAAATTCTGCCGCCAGATGTTGTTCAAGCTTTGGATACAAACTGTTAATTTCTTGGTAACTGTTGGTTTCAATCAACACGAATCCGTAGCTGCTGTTGGTAATTTCAGGTGCGTAGGTCAAAATAAAACGCGGTGCACCCTGACCGATAAAATTAGAAACCGACTTCACTTCATTTTGCTCAGCAATAAAGCGTTCTAAGCGACTGACGTCATCTTTGGTTTCACGAATGTCCGAGCCTTCTGGTAACCAGTAATGCACCATTAAAAACGGCATGGTGGATTTCGGAAAGAATTGACCTTTAATGTGTGAAAATCCGTAAATCGAACTCGCCATTAAAATAATGGAAATTAAACAGGTGATCGCACGGTTACTCACGCAAAAGGTGAGCAGCTTTCGGTAGGCAGTAAATAAACTGCCAGAATAAGCATCGTCTGTTTGCTTGTCTCCGCTTTGTTCGGTCGCAATCTGTTTTTTCGCCGGAATTAACCAGTAGCACATTAACGGTGTTAACGTTAATGCGAGTACCCAACTGGTTAATAGTGAGAACAACATTACTTGGAATAAACTGCGGCAGAATTCTCCGGTTGCGTCGTCCGATAAACCAATGGCCGCAAACGCGAGAATTGCAATAAACGTTGCTCCTAATAATGGCAAGGCATTTTGTTGCACCACAAGCTTTGCGGTTTTCATGCGATCTTCGCCGTGCTGTATTTTTACCAACATGGCCTCGCAAATAACAATGGCGTTATCCACCAGCATTCCCAGAGCGATAATCAATGCGCCCAAGGAAATTCGCTCTAAGGCAACGTCGGACCAATCCATGAGTAAAAAGGTTGCGATGACCGTCACCAACAATACCACGCCAATAATTAATCCCGAACGCCAGCCCATAAAAATAAGCAGCACGACAATAACAATTGCAATGGCTTGAGCAAGGCTCACCAAAAAGCCATCGATTGCTCGGGTTACGGCGTCGGCCTGTTTAATGACGGCAGTGGCTTCTAGGCCGACGGGAATGGTTTTTTGAATTTCCTGCAATCGGCTTTCAACGTTTTCAGCAAGGGTAATAACGTTGGCGCCCGAGGTATTGGAGATGGCCAAACCGACGGCATTCTCGCCGTTAAAAATCATATGGGTTTGCGCGGGGGTTACGTATTCACGCGTTACCGTGGCAATGTCTTTTAAATAAATTAATCGACCGTTACCGGATTGGCTGGGAATAATTAAATTCTCAATGTCTTTAACGGCATTAAGACCTTGCGTGCTATTGATGCGCACATAATCTTCGCCAATTTTTACTTGGCCAGACGACGCCACCGAGTTTTGATTAGAAAATAATTGCGCAATGGATTGCGGATTGATTTGCAGGCGGTTCATGGTGTTGCGAGAAAACTCGACGTAAATCGCTTCTTGTTGCACGCCCCACAAATCAATTTTAGCAACGTCATCGACTAACAATAATTCTTTGCGCAATAGCTTGGCGTATTCGTACAGTTCTTTGTTGCTAAAGCCGTCGCCTGTTAGCGCGTAGACAATACCAAACACATCGCCATAATCATCGAGAATTTGTGGCTCGGAGGCACCCGGCGGTAAATCGGATTTAATGTCATCAATTTTGCTGCGCAGTTGTTGCCAAATTTCGGGCAGCGTGTGTTTATCGTATTTATCCTGCATTGACACCGTGATGGTTGATAAACCCGCTTTAGATACCGAAACCACTTCTTTTAATTGTGGCATCCGCTGAATTTGGGTCTCGATTAAGTCGGTAACTTGCTGTTCAACTTCTTGCGGCGTTGCCCCAGGATAACGGGTAATAATTAGCGCGTCTTTAATGGTAAATTCAGGATCTTCTAAACGCGATAAGTTAAAAAACGCCATAACACCGGCAATAAAAAGCGCGATGCTCAACGTTAAGGTAACGACTTTTTTCTCAATAGCAAATTGTGCAATATTCATAGGGCCGCCTTAGAAGTCTTCACCTTGATACAGTTTTACAAGATCACCATTGCGAAGATAATGGCTGCCGGCGGTTACGATTCTTTCACCTGAATTAATGCCCGTCAGTATTTCAATATTTTCGTTTTCGAGTTTACCAATCGTAATTTCACGTTTACTCACTTGGTATTGTTCACTTGCCGCTTGCTGGCTTAACACCCAAACAATTTTAGTCTCGATATTCTCGCGATCGGCAATTACTGCACTGGCAGGTAACCAAAAGGTATCGCTTTGTTTGCGAGTACTGGTAAGCAACACATCCACACTCATGCCAGAAAATATACGATCTTCTTCGGTTGCGATTAAATTTAAAATCGCTTCGTAGGTTTGTGTGGCGGGATCAACTTCGGTGGAATATTCTCGCAAATCCAAGGCGTATTGTTTGCTCGGGTCGGCCGTGGTACTGGCGAAGGATTGAATGAAATCTCGTTCGGCGTCTAACTCAACAATCCTGTTTTCAGGAATATTAATAATGACTTCTAAGGCTTCTGGGTTTTGCAGACTCATGATGGTTTGCTTGGCGGTGATGTCTTCGAAATTCTCCACCGAACGGTTGGCAATCACGCCATCAAAAGGCGCTTTCAATTGAGTGTCGTCTAAAGCTTTTTTCGCTTGCTCTAGTCTCGCCTCGGCGATGTCTCGCTGAGCGCGTTTTTGATCGAACTCCGATTGCGATACTAATCTTTTCTCAAGCAGTGGCCCCATGCGATTGAACTCGGCGCTGGCGCGATCGAGCTCGGCCTGAGCCGCTTTCACGTCACTGGCAAAATTGCGCTGATCAAGCTCGGCGAGAATATCCCCTGCTTTCACTTCTTGGCCCGAGAGAACATTCAGTTTTGTTAATTGACCCGACACCTGGAACGATAAATCGACTTTTTCGAAGGCTCTTACCTTGCCCGGAAAGTGCCATTGCTTCGAACTTCCAGTGCCATTCACAACAACGGATTTAACCGGTCGAAGGGTTGCTTCCGCGGGGATGTCGGACGCTTGTTCTCCGCACGCGGTTAACAAAACAAGAGATGCAAACAAGGAAAGATAAACAGTGACTTTGGCGAAAATAGACATAGAGATACCGTGGATTGGCATTTAATTTAGCGTTTGGTAAACAGCAATGGTTAAAGTACGGATGCTTTAAGACGAACGTTTGATACGTAATAAAGAAATTGCAATCTATGCCAGTGTAGCTGATAGAGCGGGAGTGAACACTAACAGGATACGCCAATTATTGTGGCGTAATTGGTGTGTTTTAAGAATGGGTTTATCGGCTGTAAGTTTGTACTTACTCCGCTTGAGATACTCGTCGCTATCGCTCTTTGAAGTGATCTAATAATGACACAATATTAAACCTAAATGAAAGCCGACGGATTTTATTCTACGGTTATTGTTTTCTAATACACCAGGATTTTACAAGGAACCTCTGTTTCACCAGAGCTTTATTAGCGTTATCTCATGCGTCCAGTTCTTATATTGCATTGAGAATAACAGAGGTTCCTAGGGCCTGTTAAAGCTCTCTTCGAACCAGTTCCGCGCCCGCACTTAATGCATTCAGTTTTGCTTTTGCTACGCGGCTCGGTAAGGGCGCCATGCCGCAGTTGGTACACGGATAGAGTTTATCTGCGTCGACAAATTGAAGCGCTTTACGCAGCGTGCTGGCGACCTCCTCCGGTGTTTCAACCTTATCAGTAGCCACGTCAATTGCGCCGACCATCACTTTCTTGCCGCGAATCAGTTCTATCAGATCGATGGGCACACGAGAGTTGTGACATTCCAGTGAGATCAGATCAATATTGGATTGCTGAAGCTTGGGGAAAATCTCTTCGTACTGTCGCCACTCGGAACCCAAGGTTTTTTTCCAGTCGGTATTGGCTTTAATGCCGTAGCCGTAACAAATGTGCACGGCGGTTTCACAACTGACACCTTCGATGGCTTTTTCTAACGCAGCAATGCCCCAATCGTTCACCTCATCAAAAAAGACATTAAACGCGGGTTCATCAAATTGAATGATATCAACACCTGCGGCGGCTAATTCCTTGGCTTCTTGGTTGAGAATCTTGGCAAATTCCCAGGCTAATTTTTCGCGGCTTTGGTAATGGTCATCGTACAATGTATCGACCATGGTCATGGGGCCAGGCAACGCCCATTTGATGGCTTGCTTGGTTTGGCTGCGCAGGTATTTTGCGTCTTTCACAAATACCGGTTTTTGCCGTGAAACTGCATCGACCACCACCGGTACACTCGCCTCGTAACGATCACGAATTTTTACGGTTTTACGTTTTTCGAAGTCCACGCCGCTGAGGTGCTCGATAAATGTGGTGACAAAATGTTGGCGCGTTTGCTCGCCGTCGCTGACGATATCAATACCGGCGTGTTGCTGGTCGTGTAATGACAAACGCAACGCATCTTGCTTGCCTTGAATTAATTCCTCACCGTTAAGTTTCCAAGGCGACCACAGTTTTTCGGGCTCTGCCAACCAGGAAGGTTTTGGTAAGCTGCCAGCGGTTGAGGTAGGTAATAATGTTTTCATAATAAATGCTGTTGTTAACGAGAATTAAAGCGCGTAATTAGCCGACCACTGCTCAAGAATGGTTTGGTAAGGTTTAATAAAATGCTCCTCGGCGTATTTCCCTTGTTCCACCGCCAACAGACTGCGCTCTTCTCGATCGTAATCAATTTGTGTGAGGGAATGGTCTCGGTGTTTTAAATCCGGCTGATAGCATTTCCCAGCAACCGCATTGGCGTTATAAATTTCTGGGCGATAAATTTTCTGGAAGGTTTCCATCGTCGCGATGGTACTGATTAATTCGAGATTATTGTAATCATTCAGTAAATCACCAAAATAATAAAATGCCAAAGGTGCAACGCTATTAGGCGGAATAAAATAGCGAACCTGCATTCCCATTTTTCTAAAGTAATCTACCGTTAACGAAGGCTCATTGGTTTCGTATTCTGTGCCCAACACCGGGTGATGATTTTCGGTTCGGTGGTAAGTTTTATCGTGAGAGACACTCAAACAAATAACCGGTGGTTTATTAAAATGTTGCTGGTAAGCGCTGGAATTAACAAAATAATTAAATAGCTTTCCATGTAGATCACCAAAATTATTGGGCAGACTGAATTTTTGTTGGTCTTTATTGTGGTTTAACAACAAAACGCTGAAATCGTAATCGCGTACGTAGGAAGAAAGATTATTGCCAACAATACCTTCAAAACGTTTATTGGTTTGATGATCGACAATATTTGTTTTGAGTATTTCTATTGTCGGAAAACCATTGCCCTTGCCTTCAACATCCATATCGACAGAAATAATTTCAAGCTCAACGGAATAACGATCAGCGTTTGGATTATCCCAATGAGCCAGTGCATTAAAACGGTTGTCGATCATCTTCAACGCATTGCGTAAATTCTCTTGGCGATGCTCCCCTCTTGCTAAATTAGCAAAATTTGTGGTCATGCGCGTTTTATCTGAAGGATGATAATTTTCATCAAAGCAAATGCTGTTAATGGCAAATGAAAAATCGGTATTCATCGTGATCTTGCACCCTGTATTTTGAGACGAAATCTAAACGTGTGATTTGCTCTTTTGTCACAATCAGCTTTAGCGGATATGTCGCTAGCAATTGAATCGCACACCCACTTCGATGCTCGATAGTGGATGGGTCAAGAGCAGTGGGTGTTTTATACGTGGGTTGTTCTATGAATAAAATCGATTTTATTTCATTGGTGAATGAATGTGACTCATATAATGAGTTTTCACAATTTATTCGAATTGGATTAACTGAAGTATTTAGATGGGAAAATGATTAAAAAACCCGCGGGCATTTCTACCAGCGGGTTTTCGGGTTTAACGACTGACTTTAATTTAAAAATCAAACATCCAAATTAGAAACCGACAATGCATTGGTTTCGATAAAGTCGCGTCGCGGCTCTACCTGGTCGCCCATTAAGGTGGCAAACATTTGGTCGGCGCCGATGGCGTCTTCGATGCTGACTTGAAGCATGCGGCGGGTTTCTGGGTTCATGGTGGTGTCCCACAGTTGCTCTGGGTTCATCTCACCCAACCCTTTGTAGCGCTGAATGGCGTAGCCGCGCTTGGATTCGTTCATCAGCCAATCTAGGGCTTCTTTGAAGGATTCCACGGCTTGCTGTTTTTCGCCACGAGCCATGTAGGCGCTTTCTTCAAGTAAGCCATCAAGCTTTTCACCCAGCTCGCAAATAGAGCGGTATTCTGCACTGTTGAAGAAGTCGAGACTGAATTTGTATTCCGTTGGTACACCGTGTGCGGTGATGGTTACTTTCGGAAGATAGATGTTTCTCTCTTCGTCGAGGTTGGCGGTAATCACGTAACTGGCGCTGCCGGATTTAGCGTCTACCAGCATTTTACCTTCAAGCTGTGCACACCATTGATTGACCTGGTCTTCGCTTTCTAGCGCTTCTACCGACAATTTAGGAATGTAGATCATCTCTTCGAGTACTTCCGCTGGGAAGACCTTATCCAAGCGCGAGATGGTCGCCATAACGGCACGGTACTCGTTGATCAGCGACTCTAGCGCTGAACCCTGAATAGGTGGCGCATCGGCGTTTACGTGCAGCGCAGCGCCTTCCATTGCCGCTTGCAGCAAGAATTGCGTCATGGCTTCGTCGTCTTTTAGGTATTGCTCTTGTTTGCCTTTGGCAATTTTGTACAGCGGCGGTTGAGCAATGAATACGTGCCCTCGTTCGATGAGTTCGCGCATGTGACGGAAGAAGAACGTTAGGAGAAGCGTTCGAATGTGGGAGCCGTCCACGTCCGCATCGGTCATGATAATAATGCTGTGGTAACGAAGCTTATCGGGATTAAATTCCGAGGTACCAATACCACAACCCAGGGCGGTAATTAAGGTGCCCACTTCGGCGCTGGAAAGCATTTTGTCGAAGCGTGCTTTCTCTACGTTAAGAATCTTACCTTTCAATGGCAGAATGGCTTGGGTGCGTCGGTCGCGACCTTGTTTAGCGGAACCGCCAGCGGAGTCACCCTCCACCAAGTACACCTCTGACAAAGATGGGTCTTTTTCTTGGCAGTCAGCGAGCTTGCCAGGCAATCCAGCGATGTCTAACGCCCCTTTACGGCGAGTCATTTCGCGGGCTTTGCGGGCCGCTTCACGAGCACGAGCAGCGTCGATCATCTTGGAAACAATCGCCTTGGAATCTGCTGGGTTTTCTAATAGGAATTCAGTAAAAGCTGCGCCCATTTCCTGCTCTACTGCCGATTTCACTTCCGAAGAAACCAGCTTGTCTTTAGTTTGGGAACTGAACTTTGGATCGGGCACTTTAACGGAGATAATCGCAGTTAAGCCTTCGCGGGCGTCGTCACCGGTGGTGTTTACCTTTTGCTTTTTGGCAAAACCTTCAGATTCGATGTAACTGTTTAGGCTTCGTGTTAAGGCGCCTCGGAAGCCCGCCAAGTGGGTGCCACCGTCGCGTTGAGGAATGTTGTTGGTGTAGCAGAAGATGTTCTCTTGGAAGCTGTCGTTCCACTGCAAGGCAACTTCAACACCAATGCCATCTTCACGGGTGGTAGTGAAGTGCAGCACGTTGTTGATTGGGGTTTTGGTTTGATTCAAATGCTCGACAAACGCTTTTAAACCGCCCTCGTATTCGAAAATTTCTTGCTTACCGGAGCGCTCATCACTCAATACAATGCGAACACCAGCATTAAGGAAAGACAGCTCACGCAGGCGCTTGGCGAGGTAATCGAAATGGAATTCGATGTTGGTGAAGGTTTCAGCCGATGGCTTAAAGTGCACCATTGTACCGGTGCTCTCGGTATCGCCGATAACGGTTAAAGGCGCTTGTGGAACACCGTGGTGATAAACCTGCTCATGCACTTTGTTATCACGTCGAATGGTCAGCTTTAATTCTTTAGACAGCGCATTGACTACGGATACACCCACGCCGTGCAAACCGCCGGATACCTTGTAGGTGTTGTCATCGAATTTACCACCAGCGTGAAGCACAGTCATAATCACTTCAGCGGCAGATACACCCTCTTCGTGGATTTCCGTTGGAATACCACGGCCATTATCACTGACGGTAACGGATTCGTCGGTGTGAATTACCACGTTAATTTCAGAACAAAACCCTGCCAGCGCTTCGTCGATTGAGTTATCAACGATCTCAAATACCATGTGGTGAAGGCCGGAACCGTCGTCGGTATCACCGATGTACATTCCAGGACGTTTTCTAACGGCGTCCAAACCTTTAAGCACTTTAATACTGGAGGAATCGTAATTTTGTTCTTCAGTCATTCTATTCTCCATTACGCAGTGAAGGATTCACTGCCAAATGTTTCTTCCGAAATTGTTCCATGTTTCACGTGAAACACTTTCGCGTGTTTATTCTGTTTCAAAAAACCATCGAAGTAGTTTAACTCAACACCAGTGATAAATAATTGAGATCCAAGCGATAAGAATTGATTTATCAGAATTTGGGCTCTCTCTTGATCCAGTTCAGAAGGCAAATCGTCGATCAACAAAATTGGAGCGACACCAAAGGACTCTTTAAAACACTGACACAAAGCTAAGTAGAAACGACATACCACTGATTTAAGCTGGCCTCTGGAAAGTACTTCTGAAACCTTTTTCTTATCGGTAGTAAACAGAATGTCGGCTCTGTGTGGGCCCTTTCTTGTGTTTTGGTATCGCAGGTCTATTTCGAGATTATCATTAAGAATTTCTTCAAGTGACTTCTCTATCGACCAGCCTCGGTCGAACTCTGTTGTTAAGTTAAAATCTTTCTCTACTTCGAATAGTGCGTTAATCGTATTTATTAAAAAGTCAGCACACTCTATTCGCTGCTCGGTGATTGCTTCACCACTACTCACTAACTGAGGCAGCCAAGCGGCTAGCTCGCGCTTTGAAATACCTTTCGTTTTTAACTGGGCGTTTCTCTGCTTTAAGCTTTCTCTGAACGTCAGCCAATCGGAATGGAAACCATGTTTCACGTGAAACACTAACCAGTCCAACAATTTGCGACGAAACTTCGAACCACCAGTTACAAGTTCAAAAGACTGATTATCAATAGCCAACATCGGCACCATGCGAGCAAGCACTGAATTGTTGGTTACGGTCTTTTGATCAACTCGTATAAACGATCCCTTACCAATGGTTTTCTCGACGCCAACTCGATGAGTGGCACCTTTAATATCCACCTCACCAAAGACAGTGGCTGATTTTAAATCTCTAGCAATAATGGGTGTAGACAGGTGGGATCGAAAGGATTTACCGCTGGATAAAACCGATAGCGACTCTAAGAATGAGGTTTTGCCGCTACCGTTTAGGCCGTAGATAAGATTGACGCTTTCTGAAAAACGAACATCTACGGGCTTTAGATTTCTTATGTTATTGACTTGCAGTCGCTTGATGTACAAACAAAAGCACCATTTTTACATACGCATCGGCATGACGACGTACAAACAATCTCCGCCTTCTGGCTCTTCAATCAAGGCGCTGGCATTTGGATTCGCAAGGGTTAACTTGATGGAATCGCTGTCGATAACGTTGGTTACATCCTGTAGATAACTGACGTTGAAGCCAATCTCTAACTCTTCACCTTGATAATCAACAACCACTTCTTCGTTAGCTTCTTCCTGCTCTGGGTTGTTTGCCGTGATGCTCAGCAAGCCATCGGTCAAATACAAACGCACACCACGGTACTTTTCATTCGATAAAATCGCCGCGCGCGAGAAAGACTCTTTTAACTTACTGCGCGGGCCGAACACGATTTTGTCGCCACCCTTAGGAAGAACGCGCTCGTATTCAGGGAATTTACCGTCGACCAATTTGGAGGTGAACGTAAAGTGCTCTGAGCTTACCTGAACGTGAGTTGCGCCAATGGAGACTTCAACAGAATCTTCGCTATCGTCGAGTAAACGACTCAATTCCATGATGCCTTTGCGTGGCACAATGCAGCTCAACTTATCGCTCACGCCTACGCTGACGTCGGTATTTTCACACAAAGCCAAACGGTGGCCATCGGTGGATACCGCGCGGAATCGGTCGGAGGTGATTTCCCAGAGCATGCCGTTTAAATAGTAACGAACGTCCTGTTGCGCCATGGCAAAGCCAGTTTTATCAATCAAGCGCTTGATCGTACCTTTACTGCATTGGAAACGAACGTCGCTGCTGCCGGATTCGGTAATCGGGTAATCGCTGGCAGGCAGTGTCGAAAGTTGGAAACGGCTGCGGCCAGATTTCAATAAAACACGCTCATCTTTAAGCTCAACACTGATTTCAGATTCATCGGGCAATGAGCGACAGATATCGGCAAGTTTCTTTGCCGGAATGGTGATTTCACCTTCTTCAAAATTGTCTGTCAGTTGAATTCGCACCACCATTTCCACTTCCATGTCGGTACCAGTCAACGACAAAATACCATCAACAATGGACATGTAGACGTTGGATAAAATGGGCATAGTTTGGCGCTTTTCGATCACACCAACTACTAATTGCAGCGGTTTTAATAACTGCTCGCGAATAACCTTAAATTTCATGTTTCGAACTCTGGCGTTTTAATTACGCAGCACGCTAAAGTGCAATTAATCTAACGTCCCATAATACCGCAAATCGGGCTAAAATGTCCGGCTCACGGGGGCATTACGGGAAATAATCTGTTAAAAAGGAAGATAATTTAGGGCACAGCCACCGTTTTTGTTCATCAGGTAGTTAACAGCCTAGTTAGATTTTTCCAATCGGTTTGAATGTCGGGCTCAAGCTCCCGCAATTCCTTAATCTTACGACAGGCGTGAAGTACGGTTGTATGGTCACGACCACCAAATGCATCGCCAATTTCCGGCAAGCTGTGGTTAGTCAATTCCTTAGACAATGCCATCGCTACCTGTCTAGGTCGAGCCACTGAGCGGCTGCGACGTTTGGAGTGCAAATCACTGACTTTGATTTTGTAATACTCTGCAACAACGCGCTGAATATTATCGATACTGACTTGCTTATCTTGCAGTGCCAAGAGATCTTTCAGCGCCTCGGTCACCAAAGGTACATCAATGGAACGGCCAGTGAAGTGCGCATTAGCGATAACTCGCTTAAGGGCACCCTCAAGCTCACGAACATTGGAGCGAATCCGCTGGGCGATAAAGAACGCGGCGTCGTTGGGTAATTCCATGTTCGACTGCACGGCTTTTTTCTTCAGAATTGCGACCCGAGTTTCAAGCTCCGGCGGCTCAACAGCGACGGTTAAACCCCAGCCGAAACGAGATTTTAACCGCTCCTCTACCCCTTTAATCTCTTTGGGGTAGCGATCACAGGTAAGAATGATTTGCTGGCCACCCTCTAACAACGCATTAAAGGTGTGGAAAAACTCTTCTTGGGAGCGCTCTTTGCCGGAGAAGAACTGAATGTCATCAATCAGCAAGGCATCAACTGAACGGTAATAACGTTTAAAATCGTTGATGGCGTTCAGCTGGAGCGCCTTTACCATGTCGGCAACAAAACGCTCTGAATGCAGATAAATAACCTTGGCGTTGGGGTTACGATCGAGCATCGCGTTACCCACAGCGTGCATCAAGTGAGTTTTACCAAGACCGACGCCACCGTAAATAAACAATGGGTTGTAAGCCCCACCCGGATTCTCGGAAACCTGCTGCGCTGCGGCTAAGCCCAATTGGTTGGATTTACCTTCGACAAAAGACTTAAAGGTAAAACTCGGATTCAAACTGCCGGCGTGTTTTATCGCCCCTTCTACCTGAATGCCCGGACCGGAAGCGCGACCGTTGGGTTTTTTATTCAGTAGTCTTGGGTCGATGTTTAAGCTAGATGCCGCTGAGCGCGGACCCGAATGACCAAACCGGCCTCGATTTGAGTCTTCACCGCCACGGCGATAAGAAGAGGCGGAATTAGGCATAAAGCCGTCTTGAGCATCGCGATTGTTAAACCGGGTGTTATCTTCACCACCGAAGCTCAAACCTGCCTGTTGATCGGAAAAATCGTTATTTCTAGCGCGAGAAACTTCTGACGAGCCGCCATTAGCACCCTGAGAAACGTCGGAATCACTGATATTCCAATCGTTATTACCCCAGAAGCGATCGTCGCGACTATCGGTATTCTGTGATGCCTGGCCGAAGTTAGACTCTGAGGCCATAGAAACTTCCGCAGCACCAGCGTTGTTAAACGCTGCCAATTCGGCGTTGATTTCACCGACGGCTTGATCGTTAAACTGAGAACTGTTTTTTATCTCGCCGGAATTTAGCTCGTCGTTAAAGGACTGAGACCGAGCTGCCGGCTCAAAGCCGCCGTATTGCGGCTCTTTCGCAACCTCTGGTGCCGGCTTGCGGGTACTGAAACCACGCGCCGGTGCCGCAGAGGTGCGAGCGCCACGGCGAACCGTAGCGACCTTTAAATTGATCCCTTGTACCTGTCCGGTATTGTGTTCGCTGACAAGCTCTTCAATACGGTTGAGAAACTTTGCGTTTACCCAATCGAGTACAAATCGGTTAGGCGCAATTAGGCTCAACTCGCTCCCGGTGTTCTCATCGAGCACCAATGGGCGAATCCACGTATTGAATTGTTGGCGAGGAAGTTCTGACTGCAAACAGGATACACATTTGTCCCAAACAGAATGTGGCAAGGGGGTCTCCGCTAGAATTCTTATTGATCTGGGAATCAATTCTAGCGTTTAAACCCAAACTTATCCACACCAACAACAAATAAATTAACACTTAAACTTAAACAAAAAACCAAATAAAACAACCAATTAAAGGCGTAATTTTTTTTAATCCACGTAGATTCACCACCAAAGACAAAGTTATCCACAAAAATCTGTCATCAACCTGTGGATACAATATCGATAAATTGTGGGAAGCCCCTAAAGCAAAAATATTTTAACAAAATCATCAAATAGCCCTGACAAAACCATTGCTTATTTATCTGAGTTTCATTAGAATCCCGCCTCCTCAAAAATTGAGCAAATTTAAATCGTCATTAAATTAGCTTTTATTTTTAATGAAACTTAAAAACAGGTTAATCAAACAAACGGGTTAATCGGGAATAAAGTCATCAAAAATAAAACTGCGATTTAGAGTTACAGCGACATCGAACTCAGGCTCTGTAAACTAACTCTGCTTTCTTATTAAGTGTATTAATAGGTATTTACGATGAAACGTACTTTTCAACCTAGTGTATTGAAACGCAAACGCACCCACGGTTTCCGCTCTCGCATGGCAACGAAAGGTGGCAGAAAAGTATTAGCTCGCAGACGCTCTAAAGGTCGTAAGCAACTCGCTGCTTAATTGCTTGATATTGCGGGTGCCAATTGCCAGGTTTTCCAAAACAAAACCGCCTTTTGAATGCCCGCGAATATCAGTCGGTTTTTGATAAACCCGATTTACGCCTTTCCCACCCCAATTTTTTGATCCTCTGCCGAATCAATTCTCAGACCAGTTCTCGCCTGGGGATGGTTATCGCCAAAAAGAATCTGCGACTAGCAACCCAGCGCAATCGCGTTAAGCGCCTGATTCGCGAAACCTTTCGCCATCAACAACACCAATTTAATCATTTAGATGTTATAGTGCTCGCCCGGCGTAATCTGGACACATTAGATAACCCAGAAATCGTTAAAATACTGAATAAGCAATGGAAACGAATTCAAAAAAAATTGAATCCGCCATCGCAAACCTCTGAGAAACCTACGGCAAGAGCTTAGTCATGAAGCAGTGCTTAATTTTCTTGATACGCATGTACCGCTACTTTTTGAGTCCTTGGCTTGGCGATAACTGTCGATTCGAACCCACTTGCTCACAGTACTGTATTGAGTGTCTTGAAAAGCACGGCGCCATCAAAGGTGGCTGGTTAGGCTTAAAGCGATTGGTTAAATGCAATCCTTTCCACAAAGGTGGCATTGACCCGGTTCCGGATAAATACCCACACTAACGTAATTTCAACGCACGGCTAATACTGATGGACTGGCAAAGAGCAACGATACTCGCCGCGATACTTGCGGTATCTTTATTATTGGTCAGAGAATGGGTCGACTTCCAAGATCGACCGCAGGAAGTACCTGTTGCTTCCCAATCGAACTCTACCTCCTCTGATTCACTTTCTACGACTGCGCCTTCTAGTGTGGGAGAAATTCCTAACACCGTCATTGAAGATGACAGCATCCCAACGCTGGCAGGTGAAAACGAGGTTGCCGAACAACCGGTAAGCGCACCAACTGACGTGATCACAGTAACCACGGACACGTTAAAAGTCGAAATTAATCCCTACGGCGGTGATATTGTCGGCCTGTGGTTGATGGATCACTACTCAGACCTAGAGTCGAAAGCGCCCTTTTCTATTCTGCAACAAACCCCGAATTCACTGTATGTGGCACAGAGTGGTTTGATTGGCAAAAACGGCACAGATAAAAACAAATTACGCCCGACTTACACGGTCAGCCAAAGCGAATACCGACTTTCGGATTCTTCGGACAAATTAAACGTCGACCTTAATTATCAACAGGGCGACGTTGAAATTACTAAACGCTTTACCTTCGTTCGCGGTGAGCACATTGTTGATGTCGAATACATCATCAACAACCAATCCCAAGAACAGTGGTCAGGAGCGTTCTACGGTCAGATCAAACGCGACAGCCATAAACCACCAAAATCTGGCGGTGGCTTTGGTGTGCAGCCGTTCCTGGGCGCAGCCATTACGACTGAAGAAGACCGTTATAAAAAATTGGATTTCGGGGATTTATCCGAAGGCGAATTCAAAACCGACCTAACCGGCGGTTGGGTGGCCATGGTTCAACACTACTTCTTAAGTGCTTGGGTGCCACCACAGGAAAGCAAAAACTATTACAGTTTGAGAAGCGGTGGCGGTAACTATTTACTGACCTTCCAAACATCACCGTTTGTGGTTCCCACCGGAGAAAAGCACAGCGTTAAAGCGTCTTTCTACTCGGGCCCTAAAGATATTGACCGCCTGGAAAAACTCGCGCCTTATCTCGACCTAACCGTTGATTACGGCTGGTTGTGGTGGATTGCCAAGCCGTTGTTCCACATTCTGCAGTTTATCTACAGTGTGGTCGCCAGCTGGGGTTGGTCAATCATTTTGCTGACAGTTCTGATCAAAGCGATTTTCTATATTCCAAGTGCCATCAGTTTCCGCTCCATGGCGAAAATGCGCAAATTGGGTCCGAAAATGCAGGAACTGAAAGAGCGCTACGGTGATGATCGCCAAAAGATTTCTGCTGAAATCATGAAGATTTACCGCAAAGAAGGCGTCAACCCAATGGCCGGTTGTTTGCCAATTTTGATTCAGATGCCGGTATTCTTATCGTTGTATTGGGTGTTGCTAGAGAGCGTTGAGCTTCGTCATACGCCGTTTTTGGGCTACATTGACGATCTCTCGGTGATGGATCCGTACTTTATTTTGCCGTTAATCATGGGTGCGACCATGTTCTTACAGCAAAAATTGAATCCGACACCACCGGACCCAATGCAAGCAAAAATGATGCAATTCTTACCAGTGGTATTCACGGTAATGTTCTTATTCTTCCCAGCAGGTTTGGTACTTTACTGGGTTGTGAATAACAGCTTATCGATCTTGCAACAGTGGATTATCACTCGCAAAATTGAAGCCGAAGCGTCCTAAATTAGCTTCGACTGAACTCCTAAAAGGCGCCGATTGGCGCCTTTTTTTATGCGTAAATATGGATGAAAAACAACGGGCGAGAGATTACACTTGCGCCGAAATTAACCAACCGATGGACTTCACATGGCCAAATTAGCATCTGACTCAGATACGATCGCAGCAATTGCAACCGCAAACGGCCGCGCGGGAATTGGTGTGATTCGTCTATCGGGAAACAACGCCTTAGCAATCGCGCAGCAGCTGACCCAAGAATCATTGAAGCCCCGCTACGCCAAATTGTGCTTTCTAAAAAACCGTGACCACCGTGTGCTGGATGAAGCGATTGTTTTGTACTTTAAGGGGCCCCACTCTTTCACCGGTGAAGATGTTGTTGAACTGCAAGGGCACGGCGGTCCGATTATCTTGCAAAGAGTGTTGAGAGAAGTCGTCGCCCTTGGCGCGAGATTGGCCGAGCCCGGCGAATTTTCTAAGCGTGCCTTTATCAACGACAAAATGGATTTAACCCAGGCCGAAGCTGTGGCCGATTTGATTGACGCAGCATCTGAAGTCGCTGTGGATAACGCCTTATCTTCTCTGCAAGGGACCTTCAAACAACTGATCAACAACTTGGTGGAATCGGTTATTCAATTGCGAGTGTACGTTGAGGCCGCCATCGATTTTCCAGAAGAAGAAATCGACTTTTTGTCTGATGGCAAAGTGGAAAACGATTTATCCACAATTAATCAACGCCTCATTAATATTCAACAACAAGCAAAGCAAGGCGCACTCTTACAGGAAGGCCTTAAAGTTGTTATTGCCGGGCGCCCGAACGCGGGAAAATCCAGCCTCCTCAATGCCTTATCGCAACAAGAAACCGCAATTGTTACTGACATTGCCGGTACCACTCGAGATGTGTTGCACGAAAACATTCAAATTGACGGCTTACCCATCAGAGTTACTGACACCGCCGGTATCCGAGAAACGGATAACATTGTGGAAAAAATGGGGGTAGAACGGGCAAAAACCGAAATCGAAAAAGCTCAGGTGATTTTGGTTTTAATCGACAGTACCACCATCAATACCGGCGAGCAGTTACAAGCCGAATTGGACAAAGAAGTAAACGCGTTAGGAATCGATCAACAAGCACAAAGTAAAATGTGTTTTGTGCTCAACAAAATTGACCTGAGTTTAATAACACCGGGGAAATACCACGATAACAATGCGATTTTTGGTTTGTCCGCAAAATCGGGGATCGGTTTGGAAGAACTCAAACAATATCTAAAACAACAAGCGGGCTTTAAAAATATCGGTGAAACTGGCTTCACTGCGCGCGAACGTCATTTGATTGCACTTTCAAAAGCAAAAACAATGGTCGAATCAGCGCACCATCAATTACTGAGCGCAAACGCCGGCGAACTGGTGGCAGAAGATCTACGCCAGGCTCAGGAATCGCTCAGTGAAATTACCGGCGAGTTTTCAAGTGACGATTTATTAGGAGAAATCTTTTCCAGCTTCTGTATTGGTAAATAATAAAAACACACCGATAAAGTCTTTATTCAAAACCTATTCACAGCCACTGCAATTACTTTATTCATATAAAAGAACGCTAAAACTCGGCGTTCTTTGCCATCAAAACTCCCGCCGATAAATAATTAAATTTTTTTCAATTGTTGATAATTTTTTCTTCTGCTGTCTCTAAATGAATAAAATCACAGAGATATGCACGATTGTTAGTAAGCTCTACGCACAAGTTATTCTTTTCATGAAAACATACCAAGCTTTATGACATAAAAAAGACAAATAACTAACAAGAAAACCCCATATTTATTCATTGGTATTAAGTTATGAACAAGAATCCACAAGCTTATTAACGTATTTATTAATTATTGCGGTATAAAAACAAGCAACGACTTATTCATTGAATACCAATATCGAATAAAACCTCGAATAACAGGTGCATATTTGTGGGAAATTCACCGTGAAAACCACAACAACAAAACTTATTCCAGTTTCCTCAACAGTTAACCCGCAACTAATCAAGAGCAAAATGACGGTTAATAGACAGGGTTATGATTTCAATAATTTATTGATTTTAAAGAAAAAAATTGAGTTATCCTTGAATTCCCGCTGACCTAATAACATCTATAAAAATCATCTTTATATATATTCATATAAATAATTCATTTATTTAATAATTTATTAATCAAAACGCGATTGCCGATGAATTGACCAAATTAAATTAAACCGTATAATTGCCGCCCTTTTTTCATTTTATCTGCCCCTATCAGTGGGTGATGATAGAACGGTGAATTCATGCAAGCTCAAAAGCGCTATCAAGTTATTGTGATCGGCGGCGGTCACGCTGGTACCGAAGCCTGCCTTGCGGCAGCAAGAATGGGGTGTTCTACCCTGCTACTTAGCCACAACATCGAAACGCTGGGACAAATGTCTTGTAATCCCGCGATCGGTGGTATCGGCAAAAGTCATCTGGTTAAAGAAATCGATGCCCTCGGTGGCGCTATGGCCAAGGCCACGGACCTCGCCGGTATTCAATTTCGGATACTCAACGCTCGCAAAGGGCCCGCAGTAAGAGCCACTCGAGCTCAGGCAGATCGCGTACTCTACAAAGCCGCCATTCGTGAAATTCTCGAAAACCAAGAGAACTTGGATATTTTCCAACAGGCCGCCGAAGACCTGATTGTTGAAAACGACAAAGTCATCGGTGTTATCACCCAGATGGGTGTGCGCTTTTACGCCGATACCGTGGTGTTAACGGCCGGGACCTTTTTGGGCGGTAAAATCCATATCGGCTTGGAAAATTACAGCGGTGGTCGCGCAGGCGATCCGCCTTCGATTGGTCTGGCCAACCGGTTACGAGAACTGCCGCTTACGGTTGATCGACTTAAAACCGGCACCCCACCCAGAATCGACGCTCGCAGCGTAAACTTCGATGGCTTGGAAGAACAATGGGGTGATACACCACTGCCGGTGATGTCGTATCTGGGCAACGTCGATCAACATCCAGAGCAAATCTGCTGCTGGATTACCCACACCAATGCCCAAACCCACGATATTATTCGTGAAGGTTTCGAGCGCTCGCCCATGTTTACGGGGGTTATCGAAGGTGTTGGCCCCCGTTATTGCCCGTCCATTGAAGACAAAATTAATCGTTTCGCCGACAAAGATTCCCACCAGATTTTTATTGAGCCCGAGGGTCTAACCACCCACGAGCTATACCCGAATGGGATATCCACAAGTTTGCCGTTTGATATCCAACAGCGCGCGGTTCACTCAATTAAGGGATTTGAAAACGCCCACATCATGCGTCCGGGTTACGCCATCGAGTACGATTTCTTCGATCCGCGTGAACTGAAATACAGCATGGAAAACCGTTACATCCAAGGTTTGTACTTTGCCGGACAAATCAACGGCACCACCGGTTACGAAGAGGCGGCCGCTCAAGGCTTACTTGCCGGGGCCAACGCCGCTTTGGCGGTTCAGGGGAAAGAACCCTGGTGCCCGCGCCGAGATGAAGCCTACATTGGCGTGATGATCGACGATTTGATCAGTCTCGGCACCAAAGAACCCTACCGCATGTTTACCAGCCGTGCTGAATACCGTTTGATGCTGCGTGAAGACAACGCTGATGTCCGTCTGACGGAAATTGGTCGTAACTTAGGGCTGGTCGACGATGAACGCTGGCAGGTATTCAGTGACAAGCGCGAGCAAGTGGCTGTTGAGCATCAGCGAATGAAATCTACCTGGATTCAAGCGGGCAGTGCCGAGGCAAAATTACTCGAACCTAAACTGTCGGCACCGTTAACTCGGGAATACAGTTTGTTGGATTTGCTTAAGCGCCCCGAGCTGACCTACCGAGATATTGGCTGCCTCAAAGGCAATGTTGAGGTCGAACCGCAAGTTGCCGAACAAGTCGAAATTGCAGCTAAATACTCAGGCTACATTGAGCGTCAGCAGCAAGACATTGAACGCTTACGTCAGCACGAAAATACCTTGATTCCCGAAGACTTTGACTACGATTCAGTGCAAGGTTTATCGAACGAGCTGACGCAAAAGCTCAAAGAAGCCAAACCACAGACGCTGGCACGTGCGTCGCGATTACCCGGTATCACTCCGGCGGCAATTTCGCTGTTGTTAATCTATCTGAAAAAACGTGGCGCATTGAAAAAGGCCGACGTTGTATGAGTGCATTCGACCCCCACAAATTTCTGACCGCTCGCCTAAAACGGCTGGGCGTGCAATGCTCGGCGCATCAGATCGAGCAATTGGTGAGTTATGCACAGTTGTTTCACAAGTGGAATAAAGCGTATAACTTATCCGCCATTCGAGATTTACCGAGCATTATTGATCGTCATATCGTCGACAGCTTGTCAGTGTTGAATTTATTGCCTGATCTCAGTGATTATCGAATGATCGATGTCGGCACTGGCGGTGGCTTGCCGGGAATTCCCCTGGCGATCATGCGCCCGTCTTGGCAGCTATCGTTGTTGGACAGCAATGGCAAAAAAACTCGATTTTTAGTTCAAGTTAAACTAGAACTAGAACTAGCTAATGTAGAAATTCATAACTGTCGAGTCGAAAGCCATGTTCCTGAAACACCTTATCAAGGGGTTATCAGTCGCGCGTTTGCGAGCTTGGAAGACATGATTAACTACTGCAAACACCTGGTGGATGACAGCGGTGTTTTTTGGGCGATGAAAGGCCAGTTTCCGACAACCGAGATAGACGCTTTGCCTGATGAGTATACTGTGCAACACTGTCGCTCTATCGAAGTGCCTGATGAAGACGGCGAACGACATTTGCTTGCCATTGTGAAAGGCTGAATGTTGAAGATTTAACCGATAGAGTTTCAAAATGCTCGAAGGTGTGCAAATACTCACCATCGAAAAACTGATAGTCTGGCCGCTACTCCATTTTCCAACATTTGATGATAAACCGATAAAAATAAAACCCACGTGGTTTATTTGGGTCTGGGTTTGCAAGCATAATTAAAAAGATCAAAACCACACATTTATAGGTGACTAATTTGAATCGCGTTTTCGCCATTACCAACCAAAAAGGTGGCGTGGGTAAAACCACAACGTGTGTAAACTTATCCGCGTCCTTGGCGGCGACAAAAAAGTCCGTATTGCTGGTCGATTTGGACCCTCAGGGCAACGCCACTATGGGCTCTGGGGTAAGTAAAAATGATCTAGAAATTTCTGTGTACGATGTTTTAGTGACCAGCGTCGATACCAGCGAAGCAATCGTAACGACCGAAGGCGGCTACGATGTGCTGCCTGCCAATGGTGATCTCACCGCTGCTGAAGTGCAATTGTTGGAATTCGATAACCGCGAAATGCGTTTGAGAAAGGCGTTAAAACGCGTTAAAGACAATTACGATTACATTCTGATTGACTGCCCTCCCTCGCTCAATATGCTCACCGTCAACGCACTCACTGCTTGCGATGGCGTAATTATCCCGATGCAGTGTGAATACTACGCGCTGGAGGGATTGTCGGCGCTGTTGAGCACGATCGAGCAAATTCAGGGTTACACCAACCCAAAACTGTACATTGAGGGCATATTGCGAACCATGTACGACCCTCGCAACAGTTTGACCAACGACGTGTCAGCACAGCTCTCTCATCACTTTGGCGAACGTCTCTACCGAACCTGCATTCCAAGAAATGTGCGTTTGGCAGAAGCTCCCAGCCACGGTTTGCCGGTGCTCGCCTATGATCGACAATCCAAAGGGGCCATCGCGTATTTAGCTCTGGCCGCAGAAATGCAACGCCGGCACGTTGCCGCCTCACCGGTTGAGGCCGAAGTAGGTTAAGCCACTGAGTTAACCCGAGATTCCCGTGCACTAGAGTTAGGTGTTTTCCATTAACACCGTCAACCGCATTAACTACTAATTAGCAAAAAATACTTTAAACATGGCAGCGAAACGAAAAGGCCTAGGTCGTGGGCTAGATGCACTGCTCGGCGGAGCCAGTGCAAATCAAAAACCTTCATCGACCGTCAGCGAAGCGATTGAAGCCGTTACCTCGTCTGATCCAGGTCCCGAAGGCACCTTCGTAGAATTACCCGTTGAGTTTATCCAGCGTGGCAAATATCAGCCCCGGCGCGATATGAACCAAGAAGCGCTGCAAGAACTGGCCGATTCCATCAAGGTACAAGGTGTGATGCAACCGATTGTGGTTCGCACTGTTGCCAAAGATCGGTATGAAATTATCGCTGGTGAGCGACGTTGGCGCGCTACTCAACTGGCTCAATTGGATAAAATCCCAGCGATTATTCGCGATGTTTCCGACGATGCCGCCATTGCAATGGCTTTGATCGAAAACATTCAGCGCGAAGATTTAAATCCGATGGAAGAAGCGTTCGCGCTCAAACGATTGCAAGATGAGTTTGAGTTAACCCATCAAGAGGTTGCCGAAGCCGTTGGAAAATCGAGGACGACTGTAACGAATTTACTTCGTTTGTTGTCACTGTGCGATGAAGTAAAACGCTTGCTGGAAAATGGTGACATTGAAATGGGTCATGCACGGGCGTTATTAACGCTTGAGGCAAGCAGCCAGCGCGATATTGCTGAACAGGTTGTGGGTAGAGGCTTGTCGGTTCGACAAACCGAAGCACTGGTGAGAAAAACTCAGGCGCAATCTCAAGAATCACTGCCGTTGGAGCGTCAAAGCCCAGATTTAAAAAACCTGGAACAGGGATTATCTGAAAAAGTCGGTGTGCCGGTAACGATACAGCACTCAGCCAAAGGGGCTGGTAAGCTGGTTTTGAAATACACCAACTTAGATGAATTGGACGGAATATTGGCGCATTTGCAGTATTCCACGAACGACGATTAATTAAGACCTGCCTTTAGTAACATCGCTTGTGAGTAACTTTTAGAGTTACTCACAGCCTACTATCCCCTCTAAACATTTTTCTTACTGCAGTTCGATATCTGTGCACAACTCGCAATAAATAGCGATAATCCCGTTCTTTATGCACGGCAATAAAGCAAGAAACATTGGGTTTATGAAAAAGTATCATAATCCGTATTATACTTTGGTGTAACCTATCCCTTTAAATATCACCGAATTTAATCGCGGTCAGCTGGTGTAAATACCGTCGATTTTCCGCTCGCCCCGCTACTGTCTTTGCCGTGTTCTGAACTCTGCATATCCTTAATTTCTAGAACTTGCAGGGTGAGTAAATACTTACAAATAATATCTCGCTGTTGCCATAGTGTGCGAAAATATCGGTTTGGTTGAAATATCGTTCGTATTTTTTTGTCACGCATCCTCAATAAAATTTTGATTTTTAAAGACAAAATTTCAACTTTAGGCTGAATTATTCGTATTAGGGTTTATTGAACCCGAGCAGGTTTAACCCTATAATTCGCGACGCTCTTTACCCAGCAGGGAAAAAGGCACAATTAAAGGGCGTATTTGCCGAGAAAATCAGAAGCCAAAACAAACTGTTGTGTGGTTACCGAGGGATTAGGCAGAACCTGTTCAGTTACTGTTCTGACGAGTTCACCCGTGTTATGAACCAAGGTAGTATAAAAAGGCCACCAGTTTTTAGAGCGAGCTTAATCCAGCTTATTCTATTGATTGCAATTTGTTGCGTTCTTTGGCCTGTGGATAACGTGTTGTCCTACTCCGCATTCCTCGGTGGTTCTTTAGTTGTTTTGCCAAATGTTTATTTTGCTTTCTATGCGTTTCGTTTTATGGGATCGCGTCAGGCAAGCATCGCCTTACATAGTATTTATCGAGGTGAGATGGGAAAGTTCACTCTCACCTTAGTAGGGTTCGCTCTGGTGTTTTTGCTCGTCAAGCCATTACACAGTGCGGCCTTGTTCGGCGCGTTTATCGTTGCTACAGGAATTCACTGGATCGTTACCGCCAAGATGGTAACTGCAAAGCCAAAATAATTTGGCTTTTATTGAAGTGAATCATTACTGCAAGCTGCGAGTTGACCGAACCTCTGGTGTATTACTCCAAAAAATACGAAGAATATTTATATTCACGAAATCGAGTAGCCAGGGCTAGAAGAATATTTTTTACTTTTTAGGTGTGGAATAACATGGCAAGCGAAGCACAAGACTCGACTGGATATATCCAGCACCATCTCCAAAATATGACGTTCGGAAAATTACCTGCCGGTTACGAGCGGGTTGACGAAGAAGGTCACGTTCACGTATTAGAGCAAGCGCAGTGGACATTCGCTCACAGCAGTCAAGAAGCGACTGATATGGGCTTTAACGCTGTTCACGTTGATACATTAGGTTGGTCAATTGTTTTAGGCGCTCTCTTTATTTTTATTTTTTCACGTGTTGCAGCGAAAGCGACTACCGGCAAACCAACGGGTATGCAGAGCTTTGTTGAGCTTATCGTTAGCTTCATTAACAACACCGTTCAAGATATTTTTCATCATAAAAATCGCATGATTGCACCGATGGCATTAACTATTTTTGCCTGGGTATTTTTGATGAACTTAATGGATTTAATACCAGTTGATTGGTTGCCAGTTGCGGCGGCAAAAATTTCTGGTAACGATCATTTATTCTTTAAAGTCGTTCCTACGACCGATCCAAATGCCACTTTGGGTATGGCGTTAACCGTATTTGCTTTGATGATTGTTTTCAGTATCAAAGAAAAAGGTTTGATGGGTTTCATTAAAGAATTAACGCTTCACCCGTTCCACTCCGGCAAAATCTATATCGACATCTTCTTGATTCCGATTAACTTGATTTTGGAAACCGTTTCTCTAATCGCTAAACCTATTTCTCTTGGCTTGCGATTGTTCGGAAACTTGTACGCCGGTGAGATGATTTTCATCCTGATCGCTTTGATGTTTGGTGCCGGTCTAGTACTTGGCGTGTTCGGCGGTGTTTTACAGTGGGCGTGGGCAGTATTCCACATTTTGGTTATCACTCTTCAAGCTTTCGTGTTCATGGTTCTTACTACTGTGTACATGGCGATGGCGCACGATACAGGCGAAGATCACTAAGTCTTATTTGATTTCCAGACCGCGCATGAGCGGGGTCTGGTATCGCCTGGAAGAAACAATTTTTTAATTCACAATTTTATTTTTTTAAAACTTAAAAGTAGGAGAAAACGATGGAAGCTTTAGGTTTAGTTTACGTTGCAGCAGCCCTTTTGATCGGTTTAGGTGCTCTAGGTACCGCGATTGGTTTCGGTTCTTTGGGTGGTAAGTTACTCGAAGGTTCTGCACGTCAGCCAGAGCAAGGCCCTGCCCTTCAAGGTAAAATGTTCCTTATGGCGGGTCTATTGGATGCTGTTCCAATGATCGGTGTTGGTATCGGCATGTACTTGATCTTCGTAGTAGCACCAGGTGTAGCGGGTTAATTCGCTTTAATTGCTTAAATCCATTCATTCATTAAGCAAGAGGTGTTGATATGAATATCAACTTAACACTCATTGGTCAGTCCATTACCTTCCTCATCTTCATCGCATTTTGCTGGAAGTATGTATGGCCTGCGTTGATCAACGTAATGGAAGAGCGCGAGCAGAAAATTGCTGCGGGCTTAGAAGCCGCTGATCGTGCAGACAAAGATTTGGAGCTTGCTCAGAAAGAAGCGACCAAAAAATTGCACGAAGCAAAAGAGCAAGCTGCGTCCATTCTTGATCAAGCAAACAAACGCGCTAATCAAATCGTTGATGAAGCCAAGCAACAAGCAACCGCTGAAGCAGACCGCATTAAAGCTGCTGCCGAAGCAGAAGTTGAACAAATGGCGAACCGTGCCAAAGAAGAACTTCGCTCTAAAGTTGCTGCATTGGCGATCGCTGGTGCTGAAAAAGTACTGCAATCGAACATCGACGAGGCCGCTAATACCGAATTGGTAAATAAGCTGGCCGGCGAACTATAAGCGAGGAGATTATGGCTGAACTCACGACACTAGCCCGCCCCTACGCAAAAGCAGCTTTTGAATTTGCAAAAGATGCCAATGCATTGGGTAACTGGGCGGAAATGTTGTCGGTTGCAGCTGCAGTATCGCAATCCGATACCGTAGCCAAAGTGCTGGCTTCTCCTACGCTAACCGCAGCGCAGAAAGGCGAAACCTTTGTCGATGTTTGTGGCGATGCCATTAATGACAAAGGTCAAAACTTTATCCGCAATCTGGCGGCGAATAAACGTCTTGGGTTACTCCCACAGATTTCTGATCTTTACGAACAATTTAAAGCACAGCTTGAACAATCCGTTGAAGTGGATGTTGCCAGTGCCTTTGAATTATCAGAAACAACCCTAGACAAATTGGCGCAAGCGCTTAAGACCAATCTTGGCCGAGAAGTAAAGGTACAAGGTTCGGTGGATTCTAGTCTTATCGGTGGTGTGGTTATTCGCGCCGGAGATACCGTGATTGATGAATCCATTAAAGGTCGCCTCGCCAAACTCGCCGAAGCAATGAACGCCTAATTTATAGGGTAGGAACTAGCATGCAGCAACTGAACCCTTCTGAAATCAGTGAAATCATCAAGGGACGTATCGATTCTCTTGATGTGAAATCCGAAGCCCAAAACGAGGGCACGGTCGTATCCGTAACCGACGGTATTATTCGCATTCACGGTCTTGCAGAAGCCATGTACGGTGAGATGATCGAATTCGAAGGCGGCGTATACGGTTTGGCACTTAACTTAGAGCAAGACTCTGTTGGTGCAGTAATTCTTGGCGACTACCAAACAGTTGCCGAAGGCCAAACATGTAAGTGTACTGGTCGTATTCTTGAAGTACCTGTTGGTAATGAAATGTTGGGCCGCGTTGTCGACGCATTGGGTAATCCAATCGACGGTAAAGGTCCACTAAAAACTACCATGACCGACGCGATTGAAAAAATCGCTCCTGGTGTAATCGCACGTCAAGGTGTTGATCAGCCAGTACAGCTTGGTCTTAAAGCGGTTGACGCCATGGTTCCTGTTGGTCGCGGCCAACGTGAATTGATCATTGGTGACCGTCAGACAGGTAAAACTGCTATCGCAGTTGACGCCATCATCAACCAGAAAAACACTGGCATTAAATGTATCTACGTAGCCGTAGGTCAAAAAGCTTCTTCTGTTGCTGCGGTTGTACGTAAGCTAGAAGAGCACGGCGCTATGGACCACACCGTTGTGGTTGCAGCAACTGCTTCTGATCCAGCATCTATGCAGTTCTTGGCTCCGTTTGCCGGTTGTACTATGGGCGAATATTTCCGCGATCGCGGCGAAGACGCATTGATCATCTATGATGATTTGACCAAACAAGCTTGGGCTTACCGTCAAATTTCATTGTTGCTACGTCGTCCTCCAGGTCGTGAAGCATACCCAGGTGACGTTTTCTACTTGCACTCTCGTTTGCTAGAGCGCGCATCACGTGTAAACGCTGATTACGTAGAAAAATTCACTAACGGTGAAGTTAAAGGCCAAACCGGTTCTTTGACTGCTCTACCGATTATTGAAACACAAGCCGGTGACGTATCTGCGTTCGTACCGACCAACGTGATCTCAATTACCGATGGTCAGATCTTCTTGGAAACTGACTTGTTCAACTCAGGTATCCGTCCTGCGATGAACGCCGGTATTTCTGTATCTCGTGTAGGTGGTTCTGCACAGACTAAGATCGTTAAGAAGCTGTCTGGTGGTATTCGTACCGCACTTGCACAGTATCGTGAATTGGCTGCGTTCTCTCAGTTTGCCTCTGACCTTGATGATGCGACAAAAGCTCAGCTTGATCACGGTGAGCGTGTAACTGAGTTGATGAAGCAGAAGCAATTCCAACCTCTTTCTATCGCTGAAATGGGTGTATTGCTTTACGCGGCTAACGAAGGTTTCTTAAAAGATATCGAAGTTGCGAAAATTGGTTCATTCGAATCTGCGTTGATTTCATACATGAATTCAGAGCATGGCGAGTTAATGGCCAAGATCGTTGATTCAGGTAGTTACAACGACGAAATCGAATCTGCGTTCAAATCCGCACTTGAAAACTTTAAGGCCACTCAGACCTGGTAATACCGGTCAGGGTGCTGTTGCTTTAGGGTAATTTCTAAAGCAACAGTGGTAATTCATGAAAATCAATTCGAGGGCCAGTTATGGCAGTCGGAAAAGAAATACGCACACAAATTACCAGCATTAAAGGTACGCAAAAAATTACGAACGCTATGGAAATGGTAGCGGCGAGTAAAATGCGTAAAGCTCAAGATCGCATGGAAACTGGTAAGCCCTACGCACAGCGCATGCGTGCTGTTGTAGGTCACATTGCCAATGCTAACCCTGAGTATCGCCATCTTTATATGGTTGAGCGCGAAGTTAAGCGCGTGGGTTACATCATTGTTTCTAGTGATCGCGGCCTTTGTGGTGGTTTGAACATCAATGTATTTAAAAAAGCGCTTGCGTCCAGTAAGCAGTGGTCTGATCAAGATGTGGATGTTGATTTCGCATTGATCGGTGCTAAGGCTTCTGCATTCTTCAAAAGCGTGGGTGGCAATATTGTCGCTCAAGTACGCGATTTAGGTGAAACGCCGACAGTTGCTGATTTGATCGGTAGCGTAAAAGTGATGTTAGACGCTTACGCCGAAGGCAAAATCGATCGTTTGTACTTGGTTGGCAATGAGTTTGTGAACACGATGGTTCAAAAACCTACTGTTCAACAGCTATTACCGCTAGAAGCAGAGCAAGATGAACAACTTAAGCATCATTGGGACTACATATACGAGCCCGATGCTGAAGAGTTATTGGAAGGCCTGTTGACTCGTTATGTTGAGTCTCAGGTGTATCAAGCAGTTGTTGAAAACGCAGCCTGTGAACAAGCAGCGCGTATGATTGCGATGAAAAACGCAACCGACAACGCAGGCGACCTTATCGATGGTTTACAACTGGTCTATAACAAGGCCCGTCAGGCAGCAATTACACAAGAGCTGTCGGAAATCGTCGGTGGTGCCGCTGCTGTTTAATCCAAGCTCGGACAAAGTTAACGCTTTTTAATTTTAAATTTTAAGAGGAATCGGAAATGAGTAGCGGACGCATTGTGCAGATTATCGGTGCCGTTATCGACGTTGAATTTCCACGGGATTCCGTACCAAAGGTTTACGACGCTCTAACAGTTGCTGATAAAGGTTTAACCCTTGAAGTGCAACAACAGTTAGGCGACGGTGTGGTACGTACAATCGCCATGGGATCTTCCGAAGGTGTTAGTCGTGGTTTACCTGTTGATAACACTGGTGCACCAGTTTCAGTACCTGTAGGTATTGAAACTCTAGGTCGTATCATGGACGTTTTAGGTAACCCAATTGATGAAGCAGGCGATATTGGCGAACAAGATCGTATGCCAATTCACCGTAAAGCGCCTGCTTACGACGAACTAGCGGCTTCAGCGGAATTGCTAGAAACGGGTATTAAAGTTATCGACCTTGTTTGTCCATTCGCTAAGGGTGGTAAAGTTGGTCTGTTCGGTGGTGCCGGTGTTGGTAAAACCGTAAACATGATGGAATTGATCAACAACATCGCAAAAGAGCACAGCGGTTTGTCTGTATTCGCCGGTGTTGGTGAGCGTACTCGTGAAGGTAACGACTTCTACTACGAGATGAAAGAGTCCAACGTATTGGACAAAGTTGCCATGGTATACGGCCAGATGAATGAGCCTCCAGGTAACCGTCTTCGCGTAGCATTGACTGGTCTTACCATGGCGGAGAAATTCCGTGATGAAGGTAAAGACGTACTTCTGTTCGTTGATAACATCTACCGTTATACCCTTGCGGGTACTGAGGTATCGGCACTTCTAGGTCGTATGCCATCTGCGGTGGGTTACCAGCCTACACTTGCAGAAGAAATGGGTGTTCTTCAAGAGCGTATTACCTCAACCAAAACTGGATCGATTACCTCGGTTCAAGCGGTATACGTACCTGCGGATGACTTGACTGACCCATCTCCTGCTACCACCTTTGCTCACTTGGACTCAACCGTTGTATTGAGTCGTGATATTGCTGCAAAAGGTATTTACCCAGCGGTAGATCCATTGGATTCAACCTCTCGTCAGCTTGATCCTTTGATCATCGGTAACGAGCACTACGACACTGCGCGTGGCGTTCAAACCGTTCTTCAGCGCTACAAAGAGCTAAAAGACATCATCGCCATCTTGGGTATGGATGAATTGTCTGAAGAAGATAAGCAAATCGTTGGTCGTGCACGTAAGATCGAACGTTTCTTGTCTCAGCCTTTCCACGTTGCGGAAGTATTCACCGGCGCCCCTGGTAAATACGTTTCTTTGAAAGAAACCATCCGTGGCTTTAAAGGACTTCTTTCTGGTGAATTCGATCAAATGCCAGAGCAAGCGTTCTACATGGTAGGTACCATCGACGAAGCAATCGAAAAAGCAAAAGGCATGTAATAGTCGCCTAGCGATTATCTTTTCTTTTTTGATGACTTAAATCGGCGCTGAGCAATCAGCGCCTGGTTAAACTAAGAGGCGAAATCATGGCTATGACCGTGCATTGCGACATAGTTAGCGCTGAAGAATCCATCTTTTCTGGATTAGTAGAGATGGTGGTCGCCACAGGTAGTGAAGGTGATGTAGGTATTGGTTACGGCCATGCACCTTTGTTAACTGGCATCAAACCAGGCCCGGTTCGCGTTATCAAACAAGGTGGTGAAGAAGAAATTTTTTACCTCTCAGGTGGTTACATTGAAGTGCAACCATCCGTAATTATCTTGTTGGCTGATACCGCACTGCGTGCTGATGATCTTGATGAGTCCAAAGCTCTTCAGGCTCAAAAAGACGCCGAATCTGCCATTGCAAATCAGACAGGTGAAGTTGATTACTCACTTGCAGCAGCGCAGCTTGCAGAAGCAACTGCTCAGCTACGTACTTTGCAAGCGATTCGCAAGAAGATGGGTCATTAAGGCGCTGTCTATTCAAAAAAAGGTGGCATTGGCTGCCTTTTTTTGATTTCTCTTATTCTCGTTGTTAATACACAAGCTTAATTCTAAGCAATTCAGTTTTATCGCATCATCTGTCGCGTATAATACCCTCCTGTTTGAATCACAGTACTGATTAAAGCTCCAGACAAACGTATTCATTAGATCTGCTATTGTTTTTAATAGTTAAACGGTAAGTCGGTGTTGTTGCATCCACGTCGTTGCGTATTAATTTCGATATTTTTTGGTTGAAGTTTGGGTGTTTTATTCGCAAATTTAATAGTTTAAGCGGCTCCTTAAAACTGCCAATACAAAGCAATTATTCCGCTTAAAAATAAACCTAATCTTTCAAAGAATACATATTTATGATCGATGTAATTATTCTCGCCGCAGGTAAAGGCACTCGAATGAAATCCCCGCTGCCGAAGGTGCTGAACACAATCGGCGGAAAACCCATGGTTGAGCATGTCATCGATAGTACAAAAAGCATCGACAACTCCAGAATACACGTCATTGTTGGTCACGGTGCTGCCCATCTAGAAGAGCGATTGGCTGGTCAAGGCGTCAACATTATTCATCAAGAAGAGCAGCTCGGAACGGGTCACGCGGTACAAACTGCCCTACCCCAACTGCAACCATGGGGAGTGAGCCTAATTTTATACGGTGACGTGCCGCTTATTTCCTCTAATACGCTTAAGCAACTGATTAAATTAGTGGACGAAAATAGCTTGGCGTTGTTAACAGTTCACATGGACGACCCAACCGGTTACGGCCGTATTGTTCGAGATCGAGACGACAATGTTGTTGCCATCGTTGAACACAAAGACGCCAATGCCGGGCAATTGGCGATACATGAAATCAATACCGGAATTATGGCGGTCAATAACGAAGACTTAAATCGTTATTTGCCGAAATTAGAAAACAATAATATTCAAGGTGAATTTTATCTGACCGATTTAATCGCTATGTCTGTGGCGGAAGGAAAAAGCGTACGCACCACGGAGCCTGATTCTCCCGAAGAAGTACTCGGTGTGAACAACCGCAATCAGCAAGCCGAGCTTGAGCGCTATTATCAATTTGTTAAAGCCAATCAATTACTGGATTCTGGCACCCACATTTTCGACCCCAACCGTATTGATGTGCGCGGTGAATTAATCTGTGGAGCTGATGTCAGCATTGATGTGAATTGTGTTTTTATCGGCAAAGTTAGCTTGGGTAATAACGTCAAAATTGAGCCCAACTGCGTGATCGAAAATTGTGAAATTGGCGATAACACCGTAATCAAAGCATTTTCACATTTGGTCGATAGTAAAGTGGAGACCGGTTGTGATGTTGGCCCATACGCGCGCTTGCGTCCGGGAACTGAGCTTGCCGCAAACGTTAAAATTGGCAACTTCGTCGAGGTGAAAAAATCCACCATTGCTGAAGGCAGTAAAGTGAATCACTTAAGTTACGTTGGTGATGCCGAAATCGGCACTGGCGTTAATATCGGCGCGGGCACCATTACTTGCAATTACGATGGCGTCAATAAACATAAAACCACCATCGGTGACGATGTATTTATTGGCTCAAATACCGCGTTAGTTGCGCCAGTAACCGTAAACAACCAAGCGACAATAGGTGCAGGCTCGACCATTACCAAAGATGTACCGGAAGATAATCTTGCTGTTACACGCAGTGACCAAGTTCACCGCAGTGATTGGCAACGCCCGGTTAAACAAAAGAAAGAACCCAAATAGATTTACCCGAAAATAAATAAAACTCACTGGAAGACAATATGTGTGGAATCGTTGGCGCTGTAGCTAATCGTAATATTACCCAAATCCTTGTTGAAGGATTAAAGCGACTAGAATATCGAGGCTACGATTCCGCAGGTGTGGGGTTAATTAATCGCGACAGCGACAAACTCGAATTGTGTAAATCCATTGGTAAAGTTGCAGATTTAGATGAAAAACTCTGCGAAAGCGGTTTAAAAGGTAACATTGGTATCGCTCACACCCGATGGGCAACCCACGGTAAGCCCACCGAAGAAAACGCTCATCCCCATCGCAGTAACGATATCGTTGTTGTTCACAACGGTATTATCGAAAATTATCAGCTTTTGCGTGACGAGCTTAAAAAGCACGGTTACGAATTTATTACCCAAACCGATTCCGAAACCATCGCGCATCTAATTCACTTTGAATTTCAAAAAACTGACTCGCTACTGCAAGCGTTAAAAGCTGCGGCAAAACAATTAAAAGGGGCCTACGCCCTTGCCTGTTTCACCGAGAACAATCCAGATCTACTGTGTATTGCCCGCAAAGACAGTCCTTTAGTCATCGGTATTGGTATTGAAGAAAATTACGTTGCCTCCGATCCTATGGCATTGCGCCAGGTAACCGATCGTTTTGTTCACCTTGAGGACGGAGAATTTGCTGAAATTACCACTGCGGATTTTTCCATTTTTGACAGTGAGTCAAATCCTGTTGAGCGCGAAATTGAACTCGCTAAAGACAATGTCGAATCCATCGACAAAGGCACCTACCGCCATTACATGATCAAAGAAATTTTTGAGCAGCCAAAGGCACTCAAAAATACGTTGTTAGGTCGTACCGGTGATGGCTGTATTTTGGAAGAAAGTTTTGGTGCCGAGGCGCCCGCTATTTTTGATCAAGTTAAACAAGTGCAAATCGTCGCTTGCGGAACCAGTTATCACGCAGGCACTGTGGCCAAATATTGGTTGGAAGATTGGGCCGGTGTTCCCTGCAGCGTTGAAGTGGCCAGTGAATTTCGTTATCGAAACCCCGTGGTGCAAGACAACACACTGTTTGTGACCATTTCTCAATCTGGGCAAACCGCTGATACGCTTGCAGCGTTGGAAGAAGCCAAAGAAAAAAATTATTTGGCAACGCTATCGATTTGTAATGTTGCTGCGAGTCCTCTGGTGCGTCAATCCGATCTTGCCTTAATCACCCAAGCCGGTGCTGAGATTGGTGTTGCATCGACCAAGGCATTTACCACGCAATTAATTGCGTTGCAGTTATTGGTCATTGCTTTGGGTCGACGCGGAAAAATGACTGCCGAAAAAGAAAAAGAATTAGTCTCCAACTTAATGGACTTACCGGTATTTTGCGCAGCGGTGTTACAGCTCAACAATACTATTTTAGAAGTGTCCAATCACTTCACTGAAAAACACCACAGCTTATTTTTAGGTCGCGGTGTGCAATACCCCATTGCCCTTGAGGGTGCCCTGAAAATAAAAGAAATTTCTTACATACACGCCGAAGCCTATCCATCCGGCGAACTCAAACACGGACCATTGGCATTAGTCGACAGTGACATGCCCGTCATTGCCGTCGCCCCCAGTGGCGATTTATTGGAAAAATTAAAATCCAATCTCGAAGAAGTTGCCGCACGCGGTGGCAAACTTTATGTCTTTGCCGATGAAAATGCAGGTTTCCGCAATGACGATCAAGTCATCGTTATTAACGTGCCTCACTGCCCTGAAAGCATTGCGCCGATTATCTATACCATCCCACTGCAATTATTGGCGTATCACGTTGCAGTGAATAAAGGTACTGATGTGGATCAGCCAAGGAATTTGGCGAAATCTGTAACCGTGGAATAATTATTCAAATATCCACAAACTCAGTCTGCAACATACAGAGTTGCAGACTGAGTTTTGAACGTATTCACTTCCCTACCCAGATCAAATCCATTCCTTAAATAACGTCACCTTTTCAGCAAAATTGAATGCAGTTAACTTACGGCACCAGATTCCCTGAATAAAATTTAGCCTCAATCTCTCATTCGCCTAATGTCTATCGACATTGACCTGAAATTGGAGCCAGTAAAAGGGAATTTATGTTCGACCTACAGGTAAAATGCCGCAATGGCGAACGTTATCTACTGAAACCCGGATTTGGTACTTCAACACCTGCCTCGGGTGGCCCAAGTGCCGCAGAAGCCTATAGATTACTTCAGCTTTTTGATGAGCACGCTCAAAAGCAAATCTATGAGCATTTCTTTGGTGTAGGCCGCCCCATCGATCCGTTCGTTGAACAAAAAGAACACCCAACGGGCAATGGTGTTTCTCGACCTCCCTTAAGTCCGATCGCTAAAAATGAAGATATTTCCCTTTACGCAGCCCGATACCAGTTTGATTCTTACAGCATCGATAAGCCGTTATATTTAGCGTTTATCAGTAAACGTATCGTTGTTAATTCTGCGCCATTAACAAATTACGAAAATGAAGCGCTGTCAGGCAGTCTTAAAGTCCAAATTCGTCAAGCACTCTATGAAATTGTAAATATAGAGCGGATAGAAAAAGCGCAAATACAAGCAAACTACCAAAAGTTATCCACATGGAAAAAATTTACTGCTCATACCAGCGCAACGGGTGAGGGGTTGGCAGATGCCGCCTGGGGGCTAGCCGTTTGGGCAAAAGATGTTGGTGAAGTTGTGGTCTATGCCAATCCAGTAAGAAAAGCCTATATAACAACTCGGAACGCGATTGAAGCAGGCGGCTTCTCGGAGGAAGTACTCGAACAATCACACAATGAATTTGTCAGTGGCGCTAAAAAAGAACTCGTCGATGTACTTGGGTTCGATCCATCCACCGTCACGGTTGAACAACTTTATGCGGCACTGGGGCTGGCCGAACTCATCTACGCTGACGAACCTCTATTCACCCTTTTCACTCAATTTGCCAAGGATTACGCCAAAGCCCAACACAGCACTGAAGTCGCCAAAATCGCTGGTGGTGGCGTCTTTGAAATCATTCTTACCGTTGTTCTAGCCGCAGTTACCGGTGGTGCCGCTGTTCTAGCGGTGATGGCTTCGAAAGCGCGCTTGATGAAATACTTCACCAAGGTGGGTGACCTGGTCATGGAATACGCCAAGGTGCTTAAACGTCGGAAACAAATACTCGAAGAGAGCACCAGCAAATCGAAGCCAGCGGATTTTTCGGATTTTGCAACGAGCGATTACGCGGTACCTAAGGAAAAGGCGAAGGAAAGTTATACCCAAAATGGCGTAAGGCTCGTTGATTTGCCAGATGATTTAACGGAGGACGCAAGCGGGGTATACGGTTATTTACCCACCGAAGATTCTCAGTTTCATACAAGTAAGTGGCCTGTCGATTGGACCAATGCGTCACAAGTGGAGTCTGCAAGAGATACCAGGCTTGAATATCATGAAGGCTTGAGAAAAAAGCGAGAATGGGTGAACAACTTGAGAGCTAATGGTAACAGCGATGAAAGTATAGCCCGCCGGATAGTGGATCAGAGAAACCAAGACAGACTGTCTCATTATAAAACGGAAGATGAATTAGCCATAGTTTATAGGCGTAACGAAAGGCGTTATGGAAATAAATATGGGCCGACCTATGAATCACAGTTGAAGAAATACCAATCTGCTGAAGCCGTGATAGAGGCCGCTTTACGGTCAAATGACACTATGGATATACTTACTGGAATTGCTAAACCAAAAGGGTAAGCGAATGATTTTATCTAAGCCTTATGACCAAAATCGGTTAGTTGAATTTAACCCTCGGCTGGCAAATCACCATCTCGTGAGTGATTCTAATCAAGATGAGTGCGGAGTATTTCATCTAGAAGGCGATATACCGGTAGCGTTGTATTGTGATTCCGGAAAGTTAATTTTACAGCTACAAAATAAATGTTGGGACATTGCCTCACCTAACGTAAAGCTTAATTATTTCCACGACTTTAAATTAGCAAAAACACATTTCTCTATTGAGGGGGATGGTCAGAGCGATAGCATAGAATACACCAGTTGGTGGTCTGAGCTTCCTGGGAGCATTCCCCTTAACCCAGAAGAAGATAAAGAAGAAGATTTCATGGCGTATCTACTAGATGTGTGGAAAAACGAACGAGTGCAAAAAAAACTAATTGATTCCTGGGGATAAATATTTAAGCATTCAGTACTCCACTTCAATACATAGTTGACAAAAGCGCCGATCGAGGAGCTCAAGAAAAACCGTTGATGAGGAAAACAAGTGAGTAACCTAGACACAGCAATAAAGTTGGCTGTTGACGCGCACCTCGGTCAAGTTGATAAAGCCGGTAAAGCCTACATTCTTCACCCTCTTCGGCTCATGATGAAGTTTGAGCGAGAAGAAGACATGATTATTGCCGTATTGCACGATGTCGTTGAAGACAGTTCATTTGAATTAACCGATCTTCAAGCGCTAGGGTTTTCTCAAGCGATACTGGATGCGGTAGATTGCCTTACCAAACGCAAAGGCGAGCCGTACAGTGAGTTTATCGCAAGAATTAAGCAAAATGCTTTGGCGACTAAAATTAAAATTGAAGATATCAAAGATAATTTAAATCTTGCTCGACTGAATCACGTAGAAGAAAAAGACGTAAAACGAGCACAAAAATACATTAATTCATTAAAAGTATTGTCGTCTTAAAATTTGTTAACTCTGATCTGATGATGACTTTGGACTATGTGATCGGTAGGTTATTTTTTGAATTTTTAAAAACTCAATGCATTATTATATTCAGATGAACGTGGAGTAATTACTCAGGCAGAAAACCTAAATAATTACCCCCCAAATATTAAACAAGCGCTCCGCAGTCTCTGATAACTACTTCGTATTTCGGAGTGCCTGAAGAAGAACCACAAGATTCTATCTTTTTCACAAGATCCATGTTTTCGACAACTTCACCGAAAACAACGTGGCGGCCATTTAGCCAAGAAGTCACAGCGGTGGTAATAAAAAATTGAGAACCGTTGGTGTCGGGCCCACGGTTTGCCATTGCCAACTGCCCTGGTGCGGTAAATTTCAAACTGAAATTCTCATCTGGAAAGGTATCCCCATAAATGGATTTTCCACCGGTACCGTTATGATTTTCAAAGTCGCCGCCTTGAATCATGAAGTCTGGAATAATGCGGTGAAATTTTGTGTTTTTATAGAAATTTTTTGAATCTCCGGAAGAAAGGGCAAACTCTCCGCTAATCAACTCACGAAAATTGCGGGCGGTTTTAGGTGTATCGTGACCGTAAAGCCCAAACACAATTCTTCCTGCGTCATCACCATTAATGTCGATATCCATGAACACTTTATCGGTAATGCCATGAGGGTATATTGCCATAACTTTTTCCTTAAATTCGTTTCGTTGGCTTCTTAGGATTTTCTATAGTATGTAATTAGGTTTGATGGTTCAAAAACATCGAGTAAAAGAAATGTAAAATGCAGATGTTGACACTGGTAAATAAAAATAAGTACGTATTTGTATCTCTTGCTAAATGCGAATAGCGTGAAAGACATAAAAGAATGGCGTCGATCCTTTAATTCCCTTGAGCCCAAAGCAAAAAATTTATAAGAAAGAGCTAACCAGAAATAAACACCACCTTTGTTACTTTATTTGCCACACATAATACCTGTGTGTAGCACCGGTCATCGCTTGCGATTCGCGCCGATAAGACAGTATTTATCAGTAATAGAATGGCACAGTGTTTGCGATATACTCGCCGTTATCTATTCACTCTTCTGAGAAGTAACTCATGAATTTGGCGTTGTTGAGTGTGTTTATCCCCACCTTCTTTTTCGTATCCATTACACCCGGCATGTGTATGACCTTGGCGTTAACCTTGGGCATGAGCATCGGTTATCGTCGAACTTTGTGGATGATGCTTGGTGAAGTTATCGGCGTTGGCTTGGTATCGGTTGCCGCAGTATTGGGGATTTCTTCCATCATGCTCAACTACCCCTGGTTGTTCACTATTTTAAAATCCGTGGGTGCGGCTTATTTGTTTTATCTAGGCATCTCCATGTGGCAATCAAAAGGCCGATTAGCGCTGAGCGAAGCCAACACAGAAACCCATGTAAGCCGCCATTGGGATTTGATCATGCAAGGATTCTTAACCGCCATTGCCAACCCAAAAGGTTGGGCATTTATGATTTCGCTGCTACCGCCATTCATTGACGTTGAAAAACCACTGGTTCAGCAACTGGTTGTGTTGGTCGCCATTATTTTAACCTTCGAATTTATCTGTATGAGCATCTATGCCACTGGCGGAAAAGCCTTAAAGAGCGCATTGGGGCATTCTAAAAATGTACGGTTAATCAACCGGATTTCAGGCAGCTTAATGATGGGGGTGGGTGTTTGGTTGTTTGTTGGCTAAAGACTAATAAAAATACTATTTATTCTTTATAACCTTATGAAAAATAAAAACCATTTATTAGTAAAAAGTGATTCAAAATATTTTTAGGATTAAATAAATTCTCTCAACTTTTGTGATATTTTACGATGAACTAAACATCAGTCCCTCATTCTAATTCACCAACTTATCGTTAATGTCGGGAGAAGGGTTTTGTCTGAGCAAGCAGTCACTATTACGGTTTTCCGCTGGGCCGGTCAATGGGGGCCTTTTAAGGTCAATATTCCTTGTGGAGAATGCTCCCTCACTAAAGACGTTATTCAAGACACCATCGCCACAGAGCTTGAAGGCATTCCCGTCGAATTAGACATGCGTGATTGGCTAAGCGAATGGTGGAAACCGCTATTAAAAGGTGGCTGGCACGCACCCATCGTACTCGTCGACGGCAAAATCGTGAGCCAAGGCCGCGCGTTAAATCGAGGCTTGTTAACAGAAGCCGTAATCGATGCCTACGCAAAACGATCGTCAATTACCGAGAATGTTGTTTTTGGCAAAGAGAGCTGCCCACACTGCGTTCGAGCAAAAAAATATTTAACCGAAGCTAATATTCCCTTCGTTTACCGCGACGTTGTCAAAGAGCCAAGAGCACTCTACGAAATGCTGGCGCGAGTGAAACCCATCATTGGTCCAAAAACCCCTGTTACTGTTCCGCAAATTTGGTTGGATGGAGAATATGTCGGTGGCGCGTCGGAACTGAGCGAAATTTTAAAAACCAAAGTTGAGCCTAATCCCGATCGTGGTCAGTGTTCTTTATCGCCTGCTCGGTAGTTTTGGATATAAAGTCCGATGTGTTTATTGTCAGCTAGTACATAACTTTACGCATCGGATACGTCTAACACGAAAACATCAATAAGATTTCTAAGTTCATAGGGAATTTCACATTCGATTGATTCCTTCAATTCAATCGCTGAATTAATTCCATGTTTTTTTCTTTTGGCGACTACTTCGTGAGAACCGAACCAGATAACTAAGTACACACCCTGAAAATCAGCATTTGGGTGTCTTGAATAAAACTTATGTAATTGCTCTTCTGCGGCAGTATAAAGGTCTTCATGCCACTGCCCTTTTACTTCTACTGGCAGCAATAAATCTTGGTTTTCTATTCGCTTTCTAAGGGTAAAATCCGCTCTTTTCTCATCTTTTAAGTGATGTTCGGGTGTTATTTGAATTTGTCGTTGTTCAAGTCGAGTTTGTAATCTTTCAGCAATGACCTCCGCGCATGCTGTTTCCCCAAGCCTTTCTTTAATTTTATAATCTTTGTAAAAACGCCTACCGGGGTTAAATTCTCCACCATTAATCTCACCTTGGTAGATTTGTAATTCGTCGATTATTAAGGTACGTAGAGATCCCGTTGATATTATCTGGTTGTCGTCTAAAAATCTGGTGATGTTACTAATTGTTGGTGTTTTAGTTTGTTGGTGAGCTTTTGCTCGAATTTTGTTGGTTAATATGCTTTTTATCTTTTTGTGAAAGGTGGAAAACCTTTTATCATTTAGGTATCTATTCAAAATATCCATAGATTCCTCAGATTCGTTAGCCTCTAACATCCAGACCAAATCTGATAATAGCCTGTATGCTTTTTCATCTTTAGAACTATGGCTTCCAAAGAATTTCGATAGCTCAACCTTCGGCCAAAAATCTATAAATGATTCTAATAGGAAGTCAATTTTTGTTGCATTCAGATTAGGCCAATTGGGGTAGTCATAACGACTGTGACTACCAGAATATCTGCGAAACAAAAGTAAATTATCTTTTTTTGATCTTATATAATCCAAGATTTCATTTGGAGGATCTATTAAAAAATAAAACGCACGGATATACCAAAAATCAAATAATTCACCTAGATTCTCTAACGGTTCTGATTTGGATAATTTAGAACAGTTTCTTAGTATAGTTCTACGTAATGTTTTTATATCTGAATGGTCAATTGCAAGTTCGAATAAATTTTGTAGCGGGTTGATTGATGTAATAGGAATATTTTCCAACCAATCTATTGAAAGTGTCCCTCTAAATTTGCTGAATGAGGAATCATCTCTGATGCAGCTAAAGTCAATTAATTTGTTGTTTGAATTAAGCTGGGGTTCAAAATAGTCTCTTAGAAAACTCTCCGTTATCTCATCATCTGTAAAAATTAATCTATCTAGTTCTTTTGCAAGAGTTTCTTTTTCCGAGTTTGATATTCCTCTATAGCTAATATTCGAAACTGCTCGTAACGAAGTTAAGGTATTTCTGTCGATTTCATGAAGGGTTCGATCCTCGCGGAACTTTATTATTATAGAGGCATATAGAACATGAGCTATAGGTGAGTATTTGGATTGTGTTTTTAGGTGCGCAATTTCCCTTACATTGGGAATATCTTTAGATAAACTGTTAATGCAGTTTATTAGTGAGTTAATAACAATCTTTTTATCACTAACATGATCTTTGATTTTTTCCGGCTCTTTAAGAACATAGTTTGAGAAGTTTAATAAGCTTGTCCAGTTTTTTCCAGCTTCTATATTGGTGCGATTTTTTTGATAAAAAATTCTGTTGTCGATTATGACCTTATCATTTTTGTTTCTGTGTTTTTTTATGGCTCTTCTTGTGCGTGAGTCGTCTTTTTTGTCTTGTAAATATTTTTGGTGAGCGTATCTGTTAATTGAGGTCCATTCTCTCAGAAAATCTCGATCTGTCTGAGATTGTTTTCTCATTAATTTTCTTAGTGAATTGATGCTTTTTGGACTTCTGCCTGATTGATAAGATTTTCTAGGAAGAAAATAATTCCATAAGCTAAAGTTCTTATTTATATAAGCATACTCAACTAGTAAAATATAATCGTCTTCTTGGAAATATAAACCAGAGTGGCATTTGAATTCGAAATCAAAACATTTTGTTTTATGTATCTCTTCTGTTTTCGTTAGCTTTCTGAAAGCAGTAAGGATAATTTTTTGTCTAAGATTATAATGGTTTTGTAAGATTTTGACAGACTGGCTGTATTCAGGGTCTTTAGGGCTATGAAAGTGAAGATTTTTAAGCCAATTCCATATTTTATGAGGGTTAAATTGATCTGTTTTAATAGTAAAGTAGTGATCTAGAATTATACCTATTATTTTGCTAATGCCAGTCTTACAGGTACATCTATAGTGTTGTTCAATACAGTTACATTCTAAATTTTCAGATAGCTTGTCAAGTAGAATTTCTGAAGTTGTTATTTCTAGAGCAGATACAACTTCTTTTATAAAGAATCTTTGTCCGCCATTTTTATCCATTGCAGTTTCTTCCTCAGGGTATAAGTTAGAGCATGCGAAGAAAAAATTACATAGTACCTTCAGATTGATATTTTCGATTCCTTTTGAGTGAAAAGCATCACCTACTATCGCTAATGATGTGATATCTTTTTTTGATAACAAGGTGTCAATTATTTGAAGATCTACATCGATTAAGTTTGAGAAAAGGCATTGACTAGCAAGCTTTCTGGTTCGATCTTGTATGTTGGTACGTAATGCAATATTAGTTAATTCATTCTCAAGTTGGGAAATTACAGGTGATCCCACTAGCAACTCTAGAAGTAGATCTCGTAAATGACCTCCATTACTATTAAGTAAAATTTTATGTAACTCATGGATTACATCATCGGTAAAAAATCCAGCAACACTAAACTGTCTCCACAAATCTGCTCGACGAAAATATGGGTCTTTTTCCTCTTCGACTTGAAGCTGTTGGATCAATAAGCGTTTTGACGATGGTGTTAGTTGTGAAGGGTCACCATTGGCGAGAACAGCGTATGGGTCTAGTTTGATGAGTGTTTCTTGAGTGTGAGCGTTACCAAGGGCTGCCATCCACCCCAGTAACCCTCGTAGTTCTGTTCTGGTAACGCTATTGGGAGCTATAACCGACAGGCATTGCCGAAGTGTTAATTCATCTTTTGGGTTAGTAATCCGCTGAACAAAATAGTTAGCTGCGCAGTATTCAGAGACTATTTTATGCACGGGTAAATGATGGTTTTCATCTTCTGCTGGTTTAAAGAGTTTTGTTTCTAGAACTTCGAACACCGGTTTGTCTTCGTTGTAAACCGTTCTTAAATAAGGGAAAAGTGAAGTCTCTTGGCTTTCCAAAGAAGCTATTCCTTCACAACCGGCCAATAGAAGTTTCGCGAATATCTCGGATGCGGCATCAATTCGCGCCCCTGTTGTAAGGTTGTTTTTCTTAGCTTCTATTTTGGTGTTGTGTTCCTTCGATAAAGATGTGATGGCTTTTTGAAAGATGTCTCGTTTATCTGAAAACTCGCGATTACTTTCAATATAAGCGTCTGTTAGTAGTTTGAGGAATTCTGGGTTGGGTAAAACGGCGTCTAAATCAAAGCGAGCAACTTGGCGTTGAAAATGAAAGAAGTCTTCATTTGGACGGTGGTGATCAAAAATAGCCCTTTGCTCATCTTCCTTGAAAGGCTCAAGCCAAAGGTTGATTAACTTTTTTTCAATGTATTCTTTGCAAATTTGAGTTGTACTTGAATTCCATTCGCTCGATCGGCTGGAGATAATCAGTCTGTCAGGATTAACGTTTTCTATTTTTGAGAAAAGATCATGCAGCTTTTCATCACTGGCGCCTGCTAATTCATCCAGTGCGTCTATTACTAAGTTTGTACATGATTCTGGTAGTTGAGAACGTACAAACCTATTTGCCGATATGCTTTTAGTGCCGAGCTGCTTAGCAATACTGCTCATCAACTCACTTTTCCCAGCCCCCGGCTCCGCGAGTATAACAACATATTGAGTATGTTCTGATTCTCTAAGTTCTTGTTCTGTATAGAACTTTTGTTCGCCATCGTGCAGTTTTCGAGAAAGGTAGAATTGGGTGCTTCCGTTCATTAAACAAATGTCATCCGTAGGATCTGGAACATTCGTTTATTTGACCGGTTTTTGGTTGGTTTATCAAATTGTGATGTGTCGAACTAGATTCTAGAGGAGATGGTTCAGGTCACTGTTATACAGTCATCAATGACCTGAAAGCGGGTATTATCGGTACCTTAAAATCCGCTATCAAACTTTGTTACCAGATATTTTCGAACCCAAGGAAAACGGGGATCAAAGCTTTTTAGTTGGCCTTTTTTAACGACGGCGGCTTTTTTCAAACCCTCCGAGCGTTGCGTGTTATCGAATATAACTGCTTCATCCGCTGTAATCGCAGCTTCATACAACATGTTCATGGTACGTTTGTAGCGACTGCGAATTTTTTCGGTAGGGACATCGTGCCCGCCTTTTGCGACTCGGTTTGTTACACGCTCTACATTGATAGATGGATCATTAATACCTACAAAAAATAGTATGACATAAAAGTCTTTTTCCTTTGCGGCGATCATATATTCTATCTTTGAATGATGGGACATAACGCTTTCAAAGCTATGTGCTATGCCGCTATTAAGTAATTCCTGGCGTTTGTTTTCTGCAATTTTCTGCGCCTTTCGGACAACTTCATCACCACTCCCTTCGAGTGTTAATGCAATATCGTCAGGGTTTACATATTCTCCCAAATCAACACCAGCAGATTTGAGTTTTTCCGTTAGGGTTGTTTTTCCTGAACCATTGGGTCCGGCGATTAGAATCATTTTGGGTTTGGGTTCACTCATCTGGTGTGCCCTCCCCACTTCTCTTTTCTAACTCTTCGTCAGTTATGTAGTTTTTTACTATTTGGCCGCCTTCGCCTATCTTTTCGATATAAAATCGGCCTGTTTCCAATTCTTGGGAAACGACTTCTAATCCTGCTTGTAAGCTGTCCATCCCAGCTTCTTGGCCCGCCTGCGCTGCAATATCACAAATTTCATCCAAGCTAAGCTCGGTAATATCTCGTTTTTTCTCCGTCATTACGCTCTCCAGGTTTTGCTTCTTTCCATCATCAGTTATTGATAGAACTGTACTCTTATTGGCTGGCGGGTTCACGAGCTGGCTTGTGAAAACTTGACGATCAGAAGAACAAATAGTTATGAATGAGCTGTGGATAAATAGCTGATATAACTATGAAATGCGAATACCCATTTGCTGTTAGCGGTGTACAGTACGTCTTACCTCAAATTGAGTGATATGAACAACTACAGGTATCGGTTATGGAACAGCTCCCTCCTCGTCAGCAAACTACGGAAAAATTCCCAGTGGTGGGTGAGTCTTCTTCGGGTATGGAACTTACCCGCGAGAATTGGCAGCTAAGCGTGACTGGTTTGGTGGAGCAGCCAAAGCAATACGCTTGGAATGACTATCTCAATTTGCCGCAAACGATTAAAACCTTTGATATCCATTGTGTGACTCGCTGGAGCAAATTGGGTAACAAGATTTCGGGTGTGATGTTAAACGATGTGCTGGAGTTATCTGGCATTGTTCCAGCGGCAAAGTTTGTTCAGTTTATTGCGTATTCGGATCGTGATCACGACACCAGTTTGCCTCTTGATGTTTGCTTAAATGACGATGTTATGTTGGTGCACGCAATTAACGATGAACCTTTGGCAATAGAGCACGGTTTTCCGGTTCGAACCTTTGCGCCCACAAAATATTTTTACAAAAGTTTAAAGTGGCTGAAAGAAATTCGATTAATTGAGGAAGACACACTCGGTTTTTGGGAGCGTGGTGGTTATCACAATAATGCTGATTTTAATAAAGAGGAACGATACGTTTCTGGAAATTTAACGGATAAAGAATTAAAACGTTTGCGAGAGGCAAAAAACTTTAATCGCTACAAAGATCAAGTGTTGCTGTCGTTGGATTTAAGCGGACTTGATTTTTCCGGCATGGATTTATCGGGCGTAAATTTAAAAAATTGTAACTTGGATGATTGTGATTTTTCTAATGCTAATTTGCACAAAGCTAACCTGTCTAATTCTTCGCTGCTAAACTGCAATTTAACCAATGCGAATTTAATCGGCGCTGACTTAGATGGCGTGTTGTTTATGGGCTCCAATTTAACCAACGCCAATTTATCAGAAACCTATTTAAACGCTACCGAATTTACACGTGATGGCTATGAGTCTGCGATTGTGAAAAATACCGAGTTTGCTAACGCTGTCACAAACGGTTTGGTGGCAAAACAATTAGAATTTATCGCAACTGACAGTTAATCCCCCAACTGTTTTTCTAATTGTTCGATTTAATTCTAGAAAAGGAATTTTTTATGTCGGCGTTAAGGTTATCCAGTTCCGTTGGTAAAGGCGGGCGTAATAATGTGAACGATGTTCACTTGGTTATTGCGTTAATCAATGTTTATCACCGAAAGAATGGCTTAAAGCCGTTGCCGATGTCCGACAAAAATAACGCCAAGGTTAACGAGGCAATTACTCATTTCCAATCCAATCATTTACAAACCGCCAATCCAGACGGTCGTATTGATCCCAATGGCAAAAGCTTTAAAGCACTGAAACGTGTTTTGGATTCCGTATTTGCCAAAGAGACCGTAACACCGCCAACTTCCGGTGTAGTGACTTGGGATTCCGAGGGCACTGAAGGCGGTCGATTCCACAGCCGCAAACTTCACGTTCCCAGTTCTGCTTCGGGTTTAACGGTGGGTCGTGGTTACGATCTTAAGTTAAAAAGTGCCGCGCAGGTAAAAATGGATTTAACTCGGGCAAAGCTTGAGCAGGCTCACATTGATGTGTTGGCGAAAGCTGTGGGTTTGTCTGGCAGTCGCGCCGAGCGGTTTATTGTCGATAACGACTTGTTGGATTTTCAAGTCACGCCACAGGCGCAATTAACGTTATTTAATATCAGTTATGAACTGGAATCCTCCGAGGTTATCCGTATATCATCGAAAAAGGACGTCATCAATCTTTACGGTGAATTGCAGTGGGATACAACCCATTACGGTATCAAAGATATTTTGGTGGATTTAAAATTCCGTGGCGATTACACGCCAGCGGCTCGTCGCTTTATTCAGGAGCCCGCCGCAAGTAATGATCTGGAGAGCTTTAAAAAATTGATCTCAGATCAAACTCGCTGGAAGCAAGTCCCGGCGGATCGATTTAGCCGTCGTTCTAAGTTCATCAATAACGTTAAATAGTTGTGCATTGTAAATGAGATTTTTAAATTCGCAGTTTTTTTCAATAGCGACGGTGTTTGTCAGCTATTTATTGGTTTCTGGTTGTGTATCCAGCGAGCCTAAACCTTTGGCCGCGGCCAGTGGCAGTTCGGTTCCTACCAGTGTTACTGGCGTTGAGCTTAAGCGTGTTAATAAAAGTTTGGTTCGCGTTATTCAACACAATATGGAAATCAATCCCAAGCTTGAAATCGAACGTTTGAACACACCGAGTTTAGATGTGGTGGATTACCTAGCGCTTACGTCTTTAACCGTAAATGGTGAAACCTTTGCGTTCAGCGATTCCCAAGGTGTGTTTGTTGAATCACTGTCGATCACCAAAACGGCAGTAGAAGTAACCTTGGATTTTTATTTTCCCCAAGGCGGCTCAGCGATGATTCATTGCGCTGTTGATATTCAAGCCGACAAGTTCAAAGCCCTGCCCTGCCAGCGTTAGTCAAAAGCCTCCTATAGTGAGGTTTCGCCTGGCTGGCACGTTCTTCATTGGATGGCTAAAAACTTCCAATCAATTGAAGAAGGGTGCTGTGTAATGGGTTTTGTGTTCGCTGGGTTTAAGAAGTACTTTCGATATTCTGCTGTTGCTTTCTCGTCTTTGTTGATTACAGCTCCTATTGCATTGCACGCGGCTAACGATTGGGTCGCGCCGCCGGCTGAAGTTCCAAAGCTCTATACCATCGCTGAAAATATCCGTGCTGAGCGAATTTATTCCGATATCGAGACGCTGGTAAATTTTGGTACGCGTCACACCCTTTCCGATACTAAAAGTAAAAGCCAAGGCATTGGTGCCGCTCGACGTTGGATTTTTGAAGAATTCGAAGCTATTTCAAAACAATGCGGTGGCTGTTTGGAGGTGAAATACGTTTCGGATTTTGTCGAAGGCGAAAAACGCATACCCAATAAAACCGAAGTGGTCAGTGTTATCGCCATCCAAAAAGGCACGGTTGATCCTAATCGCGTGATTATGATGAGTGGCGATATCGACAGCCGTGTTACTGACGCCATGAATTTTCAAAGTTTAAGTCCCGGCGCAAATGACAACGCCTCCGGTGTCGCAGGAACCCTTGAGGCCGCGCGGGTGCTGACCGATTACCAATTTCCCGGAACCATTATTTACGCAGCCCTTGCCGGAGAAGAGCAAGGCTTGTTCGGCGGCAAAATTGTTGCGCAGTACGCCAAAGATCAGCGATGGGATGTGGTGGGAATTCTTAACAACGACATGATTTCAAATATCGCTGGCATCGATGGCGTGATTGACAACACCACGGTGCGAGTATTTTCCGAAGGCACGCGTGCGGTTGAAACGCCGGAAGAAGCAAATTTGCGCCGCTTTACCGGTGGCGAGGTGGATTCTCCGTCGCGGAATTTGGCTCGCTATGTAAAAACGTTAGGCGACCAATACCTGACCAATTTAAACGTTATGATGGTGTATCGTTTGGATCGTTTCCGTCGCGGTGGTCATCACCGGCCGTTTAACGACGCTGGATTTCCAGGCGTGCGCATTATGGAAACCCACGAGCACTACGACCGCCAGCATCAAGACTTGCGTACTGAAGACGGCCGAGTCTACGGCGATACCATCGACGGTGTTGATGCCGATTACGCGGCAAAATTAACGGCGTTAAATGCCATCACCTTGGCGGGTATTGCCAGTGCTCCGCCAGTGCCACACCGTGTCGATATCACTGGTGCCGTATCACCTTCAACGAATCTCAGTTGGAATCTGCCCGAGCCATCCGTTGCCAGCAATTTAGCCGGTTACAAAGTGCATTGGCGACTGACGACAGAGTCTGAGTGGACGCATTCGCGATTTGTCGGCAACGTCGGCGAATTCGAGCTTAAAAACATCGTTATCGATAATTACTTTTTTGGCGTCAGTGCGGTTGCCAAAGATGGATCGGAAACGCCCGTAGTATTTCCGGGGCCAGCGGGTCAGTTTTACTGAGTAAAAATCCGTTAACCTGTTTTGCGATGGCTCAGCGATTGCTCCAACGACTAAAAATAAATGATTTGGAGGACAATCGTGAAAGAGTACATCGCAAACCTTCCCAAAGCGGAGCTTCATGTGCATCTAGAGGGCACACTGGAGCCCGAGCACATTTTTGAACTTGCACAACGCAACCACATTGAACTTGAGTACCAATCGATTGATGAGTTGATCGCCGCGTACGATTTTTACGACCTGCCCTCTTTTCTTAAAATCTACTACGCCGGAATGCACGTGTTGCAAACCGAGCAAGACTTTTACGAGTTGGCTTGGCGGTATTTTGAAAAAGCTAAGCAGCAAAATATTGTCTACGTTGAACCCTTCTTTGATCCCCAAGGCCACACAACGCGTGGTATTGCTTTTGAAACCGTGATCACCGGTATTCACAGAGCCCAAATCGACGCCGAAGAAAAACTCGGCATTAAAAGCAATTTAATTCTGTGTTTCTTGCGCGACATGTCGGCAGAATCGGCAATGGAACACTTGCAGATGTCGTTGCCCTTTAAAGACTGGATTATTGGTGTGGGCTTAGATTCGGACGAAAAAGACAATCCGCCGAGTAAATTCGCCGAGGTTTTCGCCCGAGCACGGCAAGAAGGTTATAAATTAACCATGCATTGCGATGTTCATCAAAAAGATATTCATGACCACATCCGCGAGTGCATTGAATTAATAGACGTGGACCGAATTGATCACGGCATTAATTGTTTGGACCAAGCCGAATTAACCAAAGCGGTCAAAGCTAAAAATTTAGGTTTGACGATTTGTCCGGTATCGAATCAGTTTGTCTGTCAAACCTATACAACCGATGAAATTCGTACGATGTTAACGCTCGGTTTAAAGGCCACTATTAATTCGGACGATCCTGCTTATTTTAGAGCCTACCTAAATGAAAACTTTTTTGCGTTAATTGATGAAGGCGGTTTTACAAAACAGGAAATTGATCAACTAGTGATCAACAGCTTTGAGGTGAGTTGGTTAGAAGACAGAGAAAAGTTGATTTACATCAGCCAAATGTCGTAAGTTGAACAATAATTAATTTCAAACAACCTCGTCATTAATTGGTTTCGAGGTTGTCTTTTGTTTAAATATTATTCTTATCGTTTAAATAATATTTAATTGCCTGGAAGTTTTATCAGGTGTAATAACGTGTAATAAATATTTATGAGCACACAACGTAAATTTTTTTTACGTTTTTTCTCACTTTAAGTTGTTAATTTTTAATAACTTTTTCTTAGGATTTTTGTTGGTGTTTTACATTTATTGAAAACATGTAGATTTTTATTTGATCTGTTTGTATAAATAAAAAACAGAAGAGACAATAGTCTTCGTTGATGAGAAAAATAAAAATAAATATAATTTTATTGTTCAAAATTTAGCGAGTAAGTAAAAAGTGTGATCTATTTACTTGCAGGTTTCCCCCTAGTTCGCCCCGCTTGAAAAATTACGCGACACTTTTCTTCGATCGTGATGGTTTAGGGATTATTAAAAAGGACATTTTATGAAAATCAATCGTTTCCTACTGGTGGGCTTAATATGCCTACTGGCTGCGTGCTCAAGTGGCGGCAGCGGTGGTTCCGGCGACAACTCGTCAGATTCTGGCGGTTCTTCAAGTGGTGGAACTCCGACCACAGGCGGCGGTAATAATTCCGGGGGAGATTCCGGTGGCGACAACTCCGGCGGTGGTGACACTGGTGGTGATACCGGCGGCGACACAGGTGGCGATAATTCCGGCGGCGACACAGGTGGCGATAATTCCGGCGGCGACGATAATTCCGGTGGTGATACCGGTAACGGCGACGACGGTTCCGGTGATGGCGATGGTGATCCAACAAATCCACCTGCGCCTGCAAACGTAAGCGTCGTCAGTTCAGCAACGAGCGGTTCAGTTGGCGATGTATTTACATTTTCCGCCAGCGTTTCACCGGCAAGTGTGCAATTTGATCGAATCGAATTCAGTACTAACGAAGGTCAAACGGTTGTTGGTTCTCCGGCGCAATTGAGTTTTGTACAGGCCGGTAACTTTACCGTTACCGCGCGTGTTTTCTCAGGCAATAATGTTATCGCAACGTCACAGTCTGTCATTACTGTAGACGAGCCGATTTCTATTAATATTATTGGCCCTGGACCAGAAGTGAATACTGGCGAAGACATTACTTTTACCGCCAGCATTTTGCCAAGTTCCGACGACGTTGATCGCATTGTTTTTACAACCAGTGACGGTCGTACCGTTGAAGGCTCACCCGCCGTTTTTAATTTTCCAAACGACGGCGACTTTACGGTAACCGCGCAAGTATTTTCTGGTGGTGAAGTTGTTGCGACAGACGAATTTAGCGTAACCGCTGAAACGCCAGTGACGGTTGATCTGGTTAGCTCTGGAACAGAAGGTGTTGTTGGCAACCCAACGACATTTACCGCAACTGTATTACCCGAAGGAACCGTGGCTGATTCGGTAGAATTTGTTACCAGTGATGGCAGAGTTATTCCAGGTCCTTCTGCAGAAATTTCTTTCCCCAATGAAGGCAGTTTCTCAGTTACCGCTCGAGTAACGGTAGACGGAGAAACCACTGAAAGCGACACCTTTAATTTTGATGTCGCTCTTCCTGAAATCGCTGCCGATTTAACGGCGCGAGATATTCTCGTTAATGAACCCTCGCCGTTCACGGTTGATTTACAACCAGAAGGCACGGTTGCTGATCGTATTTTATTTACCACCAGCGATGGTCGAGAGTTTGAAGGTTCTCCAGCCGATATTAATTTCCCTTCATCGGGTGACTTTACGGTAACCGCGCAAGTATTTGTTGGCGACGAAGTGATTGAAGTCGGCAGCTTCCCGGTCACCGTTAACGCGCCAACGATTACAGTCGATACCACGGCGAGCGAAGCGCTCATTGACGAACCAATTACCTTTACCGCGAATGTTGATCCGGTTGATGCACCGGTTGATGTCATTCGCTTTGTGACCAGTGATGGTCGAACCATTGAAGGTTCGCCTGCTGAGATCAGCTTCCCAGAAGCGGGTGAATTCACCGTCACTACTGAATTGGTGGTTGGCGATGAAGTTATCAGCGAAGAAACCACGGTGACTATTGAAGAGCCGGTTTCGCTTGTTATCACGAGCAGCACAACCACACCAACTGTAGGCGATGAAGTAACCTTAACGGTTGACGTTCAGCCCGAAGGTGCGGTTGCCGAATTGATTGAAGTTATTATCTTTGACGACGGCGGCAATGAAGTTGAGCGTATTTCCGGTCCTGCGGATACATTCTTCAACCCAGATGACGGCAACTTTGTTGTTACTAATGACGCGTTGAACGCAGGTGATTTCACGGCAGTAGTTGAAGTGACTGTTGAAGGTGAAGTGACCTCCAGCGATCCTATCGCGTTTACCTCGACTCTACCTACCGTTACTCCAACTGTTGGTGCAAACGAAGCGTTGGTTAACGAACCTGTGACCTTCTCAGTAGACTTGCAGCCTGCAGGAACAGAAGCCGATCGCATCGTCTTCAGTTACATCGACGGTGACGGCGTTGTGCAAGAGTTTGATGGCTCGCCTGTGGATATCACCTTCCCAGAAGCGGGTGACTTTACAGTTACCGGTCAAGTCTTTATCGGCGAAGAAGTCATCGAGTTGGGCGATTTCCCAGTAACCATTAATGCACCAACCATTGTTGTCGATACCACGGCAACAGAAGCATTAATCGGTGAGCCAATTACCTTCACCACCAACGTGACGCCTGCGAACGCACCGGTGGATTTGATTCGCTTTGTCACTAATGAATCCCCTGCAAGAACCTTCGAAGGTAGCCCTGCAGAGATTTCTTTCCCAGAAGCAGGCACCTTTACGGTTACCACCGAATTATTGGTGGGCGATGAGATTGTCAGCGAAGTCACTACCGTGACTATCGAAGAGCCGGTGTCTGTTTCGGTCACCAGTAACTCGACCGCACCAACCGTTGGCGATGATTTAACCTTAACCGCTGACGTTCAGCCTGCTGGCACCGTTGCCGATGCGATTGAATTTGTCTTGTTGGACGACGGCGGTAACGAAGTGGATCGTGTTTCGGGTTCTCCAGCGACTCTCACGATTCCAAACGATGGCAACTTCACGATTGTCGGTGAAGTTACCGTTGGCGACGAAACTACCTCAAGTGATCCAATTGCGATTACTTCAACCTTACCGACGGTAACTCCAACCGCCGGTGCCAATACGGCGCTGGTTAACGAGCCAGTGACGTTCTCGGTAGATTTACAACCGGCAGGCACGGTTGCTGATCGCATCGTCTTTAGCTACACCGACGGTGACGGCGTTGTGCAAGAGGTTGAAGGTTCCCCGGCTGACATTACCTTCCCAGAAGCGGGTGACTTTACCGTGACCGGCCAGGTGTTCATTGGTGATGAAGTGATTCCTGCCGGTTCATTCCCGGTAACCATTTCAGCGCCGACCATTGTTGTGAATACCACGGCAACCGAAGCTGTTATTGGTGATCCGATCACCTTCACTGCTAATGTGACACCAGCCGATGCTCCGGTGGATTTGATTCGCTTTGTCACCAACGAAACTCCTGCAAGAACCTTCGAAGGCAGTCCGGCGGAGATTTCGTTCCCAGAAGCAGGCACTTTCACGGTCACTACTGAATTATTGGTGGGCGATGAGATTGTCAGCGAAGTCACAACCGTGACTATCGAAGAGCCTGTGTCGGTTTCGATCACCAGCAGTTCGACCACACCAACCGTGGGTGACGATCTGGCCTTAACGGCAACAGTTCAACCTGCGGGTACCGTGGCAGACGCCATTGAGTTTGTTTTGTTGGACGGTGGCGATAACGAAGTCGCTCGTGTTTCGGGTTCTCCGGCCACACTGACTATTCCTAACGACGGCAACTTTACCATTGTCGGTGAAGTCACGGTCGACGGTGAAACCACCCCAAGTGATCCTATTGCCATTACTGTAAGCCTACCAACGGTCAATCCAACGGCGGGTGCGAGCAGTGCTCTGGTGAATGAGCCAGTGAGCTTCTCGGTGGATTTACAACCGGCAGGCACCATCGCTGATCGCATTCTATTCAGCTACACCGATGGCGACGGCGTTGTGCAAGAGTTTGAAGGCTCACCGGTTGATGTCACTTTCCCAGAGGTGGGTAACTTTACCGTCACCGGTCAGGTGTTCATTGGTAACGAAGTTATTAACGCTGGCAGTTTCCCTGTCGCGGTTACTGCGCCAACCGTTGCCTTGACGGCTACCAATACCGATGTGCTTGTCGGTGAATCCATCACCTTCACAGCAACCACGACACCTGCCGGTGCGCCGTTTGATCGTATCGAGATTACCACCAGCGATGGCCAAACCATTATGGGTTCGCCTGCGAACATTAGCTTCGCAAACGCTGGTGATTTCACGGTAACGGCTACGGTATTTGTCGGCGATGAAGAGATTACCTCAACGCCTGTGAATGTGTCGGTTGCCTCAGCAATCACGGCCACAGTAACCAGTTCTGAACTGCAAGCCGTGATTGGCGAAGAGTTGACCTTAACGGCGAACGTTATGCCAGCAGACGCTGTGGTTGATGACGTGTTGTTTATCTCGAGCGACGGCCAAAGAATCAACGGCTCGCCTGCTACCATCAGCTTTGATAGCTTGGGTGAATTCACCATTACCGCGCAGGTTTTCTCGGGCACTCAAACCATCACAACCTCAGAAATTACCGTGGTTGTTACTGAACAGATGGCAGAATTTGTCGCCATCGATGTTCCGACGACTCTTGCCACTGCGGGTCAATCACTGCCCTTTACTGCAACCGTAGCTCCGGCCAACGCTGTGTTTGATCGCATTGTGTTTACCACCAGCGACGGTCAAATGTTTGAAGGTGCATCGACCAACTTTAGCTTTGCCGCGCCTGGCCGCTTTACGGTAACCGCGCAAGTGTTTGTTGGTATGGACCCAGTGATCAGCAGCGAAGTGATTATCAACGTTGCAGATCCAAGTAACCCATTCCCTGAAGACTTTAACTTCCCACTGTTGGGCGATGTGAACAACAGCGGCGATATAACCCTCGACGACGCCGTACTGGCGGCCCAGCGTTTGGGTGGTTTGCGTGAACCGTTGGATCGCACTGAAATCGTTGCCTCCGACGTTGATGTTAACGGCCAGTTCAATCAGACCGACGTTGAGTTAATCGCCAATATCGTTGCTGCGGACGAATTTGTGGCTCGATTCATCTCGCCGCCAACGAATTTACCGGGTGGTTCATCGCTGGTGATTTCACCGAACCTGATCGCGCCTATTGATAGCTTGTCGATTACTGTCGACGGTATTCCCGTGCAGTCGACCAGCCAGTTCGCGCAAGGTTACGTTAACTTCGCGATTCCGGCAGACCCTGCGTTATCCGGTGTGACCGCTGATGTAGAAGTAACGTCTGTCCGTGGCGGTGTTCCAAGTGTGGATAACTTCTCCGTTGAACTGGGTGCCCTGCCTGTATTCCCAGCAGACGCAACTGGAGACATTCTTTCGTTCTTAGATGAATTCGAACGCGCTTACGAGCTGCAACAGATTTCTCTCGATGACTTGTTGTTGAATGCGACGGCAACCGTTGAAGAGATGGACGTGTTGACCTCCTCCTTAACCGTCGGTCGAATGAATCTAGCCACGGCATTGGATGTGTTCCGAGGTATCCTCAATGACAACCCTGACAGCCAAATCGCCGCCGTGCTTCAGCAGACGCTTTATGCGAATGGCTTGGAAGGTTTCAGAGATCGATTGACCGTTTTGGATAACACCATTACTTCCGGTGTCATTCCTAACCCAAGCGGTTTGTTGGAAGTCTGTGAATCCGTTGTTCCGGAATTGTGTAACATCCAAGATTCTGCGGATATCGGCCGAGTAGCAACCACATTGATCGGCTTAAGCTGTGACGCACTGGAGTCATCGGTGTTGGTTCAGAGCTTACCTGCAGATGCAGTCCAGGATTGGATTGCTCAGTGTCCGGTTGTGACCTCAGAGCTGGCCTTTGCATCAACGGTTTCTAGCTTGTTCGGTGACATCCAATTCGCGCTAGAGCTGGACGCTTCTCCTGATGAATTGCCAGTAGGCGTGACCTCTGACATCACCTCTACGCTAGAAATCAGCGGTGCCAACAACTTAAGAAACGTGGTTGATGCCCAAGCGTTGGATAACACGGGTGATCAGCAGTTGCTGCAAATCCTAGAAGATCAGATTATTCGCAACCTACTGTCTGGAAGAACTTCCTCAAGTGCGTTGGTTGATCTGTTGGATTTACTCGATCAAGACTTGTTGGCCCGTTTGTCCGACGACATTGAGCAGACTTCTGGCCGCATGCTGACTGGCAGTGAAATCGCCGGTGTTGTATCAAGCTTCGGAATGAACTTCTTAATGATGTTCATCGATCAACCGCTGCCATTGGATGCAACCCAAGTGTTTGGTCCAGACGCGGCAACCGGTGGCACCCTAAGCCTTGTTTCCAGCGATCTGGCTAACTTCGCGTGTTTTGATCCTGATGATATGCAGTTCCAGCAATTTGCCGCCATCAGCGCTCAAGCTCAGGTTCGTGGAGCCGAGCAGAACAAAACCATCGACATTGCCTGTGCGATTGTATCGATCAGTTTGACCTTCGGTGACCAAGGTGCGTTCTTCAACAGTACCGGTGCTGTCGATGCTTCTGACGTATTCGAACTGCAAGTGAACGGTGAGTCTGTAGCGACCACTACCGTGCCAGAAAACCCAACATTAGATGTCACGCTCAATTTACCGAGAGGACCAAACGACTTGTTCGTGATTACTCGCGGTGAGAACGGCAACGGCGGATCACCTCTGATCTTCATCAACAACTTCTTCCCTGCCGGTTTGAGTGCAGCGGAGAGAGACGTTGAGTTGGCAAGACGTGTAACGCTAAATAACGATGATCCGATTGCGCAGTTGCGTGACACCTTTAACGGTGGCGTGCAAGCCTTTGATAACGGTGTCGCGATCGGCGAAGGGATTGATCTAACTATCGAGGTTGAGGAGTAAAAACATGAAATTAAGTCGACTACTTTTGGTAATGACACTGCTCCTCTCTTGGCAACAAGCGACGGCGCAATTTGAAGGTGATGTATTTTTTGATAGCACCGACATAACCGTGCTGAGCGGGGATCAGGTAACCGTACCTACCCTGTTCTTCTCCGGCCCGAATGTCTTCGCGGGTGTTGAGTTCGAAGTGACTTTCGACGCTGCTGTTGTTGAGCTGGTTGATGTGACCAGCCCAACAGGCGACGACTTTACCGGTGTTTTCAGCTTTCATGAAAACAACCCAGGTAACTTCGCCATTGTTGTCGTGAATTCAACCTCGCTTACCGAACCGCAAGGTTCGGTGCCTTTGGTTAACTTGGTTTTCCAAGCGTTAGGTACCGCAGGTCAAACCACTCAGATTCAATCGAATGTGCGAGACAGTGCTGATCCTAACCTCACTCGATTCCCGACCACCGCCGGATTCAGTGCGACCTTAACCGTCCAATAAAAAGTATTTCACTTTTTTAAAAACCGGGCATTGCGAGAGCGATGCCCGGTTTTTTTATGCCGGTAAAAATATGAAAAGTGGGATCACATTCATCTGCGATTTAAATTCGATTCTCTACACTAAACAATCAAACAGCGCCGCAAGTTTTTTTATACAGAAACTTTAGAACCTCCTGATAATAAAAACCGTATTAACAGTAATTAGCGTTAATCAACAAAAATAGCTTGTTATTTTTATTCATTGATTCGTTTTTAATTAGAATTTTAAAGGTCGCTCATTGGAATGTTTGATCAATTTATTTTTTGCACAGTGGCAAGTTGCTCGCAAAATAAAAATCTTGCAATGGGTAATTTCTAAAAAGACTAAATCGCTGTAAATCTTGGTTGCAGCTTAGCAACCCTCAGTAATGTATCCATTTAATAAACCACGTTAAAGAGAGTATGAACTATGAATAAACAGGAGTTTTATCGCCAGCTTGCTGAGTGTTCAAACACATACGACAAAGATAATCAGTGGTTTGGTTTTCAAAGTGGCGGTCAATCGTGGAGCCAAGGTACTTGGGAAGATTTTATTCTCGCAGCCTGGAAAATCTATGAGAACGTTTCACCCAACCAGTTGCAACTAATATTACTGGGCGATACCAAGATTCGTTCCGATCCCAGCTTGCTAATGAATTTCGGATTATCATCCAACGCTAAGTCACCACAAGAAGACAAAGATAAAGTTCTTGTCTCAAAGCTGATGCTTGAGCGTAGAAAAATTGCCTCGAGTCTGCATTATTTAGCTCCGCCCGTAAAAATGATGGGACCGGGCAGTATTTTAAGTGCAAAACGATGGAGTCCTGCGCTTAACGATGCGTTTGTCCTTGGCGGCATTCGCAAATACCAAGGCTTTCACTTCGCGCTTAATGAAGACGAGCAAAAGGTTTGGCATCGATTGACAACTCGTCCTGTGGCTCGTCGAGCAAACCCTAATCCCGCAAACCGCTCAGAGATTCCCGCAGGCATTGTTGCCAAACACACGGAAAAATTCGGCGGCGTAAAATCGGAACATATCCCTTATAAAGAGCTGAATGTGAAAGAAACGTGGCTCAAACTTTTTCAAGAAGTGCCGCGCCTTTTGTGGGAAAACGGAAATCCACGCGTGTTTGCGCGCGAACTCGTAGGCTTGCAGTTATTTGGCTACGAGCCGATATTTTCTCACATAGAACTCGGCTTTAAATACAATCAAAAAGCGCCGCAGCAAGCACCGACATTTAAGAATTATTTAAAAGGATTGCATGAGTTGGGTTTTCAGGATCGCAACAAAGACGCAATTATCAAGAATATCGCAAAATACATATTTGATGATGAAAACGCCTTGGCGGGTGTGGCTTATTAACGCTTTTATTGCGTTTAATTTATTCTTAAGTGTTTAAAAGTTATCTTACCCGTTAATCACTGGTTGGTTAATTACTTATTCGCTAATGAATGGCGGCCTGCTCTGTGGGCCGCTGAATTCAATGTGATAACCTCTCAATCTGTATTGTAAAAATCTTCCCTTCCCTTCCTCTCTTTTCTCTGCAGTCGCTCGCTTTTTAATTAGGAACCAGCGCAAAAATCTGGGTAAAGAATTGTATGAGCATCAATATAGTAATTATTGAGAGTGGCAGAGCTTGTTAATGTCTGTAAAAATGCTTTTAAAGATTTGTAAGGCCATACAAAATCAACGATGCGTCTGCAAAGCCATCAAAAGCCATCAAAAGCCATCGGATGATGTCCAAGATTTTAAATAGAATACAGAATATATAATGATAACCACCCAAAGCGTTAGGCTATTCTTACTCGTTATTTTATTCTCATTTTCGGTTAAGGGAGTATCAATGTCATTTTTTAGTTCTAATGATAATAAAAAAGAACAAATTGTCATTTTTAGTGGAATGGAAGGCCAGCTACTTTTTAATGGTAAGCCGGCTAAAAACACTGAAATTAAAATCTGGACACAATGGAAAAACGAAGAAGGTGAGACAACAACAGTAACCACAGACGACGCTGGCAATTATCAAATCCCAGTCGAAATGGACGATTACAGCTCGAACCCTTTGGCGCAATTGGTTGTGTCTCAAAGAATTACCGCAGTATACGAAGGTAACGAATACGTTATCTGGAATTTAGGAAAATTCACCGCAAACATGTTCGACGAATTCGGCGGTAGCAAACCGTCTGCAATTCAATGCGAAATCACAGATGACCTCACCCCTTATCGGTTCGATAGCGTGGTAATGGAAACGAGCTGCGTATGGGATGGTATATCGGAACTTAAGGAAGACGACGAATGAGCACACTTTCACCGAAAGCAGCGGCAGTACTCGCAAGAGATATTTACTTAATTCAAAACCCACAGATGAGCAATTTATTGTTCAGCAATCCGGTTTTTCGCCAATCTTCTGACAAGGGCGTTCAAGTGAACAAAACCCTGAAATCAGAAGTGGGTGGCCGGATTATTCTCAACACCAAAGACAACTTCGGTGCTTGTGCCCTCGGTGGCGATAAGCACCCGAACGATCTGTTTTTGTTGTTCCGAGGCACCACCACCGCCAATAACCGCGCCGATTGGCTGACCGATGCCCGTATCGGTATTTCGTTGTCGGACTCAGGCATTCCGGTTCACAGTGGGTTTAATCATTCGTTTAAAAGCATGCTGCCAGACATCAAACGTTTTCTGGGCGAGCACAGCAAATCCATCCAGAACATCCACTGCGTTGGCCACAGCTTAGGCGGCGCGGTAGCTACCCTCGCGGCAGACTGGGCAGCGAGAAACACCAACAACAAGGTAAGCTTGTACACCTTCGGTCAGCCGCGTGTGGGAACCACCATCTTCTCGCGCAGCACCACCAACAAGATTGGTCTAGAGAACATCTACCGTTCCTACCACCGAACTGATCCCGTACCGATGGTGCCGCTCTACCCTTACGTACACGCACCGCACAAAGACAACGGTTTCTTCCTGCCTTCCAATCAGCCGTTGGCCAGTGGCGAAGCCCACAAAATGAGTAACTACGTTGAGTCTGTGAAAGGCAAATCTTGGGAACAGCTAAAATCCATCGTAAGAGAGCCCTACTCCGTAGAAATCGCCATTGAAAACTGGCTGAAGTCAAAATCTATGGTGAACCCGCAAAGCTCTGCGTTCTGGCGTTGGTTGGATTCAGCGTTAATCTACGTACTGAAAAAAGTCGCAGTAACCGCATTGGTTGGTCTGCAAAGTGCGTTTATTACCGGCTTCACCTTAGCTGATAAATTGGCTTATATTCTCGCAAAAGGCATCAACTTGGCCGAAAACATCAGTATTTGGGTGGAATTGTTGATTCGCAAAATGGCCGCAGCCATTGGCATTAAGGTAAAGCATAAGCGCGAAGACATCACCAAAAGTTTTATTCGCCGCATCTTGATTCAATTGACCGAGCTGGCAACCAAAACCGCGAAAAAAGCGATTCAGGCCATCTCTTAAGCGCCATTGAAGATCGTAAGTATCTCTGGAATCTTGGTGAGTTTATACTAAGCGAAACTCACCAACGACCAAACTCCAGAGATGCTTGCCGTATTTATCGTTATTGTTAAAGTCATCCTTTCCTTCTTCCTGTTTTCCCTGTTTGTCGCCGGGATATTCAAAGCGAATCCCAAAACCCACAATCCCAAAAATCGTCCCATTGCAGAATACATGGCAGGTTTTATTTGCTGCTTTGGTTCAGTGCTTGGTTTTTATTATTTGTGGTTTTCTTGATCGTCAGTTTGCAAATTGCCAGCCATAAAGCTGTTTTGAGCCCTCTAATAGAGATATTTACTCACCTCGTGCCACTAGAAAATAGTGGGTATGAAAGTGACTGAAAAATAGGTCTTGGTTATGGATGGAGAGTATTTCGCAATGCGAGATGATAGAAAGCCTCGTGAGTTTTTTGATAAGAGTATTAACTTAATTATTAAATTCGCATCTCGTAGAAACTGCGTAGAACTTTATAATAAAGCATGTGACCGAGAATCCCATCCGGTCCAAAAAATAGGACCATTACGGAATGGTTATACACAGGAGCCTCTCGAGGTTGTACCAAGAATGTATTCCAGAGGTGACGATTTAACGGAAATAAAAAACGGCGCTATTTTGCCAATCACTGATCGTTATTTGTTTTTGTGTCAAGAAATGAAACGACATGGTGCAGAAGAAATTTTTTCTTTAGGTGATCAGAGTGAGGCTACAGCCGGTATTCGTCCCGATGGTCCTGAGTCAACCTACCACTCTGTGTACACTTGGTTATGTTGGTTTATTTGCTTTGGTTCTGATCCGGCAAAAATTGCCGAGATTGCCCCCTTTTTATGTAAGGCGGGAAAAGATCGTTTAATCGATACTGTTTTAAAGAGTTTTCAGCCCGATAGAGTTGTTGCTAAAACTTGCATGAATCCAGAAACCTTCGGTTTGCTCGATAAAGTAATTGATGCTCCACCCAGCGAACGTCCACAACTAATAGAAACTTACCTAGAGGATTGGCCCAAATTTATGGGTCATTTGGGAGGTCTTAGTTCGATAGGTATTGAGAATACTTATCGTGTCAGGGATTACGCTTCTTTAGTTGCTGCAATCGGAGATGATTATCAGGGCTTTTGGGCTTGGGAAGCTGCATTGGTGGTTAAATTTTTTAATATCGATGACAACTCATTTAAAGACAATGAATTCTATCCTTACGATCTTGTGCATTTTTCTTAAGAGGATTCACCAGAACGATAGGGTGAAATATTTTCAACCTTAATCATTTACGGCAGAGAAATTTATCTCTGCCGATTTTATCTCATTAATTCTCTCTTTTTCTTCTGCTTTTCCGGTTTTATTTTTTTGTTAATTTAATAAAAGAATTTATCTAACTAAGGCATAACCGCTTGCGTTTCTGACAAAGAGGTTAATTTTAAAAGATACTTAATTCAACAGAGCGTTTTCTCTCTGTTGAATCGACTTTCGATTTTCAATCAATCCTCATAAACCTCAAGCGGCAAACACGCGCAAATTAGGTTTTTATCCCCGTGCACGTTATCCACACGCCCTACTGGTGGCCAGTATTTGTTGTCGCGCAGTGTTTTGGTTGGGTAGGCGGCTTGTTCGCGGCTGTAGGGTTTTGTCCATTCGTCGGAAAGCAGTGATTCTGCGGTGTGCGGCGCATGGTGCAGTGGTGAGTTTTCGTAGGTGATGATTCCCGATTTTACCGCGTCGATTTCTTGCCTAATGGCGAGCATGGCGTCGATAAATCGATCCAGTTCTTGCTTGGATTCACTCTCGGTCGGCTCAATCATTAGTGTGCCTGCCACGGGGAATGACATGGTTGGCGCGTGGAAACCGAAGTCGATTAAGCGTTTGGCAATGTCATCAACGCTGACACCCGTTTCGTCTTTGATTGGGCGCATGTCGATGATGCACTCGTGGGCGACCAAGCCATTGTCACCGGTGTACAACACGGGATAGGCGCCTTCTAGACGTTTGGCAATGTAGTTGGCATTGAGGATGGCGGACTCGGTAGCATCGGTAAGGCCGTCGGTGCCCATCATCTGAATGTACATCCAAGTGATCGGTAAAATACTGGCGCTGCCAAATTGCGCTGCCGATACTGGTCCTACGCCGTTATCCACAGTTTCAAAACCTTTGTGATTGGGCAAAAATTCCGCCAAATGGGATTTCACAGCCACCGGACCAACGCCTGGGCCGCCGCCGCCGTGGGGAATACAGAAGGTTTTGTGCAAGTTTAGGTGAGACACATCGCCGCCAAATTTGCCCGGCTGGCACAAGCCCACCATGGCGTTGAGGTTGGCGCCATCGATATACACTTGGCCACCATGATCGTGGACGATCGCGCAGACTTCTTTCACCGAATCTTCGAACACGCCGTGGGTCGACGGATAGGTGATCATAATGGCGGAGAGGTCTTCGCTGTGCTTTTCGGCTTTCTCGCGCAGGTCGTCGATGTTGATGTTGCCGTCATTGTCACAAGCAACCACAACTACTTTCATGCCACACATTTGCGCGGATGCCGGATTGGTGCCGTGAGCCGAACTTGGAATCAAGCAGATGTTGCGCTTTTGCTCACCGCGACTGCGATGATACGCGCGAATTGCCAGCAGCCCGGCGTATTCGCCTTGTGATCCAGCATTGGGTTGCAGCGAGACGGCGTCGTAACCGGTGATTTCACACAACCACTGTTCCAACTCGGTAATCATCTGTTGATAACCCAAAGACTGATCTTTTGGCGCGTGGGGGTGAATGTCGGAAAACTCGGGCCAAGTGACGGGAATCATTTCGCTGGTCGCGTTGAGCTTCATGGTACATGAGCCCAGTGGAATCATAGCGCGATCAAGGGCGATGTCTTTGTCGGCGAGTTTGCGCAAATAGCGCAGCATTTCGGTTTCACTGTGGTAGCGATTGAATACCGGATGGCTTAACGGTGCCGTTTGGCGAAGTTTATCGTTACTTACCGACCAATTCGCTGCATTTAGCGCATCGATAACATTGCTTTCGGTAATTGTGTTGTCGGTATTTTTTGAAACTTGAGCAAAACAATTCACTAAGGTGGTAAGGTCAGCGGCTTCTGTTGTTTCATCCACAGATATTCCCACGTGGTCGTTATCCACAACGTGTAAGTTAATATCTGCACTGTGTGTAGTTTTGTGGATTTCTTGTGCCAGCCCTGGGGTTTTTATGGTGACAGTATCGAAAAATTCACTCGATGTGGCTTTAAATCCAAGGGTTTCAAGCAGTTTAACGGTCGCAACCGCTTTTGCGTGTACGGTTTTGGCAATTGTGGATAAACCTTCTGGGCCGTGGTACACCGCGTACATGCTGGCAATAACGGCCAATAAAACTTGGGCCGTACAAATGTTGGAGGTCGCCTTTTCACGGCGAATGTGCTGTTCGCGGGTTTGCAATGCTAAACGCAGCGCAGTATTGCCGTTGGAATCGAGCGAAACACCCACAAGTCGGCCCGGCAGCGAGCGTTTGAAATTCTCTCGTGTTGCCATAAAGCCGGCGTGTGGACCGCCAAAGCCCATGGGCACGCCAAAACGTTGAGAGCTGCCAATGGCGATGTCGGCATTCATGGCGCCTGGGGTTTTCAATACCACCAAGCTCAACATATCCACAGCCACTGCGACCAGGGTTTTATGGCTGTGCGCTTGTTCGATAACGTCAGAAAAGTCACGAACTTCGCCGTTACTGCCGGGATTTTGCAGCAAAGCGCCAAAACAATCGTCGGTGATGTCGGTTTCAGGATTACCGATTTTAATCTCAATGCCCATTGGCTCTGCGCGAGTTTCAACCACTGCGATGGTTTGAGCAAAACAGTTGGCATCGATAAAAAACGTATTGCCTTTGTTCTTACCCACACGTTTACACAATGCCATGGCTTCGGCGGCGGCAGTGGCTTCGTCCAACAGTGAGGCGCTGGCGATATCGAGTTCGGTAAGCTCGGTAATCATGGTTTGGAAATTCAATAAAGCTTCCAAACGACCTTGGGAAATCTCAGGTTGGTAAGGCGTGTAGGCGGTATACCAAGCGGGGTTTTCAAGAATATTGCGCAAAATTACCGCTGGCGTGTGCGTGCCGTAGTAGCCCTGGCCAATAAACGATTTACACACGCGATTCTCTTCGGCGGCGGCTTTTAAGGTGGCCAGTGCCTGGGTTTCAGATTGCGCAGCCGGCAGATCCATCGGTTGTTGCGAGCGAATACTTTCGGGCACGACCGTGTTGATAAAATCTTCCATGGTCTTGAAGCCCAATGCGTCCAGCATGGTGTTTTTGTCGGCGGATTCTGGGCCGATATGTCGTTTCGAAAACAATTGCGATTGGGAAGAATTAGGCAACAAGCTCATGCTCAACAATACTCTCTGGCTTTGCCTGCCCCAAGGGCAGGAGGTTTAACTAACAATAATAGAAGACGGGAACGGTTAACCGCGGAAATAGTTTTGGGGAACAAACGGCATTTTGGCGACTGAAATGGGCACCGGTTTGTTTCTGACTAACGCGTGTAGCGAGGTGCCAACAGCACTGACGTCGGTGTTGACGTAACCCATGGCGATGGGGCGGGATAAGCTTGGGCTGAAGGTACCACTGGTGATGGTGCCAACTACATTGCCGTCGCTGTCGACGATGTCGCTACCGGCGCGAACCGGAGTTTTGGCGTCTACCGCAAAACCGACGCGTTTTTTGCCAACGCCGTCTTGCTGCTGCTTAAAGATTAATTCTGCGCCGAGGAAATCGCCGCTGCGCTCGCCCTGGCGGCGACGGGATTTAGAAATTGCCCATCCCAGCGAAGACTCGACAACGGAAATGTCGTCTTGTAAATCCTGGCCGTACAGGCACAGACCCGACTCAAGACGCAGCGAATCGCGGGCGCCAAGGCCAATGGGTTTGACATCGTCAAAGGCGAGAATCTGCTCGGCAATGTTGATGGCGGCGTTTTCTGGAATGGATATTTCGAAACCGTCTTCACCGGTATATCCTGATCGGCTGATAAAACAGAGTTCGCCCGAAATTTCGAATTTTGCGCACTGCATAAACGTAAGCTTTGTTGCTTGTGGGCAGAGGGATTCCATGACTGTTGCGGCACTTGGGCCTTGCAGAGCAATTAGGGCGCGGTCGTTGATTTCTACTAATTCGCTGTGGATAAGATGTTTTTTGAAGTGTTCTATGTCTTTGTGCTTACATGCAGCGTTGATAACAATAAAGAATTCGTCTTCTTGCCAGCGGGCAATGATAAGGTCATCGATAATGCCGCCGTTTTCATTGGTAAGCACACCGTAGCTTTGGTGACCAATGGCCAGCGCTTGTAAATCGACAGGAATTAAACGCTCAAGCTCGGCGCAGGCGTGCTCGCCTTTCACGATCACTTGGCCCATGTGTGACACATCAAACAGGCCGGCTTTTTCTCGGGTGTGCAAATGTTCCGGTTTAACGCCGCTGTATTGCACGGGCATCGAGTAGCCCGCAAAAGGAACCATTTTCGCTCCCAATTCTCCGTGCAGTGGCGCTAACGGTGTGTTTAACAGGGCTTGTTGATCGTTTGACATAGAACGCTCGTTGTCGACAAAAAGTGAGAGATAAACGTTTTATAAGTGTAACTGGACATTTACAATAATTTTAATTAATAGTCGAAATGCAGGTATTAATTCTGCAAATAAAATATGGATTAGCGTATGTTTCGCAATATCCCTACCGATCTGCTACGAACGTTCGTGACTATCGTCGAAGTGGGCGGTTTTACCGCTGCCGCTGAAGTGTTGGGACGCTCTCAACCGGCGATTAGCCTGCAATTAAAACGCCTACAAGATCTGACCGGACAAAAGCTGCTGTCTCGCAACGGGCTGCAAATTGAACTCAACAGCAAAGGCAAGTTGATGTATCGCTACGCCAAGCAAATCTTGGCGCTCAACGACGAAGCCTTGGCTCAGTTTCATTCAACCTCGGTCAATGGAAAAATCCATTTCGGCATTCCGAGCGAATTTGCCACCACCTTGTTGCCCAAAATTGTCGGCCGATTTGTTCGCGCCTACCCCAATGTCACGCTGGAAGTCACCAGTGCGTTGACCAAAGAGCTGCTCCAAGAACCCTACAAAGACGAATTCGATCTTATTTTAGCGCTGCATTTGCATACCAAAGATGCCGGTGATTGTTTGGTTAAAGAAGAGGAATTGGTGTGGGTGGGGAACGGCCGCGAAGATTTTGATGCCGACAATCCCATTCCCTTAATTGTCGCGCCGCAAGGGTGTGTTTATCGCCAGCGGGTCATTCAGCGTTTAACCGCCGCACGCAGTAAGTTTCGTTTGGTGTACACCAACCCAGATTTGACCGGCATTACCACTGCGATTGAAGAAGGTTTAGGTGTGACCGCCCTTGCCCGCAGCACGGTGCCCAGTAGTCTTAAGGTTTTGGCGCCAGTGTCGCTGCTACCCAATCTCGGTCACGTTGGCATCAGTCTGCTATCACCAAAGCCCGACACCAGCGAAGCTGTTGGTTTGCTGCATGAATTCGTCGCCAGTTCTCTGAAAGTGTAATTCTGTAACAGAGCCAGGCTTAACTTTTTAAACCTTTTTAGAATTGTGGGCGTCAAATGCATTCATTGCGCCTCACGTTTTGTCAATTAATCGAGGACAACGACAATGATCACCGTGTATGGATTCGGTAAACAAATCGGTGTGCCCGATGCGAGCCCTTTTGTATTAAAGGTGTATACCTACCTGAAAATGGCCGGTATTGAGTATCAAATTAAAGCGGGCATGAAATACGTCAATAAAGCGCCAAAGGGCAAGTTACCGTTTATCGTTGATGGTAATACCACCGTTGCCGATTCTTCGATGATTATCGATCACATCAACCAAAACTACGGCGTTGATTTAGACGGTCATTTGAGTGCTGAGCAACGTGCGCAAAGCCACTTATACACAAAGTCTTTGGATGAGTATTTTTATTGGCTGACGGTATACAGCCGTTGGTTTGCCGATGACGGTTGGAGCGTGGTGAAAGCGAGATTCTTTAAAGCTTTTCCCATTCCAGTGCGCTGGGTCGCGCCGTTGGTGGCCAGAAGAATGGTAAAAAGTTCGTTAAACAAGCAAGGCATCAGCCGTCACAACGCCGACGAAGTTTTGGCAATGGCGGCGGACACGCTCGATCAGTTGTCGGTTTTACTGGGCGACAACGATTTCTTTTTTAACAACACCGTCTCCAGTTTTGATGCCATTGCCTACGCCCATTTAGCGGAACTGATTGAGGTGGAAATCGACGGCCCACTCAATAAAAAGGCACGCGAATACGCCAATCTTGTTCGCTATTGTGACCGTATTCGAACTGCGTATTTTTCTGCGTCGTAAATTCCGGTGATGGTTGGTCGGTGTTATCAAGGCTTAAACTCATGCGGTGTTTAGACGCAATCTCGTCAGGTTTTTATGAATTGAAAATTCGGTAACTTAATCACTTAATTGAAAAACATCAGGAACAGTTATGGCTTTGACTGACTCGTCCAAGAATAAAAACTACAGAAAAAAACTTCTGCCCCTTGTGTTAGCAGCTGTCACCAGTTTTGGCATGTCTGCATCGGTTTTTGCTCAGGAAGCAACACCGGCCGAACCAACACAAATCACTTGGGATTTGACTGAAATCTACGCGAGCGATCAACAGTGGGAAAAAGCGTACGAAGCAGTTCAGAAAGAAATAGCTGACCTAGAAAATTTGCGCGGCACCCTCAAGAAAAGTGCTAAATCCATGGCAACAGCAATGGAGAAAATTGCCAGCGTACAAAAAGAAGCGGTTCGAGTTTACGTTTATACCAGTTTGAAACACGACACCGATCAACGCGACGAAGCCAACCAAGCCATGTTTGCTAAAGCCAACACCATATTTACCAAGTTTGGCGAGGCAACGTCGTGGATTTCCCCAGAAATACTCGCAATTGGCGGTAAAAAAGTAGAACGCTTCATCAAAAAAGAACCTCGATTAAAGCCTTACGATTATTATTTGCGCTCCACCGTAAAAAGCGCAGACCATTTATTGGATGAGGACGGCGAAACTCTGCTGGCTTCTGCGAGCGCTGTTCTAGGCAGCCCTAACGAAATCTACGAATTGTTAGTCAACGCCGATGTTAAATGGCCCGAAGTCGAGTTATCTTCTGGCGATAAAGTCACACTAAACCAAGCCGGTTACGCTCGTTACCGCAGTGCGCCAAACCGAGAAGATCGCAAATTGGTGTTCGATACGTTTTGGCAAACCTGGTACGACTACCGCGACAGCATCGGTAAAATTTTATCCACTGAAGTTCAGTCGAATATCTTTACCACCAAAGCGCGTAAATACGATTCGGTATTACAACGTGAGTTAGAACAAGAAAACCTTCCTGAAGAAGTGTATCGAACCCTGGTTTCTGAGGTGAATAACGCGCTTCCGGTATTGCACCGTTACTTTAAATTACGCGGTGAAATTCTGGGTATCGAGCAAATGCGTTACTACGATATCTACCCACCGTTGGTTACCCTAAACGATAAATTCGGTGTCGAAGAATCCAAAGCTATCACTCTAGAAGTGCTCAAGCCTTTGGGTGAAGAGTATTACGAGCATTTAAAAACCGCTGTAAATTCTGATTGGTCCCACGTTTATCCACAACCGGGTAAGCGTTCGGGTGCTTATATGAATGGCAGTGTCTATGACGTTCATCCTTACGTATTGTTAAATCACAACGACGATTACAACAGCCTTTCAACCTACGCTCACGAATTTGGTCACGCGGTTCATTCTCAGTTGGCTAACGAAAATCAGCCGTATTTAAAAGCGAGTTACTCGACTTTTACCGCAGAAATCGCGTCGATCATTAATGAGATTCTATTAGAAGAATATTTGATTGAACGCGCTGAAACCAAAGAAGAAAAACTCTTTTATTTGGGGCAAGCGTTAGAATCGGTGCGCGGTACCTTTTTCCGTCAAACCATGTTCGCTGAATTTGAATTAAAAATTCATGAAACTGCTGAGGCTGGTGAGCCTTTAACTGGTGCAAACCTGAATGAAATTTATGGCGATCTTCTGAAAAAATACCACGGCCACGATGAAGGCGTGTTATTAATCGATGATGTTTATGCCAGTGAATGGGCTTACATTCCGCACTTTTACTACAACTTTTACGTCTTCCAATACGCTACATCGATGTCTGGTGCAGCGTGGTTTGCTGAAAAATTATTGGCCGGTGACGAACAAACCCGCGATGCATTTATTGATGTGTTAAAAGCCGGTGGTTCAGACGACGCTTATAAAATTCTCAAAAAAGCCGGTTTAGATATGGCGACACCAGATCCGTACCGAGCTACGGCGCGTCGTATGGAAGATATTATGAATCGTATTGAGGCCTTGCTGTAACTAGATGGTTGTAACTAGATGGTTGTAACTAGATGGCTGTAACGAAATTGCAGTAACAAGGTATTTATAAAAGAGCACAGTGCGCGGGGATTATACGCTAACGGCGAATAATTCCTGCGTTCGCTTTTGTGTCAGTGATTGCTAAGGATTGCTAAGAACGTACAGTAAGAAGAAAGTACTGATAAAAGAAAAAGTGCCAGCAGAGAATTCGTGGTCCTTATCTGCTGGCCAAAAGGTTTTTGGAGTTACCAACCTAAAACTTCATCACATGCATGTCTTAACCGTTTTCACTGTTAAAAAGAAAACGCTGCTTTCACATAAATTCTTCTCCCACGTGGATCGCCTGTGCGAGAATCGTAACTCCCAGCAACGTCAACAAATGGCGGGTTTTCACCGGTCGCATTAATCACGCCAAACGTAAGTGCTGTTGAAGAATCGCTTCTTATTAACTCCCCCAAATCAACGCTGTATTGCAGATCAAGAGTATTAAACGAATCAATAGACTCAATGTTTTCTGGGTCGCGGTTGTCGTCGTAACTGGAAACATGGCGAACGAAAACATTGGCGTTATGAATACCGCGAGACCAACTTAATCCCAGGTTTGCGCGTAATTCCGGCGTTGGATTACCCACGGTATTAAAGTTGAGAGCGCCTGCGCCATCGCGTGTGACACCGCCGGAAGTAAATTCGTAATCCAATACATAGGTGGCATCGAAAATTGGCGAAAAGGTGCCTAGGTTGGTGTCGTAGGTGGCTTTTAAGGCGAGATCAATACCCGATGTATCGATGGATTCGGCGTTAATAAACTGCGTATTGACAATGGCAATGGTTCCGGCAGAGGTTCTGACCACACGCTCTGGATCATTCGGATCGGCGTTGACCACATCCACTAAGCTCTCGCGGGTCAGAACATCTTCAAACGAAAAATCCCAGTAATCGAGATCAATATCCCACGCGCCCAATTGATAAGACGCACCGAGGTTAAAGGCGTTGGATTCTTCCGGCGCTAAATCGGGATTGCCGAGGGTTCGGTTGCCACCAAACGTGCTTTCGCCATTGTTGTTGGGGTCAGAAATATTGGCGAAATTGGTTTGCGCGCCTTGGAGCTGATGAACCGACGGTGCTCGAAATGAACTGCTGCCTGAGAATCTAAAAGACAGAGAATCGGTTGCCGCCCAAAGAACCGATAATTTCGGATTGGTCGTGTCGCCAACGCTGCCGCCGTAATCTTCGTAGCGAAGTGCGGCACTGATTTCTACGGTGTCGCTCACCGGCAGCAGCAATTCACCAAAAATACCGTAAACATCACGGCTGCCCGAGAAATTCTGGTTGCCAATTAAGAACGAAAACCCGTCTTGTTGGGTGATGGAATCGTAAACCGCAGACACCGATTCGTCGCGGTACTGAGCACCAATGGCAAAGCCTGCGGAACCGCCGGGTAATTCGAACAAATCATTGCCAGAGACAATAAACTCAATCGCGTCTAGCTCGGATTCGGTATCGCCGAGGTAATCGCCGATAATAAAATCGCGCAGGGCGTCGTTATCGGGATCGTCAATGCTGAACGGATTGAAGTACAAGCACTCCCCTTCCCCCGCCGCCGTTGTGGTGGGATCACAATTGATGCCGCCAAAACCGTTTAATGCCGCTTGGAAATTTGAGGCAATCACGTCTCTTGGATTTAGGATTGCGTCGTTGGCGGCACGTACAAACGAGAAATTCCATGACACAGAATCGCTGACTTCACCTTCTGCACCGACGGCAAAACGCGTGGTGGTGTGTTCGTAGAAATTCAGTTCGGTCGGTTGACCAACACCGTAAGGGCGGCCCAAAAACGTAACATCTTCGCCGAACGGGTTGTCTGGGTGGGAGGCCAATACCGTTGGCGTGCTTAAAGCGGGAAAACTGGGTGATACTTCTCGTGTGACCTTGTTGCGAGCGTAACCAAATTCTGCCCAAACCTGCGTGGTTTCATCCCAATCCCAAGTGCTGCGAGCAAAGGCTTGTAAGCGCTCTTCTTCAGGCACGGCAGTGACTTGCGGGCCAAAATCAAACCGACAAAACGCGCCGCCGTCGATGCCTCCGTTTTCAACACAATTGGGGTCCGGCACGGTTTCTCCGGTGGACGATAAGGTGTAACTGCCCGGATTGCCGAAGCCGCTGGTGGCTGGGCGCAAGAAATCCACTTCGCCCAACAATAAACTGGTGCGATCGAGGTAACTGGCGGCAAAAAGTACGTGGCCGGTTTCGCCGAGGTCGCCACCGTAGGCAAAATCAATGTTGGTATCGTCTTGAGAGCCGTTGCCCGAACGACTGCGACGTTCGATTTGCAGTTCGGTGCCATCGAGGGTGTCTCGGGTAATAAAGTTGGCAACCCCAGCGACGGCATCTGATCCATAAATGGCCGAGGCGCCGTCCTTTAAAATTTCGACGCGTTCAATGGCAAGGTTAGGCAACAGAGAAGCCGTATCGACAAAGCTTGAGCCTTGGTCTGTCACCACCGAAGAAACCACCTGACGTTTACCGTTGAGAAGCACCAGAGTTTGGGAGACACCTAAACCGCGCAAGTTAATGTTTGAGGTTCCGGCGGTAAAGTTTTGGGTCAGGTTATCGGCGTTGTTTTGAGAGCCGGCATTGATCGTCAGTGACTGAATAAGATCGCGCGCGTCTTTAATGCCTGCTGCTGAAAATTCATCCTGTCCGTAGGTTCTCAGCGGTGTTGATGTATCGAGTTGGCTTTTGCGCTTGATGTAGGTGCCGGTAACGACTACTTCTTCCACTGCCTGAGTTTGTCGGGCAGATTCTTGTGAATGCAAGGCATTGCTGGTGGTTAATGCAGCGGTGGCGACAGACCACGCGATTGCAGATTTGGTAAACGAACCCTTCATATCAACTCTTTCTCCCCTTATTTAGGTGTCTAGCAAGTAATTGGATATACGGCTCTCATGAATGGCTTTTATTCGGAAACCTGCCGAGTTGACCCGACAAGAAAATCCATTTTATGTACGTTTTTTATTCTGATTTGTAGGTTATGTTGACTTTACGTTGGTAAATTGTCAACGTATTATGAATAATAACTATCCATTCTGATTAATAACTCCATAGATATATTCGACAATAGGTATATTTGACCCATGGAAAATTCGCTCCAATACCGAAGTAAAGATCAATGGCAATTCTGGATAGATCGTGGCGGTACCTTTACCGACATCGTGGCCAAAGATCCCGAAGGTCAGTTGCACACCAAGAAGTTATTGTCGGAAAACCCCGAGGCATACAAAGACGCGGCACTGCAAGGCATTCGTGAATTCTTGGGGCTAACCTCAGAACAAGCCATTCCAGCTGAGAGTTTTAGCGCGATAAAAATGGGCACCACGGTCGCCACCAACGCGCTGCTTGAGCGCCAAGGCGAGCGCACCCTGTTGATGGTTTCAGAAGGTTTGGGTGATATTTTGGAGATTGGCCACCAAGCGCGGCCAGAAACGTTTGCCCTGAACATCAAAAAGCCAACGCTTTTGTACGAAACGGTTGTTGAGGTGAAAGAGCGAATCAACCACGACGGCGACGTATTAAAACCGTTGGATACCGAGCACGCATTGGCCGCTTTGCAAGACGCTTACGATCAGGGCTTTCGCACCGTCGCCATCGTGTTAATGCACGCCTATCGATTTCCTCAACATGAACAAAAATTAGCGGAGCTGGCGAAAGAAGTTGGCTTTACTCAAATTTCATCGAGCCAAGAAGTCAGCCCGCTCACCAAGATTGTACCGCGTGGCGAAACCACCGTTGTTGACGCCTATCTGACGCCAATTTTGCGCCGTTACGTCGATCGTATTGCCGAAGCCGTTGGCCAACAAAACCAACCGGGTAAATTGCTGTTTATGCAATCGTCCGGTGGCCTTACCGACGCGAGTAAATTCCGCGGTCGCGACGCCATTTTGTCGGGCCCCGCTGGCGGTATTGTCGGCGCCACACACACGGCTAAGCTGGCCGGTTTCGATAAAATCATCGGTTTCGATATGGGGGGCACCTCCACCGACGTTTCTCATTTTGCCGGTGATTACGAAAAGGTGTATGAAACCGAAGTTGCGGGCGTTCGTATGCGTGTGCCGATGATGTACATTCATACGGTCGCTGCCGGTGGCGGTTCTCTGCTTTCTTACGACGGCAGTCGGTTTCGCGTTGGTCCAGAATCCGCCGGTGCCAATCCCGGACCGGTGTGTTATCGCCGAGGCGGGCAATTAGCAGTGACCGACATCAACGTCTGTTTGGGGAAAATTCAGCCAGATTATTTCCCGCACATTTTCGGTCCCAATCAAAATCAACCGTTGGACCGCCAGGCGGCTCTGCAAGCGTTTGCCGATATCGGCGCGCAAATGGGTGACGGCCGCACGCCAGAAGCGGTTGCGGAGGGTTTTCTCGAAGTTGCCATTGAGCACATGGCCCAGGCGATTAAGAAAATTTCTGTTTCCCGCGGTTACGACGTTAAGAATTACGTGCTCAATTGTTTTGGCGGTGCCGGTGGTCAACACGCGTGCTTGGTGGCTGATCGCCTTGGTATGACCACGATATTTTTGCATCCGCTGTCGGGTGTGTTGTCGGCCTACGGTATGGGCTTGGCCGATGTCAGTACCGAGCGCCAGGAAGTGATCGAAGAAATTCTCAGTGAGCAAATACTCCAACAAATTACGCAAAGTATCCGCAAGCTGACCGAGATTAATTGCCAGGATTTAGCCGAACAAGGCTTGGATCAGTCTCAGATAAATCACAAACCTTGGGCGTTGTTACGCTACCAAGGCACCGATACCAGTATTCAGGTTGCTTGCGCTTCTATTGCTGAAATGCAGGCTGATTTCGAAAATCACCACAAGCGTCAGTTTGGCTTTGTTGCTAAAGATAAAGCCATCGTCGTTGAAACCGTCGGTTTAGCGTCTTTTGGCGGCGGCGAATCGCCACCGGAAATTCGCGCCACACAAGCTGCGATCAATAAACCTGAAGCCGTGATCACCAGGCCGATGCATTCCGCAGGCTGCTGGCACGAAACGCCTGTTTACAACATTGATGATCTTGCCTTTGGCCACGAAATTGTTGGCCCGGCCATTATCATCGAAGCCACCGGCACCATTGTTGTTGAGGTCAACTGGCGCGCCCGCGTGACTGAGTATCAACACATTGTCTTAGATCGCGTTCAGGTCTCTGAAAACGTTAGTTCTGAGACATCTCCCGTTAAGGCTTCATCTAGTGTCACCAGCGCTTACGATCCCGTCACTTTAGAGATTTTTAACAACCTGTTTATGTCGGTTGCCGAACAAATGGGCATTGTCTTGCGTAACACGTCGCAGTCGGTGAACGTGAAAGAGCGCTTAGATTTCTCCTGTGCGGTGTTTGATAACAACGGCAATTTGGTGGCGAACGCGCCGCATGTACCGGTGCATCTTGGCTCGATGGATTCCAGCGTTAAGGTGATTATTGATCGCGCTGACAATATTCGCCCCGGCGATGTGTTTGTGCAAAACGATCCCTATAACGGCGGCTCGCATCTTCCCGATATTACCGTCGTAACCCCCGTTTACGACGAAGATAATCAGAAGATTATCTTTTATCTTGCCAGTCGTGCTCACCACGAAGATGTCGGAGGCATTGCGCCGGGCTCGATGTCACCAAAAGGAAAGAACATCACCGAGGAAGGCGTGATTCTCGATTGCGTTAAGTTGGTGGATCAAGGCGAATTCCAAACTGAGGTAATCCGGGCAGAGCTTGGCAAAGCACCCTACCCGGCCAGGAATATCGATCAAAATATTGCCGATTTGATGGCTCAGATTGCGGCGAACAACACCGGTGCCAATGAGCTTCGTAAGCTCGTTAAGCAATATTCGCTCGATGTGGTTCACGCCTACATGGGCCACATTCAGGCCAGTGCCGAGGAATCGGTTCGCGCGGCGATCATGAAACTCGACGATGGTCAATTCACCCATCGCCTAGATTCCGGTGCTCAAGTTCAGGTTCAGATTACGGTCGATAAAACCACGCGTTCGGCGGCGGTGGATTTCACTGGTACCAGCGCTCAGTTAGACACCAATTTCAACGCCCCCAAAGCGATTACTCAGGCGGCGGTTTTGTACGTGTTTCGGTGCTTGGTAAACGACGATATTCCGCTCAATGCCGGATGCATGAAACCCATTGATATTCGGGTTCCCGACGGTTCAATGTTAAACCCGACCTATCCCGCAGCGGTAGTTGCCGGAAACGTAGAAACTAGCCAAGCGGTGACCAATGCGTTGTTTGCGGCCTTGGGTGTGCTCGGCTCAAGCCAGGGCACGATGAACAATCTCACCTTTGGCAATGCGCGCTACCAATACTACGAAACCATTTGTTCGGGCAGTCCTGCCGGTCCAGGCTTCAATGGTACGGCGGCAGTGCATACGCACATGACCAACACCCGTTTGACCGACCCAGAAATTATGGAAGCGCGGTATCCCGTCATGCTGGATGAGTTTTCGATTCGTCGCGGTTCCGGTGGGTGCGGCAAATGGAATGCCGGCGACGGAATTTATCGACGCATCCGGTTTTTAGAATCCATGCAATGCTCGATCTTATCCGATCACCGCAAAATTCCACCCTACGGTTTGCACGGCGGCCAAGACGGGGAAATTGGCAAAAACTGGATTGAGCGAGCCGACGGGCATGAAATTCCGCTCGGAGGTTGCGCTCACGAATCGGTGGAACCGGGGGATTCGATCAATGTGGTTACGCCAACCGGCGGCGGTTTTGGCAAAGAGGAATAAGCTTTGCCCTAGATAAAGGTATAAAAGGTAAAGGTATAGGTGTCGCTAAAGGCAGACAGTGTAATTTCGGATAGGGAAGCAACAATGATCAAGCGTTTAACGAATATTGGCCCAGGTGTATTGGTGACGGCCGCATTTATCGGTCCTGGAACGGTCACCGCGTGTACTCTCGCTGGCGCCAATTACGGTTTTGCGCTGTTGTGGGCACTATTGTTTGCAACCATCGCGACCATTGTGCTCCAAGAAATGTCGGCCCGCTTAGGCACGATTTCGGGTAAAGGACTGGGTGCGGTTTTGCACCAAAGCCTGGAAACCTCGCCTTGGCGATGGCCGCTAACAGTGCTGATCATCTTGGCACTGTTCGGCGGTAACGCCGCCTACGAAGCGGGCAATCTAGCCGGTGCGGCGCTCGGTATTGAAGCGATTACCTCGCACAATACGATGATTTTTAAAGCGTCGGTTTTGGTGTTGTCTGTGTTTGCTGCCATCATTTTGTTTGCTGGGAGTTATCGCCAAATCGAAAAATTTTTGATTGGTTTGGTGTTGATCATGGGCTTGGCATTTGTACTGACTTTCTTTGCGGTAAAGCCTGCGTTATCACCCATGTTGTCTGGGCTTTTCGTTCCGAAAATTCCCGACGGCAGTTTGCTGACCGTTATCGCGCTTATTGGTACCACTGTTGTGCCCTACAATTTATTTCTTCACGCCTCGGCGGCTAAAAATCGCTGGCAAGGCGAACGCGATTTGGCCTCCGCCCGTGCCGACACGGTTTTGTCCATTGGTCTCGGCGGCATTATTGCAATTTTGGTGGCCTCCACGGCTGCAGCGAGTATTTTTGCTCAAGGCTTAAGTGTCACCAATGCGGCAGATATGGCGGTTCAGTTTGAGCCGTTATTTGGCAGTTTTTCTAAGTATTTGTTGGGGGTGGGCCTGTTTGCCGCAGGTTTGAGCAGTACCATCACCGCGCCTTTGGCGACTAGCTATGCGCTGTCGGAAATTTTAAATATCTCTGATCAACGCCGAGTGTTGGTCTCGCGCATCATTAGTTTGAGTATTCTGGTTATTGGTGCGGTGTTGTCGTTGACGGGCATTAAACCGATTCAGCTGATTATTCTCGCTCAGTTCGCCAATGGCTTGCTGTTGCCGGTAATGGCCGGTTTCTTGATTTACGCACTGAACCAACGCCAGCTTTTGGGCAAATACACTAACGGGTGGGCGGCAAATTTGGCCGGGTGTTGCGTGTTGGTACTGACTGCCGGTTTGGGGTTGCGACTCATTGCGCGATCGCTTGGCGCGATTTAAAGGATCGAACCAGTGGTGAAAAAGTTCTTGATATTTTGTCCACAAAAGCTAATGTCCAAAGTCTTTGTCGCAATGGAACCGTTCTGGTCATGAGTCAAGACAACCGAAAAATCGTTTCTTCTAAACACCTCGCCGAAGACAGCGAGTGGCCATTGTCGGAAGTGGAGTTCGCCATGACGATTCTCTACAACGCGTTCAGCAAGTGGATCGTTCGTTGCTCTGCCGCTGCCGGTCAAGCCGAATTGAGCGTGGTGGATGTATTAACTCTGCACAATATTCATCATCGCGACAATGAGCAACGCCGCATTGATATCAGCTTTATGTTGAATATCGAAGATCCTCACACGGTAAATTATTCGCTGAAAAAGCTGATTAAATTAGGGTTGGTAGAAGGTACCAAGCGCGGCAAAGAGGTGTTCTACGCAACTACTAAAGCCGGTCACGATTTGTGTGAGGAATACCGAGAAGTGCGTCGACAATGTTTGCTGTCGAGCTTGAACGGATTGGATAAAAATACCGAAGAACTGTCGAACATTGCCGCCACCATGCGAGGCTTGTCGGGCTTGTACGATCAAGCCGCTCGCGCTGCGGCGTCTATGTCTTAGCGCTGCGCATTCTGCTTTAAATGTGTTTTTAAACGCCGGAGCGATGCCGTGAGATCGCTCCGGCGCTTTCCTGCCTTTCTGTCAGCGATTTTATTGTCTGAAAATCGCTAATTCACAATCTCGGTGAATTCCTAAAATCCCATTATACTGATTTAGGAGTTTCTGATTAATGCACTCTGGAAACATAGGCACCGAGTGTGCGGTTTCTATTTTTAGACGATCGCGAATCTGCGATGATTCACCAGAGTTTCAAATTACGTTTACAGTAAATCGCTAACTTGGGAAACATCATGTCTCATTATCATCGACGAACAAAAATCGTTGCGACTGTCGGTCCCGCCTCTTCCAGCCCAGAAATGATTGCCAATTTGTTGGACGAAGGCGTCAATGTATTTCGGTTGAATTTTTCCCACGGCAGCGCCGAGTCTCATCGAAAGCAAACTGAAATCATTCGATCTGTTGCCAAAAATAAAAATCGCAACGCGGCCATTTTGGGGGATTTGCAGGGCCCCAAAATTCGCATCGGTGATCTTGTTAAAGATACCGTTGAATTGATCAACGACTCCGAAATTATACTGACTATCGACGACAATAAGCCCAACAGCGAAACCTGCATTAGCGTTGGCTACAAGGCATTGCCAAAATTTGTGACCAAAGGTGATGTCTTGTTGCTCGACGATGGCTTAATGCGATTGGAAGTCATGCAGGTGGATGAGTCCGATGTCACCTGCAAAGTTATTTCCGGCGGTACGTTGAAGCCGCGCAAAGGTTTAAATCGTCTCGGTGGTGGTTTGTCGGCACCGACCATTACGGCAAAAGACGAAGAGGATTTAAAACTCGCCATTGAGTTAGAGCTCGATTACTTAGCGGTTTCTTTTCCCAGTTGCGCTGCGGATTTAAAACCGGTGCGCGATGCACTCAATCAAGCCAACATTAAAACCGGTATTGTCTCGAAGATTGAACGCGCAGAAGCGGTTGCGTCGGAAGATACCTTGCGAGCGTTGATTGAAGCTTCCGATGGCGTGATGGTTGCACGTGGTGATTTGGGCGTTGAGATTGGTGACCCGCAATTAATTGGCGTGCAAAAGAAAATTATTCGTTTTGCTCGTTTGGCTAACAAACCAGTCATCACGGCCACGCAAATGATGGAATCGATGATCAGTTCTCCGGTGCCAACACGGGCTGAGGTGTTTGATGTAGCCAATGCGGTGCTGGATGGCACCGACGCGGTGATGTTATCAGCTGAAACCGCCACCGGTAATTTTCCCGCTCAAGTGGTGCGCGCCATGGCGGCGACGTGTTTGGGGGCGGAGCAGCACCCGGATGTAAAAATTACCAAGCGCGCAGTAGAAGAAACTTTTTATGGTATCGATACGTGCATTGCGATGTCGGCCATTTATGCGGCCAATCATTTGTACAACATCGGTGCGATTATCTGTTTGACCGAGTCGGGTAGCACGGCGTTATTGATGTCGCGTTTAGAATCGCACTTGCCCATTTATGCGTTGTCTCGCCACCGTGTGACGTGCCGAAAAATGGCGTTGTATCGCGGCGTGAAATCGATTTTTTATGATGTAACTGAACACGGCCATGACGTTTATCGTTCGGCGCTTGAAACTGTCGCTGCCGCAGGGCAACTGGTCAGTGGTCAACGCGTTGTGATTACCTGTGGTGATATTTCTGGAAGCGGTGGCCAAACCAATCTCGTTAAAATTTTACAGTGGCGAGGTTCGGAAGAAGAACTCTAATATTCTCAGTATTAATGATTCTATAAAATGGCCAATCGATAAAAAATTGATTGGCCATTTTTTATTGTTTTTACATTGAAAAAACATAGAACAAACACAGTACGAACTGTAAAAAGGAAAAATATTCGTGACTGAAATACGTATTCGAAAAGCAAACATTGAAGATAGCGCTACAATTATTCAATTTATAAAAGAGTTGGCGATTTACGAAAAAGCACTCGACCAAGTACAAGCAACGCAAGAAAGTATTGAGTCGACGGTTTTTTCCGAAGACTCAAATACGAAAGCGTTAATATGTGAATACAATAATGAACCGATCGGTTTTGCAGTTTATTTTTACAATTACTCAACTTGGCTCGGCAAAAAAGGTATTTATCTAGAAGATTTATTTGTGTCTCCTAATTATAGAAATTTGGGTGCGGGTAAGGCGTTAATTAAATACCTTGCTAAACTTGCTTATTCAGAAGGTTGTGGACGTTTTGAGTGGGCGGTTTTGGACTGGAACGAACCGGCAATTCAATTTTATCAGTCCATTGGTGCGAAACCGCAAAGCGAATGGATTATTTATCGATTGGCTGGTGACGATTTAGAAAAGTTTGCGAATGAATAATTATTCTTCTTAAATTATATTTTTTATTTTAAGAAAAGCATAAATTAATTTTTTCTGATTTATTTTTTTCGTATTTAAGGCGCGGCTGTTTTGTAAATTACACGGCGTCTTATTTTTACGATTGCAAAATTTTTTGTACAGATTTACACGGGTACACAAGCGGCTGCTAATTAAAAACCGGCCAAAACCCGTGAATACCTCGATATGAAATAAAAATAACGATTTTAAGAATAAAAACGTTTTTACGCGCCACTTGTGTGAATTTACGCGCTTAATTATGCTTACAGCTACAAAAAAAATGTGATGAAACGCACATTAATAATAACTAATGATAATATTTGACCTTTTGTTCAGGAAGAGGTGAACCCTGCTCAATAGCTCCAAGGAAAAGGAATTACACATGAACTCAACCCAGGATTTGCCTGCATTTGTTTCATCGCAGGCGGAGGAAGACATCAGACCCGGTCGTTTCCACAAACGACTTTTACAGACCCACGATGGGTTATTTCGCTACATCGAATATTGTTTATATTTAATTGCCGCAGTTTTTCCATTGTATTTGCAGTTGTATTTATCCGGTCACCCCTTTGATTCGGGCTGCCGATTTTTATGTGCCATTACTGCATTTTCGGTGTTATTAGTTTATCCAAAATTAGGTATCGGTCGAAAATCACTGGTCGGTTTAGCGGGGTTGTCTCGTTTAAGTCGCGCGTGGGCGTTGGTCGTTGCCATTATTATTTCCGTTGCGGTATTCACTTCAACATTAGAAGCGCTAGATCCCGGTATTTTATTTGGCTGGTTGGTGTCTAGCTTGGCCGCGCAAATACTGGTGTCGGGTTTTTGCTTTCGATTGCGCTTATTTTTAGTCAATCGTTCATCGAAGCGAACGGCGTCTGTAATTATTGGTTCCGGCAGCGCGGTGGAATTACTTGCTTCGAAGATGGTAAACAACATTTGGTTGGATGAAAAAATTGTCGGTATCTGCGATTTGTCTGGCAAGTTCAATAATCCAGAATTGTCAGATTCGGTAAATTTAATCGCAAATTTAAAAGAGATCGAAAAGAAAATTGAAAATCGGGAAATTAACCGAGTTTATATTACCTTGAGCTTGGCTAAGACGCCGGAAATTGCTCAGTATTATCAAGCGCTTCAACACAAGCAAATCGATGTTATTTGGGTGCCTGATATTTATGAGTTGGATCTGTTAAATCACTGTGTGCGTGAGATTGGCGGTTTGCCGTTGATCACACTCAACGAAACACCGCACTACAGCGGATTTAAATCCTTTGTGAAAGGTATGTTTGATCGTGTTCTTGCCGGATTGCTGATCATTGCTTTGAGCCCGGTATTGCTGGTGATTGCCGCTGCGGTGAAATACACCTCTTCTGGTGCGATCATCTTTAAGCAACAACGTGACGGTTGGGACGGCAGTAAGTTTAATGTTTATAAGTTTCGCAGTATGTACGAGCACCAGGAAAACGGCTTTGTACAACAGGCTACGCGCGGTGACAGCAGAATTACGCCAATCGGCAATTTTTTGAGGAAAACCAGCCTCGATGAACTGCCACAACTGTTTAATGTTTTGTTTGGCAGCATGTCGTTGGTGGGTCCACGACCCCACGCAATTTCCCACAACCAGTATTACAGCGACAAGATCCGTCAGTACATGGCCCGTGGTCGTGTTAAGCCTGGAATGACTGGTTTGGCGCAGATTCGCGGTTTTCGTGGCGAGACGGCGAACATAGAAGAAATGGAAGCGCGTGTTAAGAGCGATCTTGAGTACATCAACTCCTGGACGCCTCTGCTGGATTTGAAAATCCTTGTGATGACGCCCTTTACTCTGTTGTCGAAGAATGCGTACTAATGAATTTAAGCCAATGAAAACTCAGCAATGCTAACTGGCTGATGGAAGCATATAGGTGCAGTAAGAAGGAATTTGAGTGTTGTTTCCCGTTTTTCGGGAAGATATGACGCAGTAACCGAGAAGTTAGTACTTTAGTTGATAGGTTAGTAGATAGTTAATTTGAAATCGTTAGAAGGCTTGATTTAAAAACGCGGCTAAATAGCCGCGTTTCTTTTGTCTGGAATCAGAGGTTATCAATTTACGCCGGGAAAAGATTGAGCGTGTAATTGACTGGCGTCTGTAAGACATTTTTCGGACCGAAGTTAATTAAGCGTATTCGAGCCAGAATTTTTCTCTCCAGAGCCGGGTTATTCAACTCGCTGGATACCAGAATCACATCTGACACTTCCCCATTCGGTTCGATGATCATCTTAATTTTCACGGTACCTTCTAGGCTTGGATCACGGCGCAATTCACGGAAATAAATCGCTTGGATTGGGCCGTTATTTTGGTCCATGGTAAGACGTACATCTTCACTACTTCTCAAGCCTTTCTTACGCTCGGTTCCAGGCCGTGGCGCGGCAACGGGATTTTTCCCTTCTGCGTCAGCCAGTGAGCTGGAAACCACCGTGTTTTCTTTGCCTGAAAGCGCGACACCGCCGGTATCAACACTGGTCGCCGCAACGTCGATTCCACCGCTGGTAGTTTTTGCTTTGTTGGCAATCACTGAGCGTGAAATCTGATCGGCCTGTGCTTCACCGCGAGTAAGTGAGCGATTACTTAGTGAGTTGGCATCGAAAGCATCACGCATCTGCGCAAGGTCGTCGGCAAACTGTACTAAACCGCTGTTTTTCGCTTTTTCACGCGGATCTATTTTCGGTGGTGGCGGTTTCTTTTCGACGATTTCCGGTTCTTCTGGCTCAGGTTCCGGTTCGGGTTCAGGCTCCGGTTCTGGCTTGGGTTCCGGTTTTGGTTCAGGCAATTCCTGCTTTTCTAAAATCACTCGGGCCAGTTCGGGAGGTAGCGCCTCCTTTTCTTCGCGCGTGAGTTCGGGCACAGGAATCAGCGGAACCGCGATGGCGAGGACCAAAAATATCAGCAAGCCAATAATGGAAAGCTTTTTGATCCGTTTATTTTCATCCTCAATCGTTTGCCAGGGCAAATTGAGGTTTAGCATTGCAGTGTTTAAAGCCATGCTAGCCCTCCCCTTGTCCATTCGCTGTGGTACCTAAATCGGTGCCATCTTGTGCGATTGGGTCATTGGCAGCGACTTGCGACACGGCCATGGAAATATCGCGGTACTCGTTCGCCGCACACGTGCTCATGATGCGCTTAAGCAGAGCGTAGGGAATGGCCGAATCGCCCATAATGGTAACGGCGCGGCCCTTATCTTCTTCGAGTTCGGTTAACGGTCCAGCACGTTCCGCCAGATAGATCAGCTCGTCGGCAAGCACTTGGATTTCAAGGTCGTCGCTGGCGAGAATGTCTTCGACTTTGGCGAGGCTGCGGCCGTTGACCAGAAGGTCTTCGTTACTGGCCATGATCACCAAGGTGGTGTCTGGCTTTTGCTCTGAGACGGATTCTGGCAGCTCGATGGCATCGTTATTTTGCAGCACTTCCACGTCATCAGAGTTGATGAGTAGGAAGAACACCAAGATGGTGAAGATGTCCATCAACGAAACCAGGTTCAGCTTAGATTGTCCGCCGGTTCGCTTGTGGTGTTTTGCCATGCGTTTGGCGCGCAGGGATTGCTTCATTGAGCACCTCCTGCTGCGGCTGTCTCAACCACATTGGTCGGCGCATCACCCAGAGAAATCTGTGGAAACAACTCGGCATCAACGACATCGGTGATCAGAACTGTTTTAAATGACCGCACGGTATCCATCGCGGTAATTAAGGTCTGATAACTGGTGTCTGGCTGAGACAACAGCAATACGTCTCGCTTCTCGGTACCTTGTTCTTTCAGTTGTCGCTTAATTTCTTGAAGCGTCAGGGACAGTAATGGGTAGTTGTAATCGACAGTGGCAGGTTGCCCAGGCTCTTCACTTGGAATTTCAACCTTTTCAATACGCTTAAGGCGTGTGCCTGCAGGGTAATTTACATCGATAAAATCCTCGAAAATAACAACTTCGAGAACTTTGGGTTTGTCTGTGTCGCTGGCGTCTCCTGCCCCGGCTTCCGGTAATGTCAGGTCTATTACCGTAATTCGGGAAAACACCATCGTCATCAGTAACACGGGAACCAGAATGATCATCAGGTTCATAAACGACGTAATGTCGAGTTCCGCTTCTTGATTCAGTTTTCGCCTGTGCTTAAACATTGCTACATCCGGCAGTTGGTCAGAATTTAGCGTACGGTAGCGCCAGCGTCATTGGTTCGAGTTTTTGCGCTGCCGCCACCGGCTAATACGTTCAAGCATTTAACGCCAGCCATCTCTAGGCTATCGATAATCTCTGTGGTTTTGGTTTGCAGAAGTGCGTGTGCTAACAACAGTGGGATTGCCGCAATAAGACCGAATGCCGTGGTGTTCATCGCAACCGAAATACTCTGTGAAAGTAGCGTTGCTTTTTCGGTAGGATCAGCGTTAGCAACAGCGGTAAATGCCGCGATAAGACCGATAATGGTACCCAAAAGACCCAAAAGCGTTGCGATGTTCGCCAATGTTGCTAAGTAGTTGGTGCGTTTTTCAAGACGCGGCATGGTTTCTAAAACGCCTTCTTCCATTGCCAATTCGATGTCGTCACGACGCGGGCTTTCGCTCATGCGAATCACGCCAGCAGCAACCATGCGGCTCACTGGTGCGCCACCGGTTTGTCCCATTTTGACAATCGATGAGTAATCTTTCTTTTTCAACAGCGGAAGGATTTGGTTGAAAGCGCGACGGTTGGATTGCTTCGCGTAGGTTAGGTAAATCCAACGCTCAACAGTCACGATTAATCCGATCACCAACACCAGAGCAATTGGGTACATGAAAGAGCCACCGTCCTGGAAGAAGCGAAGCACGTTGTTAATAAAGTCCATAACTTGTTACCTGACATTCACAAAAAAGTTATCACGCAAATCGCTGCGTGAGAGTTAGTAAAAATAGTAAAGGGAATTTACCGTCGAAACTGTTAAATACCGCTATTCAGATGTTGATTCTTGATCCTTCGCGAGCTTCTCAAGATAGAGAACTTCCCGGCGTAACTCCGCGCGTTCGACGTGTTCGAACACCGAGCCGAGCAGCTGGGAACTGATGGTTTGCTCGAAGATTTCGTTATCGGCAGCGGTTTTCCACGGCACGATGTACAAAACTTTGGGTTGTTCCTGGTTACCGGTGATGGTCTCTTCGATCGACAGAGAACCCTGAGCGTAAGCAATTTGTGAGCAAAACCCCGCGACCAAAGCAAGCGGCGCGATCGTAAGCAGTATTGGGCGGTTTATCTTCATCTGCTACATCTCGAATTCAGGTTTAGTTGCCGGCACTGCTTTGTGCCAAACTGTCGATGCGTCGACGCAAGTCACTGATCCAGCCGACGACGCGTTTTTCTGGGGCTTCGGCGAGCGCTTGGTACTGTTCATAGTGGGCCAGCGCCGGCTCCAGTCTTCCCATGTACAAATCGTACAAAATGGCGATGTTGAGATGGCTCTTGGCGTGATCAGGCCAAATCGACAGCGCGTTTAAATACTGAGTTTCTGCCTGCTCAAATTCGCCTTGCTTGCGTTTCAAAATTGCCAGTTGATTGTAGGCATCGAGATTTAACGAATTCGCGCTGATTGCCGCACTGTATGCGGTTTCGGCGAGTTCGAATCGATCCGTTGCTTCATACACCAATCCTAAATTTAGGTGTGGGCCGGATAATTCCGGGGCGCTTACGGTAATTTCCTGCCACGCCAATTCTGCCGCAGGCCAATCTTTGGCGATGTGCAATTGTTTGGCTTGCTCAAACAACAAGGCGATGTTTTCTGGTACCGATTTAGGATTTGCCAAATACGGATTTTGCGGCGGCAAAGGCTCTAATGCTGCGAGTTCGCCGTCGGCGTTTTCACCAGAAACAAGTTCTTGTGTACCTTCCTGATTAGTTTGATCAGTTTTGGCTTGTGTTTCAGATTGTTGTGCATTTTCGCTGGTTGTGCCGCTTGCTTTACCAATATTGATTGGAAACTGTGAACTACAGCCGCCAAGAGCGACTAACGGCAGAATAATGGCGACGAAAACCGGCTTAAAAAATTTCATCGCTGACCTCTAGGCTTTGTTCGGGTTTGTCGAAACGTCCGGGAAGAAGACCCCCTAACACTGAGAAGCTGGCTTGCACCCATTTGTCGTAAACGCCGTTCCACGCCCGTTCGGTGTTGGAGGTATGAACGGCGATCGCTTGATCTTCAAATGGATAAGCCTGCTCTTCGAGCAGAATTTCGTACTGTTCGAGTTCTAGGTCTGATAAACCGTTGGGGCGCTCGGACTCTAATAAGGCTTTACTGAGCAGGCGATAGATTTCACCGACCTGGAAATTGGCTTGTGTAGAAACTTCTAAGATGTCGTAACTTAGTGCTTTTTCGTACGCTTTTAAGGTTTTTTCCAATGCCGATCGCTTTTTATTAAGGCTGGAGCGCAGCGGCAGTTTCAGCTCGATGGCCGAGAAAATTTTAAATTGTTGGTCAGCCAGTTCGTTTGACGACCAGGCGGCCAAGAACATACTGCGCCCGGTTTTTTTCTCGCCCGCACGATCGTGTGTGGTCACCATTTTGCGCAACCAGAAATTACGCTTATCGACACTGCCCGTTTGGACATAAAGCTCACTCATTTTAAATTGAGCTTCCATGTTGGTAATAAACGGATCTGGGTAGGTGTGGGCGTAACGGCGATAATTATCAATGGCTTTTTCGAGGTTGCCATCGCGCTCGAACAATTCCGCGACCAGCAACAAAGACTCCCGTTGAACCTCAGGATCTTTGTCTTGCTCCATTACAATCAACAATTCTTCGGCCGCTTGTGCCCAGTTTTCCAGTGCCTGATAAACAACCACCAGTTTTGGGCCAATGGTTGGGGTTAGAGAATGGTTGGGATAGGTAATGCGAAATTCGATCAGCTCATCGCGCGCTTGTGACCAACGCTCAAGATCAATCAAATAGTTGGCTGCGTCGTAATGAGACGTGCGAGCAATGTCGGTATTGGGCGCTTGTGTGCGAACACGCAGCAATTGGTCAACGGCTTCGGACAGATTATCTTGCGCGATAAGCACTTGGGCTTGTTGATAAATACTCGCAGCGATTCGCACGATAATGCCATCGCGTTGTGGATCGTCGGTGCTGAGCAAGCCTAACACTTGTTGATAACTGAATTCGGACGCGACGAATTGCTCGGTATCAAACTGGCCTTGGGCGGCGATCAACCAAGCGGTTTTGAGAATCTCAGGCTCTGCTTGTGGTTGCCATTGCGTCACTCGCAGTGCTGCTTCGATGGCTTCTGGCAGTTTGCCAACGTCTAAATAGCCCTGGGCCGATTGCGTTAACACCGCGACGGCTCGATCGTCACTTGGAAAATTATCGGCAAAGCGAACACCGCTGGCGATGACTTGGTCTTTCCAAAGCAGCTGTTCGTTTTCGGCTTCGGCGCGATCCAACAGCTGTTGTGCGAGCAAAACGGTGGTGTAACCGGCTTCTGCTGCGAGTTCTGCCGAACGTTGGTCTTCGCCTAACTCATAAGCGACACGTTCGTATTCCAGATAAGCCGCTTCAAGCTGGCCTGAATCGTAAAGGGCTTCGGCCAATAGGTAATTGATCTCGCCGCGTTCTGGATCGTCCGGAAAGGTTTGCACGAATTCGCTGTACCAGCGTGCAGCCAAAATAAATTCTTCGATGACAGAAGTATCGTCGATCTCTCGATCTTCAACTAAGAATTTCTGATCGGGTTTTTCGGCGAGTGCTTTTTGCCAAGCTTGCGCGCGCGCGTGGCGGTATTTGGCTAACTCGATTAGAAATTGGTGCAGTGTGGGTTTTAGCGTTTCTAGTACTGATTCGGGTTTTACCGACCAGTATTCGCTGTTAATTCCGTACAGATTAACGTACTGCTCTTTGTTCGGAACCAACTTATCGGGGAAGCCGCCGAGTTCGTAAACGTTAATTTTTTCCGCACTGAAGCTTGGCGCGCGATCACTCAACGGGTAGCGATCAACAAAGGCTTGATAGGTTAGAGCACTGTCGTTGTAGCGCTCTTTGCCTAAGTAGTGATTTGCCAAGCTTTGGTAGAGTAAATACTCGTATTGTCGCTCGCCGAGGCGCTCGTAGGTTTCAGAAATGGTCGCCGGACCTTCAAGGTAAGAGAACGACAAACTCATTACGCGCAGCGTATCTTCGGCAAGGGTTTTTTCCGTGCCTTCTAAGATTTCGAATTCACTGCCATCGACCAAATAAACGTCCAGCAATTGAGTGAAGGACTCAATCGCATCTTCGTAGATTTCGCGCTTAAATTGGCTCCAGCCAAGCATGTACAGGGAGTTTTCGAAAAACGCCGTGTTCGGCCCTGCGTCGACCACCGCTTGGTATCGATCCGATGAAATTCGGTAATCTTGACTGCTGAAACTGCGTTCTGCGCGCCGGAAATAGGCTTCTGCCAAAAAGGGCGAATCCGGGTATTCCGCCGCCAATTGGCTCAGTGCTTCGTCGGCTTCTTTGCTGCGACCGTCCAATGCGTAGGCTTTCGACAGTTGATACAACAACTCGTCTATGCGCGTGGCCACGGTTGCCGGTTGATTGCGTTGTAACTCGATAAGCTCTTTGTACAGGGCAATGGAGTTATCAAAGAATCGGCCTGGTGCGGTTGAGTTCACCAGAGCTTCTTCGCTGCGTGCCATTTCGAGGCCGGCTAAGCGAATGAGAATTTTACGACGGGTATCTGGATCGTCTGCGACTGCCAAGGCTTCGCGGTAACTGCGCTCGATTTCATCCAAAGAAATGCTTGGCACCGGTAACGTTGGATTGGGAAGCTGGGCTGGCTCAAGGTTTTCTAACGTTGGGCCGGGTTCGACAACATCGACGCGCGAACACGCAGCTAAGCTTGCCAATGTTACGGCCAGGGTCAGTCGACGCAGAGTAAAAGGCAATGGCTTACGCATCATCACTGCCCTCCTCTTGCGGTGCAGAGTCTAGCGCGGAGGTATCGTCGTCGATGATCGAATTACCGTTGATATCTGAGTTGCCGCTGCCAGGAGAAACTTCGGGTAATGAATGTGTTTCTTGCTCGTTAGTATCGATCAGAAGGTCGCCGTCGATTGGGCGAGTATCGTAAAGTCTGGCGATGGAGAGCTTGGTTTCTGCCAGATAAAAACGCACGCGCAGCTTTTGCTGTTCCAGCTCGGCCAATAATTCGGTTCGCAGTTCGTTTTCGATGGTGGCCAACAGTTGCGTTAAATTGTCTTGTTTTTGAGCAATATCTGCCTCTGCTTGGTCGAGTCGCTGTTGCATTGGAATGATGTCGGGCGCGTTGTGGCTGGCGTCCATGACTCGATCGAATGAATCTTTAACCGTGCTTATTTCGCGCGCTAAAGAATCCCGCTGTTGCTCCAAGGTCCACAAATTGTCGTGGAAATTTTGCGATTGCTGCCAGTAGAGAATGCCCCAATACAATTTGGCTTGGGCTTGTTTGCGCGGGCTGACTAAATCACCGGCTTTTTCTGCCAGTGCTTTCGAGCGCTTGGCGCGTTTAATCAAATCCAGTGTGTCTGGGTCGGTGGCGAGCGCAAAATAGTCTTCTTCTGATCGAATACGGCTGATTTCGGTATCGACAGTGGCTTTTTGCTCGGCCAATGTTTGAATTAAGGTGTCGTAATCTCGGTTTTGGATTTCGAGATCTTGTTGCGCACGTTGCTCGGTTCGGGCCTGATTCAAATCTTGGTAATCAGTGAGCTTTTGTTCCCAAACGGTGAGTTCTTCAATCAATGCCTGCATATCGCGTAATTCTTGGACGCGAGCTTGGAATTGGTTGCGAGTTACGAGCCGTTGCAGATAGTTAATTATCGGCGCTTCAACCAATTCAGGTGTGTTGAGCCAATTGCTGTTGCGATCAACCTCGATATTCAAAAGCGGCAGCAGCGCGATATCGGACAGCGCCCGGGTGGCTGTATCAATTCGGTCGAGTTCTGATTCGTAGGTATTTTCTGCGTCGAGATAGGCGAGCAACGCTTCGCCCTGAGCGCCCATTTTTTCGTAGGCAAAAGGCAAGGCAAGGCTGGCTTCTTGCACTTCGGGTTCAAACAAGCTGCGTCGCAACAATTCCTGCCAGGGGCGAATGGCATCGCCGTAAACTTCTTGACCGTAAGCGGCCCAACCTGAGCCGAGTAGTGCCTGGTTGGATAAGCCATCGACCAAGCGTACCTGATTGAATTCGGCTTGTGCGGCTTCGTATTCATTGAGTGCGAGGTGACTGAAACCCGCAGCCGTGTGAGCTTTGTCGCGCAGTGCTAGCTGTAGGTCGGGTTCCAAACTGTATTCGGTTAAATCCGCCGCGTACACCGATTGATAATGAGAAATCGCTTGGCTGAAATTGCCGTTGCGACCATAGGCGCTGGCGAGATTGTGGTGAAGATAATACGGCCACGCGGTTGGGTCTTTTTTGCCCTTGGATTCGATCAGTAGATTCAAAGAATCTTCAGCCGCTTGCAGATTATCTTGATGAATATGGATATTGGTTTGTAACGCAAGGCGTTCGATATTCACCAAATGACTGGCATTTTCAGCGTCGAGATTGGCTAAGGATTGTGCGGCGGTAGACCACTGGCTGCGTTGGTAGGCGAGTTTTGACAGATTTAACCAAGCGGCGTTTTTTACCGACGTTGGTTTGCTTTCATCGGCGAGTAATTCATTGAATAAATCGCTGGCAGTGTTGTGCATGCCAAACGCTAAGCTGATACCGCCTTCGATAATTGCCGGATTGTCGCTGTGACCTTGGATGCCACCGCGCTCTTTTGCGACGTACAATTCACTGAGCGCGTTGAAGTAATCGTTTTGAAAATAGTGGTATAAGGTAACCCCGTAGCTCAAATCTGCTACGGACGAGAGTGCTTCTTTTTTTGCAGCTTCCGCGGCCAGCGAGCAAACACTGAGTGTTGCTGCGGCTAGGCTTAAGCGCAGGGTTTTTGCCGCTACAGTTGCCATTCTTTAATTTCAAACACCGGTTGCAACTTAACGGTTGAGTCTACAATTTTAAGCTCGTAAACCTTACCTTCTGTTTCTTTGTTAATGCTGACCTCAGCGGCACGTTTGTACTCGCGCCCCTGCGGACCGATGCCGGTGAAAAATGCGGTTAAGCGATGATCGCCGGTTTTTAAATTTCCTAAATACAAACGCTGAACACCGCCGCGAAACAGGGCGTCAACTTGGTGTTCGGTGTAGAGTTCACTGGCAACCAGTTTGTCGTCAATGTGTACTTTTACTGCATCGAGCTCGAAAAACTCGCCCACATCCATCGATAAATAAACCGCTACTTGGCTGTTGGCTGGATAGAGCAATTCTTCTTCGAGAATCAGAAGGTCGCGATTTAAACTCAGAACCTGCTTTTTTAGATCTTCGATTTGATCACTGACCGATTGCGAATTTTCGCTGTCTTGGGCAAATGTTGCTGAGGATGTGCCGAGCAGTAAGCTCGCACCTAAAAGAATCGCCGATGCGAATTGACGACTTCGGTTGATCACCGAAACTGAAGCTGCAGACATGGAACTGCGTTCTCCTGATTTAAATCTTTGCAATGGCTGACCGGTTTTGAAGTGGGCAACCCTGCTCCTTTTTGTATTCCGAGCCTGCGCGTTGTCAGGGAAAAAGAATCCGATAATTCTCTTTTACTTAAACAGTATACGCGAGGCAAAAACATATGAAGTGCCAAAAAGAGCACATTAACGGGTATTAATGACGAAATTCGTACCTAAAACTTTAGTATTGTGAATTCAGTCAACAAGATTTCCATATATATCGATCAATTGGCATTTGGATCGACTAATCCATCTGAATACAAGACTTTACCTGTATCTGTTATCAGCACCGCTTCGTATGACTGAATCGAGTTGATTAAGTTTAACCCTTTTTCAACACCCATGACGAAAATCGCAGTAGACAGAGGATCGGTATTAATTCCTTGCGGCCCGAAGACGCTGACACTGATTAAGCCATTGCTGGATTTACCGGTTCTTGGGTTAATGATGTGATGAACGCGCTTGCCGTCTTGCTCGTCAATAAAGAAACGCTCGTAATCACCGGATGTGGAGATAGCTTCGTTGATTAGAGGTAGTTTGAGAACTTGCTGTTCTTGCCAGTTTTTTTCTTCGCCCGTTAAGCGTGGGTTTTTAACGCCGACAAACCAGGGTCGACCGCGATTGTCGCCGATTAGAGCGGTATCGCCACCGGCATTCACGCTGCCGTGTTTAATGCCGTGATGTCTTAGAATTTCTGCGCCGCGATCAACGGCGTAACCTTTGGCAAGCCCGCCTAAATCAATTTTTACCAAAGGATGGGTAAACGCTAGGGTTCGATTTTTGCGGTCCCACAGTAAACGGTCGCTGCCAATGGCCGGTAAGGTTTTGCTGATGTCTTCGTCGCCCGGTGCGATCTTGTTGCGATAGTCGTACAAGTGGCCGACGGAAGCGTAGGTGATATCAAATGCGCCGCCACTGGCTTGGCTGACCCACAGCGCTTTGTCGACCAGTGCTGCGAATTCTTGTGACAGCAATTGTGGGGTCGAAGCCGCCGCTGCATTGATTTTCGATAATGCGCTGGTGTCGATATAGGGGCTGTAAATAACATCGATGCGGTGCATTTCTTGACGGACCAACTCAAGCAGCTCTTGTGCTTTCTGTTGTTGAGCCTTCAGTGCTTCGCTTTGTTGAGTGGGGTCTGAGAAATTGGGATCGTCGAGCCAAAAACGCGCGCCGGTTTCGGTGCCCATGATGGGCCAGGTTTTATGAAACCATTCGGCTTGGGAAAATTGACTGCTAAATAAAACAACCAGCAATAAAGTCCACATTGCCGGTTGTTTAGATTTAGATCGAAAAATGGGGGTCTTGGTTAAAGACTCCATTCGACCGTAAAGCCTCTTTCAGATGGTTCGCCGATTGCTCCGGCCATGGTGGGAAGGATGGTTTGTAAATCGGGATGGGCCGATTCGCGAACACCTACTTCGCCTTTAAATTCTACGCCGACGTCGTCGTTCGGGCGTACGATTCGATTGAAGTTGGCGTCTAGATCGGCAATCACTGGGCCGCCGAGATCTTCGAGATCGATATTAATGCCCTTCTGGCCGTCTTCAGATAACAAAGCGCCGAAACTGCCAACTTTGATCCATTTTTCGCCATCGTGGAAAGCGCCGTCGCGCCAGGCTAAATTGCCGTTTAATTTTTCCACCTGGTTACCGGCAAATTCGCCTTCAATAACCACCAGTGAGAAATCACCCGCTAGTTGTGTTGGTGCGAACAACGACGCAAGTTCTGCGGGTAAATTGAGTTCGAAGTCAGAAAGGCTGATGACGTTGCCGCTGCCGCAGGCGTAACCGCTGGCATTTTGCTTTTGAAACGAAAAGTCGACATCGGCACACGGCGAGAAGGTGACTAAGCTTAACGGACTGATTTCCCAGTGGAATTCACCCAGACTGTAGAGTTCGCTGTCGATGGATATTTGCGTTGAGCCAGAGCGACCGTCCCAGAGGCTGCCGCTGATTTCCGCCATGCGAAGACCCGGCACCGCTTGTGTGAAACCGTAAGCTGCCCATTGTGCCGGGGTTCTCATCACCAGCAATACGAGCAGTAAAATCAGCAGAATCGCCCACAGGCGTTTTTTGGTGAGAATATTGTATTGACTCATGTTGCAATCATTCAGTAATAACGATGAATTTAGCGCGCCAGGCGCACACTTACCGAAACTCGGCCACTGGTTCGGGTTGGGGTCACGGTAAGCTCTTTTGCGGTCAGGCCTTCTTCGCTTTCCATTTGATGCAACCAACCCACGACCTTAGTGTATTCCGCTTCTTCTAAACGCAGTCTCACCTCGCCTTCGCGCACCGGCTGAAAGCTGCTCATTTGCAAACCGCGACCACGAAGGCTGCGATCGATCAGTTCGCTCAAAGGTGCGCCGGAAACTTGAGTGGTATCCCCTGAGCGATACTGCTGAAGTTCCAGTGCCATGTCGCGTACACGAGTTAGTCTTTCTGCGCTCGATTGTGTAGACAGTACTTGGTTGTCCAGCGCTTTTGCAGACGGTTCTAGGATCAACCACCAAATAGCGGCCAATGACACAGCACAACCGCAAATCAACAGCGCGATTTGGTCGCGGCGAGTTAACGTCATCCAATATTGTTCGATGGCGCTCATGGGTTACTCCTAATTCTTAAACGCGCCTGAACTCCGTTGGGAACAGACGAGGTTCCCAGAAGCTCGGCCGCCAATTTTTGATCTTCGAGTTGGGCGCGTAAGCGATCAATTTGTTGGAAGCTCGGCGACTCGATGTTCAGGCGCATGTCGCCTTCAATAAAGTTCATGTTTCTAACCGAGATTTCGTCCGCTTGAGTGATCATCGGCGTGATCTGCGCGAGCATACCAACTACGCTCGGGCCAGAACCGGAAGAATTGGATTTGAATTTCGACAACTGATTGCGCAACTGCAACTCGGGATCAGCCAATGCACCACGTGGCATTACTGTGCGGTAGGTGCGTTCGGTTTCTGCGATCAGCGCTTGTTGCTCTTGCTTTAACTGATGGGTTTGCATCCAGTTGCCGCCTAAGTACAGCGCCGCTGCAATTCCCGCCGCAATAGCAGCAGGTCGCCATTGCGCCCACCAGCGATTGACCGGCAGCGAACGACCCAGCGATTGCTGGCGCAGGTTAAACGGTGGCAGGGTTTCGAGGCTGAGGCTTAACCACTGATCCCACTGCTGGCTGGTCGCCATTTCTTGCAAGCTTTCTGGAAGGTGATTTTGCAGCACTTGCAAGTCTTCGAAGGTTTGCCCGAATAATTTAATTTCTTTCGGGCGATGCTTTTCTTCGAGTGTGGCGCTGAGTGATTCCAGGGCGTCTTTGAGCAGATCTAATTCGATTAAGAAGCCCAGGTCTTTTCCGTAGTGAATTTCGGCCAGGTTGTCGTCACCCAACCAGCGGATCGACCATTGATTCGCTTCCCAAGGTAGAAGCAAAAACAGCGGCAAACAGGTAGTGATTTCTACGCCCGCTTTTTCGATGGAATCGATCAGTATGGTGAGCCAATCGATGGGGGTGTAAGCGACGGTCACCTGATCTTCTACGATGTGGCCGTAGGCAAAATGAAAATCTTCAACGTTGCCTAACAACTGGTCTTCCAGTTCGTAAGGCATCAAATTGGTGAGATGGCGCTTTTCTTTTGCGGAGAACTCTTGGTTTACCATGACCACCTCCGGTGTGGTCAGAGTGAGCCAAATTTCTGCACCCGCTTCGACTTGGGCGTCGGCAAGTTGCTCGACGGTGCCGCGAGTTTCAGGCCCCATCCAGTCGCCGTCTTGGGCCAAACGCCAGGTCAGCGTTGGTTCCAACGGGTTTTGGTCGGGTAAGAAGCTGTCGTAAATTACGATTAATCTGTTCATATACTTCCGTGCGCGGATAATTTCCGACGTTTCATACAGGCCTTTGTTCTTAATTTCACTTCTTTATCCAGAGTTTGGTGTTATCTGCCATGCCATTGAGACTTAAGATAAACATAACTGCGTTGCCAAGCTCTGGTTAACACAATAATTTTGCAACTTAATTTACAAGCCAAAATCACTGCGTTGAATCACTTCGGTGTCTTCGCCGTTCCTAAACAGTAAACTGGTTTGGGCTCGCCTTTGTCGACCGACCTCTACTTTTGCGGACAAAATAAAATATTCAGAGGACACAGTCAGCCCTTCATCGGAGATGTCGCCTTGAGGTCTGAGTGTGGTGGGCACAGAACCGTCGAGAAAATCTGAAAACACGGTGTAGCCACTTCCCCGATCTAATTGTATTTGTTCTGCGTCCGCTTTCGACAGTGGTCTAAAATCATTTTCTATATTAATAGTCCGCAGTAACGTTGTGCTTGCGGTATTTAAATTCATTCCGGTACCGCCACCGGGCAGCGCGGTAATGTGTGGCTCCAATAAATCGTAGAGCTCTGGAGTAATCGATTTTACTAGCCGCAACTCGGTAATGCTTTTGATCGGCCCGTTAGTTGGTCGCACCGGCGGTTCCTCGCGCTGATAATCGAGGGATTCCGCGCCTTCAAATCCAAACGGTGTGTCGTCTTCATCCAGCCAATCAATGATGGGTGCCAACACACTTTGTGCATCCGTCAGCGACATAGGCTCTTCTTCATCGAGAATTTGCAGCAGTCGAATGAAGCGGCGCTGGTCGGCGGTATACGCTTGCGGACTGGTTCTGTCAGAATCTTCTGTGGCAACTTGTCGTGCCAGACGGTTGATATCAAATTTTGCTTGCGCGTCGGAAATTTGGCCGAGCAGCGATCCTTCATCTAGCGGGAATTGTTGCTCTTGATTCCACGCTTCATCGAGTGAGTCTATTTCTTCTTGGTCTTCCTGGTCTTCCTTGTAATCTTCATCAAGCACAAAGCGGGCAAGTTCTTCTGCGCCCAAAAGATACTCCAAGGCTTGGTTTCCGTGAAATCGGCTCTCGGCTTTGAGTAATGTACGTTCGTGGGATACAGCAATACCGATCGACAGCGCAGTCACTAGGCCGACAATAATCAGTGTAGTAATGAGTGCAACGCCCGATTGTTGGCGACGATGTGTGGAGATCTTAGCCGCCATTGCCGTTGCCTCCGTTATTACCATTACCGTTGTTTCCATCACCATTGCCGTCATCGTCGTCACTCGAACGGCGGGTAATATTGGCTTCGGTGCTCAGTAAAAATAATCGTTTCATGCGACCGAATTCTTCGGTTTCGAGCGTTACTTCAACGGCGACGGGCATGCCTGAGGTGCCGCGATCCGGCCAGCTGTCCACCCAAGGGCCGTCTCTGTCGTCGGCGTCAGAGGGTAAGTAGAGGATTTCAAAATCTGTTACATCGCGCAAAAGTTCCAGCGTGCGTGCGTCATCGATAACTGCTTCTTCTGCCTCGGGCCAAGTGTCGCGGTAGAGAATGTTATCGCTCCAGCGATAGCCGACTCGCAATAACGCGCTGCGTTTTAACATGGCCGGATTGGGTCGGCCCGCGCGGTTAAATTTCAATAGGTATTCGTTGTCGATGTCGGTCCCAAAACCGTTGGGGCTTTCGACGTTAAATAAGACGCTGTCGCGAGCAACCACGTGTTTAAAGTCAGATTCTAAAATGTGCATTGCCCGTGCGAAGGTATCTATTTCATCCATCGCCGCTTGAGTTTTTTCAGAACCGTCAATGGCCGAGGTCAGCGATTGATAAGCGAGCGTCAGAATCGTTGCCGTAATAGCGAGCGCAACCAACACTTCTATCAATGAGAAGCCTTGCGCTTGAGGTGTTTGACCTACCGAGAGATGACGAGCTGGTTTATTCATAGATAAACCCTGATAAATGGGCGCTCGGGTTGTCTCTGGCGTCTTGTGGGGTTCTCGCTACGGAAATATTGATGCGGCGCATTTCGTCGATTGCGGTCTCTTCCGACTCTGCAATCCAGTGCCACTCTATTCCGCTGAATTCTTCGGTGCCGGTTTGGCGTCCGTTTAGAATTCGCTCGGTCAGTTGGTAGTTAATGCGTTGGGTGTTGAGCTGATTTCTGGCGACGTATTCGGCCAGGGTTCGCTCTCTGAGATGATGCGTGTTATCGGTTTGGATTAACACCAAATTGAGCAGAGCTGGCAAAGCAACAGCGACAATGGTTAACGCAATAATGACTTCAATAATGGTAAAGCCAGACTGCTTTGTGCCTATTTTGGCGCCCTGAAAAGTGCGTGTTGGATTGCGGTGTTTAGAGATAGAGTGAGCCATGGCATTATCTCCCAAATTCCGCTTCGCGATCTTCTCTTTCTTTGCGTTCACGCCAAATAACTTGGCCTAAACCGTTAATGTCCATGTGCTGAGTACGAGACTCAAAATCAATGCCGTCGGCGCGGGCGGGATCAATTTCTAAAATAATGGTGGCTTCTAAGGCTTCGCCACCGCCGTAAAAAATCAGCGCAGGGGTTGGTTCTTCAAATTCTAACCATTCCCACAAATCCAGTGGTTCTTCGTCCAGTTCAATAACAAACTGAATCACATCGGGTGGTGAAAGCGGTTCGATATCAGTGATTTCTTGCCACTCGTCGTCGCGCCAACGATACCAAGCCAATTCCCATAAATCTTTGAGCTGGCTGGTGTTGGTCCGCTCTTTCAGTTGCGGGACTAACCCGACGTGCTCGCCGGTAAATAAGGCTTCATCGGCACCAAAAGAGAGCTGTGCGAAGAAATCTTCGCTGTAATCCTGCAATTCTCCAGCGGGATCATAGTCGACGATATTAACGGCGGCGATACCAGCAAATACGGCAATAACAAACATCACCGCGAGGATTTCAATTAAGGTGAATCCTCGCTGGTGTTGTCGATGTTGATTTGTTGATATCGCATTCACGTTTATTCAGGCTTGTTCCAAACGTTTAAGTCGGCGTTTTGACCTTCACCACCTGGAACGCCATCGGCGCCGTAAGAGATTAGGTCGTAGTCGTGACTTTCTCCTGGGCTGATGTATACGTATTCACGCTGCCAAGGATCGGTTGGTAAATCGTCCAAGTAGCCGCTTTGCGGGAATTTGCGCGGTACTGGCTCTAGAGCGGTTTTTTCAACTAGCGCTGACAAACCTTGTTCGGTAGATGGGTAAACAAAGTTATCTAGGCGGTACAGCTTTAGTGATGTCTCGATACTGCGAAAATCTGCGTAGACAGTTTTAACATTAGCATCATCGACGTTTTTCAAAACATTTGGCGCAACGATACCTACGAGTAGCCCCATAATGACCAACACCACCATAATTTCGATGAGCGAGAAGCCCGAGTGTTTTGATCGTCTGTCCATAAGGTTATTCCATCTTGCTTAAGTCGTTAAAAATTGAAGTAAATCGGTAATTTCTAAGAGCTACACCAGCTGATTGAGTTCAAAGATTGGCAGCAAAATTGCCATCATAATAAATGCGATTGAGCCACCCATAATGACAACGATGGCAGGCTCAAAAATACCCAGTACCGTCGTCAAGGTCATTTCCAGCTCGCGCTCTTGGTTGGACGCACAGTGTTTTAACTGTTTATCCAAGGTGCCGTTGGCTTCACCACTGGCGGTCATTTGTACCAGCAAAGGTGGAAACCAACCGGCTTGTTTCAACGCTTTGTTGAGAGCGCCACCTTCTTGCACTGAGCGAGTAACGTCGCTACAGGCGTGGCGTAATTCGGTATTGCCCAACACTTGGGTGGCAATGCGAAGCCCTTGCAGTAAAGGAACCCCACTTTCTGATAACAGACTCAGTGTTCCGGCAAATCGAGAACTTTCGGCCAGTAAGATCACGTCTTTAATCAGGGGCACACGCAGTAAAAACCGGTGCCACGCGCGCAATCGATCTTCGTTTTTCAGCAGGTATTTAAAGCCCACTACCAAAGCTACTAAGCCGATCAAAATAAAATGGCCGTAGCTGCTTAGTACGTTACTCGTGCCAATTAACAGGTTGGTGATAAAAGGTAATTCTCGTTCGCTGCGCTGGAACATGCCGACCAGATCGGGTACGACAAAGACCATCAAAATTGCCACAACCGAAATACTGACCGCGAGCAATACCATTGGGTAAATCATGGCCATTTTTAGCTTGCTAGCTGTGTATTGGCTGCGCTCGATGTATTCCGCTAATTGCTCAAGTACCTGGCCCAAATAACCGGAGGATTCCCCCGCTTTCACCATGGAGCGGTACATATTGTCGAAGCTTTTTGGGTGTTCGCTGAACGCTTGCGCCAGTGAATGGCCTTCGAGAACTCGGCCACGAATGCTCAGCAAAATGGACTGCGTGGATTCTTTGGTGGCCTGTTTGGCGGCGGTGTTTAAAGATTCATCTAGCGGCAGTCCCGACATTAATAACGATGCCAGTTGACGAGTTACGAGTGCTCGTTCTTTTGTGCTTAATTTGGGCGCAAAAAGACCACCGAAAGCTGAAGTTGATGAGGATTTATTTTTGCCGTTGGTGGCTTTTACTTTTTTATCGCCAGCAGCTGTTACTGATAATGGCTTGAGTTGTTGGCTGCGCAGTTGCGAGCGAACCTGGCGTTCGCTGTCGCCTTCAATAATGCCTTTTACCGTTTTACCGGTATTGTTTAATGCTGTGTAAGTAAATGCGGCCATGATTAAATTGCTGTCGTTACGCGCATGACTTCTTCAATGCTGGTGTCGCCGGCAAGAACGCGTTTGCGACCGTGTTCGGTAATGGAATCTGCTTGGCTTCTGGCCTGGGCTTCCATGACCTGCTCGCCTGCGTCTTCGTGAATGAGCTGGCGCATTTTTTGGTCAATTTCAATCCACTCGTAAATCGCACTTCGTCCGCGATAACCCTGGTTGTGGCAGTGCTCACAACCGTTGGCTCGATAGACAACGTCAGATTCTTTCAGATTCAAATGGGCTTGTTCGGCAGGTGTTGGTTGATCCGGGGTCTTACAGTGGTTACACAGTAAGCGCACCAAACGTTGTGACATCACCGCAGTAATACTGGATGAGAGCAAAAATGGCTCAATGCCCATATCTTGCAAACGAGTTACCGCACCAATGGCGGTATTGGTGTGCAGCGTCGACATTACCAAGTGACCAGTCAAACTCGCCTCGATTGCGATTGAAGCAGTCTCACGGTCACGAATCTCACCGATCATTACCACATCCGGGTCTTGTCGAAGAATTGCGCGCAGGCCGCGGGCAAAGGTCATATCGATTTTGCTGTTAACCTGAGTCTGACCGATGCCGGGCAGAACGTATTCCACCGGATCTTCAATCGTTAAAATGTTACGACTGCGATCATTGATGTGGGAAAGACCGGCGTAAAGCGTTGTGGTTTTACCGGAACCGGTTGGACCGGTAACCAGAATGATGCCGTGAGGTTTGTGTAAGGCTTGGGAAAAGCCGTTATGAACCTGAGCGGGCATGTTGATTTGCTTGAGCGACAGCTGACCGGCCGTGGTGTCGAGCAGACGCAGTACCACACGTTCGCCGTGCGCGGACGGTATGGTTGATAAACGAATATCGAGACCGTGACCGGCAAGCTTCACAGTAATACGACCATCTTGCGGCAGACGTTTCTCGGCGATATCGAGCTTGGCCATTACTTTCAAACGCGACACCAAAAGTGGCGCAAGAACCGCTTTCGGTGACAGCATTTCATTGAGGACACCGTCGACACGGAAGCGAACCGCAACTCGGTCTTCGTAGGGCTCAATGTGAATATCCGAGGCTTTTTCGCGAACCGCTTGGGACAATACCGCGTTAATCAAACGAATAACGGGGGCATCATCGTTGCCTGAAAGCAGTTCTTGGTCGTCGCTCAGCTCGTCGGCAAGGGAGCCGAGATCAATGTCGCTGCCGAGATCGTCAACAACTTCATCGGCCGCCTGTTGGGCGGAGCCGCTGGAGCCGTGGTACATCTCTTTTAACTGTTTTTGAAACTCATCGTCATTGATCGGTACGGTGATAAAGCCGCTTCCTAAATGACGCTGCAATTCCAGTATGAGCGGCAGACTCAAGCGGCCTCGATGAAAGATCTGACCGTCTTTTAAAATGACACCGTGATTACTGGCGTAATGGAACGGTAAGGCGCGCGTGGACTCTTCGTCGTCCACGGCTTCCTGGTCAAGGGCCTCTTGGTTGTCTATGAGGTCCTGCTCATCATTGTCGAGGGCTTGTTCTGCCATAGCTGCGTCCTGGAGCTTTATTTCTTTTCTTTCTTCAAGCGTTCTGCTTCAAGTTGGTCGGCGATTGTCTCGTAGCCTGAAAGATCTTGATCTGCAGCGATTGGCCACTCAGGAACCACAGGCAGTAAATCTTTCTTAAGCGACAAGCCTTTTTGGCGACGTGCTTTAAGCTGTTGTTCGCGAATGAATCGGTACTTCTCGGCGGTTGTGCCGGTGAGTGTTTCGTCGTCGCGAATGACCGTCGCGCGAATGAATACCAACAAGTTGGTTTTGGTCACACGATCGCTGTTTGAGCGGAACAATCGGCCCACCAGTGGGATGCTGCCAAGTACTGGAACGCGAGACTGGAAGGTCTGAACGTTGTCACGCATCAAGCCGCCGAGAACAACGATTTGGCCGTCGCTGGCGAGAACTTGGGTGGTGATTGAGCGCTCGTTGGTGATTACGTCAGAAGCGCTGGTTTCACCGGTCAAGCTTGATACTTCTTGTTCGATATCGAGAACGATTTTATCGCCTTCGTTGATCTGAGGTGTGACGCGTAAGGTAATACCAACGTTTTGACGCTCGATGGTCTGGAACGGGTTGTTCACGTTGCCTTCTGTACTGGTGAAGCTACCGGTAACGAAAGGTACTTCCTGACCGACTGAAATTTCGGCTTCGTGGTTGTCGGTTGTCAGTACGCTCGGCGTAGAAAGGATGTTGGAGTTGGTCTTCTCGTTCAGTGCGTTCACTAGTGCGAGGAAACCTTTGTCACCATCGAAATCACCGATACCAAAAGTGGTACCTGTGATGGTTCCGATTGCGCCAGCTAAGTCTTCGATAACGTCGTCATCGTCAGAAAGCGCGATGGAACCTGCGCCTGCGAGAACACCGTCGCCAAGGGAATTGGCGCCAAAGCCGCCGTCTTCAGAGGCGAATAACCACTGAATACCTAAATCTTTACCGTCAACATCTTCAAGCTCTGCAATAACCGCTTCAACCAACACTTGGGCTCGGCGAATATCCAGACGCTCAACAACTTGGAGTAATGAATCAAGAGTGTCGCCTTCTGCGGTAATCAACAGCGCATTCGTGGATTCGTCAGCTTCGACGGAAGGACGAACACTGCTGGTAGGATTGGAGCCGCCTTCAGCGCCGCCACCGCCACCTTGTTGCAGGTTTTGCAGAAGTTGTTGCAAGGTTTGAGCAACTTCTGTGGCGTTGGCGTATTCAAGATAAATAACACGCACGTTACCGGTTTGTGCCTGTGGACGATCGATGCGGGCGACAAGATCTTTAACGCGTGTGCGTTGAAGTTGGTCGCCGCTCAATAACATAGAGTTGGTTCGGACATCGGCAATCATTTTTAAGGTGCCGGTGTCATTGGCTGCGTCACCACTGAGCAGTTGCTGCAGCATGCGAATGGCTTCGGTAACCGGTGCAAACTCTAATTGAATGATTTCAGTTTGTGCGACAGCAGCGCCATCAATTTGCGAGATAACTTGCTTAACACGCGTGATGTTGGCATAGGTATCAGAAATTACGATGGAGTTGCTGGGATCATAGGCCGCCATATGCGCGTGTTGTGCAACCAATGGGCGCAACACAGGCAAAATTTTCGCAGCCGAAACATTCTTTAACGTTACCACTTCGGTGATGTATTCATCACCGGCTTGAGATGGCACGTCTTTCATTACCGGAATGGGTGATGAACGGACTTCTTTGTTGGGAACAACGCGGACTACATCGCCATTTTCATAGGCGGTAAAACCGTGCAATTCTAAGATCGATAACAACAACGCGTAGGCTTGATCACGAGTAACTTCACCGTTGGTAAATACCTGAACCTTACCTTTTACCCGCGGATCGATGATCACGGTTTTATCGGTCTGTTCAGCAACAAAACGGATGACTTCCACAATGTCTGCGTCGTTAAAGCTGAGAGTCAGCTTCTCAGGCTCGGTACTTTGGGCGTTTCCATAACTCGCGCAAAGTAGGAGCGCTGCTAACAAAAATCGGCGCACGTTAATCCTCACTCCTCGGAATAGTCTTCAAGCGTAATATTTAATGACTCAGTTTGGCCGTCGCGAACCAAAGTAATGCTCGCGCTGGTTGCTTCTCGCATCTCGCGGTATACCTGAGAGACGCTACCGGAATTGTTGAGCGCAATTCCGTTAATTTCGGTCACAATATCGTTAGGTTGCAGGCCAAGCTGCGTAAAAAATTCGCGGTTGCGTCCGGGACGAATCTTGTAACCTACAATTTCGCCTTGGTCTCGATGGACGCTAAATTTAATAACTTCGGCTAAGGATTTTGGTGCTTGAGACACGACACGGCGTCGATTCTGCGGTGTTGGCTCTTCGTCCTCGTCTTCTTCAATGTTATCGGGATCAACGCCCGCTCTGGCTAACTCTTCATCAAAAATTTCGCGTGGATTTCTGCCTAAGCTGCCGAGTGATAAATTTCTCGATCTAACCGGTGCCGGTGCGCTGCTGACGCTGTCGCTGGGTTCAAAGAGTCTGAGTGCTTCGTTGCGACCGTTGTTTTCCAAAATCACTTGGTCAGTTTGTACCTGTACCAATCTGACATTATTTCCGCCGGGTAATTTTGCCCCGACTTGATAAAATTTTTCTTCGCGACCGTGGCCGATAACGGCTTCTGAATTGTCTGCGATGGAACTTAAAATGACGCCTTTTAAGGTTAAGTTGAGATCGGTTTCTTCAACATCGCGAATTAACTCGCTCGCCACTGGGGCAACTTCGGCAACTTCCTCTTCGGGATCGACAGAACCGAACAGTTCTGCGGCCAATAAAGCGTCGATATCGATTCCAGATTGACTTGCCGATGAGCCGGTCTTTGCTTCGACGACGGCATTGCGTGGTGTTGCGCTTGATGGCTCTGGAATTTGCGGGGCTGGAAACAGTGCCCAGAATAATGTGGCCAAGTTGAAACACGCCCACACCAAAAGCACTACAACAAGAAGGTTGCGGGCTAAAATAACGGTGCCTGGTTTACCCAGGTTTTGTTTTACCATCATTGGTAATTGGCTTATTGCTTGGCTCATGAGAGATAAGTCTGTTTTTCCCTAACGTCAGTCTTTTAGTCAGATGTTGTAAATTCAAATTGGTTCTTAATTAAAGGTGACGAAATCACCAAAGCGGCCAATCATACCTTTTATACAGTACTAACTGCCACTGCCTTCCTTGCAAATCCGGTGTTTAGAATTGATTTTTGAGTATTTAGTTTAAGTTTAGATGAGAAGCATCAGTGGATAAAATAGCTTTAAGATTCCTGATGTACTCGACTAAATTTTATTCGGCATTGACGTAAAGTTCATGACAGATTTTTACTAATCGTTAAAATGTCACAACTAAACCTAAATTCAAAAAACAATCCGCTTTACATTCGGAGCGCGAATAATGCTACAGAAATATGACGGTTTGGCGTCATAATTCTCGAAAGGTGGCATTAAGTTTTCCTTTGACTTGTATTTTTCTGGATTAACCGCACATTCGGATAAACTTTTTATCACGTCTGCGGTATATACAGGTCATTGACTAGCGCTTTGACAATTCCAGATTGAATAGTGCGCACGTTGGAGTAATTAATGAGCACAGTTTATCTACTACAAAACCAAAACAAGTTTTTCTTCAGCCGCCAGGGGTTATGGGTGAGCGGAAAAGAACCGGCAGGTTTGTATCGGGTAGTAAATAAAGACGAAGCAATCAATGAAATCTTTGAGATCAGTGCTCGTGACTTTGACCAGCGCATTACGGTCGTCGAAACTGAGGCGACCGAAAAAGGTGTTCCCATCATTGATCCCTCCTGGATTTCAGAGTTGCCAGAGCCAACCCACGGCGAAGAGCCCGACCCAGAAAGCGACGCTGTATCAGCAGAACCCGTCGCTGAATCTGACAACACAGAAGCGTCAAAAGCCACCGATGACGAATTAGCTTTGACGTTACCTGGTTTTGAGCCGTCTCAATCTGACGGTGCTGAGCTTGACACAATAGAAAAAGAAGGCGCTTAATCACGCTTCAGTTAAGTGGTGATGAAGTATTGAGCAACAGCTCTACCATTGATTGCTGATAACGCCCTGAGGAGGCCCCTTGGCAGATATAAATTCCCTCATTGAGGACCTGAAACAGCCAGAGAATTCGCCGCTTTTGTACGGTATTTTGCGCGGTTTAGAGAAAGAGAGCCTGCGTGTCGATACCGGCGGTGGCATTGCCAAAACACGCCATCCGAAAGAGCTTGGGTCAGCGTTGACTCATTCACAGATTACAACAGATTTTAGCGAATCCCTGCTCGAATTCATTACGCCGCCATCGCATCAGGTGGGCTCTGTGATTGAAAACCTCATGGCGACACACCAGTTCACCCACGGTGCGCTAAACGGTGAGCATCTGTGGCCTGCGAGTATGCCGTGCCTGTTGGACAAAGACGAAGATATTCCGGTTGCCTTGTACGGCAATTCGAACGTTGGTCGCATGAAGACTATTTATCGGCAGGGTTTAGGGCATCGCTACGGCCGTAAGATGCAGACGATATCGGGCATTCACTATAACTTTTCTTTGCCGAGTCCGTTTTGGGCTTATTTGCATGGGCGAGAAAAAACCAGTTTAGATCTTCAACAATTCAGAACTGAACGTTACTTCGATCTAATTCGCAACTTCCGCCGCTACTATTGGATTCTATTGTATTTGTTCGGTGCTTCTCCGGCTGTGTGCGGCTGTTTTGTGGAAGGGAAAGATCACAACCTCGATAAGTGGGATCAAAAAGGCGAGACCTTTTATCGCCCGTATGCAACTTCGCTGCGAATGGGTGATTTGGGGTATCAGAGTGACGCGCAATCCAGCTTATTGGTCGACTACAACGATCTCGGCTCGTATCTGCGTACTTTGTGTCGTGCAATCAACACACCTTACAAGGACTACACCGATCTAGGTGTTCAGAATGGTGCCGGTGATTATCAGCAATTAAACGCCTCACTTTTGCAAATTGAAAACGAGTTCTACAGTGCCATTCGTCCTAAGCGTACGGCACGTACCGGTGAAACGGCGTTAACGGCTCTGTTTTATCGTGGTGTTGAATACATTGAAGTGCGTTGTGTGGACTTGAACCCGTATGAGCCGCTCGGGATTTCCCGTAACCAGATGCTGTTTTTGGATACGTTCTTACTGTATTGCTTATTGGAGCCGAGCCCGCAAACCTTTGAAAAAGAGTTCCGCGCGATTCAGGAGAATCAAAAACGCACCGTGTACGAAGGACGCGATCCGAATTTAAAACTCATTGCCAATGGCAGTGAAAAGCCGCTGCGCCAATGGGGGCAGCAATTGCTCGAATCGATGCACCCAGTGGCGGAGCTGTTGGATATTTCCTGTGGTAATCAAGGTTACATGGCTGCCCTTGAAAGCCAGTGTGCTCTGATTGAAAACCCAGAATTGACGCCATCGGCAAAAATTCTCCAGGCGATGAAAGACAACAATCAAAGCTTCTTTGAGCATGTTATGTCTTTAGCGCAATCCCATTCTAAGTACTTCAAAACTGTGGGCATTGATGAATCCTCCTATAAGCGATTGCAGGATATGGCTGAGGATTCTTTGCTTGAGCAGGCAAAAATTGAAGTGAAAGATAAGCTGAGTTTTGAAGACTACTTGCAAGATTATTACGCGCAGTACGACTTCTGTGCTCGCGCTTAATGCAATGTTCTAGAGATAGATTATCAATTATTTAGCGCATATTTTGGTGGTTGGTTCGAACCCCGACCACCAGATCGGAGCTTTCTTAGGGGACTTTGTCAAAGGTCCCCTTTCCACTGAACGACCTTTGCACATCGAGCAAGGTATATGGCACCACCGACAATTAGACGCTTGGAGCAATCAACACGAGGGTATGCGCGAATGTGCCGCCGAATTTGGTGAGCAACATCGCCGTGTGGCACCTATCTTGTTGGATTTATTCATCGACCACTTTCTCTGTCGTAACTGGCAGCAATTCCACAACACGTCGCTGCGCGAATTTTCCCGGCAGTTCTATCAAGACTTATCCACAAGAGAAACCTTTTTGCCCGAACGAGCTTTAAACTGGCTCACCTATGCGCAAAAAAAAGATTTATTGATGGGCTATGGCGAATTAGAACAGCTTAAAAATATCGTCCGTTCTATGGATGAGCGCCGCAGAAAACCTCTGGGGTTAACGGCGGCATTTGAAGCGGGCGTCAGCCAATACTCATTATTGGAAAAACGCTTTTTTGATCTTTTTCCGGATATTGTTCGTCAATCAAACGTGCTCAACAACCAATTTCCCGCCGCTTTTGGTATTAATCCGCGAAACTAAATAGCGCGAAATCCCAAGAATTTTCTCTAATATTGCACGTTGGTAAGTGCCACATTTGTACACGCTTTTGAGAGATTTTTGCGGCTAATGCGGCAGACACAACTGAGTCATAGAGCGGGTGATCTGTCGAAATAGCAATTCGTGGTGGACCATCACCGCATGCGGGTAGTAGCTCTGGTGAATCGATATAAAATACAGCTAGGGCTGTATCACCGGCTTGGTTGTAGGTCGAAAAATTGTTACTGAAAAACCAGATGTCACTAATAAGGCCCGTAACTCGGGTGGTTTGGGCAAAACTTGGTGCGGCTGATATCGCCAGTACTAGCAGTAGAAAAAAGCGTTTCAAAATAAACTCTCCAAAATTTAGGTGGAAGAAACGCTAAAAATTATGCCACTTGGGCGGATGAACTTTTTTCGTATATTTCATCGAAAAATCAACGGAGTACGACGAGGCTTACTGCTGACAAGTCACCGCGGTTTTCAATGTTTGCATCGCTTGAAGTTCGGCGTCCCGACGATGGCAAATCATCATGGTGGGAATCATTGCGATTTCTTCGGGCAATTTCTCAACGACTAATTCCGATCGAAATCGGCTCGATTCTACAACCCATTTCGGCATTAATGTCATGCCTAACCCAACGCTGACGCACCCCAATATGCCGTCGAGAGTTCCCAATTCAATGACTTCTTGTGTGGGTCTGCCGAGTCGAGAATGCCACTGCAATGACCGATTGCGGTACGCACAACCTTCGCGAAAAAGCATTAGCGGTGTGTCTGGATTGTCATCGGCGGCGGCTCGCACCAATACCAGTTCTTCGATCAATACTTGTGTGGCGACAAGGTCTTCGTGATCGAACTGGCCGCCAATAAAGACGCAGTCGAGTTTGTGTTGTAGCAACTTTTCAATCAAGTGCTCAGAGGTGTTGGTTTCTACTCGCAGCTTAATGCCATTGTGCTGGCTTCGCAGCGCTTTTAAGGCACTGGGTAAACGAAAAGAGGCAAATGTCTCCATGGTTCCGATTCGCAATTCGCCCGTCAAAGAATTGCTTTGCTGTACTGCTTGGTGGGCGTGTTTGTGCATTTGCAGCAGTTCACGGGCGTGCTTTGCCAGCTCTCGTCCCGAGCGTGATAACTCAAGCCGTCGACCGCTTCGGTAAAACAACTCTGTCCCTAATTCTTGTTCCAGCCGTTTGATGCGCGAGGTGACGTTCGACTGGACCGTGTGCAGGGACTTTGACGCCGCTTGCACGCCGCCTTCATCAATGACTGCCAGAAATGTTTGCAATGACTGAATTTCCATAGTTGTACCTAAAAAGCTCATATCTCAAATGGAGAACAAAAGGTTCTCTATTATTCGTTTGAAGAGAATATGCATATTATTTATGGTAAGCGCGAATTAAACAACTAGGTGGTGTATGGAATCTTCGGCACTCAGATATCGCGTGATGGCCGCTGGAGTAATGTGCGTGTTGCTTACCATTGGTATCGGCCGCTTTGCTTACACGCCTTTATTGCCAGTTATGCAAGAGCAAACCGGGCTTGGGTTGTCGCGCGGCGGTTGGTTGGCCGCCGTTATTTACATGGGTTACCTCGCCGGTGCTTTATTGGCCAGCCAAATAACCAGTTTGCGCACAAAAGACCGCTTTTATCGCATAGCACTAATATTAGGTGTGCTGAGTACGCTTGGTATGGCGCTGTCGGACAACTTTTGGTTGTGGGTGTTTTTTCGATTTCTTGCCGGGCTCAGCGGTACCGCAGGCATGATTATTTCAGCTGCCCTGATATTACACTGGCTGGTGCAGCACGGTTTCCGGGGGGAGCTGGGCATTCATTACGGCGGCGTTGGTTTGGGCGTGGTTATTGTCACCCTAGTTATTGAGTCGATGAGTGCCTATTTTGATTGGCGTGAGCAATGGCTGGGTTTGACGCTGCTATCGATGGTGCTGGCGGTGCTTGCCTGGGTTTGGCTGCCGTCGCCGGATACAGAAAAGCCGGTCGCGAAGCAGCAGACCCAGGATCACCCGCCGAGTCCGTTGTTTTTCAGATTATTTTTGGCCGCCTATTGTTGTGCTGGTGTCGGCTACGTTGTCAGTGTGACGTTTATTGTTGCCATTATCGATGGTTTACCCGGCATGGAAGGCAAAGGCGGTTTGGGCTTTTTGGTGATGGGTCTTGCCGCCGCAGCCGGAGCATTTCTGTGGGATCGGGTGGCAAGAAGCATCGGCTATTTTGCTTCACTGAGCGCTGCCGCCTTGCTGCAAATAGCCGGAATTCTGCTGCCGGTGATGATGCCGAGCTTGCCCTTTGTTCTGCTCGGTTGTGTGCTATTTGGTGCGACGTTTATCGGCTTGGTGTCGCTGGTGTTAACCATGAGTGGTCACTACTTCCCCACTCGACCCGCAAAAATGATGGGCAAAATGTCGGTTGCTTATGGTGTCGCTCAAATTGTGGGGCCAGCGGTAACAGGAATCATTGCCGAGTACACCGGAAACTACAACGTGGGTCTTTATATGGCGGCGTTGGTGATGGTGGTTGGCTTGTGTTTATTTATTTTGCTGAAATATTTAGACACAAAAGAAGATCGACAAATCGACGAGATTGCCGCTTATTCGGCGCGTTAACAGAATCAATTACGGAGAGAAATCATGCCTTACGTCAATATTAAAATTACCAATGAAGGTGCCACCGCCGAACAGAAAGCTGAGCTTATTCAGGGGGTTACTGAGTTGTTGCAAACCACCTTAAATAAGAATCCGGCAACCACCGTTGTGGTTATTGATGAGGTCGAAACCGACAACTGGGGAATTGGCGGCGAGGTGGTGACTGAAATCCGAAAACGGGCCAAATAGTGGTCAATTTAAGAGAAAATCTATCCACAATTTCTGTGGATAGACCTGAATATATGTCTTGGAAAAGTATTAGCGCTGGACAATAAAGTTATCGAAATACAAATCGACAACACCGCTTGATCCCTCTTGTTCCTCTAGAACCGCGTGGACTTCTTCCAGTGCAGCTTGGCGGAGTAACTCTTTGCCCGCTTGGGTATCAACAGCGTCGTTGGTTTGTTTGCTCAAAAGAAGCACAATGTTATTTCTAAGATAAGGTAAGTGGTGTCGAACTTGGTTGGCTGTTGCGCTGTCTTTTACTCGAACTGATATGTCCGCTTTGATGTAACGGAGTTTGCCTGGTCCACCGTAGTTGACCACAAACGACGGTTTTATGGGGATGTAAATTGCCGCGATGGGTTCGCCCTCTGCGGCTTCTTCCTCGGCGAAAGCGATAGGTGTTGAAGCCACCCATAAAATTATGAGTGACATGATCAGGCGGTAGAGAAACGTCATCGTCGCATCCTCGAAAGTGGCGTAAGTAATTTCAACAGCACCAAAGCAATCGATAGGATAAAATGTCGCTTTGGGTCGCAGAAACTAGGAGAATTCTGATTTTGTCTGCTTCATCTTTCTGGTTGCCGGGTATTCGACTGACCAATTTCATCGTATTTTTAGGTTGCGTTGGCTTAATGGCTGTCGGCCTTTACATGCAATACTTTATGGATCTGGTGCCGTGCGCACTGTGTATTACCCAGCGTATTTTCATTATAGCCACTGGTTCTTGGGCGCTAATTGCATTTGTTGTTCACAACGCAGTGACAGCCCGAAAGGTGCTGTCTTTCTTGGCGATTATCAGCGCTATCGCAGGTGGCTTTTTCTCCTCGCGTCAGTTGTGGTTACAAAGTCTTCCTGAAGATCAGGTGCCCGCGTGCGGACCGTCATTCGACTATTTAATCGAAGCATTTCCTCTGCAAGAAGCGTTAACGGTTTTATTGCGTGGTGACGGTAATTGCGCTGAGGTTTCTTGGACATTTTTGGGATTGAGTATTCCCGGTTGGACTCTGGTGGCTTTCGCCGGTCTTGTTCTTATTAATATTTGGCAGCTTCTGCGACGCAGTTAGGATTTATTCAGTGGTAATTCGCGGGTTGGTATTACTTTTTGGCTTCCAAATGTTGGGGGAGTTTGTTTCCCGCTCATTTGGCTTGGTTATTCCGGGTTCGGTCATTGGTTTAATGTTGTTGTTTGTGACCTTCTTATTTATTCCTCTGCCTGAGTCAGTAAAAGTCGTCAGTGATCACCTAATCCGCTACCTCGGTGTATTTTTTATGCCGGCCGGTGTTGGTTTATTTTATTTACCGCAAGAAATTCTAGGGCAATGGCCCGCGCTTCTCGCCGGTATGGTTTTAGGAACGGCAGTCGCCATTTTAATTTGTGCCCTCCTCCTTAAATGGATGACTAAGCTGTGACTTTCGATCCCGCCATTCAAGAAATATTAGAAACTCCCCTATTTTCAGTGTTCATTACACTGCTGGGATTTCAGCTTGGCTTCATGGCCTACGAACGAGTAGGACGAAAGGTCTGGATGCACCCCGTACTTGCCGGTTCTTTCCTGGTGGCAGGTTTTATCGCCATTACGCCCATGGAGTTTGAAACCTACAAACAAGGCAGTACCTTGTTGGTCTACTTTTTGGGAACGGTTTCTGTGGCTTTGGCGGTGCCATTGCGATTGGAGTTAAAAGCGCTGCGCGGTTTGGTCATTCCCGCCAGCTTGATGATTATTGTTGCCAGTGTGATTGCACCTCTATCGGCGTTAGGTTTTGCTTGGTTGTTTGGCGGTGACACCGAAATTCTTGTCAGTATGATGACCAAGACGGTTACCAGTCCGATGGCCTATGGCATTGCCGAATCGATCGGTGGCATTGTTGCTCTGTCGACGGCAATTACGGTGTTTACCGGAGTTGTTGGTGCTTTGCTCGGCCCGCCGATTTTTAAATGGGTGGGTTTATCCGACGACCGTCTTCAAGGCTTGTTGCTCGGCACCCTTGCTCATGGTGTTGGCACCATGCGTGGTTTTGAAATCAGTGTTCGCTGTGGTGCTCTTGCAGGATTAAGTATGGGAATCACGGGAACGGTCAGCGCTTTCGTGCTTCCTTATATGCACTCGTTACTGTTTTAACTCGTTTAACCTCGGATACTTCAATTTCACAGTCGACACGTCCCTGTGTCGATTCCTTACTGAGTGCCTAGTCTCTGGATTTAAACTTTTTGGAAGTTTTCTGGGCGTTTTTATAAAAACGTCCAAGGGCACGATCATTACTGCGTCTTTCGGCAACGGATTCATTATTACGCGCCTGCTCGGACAGCAATTTGTGGTAGTTATCCAATAATCGCGCCTCCAGTTTGTCAGACTCAACGGCTTGCAACACCGCACAGCCTGGCTCTGTGGTGTGTGAGCAGTTTTTGAAGCGGCAATTTTCGGCCAGGATTTCAATCTCGTGAAACGTGGTTTTAATGCCGTGTTCGCTATCAACCATTTGCAGCTCACGCATTCCGGGCGTATCAATTAGCAGACCGCCGCCGGATAATCGATGCAAACTTCTTCCGGTTGTCGTGTGTCTTCCTTTGCTGTCGCTTTCTCGAATGGCTCCGGTTTTCTGAGCGCTAGCAGCGGTTAGACCATTGATGATGGTTGATTTCCCCACTCCAGAAGAACCCAGCAACGCGGTTGTCTGGCCCACACCAATCCACTGTTTGAGGGAGTCGAGTTCGTCGGTATGGGTGGCGTTCAAGGTCTCGATTGCCAGCGAAGGATGGGCGTTGGCGATCGCCTGCACGAACACCGAGGTATCACTGCACAAATCCGCTTTTGTTATCACCGCCACGCAATGAATCGCTGACTCATTAGCAATCGATAGATAACGTTCCAGCCGGTTTAGCGAGAAATCGTCATTACACGAAGTCACGATAAACAGCGTGTCGATATTGGCTGCGATTAGCTGAAGTGCTGAAGTCTGGCCGGCGCTCTTTCGTTTCAGCAACGACTTGCGCTCAAGCAATTGCTGAGGTTGGAGGTGTTCATCGAGCATCAACCAGTCGCCAACGGTTGGGCGCTCGTAAGTGTCTGCGTTACGCCAAAAATGACTGCCCAGCGCTACGTCGATCGGCTGCCCGTTTTTGTTGAGGCCGACGCATTCCACTTGGCTGCGGTGTTGTGAAATAACTCGAAAAGGAAGTTGTGTATCAAGTTGTTCAAAGGTCAGTTGAGACTGAAAGTAATTGTTCCAACCGAGGTCGGAAAGGTGCTGAAAATACATGAGTGTTTTCCCAAAATTACGCATAGCAAAGCCGCACAAACACAGTGTGTTGCGCTGATAATTTGGGATTCGTGCGAATCCCGGCTCACAAGCCGGGCACTAACCAGTAGCAGAGAAATTCACTGCTTAGTGTGAGTTAGCTTTTGCTCCGGCCTGGCGGTGGAAAACAATCATGGATACGCCCCCTTCGGAATTTGGAGTATTGAAATTACAGTGAGTATACCACCGTCTACTTTAACAGTGGGTGAAGGTGAAGTTTAAAAATTGATGGATCGCAGCTTTCGATAAAAAACGCCCCCCCTTTTGCTTAAACTGCTGTATCTCGTGTTTCTGGGGCCAAGACTTATAGGGGTGTTGTGCGTTTTCTTTTTGCGGTTTGAGGTCATTTGGGTTTTGCAAAAACGCCTGCAAAATCTCTGACGCCAATACCGCGTGGGCCATAGAAAACTCTAAATAGCTGCCGACAGAACCAAGGTTTTGTCGAGACTGGCAATAAATTGGACCGCGATCAATTTCTGCTGATATCTGGTGCAACGAGGTCGAGCAGGTGAAATCCCCGCGCAATAATTTTTGAAAAACTGGATCAACACCACGATCATCCGGCAGTAAAGACGGATGAATATTAATGGCCTGCGGGCGGCTGCGATTTAAAAACCTAGGCGATAGTATTTGATCGCAGCCATTAATCAAAAAGTAGTTCGGGTTAATCTCATTGATGATGTTAATGGTGTCGTCGGAATTAAAGTCGTCGGCATAAATTAGCGAGAAGCCGTATTCATCACTCAAACGATTTAAATTCCACAATTTAGAAGATTCATTTTCTTGCTCGGATTGACGGTTAACCTTAGATAGTAACCATTGGTTTGCGAGTAAAAAACCAAAATAACTGAACCCGAATCGTTGAATAAGAAAATTGATATCGAGAATTCCGAGCACGGGACGACGATCAATGACAACGGGTTTTGTTGATACGACGACAGCCTCTAAAGTGCATTTTTGAACTCGCAAATAATGGTTGATGAAATACAGAGAATAAACACTTGGCAATACGCCTAAAATAATACGCATAACGAAAACGTTAAATAACCGACATAGATTGCAAAATTTGCATGGCGTTGGTTTGTGCAACCACGCCGCAACGCAGTTTGTAGTCAAAATCAAACGCGACAGAGCCCTCTTGGTGACTCAGTGATTCTTGGAAATGGTATTGACTGACAATTTGGTTTACTTCATCCGATTTAGCGATCGATATATCGTTGGTCGAAATCAATCCGTAGCCACCGTAAGTGTCGAGCTTGTTGAGCAAACGAGTGAACACCAGCTTTCTTTCTAAATCGTTAGATCCTCGTAAAACTTCATCCAACAAAAATAACGTATTAATGTTATCGGATTGTTTGTTCTTCTCTAAAATATCGATCAGCGTTTTTATTTTAATAACTTCGGCCATAAACAGTGAGACACCGTCTAACAGCGAATCCGAGATGTGCATGCTGGTTAAAACGTCCAAGCGCGGCATTGACAGCGATTGCGCGCAAACCACGGAGCCAATCATAGCGAGCTTAGCGTTAACACCGAGCGTGCGTAAAAACGTCGTCTTGCCCGACATGTGAGAGCCAGTAATAACACAAATTTTATCGTTCGGCGTTAATGTTAGAGAATTCCTGATTGCCTCATCCTGTTTTAATAAAGGATGCCCGCCGTGTTCCATCACGATTTCAGACGATCTGTCTTTCTGAATGTGCGGTAAGGTCCATGTGGAGTTCTCATAAGCTACCGCCGCAAGAATCGATAAGGATTCAAATTGTGAAATTGCATCAATGCATTGATCGAATGCGTGCGTGTTCTTAGACGCCCAATGTTGCAATCTTAAAAAGACGTGTAAATCCCAGGCCAAAAACAACGACGCCAAAATATAAGGAATCGCGCTCAAGCGTAATTCAGATAATAAAATTAAGCGGTACAAGCTTAACAGTTGCTCGGAAAACGGAACGTTTTTTTCGGCAGAAAACAGTTCGCTTTGTAAATGATTAATGAGTGGCGACTGACTTTTATACTGTTCAATTTCTTGGCTTAGCTTAGTTAAATTCTCAATTTGCTCAGGTTTGATATTGATTTGATAATAGAGCTCAGTAACGGCTTGCCTGAACTTTAACAGTAACGCAGCGTTTATAATGACGTATGCTAAAACACTTATTGCTGAAAGTACGCCGGTAACTACCAGTAAAATCAACAGGGCACCTAAGCCGTTCCAACAACGCAGAGCAATCAGTTTTTGCTTTGGTTTTTTTACCAGCGTAAATTCCGATTGTAACCAGTCAACTAAGTGGTTGAGCTGGCCGATATTTTTAATCTGCAATCCGAGAGCATTAATGGTTTGCCGGAAGCCTAATTGGTTTTTAAGGTCTTGGTGCCCAGCCTGCCTTTCGGTAATGTCTTCGATAGTAGGCGTTTTTTCTAACCAGCTTTTTAGCGTGTTGAGCCCAAGTGGTGAAGATATATGGCTTAACAACGAAATAATTGATCGCGTGCCGCCGATATTTAAATCTTGCCAAAATACCGTTTTAGATTCAGTTTGTTCCGGCGCTTCTAGATTTTTCCAATCGCGATTCATTCTCGCCATCGAACGCCGATTGATAGCTAACAGTGTTTCGTCGCTGTGCTTAAGCGCTGTGACTTTTTTATAGCGCGCGACAAAGCCGAAGAACACTGTCAATACAGCGGCGCTGAGTATTAGAAGAAGTGGGTAGCGATCGACAAAAAATAACGTGATCACAAAACCAATAAAAGACACTGTTCGGTAGCGAGACAGTAACGCCAGCGCTTGGCTGTGTTTTGCCACCTGCTGAGTATAGTGCTCCAGCTTTTCTGTGATTTGCGCGCGCGCGGAATTTTCAGTATTGATGGCTAAATACCTCTTCAAAATGATGCGCTTAGATTACCACAGTTTTATTTAAGACCAGACCTTATGGGCGGTTGGGGTTCGGCAAGGGCTTTGGCAATTAATGTCGAAAGCCATCGGAAGGGTTTTCGAACTGAAACGGCCATCGCTAAGGGCAGCAGTTCAGCGCCAAAGTTTTGTTTGGGAAAATAGTTGGTGATGCCCATGTCCATGTGAGTCATACGTCGGTGACAGGCGTTTTCTAGGTCAAACCACATTAACGCGTAATAAAAATTGGGATCGTCAGGTTTAATTTCACGGGTTCCGAAAATATACGGATTGTAGATGGTTGAACTGAATATGCTGATCGTAAACGCTGCAACTCGTGAATCGTCGTCGTAAATCACCGTTGCTTCGGAAAATGGGTTTTTCGCCAAATCCAGTAAAAATGATTTTGGGAAAGGCTCGCGTACGTATTCTTGCGCGCGATGATGAACGTTGAGATAAAGCGAATAAAACGTATCGACTAATTGGCTGAAATCCAGTTGCCGTTCAACGCGATATTGCTGCTGAGTGAGATCGGTCAAGGATTTGCGAATCAGTCGACGATAATTACGCTTTAACCGGCTTTTGTGAGATTCCGCCGATTGATCGCCAATAGAAAGCGCTGCAATTGGATGTAAAGACGTAAACGAGAAATGGCCAAATTTTGATTTTAAATCGTAAAAGTGACTGTCACTGTTCGATTGAATCATAAAGTCTCTGACAATCAACAGCCAGGCTTTAGGGTGATGCTGTTCTAGGCATTGAGTGCTCAGAGAAAAAAATTGAGATTCTGTAATGGCTTGATCGTCGAACCACCAAGTTTGGCTGTGGCACTCCGGATTGCCTGTCATGGCAATAGAAATTGCGCCAAAATTTTTCAGAAGATGTCTAACGCTATTGACGCAAGATTCCGTCAATCCTTGAGCGCCTTGAAATAAGTCGTGTCGGTATTGGCAACTAAAAAATAAAGCGATGGGTTTGCTGCTGTCGGTGGCGGAATAAACCGAAAAGTAGAAATACTGCCTTGCGGGAAAACTGCTTTCGATAATTTGAAGAAATTGATGAGACTTGGCGGCGTGGTTAAAGCCGATTTTTTGGTCCCATAAGTCGGCGTCTAACTCGTTTATTGACGTGGCAACATGAATGTTAAAATTGTCAATTACAGTATTCAAACTAATAACCTGCGCGGGAGGGAATTATCGCTTGATCTAAATGAGCAGAATGGGCATTGGAATCTTTGAAAATATTGCGTGCCGGAATTTCTGGGTACGGCGGCAGTACTTGGTGTTTAAACAACCGTAATAGTTTATTGATTATCGGATTTTTGTGCTTGATTGCTACGTACAGTTTTTCTAACTCAATGCCGAAATTAGATTTTGCCTCGTAACTCGTTTGACCAAGTTCTACCGTATAGCATTGTCTGTCTTGCGCTTCTTGCAACAGTTTTACCAGACAATTGAAATAAAGCCCGGCGTCGTTTAGGTACTGATAATCCATACCCAAATAAATGGGGTGCATTTGGCGGCCTTGTAGAATCAATTCCATGGCGACAATTTTTTCTTGGTGGTAGCCGACCAGCACCGCCGAACGTTCGCCCAAGGCAGTATTAATGCTTTTGAAAAAATCCGGCGTTAATTGTTCAAATTTTACTTTGGATCTATTGAGGACATTTAAGTACAGCTCGCAAAGCGTTTCCGACAAATCACCAAAATCGGAAATCAATTCCCAGCGTAAGCCGCTGTTGGAAAATTTATTGAGGTAACCTTTTATCGAGCTTCGATAGCGATTTCTCAAGCGCTGTAAATACGGCTCACCGTTTATTTCACCCACATAAGTAAATGTGGTTGGCGGGCTTTCGCCGATGACAAAGTCTTCTTTAATCTGCTGAAATAACACCGATTGGTATCGGTTTCTGATTTCTTTTATTAACGTAACCGTGCTGTTGGTTTGCTTGCAGCGCTCTTCAATGGCTGAGAAAGCTACCGATAGAATCGATTGCAGATCCGAGCGGCAGTCTTGATGAATGCCGATTAAATCATCGCAGATGGAAATCGGTGCGCCCGCAACAAAGGCTTTCAGTTTTAAAAAATTTGGGTAAATCTTGCGTATGCGAGCGACGATATTTTGAGTGCTAACGCTGGCGACGTCGGTTAATGAAATTCGATATTCAAAACATGGAAGAATCCCTACCACACGATTTTCTTGTGTAACCACGCAGTAGTGAAAATTGACGTCACGGAAATTAGAGGTTTCGTACGCGCGCTGTAAATCGTATGAGCGCAGAATGTCATCTTCGGGAAAACAGGCTTGCCAGTCGGCAAGCGACACCTGGTCAATGTTGTCAAACCATTGAACGTTAAATGTAGTTGCTTGCACCATACTCCGCTACGCTGCTCCTGCTGCGCTGGGTATATTCAGTATGTTGTGGGTCTCTCGAATAATGGCGTCTACGGCAAAGTTTAATTCATTTTGATTTAAATCTGCGCTGACGTTCAGTCGGATTCGAGCGGAACCGCGTTTTACCGCAGGAAAAACAACTGGGTTGGCGTAGATTCCCCGTTCGTGAAGATTTTTTGCCAGGGTATAAGCGTTGTGGTCTGATCCGACAATAACCGGTATCACCGCCGTTTCGCTCTGTAAAATATCGATATCTGCGGCTCTGAGACTGTCGCGAACAAATTTTGCGTTTCGATCCAATCGATTAATGATGGCCGGATTTTTCTGAAGAATGTCGATGGCTTTTGTTACGCCTGCGGCCGTTGCCGGTGGAATCGAGGCCGAAAAAATATAAGGTGCTGATCCGGTGCGTAATACAACACCGATTTTTTTATTGCAGGCAATAAAACCGCCGATGCCGGGCAGACCTTTGCTCAAAGAGCCAGTGATAATATCGACTTTCTTTTCGAGCCCGAAGTGAGCAACACTGCCGCGACCATTGGGGCCAATAGCAGCGGTTCCGTGAGCGTCATCAACAATTAAGTAACAACCGTATTGTTCGGCTAATTGCGCTAATTCTGGTAGCGGTGCTAAATCGCCGTCCATACTGAAAATGCCATCAGTAACAATAAATTTGCGAGTATCTTTGGGATATTTCGCAATCAGTTGCTCCAGTGCGGCAACGTCTTTGTGAGGGTAGGTTTCGCAGACAGCCCCCGACAATTTGATGCCTTTTAAAATAGATTCGTGATTGAGTTCATCGGAGAAAATTACATCGGATTCATCACACAAGGTATCAAACACGGCGAGATTCGCTGCAAATCCGCTGCTGTAGGTTACCGCGCTTTCGTAACCCAAAAACTTAGCCAATTTCTTTTCTAACTCAATATGCAGGTTAGAAGTGCCGTTGAGCAATCTTACCCCGCTGGTTGTTGTGCCGTACTGATCCAACGCATCTTTTGCTGCATCGATAATTTCGGTGTTGCCGTTGAGGCCAGAATAGTTGTAAGACCCCAAGTGCAAAACGTCTTTAATTTCGTCGCTGTAACTTGGATTAGACGGGTCTGTGAATTCTACTGTGTTATAGCTGACCTTGGCATTTTTCGCTGGTACGCCGTGGAAAATTCTCGAGACCAGCGCAGAGTAACCTTTTTGCTTGTACTTGATATATCTCGATAATATAAATTTACAGGTGCGAGAGCCGGAGGTTAAATCGTTGATTTTAAAGGAAGTCATAATGGCAGTCTCAAGCTTTAGAATACTTGTATTGTTTATTATGGAGATATAATAAATTGCATGTCATTAAAGTGTAATAATAAAAAGACGCAAGATTTGATAAGTAAGATTGGCACTGTAAAGCTAAGGTTACAAAAATTAATGCCGTGGTAGCAATCGCTAGCCAGCCAGTATGTGTTTTCTTGTTCAAATGAGAAGAGACAAGATCGATTAATCCAATCGCCAATAATAAAAAAAGTACCACGCAGGTAAGATCAAGTTCTTGCACGTTCTCAATAAATGTGACCGCAATATAAATTGCTCCAACCAGCCCTAATAGAAAAAAAGCGACCGACATAAAATCGAGACTATTGGAATAGTCTTGCATTTTTCGTGGATTAAACGGTTGCTCACTGTGCGTTGATTCGTAATCCGGTGAATTAAAAAATGCATGAATGGCTTTTGTCGCCGACATTTTAGGATGCGTTAAATATCGAAACAGTCTTTTAAGCTCAAATACATTAATTAAAGAAGGTGTGTGATTACTAACTTGGTGCGTGGTTCCGTATCGTGTTGGAACCGAAGTTTTCTCTTCGGCAAAGGTGTTGAACAGTTTATCAAAAACAATAAAAAAGCAGCCGTGATTTTTATCAAGATATTCTTTGTTGCACGCGTGATGAACGCGATGATGGGATGGGGTATAAAAAAAATGCTCCAGCCAACCGAGCTTTGGGATGTGTTGAGTGTGAATGAGGTGCTGATACACCAATTGTATTGCGTAAATTCCTAAATAAGCTTCGATACTTACACCCAACATAGCCAGAGGCATAAATAAAACCCAGCTCGTTAGCGATGCAATAATCCCAAGGCGCAATGAAGTGCTGTAATTAAACGATTGCCCCGAGTGGTGGACGGAGTGGCCGAGCCAGAGAAAGGTCACGGTATGGTGCCAGCGGTGATTCCAATAATACAAAAAGTCGTAAGCGATGACGGCGAAAACGATGTGAAAAAGCGACGTCCCTTTAAGCGACTCAATGGAAAAGTTTTTATAGAGCCAAAGATAAAGCGGCACACTCAATAACGTTACGCAAACGCTGGTGAGTGTGCTGGTTAAACCGAGTGCTAGATTTGAAAAAAATTCGTTGCCATTGTAGGTGTTACGTTTTTTCTTTGCGCCGTAAATAAACTCGACAAGCCATGTAACGGAGAAAAATACAACAACGGCAAGGTAAAATTTGAGCATGAATAAGTTTCAACATTCGCTGAGCTGATCAGCTTGCTAGTTTAGCTTAAGGGTTAATAGGTATTTTACAATCAGGTAAAAAGAATTTGCGCAGTTAAACGCAAGAGGCGATCATTTTCTTCGCCTTATATTTTGAACAATCAATTTCTTAAAGCGAATAATTTAGAATTGAAAACCAATATCGTATTCAGGTTAATTTTTTTAACACGGCTTTTCTGTGATCTTTGGCATTTTTTCATAAATAAATTTAAAAGCTTAATCGCGCTAAATTATCTGTTTGTAAATTAATTGATGTGGACCAATTTGGGGCAACTCAAATTCGTCACCTTCTGACAAATAACCCATCGATTGATAAAACCCTAACGCACCGACTCGTGCATTTGCCCAAATAATGCAAGGGGCCTGTGACTGCAATTTGCAGTAGGATTCAATTTCGCTCACCAACGCTTTACCAACACCGTATCGCCGCACTCGGGAGATCGTTGCCATCATTCGCAATTGCCAATGCGCGTCGGTTAAATGATTGTGTTGCACATAAAAAACCGAAGCGATTCCGACCAGTTCGCCCGTACCCTCTACGGCACCAAAGTGCTTGGTGGTAGAATCTCGGTCACCGGGAAAATCCATTTCTTTTACTGATTGCGTCGGACGAAGCAGCTGTTGGCGAAGTTGGTGAGTTTGATTAGCTCGGATTTGAACGATGGTAATCAAATTTTTCTCCTTACTACGCTGGAGTATGACAAACACATGATACGCGCCGATGTTTTACTGGTCGAAGGCGGCTGGGTGAGTACCCGTGCACTCGCCACTCGGCTGATCAAGAGTGAGTGTATTCACTATTTTAACAACGGTCAGTGGCAGTTATTGAAAAAACCATCGTTAAAACTTGAGGCTGCGACACAATTCAAGGTGAATGCTGGTGAAGAATTTCAGTATGTATCACGCGGAGCATTGAAGCTAAAAGCGGCCTTGGATCATTTGGAGCTGAATGTTACAGGAATGAACGCTTTAGATGTAGGTCAGTCCACAGGCGGATTTACTGACATTTTAGTTCAAAATCACGTTAATCAGGTGGTGGGCGTCGATGTTGGCCACGATCAGCTTGCCGTTAAATTGCGAGAAAACCCGCGTGTTGCTTGTTTAGAAGGAGTGAACGCACGCGATCTGCCATCGAAATCTCTGTTGGAATATTCTCCGTCGGGGTTTGATGTGGTGGTCATGGATGTGTCGTTTATTTCTCAATCGTTGATATTGCCGAACCTTCCCGCGCTTATGAAAACCAACGCTTGGTTAATTTCGTTAGTGAAACCGCAATTCGAGGTGGGGCGTGACAACATCGGTAAAGGCGGTTTGGTTCGCGATACATCTCTGTACGCGCAGGTTTTGGAGAGAATTTCAGGAGAAGTTGCAGCGTTGGGGTTGCGGGTGCATGCGACTATCGACAGCCCAATCAAAGGTGGCGACGGCAATCGTGAATTTATTTTAATGGCACAGCGATCTGAATAAAGCGCGGTTGAGCTGAGTTCCGCTCAACTAATCCCCGACTTGAACAAGGGCTCTGTTAAAAAGGCCCCTACACTCGAAGTGGCACGAGACCTTGTTTCAGTTTGTACAAATGCTCATGTAAGCCCTCGCCTTTTTGCTGGGCCACACCAATGGCGAGAATATCGATCACGATAAGATGAGCAATGCGCGACAACAGCGGCGTGTAGATATCCAAATCTTCATCGACATTGACGTCAACGGCTACGGTGGATTCCTGAGAAATAGGTGAACCACTGGGCGATATGCCGATGACGATCCCGCCTTGCTGTTTTACCAAATCCATCGAATCCAGCAGCGATTTGGTTCGGCCACTTTGGGAAATCGCCACCACCACATCACCGGGCTTCATACTCATTGCTGACATGTGCTGAATGTGATGATCGGAATAGGCTGCGGTGGCCAACTGCAAGCGGAAAAACTTGTGGTGCGCGTCGGCGGCAACCGCGCCCGAGGCGCCAAAACCAAAAAACTCCACTCTTGAGGCTTTGCAAATTACCTGAATGGCGGATTCCACTTGAATTGGGTCGAGCTGATCGCGAATTTGGAGCAAGGTTTCGACGGTAGAATCGAAAATCTTTTGTGAGAATGTGGTGACTGTGTCTGCGCGAGTGACGGCGACGTGAACAAAGTTGGGAATCGAGGCCAGCTGCTGCGCTAAATTGAGTTTGAACTCTTGGAAGCCGTTACACCCTACCGCGCGACAAAAACGCACTACCGTCGGCTCACTCACTTTCGCCGCATTCGCCAGATCGACAATACGCATGTGAATGACATCGCGGGTATTTTCCAGCACGTACTCGGCGACCTTGCGTTCTGATTTGCGCATGGTCGGAATACAATCGGTAATGTTCTGTGTCACTTCAGAGGGGTTTAAGGTCAAGACTTCTCTCTGCCAAATATTCTGATTATTGTTTCTGTGCCCAGGTGGCGCCGGAGTTCTTATAAAATATAGCGTCATTTTGTAGTAAAATTACACAAATTTCAGCTAAAAATTCTCGAATGCTTGATTTTGACTCCAGTCGTTACGGCATCTATTGATCTTAAACCTTCGTCTCGAAGAAATCTTGAACCAAATTTACAGAAGTTGAAATCGCGGTTGTGTTTTTGCCGATTCTGCTTAGCTGGCGCAAATCGAGGTTTTTGAGCAGCGAAGTCTCTAATTAGGTTTGGCTCTGCTACAATGCCGCCGCATGAATAGCTCCCAATTACTCGATCATCTCAATCCCCCTCAAGCTCAGGCTGTCAGTGCACCGCCAGGCCACCAATTAATTCTAGCTGGAGCCGGTTCCGGTAAAACCCGCGTTCTGGTTCATCGCATTGCCTGGTTGATTCAGCAGCAAGGTATCTCACCGCATTCGATTATGGCGGTGACCTTCACCAACAAAGCGGCGCGAGAAATGCGCGCTCGCCTGGAACAACTGCTGGGTGTGAATCCCAGAGGGTTGTGGGTTGGAACCTTCCACGGCCTGGCGCATCGCCTGTTACAAACGCACTGGCAAGAGGCGAAGTTGCCGCAGAATTTCCAAATCCTCGACAGCGATGATCAGCTGCGTTTGATAAAGCGCATTCATCAGGCGCTCAATCTCGATGAAAAAAGCTGGCCCGCTCGGCAGTCGGCGTCTTACATCAACGCTCATAAAGACGAGGGTTGTCGCGCTGATCATGTGATTGAAACGTCCGATTTGTACGAGCGCACCATGCTCAGCGTTTATCGCGAGTATGAGCAGGCGTGTCAGACTGCAGGCTTAGTGGATTTTGGTGAGTTATTGCTGCGCTCACACGAGTTGTGGCTCAACAATCCGGTTTTACTGCGTCACTATCAAGAGCGCTTTCCGTTTATCTTGGTGGATGAGTTCCAAGACACCAACACCGTGCAGTATGCGTGGTTAAGAGTGTTGGCCGGTCAGCAATGTTGGGTGACTGCCGTCGGCGACGATGACCAGTCGATTTATGGTTGGCGCGGGGCAAAAATCGAGAACATTCAGCAATTTGACCAGGATTTTCCCGGCACAACCACCATCCGCTTAGAGCAAAACTACCGCTCTACCGCCACCATTCTTCAGGCCGCAAACGGCGTTATCGAGCATAATTTTGGTCGCCTGGGCAAAACCCTTCACACCGAAGGCGAGCAGGGCGAGGCTATTTCACTTTACGCCGGTTTTAATGAGCAAGACGAAGCCCGATTCATTGTCAGTCAAATTGATAAGTGGATTGGCTTAGGCAATCGTCGTGACAGCATCGCCATTTTGTACCGCTCCAACGCGCAATCGCGTGTTTTAGAGGAAGCGCTACTGCGCGAATCGGTGCCCTATCGCATTTATGGCGGCCACCGTTTCTACGATCGACTCGAGATTAAAAACATTCTCGCCTATCTGCGTTTGATGGTTAATCGAGACGATGATGCCGCACTTGAGCGCGTGATCAATACGCCCACCCGTGGCATTGGCGGCAAAACCATTGACGGCATTCGTTTGTTCGCCCGTGAACAGGGTTGCTCGCTGTGGTCTGCGGCGGAAAAAATGATTACCAACAAGGCGTTATCGAATCGCGCAGCCAGTTCGGTGTCGAGCTTTATGAGCTTAGTACAAACGTTGGCCGACCAGGTTGAAAGTCTGCAATTGCACGAGTTGGCGGAAAAAGCGATTGTTTTAACCGGCTTGAAAGAATTTCACGGAAAAGAAAAAGGTGAAAAGGGCCAAGCTCGACAGGAAAACTTGGACGAATTCATCAGTGCCTGCCGCGTGTATCAACCCACCAGTGACGATGAAGACACCAGCATTTTGGTTGATTTCTTAGCGTCCGCCGCGCTCGATGCCGGTGAAGAGCAGGCCGACGAATTCGAAGATGCGGTTCAGTTGATGACTTTGCACTCGGCCAAAGGCTTGGAATTCCCGTTGGTATTCATGGCCGGTGTGGAAGAAAATCTTTTCCCGCACAAAATGTCGGTGGAAGACCCAAACCGTCTCGAAGAAGAGCGTCGCCTGGCTTATGTTGGCATTACCCGAGCAATGACTAAGCTGTATTTAACCTACGCCGAAACTCGCCGAATTCACGGCAAAGAAAGCTTTAATTCCGTTTCCCGTTTTGTGAAGGAAATTCCTTCCGAATGTCTGCAAGAAGTGCGAGTGAAATCGACGGTAACACGGCCGATTGAATACAACCGTCCACCTGCGCGCGCGCGTTTGAGCGATTCGACCGAGGGTTTAGGCTTTAATTTGGGACAGCGTGTATCTCACCCCATTTTCGGTGAGGGCGTGATTCTGCATGTTGAAGGCTCTGGTCCGAACGCTCACATTGAAATTAACTTTGATGACGCCGGAACCAAGCGCTTGGTGCTGCAATACGCTAAGCTTGAAGCCGTTTAAGAGATTCTAAAAACAATAACAAGGATTGAAAGCTGTTATGTCGGAGCCTCATCGAGCGGAGTCTCGCACGATTCTGCCAGCGATTGTTGTCGCGCTGGTAGCGCTGGTTGTGTTGCTGTTTGGTTTATACGTTATGGAAGTGGCGAGCACGGCCTCTTCGGATCGCTTTGCTGAAAGCGCGCCTTCTGATTCTTCCCAAACCGCCGACCAAACTGTCTATCGTTGGAGCATGGTGACTACCTGGCCGAAGAATTTTCCGGGCCTCGGAACCGCTGCCAACGAATTTGCCGAATCCATCAATGAAATGAGTGGCGGTCGGCTAGAAATTAAAGTGTACGGCGCGGGTGAACTGGTGCCAGCACTGGGTGTGTTCGATGCGGTTTCTGGCGGTGTTGCTCAAATGGGGCACGGCGCTTCTTATTATTGGAAAGGAAAAATTCCAGCGTCTGTGTTTTTCACAACCGTTCCATTCGGGATGAACGCCCAGGAAATGAATGCCTGGATCACCGAGGGCGGCGGCTGGCAGTTGTGGCGGGATCTCTACGAACCCTTTGGTTTATTACCCTTCCCGGCTGGTAATACCGGCGTGCAAATGGCGGGTTGGTACAACCGCGAAATCAATTCCATTGATGACATTCAAGGCATGAAAATGCGCATCCCAGGGTTGGGCGGTGAGGTTTGGAATCGCGCCGGTGGCGTCGCAGTAACGATTCCGGGCGGTGAGCTTTATACGTCGCTGCAAACCGGGGTGATCGATTCCACTGAATGGGTGGGGCCGTACAATGATTTGGCGATGGGTTTCTATCAGGTTGCCAAATACTATTATTATCCCGGCTGGCATGAGCCGGGCCCGACCCTTGAGCTAATCATCAATCAGGAAGCCTACGAGTCCCTCCCGGAAGATCTGCAAAAGCTCGTCTATCGTGCCGCGATCGTCGCCAACCAGCTGACTTTGGATCAATACACCAGTCGCAACAATGCCGCGTTGACAGAGTTGGTTGAAACCCACGGTGTGGAACTTCGTGAACTGCCGAAAGAGGTGCTGTTAGCGCTTCGAAAATCCGCCTTTGAGGTCTATGATGAGCTGGCAGCAAGCGATCCTGAGTTCGCCCGAATCTACAAGGCGTATACCAAGTTTCGTCTGGAGGCGCAGAATTATCACCTGATCTCGGAGCAGTCTTGGTACAAGTCACGCGAGTATTTCGGCGAACAACCCTAAAACCCAGTCAATTTGAGATCCACAACCATGCAGCATGAAGAACAAGCCATTCAAAATATTCTGCAAGAATGGGCAATCTGCACCCGAATGGGCGTTGAGGATAAAATTCTAGAGCATCACCGAGTGGATTTGGTGGTTTACGATGTTCTCCCCCCATTGAAGTACGACAGTGCCGACGCTTACCGTAAGAGTTGGGATGACTGGCACCTTGAGAACCAAGGCGCCATGATTTTTGAGTTCGTCGAATTGAGCATCAAGGCCGATACTGACCTAGCCTTCGCCTACGGCATCATTCGTTGTGGCGGTGTGCTTGAAGACGGCAGCGACTTCGAAAACTTCGTGCGAGCAACCTTCGCGCTGGAGAAAAGCGAGCACCGCTGGAAAATCGTTCACCAGCATCTGTCGATGCCACTGGTGGGTCAATCATAACGTTGTTTTAGCTCTCACCTAGTGTTGATTGCTTCAAGCTATGGATTTCCTCGGTCAAATTGTGAGACCTGTAAAATATTTAGCGCAAAATGCCGTCTAAATAGTTACAAGGTAAATCATTCTCAGTTACCCTGAGAGTGACTGCTAAGCTTAATTCTCCCGTCAATTAACTCATTGGTTGATTTTGATATGAGCGATATCGCGACACTGCCAGCGGAAATCCCTGCCCAAAAGCGCAGAAAAAAACGCCCTCAGAGCCTACCTGAGGAAGTGTTCAACGCCATTACTCATGGTGTTGGCGCGCTGGTGAGTATCTCCGCGGTGACGCTATTGATCACCATGGCCAGTATTGAAACTGATCCTTGGACGATTGTAGCGGTGTCTATCTACGGGGCGAGTCTGTTCTTGCTGTACCTCGCCTCCACGCTTTATCACAGCATTCCGTTTCCCAGAGCCAAGCGTGTGCTGCGCTTGTTTGATCACTGTGCAATTTATCTGCTTATTGCCGGAACCTACACGCCATTCTTGTTGGTCAGTTTGGGAGGAACCGCCGGTTGGAGTTTGTTTGCTCTGGTGTGGACGCTCGGTATTATCGGCATCGTTTTGCAACTGACTCGCCAGGGAAAATACCACTGGTTACATGTGATTAATTACATTGTGATGGGTTGGATTGGAATTCTTGTTGCGCCGGTTTTATTAGAGAAACTGGCGCCGATGACACTGAATTTAGTGCTTGCCGGTGGGATTGTGTATACCGTTGGCGTGGTGTTCTATATTTTGGATCGCTTACCGTTTGCTCACTCCGTTTGGCATTTGTTTGTTTTAGGTGGCAGCTGTTGTCATTACATTGCGATTTATAACGACATTATTTTTATCTAGCGCACCACCTTTTCCCAGGAATTAATCAGTCTTTGATGGAGCGGGTTCTGCCGTTTTCATCAATGGCAACATAAACGAATTCACCTTCGGTGACCTTCATAAGCTCATTGCTGCTGACCTGTTTCAACCACACTTCAACGCGGGTTTTGATGGAAGAACGGCCAATCTCCAACAACTCTACGTAGCAGCGAACTTGAGATCCCACCGGAACCGGTCTTAAAAACGCCATTGAGCCCACGGCAACGGTGGTGACTCGGCCATGAGCGTACTCTTGTGCCACGGTAGAACCGGCGATGTCCATTTGCGACAGAAGCCAACCGGCGTAGATATCCCCTTGCGAATTGGTGGAATGCGGCATGGCCACGGTTTGCAGTGCCAGCTCTCCGGTCGGAAGTGGTGTTTCATCAATTTCGTTGTATGAGTGGCTCATTGTTGTCTCGTTATTGTTGATTATTCGGACATTACTATCATCGAGCGTGAATGATCTGTCTTTATCGACCCATGCTCAAGGTTAATCTAAAGTCTAATTCCCTTTTGCAGAGTTTAGTGTGTTTGGTAACCATGTTACCAGCTCTGGATACACGGCTAACACTAAAAGAAGCGCCAATTGGAGCACAATAAATGGCATCACGCCAGAATAGATGTCTGAAGTATGTACAGACTTTGGTGCTACACCCCTCAGGTAAAATAATGCAAACCCAAATGGTGGCGTCAAAAAGGAAGTTTGTAAGTTCACAGCAATCATGATGCCGAGCCACACAGGATCGGCTCCGAGTGTGATCAATACCGGCGCAACCAATGGAATAACTACGAAAGTAATTTCGATAAAGTCCAAAATGAAGCCGAGTAAAAAGATGGCAACCATCACCAACACAGTCGCTCCCAACAATCCGCCCGGCAGTGACTGAAACGCATGATTAATTAATTCTTCGCCGCCAAAGCCTCGGAACACCAGAGAAAACACCGATGCACCAATCAAAATCGTGAAAACCATCGTGGTCACACGCGTGGTCGCCAAGCCAATCGCTTTAAGTTTTTTGAACGATAACTGGTTTTTCGCCAGCGCCATCATAATGGCACCAAAGGCGCCGACTCCGGCGGCTTCGGTTGGGGTTGCGATCCCGAAAATAATCGAGCCGAGTACCACTGTGATCAGCGTGATAGGCGCAATCAGCGCTTTTATCACTTCTGACCAATGAATTTCGTCCGAACCCGCTGCGTGATTGTCGCTTCCAAGCGTCGGTTTTACCGGCGAGCGCCAAACGCTGAACAACACATAGGCGCCGTAGGCGAAAACCAGCAATACCCCGGGAATAACCGCGCCAACAAATAGGTCTCCAACCGACACCGGTGTGGGATTAAATACGCCTTGAGCGATTTGTGCTTGCTGATTCGCCGAAGACAAAATATCGCCCAGCAAGACCAGTGCAATCGACGGAGGAATGATTTGTCCGAGCGTGCCGGTTGCGCAAATTGTTCCGGTCGCTAAGGATTTGCTGTAACCATGATTAAGTAGCGTTGGCAGCGACATCAAGCTCATTGTGACCACAGTTGCGCCGACAATGCCGGTTGATGCTGCCAATAAGGCGCCAACGGCAACAACCGATAAACCCAAGCCACCGGGTAAAAACTGAAAGGCTTTCGCCATGTTTTTCAGGAGATCTTCGGCAATTTGGCTTTTTTCGAGCACGATCCCCATAAACACAAACAGCGGCACCGCAATTAAAGTGGTGTTGGTCATGGTGCCGAAAACTCGATCGGGCAAGGCTTTTAACAGCGCTGGATCGAAGGTGCCGGTGACAATACCAAAACCTGCAAAAATCAGTGAGCACCCGGCTAGAGTGAACGCGACTGAGTAGCCGAACATCAAGGCGAGACAAACACAGATAAATAAAAGAACGGGAATAAATTCGATCAAGGTAAGCAGGATTCCGTTTCGACAAATAAATAGTGCGGTATTGGTGCGACTTTATTAGGGATTACTGATTAGCGTTCGATGGCACTGCGTTCGGGAGCGTAGCCCATTAATTCCAGCGTATTCGCCAGTACTTCGGCTAGGCATTGCAGCAGCAGTAAAGAGGCGGCCACTGGAATCAGCGATTTCAATAAGAAAACCGCCGGTATACCACCGGCTTCTACAGAGACTTCTCGTATTGCCCAGCTGCGTTCGGCGTAATCCCAGCCGTAATAAACGAGTGCTGCGCACATCGGCAATAAAAACACTAAACCGCCAATAGCATTCACCCAATTGCGCGATGTTTTGCTGAAATTGCGATAAAAAATATCGACGCGTACGTGGGAGTCGGATTTAAGCCCGTAGGACATCGCCAACATAAACAGCCAGGCATGGAGATAGGTTACCGACTCTTGTGCGGCGACCGAACCCATCGAAAAACCGTACCTTAAAATCACAACGGCCACGGTAATAATCACCATAAACGCGATGGCTATGGCGCTGACTCGACCGGTGATTGAGGCGAATTTATCGAGTAGCTGAATCAAAGACGTTGCTAGTTTGGGGGTGTTCGAGAGCTGTTCAGCCATAGTTTGCTGCTTTTCACAAAGATTCTAGAGGGCCGATTGAATGGGTTTGCTCAATACTGAAATTTGGCCGCAATTGTTGCCGAAAGTATATAGGAACCGACAATTAACCCCAAAGACAAGTGACTCTTACTGGTGTGTTCTCGTGTCATGAGTGCTAGGTGCGAGCGATTTAGGGTTTTGGGTTGAAAAAGTACACAATAGTGTCGTAAAAAGTTGCTATTTTTCCCTTGGCACAGGTTTTACGTGCTGCTCTGTAATTAGTGATTCAATAAATGGGGCGCTAGTTCTCCGTTTTATGGGTTTTTAGCTTAATCCCAGTAGCGCTTAACGCAGATTTTTAGACATATTTTGCTTTATTGCAGGGCTGTAACATTACTTTAATATTTCTGAAATATATTTGCCGCAAATTGCGCGAAGTTTTAATACCTTTGTTTTATCTATCGATCAAAAACTGGGTATCAATAAGAAATAAATTTAGGAGCACCTCGGTGAGAAAATCTATTTTGGCGGCTATTCTTGCCGCTTCCTGCGCAGGCATAGTGAACACAGCCAATGCTGCGCGTGATTATATTGAAATTGTTGGTTCGTCTACGGTTTACCCATTCTCAACCGTGGTAGCGGAGCGTTTTGGTCGATCTACTAACTTTAAAACGCCAAAAATCGAAGCGACAGGTTCTGGCGGCGGCATTAAGTTGTTCTGCCAAGGTGTGGGCGTCGGTTTTCCGGATATCACCAACGCTTCTCGCCGTATGAAAGAAAGCGAATTTAAACAATGTATGGGTAACGGCGTTACCGATATTGTTGAAGTTCTCATCGGTTACGACGGTATCGTCTTGGGTAACTCCATCAAAGGCGGCGCGCTTAATGTGTCACGCAAGCACCTGTTCTTAGCGCTGGCTAAGCAGATACCGGTTGAAGGTTCTCCGGGTGAGCTTAAAGATAACCCTTACCAAAAGTGGAGCGATATCGACGCTTCATTACCTAATACTAAAATTGAAGTATTGGGACCACCGCCGACCTCAGGTACACGCGATGCATTCGTAGAGTTGGTGATGGAGTCCGGTTGTAAGTCTTTTGATTGGTTGGCGAAACTGAAAAAAGAAAATAAAAACCAATTTAAGGCGTTGTGTCATACCATTCGTGAAGATGGCGTATTTATCGAGGCCGGTGAGAACGATAACTTAATCGTTCAAAAACTCGACGCCAATCCAAACGCTTACGGTATTTTTGGTTTTAGCTTCCTAGACCAAAATGCTGATAAAATTCAGGGCTCATTGGTGGATGGCTCAGAGCCAACCTTTGATGCAATTGCTGATGGCGACTACCCAGTTTCTCGCCCGCTGTACTTTTACGTTAAGAAAGAACACATCAAGTTCATTCCTGGCATTAAAGAATATCTCGCTGAATTCACCAGCAACAAAGCTTGGGGTGAAGAAGGTTATTTGGCTGAAAAAGGTATGATCCCTCTGCCAGATGATCAGCGAAAAGCCGTTGGTAGCGATGTTAAGCAATTGAACAATCTCGTTTTATAAGCTGCTACCCCTTACGCAGTTAGGTGCAATAATTTGAATTGCCGCCAAAGCCCAGTGATTTCACGCACTGGGCTTTGTTTTGTTTTAAAAGCTTGAACTCCAGTTAAATGACACCTTTCAGAAAACACGAGAAAACAGCTTAGCTTGAGTTTTTTCGCAATATTGTCTGAGTGCTAAAGACGATTTGATTGGCAACAATTTTTGAGGAACCATGAATTTAACCACGTTACTGCTGACCCTGGTGGCGCTCAGTGCGGCGATTTTTTACACGTCCCGTCGCCGGTCGCTGTCAAAAGCGAAAGCGCTTGGTGGCCAACACCATTTGAATTCATTGCCTTTGTACTACGGTATGATGGCTTGCCTTTGGTGTGCATTACCGGCGATTTCGGTGCTGGTGATATGGTCGATATTCGACGGCGTTATTATTGAGCGCATTATTGTTCAGTCGCTGCCGAATTCGTCGGAATTGACATCATCCGAGCTTGGCTTGCTGATTAATTCCATTCAAAACTACGCTGCTAATCCTGGTTCCCTCACTGAAGTTAGCGATCCTGCAATCATTCAAGCCGCAGAGCGACTCGTTGATTTAAACCGCGTTAACGCTATGGCGCGCGCGCTGTTGGTGCTTATTTTCGGCGTTATTTTTGGTGCTATTGCCTGGACGCGAGTCAGTCCTGAGCTTAGAGCCCGACAGTTTGTCGAAAAAGTCTTCCAGTCTTTATTACTGCTCTCTTCTTTTGTTGCCGTGCTGGTAACGGTTGGCATCGTGTTTTCGGTACTGTTCGAAAGCTTGCGTTTCTTCAGCGTTATTCCCGTTACTGATTTTGTGTTTGGCACTCACTGGAGCCCACAAACGGCAATCCACGACGGCCAGGTTGGCGGTTCTGGATCATTCGGAGCGGTCCCTCTGTTTGCCGGTACCTTATTAATCTCGGCCATCGCCATGTTGGTTGCTGTTCCAACCGGTCTTATGTCGGCGATTTATTTGTCCGAGTACGCCGATCGCCGTGTTCGCGCCATTGTTAAACCAATGCTTGAGGTACTCGCCGGTATTCCAACAGTGGTTTACGGATTTTTTGCCGCACTCACCGTGGCTCCTACCATTCGCAGTTTCTTAGAAGGTGTTGGCTTTGAGAATGTCTCTTCTGAAAGTGCATTGGCTGCCGGTGGCGTGATGGGCATTATGATTATCCCGTTCGTGTCTTCGCTATCGGATGACGTAATTAACGCGGTGCCAAATTCACTGCGTGATGGTTCTTACGGTTTGGGGGCAACAAAATCGGAAACGATTAAAAAAGTGGTTATCCCAGCTGCTCTGCCCGGCATCGTCGGCGGTATTTTGCTGGCGGTGAGTCGCGCGATCGGTGAAACCATGATTGTAGTGATGGCCGCGGGCCTGGCTGCGAATCTCACGGCTAACCCTCTCGAATCGGTAACCACCGTTACTGTGCAAATTGTTACCTTGCTCGTCGGTGACCAAGAGTTTGACAGTCCGAAAACCCTTGCGGCATTCGCTTTAGGCTTGGTGTTGTTCTTGGTGACATTAACGTTGAACTTCATCGCCCTCCACGTAGTTAAGAAGTACCGAGAACAATATGAATAGCAATAAACCAAGCACTATCGATCTGGTTAACCGCAACCTGCAAAAGCGGTATCGTGCTGAGAAGCGTTTCCAAATCTTTGGTATTGCCTCCATTGGTTTCGGATTACTCTGTCTACTTGTGCTCTTTACCGACATTGTCAGCAAAGGCGCGGGCGCATTCACCAGTCACTACATTCAACTGACGGTCAATTTAGACCCCGATGATTTGGACATCACCGACATAACCGATGAGTCCCAATTGGCGCTGGCGGATTATCAGGGCGTTGTTCGCAAAGCCTTACGCGATAAATTCCCCGACGTTAAAAAGCGCGGTGATCGTCGTAAGCTCTACGGTTTGGTGAGTAACAGTGCCGGCTTCCGATTACAGGAGATTCTGAAAAACGACCCGGAAAAGCTCGGCGAACAGCTCACCCTTTGGGTGTTGGCCGACGACGACATTGATACCTACGCAAAAAGTAAAAACGACGCCGAGCCCTTTACGGGTCGCCTCAACGATAAGCAAATTGGCTGGGTAAACACCCTACTCGATTCTGGCGAAATGCAGTCTCGCTTTAACCGCGTACTGTTTACCTCGGGCGATTCTCGCGAGCCAGAAATGGCCGGTATTCGAGGCGCCTTGTTGGGATCGTTGTATACCCTGTTAGTGACGCTGGTACTGTCTTTTCCTATTGGCGTTGCCGCCGCTGTGTATTTGGAAGAGTACGCACCGAAGAACAAATTTACCGACTTCATTGAGGTCAACATCAACAACCTAGCTGCGGTTCCTTCCATTATTTACGGTTTGCTGGGTTTGGCGATTTTCATCAATTTCTTTGGCATGCCACGATCGATTCCGCTGGTGGGTGGTCTTGTGCTTACCTTGATGACCTTGCCGACGATTATTATTTCCTCGCGCGCGGCGATCAAATCTGTGCCGCCTTCCATTCGCCAAGCCGCTTTGGGTTTGGGGGCGTCCAAGATGCAGGTTATTTTGCATCACGTTTTACCGCTGGCAATGCCGGGCATGCTAACCGGTGCCATCATCGGTATGGCGCAGGCGTTGGGTGAAACCGCACCGCTGTTGATGATTGGTATGGTGGCGTTTATCGTTGATATTCCTCAATCAATTATGGACCCAGCAACAGTATTGCCGGTACAGATTTATCTTTGGTCAGACAGTCCAGAGCGCGCTTTTACAGAACGAACCTCTGGTGCCATCATAGTATTGCTGGCATTTTTGATTTTAATGAACACCATCGCAGTGTTGTTGCGCCGTCGTTTGGAACGACGCTGGTAACACGAGTTTAAATTTGACGTAATTACGAAATAGACAGTCGTTAAAAGGTTAAGAACAGTTTCTATGAACATGGCAACCAACACTGCTGAGACAATCGGCGACAATCATCAAACCGTTGGCACTCCGTTTGTTGATAATGCAAAGCTCAGCATGAGAAACGTCAACGTTTTTTATGGCGAAAAACAAGCTATCTTTGATGTAGGTATGGATATTGGTACCAACGAAGTGATGGCGATGATCGGCCCGTCCGGTTGTGGTAAATCAACGTTTTTACGCTGCTTGAACCGCATGAACGACACCATCGAAGGCTGTCGTGTTGAAGGCGATCTCAATCTTGAGGGCGAAGACATCTACGGAGCCAAGTTAGATGTGGTACCTTTAAGGGCTCGGGTCGGAATTGTGTTTCAAAAACCCAATCCATTTCCTAAGTCGATCTACGACAACATCGCTTACGGACCTAGAATCCACGGTTTGGTGTCTAAGCGCACAGAGCTGGACGAAATCGTCGAAACCAGCCTGCAAAAAGCAGGTTTGTGGAACGAAGTGAAAGATCGATTGGACGCGCCAGGCACCGGACTTTCCGGCGGTCAGCAACAGCGTTTGTGTATCGCCAGAACCATTGCTGTAAGCCCAGAAGTTATTTTGATGGATGAGCCCTGCTCCGCATTGGACCCGATCGCGACAGCAAAAATTGAAGAGCTGATCGCAGAGTTGAGTGAAAATTACACCATTGCGATTGTGACTCACTCCATGCAACAAGCCGCGCGTGTATCAAATCGCACCGCGTATTTCCACCTCGGTAAGTTGATAGAGGTAAATGAGACTGAAAAGGTGTTTACTAACCCAGATCATCAGTTGACCGAAGCGTACATCACTGGTCGATTTGGCTAATAATTAAAAAAAGAGGCTATTAAAGCTATGGATAAATTGCACTTAGACCAACACATTTCCCGCCAGTACAACGCCGATCTCGAAGATTTGCGTACGGAACTGCTGGAAATGGGCGGGATGGTGCAAGAGCAAATCCGAGATGCTATTTCCGCAATCAGTAACGCCGACAGTGACTTGGCCAGAAAGGTAACCACTGTCGAAGATGAAGTCGATGCTCGCGAAATTGCACTGGATGAGCATTGCACCCTAATCTTAGCGCGTCGCCAGCCTGCGGCATCGGATTTGCGCATGGTTTTAGCTGTATCCAAAATCACCCGTGACCTTGAGCGCATGGGCGACGAAGCCAATAAAGTCGCCACCATGGCGATTGCCCTGGTCGACGAAGGCCAGAGTTCGCAGGGTTACGTCGAGTTGCGCCATTTGGCGAAAAGCGTGTTGTTGATGGTCGATCAAATGCTGAATGCGTTTGCTCGCTTTGACGTTGATGCAGCAATGACCGTTGTTCGTGAAGATAAACTGGTGGATCGGGAGTACAAATCCTCCACCCGTGAATTGATCACCTACATGATGGAAGATCCGCGTTCGATCGGTCGCGTGATGAATGTGATGTGGGCGCTGCGTTCCCTAGAGCGTATTGGCGATCACGCCCGCAATGTTGCCGAGCACATTATTTACTTGGTTAAAGGATTGGACGTTCGTCATACCAGTGTTTCTGAGATGGAACGCCAAGTCAGCGAATCTTAAGCTACTGCCAGCAATAAACACTGGAGCGAAAAACGCTCTAGTGTTTTATTAAATCCGCGTTAATATTTTAGCGTTGACCTGCCCATTAGTTGACCTGACTATTAATTGTTAATGCTCAGGCGCAACGCGTCTCGAAATTCTACCGGCATTCCCCAGGCGTACTTCTCTAAAATAATCTCGCACACTTGCCCCCAGCCTGCGGCTGAGGACAGCTCTTCGCGTTCGTGGTTAAGCAACGTGTAGATCTCGCTCACGTTGTGATAATCCGGCCAAAGTCTGCGGGCTTCATCAAACGCGCCAATGGCGGCCACTACGTCTCGGTCTAACAAGGCTTGAAAGCCACGGGTTTCCGCATTTTTTGCCAGAGTACGATCATTAGATGGTTGCGTGGTTTGCTCAGGCGTTGGTGTTGTATTTTTTGATTGCGATTGCAGCGCAAATAATTCTTCTTGGACGTGATTATTAAGACGCTCCAATCGGCTCAATAAGTATTCTTTGTCTTTATCGTTAAAGTTGCCGTCTTGTTGAGAAATTTGATTGCGTAAATCAGCTATTTCTTGGGAATGGTTTGTCGATAGTGCCGAAACGCTTTGCCCGATTTTTACACCAAAAACATCCACTTCACGCGTCGATACTATGCCCATTAATTGTTCGCCGTAATTGATCAATGCGATTACCGCGACAATTGGCCAAAGCGATGATTTAATAAAATCCAAAATAAGTTTGGTCATTTCCATATTGTTATCCTTATTTATAGCAATGGCTTTTGCGGCAGCCTAAATCGCTGGGCGCAAAAAAAGTAATTATTCGTTGCGTTGAAAACTGTGTTAGAACTTATAAACAATCGCGATGTAAAAATATTAATAATGTATAAAATCGAAATGGTACTTTTAATGGTTTCGATATTTGTTCGAATCGAAATAGAAGAGCGTGGCTCCAATGAATATTAGTATTGGCGTCTGCCAAATAATATCGAAAGCGGTGAATAAATTAAATAACGATCAGTCACTAAAGGAGTTGTGTTAATTGCAACAGTTACCCGAGCAAACAATTTACTGCCCTTACTGTGGTGAACCGCAAGTCGTTATTATCGATCCGTCCGATGGCGACTGCCATTACATTGAAGATTGCCAGGTGTGTTGTCGGCCCATTGAATTTCATCTTACTGTGTATACGGAGGATTCGTTTGAAATAACTGTGCGACATGAAAACGAATAAAAAATCTAACTGATTCTTGTATGCGTTAAAAAATTAAGGCGTAACGTTTGTGTTTAGTGACGAGCTATGAAAGATGCGAATTAAATTGAGAGGTGTTTAGAATGTTTAGAGAAATAAAAAGCCGCCTGAATTAGGCGGCTTATAAAATTAATGAAAAACTTTGTGCAACTCTTTTACCAGTATTTGGCCAACACTTTGTAAATGAGAATAATGATGATTTAGCTCTTCTAAGTATTTTTCCAGATGGTCGATCGCTTCGTGTTGTTCTTGTTCTTCTATCTCATTGAGTTTTGATTTTAATTCAACGAGAGTACCTTCTAACATAGCGATTTTTTCATGTAGGTCTAGTTTTTGTTGTTCTAGAGAATCCATCACAGTACTCCTATTGGTTATTCTTTATCTATGCGCTGATCACCTTGCTTCCAAATACCAAAACAGAAGGAATAATCATAAACACGGTGAAAATATATAAAAGAATATAAAATTTATTTTTGACGGCGGCATCTGAAAGCCAATTCGCACACATTATCGGAATATTTCGTAAGACAGGAATGCTGTAAATCAGAATAACACCAAGTAAATTGTAAAATAGGTGCACTAATGCTATCTCCATCGCAAAAACTGCATTTGGTCCAGAGATAGCGGTTGCAGCCAGCAGGCCAGTAATGCAAGTACCAATATTAGCACCCAGAGTGAATGGATAAACTTGGCGAATAGAAAATACGCCGGTTCCGGCCAAGGGAACAATCAAGCTTGTGGTAGTTGATGAAGATTGCACAAGTACCGTCATAGCGGTTCCCGAAGCGATGCCTGCAACCGGACCTCGACCCACCGCAGAGTGCAATATTTCTTTGGCCTTGCCGACCATTAATACTTTGAGCAACTTACCAATAAAAGTAATCGAAACAAAAATAAGTACCACTCCGAGAATAATCATGATGATACCGGAAGCAGTGGTTGGCAGTGGCGATAATATCGAGCCTTTAATGAGGCCAACCGGTGGGCTAACAATGGCTTTCATGAAATTCAATCCACTCATCGAGACTGAATCTCCGCCAACCAGCATGGTAGAAAAATAGGCCCCTATTTTTTCCAAAAAGCCGAAAGCAATTTCGAGCGGAAGAAAGATAACCACGCACAGTAGATTAAAAAAGTCGTGAATTGTTGCTGCCGAGAACGCGCGCTTGAACTCCTCGCCTTGCTTGATATGACCTAAGCTGACGATGGTATTGGTAATGGTGGTACCAATATTAGCACCCATCACCATCGGAATGGCGATGCTCACCGGCATGCCGCCGGCAACCAGCCCGACGATAATCGACGTTACGGTACTCGATGATTGAATGAGTGCGGTAGCTACGGTGCCGATCACCAATCCGGTGATTGGGTTGCTGGCAAATTCAAACAGCTCCTTTGCGCGCTCCCCTGCGGATATTTTGAACCCTCCGCCAATTAACGAAACAGCAACTAACAGAAGATAGACAAGAGCGGCAACGAAAGCCCACTCACGCCAGTTTGATTGAATTGGTTGAGAATTGGGCGTGTTGTTTGCGGATGTATCAGTTGTCATAAATTGAATCGTTTCTAATTACGTCTGCGAAGACTTCCAGCTGGAAGCATTGAATCTAAATAAGGCCTATTGTGTGTCGTTTTGATGAAAGATTTATGACGAACATCGACAGACTAAAAGAATAGTCCACCCCAATAATGGTGAGGCTCTAAAAGATCGTTCATTTCAATAAAACATTCATGTTTAAAAATATTTGTATTCAAATTGAAAACATGTTCCTCTTTGAACGGCCAGTAAAATACATCCCTTATTGGTGTTCGGTTTTGAAGTGGTGCGGAGTATAAATGAAATTCTGGGTGTTGTTTGCAGTTGTTACGATGTTGGTTTTTTTAGGTGTTTGGGTTGTTAAAAATCAAGAACATCTCATATTCCCAGGATTTCGCCCCAACCTCGAAACCTACCAAGCCAATGAACAGTATCGTCTTGATTTGGCGGTTGATGACGAGATCAGTTTGATGGGCTGGAATCTGCCCGCTAGTTTCGATGAATCCGAACATGTGCTGATCTATTTTGGAGGCAATGCCCAAGATGTTCTGTCGGTAAAGTCTGTGCTGGAGCAGCTACCAGTGAGTCGTGTGTACACCTTTAATTACCGCAGTTACGGGTTAAACGAGGGGCAACCGAGCGAGGAAAAGTTTTATCAAGATGGGTTGAGCATTTATGAATTCGTGAAAGCCGAGCACCCAAGCGCGAAAATCTCGGTGGTGGGTTTTAGCATGGGCAGTGCGGTAGCCGGGTATGTAACCGCTAATAAAAGCGTTGAGAAGTTAGTCTTGGTTTGCCCGTTATTCAGTATTGAAAAGATTGTTCAAAGCCAGTTTTCATCTTTTATTGCACAATATTTAAAACACAAGTTCGATTTGTATGGGTTGGCACCGTCAATCTCGGCACCAACCCAGGTCTTTATTGCCAGTAAAGACAAAGCCATTCCGCCAGAGCATTCAAAAGCCACGTTTGATGCTCTAGCCGTCGAAAAGCAGCTCACGGTTATCGATGGAGCAAGCCATAACTCGATCTTCGAAGACGACAAGTTCCTGTCTGAATTGCATCAATTTTTGAAATAACCTTGTGTTAGAAGCGGTTTATTCGTTCATGATCCAGCCGAAATTCCAATTTTCAATCACTCCGTAGCCTTCGCAGGTGTCTGTGCCTCGCGCGAAAATTCGCTTGCCGGTGGAGTGCGCGGTTAGCGCCAAGCTCAAGATAGCCTTGCCTGCATCGGTCTTCGTATCGAACGATAAATGATTGGGGTGATCCTGGATACAGCTGGCAGGTTCCATTCCCAGCGGCGAGGTGAATCGAATGAATGCCCAGCCATTATTATCCACACGCACCGTATCTACGGTGCTGACAATCTCTGATGCTCCGTGTGCGCTAGAAATACAGACAGCAAAAAGTAAACCCAATAAAATTCTCATCGTAAAGTCTCATCATGGTTAGTGGTACAAGCAAGCTGAGTCTAACGGGGAATGCCAGTGAGTAAATAAGCTGAAAGTAAGCTTTTATTGATAATAAAGTTGATGGGTGTTTGTTTGAGAGATAAGGGGGTGAGAAATGTCGATTGGTGTTGAAAGATTACAGACCAATAACGACAAAGAAAACGAATCTGCTCGAACTCCAGAAAAGTTCGAGCAGAAAGTGATCAGTTACCTAGCTGCTCTAGCTGCTGCGTAGCAGCTTCGCCCAGTTCGCCGCCGGATTGCTGGACTTCGGTAAAGTTGCTTCGGGCCTGTTCGATATTGCCAAGCTTGGCATTACTAACGCCCAGATAAAACGTCGCGTACGGATTGGGTAACCATTGATTGCTTTGAATTAAATCACTGCGCGCGGCAGCGTAATTTTTCTGATCAACGGAAACGATTCCACGGTACAAATACGGCGCATAATATTGGTTATTCAAAGAGATCGCTTTATCGAAGGATTTTTTGGCCGATGTTTTACGCTCTAATTCCAGCTCAATTTGGCCTTTGGTTGTCCAAAATAAACCTTCTTTGGGCTGTTTTTTGATGGCTTGGTTGACTTGGTTTAGGGCTTCATCAAATTTCTTCTCACCCGCCAGCGATAGCGCTTTTGTATGCAAGTCGTACGCAGGTTTGTCTTTGCGAATTTGAGCGGTCGCTCTGTCGTATGCCGCTTTATTGCGGGCGCCGCTTTCCATGGTTTGTGCTTTAGCTAAGTTGGCGGCAACGCGATTCTGTGACGGGGGGTGGCTTTGTAAAAACGCCTGTAACGGATTAGTGCTACGCCCTTCTGACAATTTAACAAACGCTTTTTGCAGCTCTACTGCTCCGAGTGGTTCATAGCCGACACGACCCATATAATCCATGCCGTAGCGGTCGGCTTCCAGTTCTTGCCCCTGGCCGTATTGTGCTGAAATCGCAGCGGTGGCAAGGCCAACGCCCTGTTGGGTCAAACTGCCGTAACCGTAATTACTGCCCACCGCTTGGATCACAGAACCCAAGCCGCCGAGCAAGATCGATTGACTGTGCTGAGTCGCACCGTGACCAGCGGCGGCGTGAACAATTTCGTGGCCGATAACCGCAGCCAATTGCGATTCATCGGTGATGTGGTACAGAAGCCCCCGGTTGATCGCAATTTTTCCACCCGGTAGTGCCCAGGCGTTGGGGACATCGTTGTTCAGGACCACAAATTCGTAGGGCAAATCAGGGCGATCGCTCACTCGCGCTAATTTTTGGCCGATCTGAGAGACGTACTGACCCAGAGTTGGATCGAGAGTGTAGACACCGCCTTGGCTCTGTTGGCCAGGAATGTACTGGCGTTCACCGATGGAGATTTCTTGCGACTGAGAAAGTATGCTGAACTGACGTTCTCCGGTCACCGGATTCACCGTACAGCTCTGAATGAATGGTGTTAAGGCGATTAAACCCGCACCGATAAGCTTGCGTAAACGCACTGTCTGATCCCTCTTTTTCTGTACTTATCTATCAGATACCTAAAAAACCAATCCGTTATTTTAGACCGGATTGTGCGAGATTGTTTTAGCAATCGGTATAATATCGGTAAATTTTTCGCGCCGCTGGTTTTTCGCGGTCACAAACCCTTCAAGAGAGCAATATGCAAGCACTGCAAGTCATCGAAATGTTCGCAGGAACCCGCCCCGACGGAGAAACCGTGGTTGAGCGTCTGCGAGTGAAAATCAACGAAGACGACACCTGCCAACTGGTTACCTCCCCGGCCTTTGTCAAAGGCATCGCTCGCGGCGATACCCTAAAACGCAACGGCGATTCCTTCGAGCTGGTCAAGCGCTCCGGCAATCTGTGCATTCGAATCTACAGCGACAAGCTAGCAGACATTTCCCAAGAGCTGACGCCAGCATTGGAAAAGCTCGGTGGTGAGTTGGATATCGAAACCCCCAGATTTTACGTCTACAGCATTCATGTATCCTGCGGATTCACAAAAATAGAAGAGCTGCTCAATAAATACGTGGCCGACACAGGCATGTGGATGTACGGTAACGTCTACGATCCCGAAGACGGCACCACGCCATTAAATTGGTGGCAATCCATTCTAGCGCCCGAATAACACCAGGAATTCATCACTATGTTAATGGTTATCTCACCGGCAAAAACGCTGGACTACGACACCGCGCCTGTGACCAAAACAGCGACCCAACCCGACTTTTTGGAAGACTCAGCCGAACTTATCGATGAGTTGCGTGAACTCGCTCCGCACGACATTTCAACCTTGATGAGCATCAGCGACAAACTTGGCGTGCTTAACTTTGATCGCTTCCGTGACTGGTCGCAACCGTTTACCAAAGACAATGCCAAGCAAGCCGTACTTGCGTTTAAAGGCGATGTGTACACAGGTTTACAGGCAGAATCGTTCAACGCACAAGAATTTAAATTTGCGCAAAAACACCTGCGGATTTTATCGGGTCTCTATGGTTTGCTTAGACCGTTAGACTTAATGCAAGCCTACCGATTGGAAATGGGCACCAAGTTTGATAATCGTCGCGGTAAAAACTTGTACGAATTTTGGGGTGACAAAGTCACCGAAGCGCTAAACGAGCAATTGAAAAAACTCAAAACCGATACCTTGGTAAATTTAGCGTCCAATGAGTACTTTAAAGTCGTGAACAAAAAAGTACTCAACGCCGAGATTATTACGCCCGCATTTAAAGATTTAAAAAATGGCGAGTACAAAATTATCAGCTTCTACGCCAAAAAAGCTCGAGGCTTAATGAGTGCTTGGGCTATTCAGCACGGAGTAACCGAGGCGGAAGGATTAAAAGATTTTAACGTTCAAGGGTATCAATACAACAGTGAACTTTCCAAAGGTAATACTTGGGTATTCACTCGCGATACGCCAGAATAAAATGTCATGAATTAATCAGAGCGCCATTTAATATTGGCTCATGAAAAGAGATAACACTGTGATTTTAGAAAAACCGATTTCCCAAGCAAGTATTAATAATCGCGAACCGATTTTTGCTCAATTACAACGGCTTTTATCCGATAAAAAATCCGTGCTGGAAATCGGTTCTGGCACCGGCCAACACGCCGTTTATTTCGCGGGTGAATTACCTCATCTGCATTGGCACACATCCGACCTTACAGAAAATCATCCCGGTATTAATCAGTGGTTAGGTGAATACAATGGCGATAATATTTCTCGTCCATTAGAACTTGATGTAACCGGCAGTTGGCCTGAATTAAAAGTCGATGCCGTCTACACGGCCAACACTTTACACATTATGAGTTTTGATTCGGTAAAACATTTTTTTGCTGGTCTCTCTAATGTTCTCAATGAAAACGCAACACTCATTATCTACGGACCTTTTAAATACAGCGGCGAATTTACCACACCGAGTAACGCAAAGTTTGATATTTGGTTGAAAAATCGAAATTCAGAAAGTGGTGTTCGCGATATAGAAGCGATTCAAGAGCTGGCCAAAGAGCAAGGTTTAAAGTTAGTGGAAGATAACGCCATGCCTGCGAATAATCAGTTGTTGGTTTTTGTTAAAGAAGAGATGTAAGTTCAATAAACATCACAGCTAACCAAGCCACATTTACTGTTTTTCAGAAATTCTAAACCGACGTTTTAACTTCATTTTTCGAAAAACTCCTTTAGGCTCCGAAATATACGGCACCATCATTTGGGGTTTTTCGAAGACTTCTAAAGTCCACGGTGTATCTTTAAAAAATGTAAATCCAATCGTGTTAGCGTTCTTTATGGTTAAGTCCGAAAACATGCCGGTTGAATACATCCAATAAATCGATGCTGAATCAACAACGTTGTTTTCGGCATCAATTAAATAAATATTTAAGGTTTCTTCGAACGGGCAATCGTTGGTGGTAAAGATCAGATATTCATCTTGGAGTTGAATACAGGCTTCTACACAAGCGCCTTCGATATTAACGTCTAGTGCTGCCTGAGCGATGCTAACTTGAATATTGGGTGATTCGGTTTCGGTGGCTTCGCGAGTTAACGCAGAACTAATTTGCGATGATTCTATAATGTTCATACTGATAACTACCAGGCAAAACCTATTCCGATCGCTGCTAGAGCGCCACCGACGAATGCACCAACAGTAACACAGACGGGTGCACCTGGACCGCAAGCCAGGCCAGCCACTGCGCCACCAGCGATCCCTCCGGCAATGCTAGCTCCAGTTAATGCAGCTTCTTTACCGGCCGCTCCTACTTTATTTTCAGCGGTCGCAACAGTATATACAGATAACGCAATTGAAAGAAATATTAAACTTCGTCCTGCATACGAGAGTTTTTTCATGGTTGCGCTAACTTTCGGGTTAGACTTTCCGGCTGACTTTACGACCTCGGCATAAATCGCATTTTGCTGTTGCGCGGTCAAGTCATGAAACGACACTTTAGGTCCATAAACTTTAATGACTTTTTTGGCGATTATTTCATTTAATGTTTTACCCTGTTGTTTAATTGAATGAGCCAGCGCTTTACCGACAGGCGTACTCCTTCTTCTTGTTATTTCCATTATCGCGTTGCGAGTTTCATTCGCTGTATTTGCCGCGTCCACCCAAGATATTCTTCCAGAAGATGCTTGTACTCTAAGTTCATTCGCCATCGCTTTTATTTTTCTGGAGTAAGACTGGCGCGCAGACGAATCAATAACTAAATGTGCGCCAATATTGGCAATTTCTGCTTCTAATGCCTGAATGGCATTTTCGAATAATCGTCTTTCGTTGTTTATCGTCATTTTTCGCTCTGTTAATCAATTTGCCGGGACAACGTCAAATAACCATGAGCGTTTATTCTCAACAGGATTGCAAAAATGCTAAAACAAAAAAAATTGTGTATGAGGTGTGTTATGCACAGTGCTGTCAAATGTTACAGCCAATTTTTTGAAATGAGCTAATGTAAAAATAACGATATGATTAAACTCAATTTCTTACAGTTATTTAAAGTGTTAACCGTAAGACGGTTTAATTATTTTTAACGTTTTTATTTTGGCGTGATTTTCTTTTTCGTGATGACTTGTAAATGAATATAAAGCTTGTGCTTGATAATTATAATTTAATAAAGTCTTCTCTTAATAAATCGCGAATGAGTAATACAGATGGTGTGATTCGATTTTTATTGGGGCAAATTAAATTTAATTCTGTTGTTGCGGTTTTATAGTTGGGTAATAACCGAACCAGTTTCCCGTCTTTTAAATCCTCGGCAATATCAAATTTGGATTTGTAACCAATCCCCTTACCGTTAACAAGCCAACGTCTCACCAGCTCGCCATCATTGGCGGTTCGATTACCAGAAACTTTTACGATAATTTTTTTAGTGTCAGTTTCTGCGGTTTGAGAAAATTCCCACTGATTGTAAATACGATTATTTAATTGAAAGCAAAGGCAGTTGTGATTGTGAAGCTCTTCAGGTGTTCTTGGCATGCCATGCTTTGCCAAATAACTGGGCGCGGCGCATAAAACGCGTTCTAGATCGGCGAGTTTAAAGGCTACTGATGAAGAGTCTTCAAGGGTTCCGTAGCGAATGGCAAGATCAACACGGTCAATAAAAAAGTCGGTAATGGAATCGCCCAAAATTAAATTCACCGATAATTTCGGATGCTGATCAATAATACGATCAAAGCAGTGCATTAACAGGTTGCGGCCTAAATCCGAAGGTACCGAAATACGCAATTTCCCCGAGATTTCACCTTTCAGTGATTGCATTGATTCCTGGCCGAGTCTGAGGCTCTCTAGGGCGTTACGGGTGTGCACTAAATAGCGCTCGCCTTCTTCGGTGATGCGCAAATGCCGAGTAGAGCGAATAAACAAGGTGGCACCAAGTTGTTTTTCCAGACGTTTAAGGGCGGCACTGGCCGCTGCCGTGCTGATGTCTAAGTTGGCGGCGGCTTTGGTAATGCTGCCACTGTCGGCGGTTTGAATGAATAAAGACAGGTCTTCTAGGTTCATTATCAAAAATATTTTGATTATTAATCAATGATTACCCTATTTATAGCACGTAAAAGGCGTTTGATAATAGCGGCATCCCGTGATTGCACAGTCAGACCGTGCTTACCCGTTGTTCAACTAACAAAAGAGATACCACCATGAAAGCGATTGGCTACCGTTCCCCCGGAGATATCGACCAAGACAAATCCCTTATTGATATTGAACTGCCGACACCCAAAGCCTCTGGGCGTGATGTGTTAATCAAGGTGAACGCGATATCGGTGAACCCTGTTGATACCAAAGTGCGCAGAGCTATGGCGCCTCTCGACGGCGATGAGTATCGTATTTTGGGTTGGGATGCCGTTGGTGAAGTGGTGGAAATTGGTGATCTCGTGGAAAACTTCCGTGTGGGTGATCAGGTGTGGTATGCCGGTGATTTGACGCGCGCGGGATCGAACGCCGAATATCAATTGGTGGATGAACGCATTGTCGGTAAAAAACCGCAAACGCTCACCGATACCGAAGCGGCCGCCTTGCCTTTAACGGCGATTACCGCGTGGGAATTATTGTTTGATCGCTTAAACATCAGCGCAATTCAACCTTCTGCGCCAAAAGGTACAAGTGATGAATCCATCTTAATTATTGGCGCAGCCGGTGGCGTGGGTTCCATTTTGACCCAACTGGCCGTAAAACTGACTAACGCTGCCGTGATTGGTACGGCTTCTCGTACCGAGAGCGTGGAATGGGTGAAAAGTTTGGGTGCTGATCATGTGATTAATCACCATAAATCGTTTTCAGAGCACTTAAACGCGTTGAATATACCTTCAGTAACCCATGTGATTAGCTTGAATCAAACCGATCAACACTTTGATCAAATTGTTGATGTTCTGGCACCGCAAGGAAAGCTCGCACTGATTGACGACCCTGCTGATTCCATCGACATTAAAAAACTGAAACTAAAATCCATATCGTTGCATTGGGAATTTATGTACACGCGCTCAATGTTCAATACCCACGATATGATTAAGCAGCACGAGTTACTCACCGAGCTGGCTCAATTAATTGATGCCGGGCATATTAAAACCACCGTAGGTGAACACGGTGGAATCATCAATGCCGAGAATCTAAAAAATGCACATCGAAAGCTTGAGACAAATTCCACCGTTGGAAAAATTGTTCTTGAAGGTTTTTGATCATAATCTTTTCAATTTTATTTTAGAGAATTAACCATGAATACCGTACTCACCATTGTCGCGAAAATTGAAGCCAAGCCTGAAGCAGTCGACTTGGTAAAAACCGAACTTATTAAATTGATTCAACCAACCAGAGCCGAGCAAGGTTGTATTACCTACGATCTGCATCAAGACAACCAAAGCCCAGAAATATTTTTATTTTTTGAAAAATGGGAATCCCGTGAGTTGTGGCAAGCACACATGAACAACGATCACCTTAAAGCGTATATGGAAGCAGTTGACGGCGCAGTGGCTAATTTCACCTTAAATGAAATGAGCGAAGTGCTTGAATCCGTATAAAACTCGGTAGTTATACTCATCTGCTCAGCCAGCCCTGATCAACGCTGTATCGAATGAGCATGGCTGAGCAAATTAATACAATTAAACCTCGAATATAAATAGGTTTTGTTTTTAGCAGGAAATGCGAACCCACCCAAGCGCCGAGTACCTGACCGGTAATCATCAATAATCCCGCCACCCACACGACTTTTCCAAGTACAATAAAAATAGTCAGCGAGGCGATGTTGGTGGCGAAGTTAAGAGGTTTTGCCATCGCGGTGGCTTTAATCAATCCTTTACCGTTGGCGGTAACTCCGGCGAGCGCGAAGAATGAGCCAGTGCCTGGACCAAAGAAACCGTCGTAAAACCCCACCGAAGGTACAATCGCGTTTTTAAAGGTTGACTGAGATACCTGGGGTGTTTGTTTATCTTGCGTTGGTGTTGGCGAAAATAAAAAATAAATCGCAATGACTAAAAGTGCCGCCGGAATAATAAAAGACAATGCTTGTGAATCGACAAACTGAATGGCTGCCGTACCTAAGCACGAGCCAATAAATGCCGTTAGCATTAATGGTTTGACTTCATCCCATGTGACCTTTCGCTTTCTTAACATTAATAATGAAGACGTTGCCGTGCCCATGCTGCTTTGCAGTTTATTGGTGCCCAGTGCCGAAATGGGCGGAATCCCTGCCAGTATCAAAGTTGGTAGGGTAATCAATCCGCCGCCACCGGCTAATGTATCAATAAAGCCTGCAAATACGGCGGCAAAAAACAACAGTAATAAAATCTGATAAGAAAATTCAGCGATCATCAAACTACCTTATTAAGATGAAGGTACTACAGCCTGGTTGAGTTCGTTTTTGAATAGGTTCTAAAAACCGATAAAAAGGGCCTCCAACCATAGAGTACTTCGCGATTAAATACTATTAAAACCTGATATATCGCGGCCATTGGTTGCGTGGCATAGATGCTGCTCTAACGCCTAAACTTCTATTTTTAACATTAAACGGCAGTTTCTTGACGCTTACCGAGAGTGGCCCATGAGTTCTGACACACACGTTTGTGAGAAAACCTACGACCTTGAAGATTTAGAGCGTGCGGTATACAACCGAGATTACGAGAACGCAACACTGTTGCTGCTAAAAGCCTTGCAAGGGTTTGAGCAAAAAACGTGGGATTTTGTCACGCTGCAAGACGACGGTGGCGCAATTAGAAACCGAAACAAAAGCCGCTCTAAAATTCTTTTGACGCGCTTTTGTGCGGCCGTTACTGCATTGCTATCTGATCCGGGATTGGTGCTCAGTCGCGGAGGTTTTGAGTATTTGATGTTGTTTAAGCGGTATCTCGACACCGTGTTTGCTGCCACCGATTTTGCCGACATGTCTCATATACTTGCGCTCATCGGTGAAAAAACCGCTGATGACAAAGTATCTTATAAAAATGAATCTGAATTCTTAAAAGTCATGGTCGCCTGTAGCGCCAACTCCGGCGCTGAGATTTTGACTGAATTACTGAATGCTTTGCCAAAAGAGTTGGCTTTCTTGTTTTGGTTAAGTTTACTCGATAACGAGATGGTGTTGACCGAAACGTCCGATCACGCTCGCAATTCGCTGCTCCATCACGGCGAGAAGTTTGCTTCCATCGTACCGTCCGATACTGCGATGATTCGTCTGGTAAATACCTGGATGTTTTGCAGTTATATGAACAATCCAGAAAAGCACAACATTAAAATCCATCTCAATAAGATCGTAAAAAACTACTGCCAAAAAAATGGAGCAAAACAACCGTTTATTTCTAAAGAGCGTGTCTTAAAAGATAAGCCGACAATCTTAGTTGTCTGCGAGCGTTATACGTCGGATCACGCCATGTATCGGTGTTACGGTCGTGCTATTTCAAAACTTAATAAGTACTTTAAAACGGTTTTTATGTCGCTGCCCAAACGATTCGATAAAAAATCCATCGCCGATTTTGACGAAACCGTCATTTTAGAAAACAAAGGGGTGGTAGTAGACATCAAACCGATTATCGGCGCCATCGTAAAACAGGCACCGGATATTATTTTTTATCCCAGCATTGGTATGGAAGCCTGGGTGGTAAGCTGTGCGCAATATCGGTTGGCGCCGATTCAAATGATGACCATGGGACATCCGGCAACCAGTCATTGCGAGAATATCGACTATTTTGTTGGCGAAGAAGGCTTTACCGGTGATGCAAGCCGTTGGAGTGAAACCGGGGTGGAAGTTAAAAAGGGAACTCTCGCGTTCAGCTTGGGGTCGCTCAATTGCGATATTTACCCACACATTAATAAGAATCCAGAGACATTAAAAATAGCCGTACCGAGCATTGCTTACAAGCTGAACCCGGCTGTGCTGAGCATTTGTAAGTATGTTTATGAAACCACTAAGAAAAATGTTGAGTTTCATTTTTTTCCAAATATGTCGGGCATCAACTACGCGGCCATTAAGTTGCGTTTAACCGAAATACTGCCGTGTACGGTGTATGAAAATATGCCCTACAAAAACTACATGGCCGTTCTTAGTAATTGTGATATTGCCTTCAGTCCATTTCCGTTTGGTAATACCAATGGATTTATCGACTGCGCGCGCTTGGCTATTCCAGTGATTTGCTTAGACGGACCGGAAACACACAGTCATATTGATTCCGAACTCAGCTCTAGAATTGGTTTGCCTGAGTTTTGCCGCGCCAATTCTATCGATGAATACAAAGCAGCGGCGATTCAATTAATAGAGAATGAAGCATTACGCATTGAGCTAAGCCAATATTTATTGGATAAAAACATTGATCAGTTTTTATTTGATGCCAGCAACGACGATGTTGTCGAAGACCTTGCTGAGCTGTGTTATTGGGTTTATCAAAACCACGAAACTATTCAAGCAGAAGATAAACAACTGTGGAACGTTTCTGATCGAGAACAGCTGATAAGCTCGGTCAGTAAAACAGGAATAGCGTCGTAATATTTGGCGTTATTTTTTCTCTAATTTTTTCAACGGGTTGCCAATATAGGTTCCTGGTTCATCGATGTCTTTTACCACCACGGCTCCCATCCCGACAGTAACGTTGTCGCAAATCCTGGCGCCTTGGCGGACCGAAGAGTTTGTTCCAAAGTAAACGCAATCACCCAGCGTACAATTACCGCTGATGTTAGTCCCTGGTGCCGTTGTTAAATAGTCGCCGATATTGCAATCGTGACCAACGGTGGAGTGTAAGTTTAAATGCGCATGTCGGCCTATGTTTATGTTGCAGGTTATGATGACTCCGGCGGTGATAACACTGCCCTCTCCGATTTCAACCCACTGGGAAACAACGGCGCTCGGATGAATAAGAGTGGTGTATTCGGTATTTTGTGGTAAATGTTCGACGATGTTTTTTCTGGCGTGAGGATCACCCACTGCGATAATCACTTTGTACTTGTCAGCGGTAAACTCAGATTCCTTTATGACGGGTACATTCATAACTGAGGGTTGATTATAAAATTGATCGGCTACCATAAATACTGCGTTGTCTTTTGTGTTGCTGCCGGTGCTAGACAATAGGTCAGTTAAACACGCCAGCACTTCTCGACCAAACCCTCCGGTGCCGTAGATACAATATTTTTTATTATTAAAGTTCATGAAGTTGCTTCTGCATTGGTGAATCAACAGTGAAAGAAGAATGCAATGTGTTTTTACATAAATAAGTATATGCTAGTTCAGGCGATATTCCAGGCAGAGCGTTGGCGTTGTTTTTGAAGTGTCTAAACCTAATAACCAATGTCATAACCAGTGTTTTTTAATTCGTAAATTCTATCAATCAGCAATGGCGAGTATTTCAAACTCACCTATACTTTTACATTCCATTCGTATCGTCTAAAGAATTCTCGCATTTGTCTGACCCGATAAATGCGAACCTAATAATACACAAGATGTTTTCAGAGCAAGCTCTCAATAATAAATTTCAATGTAGCAGCGATTTTTACCTCCCCCTTCTAGGTAGGTGAATTCAAAAATATTATCAATCTAGCTATTTTTTAAAGGTTATTTATGAATACAAATACCCTCAAGTTAGGAATGATTGGCGGCGGTGTGAATTCTTCCATTGGTTACACTCACGTGTGTGCTAGCCAAATGGATAAGGCGTGGCAACTGACTTGCGGCGCGTTCAGTTCAAAGTTTTCTATCAACGCTGAAAGCGGTGAACACTACGGTGTCGATAAAGATCGGGTTTACGACAGTTGGCAAGAGCTGTTAAATCAAGAAGTTGGCAATATAGACGCAATAGCCATTTTATCGCCTACGCCCCAACACGAAGACATGGTAATTGCGGCGTTAAAGTTAGGTATTCCGGTTATTTGTGAAAAAGCCATCACTTATAATTTAGCCTCTTTATACCGCATAAAATCGGTGTTGGAAAAAACCAACGGTTTTTTGTGTGTGACCTACAACTATTCTGCCTACCCAATGGTGCGAGAATTGCGTACCCGAATTTTGCGCAGGGAGCTGGGTGAGCTCAAGCAAATTCAAATAGAAATGCCGCAAGAATCAATGATACGCGGCGCTAAAAGCGCGAAGCCTTCGGAATCGAAATCTTGGCACGCCTGCGATGGTGATATTCCTACCATTCATTTGGATTTAACCACCGACGTTCATCAGATGATTTACTTCTTAACCAAAAGGCATCCGATTTCAGTGCGAGCCGAGCAAAATAATTTTGGCCGCTATCCCAATGTGGTAGATGACGTTTCATCCTTGATTGAATACGAAGACTGCTTTCACGCGCGTACTTGGGTGAGTAAGTCTGCGTTGGGTTCGAAAAATGGATTGTCGTTTAGAATATACGGTGAACACGCCTCGGCGAGTTGGCAGCAAAGTGAACCCGAAACCTTGTTAATTAATTACAGCGATGGCCGCCGAGAAATCGTTGAGCGTGGCAGTTTTTGCTATACCGCCAACGCGCCGCGATACAATCGCTACAAACCGGGACATCCTTCGGGTTTTATTGAGGCCTTCGGTAACTTGTACACAGACTTTGCTAACGCTGTTATTTACCGAAAAAATCATCGTTCTTACCCAATGAACGATTTGGATTTGTATAACGGCGCATACAGTTTAAATACGGCGCAAGAAGGTTTAGAAATGATGGAAGCTATGAATAAGTCATCGAACAGCAAACGATTGATTCTGTTAAATGCACCCATCAGCTCAGCATTAACAGAAATTAAATTTGGTTAATATCTAAAAAATTACATATACGAATTCGTTATCGTTCTCTTCATTTAGGAGATATTCGTTTTAGGTAAATACTGATAAAACTAGCAGATTGATTAGCAATAATTAACCACCATCCTTTGGGTGTCGAAATTACAACGGTAATCAATCTGCTTGCTATGAAAAATCAGCCCTCAAGTTTAAGCGCGGATTACCCCGTGCTTCCTGCCCCGCTTTTAGCGACGAATACATCTTTTATAGCAAGTTATTTTCTTTAATAATCCACCTTTTTAATAAGTGATTAATTTGCGGGTCAATGAATGTCTGAGAAAAAGCGCATTGCATTATTAATTGATTGTGAAAACTCTCGTCATCAATCATTGGATGGCGTCATTAATGAGCTTTCTAAATTGGGTAGAATTGATGTACGACACGCCCATGCAGATTGGAGCCAACCTTCTAACAGTCATTGGAAGAATTCACTGAATTCACACGCAGTTCGTCAAATTCAAACACCGGTATACGTTACTGGCAAGAATACCGTCGACGGCGCAATAATTATCGATGCTATGGATCTTTTGCATTTAAACTCCATCGATGTTTTTGCTCTGATGAGTAGCGACAGCGATTTTACGGCATTGGCAGTTCGGCTGAAAGAATCTGGTAAAACCGTTTACGGCTTTGGAGAAAAGAAAACATTACCCTCATTCGTTGAAGCCTGTTCGCATTTTATTTACATAGAAAATAACGACGATAATATTGAGTTGCCTAGCAGTAAATCAGACATAAACGTACGCGTGAACAATAGCGTTGAACACATGGAATCGGCTATTCATATACTAAAAAGTGCTACCCTAAATTGTTTAGAAGAAGACGGTTGGGCAAATCTAAGTAAAGTGAGTATGTGCTTGAAAAGTGATGCTCTGTTTTCACTGGAAGGCAGTGGTTACAAAAAACTCAGTAATTTTGTTAAAGCAACACAAAAATTTGAAGTGGTATTGAGAGAGAAATCTAGAATGTATATTCGGCTGTTGTAAAAGGTTAATGGTAAGCGCCAAACCAATCACACCCTACATTTCTCCCGATAAAAAGCTAACCTTCAAGGTAAATAACTGATTCGGTCAATGGCATGATTGATTGGCGCAACGATATGCCCAGTTACTTACATGGCGATAAACACCGCACTAATAATGGCGCCTGTGATGATTAACTGAACTAGGCAAAATCCCATTATGTCTCTGGCTTTTAATCCAGCAATCGCCAGCACAGGCAGTGCCCAAAATGGCTGTATCAAATTAGTCCAGGCATCTCCCCAGGCTACCGCCATGGCAACTTTGTTAACATCTGCACCCAACTCAATTGCGGCAGGCAAAATAACAGGCGCTTGCACTGCCCACTGGCCGCCACCCGATGGCACGACCATATTAACAATACCCGCGCTTAAGAAGCTCCATACTGCCAGGGAGTCTGCCGTGGCAAAACTGATTAACCATTGAGATAAATCGCGGGCTAAACCTGATTGCACCATCACCGCCATAATGCCAGCATAAAAAGGAAACTGCAGAACGATACCCGTAGCTCCCTGAATCGCCTTTTGTAAACTGTGCAGTAACTGCGCCGGTGAACCGTGCAGTAAGATCGCCAAAAATAAAAACAAAAAATTAATAATATTGAGATTAAGCGAACCGCCGTCATTAAAATAAAACGCTAGGTAGGCGATCCCTGCTAAACCGACTATCCCACCTAACAATCGGCTTTGCTCTAATTTTTCAGCCGGATTTAGTTCATGTTCCTGCTTATTCAGTTGCGGTTCTTCCAACTGCTGCGGATCAACATATATCCCTTCGTCCTTTGGCGGCATCATAGCTCGATTCACCAGCGGGATAACAATAATAAGAATAGCCAGTAAGGTTAAATTAAGCGTTGAAAACAGCGTATCACTGGTACTGATTACGCCAATGGTGTCTTCACTAAAATGTCCGGGAGTAGCAATGGTCAGTGGAATGGAGCCTGCCAGGCCCCCATGCCAAATCACAAAACCTGAGTAAGCACTCGCAACCAGCAAGCGATAATCAACCTGAACACGCCTGGCGATTGCTTTGGCAAATAAGGCGCCCACTACTAGGCCAAAACCCCAGTTTAGCCAACTGGCAACCATGGATACCACGGTGACAAGGATAATTGCCCGGCCCGGCGAGGCGGCCAATGCGGCAAGTTTATTCAGACCTGCTTTTACCGGATTAGTACTGGCCAGCATGTGGCCACAAACCAACACCAGTAGCATCTGCATAGAAAAGGTCAGTAATCCCCAAAACCCGCCTCCCCATTGCTGTAAGACGACGGTGACTGGTTGTTGCTCCAGCAGGATGGCTGATCCCATAACCAGCACTGTCAGGATAAGTACAAACACAAATGGGTCTGGCAAATATTTTTCTACCAGTTTTACAAAAGGTTTTGCAGCCGCATTTAGCATGGTGAATTCCTTTTTATTTAAAGTGTCTAGTTAGGTGTTCTGGTCAGACTCCTGCTCGACTTCTGCCTGCCAGGCGATGATGGCTTCTTCGGCCGCACGAAAAGCTTCAATGCCCGACGGCATTCCGCAATAAACCGCTGAATGAAGTAATACTTCCTGAATTTCTTCCACTGTGCATCCATTTCGCAGAGCACCCCTAACGTGACCCTTTAGCTCCGTGGAAGCTTTCAACGCTGCGAGGGTCGCAACGGTAACCAGGCTTCGTGTTTTTTTACTAATAGCGTCGCGAACCCAAACTTCACCCCAGGCATTTCTGATCACCATATCCTGCAGTGGCATGCTAAATTCCGATGCATTATCCATTGCACGGTTTACATGGGCATCTCCCATCACTTCGCGCCGAATTTTAAGCCCTTCCTGATAGGTGTCATAATCTTTGCTCATGCAGTGGAGTCTCCTGTTTCTGTGAATCATTCGATAGTTACAGTAAACCAAATCGGTAATTGCCCTGTATAGCACTTTGGTACCATATTCCAATGATAAGCAGTAATACCGGTAAATCGGCTGTAGGCCCGACGTATCATGATCCCCATTTGATAGCCAACCTTATTGATAAGTGATTAATTTGCGGGCCAAGGAATGCCTGAGAAAAAACGCATTGCATTATTAATTGATTAGAAGAAGACGGTTGGGAAAATCTAAGTAAAGTGATTATGTGCTTGAAAAGTGATGCCCTGTTTTCACAGGAAGGCAACGGTTACAAGAAATCAGTAACTTTGTTAGAGCAACAAAAAAGTTTGAAGTGGTATTGAGAGAAAAATCCAGAATGTATGTTTGGCTGTTGTAAAAATTAATATACGTTAACTGTGAATGTACTTAGGCAGATAGGTGACCAACCGCACAGCTGACTCCAATAGTCCATAATGTTTCAAGTAGTGAACTCACCCCGTTATAGATACTCATAGACAGTTGTTAATATAATTTTACCCGTACCGTTTTTTTCAAATTCTATTTCTGTTTCTGTTTGTTCTCTCTTGAACAGGTTGTTGGATGTCTTTTCAAAATTATGATCGATTGCGTAGGAGTTTATCGTTTCTTCTTCTAAATGGCAGTGTAGGTGCGTAATTATTGGTTTTGGGCCGTCAGCAGCGCTGTAAGTGAACTGGGGGTTATTTTCGCAGTATTTGGCAAGTTGAGACAGCTCGTTGGGTGTTAGTAGATAGTAGTCTAAACTAACCTTGCTGTATTCGCGTCTTTCAGAAAAACTCACAATTACACTGTAAACTAAAATGCATGTTGCTCTTACTTAATGATTCCGTCTTTCTTTACTAGATTTTTATGGCGCTGCCCACCATGTTGGTTGCAAAGCAAAAAAAGTAGTTATAATAGTTACTGTTATCCAATATATTATTGCACGTATTTTGTTCTTTAACAGAAAATATGAAGCAATCCAAAGGATAGAGCTTACAAATGCACATGTGTAGTAGATTAAGACGCCATATATGCCTATTCCATGGCCCTCTAGGATGAAATTGCGCGATTCAAAAATTATAAAAGACGCTGCTCCGATAAGCAGGGTAAGTGATAAAAAGTAGATAAAAAGCGATGATATGCTTTTATTGAAAGACATTACCTCAACCCCATTTCATATAATTCTTTAGCTAGTGCGTTTCTTCTATTATCTCCGATAGTGCCCTTTTCAGCGTAGTAAAAGTGACCGCTTGACTCATTCATTTGTAAGAAGAGCTTAGGTGTGCTAGTAATTAACTCGTGAGCCTTCATCCCTGCGTAGATTGGATCACCTTGTTCATCAAGATCTATTACCGTTACTTTGTTAATTAACCTGTTAGATTTTAATTGAGATAGGAATTTATTACTAATTGGGCTTCCAATTAGAACTAAGTTGTTAACAATGGTCCCTCCTCTAGAATATTTTGCTGCTAGTTGTGCTGCGATGATCGATCCATATGAATATCCAATTAAGTTAAATTGTTCGTGCGAGTTACTATGCATACGAAGCAGCATTGGAAATCTAGGGTCATATTCTCGTCCGATAAATACTCCTGCTGCTACATCAAGAGCTTGACCGCCTGACCACTTGTCACGATCTAGATGAATGGCACTTGCTATTCCAGCGGAGTGAAATGATTGAATCATTTTAGGAATATATACGCCATCCATTCCTGCACCACCAAGAAAAAAAGTCCCTTTAATTTTCCCGCCCGGTTTTACACAACATTGACCTCTGAGAGGTCCGCTCCTCTGTTGGGTGTCCTTATTTGTAATTTCCGCAAATTGCATGATTATACCTTTCTGTACGAGTAGCTAAAATTATTGTGATGATTTTGGCTTCTCAAGAATGAAATCAGAGGGCTAAATATTTGTGCCATTACTATGGCATGATCTAACTTTTCACTTTCTATTGGGTCTGGGGTCTTTATTTTTCTCAACGCTATCCTGAAAGTTTTATTACGTCAACTTGTTATAAAATTTGGCGTAAGAATCATTGTTAAATTGTCTTTTTAGGGCTTTTATCGATTAAATGTTAAGATCTAATAACTTTCTTCTTTTGTCAAAATTTATCAGTTAATAAATTGGTAAAGCATAAATATAAACGCCAACCAGTCAAAGGTTGGTTTTTATATTTGCTTTAATGATCTATTTAGTGGATTTTTTACTTATAGGGTAACGCTACTATATGTTAAGTGAACGACAGGTTCGATGGGCACGGTGAATCCAACTTGGTTTAGCTAATAATTTTGATTTTTACAGAAAGTGCGGATGGGTGTCACGATGGTGGTCATGGGTTGGAGGTCGATATATTAATGGTGGTATTGATTTTTTTGAATTTTGTTTTTTATGTTTTGAAAAATATTCCAACACTTAAAAAATTTATCGTTAAAAGCATAGAGATGATAAATACGAAGCTTTTATTAATTGGTATAGCTCTCCACCCGCTTCGCTTCTTTAAATTGTGCTTTTAATGTTTGTGCGCGTTGTGCTTGTGGGTCGCTTTCGTGAATGTGTTGGATGCGATCAAAGCATCGTTCTACTGAGGCGGCATCGCGTTCGTTTACTTTGCCGTTGTGTTGTTCTAATAACACTTGCACTAAATTTAAATTTAATCCCACGTGATTGGGAAAAACCGATAAGGCTTCTTGGAAGGTTCTGCCTGCTTGCAGATAATCTTTGGATTGGTAAGAGGCGATCCCCGATTTGGTTAAGATGGCGACTTTTTTGCGAGATTCATCGGTGAGGGGTTCGGAGCTTGAGCGTTCAATTTTGGTGAGTACGTCTTTGTCTTCGGAAAATTCTGCCGCCATGGCTTGTAAGTGTTCTTGCGCTTCGTCGTCATCACCGCAGTCTTGTAACACTTTGACAAAATCCAAATGGCATTCGGCGTCGTCGGGTGGGTTGTCGTGAAATTGCTGGCGAACTTCTTCACTTTTTTGATCGGCGTTGGGTTTGTTGAGTAACTGATTAATGCTTGCCGAAATTAAATCGGCTTTTAATTGGATTTCAAGATTATCGGGATTTTCTTGGCACATTCTGGCCAATTGTTTTACGGCTTTATCGGCTAAATCGCGCGCGGGTTTTGAGGTGTCTGTGCGCACCAGTTCGGCGGCTTTGCGAGCGAAATTAAATAAATCGGAATCGTCTTCGTGAATGCTGTTGGAACCCCATTTAATGGATTGCTGATAACTTTTGAGACTGGTTTTTATGTCGCCGTTGCGCTCGGCAATGTGTGCCAGCCTGCGTTGGCGTAATGCCGATTTCGGTGACAGCTCGCAGGCTTGTTCGAGTTCGCTTTGGGCCTTGTCGATGTCGGATTGTTCCAGATGCACTCGCGCTAACAAGTCGTGGGCTTCGACGTATCGATGATCAATTTTTACGATTTTATTGAGAATAATTTCTGCGTGATCGTAGGCGCCGAGTTCGACCAAGGTTTCTGCCAAGCCGAGCATGGCCCAGGGCAAGGGGCGCTGTTCGACGATTTTTTCGTAGTGTTCGCGCGCGCGATGTAAGTCGCCCAACAGGAATAAAATGCGCCCTTTCATTCGGTTGATTTCAAAGGCGAATTCGCTGTTGTTATTGATCATTTGCTCGCACAAAGTAACGGCTTCGGAGTACTGCTTGTCGGCGAAGAGTTTTTTGATGGGCAGCAAGGCCTCGTGTTTGATGAGAACTCGGTCGAGCCGCAGGCACAGTTGCTTTGGCGTAAAGGGTTTGGTGATGTAATCGTCGGGTTGGCTTTCGATGGCGCCGAGTACCATTTCGCGTGAACTTTCGGCGGTGATCATGATGAACAATCCTACCGGGGTGAGCAATTTGCGATGGCGCAGGTTTTCCAGCAGTTGTTGGCCGTCTTGGCTTTTACCCAGATTGTAATCGCAAATAATCATTGAGTACGCGCGGGTCTCGCACATGGAGATTGCTTCGGGTGCGTTGGCGGCGGTGTCGATTCGTGCCATGCCTTGGCTGACAATCATACGTTTAATGGCGCCACGCATCTCCGGCATGTCATCCACAATCAGACACGTGTGCGTTTCGTAGAGTTTGATGAGGTCTATTTTGCGAGTCAGTGCCAAGGTGGTCTCAAGCTTTAATCAACAACAATTACATGAGTTTCTCTGCAAGTAAGTGTAGTTGAAATTGCTCACCTAGGGCCTGTTCACACTAATTTAATCACACCTGCTGGAGGGTACTTTTTTCGTATTTTAGGCGCGACAGGTGCGGTTAAATTAGTGTGAACAGGCCCTTAGGGCTTTGTGGCGGATTATTCTTGCTTAAATGGCAGTAATTCTGCAGTTTCGATCATATATTGCTCAACTCCGGGCTGCTCTCTCTGCAAGAAATCACGCACGGCGTTATCAAAGCGTTCGTCGGCAAGCCAGTGGCTCGACCAAGTGGCCGTCGGTGTAAAGCCGCGCTGGATTTTGTGTTCGCCTTGAGCGCCGGGATCAAAACATTGGATGCCGTGCTCAATGGCGTATTCGATACCTTGGTAGTAACACGCTTCAAAGTGCAGCGAATCGAACTCTTCACGACACCCCCAGTAGCGGCCGAACAAGTGGGTGCTGCTTTTAAAACACAGGGCTGCAGCGACGAGTTTGTCGTCGGCGAATGCCTGCACCATCATCAAATGTTCCGGCATGGTTCGGCCTAGGGTTTCGAAGAAATCGCCAGTGAGGTAGCCATCGTGGCCGCTGCGTTTTAGGTAGGTGAGCTGGTAGAACTCGTAGAATTTTTGCCAGTGCTCACGGCTGATGTCTCGGCCTTCGCAACGGATGAGCTGAACGTTTTGCGCGTGTACTTTTTGGCGCTCTTTCTTGAGGTTTTTTCGTTTGCGGCTGTTAAACGTGGCTAAGAAGTCATCGAAGCTTGTGAAATCTCGGTTGTACCAATGAAACTGACAGCCCTGGCGCAACGCAAATCCGGCTTCTTCCAAACGTTGTGCGTGGGGGTATTCAGGAAACAAACAGTGCCACGACGACGCACCAATTTTTTGTGCCTGTTCTTTGATGGTTTTGGTCATCTCAACTTGCAATTCAAGTTGGTGTGGCTCGGCAAGGTCGTCCGAAAAGCAAAATCTCGGGCCGGTTGCGGGCGTGTATGGAATTGCGGTTAGAAGCTTGGGGTAGTACTGAATACCGTTGCGGTGATAGGCGTCAGCCCAGGCCCAATCAAATACGTATTCGCCGTAGGAATGAGTCTTGATGTACAGCGGTACCAGCCCTAACAGTTCATCGTCGTCGGTCTTGGCAACTAAATGCAGTGGCTGCCAGCCCGATTCGGAGTTGGTTGCGCCGCTGCTCTCTAAGGCCGCTAAAAACTCGAAACGTGTAAACGGGTAATCGGTACCAGCAATTCGATTCCATTGGTCGCGGTCTATGTCAGTAATGCTGGTAATAAACTGAAAGTACATGTTGAGAGCCTATCGGAAAATGGATGAAGCTTGGGCTCTGCGATTAACAAGCAAGGCCTGAGCAAACGTTGTGCTGATTGATTACGTACCGAAATACAAGGCGGAACACTAAATGACAGTAAAACCGAAACGGGTGGTTAAATTCAACCAACGATTCAAAAACTCAATGATTGATCAGAACAAACTTGTCGCCTGTGCAGGTCGACATTTGAGTTTTTGAATTATCATTATGGTGTTTCACAACGATTGCAACAACTGACGATTGTTACGACAGCGGTTGCACATTGTTGTGGTTGTTTAACCGTCGATATCCGAGGTTTCTTCTTCGAGGTCAGCCGGAGGTTTTTCGGAGAAGCGACTGGTTTCGAATGAACAGGTGAAGGTACTGCCGTGATTGATTCGGCTGGTAATTTGAAGCTGAGCTTGGTGCCGAGATAACACGTGTTTAACGATGGCAAGACCAAGACCAGTGCCGCCGGTATCGAGGCTACGACTTGAATCTACGCGGTAGAAGCGCTCAGTTAAACGCGGAATGTGGCGCTCTTCAATACCGATGCCCTGATCTTGCACACCGATGTGGAAGCCACTGTTATCGCTGTAGGCTTTTAGAGTGATGAGGCTGTCCGGCGGTGAGTAACGCACGGCGTTGAAAACCAAGTTAGAAAGACAGCTGCGAAGCTCTTCAGGAACGCCTGTCAGCAAGAAGTGATCGGGAGCATCAACGTCAAAGCGGTGGTTTTTGTCTCGGCTTAGATCGCGGGCGTCGTTGGCAATGCTCGCCAGCAAATCATGAACATTGATGGCGCATTCTTTGTACTGAGTATCTTCGGTTTCTAAGCGCGTCAGCGTCAGCAGATCTTCGATAATTAAGGTCATGCGCTTGGTTTGCTGGCTCATTTGGCCGATAGCTTTTTGCCAAACCGGCGCCAGCGAATCGGAATTGTCCGACATGGTTTCGAGGTAACCGCGTACCACGGTCAGTGGTGTGCGCAGTTCGTGTGAAACGTTGCCAATGAAGTCTTTACGCATTTGTTCGAGCTTTTGCACGCGCGAAACGTCGCGAATCACGACCAGGTATTCCCCCTGCCCGTACTTGCTGATTTGGAAATGCAGAAACAGGTCGTTATCAATGGCAGAACTGATGGTCAGTGGCTCGTTGAAATTGCCTTCTTCTAGATAGCGCACAAAACGCGGCGAGCGGACAAAGTTAACGATGGGTTTGCCGTGATCTTCCGGTTGCAGACCAATCAATCGGCGCGCACTTTGGTTCCACCACTGAATTGAGGTTTCGCCGTCGAGAACAACCACGGCGTCTTTCAGTGCGGCAGTGGTTTCTTGAACGCGCAGAATGAGCGTTTGCAGGCGGCGTTTTTCTTTGATGTGGCGCGCACGGTGGCTGGAAATCTGGTAATAGACTTCTTCCCAAAAACCCGAAGCATCGGGCACGTTATCACTGGTGTATGTGCTGAGCCACCTCTCCATACGGCGCATGTTGTAAAAACACCAGGCGATGTAACCAAACGCGGTGACAGTGATCGAGGATAAAAAATACCCCGATGCAAAGCCGATCACGCAGGCGACGGCCAGAATGACGAAGAAGCGTTGAAGCTCAGATATGAAACCGCGTTGCACATAGCCCCCAAAAACAGTGTTTAGCTTACGGGGATATTATATGAAATTTTATTAAGCTTTTTCGGTCACTTTCACCGAAAAGCGGTAACCCGTCCCGCGAACGGTTTGAATAAAGCGGTCGTGGTCGTCGGTTGAGAGTGCTTTGCGCAGGCGTCGAATGTGAACGTCAACGGTGCGCTCTTCGACGTAGACGTTACCGCCCCAAACGTGATCGAGAAGCTGTCCGCGAGTGTAAACACGCTCTTGGTGGGTCAGGAAGAACTCCAGCAAGCGGTACTCGGTCGGTCCCATATCGACAGGTTTGTCGTTGATGGTCACACGGTGGCTGACTGGGTCTAGAATTAAGCCCTCAACGGCGATCGGGCCATTGGTGGAGGTGTTGTCGGTGCGTCGCAATACTGCTTTCAAGCGAGCAACCAGTTCGCGCGGCGAGAATGGCTTGGTGATGTAATCGTCGGCACCGATTTCCAATCCCTGAACCTTGTTGTCTTCTTCGCCTTTGGCGGTCAACATGATGATAGGAATCTGAGCGGTGACATCGTCGCGCTTAAGGCGTCGGGCCAACTCGATACCGCTGGTGCCCGGTAACATCCAATCCAGTAATACTAAATCCGGTTTTTCATCGACAATCAGGGTGTGCGCGGTTTGCGCATCCATGGCTTCAAGACATTTGTAGTCAGCCATCTCTAGGGCAACACGAAGCATGTCGCGGATTGAGGATTCGTCGTCAACGATCAAAATAGTTTTATCGGCCATGGCAGGAACACACTGTGGTAGCGAAATGTGGTTGTTTGAGCTGCGTGCATTTAATAAAGGTTTTGTTGCGCTTTTATGACAGACTCAACGAATGTATGCGAAATTACGGTTTTTTGGCAAACTTTCGATCAGTTTTTCTAAAATAAATAGTCCAAAGCGATAAAAATAAAAATAACCAAGCCAACCCATTGATTATTTTTGAACGCAGCAAAGCATTTTTCTCGCTCTCGATCTCGTGTTATCCACTGCTGATAGACAAACAGGCCCGCAGTAATAACGACACCTAGAATGTAAATTCCACCGAGGTTGAATTGGCTGCCAATCATAAGCAATCCAATCACAACCAGTACCTGAAGAAAACCGATGATGGTTTTATCCATTTCTGCGAATAATACGGCTGTGGATTTAACGCCGATTTTTAGGTCGTCGTCACGATCAACCATAGCGTAGTAAGTATCGTAGGCAACAACCCAGAGTAAATTAACAAAATAGATGAGCCAGATTTCTTTGCTGACGGTGCCAGTCTCGGCGGTAAATACCATCGGAATGGACCACGAAAACGCTGCGCCTAAAACAATTTGTGGCAGATGCGTGTGGCGTTTTGCAAATGGGTAAACCGACGCCAAGATCAAAGCGCCGACTGACAGCGCTACGGTCATCCAATTGGTTAACAAAACCAATAACAAGGCAACCAAGCACAAAATAAAAAATAAACTCAGTGCGTTTTGCTCGGATAATTTGCCGCTGGCCAGTGGACGTTGTTTTGTGCGTTTGACACTGCCGTCAAAATTGCGATCGGCGTAGTCGTTTATTACACATCCTGCTGAGCGCATCACAAAAACACCGAGAACAAAAATAACCAGGTTTTTTACGCTCGGTGAACCGTCGCTTGCGAGCCACAAAGACCATAAAACCGGCCACAAGACCAACAGAGTTCCTACGGGTTTATCCATGCGCATCAACGCGAGGTAATCGTTCCAATTACCGGATTTTGGTTGCAAATACTTCTCTACAATCATTCTAGTGCCCGTATTTTAGGGGTTGAGCCAAGTTTTCCTTGATAAAGCCACAATTTGAACTAAAAAGAAACCCAGGGGTAAGGGTTTTTGAGCTTCCCTTAAACTCAGTCTGGAGTTCGGTAACATCGCGAGTTTCACAGAACCTAGGCGTGCGTCGCGATTGACCGACGCATTGGTAAAACGTACCCACAGAAAACGCTTTTGCATTGAGTGAACATTATTCGCTTTCGAACTTCGTAATAATCACTACAAAATAGAGCATTCAAATTATCATGCATAAAACAGAACTTGTGGCAGCGGTTGCCGAAGCTGCCAATATTACCAAAGACCAAGCAAATGAAGCTGTGACCGCGACATTAGATGAAATAACTAATGCGTTAAGTCGCGACGAAACTGTGAGCCTGATCGGCTTTGGAACCTTTTCTCGACGACATCGTTCCGCGCGAACCGGACGCAGCCCATCCACCGGAGAACCCATTCAAATTCCGGCGAGCATCAGTGTCGGATTTAAACCCGGAAAACAACTCAAGGACTCTGTGAATCATTAAAAAATATTCGGCAAGTGGTTCTGATTGTCGCGTTGCTTGAATTGGTATTTCTATTTTTGATTTTCCAGAAACTCTGATCTTCCATAAACCCTGGATTATTTTGAGTTTCTCTTCCCCGCGCAGATTTTTTCAAACCCTTTTCCCATAAAAAGCCCAACGCAAAGGTTGGGCTGAACAAGGGTGGTGCTTGGGAGATTTTAGCGTTGGTTAACCGGCCAGTTCGTTGGCGATGTTTTCCAATTCCATAGCCGATTCCATAATATTATCAATCGTGTCTTCTAGGATATCGTCGCTTAAATAAACGCGTTCTAATAAGTGTTTGGGAATGGGTTCTTTGGGGCCGCAGGTTAATCCTTTGCGCCGGAGTAATTGTTGGGATATATACAATAAATTCGCGTAAATCGCGTGTTCTCCGTCGTAATCTGGATTGTTTTGCTGGCGCAGAGCTACCAAAATTTCTTCCGGTAAATTCCACACTTCCATTAACCACGCGCACATTTGATTGCGGCTAACACCAATTTGTTGGCGTTCAATAATGGTTTGTTCTAAGTGTTGATTGGCGTCCCAGGAGTCGCATAAGCGGTCGTAATAAGATGGGAAAACGTCGGCAATAATTAAGTAGCCAAAGTTGTGCAGTAAGCCTGAAAGGTACGCCAAGCCAAAACCAGGGCGATGTTGGCGTTCAATTGCGGTGACTAAACCTTCCATGGTTGCCGCCATATAAACGGCGGAGCGCCAGTAAGGTTGAGAACCGTAAGGACCGTTTTTTGGAATCGAGAGTGTTCGGCTCAAGGCAATGCCCAGCGCGAGGTTTAACACCATATCAAACCCTAATACACGCACAATGGCATCGTGAATGGAGCGTATTTTCCCCGGCGCCGAGTAATACGGTGACGAGGCCCAGCTAACCACTTGTGCGGCCAAGCTCGGATCGATTTCAACAATGTTGGAGAGATCGGCGATGTCGGCGTTGGGGTCTACGCGCAGTTTAATAATTCGCTGCGCCGTTTCTGGTAACGGCGGCATTTCTAAGGTGTCTTCGAGACGTTGTTTTATTCGGTGATTGGTAAAACTGGTAACGGCTTCGGTGATGTCTCTGAGGTCGTCTGTATTTTCGTCTTCGATGGAATCTACCGGAACCGCGATGTCCATTTGTTTGGCTTTGTCGGACATCAAACTTTCTAGTGCGTTGTGATCGATTTCGAGCAGGTGCGGGGATTTTCCTGAGTCTAACAGAACCGGGTTTTCGGAATTCACGAGTTGATCGTCAATGACGGTTTCTAGGCCATTAATATTCGGAATCGCTGGGATTACATCGAGCCCTTTGCTGGAGGCCATGGTTTCGATTTCGGCGGGGCTGACGGCTTTTAATTCTCTGCCGAGTAATTGGCAAAGCCGATTTAAATCCAAAATACAATTAGCTGGAACTAATGCCAGCACTTTTCCTTGGCCATCTTCGAGTAACACGGAGCGCGCCGCGTTGCTGTTGCGTAAGTGATGGTCGCGAAAAGCGTTGTCCTCAAAATTATCGTTGGTATACATAGTCAAAGAGTAATTAATTTGCTTGGTATCCAAGAGTTTTTTTAAGTTACTTGGGAAGTGCACCTTTAGCCCTCGGTTCTTAGCGTTACTATTTTTTTATCGCCTTAAAACCGCAGCCAATGTTTGATGCTTTTGGAAGTATGATTTTATAGGCACTTGTAAGTGTAGTTCAGGGCTGGAATTCGTGAGTTTAATTTTGAGGATTTATTGGTGAGGTGTGTAAAAATTCCGGTTTGGAATTTAGCGGTTATGATTTTTAGTTGTAGAAAATTAATTTCTACACATTTGCGAATTGTTGTTTAGAGCCGAGCCAGCGTTCGACAATGGCTTTTGCACTTGCTGGATGTTGTTGGCTGATGGTTTCACCGAGTTCGACGGCAATTTCTAATAATTCTTGATGAGTGTCTAAATTAGCAACCCGAAATTGAATTTCTCCGGTTTGCCGCGTGCCTAACACTTCGCCGGGACCGCGAATTTTTAAATCTTCTTCGGCGATGACAAATCCGTCTGTGGTTGAGCGCATAATGTCTAAGCGTTTGCGTGCAACTTTCGACAACGGCGATTGATACAACAAAACACAGTGGCTTTCGGTTTTTCCGCGCCCTACTCGACCGCGTAATTGATGCAATTGTGCCAAGCCGAGTCGCTCGGGATTTTCGATAATCATTAAGCTGGCGTTGGGCACATCAACGCCGACTTCAATGACGGTGGTGGCGACCAACAAATCCAATTCCTGGGCTTTAAAGGCTCGCATGTGTTCGTCTTTTTCGGTGGCGGTCATCCGTCCGTGTATCAGGCCGACGCGAATGTCTGAAAGCGCTTCGGATAATTCCTGCCACGTGGCTTCGGCGGCCTGGGCTTGCAGTGATTCGGATTCTTCAATCAGCGTACACACCCAATACGCTTGGCGACCTTCGCGACAGGCATCGCCAACACGCGTGACGATGTCGCCTCTTCTTCCGTCACCGATAACGGCGGTAGAGATCGGCGTTCGACCCGGTGGCAGCTCATCAATACTGGAAATATCGATATTGGCGTAAAAGCTCATCGCCAGAGTTCGTGGAATCGGAGTTGCGGTGAGTGACAATTGGTGGGGGCGGGTTTGTTGCCCTTTTTCCTGCAGGGCGAGGCGTTGATGAACACCAAAGCGGTGTTGCTCGTCGATGATGGTTAACGCCAAATCGTGAAATTCTACCGCTTCCTGAAACAGCGCCTGAGTGCCAACAACCACCAAAGCATCGCCCGTTCGAATGGACTCCAGTTGTTCTCGGCGTTGTTTAACGCCCTGTTTACCCACCAGCCACGCACACTGAACACCCAGCGGCTCCAACCACTGACGAAAGTTTTGAAAATGCTGCTCGGCGAGGATTTCGGTTGGCGCCATCAGGGCTGTTTGCTTTCCCGACGCCGCTGCCTGCAAGGTAGCGATAGCGGCGACCAGAGTTTTGCCGCTGCCCACGTCACCTTGAACGAGTCGTTTCATGGGTTGTGGGTGTTTTAGGTCTGCGCAAATTTCGTCGATGACTCGGCTCTGGGCGCCGGTTGGTTTGAACGTCAATCGATCTAAAAATTGGTGTTCCAGTGTTTTCGCCTGCGCTCGGGAAAACGCGAAGGCGTGGTATTGCTCGGTCTGCTGTTTGGCGGCTTTCAAACTCAAATGGTGAGCCAACAATTCTTCCACAGCCAATCGACATTGGTGTGGATGCAAACCCAGACTCAGTTGGTTCAAATCGGCATCGACCGGTGGTCTGTGCAGATAGATCAACGCCTCAGACAGCGGTGCTAAAGATTGGGTTTTGCGAACGTCTTCGCTGAGCAATTCGTTCACCGAGCCGGTTTTCAGCCGCTGCACGATTTGATCTGTGAGTTGCAGCCAGCGTTTTTGAGTGACGCCGTCGGTGGTTGGGTAGATCGGCGTTAAGCTTGTCGACAAGGGTTTTTCTACGTCGAGGGTTTCGGTTTCGGGGTGATAAAACTCAAGCCCGGTGGCGCCGCGACGAATTTCGCCGAACACGCGAATTTGGGTATCCACCGCCAGCCGATTCTTTTGTGCAGCAGTAAAATGAAAGAACCGCATATGCACCGACCCGGTTTCGTCGGACACCTTGCACATCAAGCTGCGGCGCTTACCGTAGGCGACGTGCGACGAAGCCACGCGGCCTTCAATAACGGCGTACATGTTGGGCCTTAAGTCGGCAATGTCGGTAACTTGGGTTTGATCGATGTAGCGAATGGGCAGGTGAAACAATAAATCCCGGAAATACACGATGCCGAGTTTGGCGAGCTTTTCGGCCATTTGCGGGCCAACGCCTTTTAACAGTTCGATTTTGCTTAATTCGAACGAGCTTTCTAAAGGCCTGCCTGACATGTGTGTCTGTTTCCGTATCCCTGACAATTGAATGGTTTGTTGGGATTTAACGACAAATCGACGGGAAATCCAAATAATTTACCTCTGTAATGCGCAATCAGAGATAAATTATTGGTTGCAACGAGAACGGGATGGCTTAAGAGCTGCGCTCTAACTGACATTGGTTGATCGCTTGTCGCAATACATCCACGGCTTTATGACGCGGGAAGCTGGCACGCCAGGCCAGTGCAACCGTTCGGCTCGGTGCGATACCGGCGAAAGGACGAACCGTTAATTGGCCACTGTTGTAGAACGGGCTGGTTGCTGCTGAGGCTGGCAAAATCGTGATTCCCAAGCCTGAGGCGACCATGTGGCGCAGGGTTTCGAGTGAACTGCCCTCAGCGGCGGTACGTATTTTCGAAGCGTTGTTGTCGTTTTCTGCCGAAGGGCGAATATTGGGGCAAGCTTCAAACACTTGATCCCTAAAGCAGTGGCCTTCACCGAGCAGCAAAATGTTGTGGCCATCAAGGTCTTCGGTTTCAATGGCTTCTTTTTCAGCAAGCGGATGGCTTTTGTGGGTTAGCACCACGAAAGGCTCATCGTACAAAGGTTGCGTGACGACGTCGGCTTCGGTAAATGGCAGAGCAACAATGATTACGTCCAACTCGCCATTACGAAGACGATGACGCAAGGTTGCGGTAAAGCCTTCTTCCACATACAACGGCATGTCTGGTGCGCGTTTGATGAGTTCTGGAATGAAGTGTGGCAGTAAGTAAGGTCCGATGGTAAAGATGGCGCCAACTTGCAATGGACTTTTCAGTTGGTCTTTACCGGCAGTCGCCATGTCTTTAATGGCAGAGGTTTGTTCTAACACCAACTGCGCTTGGTTGACGATGGTATCGCCTAAAGGCGTTGGTTTAACGCGAGTTTTGGAGCGTTCAAATAACGCGACTCCGAGCTCTTCTTCTAATTTTTTAACCGCAATACTTAATGTCGGTTGAGATACAAAACATTTTTCTGCGGCACGACCAAAGTGTTGCTCCTGCGCGAGTGTTACTATGTAACGAAGTTCCGTGAGGGTCATTTTTAGTAGCTCTTCGACTTGCTTTTGTAATCAAATTTATCGATGTCATTGAAGATTACTCTCTATTTTCAATTTTGGCTATCGATTGCCTTAAATTGATTTATTTTATTAAGATATAGGTTAAATAAAAAATTTTTATTAACTTTTCGTAAATCTATGACAAGTTTTAACAAGCCTGCACCGAAAACGAACCCCCTACTGTGGTTGGGGTTTGGCAAGTTAGCTCGCGAATTTAGCCAATTGAGCGAAGCTTCTGATTACCAACTTCACGCTATTTGCCGGAGTGAAAAGCTCGATTACAGTGGTTTTTCGCCGATTTTATCGGACGTTGGTGAACCCAAAAACTATCGTTCGATACTGCAAAGTGACAACCTTAACTTGGTTATTACGCTGACACCGGCACAGCGCTCAGATGAGGCATATCGTGACGGTTACGTTGCACCAACAAAGGCATTGTGTGAGCTTTTTGAGCGCGAGAATCTCTCGCCGAGGCGAATCGTGTTTGTATCGAGCACAGGCGTTTACGGCCAAAGTGACGGCGGTTGGGTTGATGAAAGCAGTGACGCCAGCGCCGAGTATTTTTCCGGTCGCAGAATTCGGGAGGCGGAAGACCGCTTGTTGGCAACCGGATTACCCGTGGTGTGTTTGCGATTTTCTGGCATCTATGGCGCAGGTCGAAACCGACTGCTTCAAAAGGTGATGTCAGATGCGCGTTCGGTAGACCCAAAAAATCCGGAAATGATTGTTGAAGGTGCTTGGACGAATCGAGTTCATCAGCACGATTGTGCACGTGCAATCAGTCACGTGTTATCGCTTGAGTCACCGCAGGAAATTTATCTGGGCACTGACGATTTGCCCGTAATCAATGCCGAAGTTTATCAACATATCGCAGACAGCTTGGGGTTGCCCATCGTCTACCGAGTAAGTAACGATGAACCCAAGGCAAAGCGGCTCAGTAATCAGCGGTTAAAGCAATCGGGTTTTAGTTTTGACTATGGAAACTTCAAGGAAGGGTATCGAGAGACGTTAGCGGCGTTTGTTGCCGCTAACGAGACCGCGCTATCAGAACTACGACAGGCACTTAAATAACGGCAATGGCGTCCGCTTCAATTTGGGCGTCTTTTGGCAGTTGTTTCACACCGATGGCGGCGCGAGCGGGATAGGGTTCACTAAAGTATTGAGCCATGACTTCATTAACTTGAGCAAAGTTTGAAAGATCGGTTAAGAAAATATTGAGCTTAACAATGTCTTTCAATTCACCATCGGCAGCATTGAGAACGGCAGCAAGGTTTTTAAATACTTGGTGAGCTTGCTCGGTAAAATCCTCCGAGACCATTTCCATGGTGACTGGGTCCAATGGAATTTGGCCAGAAAGATACACGGTGTTGTTCACTTTGATGGCTTGTGAATAAGTGCCAATGGCCGCTGGTGCAGATTCGGTTTGGATGGTTGCTTTGTTAGTCATAGTTGCCCCCGGTAATGAATAGTAAGGCGACTCAGTTCGCTTTCGGGTGGGGTTGGAAATGAACCCGAAAGGTGCAGCCTATGGAGCCGCATTACAGAGCTGGTCGCCCGCAAAAGCGATCAAGTATAAATGGCTTTTGTTCGGAGGCAAGCCTAGTTTTTGTTACGGTTCACTCGAACAACACTGCGTAAAACTCGGATTCTACGCATGATATTGGCGAGGTGCTTACGGTTGGCGACGTTGAGCGTTAGTTGCACTACCATGTTTTGCGCATCGCGTTCGTTAACCTGAATTTTTTCAATACCAGCGCCCTGCTCAGAGATGCGTGTTGCCATGCTGGCGATGATGCCGCGTTCAGAGGCAACCTCGACTTTCAGAGCCACCGGGAATTCGCCCTGAACATGATCTGCCCATGTGATGGAGCTGATTGAGTCGGGTTTTTTGTTGCGAATCTCGGCCAGGTTTCTGCAGCCTTCTTGGTGAACTACCAGGCCCTTGCCCGAGCTTGCATGGGCGGCGACGGTATCGCCCGGAATTGGGTGGCAGCATCGAGCAAAGCTGATCACCATGCCGTCAGAGTTGTCGATCACCAAAGGCGTGTAGTTGGCCGATTTGCCCTTAATTGAGTTTTCCGCTGTGACAAAGTTAACAACCGACATCGCCGAGCGTTTACCCAGGCCGATTTCTTCCAGCAGTTTGTCCATGGTGGGCAGATTACACTGCGCCAGTAACAGTTGGGTTTGCTCGTCGCTGAGCGCTTCGATACTCAATTGATTTGGGCTGAGAGCTTGTTCGAGCAAGCGAGCGCCAAGCTGAACGGATTCGCTGTGGCGTTGATTTTTCATGAAGTGGCGAATCGCCGCGCGTGCCTTTCCTGAGATCACAAAGTTCAACCAGTTCGGGTTGGGTTCGGCAACCTCAGAGGTGATGATTTTGACGCGCTCGCCGCTTTGCAATTGTCGAGAAAGCGGTGCCATTCGATCATTGATGCGACAGGCAATGCAGTGATCGCCAACATCGGTATGCACGGCATAGGCGAAATCCACGGCGGTGGCACCGGCGGGCAGTTCGACGATTTTGCCTTTGGGGGTGAAGACGTAGACCTCGTCGGGGAAAAGATCAATTTTTGCGTTTTCGATAAACTCCAATGAGTTACCCGCCTGCTGTTGGATTTCCAGCAGATCTTGCACCCACTTGCGTGCCCGGGCATGACCGATGTGATCGCCGTCGTCGAGTTCTTCGTCGGCTTTATAGAGCCAGTGTGCGGCAATTCCCTGATTGGCCATCCCGTCCATTTCGTCGGTTCGAATCTGAACTTCGATGGGTATGCCGTTTAAGCCCACAAGTACCGTGTGTAGTGACTGGTAGCCATTGACCTTGGGGATCGCGATGTAGTCTTTAAATTCGCCCGGAATGGGTTTGAATAAATTGTGGATCGAACCCAGGGCGCGATAGCAGGCGTCTACGCTGTTAACCGTAATTCGGAAGGCGTAGACATCCATGATTTCTTTGAAGGATTTTTTCTTGCTGCGCATCTTTTGGTAGATGCTGTAGAGGTGTTTTTCACGGCCGATGACGGCGGCGTCAATGATGTCGCGATCAAGCCGGTTACCGATGGCGGTTTGAATGGTTTCAACAATCTCTTTGCGATTGCCGCGTACCGATTTGAGCGCAGCTGCCAAACGGCGAAAGCGCATGGGGTAAATGGCTTGGAAGCACAGATCTTCCAATTCCATACGGATATCGTTCATGCCCAGGCGCGCGGCAATGGGCGCGTAGATTTCTAGAGTTTGCCGAGCAATACGGCGTTTTTTCTCGGGTCTTAGGGCGCCGAGCGTGCGCATGTTATGCAAACGGTCGGAGAGTTTTACCAAAATAACGCGGATGTCTTTTGCCATCGCCAGCGTCATTTTGCGGAAGTTTTCCGCTTCTTTTTCTGCCTGAGATTCAAATTCAATTTGTGTGAGTTTACTGACTCCGTCAACCAAATCGGCGACGGTTTCACCAAATTGTGTCGACAGCGCGGATTTGTTGATGGCGGTATCTTCAATGACATCGTGGAGCATCGCCGCCATCAGGCTTTGGTGATCCATGTGCATTTCAGAAAGTATCGAGGCGACGCTCAGCGGGTGGGTGACGTAAGGCTCACCACTGCGGCGGCGCTGGCCTTCGTGAGCTTGTTCAGCGTAGTAATAAGAGCGTTTGACCAAATCGATTTGGTGAGGCTCTAAATAGGAAGTTAGGTGTTGGCTAAGCTTTTCGATACTACCCACGGATTTTCTATCAACTCCAATAGTGGCGGCAAACTGAATGCTGAATTTTTAATGGCTGATGCTTCAACGATTGACGTGTTCCAGTTTGGATCGCGAGATCGATAAATGTTTCTTTTAGAAGCATGCGTGAGTCGTTGGTGAATATCAATACCGCTGGATTAATTTCGGCTCGATTTATTCTCAGGCGCACGTTTTGATTAATTTGAGTTAGCCTAGCACGGTTAAATGCGCTCGTGATCTGCCGCTAAAAGTGATGCTTGATGGTTATGTGATGCTTGATAGTTAATTGACGGCCCAAAAAAATAAAACCAGAAATGGCGGTGAGTCTTTTGAACGGAGAATTTCGGTGCTCGGGGGAATAAAGAGATCGAATGGGTGTTGATGTTGGGGGGAATGAATTTGACAGAAGGCGTCGCTTTAAAAAGCGTTACGTCTGTGCGATTGAATATCGAGATAAGAAAAAGGCAGTATAAATACTGCCTTTTCAAGAATTAAGCGTCGCTTGGCTCTTCGGCCGGAAACTCGTCGTCTACTTCTTCTTTTTGATTGAGGATGCTGGCGTCGATCAAACCTTCTTCGATTTCACGCAAAGCGATAACGGTAGGCTTGTCGTTTTCTTCTGGAACCAATGGATCTTTACCGCCAACAGCGATTTGTCGAGCGCGCTTGCTACCGACAATGACCAATTCAAAGCGGTTGTCGACGTGATCTAAACAATCTTCTACAGTGATGCGGGCCATAATATCTACTCGGTTTTCTCAACGGGATGTCTTTTGGCAAAAGCCATCGATTAGGATTCTGCCTTTTGAAAAAGGGGAGCGAGTGTACGCAATTTACTCAGCTAGGACAATAGCTTTTGTAATTGCTCGCCGTGTCGCGCCTGTTGATTGTCCAATGTTAAGCGTTGGGCCTGGATAATTGAACGAAATTCCACCAAGGCGCGATCAAAGTCTTCATTGATGATCACATAGTCGGCTTCCACGTAGTGGCTCATCTCGCTGATTGCCTGCGCCATTCTGTGTTCGATGATTTCTTCGTTGTCCTGGCCGCGACCGGTCAAACGTGTTCGCAGTGCTTCGATGGACGGCGGCAAAATGAAAATACCGACGGTATCTGGAAATACTTGGCTAATTTGGTCGGCGCCCTGCCAGTCAATTTCTAAAATAACATCAACACCGGTTGCTAGTAGTGCATCCACCGTTGATTTTGCGGTGCCGTAGAAGTTGCCAAAAACTTCCGCATGTTCGACGAATTCGTCGGCCTTGACCATGGCTTTGAATTGTTCAACGTCAATAAAGTGATAGTTCACGCCGTTTTCTTCCCCCGGCCGACACGCGCGAGTGGTGTGTGAAACTGACACTGAAATATCATCGATAGATTCAATGAGCGCGTTAACCAAGCTGGTTTTGCCCGCTCCCGATGGAGCCGATACGGTGTAGAGAGTTCCTCGAACAGTCATCCAAGCCTCGAACTGTCAGTTGATTATCATTCATACCCGACAAGCCCCATAGGCTTGAGACCGATAGCACTGAGGTTGCAATTCTCATCTGGACGGGCGGAGAAAAACTGCGCATCCTACTGATCTCGCCGTTAAACTACAACTTTTCCCAGGATTTATGAGTACTTATTTGATGAAGTTACGGTGTTATCACACAGTAACTCAGCGTAAGTTCATTCGAGCAAGACTTGGGTACTGAGTTGGGTATTCTGCATAAGCACTCAGCATAAAGCGTAGCGTTGCGATTTAATAACCTCAAGTTGCGCCCTGCTTTGATTAACAGTGCTTGGATTCAATTCCCGCAGTTGGTGTCGAATTTCAGATGATGATCTTTATCTTTAGAAACCATTCAGACTATGTTGCCTATAATTCGACGCAGTAAACGTTCTCAAAAAAGCCGGATTAACGCGTGCTGGCAAGAGCTAAAACGTGCACGTGCAGAGGTTGAGCAATTCGAATCCGTAATGTCGCAGATTCGAGGCGAATTTTATCGCGTTGTATTGCCCAAAGAAAAACGTGTTTTATTGCCGCATCGTGTCACGTTAATCGAGCGCTTGACTGAATTTATGGGCCGAAAGAGTTTGTCGGAGTGGCACCGACAGGAGTTGGCCGGTTGGATTAGTCTAGAAATAGACGCCGTTTCCTTGGTCGACTACCCACTGAGTTTGGCGCTCACTGAAAAATACAATCAGGTGATTCACGAGCTGTACCCTGATGTTCCAGCAGAAGATTCATCGGCAGATGAGGCGAGTGCTGGCGGCTTCAATGAGGCGTCTGAGCGTCTCGCCTATGAACGTATTCTTGAGCAATTAAAATTAGGCTTGAGTGAAGAACAGCTGCAAGAATTGATCGATGCCTTTGAGTATGAACAACAAAAACAAGCCGACGATGTGTTGAGTGTAAACAATAAGTTTGATGCGCATTCTGATGTTGGCGATGGTAAATGGTTGCGTGATTTATTTCGGCGAGTGACTAATAAGTTGCATCCTGATAGAGAGCAAGAAGCCGAACTGAAGCTGCAAAAACAGCAGGTGTTAGCTGAGCTTTTGTCTGCGCGCGACAATGGCGACATAGCCACCATGTTAGAAATTATTGCTGAGAATTTATCGGAGCAAGAGTTAAATAATGCGGCTCTCGATATTGAGCAAGTGGAACAAGCGTTAGCGGCTCAAATAGATCACTGTAAAAGTTTAAAATCAGAGCTTATTTATCACAGCGAACTGTCTCACTATTTGTATCAAAGTTTTTATTCGTCCGATGCCAATGTGAGAGAGCAAAAATTTTCGGACTATCTAGACAACATTGATGTGGTTGCAGAACGTTTACAAGAAATGCTGGAATTTTTAAAAAACTTAACGCGATTAAAAGAAATACTGCAAATTAGAAATAAGAAAAATAATTTACTTTACGCTGACGACCTTTTCGGCGGTTTTGGTTCGAAAGATGTTGATGGTCTTTTCTGAATAAATTTCCAGGATGTGAGAAATCTCTTAGATGCAAAAATTATTAACGTTTGTGGTTCAAGGCTTGCTGACGATATTACCGTTGGGCATTACCTTGTACGCTATTTATTGGTTGGTTATTAATATAGAAAACCTTTCAAGAAAAACACTGACCAATACCTTGTCAATCGACTGGTATTTTCCGGGCCTTGGATTAATGGTGGCCAGTGTGTTTGTCATTGTCGTTGGCCTAGCAATGAATATGTATGGCGCGCGTTACTTAGTGGGTATTGGTGATCGGTTTATTCAGCGGATTCCATTGGTTAAATCTATTTACGCTGCAATCAGCGATATTATCACCGTGTTTAACATCGGCAAAAACAGCGATTTGAGCGCTGTTGTGAGCGTCGATATGGGCAATGGTTTTCATCAGATTGGTTTTGTGACCGGCGAAGATACAGGTAAACGATTGTACCCAGAGGACAATAAAATCGGCGTTTACTTGCCGATGAGTTATCAAATTGGTGGCTTCACCATGTATATGGATCGCGATCGAATTACACCGTTGGATATCAGCATTGAAGAGGCCATGCGGATTACGCTCACTGGTGGTGCACAATCGAAAAGTAGCGATTAATTTTTATATCTGTTTACCGATGTTTTTCTGATAAAACCGATTAAACACGCGTAAACAGATCGAACTGACTTTTCGTTGTTAATAACAATAATTAACACTTCAAAATTATCTAAGCCCTTACTAAAACCGGTTTTTTGCCTACGCGTAACTGAATTTGGTCAGTTAATCTGACGTTTCTGAGTTTTATCTCGTCTTTGATTTTATCCGATCCATGACACTGGCTAGGCTAGGTTGTCACTCTGGTGTATGCTTGTAATAAGGTATCGTGATTATTTGCTGCTTGGTTATAAAGCGTCTTTTCTATTTATCGGATTTTCCTAAAATATTTTTCATTCACTCTTTTTAGAGTGCATTCGAGTTATAAGTACCATTGGTAATTGATGCTCAAAATTAACAAATTAAGGGGATTTCATCGTGAGTGATTTGTTGGAAAAAATAATGAAAGCATTCCATCATCCCTTAGCTGCGATGATGTTTTTTGTCGGTGTCATTTTAACGTTAATGGGATTGTCCGATGGCATACCGCTCACCGACAGCACCACAATTCAAACTCGCGAGAATTTCCGCTATCTGGCAGTTGGTTTGGGAGTGCTGGCGTTGATTGTAGCAACTGTTGTGTATTACAAGCCTCCCACCTACCGCCCTTCCCCGCAACCCGAAGAGTTTGAGCCCACCGATGACACAACCGAAAAAATTCTTCACCCTGCCAATGGCGGTGTTGCCGAGTTGGCTATGTCTTGGGGACAAAAACGAAATATTTTAAGTCAGACGCAACGAAACTTATTGGCTTACGTTGAAGAAAAAAATTCGGTGAGTTATGTGCAGCTTTTGAATAATTTTTCTGAAAGAACCAATAACGAAATGTTTTATCGGTTGGAGCAATTGCGACTGCTCGGATTTGTTGTGTGTGAACAAATTGGTAATGGCGCGTCTGATGCGAACAATATTTTGTATTCGCTCAGTGAGGGGTATGCTTCGGAGGTTTCGAACTTGCCTCATGTTGCAAAAACGCTATTTGCAACCGAGGCTTCGCACTAAATTAATTAAAAATATTTTCTGTAATTACTCAATATTCTGCACTTGCTCGCGCATTTGTTCGATTAGCACTTTGAGTTCCACGGCCGTTTGGGTTGTATCACTAACCGTTGCTTTGGATGATAGTGTGTTGGCCTCGCGATTTAATTCTTGCATTAAAAAATCCAACCGGCGTCCTACGGGCTTTTTCTGGTTTAAGCAGTTTTTCACTTCGTTGGCGTGGGTTTCGAGGCGATCTAATTCTTCGTCGACGTCGGATTTTTGCGCCAGATACACTAATTCTTGTTCGAGCCTATCTTGATCCACTTCCACTTCTAAGACCGATAGCTTTTCCAACAATTTATTGCGCTGATTTTGTTTTAACTCTGGCAGTACTAAACGGGTTTTTTCAACCAAGGCATTTACTTGATCTAGACGGTTAGTTATGTGGTTTTTGAGTTCTTTGCCTTCGCGTGCTCGCTGTTGGATAAGATCGTCTACGGCTGTTGAGAAACTGCTCAACGCATTTGCTTTGGCTTGTTCGGGATCAATTTCTGATTCTTGAATGACGCCTGGCCATTGCAAGATTTGCATTGGATTAATTGTGGCGGGTTTGCTCAGTTGATGATTGATGGTTTCCGCCGCTTGTATGACTTCTTTTGCCAAGTTTTCATCAATGTTGATGGTCTGTTGCGTTGTCGTTTTTTGTACTTGCAAAGATACTTCGACTTTTCCGCGAGCAATTTTATTGCGCAATATTTCCCGAAGGTTTGGCTCTAGTAATCGGAGTGTTTCTGGTAGGCGAAAATGTGGTTCCAAATATCGGTGATTAATACTGCGGATTTCCCAGGTTAGCTGCGCCCATGTGAAGGTTTCTTGGTTGCGGGCAAAGCCAGTCATGCTGTGGGTCATTGAGTCATCCTTTTTTATATTTTAGAGACAGTTCAAATCAACTGAGTTTGGTATTAAAACGATCAGCTCTTTTGTTTGGGCCAGATAATCCATGTTATCACAGGGTGAGTTCGTTATAATCCACGGCATAATTATTTACTGCTCTTTCTCGGACTTAATCAAATTATCCGCTTGAAATCGAGTGCCTTATTCCATTCAGGAGAATAGCTTCATGCAAAGACCCAGCGGTCGTCTTGCCAACCAACTACGCACAATAAAATTAACCCGAAATTACACCAAACACGCCGAAGGTTCAGTTTTGGTTGAGTTTGGGGATACTAAAGTACTCTGTAACGCAACGGTTGAAGAAGGTGTTCCTCGCTTTATGCGCGGTGAGGGTCGCGGTTGGATTACGGCGGAATACGGTATGTTGCCGCGTTCAACGGGTTCTCGTATGGGCCGTGAAGCGGCGCGTGGTAAGCAGGGTGGTCGCACCGTAGAAATTCAGCGTCTGATTGGTCGTTCGTTGCGTGCGGCTGCTGATTTGGAAGCGTTGGGTGAAAACACCATCATAGTAGATTGCGATGTTATTCAAGCCGACGGCGGCACGCGAACAGCGTCAATTACTGGTGCTTGTGTGGCAGTCGTCGATGCGCTTTCGAAATTGGGCGATAAAGGTTTGTTGAAAGGCACTGTGTTGTCGGAGATGGTTGCTGCGGTGTCGGTGGGCATTTATGAGGGCGAGGTTGTATTGGATTTGGATTATCCAGAAGACAGCAATGCTCAAGCCGATATGAATATCGTGATGTGTGAAGGCGGCGGTTTGATTGAAGTTCAAGGTACGGCTGAGGAAAATCCATTTACGAATGAGCAGTTTATGCAAATGTTAGCGGTCGCTAAAGAAGGCATCGATGAGCTTCACAAATTGCAAAAACAGGCTTTAGATTTAAGCTAGATTGTAAAATCTTAAGTAATAAAAAAGGTGCCCGATATAGAGCTTTTTACAGCTCTATATCGTAATCCATGATCACCGGTAAGTGCGAAGAGAAGGCGCGGTTTTTATAAATCACTCCGTATTCAACACGGGGTTTTAACCCTTCTGAAATCACTTGCAGGTCGGTTCTCCAGCCATCGCCTTTTCCGATTTCTCCGCTAGGCCACCAGGAATATTCATCAGAATCTTTGTTTACTGCACGAAATGCGTCGATGTAGCCAATTTGATTAAACAGCTGGTCCATCCATAAACGCTCGTGTGCGAGGAAACCGGCGTTTTCTTCATTGACCTTCGCGTTTTTAACATCGCTCGATTTGTGCGCCATTTGCCAGTTACCGCAGAAGACAAATTCACGGCGTTTACGAGTTATTTTATGAAGGTGAGCCTGGAGGTCATCAAAAAATTTTACTTTGACTTCGAGGGATTCCAGTTCAGTATTCGCACTAGGGGCGAGCAATGATCCGATGCTGATATGCTCGAAATCAGCTTGAAGGTAGCGGCCTTCCATGTCGACACCGCTGGCAAAACCTAATCCATAAATTAGCGCTTTAGGTTGATGGCGCGAGTAAATCGCAACGCCGTTGTAGTGTTTGATACCGGAATCGAAAAAGTACGCGTTGTAACCTTCTGGGTGAAAGATGTCGTGGTCGAGTTCATACTCCAGCGCACGCAAATCTTGTAGGCATACGATATCCGCGTCCTGCTCGGATAACCACTCGTATAGTCCGCGTTGCGCAGCTTGGTGAATGCCGTCAACGCTTAAACTTATTATTCGCATATTCGCCCCTTCATAATGGACTGTGTATGATAACGACGTTTGAACAAATTTGTTAGATAGTTGCCATTTATTCCTGATTTACTTAGGTATTCTTTACATGCATCAGTACCAAAAAGACTTTATTGAATTAGCCATTAAACATAAAGCATTAAGCTTCGGTGAATTTACACTTAAATCCGGACGCACAAGCCCTTACTTTTTTAATGCCGGGCAGTTTCAAACCGGTTCGGCGCTTGCTGCGTTAGGTCGATTTTATGCCGAGGCCCTAGTGCAATCGAAGGTTGAAATCGATTTGGTCTTTGGTCCTGCATACAAAGGCATTCCTTTAGCTGCTGTAACTGCCACTGCGTTATTTGATCAACACCAGCGTGACTTACCTTATAGTTTTAACCGTAAAGAAGCCAAGGATCACGGCGAAGGCGGCACCATTGTCGGCGCTCCTTTGGCGGGTCGTGTGTTGATTGTCGACGATGTCATCACCGCAGGAACAGCTGTACGTGAAGTGATGTCTATAATTTCCGAAGCAGGGGCAAAACCTGCGGCGGTATTGATTGGTTTGAATCGCCAGGAGCGCGGCCAAGGCAGCGCCAGTGCGATTGAGGAAATTGAACAAGAATATAACATTCCGGTTGTCAGTATTGTCTGTTTGGACGACATCATTGAGTATCTGATTCAAAATAACCAAGACGATCAAGGTTTGATCGACCGGGTAAAAGCTTATCGAGCTGAGTTTGGAGTAAGTTAACTGTATGTCAAAAATCATCAATTCACGCATAACGCTAAATGACGGTAACGAGCGTCGTTTAGGGCGGTGGTTGATGGTGTGGGTATTTGCCGGGAGCTTGAGTCTTCCGGTGGCAGCACAAGGTGTGCTGCTATATCGTTATGTCAATGCGGAGGGCGTTAAGGTAATTCATCACACCATACCACCTGAGTACGCACAAAATGGCTATGAGGTTTTGAATTCTCAAGGTGATGTTGTCGAAGTTGTCCAACCGAGCCTGACAGATACAGAACTGGCAGCGCTGCAACAGAAGAGAGAACTGGAAGCTTGGGATAAAGATCTACTCAAGCGCTACAGTACGGTAGCGGACGTAAAAGCGGCGAAGCGACGCCGGTTGGGAGAAATCAACACCAATATCGCAATCCTCCGCGGCAATATTCTCAATCTCGATTCACAGATTGCCCGAGAACAAAGACGCGCCGCTGACAGTGAGCGTCAGGGCATTCAGGTACCGGAATCAATCCTGATCAATATTAAGAATTTCCGGGGTGAAAAGCCGCTGCCGAGCGACAAATTGAAGAGCGTCGCGACGAGTATAGGCAGGCCGAGGATAAGTTTGATAAAGACATTGACCGGTTCACGTTCATTTTAGAGCGACGTGAACAGGCCCGAACATCATACTGAGCTTTCGCTGACGCTGGTGTCCGCTGTTTTTAACGTGACACCGGTTGTGAGCACTTCACGGAAAAAGCTCTGCATCAATTGATTCCACTGGTCCGGCCAATGTTCGGTCGGACGACGTTTAAAACCACTTCTTACAAATTGCGCAATTCGCCCTTCTGCCGTTGCTACCATCAGATTAGCGGCGGCATTCAAACCAATCTTCGGGCGCAGCCCTTCTCGGATTTCAGCTTCACGAATAATCTGCTTAATTTGGGTTTCCAAACGATCGTAGAACTGAACGACGCGCGCGTGTAAGCGCTCGTTTTCTCCGGCAAGTGCGTCGCCGGTAAGAATGCGGGTGATGCCTGGGTTTCTCTCCGTGAACGTGAGCAGCAAGGTAAGGATCTTCTCACAACGGCCAACGGCGGTGCTTTCTTCGGAAAGAATCAACGTGATGCGAGTGAAGACGGTGTCTTCGATAAACTCGATCAAGCCTTCAAACATCTTCGATTTACTGGGGAAGTGACGATATAACGCTGCTTCTGAAAAGCCCACTTGCTTTGCTAAGGCCGCTGTTGTGATTCTCGATCCTGGCGAGATTTCCAACATATGAGCGAGAGCCTGAAGAATTTCCTGGCGCCTAGTGAGCTTAGTTTCAGTTTTTGTCATAACAAATGAATATCGGTTTCTTTAGTAAACGTACAGCGTTAGCTTGTCCCGAGGTTTTGGCAATAGGACTTGAAAGCGCAATTAAGACTATCGATTTTGACCACGCTTCGATAGTCGCTTTGTAAATAATCATCCACAAGCTGCAATTACCGCTAGTTTTTCAGTATTTGCAGTGTTGCAGACGGGTTTAACGAAAAGCTATTAGTTAAAACGTTTTCCGGTCGCTTTGGCAACTGGCAAATAAGGAATATTCAATAATTCTGTCATTTGATCGCTTTTTTAGTCAGCCCATTGAGCGCTTTGTGCAAAATAGGCGACTATAAAACGAATAATGCTAGCGATTCCCGCAAGCCTTCTCAACTTGAAAGGACAATTGTTATCGACTAATTGCTGGATTTTGGGCGGTTTGTAATCAATGTGCCGACACCAACGTCAGTGAATATTTCCAACAACACGGCGTGGTTTACTCGGCCATCAATGATGTGGGCTGAATTAACTCCCCCTTTTACGGCATCTAACGCGCATTGGATTTTTGGCAGCATGCCGCCGTAAATGGTGCCATCTTCGATCAATCCGTCGACCTGCTGAGTGCTAAGGCCAGTTAAGACTTCGCCATTTTTATCTTGAAGGCCAGAAACGTTGGTTAGCAACATGAGTTTTTCGGCACCGACAACCTCGGCGATTTTACCGGCCACTAAGTCTGCGTTGATGTTGTAAGTTGCGCCGTCTTTACCCACACCAATCGGCGCAATAACGGGAATAAAATGGCTGTTAACCAGCATATCAATCACGCTGGTGTTTACCGATTCCACTTCACCGACATGGCCGATATCGATGATTTCAGGCGCTTTCATGTCGGGAGTTTTACGCTTAACTTCAAGCTTTTTAGCTCGAATTAAGTGGCCGTCTTTACCGGTAATACCGATCGCTTGGCCGCCATTATTGTTGATCAAAGAAACGATTTGTTTGTTAACGTTGGCACCGAGCACCATTTCAACAACGTCCATGGTTTCGCTGTCGGTGACGCGCATACCGTCGATAAATTCTGATTTGATCTGCAGTTTTTCCAGCAGTTGGCCAATTTGAGGGCCGCCGCCGTGAACCACAATTGGATTCATGCCGACCAGCTTCATCAAAACAACGTCGCGGGCAAAGCTGTTTTGTAAGTCTTCATCGACCATCGCGTTGCCGCCGAACTTAACCACAATGGTTTTGCCGGTAAATCGTTGTATGTAAGGTAGCGCCTCGGTGAGAACTTTGGCGATGTTCATGGCGGCGGTGCGATCAAGTGACATGTCAGAATCCTTTTTCCTGATGTTTTGGTGACTCAATATCCTAGTGTAAGCCCTCGCAAGAGCTTGGTCATAGTCAGTAATTGTTATGGTTTAAAATGAAAGGTCGAGCGAAGGCGCAACTTTGGCCAGCTCGCGCTTGAATAACAGCTTCAGTTGTTCGATAACTTCCTCGTTATCGCCTTCAAATCTTAAGGTGAGTTCTGCCGCCGTATTGGATGCCCGAACTAAGCCCCACCCTTTGGCGAAGTCTACGCGTAAACCGTCGACAGTCGTGGTGGTGCCGGATTGGAAGTTGCCGGATTCCACCAAGCGTTTAACGGTTTCAAATTTTTCGCTTTCATCAATGGCAACACGAATTTCCGGCGTCGATGGCAGTGCCGGGAACGCGGCAAAAATTTCACTCATTTTCTGGTCGCGCAACGACATGATTTCGAGTAGACGTGCGGCGACTAAGAGGCCGTCGTCAAAACCGTACCAACGATCTTTAATGAAGATATGACCGGAGTATTCGCCGCCGAGTAAGGCGCCGGTTTCTATCAGTTTTGCTTTCATGTGAGCGTGGCCGGTTTTCCACATGATGGGTCGGCCACCGTAGCTGCTGATTAAGCTGCCTAATTGACGGGTGCATTTAACGTCGTAGACAACATCGGCACCGGGATTTCGAGAAACAATATCTTTGGCGAACAACATGAGCAGACGGTCGGCTGTAATAATTTCGCCTTCGTCAGTGACGATAAAGATTCGGTCGCCGTCGCCATCAAACGCAACACCGAGGTCCGCACCCTCATCTTTTACGGCTTTGATTAAATCGGCGAGATTTTCTTCTCGACTCGGATCCGGGTCGTGATTAGGGAAGTTACCGTCGATTTCACAATGCAGTGGAATAACATCGCAGCCCATTTCTGAGAATAAACGCGGCGCAATTTCTGAGGTGGCGCCGTTGCCTGCGTCAATCACCAAGCGGACATCACCCATCAAGGCGACATCCGATAAAATTTCGTCAATGTAATTGGACTCAACGTCGGTTTCGGTAACGCTGCCCTCACCCGTGTTGAAATCTTCGGTTTCCATTTGTTGGCGAATTACGGCTATTTCATCTTTCGCCAACGTGTTGCCGTTGAGCATGATCTTAAAGCCGTTGTAATCAGCACCGTTGTGACTGGCGGTCACGATAACACCGTGTTTATTTTCTTCGCTTGTCGCCACGGCGTAGTAGAGTAACGGCGAAGGCATAAGGCCGATGTCGTTCACTCGACAACCGGTGCTGACAATGCCGTCTATCAGCGCTTTAGACAGTTCGGGGCTTGAGGTTCGGCCATCTCTGGCGACAAAAATATGAGTGTCTCCCTGAGCGACAATGCGACTGCCCAGAGTTTTTCCTAGAGCCAATGCAAAATTGGTGTTGATTTCATCCTTGGCCAAACCGCGAATATCGTAGGCGCGAAAGACGTGCTCAGGGAATTTGAGTTTTACCGGTTCCATCGTTGTTGTGGTGTTTGAGCGCGAGGCTGCTTCACCACTCATCAACGATTTATCCTCTTCGGCGATTTCAACGTCATCCAATGCCGCTAACGGATTGGCTGCGGAGGCTTGGTGAGCCGATGGGGTTGTGTTCGACAGCATTGATGCTTGGTGTTTGCGAAGCTTTTTCTTTTCTATGAAGTTAGCCGCGAAAACTGCGCCAAAGAACGTTAAGCCTGCGAAGACAGATAAACCTATAAGTACAAACCAGGGTTGGGCGTTGGCTTGTTTGATGAGCATTTTGGATGGGTAGAAATCGATTGACCAAAGATCGTTCAGTTTAGCTGAAACCTTCGGTGACAAACCTGTGCCTACGGTGGTTAGTGTTTGATTTAATCGCGGTTGATAGCTCTGAATTAATTGGTACGAACCTAGGCTAACGTCGGCTTGGATGAGTGCGTCGTCCAGCGAAGATATGGGCAGGCGCACCATAATTGCGCCGGGTGCTAAGTGCGCGTTGTTAATTTCTATGTCGTCGCGTGAAAAAATGCCGGATACCAATGTGAAGAACCAAGAGTCTTCAATTTTTCCCGCCTCGGGCAGTGGTTTTTCGCCGCGAATCACTTCGTTGATCATATCCAATTCAGTGAAGCGAAAATCGAGTCCAGGAATTTGGGCTTCCGGTGCCGCTCTTGAGTTCAGCAGCAGAACTGTTGAGCCTTCGGGTAAGGCATTAGAAATGGTTGCGCGCCATTGTTCCAACAGTTGGCCGTCGTTTTTCTCGATGCCAGAAATTAATGTGTGCCTCTGGCCGAATTGGTCGAGACTGGATTGAAGGCCATTAATTTTAAATTGCAGCTGGCGTGCGGCGGTTTGAACTTGTTGCTCACTTAAGCGCGCTAAGTTTTCTTGTTCAACACGGACAATAAAGTGTTGGTACACAAAATAAGCAACCAGTGCATTGAGCACAATTGCTCCTGCTATGAGCCCAATTTTGGTTGGGTTTTTAGGGGATTTTTCTTTCGACGGTTGTTGATTTTTTTCTCTTCGAAAGGCAAACACACTAAATCCTTCTTTGTTCAACACAGACTGTTCTGTATGTTGTTTAGTCCAATTCAAACGATGCGTAAATAGACGGTATCATTAAAATTGATACTCGTTCGCATCGTATCCCGTTAAATTAACACAATAAATCAGTCTTCGATAATTGCTTAGAATTATCTCGTTGAAAAAATCGTTAGCGTTTGAGCGCATAACCAGATTAATTTTAATTAGTTTTTTCGATTGAAACCGCTCTAATAACCTGTCAGTAGTATCGGTTGTGAGCCGATAAACTGCTCACAACTCGTATTTTTTGAACACTGCTTACTGGGTTGTCTCGCTAAGACGCTTTTCAATCAAACTGATCAGGGTTTCAGCTAGGGTGCCTTTTGCTAAATTGGGCAACGCTTGATGGCCATTCGGCCAGAAAACCGTTACCTCATTTTGATCGGAATTAAAGCCGATATCTTTTCGCGACACGTCGTTGGCGACAATCATATCGAGATTTTTGCGCTCAAGTTTACTTTGAGCGTATTGCGCAACGTCGTTGGTTTCGGCGGCAAAACCTACAGTGAAGGGTTTGTTTGTGCAGCCTGCAACGCCAGCGATGATGTCTGGGTTTTTCACAAGCTCAATGGTCATATCATCTTTGTCTTGTGTCTTTTTAATTTTCTGCTCAGCAACCGACGCTGGGCGATAATCAGCCACGGCAGCAGAACCAATAAATACATCGGACTCATCCACTCTTTCCATGATTGCTGCTTGCATCTCAAGCGCGGTATTAATTCGAATGGTGGTTACGCCTTTAGGGTCTGGCAGATTTGTTGGACCGCTTATTAAGGTTACCTCAGCACCAGCTTTGGCGGCTGCGGTTGCTAATGCGTAACCCATTTTTCCAGAGCTGTGATTGGTAATGTAGCGCACGGGATCGATGGCTTCTCGGGTCGGGCCGGCGGTCAATAGCACCTTTTTCCCGCTGAGAATCGAAGGTTGTGATGGCTCTTCAACGGCTTCGTCATCGAAATGATCAATTACCGAATTGACGATATCTGGAATTTCCATCAAGCGTCCGTAGCCGATGTCGCCGCAAGCTTGATCGCCCTGAGCCGGACCAAATTGTTTGATGTCTAACTCGGCCAGTTTGGCGATATTGTTCTGAGTGGTTTTATTCGTCCACATGGCTTGGTTCATTGCTGGCGCAACCGCTAGAGGCGCTCTTCTGGCCAAACATAAAGTGGTGAGTAAATCGTCTCCGAAGCCGTGAACTAAGCGAGCAATGAAATCGGCACTGGCTGGAACCACCAATACCAAATCCGCCCAGCGAGCCAGTTCAATGTGTCCCATGCCTGCTTCGGCTTGTGGGTCGAGTAATTCTGTGTGTACTGGATTGCCCGTGAGCGCTTGGAATGTGAGCGGAGTTACAAACGTTTGCGCCGCTTTGGTCATGGCGACGGTAATTTCAGCGCCGTGATCTTGCAGTCTGCGGCTTAATTCTGCGGCTTTGTATGCAGCGATGCCTCCGGTGACACCTAATAGAATTTTCTTGTTTTCCAGTTTTCGTGTTTGACTCATGGGCTATTCAACTAACTCAGTGTGATATTGCTGTGTGCGTTCGGCGGTATTGTAAAGGGATTTTATGGGAATTTGTTTCGATCTTGTTTGAGACCTGACGTGTTTCTGTTTTGGATCTACCAAACATTAGTTCAAAACTATAAAACTATCTGATTATAACTTCATTGATTTTCGCCAAATGTGTAACAAATTCAATAATTTGTCGTGAAAAGCTATTAATTTTTCATCGCTATTTCGCGGAAAATAGCTCTTATATATCGTTCGTTTAGCACAGTGAATACCGACGAACGATCGCTATTTTTTTGATAGGGAGATTCTTATGGCGATTTGTGATTGGCCAGCAGACCAACAACCGCGTGAAAAATTATTAAAAAACGGTGTCTCGATTTTATCCGACGCTGAATTACTGGCGGTTTTTTTGCGCACAGGTTGCGTTGGTAAAAGTGCGGTTGATGTCGCTCGGGATTTATTGGAAGACTTTGGTGGATTGCGCAATTTGATAAACGCTGACAAAACTGAATTTTGTCGCGGCAAAGGTTTGGGCGAAGCGACCTATGCGCAGTTGCAAGCCGTGATGGAAATCGCCAAAAGACACATAGAAGAAACATTGAATCGAGAACATGTGCTTAACAGCCCACAGGCGGTCAAAGATTATTTAACCGCGCAACTTCGACATCTCGATCACGAGACATTTGCGATTATTTATCTCGATTCGCAACATCGCTTGATTGGCTACGAGAATTTATTCAATGGCACAATTGATGGTGCATCGGTTTACAGTCGCGAAGTGGTTAAAAAGTGTTTGGACCGAAATGCAGCTGCGGTCATTTTTGCCCACAATCACCCGTCGGGTGTCGCCGAACCAAGTGACGCTGATTTACGTCTGACACAGCGTTTGATTGATGCTCTAGGCTTAATGGATATTCGGGTGCTGGATCACATCATTGTCGGTGATGGCGAGAACGCTTCGTTCGCTGAATTAGGTTTAATTTAATACAATTTGATTTGCTATCAGTGACCTCTTCTGGTATAAAACGCGGCTCTTCGCAACGGGGTAGGTTGGGCTTTGAGCAAATGCTCGCAACAACCGGAGCGTTGCATAAATTTTCAACAGTTTCTTGCCTAACGCCTGTCTGTGTCAGTCAGGCACAGTATGTTTTGGCGCCAACAGCAAATGAGGCTAACAGATGTCTAAGGTATGTATGGTAACCGGTAAGCGCCCGGTAACCGGCAACAATGTTTCTCACGCAAAAAACCACACTAAGCGTCGTTTTTTGCCAAACCTTCAAACTCACCGTTTTTGGGTAGAGTCTGAGAAGAAGTTCGTTAAATTGCGCGTATCAACCAAAGGCATGCGCATTATCGATAAAAAAGGTATTGAACAAGTGCTTGCGGACGTTCGCGCTCGCGGCGAGAAAGTTTAATTCGGTCTCTGATCGAACTCTAAAGGAGCAATCGTCATGCGAGAGAAGATTCGTTTGAATTCAAGTGCTGGTACTGGTCACTTCTACACTACTACTAAGAACAAGCGCACCATGCCTGAGAAAATGGAGATCAAAAAGTTTGATCCTGTTGCTCGTAAGCATGTTATGTACAAAGAAGGCAAAATTAAGTAATTAACACTTAAATTTGTTGTTCTTGCCGAAAAGCCGTTGATCGTGCATCAGCGGCTTTTTTGTTGCCTCTCTTTTACGGATTGAGCAAAACTTCCTTATCTCCGCTGCACCTCTCTACAACAGCTGTTTTTTTGCTCGTTATGTAGATGTTATTCCCAGAGTTATCCACATAAAAATCACTTGGATTTTGTGTGAAGCCGTGCTTGTCATCGACACGTCTATTTCCAAAGCGATTGGGCAATCGAACTGTGTACACAATAATACAAGCCAATCTATTTCATAACGTAAAGACAGCGGTTGAGAAATTTCACGCTTTATTTACCGTCGTTTTTTAATCTTTCTGATTTACAAAGCTTATCCTGCAATAGGTTGTTTGCTTCTGGCGGTTCGAAATATCTAAGCTTTCGTTTTTAATAAGCCTTATTGTGCACAGGATGAGAAGGCTGGAAGGTTTTATTGATTGACGTTGGCGAGAAAATCTTTATCCACAACTGAGTTTTGCTCATTACGCCTGTGAGTAAGTGCCCTGTTTGTTATTGTAAAATGGGCACTTTTTTCGAGTTTTGTGCAATGAATAGCGATGCGTTGGTGCTGTTTGTACCGCTATTGCAATACATTGGTGTCGATAAGTAATTACTCACTGTTTTTCTAATAAGATATTCCCAGAGTTATCCACAAAAAACTGCCAGCCTTTCTCAACCAGAATGGTTGATGTCGGTTCCGTTATCAACGCAGGGCCTTGGTATGTTATTCCAGCCGCCAAGTATTCGCGTTGATAGTGATCGGTGGTGCCTATCATGGCTAGGTTTAACTGCCGCTGAGGAGTCTGTGTTGTGTTTGCCTGGTTCGGTAATTGACTGAATTCCAAATATTTTTCCGCAATTGCTTGGGCTTTTGCCTGTACGCGAACAGTGACTAGCTCAACAGGAAGGGGCAATTCGTGGCCGTATTTTTGGCGGTGCAATTGGTGAAAGGCTTGTTCGAGTTGGTTTGGGTTTTGGTAAGGTATTTGGAGGCAAAATGACTGGCCTTTGTAGCGCAGATCGAGAGACACCTGATGCTCGATATTTTTGTTATCCACACCTTCCGAAGTAAGTTGTGCACTGACCTTTCCACAAAGTTTGTGGACAATTTTGGCTAGTTTTTGCTCCGATAATGACTCCAATAAACACACATAAGATTGCGATGATTGCCGTAGTTTCGGGGCTACCAGCATTCCTAGGGCAGAGTAAACACCCGCGTGAGCCGGCACCACTGCTTGATTCATGCCCAAGTTTTCAGCCAGTGCGCACACGTGCAAACCTCCGGCTCCGCCGAAACAACACAGGCTAAATTCCTTGGGATCGAGCCCACGCTGTACAGACATTACTCGCAATGCAGCGGCCATGTGTTCGTTGACAAGTGTGATGATTCCAGCGGCCGCTTCTATTAATTCACACCCCAAAGCGTCGGCAATGTCTGAAATTGCCTGTTGGGCTTTATCGAGTCGTAAAGGCAGGCCGCCAGCTAAGCACTGATCCGTGAGCAAGCGCCCTAAAACCGCATTGGCATCGGTCACTGTGGCTCGGGTGCCGCCCTGGTTATAGCAAGCGGGTCCCGGTTTAGCTCCGGCAGATTCCGGGCCTACCTGCAACATGCCGCCGTTATCCACAAAGGCCACCGAACCGCCACCAGCGCCAATGGTGTAGATGTCCACCATGGGTACGGCTACTGGATAAGGCCCAATACGGCCTTCGGAGGTCAATGTAATGTCACCGTTCAACAAGGCGACATCCGTCGACGTTCCACCCATATCGAAGGTCAACAGTTTTGAGTCAGCCACGGATTGCGACAATTTGTGGGCTGCGGCAATGCCGCCCGCAGGTCCTGATAACAGCAAGTCGACCGCCCTATTTCCGGCCTGTTCAGCGTCCATGGTTCCGCCGTTGGATTGCATAATAGCGAGTGGGCTGTCGCCAACACCTTGTTTAAGATGGTTGAGATAACCCTGCACCTTCGGGCCGAGATAGGCGTTTAGCCAAGTTGCAATTCCGCGTTCGTATTCGTTGGGTTCAGGCAGTACGTCACTGGAGTGACTGACGAAATATTTCTCCGACAAATCCTTGGCCAGCCGAATCTCGTCTTCGTCGTTGAGATAAGAAAACAGTAGATTGATTGCGACTGATTCGGGCGCGAGGGCATCTAATTGGTGGCGTAATTGATCGATATCCTCAGGCGACAGCGTATTGATGTGTTCGCCGTTGGCATCCAATCGAACGTCCACTTCAAGACACAGTTCTTCGGGCACAGGCGGTGTAACCGAGAGCGGTTTTAAGTTGTAGAGTTCTTCGCGGGTTTGGCGGCCGATAGTGAGGGTATCTTTGAAACCTTTGTTGGTCACGTACACGGTTTTTACGCCCTTGCGTTCCAAGGCGGCATTGGTGGCTACGGTACTTCCGTGGACAACAATGACCTCTCCGTCGGCGAGTGCTGAGGCTAATCCGGCTTCATGTAAGCCCGATAGAATCGCTTCGGCAGGATTGTCGGGTGTGGAGAGAACTTTCAGAACATTAATCGTGGCGGTGTCGGGCTCGACAATCACGAAGTCTGTAAACGTGCCGCCTGTGTCTACACCCACCAGATATTTTTTATTATTAAGTGCTTGATTCTGCACGGTTACAACCTAACCTACTGCTCATTTGTAAGATGGTGATTGTGCGTGACTCCAACTTATCCCGCAAGCGGCTCTGGTGGGCAGTAGTTTAGTTGGCTGCGGATTACGTCGTGTCGTGAACCAAGAGTGAGAGTGTAAGGAATAAGAATGCCCGAATTACCCGAGGTAGAAACCACCCGACGAGGAATTGCGCCTCATATTGTCGGTGAAAAAGTTGCGAAACTGGTCGTTCGCAATGATCGTTTGCGTTGGCCGATTCCAAAAGACTTAGCCAGTACGATAAAGGGTGAACAATTGCGGTCTCTCACTCGCCGAGGTAAGTATTTATTGCTGGAATTTGATGCCGGTTATGTGCTTTGGCATTTGGGAATGTCAGGCTCTTTGCGAGTATTACCTCCTGGGCAGCAAGCCAGCGTGCAAACTCATGAACATGTAGATTTGTGTATGGCCAATGGTGTTGTCTTGAGATTTCACGATCCTCGCCGTTTCGGCGCGGTTTTGTGGGCGAGCCATCCCGTATTTGAGCACGACCTTTTATCGCATCTTGGCCCAGAGCCTTTATCCGAAGACTTTGATTGGCAGTATTTGTATCAGAAGTCTCGAAAGCGGAAACAGCCCATCAAAACATTTGTTATGGACAGCAAAGTGGTGGTTGGGGTCGGCAATATTTATGCGAACGAAGCCTTGTTTGCCGCCGGTATTCGTCCGACAAAACCCGCGGGCAAGCTGACCAAAGCTCAAGCTGAAATCTTAGTGGAAGAGATTAAAAAGGTTCTGGCGCGGGCGATTGAGCAAGGCGGGACAACACTTAAGGATTTTATTGGTGGCGACGGCAAGCCGGGGTATTTTGCCCAGCAATTAAACGTATACGGGCGTGGTAACGAACCTTGTGTTAACTGCCAAAAACCGCTCAAAGAAATTCGTATGGGCAATCGTACAACAGTCTATTGTAGTCAGTGCCAAAGTTAGTGGCGAGTGGCCGCTAACCTGGCAATGTTTTGTAGCGGTTAAATTTCGGCGCCGGAATTAAACTTTTCTTTCAGGCAATCAACAATGAGTGGTGGCACAAAGTTGCTGACATCTCCGCCCAACGAGGCTATTTCTCGCACTAATGAGGATGATATGTAACTTAAGTGCTCAGCTGGTGTGAGAAACAAACTCTCCATATTTGGGGAGAGCGCACGATTCATGTTGGCCAATTGGAATTCGTATTCGAAGTCAGAGACCGCTCTTAAGCCACGCATAACGGCTTGAGCGTTTAAGTTTTCTACCAGCGCTGCCAGCAGAACATCAAAACCGATCACTTCGACGTTATCTAAATGAGAGAGTACTTTTTGAGCTTGTTCAACTCGTTCTTCCATAGTGAACAGTGGGTTTTTCTTCGTGCTAGCTGCCACGGCAACGACCACATGATCGAACAACCGGCAGGCACGTTCTACTAGGTCGACGTGTCCGTTGGTAATCGGATCAAAGGTTCCTGGATAAACCACTTTTTTCATGACTCAATTTCCTCACTTGCAGCTGCAGATCGACAGCTGACTGTTACAAGGCGCGAATCTTAACAACTAGAGCCGCTGTTACAAAGTGCTCAAACGTCCGTTTGAGGTGTCAATATCGATTAACTGGCACGATTTAGTAGGTAAAAGTCCACTTGACCCGTGGATTTTTTGCGATGAATTTGCCACTGGCTGGGAAAATCGAGCGATTCATTCTTTGGGGCTTCCACATAGATCCAGCCGCCTTCTGCAATGAGGTTTTTGGATTCCAAAAGCTCAAAACACCGCTGCCAAAGCCCCAGGGCAAACGGTGGGTCACAAAAGACAACATCAAACTGCAATTCATTTTCCGGCTTACACTGTGCCAACCAATCGAGTGAATCTGTATTCAATACCTGTGCTTGGCGACACTCTAATGCAACAAGATGACTGTTAAGTTGCGCACACGCTTGGCCGTCTTTTTCGAGCATCAAACAAAACTCAGCTCGTCTCGACAGGGATTCTAGGGCCAATGCACCGGAACCGGCAAATAGATCGAGGCAACGTGCTTCTGGAAGCTCGAACTGCAACCAATTAAACACGGTTTCGCGAATGCGATCGCCTGTAGGACGCAAGCCCTCAATGCTGGGAAACGTCAGTTTGCGACCTCGCCATTGACCGCCAATGATGCGTAAGTGGTTGGACGGAGCATTTGCTGAACGATTTTTGGCGGGTTTTTTCTTCAAGATTGGAACTCATTTGAGAAGTGAAATCTGTCGCGGTGCAGTGATCGGGGTATTAATACACATTTTTGTCCTCAAAAACGGCATATGAAGTTGTTGGGAATACCGCCAAAGCCCCTGAAAGTGGTAGGATAGCAACTTTTACGATGGGCCAAATTTGAGGTTGCCATCGCCGCATGCAGTCTAGCGATTTTCTAGGGCTTTATGAAAGCCTGTAAGAACATCGAGCTGCGACCTTCGGCCACTGTCGAACACCTATTGTCGCACACTTAAGGAATCTATGTTTTTCAAACGCAAGTCTAAAAAGACTCAGTCTACCGAACAAGCCTCTCCCGAATCTTCTCCGGTCACCAATGAAGTGGTCGAAGCGGAACCTGTCGTAGAAAAGCCTGCAAAAAAGAGCTTTTTTCAACGCATTAAATCGGGTCTTGCCAGAACCAGCAGTAACTTAAGTAACGGTTTAGCCAATCTGTTACTTGGCAAAAAAGAGATCGATGAAGAGCTGTTAGAAGACATTGAAACGCTGCTGCTTACCGCCGACGTTGGCCTCGATGCGACGTCTGAAATTATTGATGCATTAACGGCTAGCATTGAGCGCAAGCAGTTAACCGATGGCGATGCGGTTTATCACGCTTTACAGCAGCATTTAACCAGCATGCTGCAAAACGCTGATCAGCCTTTGGTGATCGATACCGATAAAAAGCCTTACGTTATTTTAGTGGTCGGCGTTAACGGTGTAGGTAAAACCACCACAATTGGCAAACTTGCTAAGCATCTGATGGGGCAAGGAAAATCAGTTACTCTGGCAGCCGGTGATACCTTCCGCGCTGCTGCAGTGGAACAGCTACAAGTGTGGGGCGAGCGCAACAACGTACCTGTGGTTGCGCAACACACAGGCGCCGACAGCGCCTCGGTGATCTACGACGCAATTCAATCGGCAAGCTCCAAAGGCATTGATGTTGTGATCGCCGACACCGCTGGTCGTCTTCATAACAAAAGCAATTTGATGGAAGAGCTTTCCAAGGTAAAACGTGTCATGGCAAAGCTGGACGTCAGTGCGCCGCACGAAGTGTTGTTGGTGCTCGATGCAGGCACCGGCCAAAATGCGTTGAACCAAGCCGAACAATTCAACGAAGCGGTAGGTGTGACGGGTTTGGCGCTGACCAAGCTCGATGGTACGGCCAAAGGCGGCATTATCTTTGCGCTGTGCAAGCGTTTTGATATTCCGGTCCGTTTTGTTGGTGTGGGCGAAGGTGTCGATGATCTTCAGCCGTTTTCCGCACCGGACTTCACCAAAGCGCTGTTCTCCCGTGAGGCAAATTAGTTAGTACATGATTCGATTTGACCGAGTCAGCAAGCGCTACGGTAATCAAGACGCCTTATCTGAACTCAACTTTGAAATGCAAACGGGCGAGTTTGCATTTCTCACCGGGCATTCGGGTGCGGGTAAAAGCACGCTCCTAAAGCTCGTTATGCTGATTGAGCGGCCCACCCGAGGCCAAGTTTTTGTCAATCAGCTCAACCTCAATCGCCTGTCTGATCGCCAAATTCCCTCGTTGCGGCGCAACGTGGGAGTGGTGTTCCAGAACCACCAGTTACTCAACGATCGCAACGTCTTCGACAACGTCGCTTTGCCGCTGCAAATCTCCGGCTATCAAGGCAAAGATATGGGCCGTCGGGTACGGGCTGCACTCGATAAAGTCGGGCTGCTCGACAAAGAAAAACAGCTCCCGATTGCTTTATCGGGCGGCGAACAGCAGCGGGTGGGCATTGCTCGGGCGGTTGTTAATAAACCCGCGTTGTTGTTAGCCGATGAACCCACCGGTAATCTCGACCCAGAATTGTCTGCCGAAGTGATGAATCTGTTTGATCAGTTCAACCAAGTTGGCGTAACCGTTCTGATCGCCAGCCACGATATCGCTTTGATCCGAACCATGAACCGCCGAGTGCTGGGCTTGGCCGATGGTAAGTTGGTTCACGACGGCGAACTGCCGAGTCGATCAACTGGGAGTCGAAACGCCGATGGCTGAACAGAATCGACGTATTCCCCGCGCTAATCGCCGTTCCGAGTCTCGATCAGCAAAAGCGAGCGCTCGTCAGGTTAAGCGAGAAAAAAGTAATTCCAGAGATTCTACGTCTGGCTTTGCCGTCTATAACGCAAAGCTCGCCGCGTATTTTCAACATCACAAAGCCAGTGCCAGTAAGTCCTTAATGCAACTGGTCGTAGCACCTTGGCAAAGCTTTCTTACGTGCTTGGTGATTGCCATCGCCCTTGCTCTGCCTTCACTGCTGTATCTGTTTTTGGATAACGTTCAATCTCAGACCCATCAGTGGGATCAACCCGCGCAAATCAGTGTGTATCTGCACAAGGATGCCAAACAAACAGCAATTGATCAGTTGCAACAGCGCTTGTCAGAGAATGCAGTTACTGATTCGGTCACGTTTGTGAGCGCCGAAGCGGGCTTGAGCCAATTTCAGTCGGTTTCAGGATTTGGCGATATTCTCGACTCTCTCGAAGACAATCCGATTCCGCCGGTGCTGGTGATTACACCGAATCAACTGGAATTGGCGCAATTAGAGGCATTCACGGCACAAGTTCGCACAAACGCTATCGTTGAAAGTGTGCAAATGGACTTTGAGTGGCTGGCCAAACTTGAGCAGCTGATCCGCCTTGGCGGGCGTATCGTTGCCGCTCTGTCGTTGATTTTTGGCCTTGCCGTAGTGTTGGTTATCGGCAATATCATCCGCTTAGCCATTGCCAGTCGTATAGACGAGATTGTTATCACTAAGCTGGTAGGTGGCACTGACGCGTTTGTCCGACGCCCTTTTTTGTACACCGGAATGTGGTACGGAATTGGCGGTGGCGTGCTCGCATTGGTGATCGTCGTGATTGCTCAATGGTGGTTGTCGGAGCCGATTTCGAAACTGGCTCAGCTTTATCAGTCACAGATAGATGTCTCAGGCTTCAGTTTTTCGCAGAGCCTTATGATCATCGCTAGCGCCTGCATACTCAGCTCTATGGGAGCCTGGCTGGCGGTTTCGAGGCACTTGGCTGAGATAAAACCCGAGTAAGTGTTACTAAGAAAATAGCGTTTATTGTTACTTCAGTTCACATCTTGAAGTTATTGAGCGACAAGCGGGCTCAATTTATTGATGGCACCGTTATATTTTGTTTTGATAGAGACACTACATTAGCACTTTCTAGTGCGACTTGAACTGAAGAAATTTGCCCCAAGCTTTGACGAGTAATAAGGATATTACGCATGAAAACTGCTTTAATTGAACTATCCAAAGCTTGGTGTTCTAAATACGCGATGATAATATTCTTCTCCCACTAATTTTGGAGGCATACATGGGAACCAACTTACAGCCTGTACAGATTCTAGCCCCAGGGCAAAATCTGAACTCGTATATTCAGGCCGTAAACAACTTCTCAGTCCTCTCTGCCGAGGAAGAAAAAGAATTGGCAGAGAAGCTGTACTACGAAGAAAACCTAGAGGCGGCACGTCGCTTGGTGATGGCGCACCTGCGTTTTGTAGTACACATTGCTAAGTCATACAGTGGTTATGGTTTAAACCAATCTGATTTGGTTCAAGAAGGTAACGTCGGCTTAATGAAGGCCGTTAAACGCTTCAACCCTGAAAAAGGGGTGCGTCTGGTGTCTTTTGCCGTTCACTGGATCAAAGCAGAAATTCACGAATACATTCTTCGCAATTGGCGTATCGTTAAAGTTGCGACCACCAAAGCGCAACGTAAATTGTTCTTCAACTTGCGCGGCGCTAAAAAGCGTCTGGCTTGGTTGACCAACGAAGAAGCGAAAGCGGTTGCGGAAGATCTCAACGTAGAAGTTAAACACGTTCGAGAAATGGAAGGCCGGTTGGCCAGCACAGACATGGGATTCGATGCCGGTGCTGATGACGACGATGAAACTGCATTCCAAGCGCCATCTAACTATCTAGAAGATACTCGTTACAACCCTGCTGTTCAGCTTGAAGATGCTGATTGGGAACAAAACAGTACCAACAATCTAGAAAAAGCCATTAGCCAGTTAGATGACCGCAGTAAAGATATTTTGCAGCAACGTTGGTTGAATGAAGATAAATCAACACTGCATGAGCTGGCTGCTCAGTACGGTGTTTCTGCTGAGAGAATTCGGCAGCTTGAAAAGAACGCCATGAAAAAAGTGCGAGCTATGATCGAAGCCTAGTTGCACGATCTGGTTTAATCATTAAAAAGCCGTGCATTGCACGGCTTTTTTTGTGGGCAAGGCCCTAATATCATCAAGCGCGAGGAAACTCTGAATATGCCTAAATTATTTGCAGTAGTTGCGGCAATGAGTGGTTTTTTAGCCGTGGGTTTGGGGGCGTTTGGTGCACATGGGTTAAAAGGCAAAGTACCGCCGCACTTATTCGATGCCTACCAAACAGCGGTGCAATATCAGTTTTATCACGTGTTTGCGCTCGCCTTTGTTGCCGTACTTGGCTTTATTAATTTAGGCGGCCGTCTGAGTATTATTAGCGGATGGTTGTTTATTGTTGGAACCCTGTTTTTTTCAGGCAGTTTGTACGCGCTGACCTTTGGCGGTTCTAAATTATTTGGCCCCATTACCCCTCTGGGCGGTTTGTGTTTTATGGCCGGTTGGCTGTGTTTAGTTGTGCATCTTGTTGTGAAAATTCCGACACAACAGTAATTTAATTTTTTATCGATCAGTTTTAAATCCTATGTCCGAAGAATTTCCAATCAAACCAGAATTTAACGATAAATCCATTCGCAGTTTTGTCATTCGCGCTGGAAGAATGACCGACGGCCAACGCAAAGCATTTGACCTCGCGTGGAAAGAATTTGGAATGAGTTTATTCGATGGTGAAATAAACCCCGAACAAGTTTTTGGGCGCCAAGCGCCATTAGTTGTTGAAGTCGGTTTTGGTATGGGGGATTCGTTATTGGAAATGTGCAAAAACGAACCAGAAAAAAACTTTATCGGAATTGAAGTACACCCTCCCGGTGTTGGCCGTTTGATTAACAACGCCTACAAAGAAAAAATTACCAACTTAAAAGTCTACATGGCTGACGCTAATGACGTTCTAACAGAATGTATTCCCAATTTATCCGTCGATCGACTGCAAGTATTTTTCCCCGATCCTTGGCATAAGAAAAAACACAATAAACGCAGAATTATTCAGCCGACTTTTATCACAACAACGTTAACCAAAATCAAATCAAATGGTTGCTATCACTTTGCAACGGATTGGCAGGAATATGCCGAACACATGATTGAAGTGTTAAATCAAGAGCCAAAAATTGTGAATACAGCCAGCGATGGCGATTATTGCCCGCGACCTGATCACCGTCCGATAACAAAATTTGAGCGCCGTGGTGAAAGATTGGGTCATGGGGTTTGGGATATTATTTTTAAAAAAAGTGAAAGCGAATGATATTGATCAATGTTTATTTTAGATAACGGGTTGTCATTAAATCGTTATTTAAATGCGTATAATATTGAAAAATAATTGATCGTATGGGTTTATAAATCAGCAGTTAAAAACTATAAAGTTGTGTATTAAATTAACGTTATTTTTGTACAGTTTTTTACACAACTTTTGTGTAAATTCAAAAATTAACATTAACAAAACATAAGGTTACACAACTTCATAAACCCAAAAATATTAATGCTGTTTTTAAATTAATAAATAACCAAAAACTAATTAAAAAGTGTGAAAAAAATAAAAAACAATTTTTAGACACTAACAAGTGTTTAATTTTTCGCTTCTCAAGAATTTTATTTTCTTAACAATTCTTATATCTATTCCATTATAAATCGCCCGTAGACTATATTTTTTTCTCACATACTGGGCGACACCTCTTACGTGTTCTATACCTAAAAGACTCCCTTAACACCTTGGGAATATTAACCGGTATGTAAGATAGTCGGCGCCCTTTTTTTAGGATGCCAGGGAATATCTCGCTATAAATTAGGAGTGAATTTAATGGAAGGATTAAACCGATTCAGCAAAAAGAAAATTTTTGTTGCTTGTTCGTTATCAATGTCAGCCATGTTATTAGGCGCCTGTGGCGGCGGCGGTGGAGGTGGCGGCGGTAGTAGTGATGATCCTACTACAACCGTAACTATTTCAGGTGATGCCGCTAAAGGTATCGTGATTGGTGGTGTTGTTAATGTTCACCCAATTGTCAGTGGTTCAATCGACGAAAGCACAGTTTTAGGCAGTGGCGTTACCAACGACTCAGGCCGTTACGAAAATCTTGAATTAACCAATTACGACGGTGGCCCAATCGCGGTTGTTATCAGCGCTGCTAACGACTCTTCCACATCAATGGTTTGTGACATCGCAGCTGGTTGCGGTGATGGCGTAAACTTTGGCGATACTTTTGTTCTCAATGAATTAGAACTTAATGCCGTACTTCCTGAAGTTGATGACACTTCTCCCGATATTGCAGTCACTCCTCTATCTTCTGTTGCCTCAGAATTAGCGTTAAATAATTTCTCTATGGGCAGCGAGACCGACATTTTAGATGCTATCGCAAACGCCAACACCAGCGTTGCAGATCGTTTTGGTTTGGCCGGTGATGTAACGCAATTCTCAGTAGTTGATGTCACTGACCCTGATGAAGTTGCTTCTGCTGATCAATTCACTTTGCAATACAACCTGTACAACGCAGCCATCGTTGAAGCGGTGTTAGGCGATGACAACACCGCAAGCATTGCCGACGCTGTACAAGCGTTCGCTAATCAATACGTTGATAATGGCGGTGTTGCCGATACCGAAATGGACGGTGCCGCTGGCATTACCTTAGAAGACATTCTTGGCTTCGCGAGCGATGTTGTCGATAGCATTGAAACCGTTGCGATGGACGCAGGTGTTGATGTTAGTTTGAACACGCTGCAAACACTCATTGAAACCCAAGAAATGATCGCGGCCGATGGTTCAACTGATCCTACCGAAGGCGATTCATCTGATAACGGCGACAACTCAGACCTAGAAATCGTACAAGACACCGTTGGTGATCTTCGTGATTTGGTGAACGGTGTTGATCTTACCGATACGGAAGTGTTTATCGATCGTTTGGAACTTGCAGAAGCGGTTGCCGGTGACGATGCCATTTACGCATTAGAGGCGTTATCAGTTGCTGCCGAAGCCATTGGACGCGCGGTTGAGTTTGTTGAGCTGGTTGATGAGCAAGCTGTTGAGTTTGCCGATGGCAACATTAACGTTGTGATCTCCGAAGGTGTTTACACCGTTGAAGACATGATTCCGGTGGAAACTTCAAGCGGAATGACCGTTGATGTTGACGTTGAATTGATCGCAACCGATGCCGGTAGCACAATTACCGAAATGGTCAGCGAAGAAGTTGCCGACGACGGCAGTTCAGTCAATGTTGTCACTGTTGAAGAAACCAACGCAGACGTTGATTTCTCAGTGACCGGTTCTGCAACCATTACCGACAGAATTGAAGTTGAAGTTGAGTCTGGCGACATTGCCATTGTGTTAGTGGCAACCGATACCGACAACGGTCTCATTTCTTCTGAGCAAGACGGTATGGATGTTTTCGGTGATGAATTCATCAGCGAACTAGAAGCTACCGACGTTGCATTAGACCTCAACGTAATCATTAGCGAATTAACCGCCGACAATCCAGTTTCTTTCGATGGTAACCTCACCTTTGTTGCCGATGAAATCGCGTCTGAAGAAACTGACTTCTTTGGTTCTGGTCTCTTTGGCGAAACTGGTTCTGCATTAATTAATGAATTTGAAGAGTCACTAACTGCAGGCGAAGTTACCTTTGGTTTGTCAGGTGAGTTTACTGATCAAGCAGGTGAAAGCCTAACCGCTTCTTTGCAAATTTCTGCCGATGCCCGAGGTGTTGAATTTAACTGTGTTGAAACTGAAACCACGTCAGTAACAACCGGCGAATTCATGGTCATGGAAGAGTGTTTCGATGAGACCGCAGATAACTTTGTAGAAATCAGCTTCGGTTTAGGTTTCAGCCTTGATATCGACGGTATTGATAACGACGTAGCAGTGATTGTTTCTGGTGAGCGTACCGACATTGAAGCTGCCGATGTAACAGCAAGCGTTAGCTACTTAGAAAATCAATTCGTTGTCAGCTACAGCGAGCCGACCGAAGAAGATGCGTTGCGCAGCGTCATGATTCAAAACCAAGACGGCGTTACCATTACCTTGTCTGAAACGGCCGACCCTGAAACCGACATTGCCGGTTCAATCAGTCTAGATGGCACCGTGTTCGCGATCATCGAAGAACAAGATAACGGTCTAGTACTGATTAATTACACAGATGGAACCTTTGAGTCACTTTAAGTAAAATCTTGCTTTGAAGATATTAGGGGCGCTTAATGCGCCCCTTGTTTGTAAATGCGGCGTTGATTTTATCCAAGGTGGAAAATTTTAACGAAAATACCCGCACGTAAATCAATAAAAAACTGCAAGGTAAATGGAATTATCTAAGCGTTCGTCTAGGCGTTCATATCGTAAAATCTCAGTTTTCTCGCCAATGCATCGATTATTAAATTATTAATCAAATTGGTCGATGAAATGAATGATGTAGCCGCACTCGCTGAATCAAGTTTTCTTTGCTGAAATACCACCCTTGTTATTTACGGTAACTCCTATATTTACGGTAACTCCTATGCGAAACTCGCACTTTTATCGCCCTTGGTTATTTTTCTCATTCGCTGCACTCTTGCCTCTTAGCGCCAGCGCTGAAAAAAACACTAACGACATTTATGTATCCGTTGACAGCTTCAGTTACAGTGAACCGGCACCGATCGATCAACTCATTGATAACTTTGAAGGGCCAGAACCGGATTCTGGAGAAGTGGCGTTTACGTTTAACCAAGCCGAAATCGGTGCAAATTTTGGCAAATGGCAAGTGGGCGTATTTACGCGCTACGATTATTTATTAGAATTCAATTCAGATACCGTCGAATTATTTTACCGAGACAGCAACGACCTCCCCTTTCCGATTAACCGAACCTACAACGTTAATATCGAACCCAATCATATTGAGGCCGAAGGTATTGGCGTGGGTTATCAATTTGTCGTTACGCCCTCTTTAACCATTACACCGCGCCTGAATTATTTAAAAGCCGATGCGGCAACGCGTGGTTTTTTGCGCGGTGAAATTATTGCCAATGAAGATGGCGATTATGAAGGTGAATTGGTACTGGATTACATTTACGAAGAAGATATTTTGCTCGATCGCGAGCAAGAATCTATATCCGGTGAAGGCTTCAGTCTCGATATTGCCGCGCAGTGGCAAATCGCCAAAAACTGGACCTTAAACGCTTACCTAAAAGATTACTATTCCGAAATCTATTGGGACGACGTAACGTTCACTCAAGCGCGAGCTAACACCAACACTGTTACTTTTGATGACGAAGGCCGATTAGATTCCATTCCCGTCTTATCGGGACGAGAAGGTTTTCGCGATTTCACCCAAACCCTTCCCCAGCGTGGCAAGTTGGTCGTCAATCACCAAATGACCAATGTAATGAGCGTGTCGGCCCAAATTGATCACGTTGAAGAATACGTTTATTCGCGTTTGGCTTGGCAGGCAAATTGGGGTGGATGGGGTATCGCCAGCGGTTATCAATTTGAAACCGAAGCCTTTGACCTGGCGTTTACCAGCAAGTATTTCTCATTAAAACTGATCGCCGATTCGACCGACGTAGAACAAGCGCATACTCTGGGTTTGAGTATGAATGTTTCGATTCCGGTGTTTTAAATTACGGTTATTCCCGTTCATTTTTGGTGGTTAAAAGGAAATTCCCAATATTCTGGAGCTTCCTTTTGCCACACCTGCCATAATTTTTTGTGTTGAACGACACGCTCTTGCTTTTTGCTACCCAAACACGTCACTTTGTTTGCAAATCCTCCCGCGTTAAACTAATCGAAATTTTTTAAGGGCTTAAGGAAGTTAACAAATGATTAGCCATTGGGGCGGTTCTTTTTTCTCTCGGCTGTTAGTTGTAGGCCTGATGTTTACTCTCGCTGGCTGTGAAACCGGTTATTTTTGGTCGGTTGAATCTCTGGGTTTTAAACGCCAGGATATTTTTATCAATAGCACTGGCAATTTACGTGATGAATTGCGTTCCAGTGAAAAACTGCTGCGACAATTTTCAGAACCCAGCACTACTTCTAGAACGGATGCGAAAGCGTTGGTGTCACAGCTTGGCGCTCAAGTGAGTATGCTGAAAAAACAGAATCGTACGTTTAAACGCCGCGGCAATATTTGGCTGAGTACGCTTGAGCGAAAAGGTGGTTTTCAGGCGGTAAACGGTTTTGGTTTGGCCGAATTAACGCGCTCTGTTGAGAGCCTGCAAAAGCGCAGTCGCGAGACGATTGAATCCGTTGAGGCGTTACGCAAAAGCGCGAAAAAAGCAATGAAGACCGATTTTTCCGGCTTTTCCAGTGACTTTGTACAGTCAGTCAATCAACAGATTGATGAGCTGCAACGCCTTGAGAAAAGTATTCACGAGTTGAGCTTCACCATCGAAAGCCAGACTCGTGCAAACAGTTAACAACACGCTCATGTTAGTGCCGTTGAGCCCTAACACAGCAAATCTGGGAGTTTCGTTATGTCGAAGAAAGTAGCGGTCGTTTTATCGGGTAGTGGTGTTTACGATGGTTCTGAAATTCACGAGTCGGTTTTCACGCTGTTAGCCTTAGCAGAGGCTGGTGCTGAGGTGCAGGCGTTTGCACCAAATTGCGATCAAATGCACGTGGTCAATCACCTAACCGGTGAGGTCGCCGACGGTGAAACTCGCAATGTGTTGGTTGAATCTGCACGCATTATGCGCGGCAATGTCTTGGATATTGCCCAGGCAAATGTCGAAGAATTTGACGCGTTGATTGTGCCTGGCGGTTTTGGTGCTGCGAAAAATTTGTCCGACTTTGCGGTCGCTGGCAGCGGTTTGACGGTCAATCCCGACTTTTTAGCCTTGGCAAAAAGCTTTCACGATGCTGGTAAACCCATCGGTTTGATTTGTATTTCACCGACCATGACCGCAGCCATTTGCGGCGAAGGCGCCGAGTGTACGATTGGCACTGATCCAGAAACGGCAGCCGCTGTGAACGCAACTGGCGCCAAGCATGTCGATTGTGAAGTAACCAGTTTCCACGTTGATGAGGACAAGAAGCTCGTGACCACACCTGCTTACATGTTGGCCTCGAACATGGTCGAAGCCAAAACGGGCATCGATAAGTTAGTGAGTTCGGTGCTCAGTCTCGCGTAAGTTTGTGGGCAAATCCGTTCGAGCCAACCGCATGAAAGCTGTTTTTTGAGGTGAAGGCCACGGCTTGAACGGAGGCGCTGGTGGGCTTCCAGGCGTTGCGTTTGGGAAGCTCCCATTTGTCTAAGAGTTTTAAAGAGTTCACGTCCCACAACTGCACCAAACGATTGGGTTGGCCGGTGAGCAGACGATTGCCATCGGCGCTGAATCGGGCGGCAGTAAAACGAGTGCCACGGGCTAATCGCTGTGCTCCTAACGGCAATTGGCCAAGTTCTTTACCTGTGTTGGTACGCCAGACAATGGCTTTGTCGTACTGAGCGGCACTCATCGCGAGTTCGCCATTGTCACTGATTGCCACTTGTTGAACGTCATCTTCGTGTTCCTTGGTGACAAGCGACTTCCCTGAATTTACATCCCACAAAATAGCGGTTCTGTCCTCAGAGCCTGTCAGCGCGAATCGGCCATCGGCACTTAATGCCACCGTACGTACGGTATTGCGATGCTGAAATGTTCTTACCACTCGCTGCGTGCGGGTTTGGTAGAGCAATGCGGCATTGTTGGTTAACCCAACTAATAATAGGTTACCGTTGGCGCTCAATGCGATATCGAGAACATCGCCCGGAGTGGCAACATAAGCCGTGGCCTGTCCCGATTCCAACGACCAAATAGCAAACGCACTTTTTTCCGCAGTCGCTGCCCATTTGCCGTTGTGGGAAATTGACGTAGCAATAATGACAGACGCTTCTTTGGCTTTGTGATTCCAATTAAACAGTCGCTCGCCTCGCTTATCCCAGAGGCTACCGCCGTGATAGATCGAGCCGATCACCAAGTGCTGCCCGGTCGCATCGTAGGACGCACTGTAGGTACCTTTGCTGGCGATTTCGAAACTTGATGACGGGCCTTTACTGACTTCACAGCCGCACAAAGCCGTGACTAATCCAATGATCAGGCAAGTGCGATGACGCCGAATTTGGGTCGAGTACATACGCTAAATTCCACAAGGAGTGTTAGCTTATTCGGCAGGAATGAAAATAAGTAAAGAAATTCTTGAGCCCACAAGGAATAGCGGGCTCAGAGAAGGGATAAAGAGTGAGGGCTATTTGTTTTCGATTTCGAACACTTCGTTCTTGTGCGCGTTGTGAAGAATATCGATCATTTTATCTTCGGCTTCAAAACGGTTAGCGAGCATTTCTCCCATATGAGATAAGTCGCTGACAAGTGCGCCCAGATCATCGATTTCAACGTACTTATCGTTAAAGTCCAACAGTGACTCGGTAGTAGAGTCGACGATTTGGTAAAATTCTGCCGCTTTTTTTAAGCCTTCGGTGTCATCGAATTGGCGTCCTTCTTGAATCAAGTTGTCATAAACTTCAAAGTGACCGGCCGAGACATAATCAACCAACAATTGGCACAGCTTGCGAAGTTTAGGACCGTATTCTGGATCATTGTCTTGAAAGGATTTGACGCCTGATAAACCGCAGAATATGACCAACAGCTCCTGGCGCTCTGCCAACCAGCGATCTATCAATTCGTTAACACCACCCCAACGCTCCTGGGCTGTGCGGCAATCATCTAACATGGGACATCCTTAGTTTTATCAATCAATCTAAATTAAGTGCTCGTTGTAAAGGCGCACCTTGTAAGCTTGACGATAGATTATCTCACTTTATAGAGCAAGAAAAACCGGTTTTAAAATTGTTTCCCATAAAACCGAGTCGTCCATACTTTAATTTGAAATATAGGCGAGATTCTGTCGTTCACAGAAGGTTGAGCAATAAACTCACCAACTGAATTAATTGCCTGAATTCGGTTAATAACAATTTTCGATTTCTATATATCGTTCTGAGTTAATAGCACGCATCAATAAAAAAGAGTTAGCATTGGCCGAGCCTTCAATATTGCTTGTAATAAAAGTAGAGATTCTTAAAGTGTATTTATTTGGGTACATGAATATTTACTTTTTGATATAAAAGAATGCCAGACGAGTAATATTACAATGATAAGTGTTTTTAAAGTTTGGATCACACAAGGCTCGTTGATCCGGTGGAGTTATCATGCCTACTCATAATATTTTATTACCCTCTAGTGACACGTTAATTCTCGATGAGCGATCATCTTGGGCGCGACCCATAAATGCTTCTGAGCGGGCGGAATGTAGCAAATTGTTGAAGAGGCATCTTGTGGTCGAAACTCATGATGCCTGGGTAAAGTTTTTCCTAAAAGAAAAAGCAGTTGAAATTCCCATCCATGAAATACTAGAGACAAAATTGTTGTATTTTCGGCGCGCAAAAGGACCGGGTTGGATTTCACTTGAGATTAAAAATACGAATGCTAATCAACTCGTAAGATTATTAGAAATTGGTGAATTTTCGGAAGCGGGATTAGCTTGGTTTCAAACTCAGAAAAGCAAGCTAGAAGGTTGGATGAAAACATCAATTGACGTTATCGATTGCGGATTTGATTGTTAACAGTTGTTAAATCATTGGTTGGTACAAGTAAGCTGGTTCGAATCGTTTGTAGAATTGTTAATTCGCACCAGCCACTTATTTTTAGCAATCTTAAGAAGATTGACTGTCTTCAATCCATTGATTTACCAGAGTTTCTAATACCGATAACGGAATTGCGCCGTGACTGAGAATTTCATCGTGGAAGGCTCTTAAATCAAAGTCTTCTTTCAGTTCTTGTTCGGCTTTTGCTCTTAATTCACGGATTTTTAATTCGCCAATTTTGTATGCCAAGGCTTGGCCGGGCCAAGTGATGTAGCGGTCTACCTCGGAAGTGATGTTGTGCAAGCTTAACGCAGAATTTTCTGCCATAAAGTCAATGGCTTGCTGGCGGCTCCAACCCAGAGAATGAATACCCGTATCAACCACTAAACGCAGCGCTCGCCACATTTCGTAACTTAAACGGCCAAAGTTACTGTAAGGGTCTTGATAAAATCCTACTTCCAAGCCCAAGCGTTCAGCGTACAAACCCCAACCTTCGATAAATACTGTGTAATTCACTTGTCGGCGAAAATCAGGAATTTCCGACTCCAAACTCAAGGCAATTTGTAAGTGATGGCCCGGAACCGCTTCGTGCAGTGTAAGCGCTTCCATTGTGTACAACGGTCGAGATTCTAATTTAGACGTGTTGATAAAATAAAAGCCAGCTCTGGTGCCGTCAGAGGCGCCAGGTGCGTAATAGGCAATTGTGGTTTTTTCGGCAATATCGGCAGGCACTTCTTCAATGCCGTAGGGTTGTCTCGGTAATTTGCCAAACAGCTGGGGCATAAAACCGTCCATCTTTTTCGAAATGGTACTGACAACCGACACTAACTCTTCCGGCGTTTTTGGATAGAATCTTGGGTCGGTGCGAAGGTAATCGATAAATTCCTGTACATCGCCGTGAAATTTCGCGTCTTTAACCGCCTGCTGCATTTCGCGATTAATTCTTTTCACTTCCGACAGGCCAAGGTTATGAATTTCTTGTGGCGTTAAATCGGTGGTGGTGAATTGCGCAACGCGAGATTTATAAATTTCATCGCCATTTTGCCAGTGACGAATCCCTGGATTTTGCTGGCATGCAGGGTGATACTCTTCGGTATAAACCTGGTAAAGCTGTTTGAGTGGCGGAATAAATTGATCGGAGATTGCCGCTTGAGCTTCGGCTTTAAGTTGAGAACGGGTGTCCTCACTGAGTCTGTCGGGAAGGCTATTAAAAGGCTGATACAACGAGCTGTCACTTGCTGCATCGACAATGTGAGCGCTAATAGACGTCTCATAGCCCTGCATGGATTCGCAGGCGTGAGTGAAGCCGTGTTTGATTGCCTCGCGCATGACTTCTACATGGCCTGATAAATACTCAGGGAAAGCGCGAATTCTTTCGATGTAATCCCGATAATCTTGCTCGGTAAACAACGCCAAACGATTCATGGAATAAAGGTAATCCAAATGGATGCCGCCGCGATTGGTTAAGTTGATCAAATCGTATTTAACGTCGTGGCGTTTTACCTGGTACTCCAAATCTTGTTTTAGAAGTTGAAGATTGAGTTGGTTACTGGCACTTAATTTTTTAACCTTTATTTTATTAAGGCGCTGCAAGAATTTTTCTGATTGCTCGGCTCTGCGGGCCAAATCGGCCAACGATGTCTTTGGTAATTGTCTGTTGTAGCGCTTATCGCCTTCTGAGGATGCTGTGAACGGGCTTTCCTGCAAGGAATACTGCCAGTGGTCGTCGAGTATTCGCTCGAATTTTTTGTCTGCTGCTCCAGCATGGGCATACTGCACTGACGCTAGCACACAGGCTAACCAACACGTTAGATAAAATTTACTGTTCATGGTATCCACTCATCAAACTGAAATATTAATGCTTGATACGACGGATAAAACCTCGCCTGCCGCATAATTTCATCGACAGTTTCCGAAATACTTTTTCCGAAATACTCTCGCTGACATGAACAGTTAAGGTGAGTCTGGCCTCTCCGGTACACTTACCGGCGTATTGGCTGGGGTATCTACTGGATTATTGGGTGAATCCGTATTTTGTCTATCAGCGCCGGGTGCAGTAATGGCTTCTTGAGAAGATTCTTCTTTGTGATCGATTATTAATTTAGGTCGATTTTTGGCGCTGTCGTAGTACCCTTCTTGCTTGAGTTCATGTGCGATAATTTGGCCGGCAATGATTGGAATTTTGAGTAGCCCGAATCGAGTTTGTTGATCATCAATTGAATTTATCTCTTGGGTGAGTTTGCGTCTGTGTTCGATCAATACCGATTTATCAATACTTGGGTTGTTCGATAAAGATTCAATCAGTGAAAGGTGCTCAATTAATTGAACTCGTTTTTTAAAATCGACCTGGTTTAATTCAAAATTTTTAACGATCAAATGTTTCGAATTAATGGGCAGGCGATCTGACTCAGGTTGAATTGCTAAATTAGAAAAATCTGAGCAATTGACGACGCCGGATTTTCTTTCTTGGTCAGTACAGGAATTAAATGGACGAAAGGTTAAATTGTCGGTGCTTGCAGATTGTTCCAACTCAACAGCACGGCTGATTTGCTCGGAGTAATTAAATTCTGGTGTCGGTATTTTTTCGGGTGTTTTTTCTGATTGAGTTTCAGTGGTGTTTTCGATTGGATTCGTTGTTTCGGTTTTTGTTGGCGTTGTATGAGCGGCGACTGTTTTTCTTGTTTGTTTTGGCTCTACGATTGTATCTTCTGACGTTGAGTTATTGTCGTGCGCTTGTGATGATTCTGTTGCCGAGCTTTCAGTTTTTACGCTATTGGTTTGTATGTTGATATTAATAACAACGGATTTTTCGGTAACGGATGGGGTTCTATGGTTGGTGTATTTTTCTGAAATATAAATAAATGCAGCGGCGTGAAGAACAAAACTGGCACTCAAGCAATACCATAATTTCCGGTTAGAAAATAGGGTGTTGTTAGAATCCAAACATTCCTGTTCGTATACCGCTTGCAAGGAAAACACCTTTTTGATGATGAATTTTTAGAATCAACATCGAAAAGACCGCTAGGGCTGGTATTTGGTTCCCTATAAGCCAATGCGCGTAAATTATTCGTTACGCAAAGTTTCAATAGGGTTCAATCGAGACGCTTTTAAGGCTGGAAGAATTCCGGCAATCAAGCCAATAATCAACGATAACAATAGCGCCAACAACAAATAAAATACGTTTATCGATAAAGGTAAGTTCGGCAAAGTAACATTTAACGTAAACACAATACCGAGCGCAGTGACTATTCCGATTAGTCCACCCGAGCAAGAAAGTACAACAGCTTCGCCTAAAAACAAACTTAAAATTTGCTGCCGGGTGGAACCCAAGGCGCTGAGTAAGCCTATTTCGCTGGCGCGCTCTTGCAGTGATGTCATCATGATTGTCACTACGCCGACACCGCCGACAAATAAAGAAATTCCACCAATGCTGGCCACCGCTAAGGTAATGAATCGAAGAATATCATCCAGGGTTGATAGCATGTCTTCTTGAGTAAATAGGGTAAAGTCTTCAATCCCGTGTAAAGACACTAATTGCCGTGTAATACGATCACTCATGTTGGTGCTATTGGTAAATTCATCAAAGACAATATCAATTTCCATCAAGCTTTCGCGATCAAACAATTGCAGACCTCGGGCGACAGGAATATAGATAATGTCATCCAAGTCAAAACCCAACAGTTGGCCTTTTGATTCCATAACGCCAATAATGCGAAAACGCGTACCACCAACTCGGACAAATTCTCCCAATACCGGTCGGTCGCCAAACAATTCTTGTTTTAATTTGCTGCCTAATACCGCGTAAGCTCGTGATGAATGAGGATCGTCTGCCGGTAGAAAACGCCCTTGCGAGACATTAATTTTCCAGGCTTTATCGGCATCTGAGCTAACGCCAAAAATATTTGTATCGCGACTGAATTGATCGGCTTCGACCTTACCGGTGCCATTGACAATGGCAACAACGGCGGTTACGTAGGGCAATTTCCTTAAGGATTCAGCGTCATCAATACTCAGAGGCTTTACCGAGTTCAATACGCCAGGCATGCCTTGAGTGCTGCTTTTTCCAGGAGTGACCGCGATAATGCGAGTGCCAAATTGCGAGAAACTGTCGAGCAGGTAATGCCTGAGTCCTTCACCCACCGACGTTAATAATGCAACCGCAGTAATTCCAATTGCGATACCAGCAACGGTCAACACACTGCGTTGTTTTGCGCTTAAAACCGATCGGGTGATCCAGGTAAAACCGTCGATTAAATTCACGTTTTACACCTTTTGAATAGCGGTGACAGCGGCCAGTCGGCTGGCCCTTTTTGCCGGCACCCATGAAAAAATAAGACTGGTTGCCAGTGCGGTGAATACGGCGGCAAAAAATACCCACACAGGAACGGTAAACTCAGTGCTAGTCACAAAACCGTTGGCGGCGGCGATAAACACCAAGCTGATTAATAATCCCAAACACGCGCCAATGCCGCTGGTTAACGCAGATTCCAACAGAAATAACGTCATGATTTGCCGAGCCGAAGCGCCGAGTGCTTTGAGCAAGCCGATTTCGCGCGTGCGCTGGCCAATACTGATCAGCGTGATATTCATAATCAGCAGTCCGGCAACCAGCAAACTGATCGAAGCAATGGCGCCAATCGCTAACGTCAGTGCTGAAATGATGTCATCGAAGGTCGATAAAATCGCATCTGGGCTGACTAAGGTTACGTCTTGTTCGCCCTGGTGCAGTTCTGTCATGGTGGCGAGAATCTGCTGCTTGGTCTGTTCAAGGTTGGCATTGGCTTTTATTTGTATGAGTACTCGGAATAAACCTTCGATGTTAAAAACCCTTTGCGCCGATGCCACCGGAATAATTACACTATCGCTTAAATCCATACCAAAGGCGTCGCCCCGCCCTTGCAGCTCTCCGACAACACGGCAGCGATAATCCGCGATTCTTAAATTTTCCCCAATCACTGGATTGGTACTGAATAATTCTTTGCGCAGCGTTTCTCCTATTAAGCATTGACCGTCGGCTCGGCGAATATCATTGATGATCAAGTTACGCCCTTGCGACAGGGTGATTTTTTGAATATCGATAAACGTGTTGGTGGTGCCAATAAGAAGGGTTTCGCGGGCGCGAGAGTCTGAGGAGATTTCTGCGCTGCCAATAATTAACGGTGCGACCGCATTAATGGCCGATAATTTTCGTTGTAAAAAATAAATGTCATCAAGGGTAATATCACGTGCGGCAACGCCGGTAATCGGTGGCATTCCGCCAGTAGTTTCGTTGCGTCCGGGGTACATAATTAACGTGTCTGAGCCTAAATACGAAAATTGATTGAGTACGTAATATTTCGCGGCTTCCCCCAATGCCGTTAACGAAATAACCGAACTCAAGGCAAAAGCGATGGCAACAATAATCATGCTGCTGCGAAATTTGTGGCGGCTGATGCTGATCCAAGTAAACCTTAAATAATCAACAAGGCTCATGACGTTTGTCTTGTACGATGTTGCCATCGACCATCTGTAATTGGCGTTTCGCGCGCGCACCTAATTCAGAATCGTGAGTCACTACCATTAAGGTAATGCCCTCGTTGTTGAGTTGTTCCAGCAAATCGACCACTTCTTTGCCTGAGTGGCTGTCGAGATTTCCTGTTGGTTCGTCGGCGAGGACTATCTCCGGTTTGCGCACAATCGCGCGCGCTAAGGCAACGCGTTGGCGCTGGCCGCCGGACAATTGATTGGGCAGGTGCAGTGCTCGATCGGCAATGCCCAATCGCTCCAGAGCAACCGTGGATAATTGTCGGCGCTGTTTGGCATTCACACCGGCCAACATCATCGGCAGTTCTATATTTTCCCGACTGTTTAATCGTGGCACTAAATGATAAGCCTGAAAGACAAAACCAATTTTTTCACTGCGCAATTTTGCGAGTTCTGCTTCGCTGCGATTTTTGGTGTCTATGCCGTCTAAAAGATATTGCCCAGAATCCGGTGAATCCAATAAGCCCAGCACATTTAATAAGGTTGATTTACCGGAACCGGAAGGCCCCATAACAGAAAGGTATTCGCCGGAATGAATGTCTAAATTGATTTTGTCTAAGGCGTTAATGGGTTGATCACCCAGAACGAATGTTTTGCAGATATCGATTAATTTAATCATTGTTAATCGAAACCAATTGGCCGTCTGTAATATTGTCGGCGTCGGGGTTTCTGACAATTTGATCGCCAGCGTTGAGCCCTTCGACCACTTCCGTGAACGACCAATTACTCAACCCCGTAACAATGGAGACTTGTTCTAATCGATTGTCAGCGTTGATGCGCCATACTTTTTGGTCGAGCGAAATGGTTTCTGTGGGCAGGCGAAGTTGATTTTCTTTGCGCGCTAAAATTACGCTGATATCGGCACTGTAGCCCACTAAGAGTTTCACCTCCGGGGGTAATTCATCGATCTGTACCTCCACCGCTACTGTGCGCGCCTGCTTTTCGAGATCCAATACATAAGGCGCAATTCGGCTGACGGTGCCGGGTAATTCGCGATTGCGGTAGGCATCCAATGTGATTGTTGCTTTTTGCCCAACCCGAACACTGGCCGCGTCGATTTCATCAATGGGCGCGGAAACGTACAGGCAAGAGAGGTCAATTAAATCTACGGCAGCAGGGGTTAAAATTCCCGGCGGTGACGGAGTAACGTATTCCCCTATTTCGCCTTCTATTTCGGCAACAACACCCGCGAAAGGCGCACGCAATTGTGTGAGTTCAAAATTGGCGGTGTGTAAATCCAGATTAGAACGCGCAATTTGAACTTGAAGTTCTGCCGTTGTACACGCAGTTTGTTCGATTTGCGCAGTGGTACGTGCGTTGTCGGCTTCTTCAATGGACGTCAGTTTTTTCGCGAGTAGTTGACTCTGGCGTTTGGCTTCGCGCTGTTTTAAATCGGCCTGTAGGCAAATTCTTATTTTTTCGCTCTCGCGCATATTCAGCGAGCTTTGCGCTTGAGCAATTAACGCGGCGTTATCTTTATTCCACAGCTCCAGTAACAATTCACCTTGTTCAACGTACTGCCCTTCGGTAACTTCCAGTCGTGAGACAACACCACCGGCGGGCATCGATAATTTTGAGCGACGGCACGCTTTAATCGTGCCTGCGCGGGTGTTGGTAACGGTTGATTCCACCGGGCCAAGTTCGGCCGTTACTTGCCAAACGCCGATGGACTTTTCACTCCAAGGCTGCCAAACAAAAAGCCCAACAACCAGGACAACACAGACACTGAGTAAAATCTTAAATTTGCTCATATCAGATTATGGCGAAAGATACGTGTGGTTTTATTTTGGATTGATTCGATTAACAAACCACTGACGTAAATCAATCCAAATGAATTAGACGTTTCTGATTAACTTCCGACAACAAAAAGGCGACTGATTAGCAACTTAATTTTATGAATTTAAGAGAAGTGATATAAAAAATATTTTTCAGCTGATTACGTTATTAAAAGTAATTCAATTATTTTTATACGCTGGAAAAGCAATTTAAAGATTCAAAATGTTTTGCACAAATAAGGCAAGTTCAATGGCGTTGTCAGAGCCTTCGTATTTTTTCAAAATAAAAGCGCTGTCTTCGCGGCTGATTTCAATCCAATGCCAGCCTGGGCGCTTGATGGAAATGTCGTGAACGTAAACGTCGCCGTTATTACTTAATTCGCCGGTGATTTTTGCCGATTTTGAAAAATACACCAGAATCAGTAAATTACCGGACTCAGTATTTTTGAACGCTCCTTTTCCAATCGGTCCGTTTGGCACCGAGTGAAAAGTTTCAACGCGTACAATTTCTAAATTTTTTGGGGAAACCGTTAATTCGTCGCTGGCAAAAGGTTGGGCAATTTCATTAATGTTGGCGGGCAAGCTTAAGGTAAATGAGTGCTCTTTTACTTCAATATAATCGAGAACCGTCGACGATGGATTGCCAAAAATTCCGCCGGGAATGGCGGGAAACAACAGCTGCAAACCTTCATCAATAAACGAATCATCCAAAGATTCACCGGAAGGCGAATACTTTTTATAACGCATGGCAAAGCTTTGTGCTTGGGGTTGGTACTGTGGTTGGAGCGCTGGAAAATTTTCGCAAGCGGTGAGGAAAGTGAAAATACCCATAAAAATCAGGCAGAAGACACGGCGACTGGTTATCGTCAGCCGGTGAGCGAGCGTGTTTATTTTTTTGAATAAAGACTCGATCATAAAAATATTAACGGGTTTCTGTCTCTGCTATTGAACGCAGAGAATTATACCAGCCTTTACTTGTAGGCATTGATTAAAGATCAACAATAAATGGTGGTTTGGCTGAAAGTTGTGACGGAATTTTGTATTGATCATATTCTGATTCCTATTGCTTCCAAGCGTGAACGGCTCAGGCAAGTCGTGAAAATAACAAAACTTGCCTGAGTGTCGTCGTCAGTTTTGAAAGCATTTGGCAAGCATTGGTGATTAGCCCACCAAGTGCATGCCTAGAATAATCAAGAGAATTAAATTGCACAGCAAGCCGATGGCGAAAAAATAACTGCGCGGGCTGGGGTTGGCCTCGGTTGCTATTACATAATAAAGAACCATGTGGATCAATCGAGCAATGACGTACACCCAAAGCAATCCGCTAAGCCAGTTCGCGTCCATTCCAACGAGCATGGCTATCAACGCTGGAAACACCATCAACGGCAGATTCTCAAGCGAGTTTAAAAACGTTCGGTTGCTTCGAAACACAAAAGACTCTTGCCCAAGCTCGGCGCCGACAATACCGGGTATGTACTGCGATTGTTTGCGGTGAGCAATCATGGCAACCAGGCTTTGTACAAACGCCATCACCAGCAATGCGGTCAATGCGTAAAGAGAGCCACTGTAGTTAGAGACCATCACTTGTCCGAATTCAGAAGTCGATAACATAAATCATCCTATAAATAGATTGTTAGCAATTATATTGTGCACAATATAATTGTTTTAGGTTGCGCGCAATGTTTTATGGAATTTAATACAATGATGGATGTACCAAGGTCCGTTGGCGGGTCCTTACTAACTATTACTGTTATCCAGAGTCTTCAAGTGCCCGATCTCAAACTAGAAAACCAAGTCTGTTTTTCTCTTTACAGTGCCAGCAATGCGTTGATACGCGCTTATCGCCCGCTTCTCGATGCGCTGAATTTAACCTACTTGCAATACATGGTGATGATTGTGTTGTGGGAGCACAAAACGTTGAACGTTAAGCAGGTGGGTCATTTTCTGCGTCTCGATTCCGGGACATTAACGCCGTTGCTTAAACGCTTGGAAGAAAAAGCGCTGGTTGTTCGTCGGCGATCAACAACGGATGAAAGAGTGCGTGAAATTACGCTTTCTTCAAAAGGTGAAGAACTGTACCAACAAGCGAAAGCAATTCCCGAACAGCTCGCCTGCCGAATCAGTTTTTCTTATGAAGATGCTAAACAGTTGAAGGCGTTGGCGGACGATCTATTGAAGGTAATAGAGTCAAAATAAAGATTTGGGCGTGTCTAGATTTGGGTGTGCCTATGAACAATGGGGAGAGAAAAACGGGCAGAGAAAAATAGGCTGAAAAAAACGGGCTGCGAATGAGCCCGTTTTTTATGGTGTGACGCAGATTACGTGCAATTATTTTTTCGCGCGCTTACGTTCGTTTTCGGTCAATAGCTTCTTACGAATACGAATGCTCTCTGGCGTTACTTCGACTAATTCGTCGTCTTCGATGAATTCAAGCGCCTGCTCAAGAGTGTGCTTGATTGGCGGCGTTAAGGTTAACGCTTCGTCGGTACCGGAGGCGCGAACGTTGGTTAACTGCTTACCTTTAATGGGGTTAACTGCCAAATCGTTTGAACGAGAGTGGATGCCGATGACTTGTCCTTCGTAAACGTCCACAGCGTGGCCAAGGAACAAGCGCCCACGGCTTTGCAAGTTAAACAAGGAATAAGCCGCAGTTTTACCTTTCAGCATGCTGACCAATACACCGTTTTGACGCTTAGCAACGTCGCCTTCTTTTACCGGACCATAGTGATCGAAGATACTGGTCATGATGCCGGAGCCTGAGGTCATGGTGAGGAATTGTCCTCTAAAACCGATCAAGCCACGAGATGGCACGATGAATTCAAGTCGGGTGCGGCCTTTGCCATCGGGTTCCATGTTGGTGAGTTCACCTTTACGTAGACCCAGCTCTTCCATGATTGAACCTTGATGTTCATCGACAACATCAATAACAACTTGCTCGTAAGGTTCTTGAATTTCACCGTCGATTTCTTTTTGAACCACTTCTGGACGAGAAACGCCGAACTCAAAGCCTTCACGACGCATGGTTTCAATCAAAACAGACAAGTGCAATTCGCCGCGGCCAGAGACAACGAATTTGTCTGGGCTATCGCCAGGAGTAACACGTAGAGCCACATTGTGAATCAGTTCTTGATCGAGTCGATCTTTAATGTTTCGTGTGGTTACGAACTTACCTTCAAGGCCTGCAAACGGTGAATCGTTTACGATAAAGGTCATGCTTACGGTAGGCTCATCCACGCTCAACGCTGGAAGCGCTTCAATGCATTCTGGGTCGCACAAGGTGTCAGAAATGCTGAGACCGTCAATACCATTGATACAAACGATATCACCCGCTGAGGCAAGTTCGGTTTCGACTTGCTCAAGACCCAAGTAGCCTTTCACATTAAGTACTTTACCTTTGCGCTCTTTACCGTCAGCCGACTTAACAACTACTTGTTGGTTTGGCGACAGTGTTCCGCGAGTAATACGGCCAACACCGATAACACCAACGTAGCTGTCGTACGCCAATGCAGATACTTGCATTTGGAATGGTGCTTCTGGGTCAACCTGTGGCGCAGGAACTTTTTCAGCGATCATTTCGTACAATGGCGTCATGTCTTCGGCCATGTCATCAGGGTCTAAACCGGCAATCCCGTTTAGAGCTGATGCGTATATCACTGGGAAATCCAATTGCTCTTCGGTAGCGCCAAGAGCGTCGAACAAATCAAATACCTGATCCATTACCCAATCAGGGCGTGCACCTGGGCGGTCGATTTTGTTGATAACTACGATCGGCTTTAAGCCTTGTTCGAACGCTTTAGAAGTTACAAAGCGCGTTTGTGGCATTGGGCCGTCAACGGCGTCAACCAATAAACAAACGCAATCAACCATAGAAAGAACACGCTCCACTTCGCCGCCGAAGTCGGCGTGCCCTGGGGTGTCTACAATGTTAATTCGGTAATCGTTCCATTCGATGGCCGTGTTTTTCGCCAAGATAGTAATACCGCGCTCTTTCTCCTGATCGTTGGAGTCCATGATGCGCTCGGCGCCCACGTCTTTACGGTCGAGGGTGCCGGATTGGCTTAACAATTTGTCGACTAAGGTGGTTTTACCATGGTCAACGTGAGCAATAATTGCGATATTTCTTAACTTCTCAATCACAGGGAAATCTCTAGGTGGGCAAAATTTGGGCGCGATTATACCCAGTGTCGTGTTCATAACATAGGGGGTTTTGAGAATAGGGTGTTTTTATTTCAATACTTGTACTTCTGTGAACGGCATGAGGCAGAAAACGGCCTGGTTCTAGTGTTGTATTGTTGAATGATTCATTGGCAAGTCTCTGCGTTACCCACTTCTTGCTCAGTGGCGAGCAAGGTAGAATGACGCCCTTTTTTAACGATGACCTTCGTTGTTCAGGTATAACCCAATAGGTGGCAAGTGACACAACTCAACCCAAGGCAGAAACAAGCCGTTCATTATATTGATGGACCTTGTTTGGTATTAGCCGGTGCTGGTAGTGGTAAGACCAGTGTGATTACCCGAAAAATCGCCTATTTAATAGAAGAGTGCCAAATTGCTGCGCGCAATATTGCCGCTTTGACCTTTACCAACAAAGCCGCGCGCGAAATGAAGGAACGTGCGACCAAATTGGTAAAAGGCAGCGCGGCAAAAGGTTTGACGGTTTCGACGTTTCACAACCTGGGGTTGAACATCATTCGCCGCGAATACCGTGCACTTGGCTTTAAGCCAGGGTTTTCCATCTTCGACAGTGAAGATGCACGCGCACTGCTAAAAGAATTAATGCTAAAAGATGGCGATCTCGATACCGATCTTTTGGATTTAACTCAGCACCAGATTTCGAATTGGAAAAATGACCAAGTCGTACCTGGAACAGCATTAAGCAAGGCCGAGAGCGAAGGTGAACAGCGCATGGCCATTGTTTACGAACGCTACAATCAGGCGTTGCGCGCCTACAATGCGGTTGATTTCGACGACTTAATTTTGGTGCCGGTGCAGTTGTTTGCCGAAAATGCCGATGTCCTCGCCCACTGGCAGAAAAAAATTCGCTATCTGCTCGTCGACGAATATCAGGACACCAATAACGCTCAGTATTTATTGGTTAAGCAATTGATTGGCGATCGCGGTTCGCTCACGGTAGTGGGCGATGATGACCAGTCAATTTACGCTTGGCGCGGGGCTCGACCGGAAAATATGAGTCAATTAAAAGTTGATTTTCCGAGCTTAGAGGTGATCAAGCTGGAGCAAAATTACCGCTCGACTCAACGAATTCTGAAAACCGCGAACCACCTAATTGCCAACAATCCCCACGAATTCGAGAAAACGCTGTGGAGCGATAAATCCATTGGTGAACCGATTCGGATTATTCAGTGTTCCAACGAAGAGGCCGAAGCCGAACGCGTCGCCAACGAAATTGTGGCGCAAAAGCTTCAGCGGCAAGCGAAATTCCACGATTTTGCCGTGTTGTATCGAAGTAACCATCAAGCGCGGCTCGTAGAATTAAAATTACAGCATCACCAAATTCCCTACGCGATGAGCGGCGGCACCTCGTTTTTTGCTCGCACCGAAATTAAAGACGTGATGGCGTATTTGCGCTTGGTGATCAATCCCGATGACGACAACGCCTTTTTGCGCATTATTAATACGCCGCGCCGACAAATCGGAACCAGCACCTTAGAGGCGTTGGGCCGCTACGCTACGGAGCGCGAAATCAGCTTGTTCACCGCTTGCGATGAATTGGGTCTGCAGTCGCACATTCCTGAAAAGCCTTTGGAAAGAGTTAAGCGGTTTTGCCACTGGATTTTAAAAATCAGTGAGCGTTCTGAAACCGACGAAGCCATGCCTGCCATTCGTGAAATGGTCGACGATATCGATTACGAAGCCTGGCTTCATCAAAACGCCAGCTCCAGTAAAGTGGCGGAGCGTCGAATGGAAAACGTGTATTACCTGTTGGACTCCATCGGTAAAATGTTAAATCCAGAAGACCCAGCCCGAGAACCCAGTTCCTTAAAAGACGCCATCAGCAAATTGGTGTTGATGGATTTATTGGATCGCCAAGAGGAAGAAGAAACTCTGGATCAAGTACAAATGCTGACGCTGCACGCTTCTAAAGGTTTGGAATTTCCCCACGTCTTTATTGTGGGTCTTGAAGAAGAGATTTTGCCTCACCGCAACAGCATTGAGGACGAAAATATCGAAGAAGAGCGACGTCTGGCGTATGTGGGAATTACTCGGGCGCAGAGAAGCTTAACTCTATTACTGGCCAACAAACGCAAACAATACGGTGAAGTGATTGAAACCAGCGAAAGTCGATTTTTAGCTGAATTACCGGAAGGCGATGTTGAGCGCGAAGGATTTGGTCAAAGCACGCCAGAAAACAATCAGAAAAAAGGCCAAGAAACGCTCAGTAATTTAATGGCAATGTTTGATGATGATCCTAATTAATGAACAAAGAGTTCTATAAAGCAGGTTAATTATTTCTGTCGATTAATAAAAAACGCCCGCAAATGCGGGCGTTTTTTATGCGGTAACGATTAACCTTCTGAAGATTCTTCTTCTGGTGCGTCACCGATGTTGAGCAATTCAACTTCGAAAATCAACGTAGCGTTTGGACCAATCAAGCCGCCAGTGCCGCCTGGGCCGTAGGCTAGATCTGATGGGATGTACAATTCCCATTTTGAGCCTTCAGACATCAATTGAAGTGCTTCAGTCCAACCAGAGATCACCTGGTTAACACCAAAGGTTGCTGGAGAACCGCGACCGTATGAGCTGTCGAATTCGCTGCCATCAATTAAAGTACCGCGGTAGTGAACGGTAACCTTGTCGGTTGGGCCAGGTTTTGCGCCAGTACCTTCGGTAACAACTTTGTACTGAAGACCACTTTCGGTGGTGGTGATGCCTTCTTTTTCACTGTTTGCCGCTAAGAATTCTTCGCCTTCTTTAGCGTTTGCTTCGGCTGCAACGCGCGCAGCTTCGGCGGCTTCAGCTTGTTGTGCTTGAAGTCGTGCGGTCATTTTTTCGCGCAGTTCTTCCATGGTTACACGCATCTCATCGTCGGTCATTTTCGGATCAGATTCCGATTGCGAGTCTTCAAGTGCTTGAACCAATGCAGCCATATCCAACTGGATTTCGTCGCTTTCAAATTGGCGACCAATGTTTAAGCCAACGACGTAACTGACTTTTTGCTCAAATGTTTCAAGAGCAAACGGTGCTTTTTCTTCTTCTTTAACTGGCTTGTCACCAGCACAAGCCATCAACAAAGCCGAGCTGGCTACAACGCTGGCTAATAATTTTAACTTCATGTTTTTTACCTTTACTTTTAATTGTGAAAGCTGCGTTTGGTTCATTACTTACATTGGTATGCCTAATTTTGAAAAAGTAATAGGCGTTTATGCCAACGCTGTCAAAAAAACGCTTATCCAAAATTCGACCAAATCAGTAATGATTGTCTTGTCGAATGGGTGGTTATCAGACCACAAATGTCAGTTTCTGCTCAACCCGAATCCAAAATTAATGTGCGATATATCCGATACGTTACCAAATTACCGGTCGAATACGGTCAATTGGTAATTCTCAAACGAATGCTAGCCTCGCCAAATGGTCAATAAATATTGGTACAAACGACCGAGTTCTGAGAGTCACGTTTTTGAACGTGACTTTAGCCTGTTCTGGTGACGAATAAATGTCGTGGATATTCATCGTCGATTGACGCAAAACGGGAATTCTATACTGCATTTTGTGTCAGTATATTTCGCCGATTATTAGAATTGTTAACTTTTTGTCAGAATCCGCCTGGCAATGTCACCCTAATAAACGGGGTTTGTGTAATTTTGACAAATTTCTTACTGATATTGAGATCCGTTACCACCGGGATCGTGCAGCTGATTTGAATGAGCTACCGCCGTTAATACTCAAAAAGAATTAATTAAGTGCATTTACCGCTAATGCGCATTTATGTTGGCATGAATAAGTTGGTGCAAGAATGGCTTTTGAGTGATCCGCTTGGGCGTCAATACCACAAACATTCTTATTTTTTGTATTAAATTTTCGACGCATTTAATTTCCCAAATACTTCTTTTAACGATGTGCCCTAGATAATGTCTTAAGAAGGCATCGTAGATAACGTCAAAATTACTCAGTGCGATCTAAATTTTCCGCAGCGCTGTGGAATTGGCAATTAATGAATACGATGACTTATAAATCATCACCGTCGTGGTTGCGCTGGAAGCCACGTGTATCAAGGCTTGGCGGGAATTCTCTATCTTTTATTACTCGTGGGCAGTCGAGTTATTTCGATTAAACGTATTTACGTTTCAAAGGCAAAATTGCATCAGAAAAAGCTAAGGTGCGCTATTTCGGAGTTAATTCGAGGTTTCTATAGATGTCGCTGATGTCTAATTTGAGTAAGGAATTTGCCGGAAATCGGTACACCCAAACAACGGCAGTAACCGTTAAATTGACTAATATCGATCCAATGGTGGGCAACGGTCGAATAAATTCGTTAAAATTACCAGTAAGGGATTTGGTGTATTTTCCGTTTTTAGTTTAAATACACTACAAAATTCTCTGTGTTTAAATGTATATTGATAATTAATCGTGAAGTATCAGTCAAAGAATTGAATTTTTTTTATTATTCTTCTTCGAAAACATACATTTTTTAAAAAAACAGAGTTATTATAATTTTGCTACGTTAAAAATTTCACCACTCTCATTTACAGGACAATCACATGGCCGCCCGAAAGAAAACCGTAGTTTCTATTGCGGATCTTGAAAAGCAAATTGCCAAGGTCAGCGAAGATCTCAATAAAGCCCGTCAGAAAAAAATCAGTGATGCTGAAAAGGAGTTGGAGCGAGCTAATAAAGCTGTCAGTTCTGCAAAGAAAAAACTAGATGCGTCCAAGGCTAAAGTAAAAGCAGCTAAAGCGCCAAAAACCGCCGCGCAAATAGCTCGTGCTGAAAAAGCCAAAGAAGCAGTTAGCGTAGCTCAAGACGTCTTTAATGAGGCGAAAGAAGTTCTCGCTACTCTTAAAGAGAAAGTTCGTGATGCCAAAGCGGAATTAAAAGAAATTACCGCGGTATCAAAAGCTATTGCTGCTGAAACTAAAAAATTAGGTCTTTCCACAGCCCCGACTAAAACTCGCGGCCGTCCTAAAGCGACTGCTACCAAGGCCGCAGCGCCTAAGAAGCGTGGTCGCCCTAAGGCTGCTGCAGCAACCGCTGAAGAAGAATCTGCACCGGCGCCAAAGCGTCGCGGTCGCCCTAAAGCTGCTGCGAAAGCCGCAGATGAAGCAGCACCAGCACCGAAAAAACGCGGTCGTCCAAAGGCTGCTGCCAAGGCCGTAGAAGCTGATGCTCCTGCTGCGCCGAAAAAGCGCGGTCGCCCTAAGACTAAAGTTGAAGCTCCAGAAGCTGATGCCGCTCCAAAGCGTCGCGGTCGACCTAAAAAAGTCGTAGAGCCAGAAGCTCAAGTTGAGGCGGCGCCGAAAAAACGCGGTCGTCCTAAAGCGGCAGCAAAAACCGAAGACACCGCCGCTGCTGAAAAGCCCGCTCCCAAAAAACGGGGCAGAAAACCAAAGGCCGTGGTCGAAGTAGATTCCAGTGAATCAACCTCAGTACAAGCGCCTTTATTTTCTACTCCTAACCCTTCTGATGAAGGCGGGAAAAAAAAAGAAGAAGCGGAAGTACCAACTGAAGCCGAAAGCACCGAAAGTTCTACAGAAACGGTCGCCCCCTTCTCGACTAACCCGGCAGACGAAGTTGAAACAACAGCGGCAAACGAAGAAGAAGTTGCCGTTGAAGCAGTTGCCGAGCTTGCCGATACAGAAGAAAGCGAAAGTTCAGAAGAAGAAAGTGTTGCCGAAGCTCAGCCCGAATCCGAAAACGTGGTAAAGAGCTTGTTTGATGCGCCCTCTAGTTAATGGGCTAAATTGAACAAAGGTTCACCAATAAAAAACGGAGTCTAGGCTCCGTTTTTTATTGCCCAAAATTTCTCTATTTCTCGCCGTTGTTTGCTTCTAACCTCTTCCTCATTATTACTGCCTTCTGATCAGAGGGCCCTAAATCAATAGGGATCGCGCCTGCTCGAAATAGGTGTGCGGCAACTGCCAATGATTACCCAATAAATCGAATAGATTAGCGTGGGCTTTATCCGTTGATGAATCGACGCTCTTTTTTGTGTATCCAAATAATAACGCTTGTTGGAATTGCTCCGAGGCCAATTCCAGTTTCAGAATTCTCGCGCGTAAGTATTTTGCTTGTTCTGAAACGGATGAATCATTTTTTTCGAATTCTTTCACAAGCAATTTCTGATAACGCCTTAATGAGCGAATCTCTTCGGTTTTGGTAACCCAAGGTTGAATCCATTGTTCGACAGCTGGCCATTGGTTTTCAGGCAAACGCAGTTGTTGTTTATCTAACCAAGCCGCCCAAAGAACCATATTCACATTCACGCCGTGTTGATCTTGCATGGCGAGTACCAGCGTTTGTACCTCAGGCTTTGCGTAAACCGCGAGCGAAAATTGCCAAAATGGGTTGTCGAGGTTAACTGCGTTACTGTTTTGATTGATCATGTCTGTATTGAAAAACGCTTTTGCGAAGCAGTGGGAGTGGCTGTAATAGCCCAGTATAATCGAGTCATTGATTTCTGAATTATTGTTAATGACATCGCAGCGAGTGTGAACCTATATCCTCGTTGCTTCAAAGAGTACAATGCGCCGCCATGATTACTTTAAACGAAATTAGTTTACAGCGCGGGGCTAAAATCCTGCTGGAACAAGCCAGTTTACGAATTTACCCAGGCCACAAAATTGGTGTTATTGGCGCCAACGGCAGCGGTAAATCCAGCCTATTTAAGTTGTTGCTCAACGAGTTACAGGTCGACGCCGGAGACTGCTTAATCCCATCCGATTGGCGCATTGCCCATATGGCCCAGGAGACCGGCGCCAGTGCTCGCAGTGCTCGCGATTATGTCATTGATGGCGATAAGTCGTTGCGTGCTGTTGAAGCGGCAATTGCCGAAAACGGCGGAGACGATGGTGAAGCCCTTGCAAAACTCTACGCTCAATTTGAAGAACTGGGCGGCTACACCGCAGAGCAAAAGGCGGGAAAATTATTAGATGGTCTCGGTTTTCTCATCAGTGATTACGACCGCCCTGTCAGCGATTTTAGTGGTGGTTGGCGAATTCGTTTGAATCTTGCCCAAGCGCTCATGAGCCCTTCCGATTTATTACTGTTGGACGAACCCACCAACCACTTGGATTTGGATACCACAGTATGGTTGGAATCTTGGTTACAAAATTACCAAGGCACCCTGTTAATCATTTCCCATGACCGCGATTTCCTCGACAACGTTGTTTCCGAAGTCGTGAATTATGAAGCCAAAAAGCTTATCTCATACACCGGCAACTACAGCGCGTTTGAAAAACAAAAAGCCCAGCGACTAGCGCAACAACAGCAAGCTTTTGAGAAACAACAAGAACGCCGCGCTGAAATCGAAAACTTTGTCCGCCGCTTTCGTGCTAAAGCCACCAAAGCCAAGCAAGCGCAAAGTCGTTTGAAAGAATTGCAGCGCATGGAAGACATAGCTCCGGCGCATGTGGATTCTCCGTTTCATTTTTCGATTCCGTGCAGCGACAAAGTCTCCGTTCCTTTATTAAGTTTGAGCCAGGTTGATTTGGGTTACGGCGATAACACGCTGCTGAAAAACATCAATTTAACCATTGATGCCGACACTCGCTTAGGTTTGCTCGGCGCCAACGGCGCGGGTAAATCAACGCTTATTAAATCCTTGGCCGGGGATTTAGCGCCGCTTGTGGGGGGGCGCACCGAAGGTGAGCATCTCGCGATTGGCTACTTTAACCAGCATCAGTTGGAAGTGTTGGATATGGACGCGTCTTGTGCGTTGCATATTCAGCGAATATCACCGAAAGCGCGTGAGCAAGAAATTCGCAACTTTTTGGGCAGTTTTGGTTTTATCGGCGATCGTGCACTTGAGCCTATTCAACATTTTTCTGGGGGCGAGAAAGCACGCTTGGCGTTGGCCATTATTGCTTGGCAAAAACCCAACCTATTGTTGCTCGATGAACCGACCAACCATTTGGATTTGGAAGTTCGTCACGCGTTAACCGTTGCCCTGCAACAATTTGCCGGTGCAGTGATTGTGATTTCCCATGATCGCCATCTATTAAAAAACTCCGTTGATGAATTCTTGTTAGTCCACGATGGCAAAGTGGAGCCTTTTGATGGCAGCTTAGGCGATTATCAGCGCTGGTTGGCGGAGGCGAAAAAGGCCAAACCCGACAGTGCCAATGCGCCGAGCCAACGTGGGTCAGACAACGACAAAGTCGATAAAAAAGAACAGCGACAAAAAGCGGCGGCCAAACGTGAGCAATTAAAGCCGTTAACCCAAAAGCTGAAAAAGCTTGAACGGGAAATCGAAAAGCTGCAAACCAAGCTGGCTGACATCGAAGAAAAGCTTGCTGATACCAGTCTTTATGAAGGTAATGAATCCGCTGATCTTTTACAGGAATTACTCAAGGATCAAGCGAAGTATCGCGGTGATATTGAAACTCAAGAAGAGCAGTGGTTGGAAGTCAGTGAAGCGCTGGAAGAATTAAGCTAGGAGAGATAAACGGTAAGGTGGTGTTGGCTTGAACGAAGTTGTCATTCAAGCCAAACCAGATCAATCGGGCGATTGATTACTTGCTGTTATTGACCATATGTTCGATAGCAGCACGAATTTCATCTTCTGAACAATCTAGGCAAAGACCTTTTGGTGGCATTGCATTGATACCGTTCCAGGCGTTGTCGAACATAGCGCTGTCGCCCTGTGCGATACGTGGTGCCCAATCGGCAGCATTACCAATTCTTGGTGCGCCAGATACGCCTGCGGTGTGGCAAGTCGTACATTTGGTGTCAAAAACTTCCTGACCACTGCGAGGACCAGCGGCAACTGGAGCAGCCGGCGCTGCGGCACAAGGGTCACCTGACATACAAAGCTCGCCCACAGGAGCAATACGCTCTTTGATTCCTTCGGCAACTTCATCTGCGTGGCTGATAGATACGCCTAACAAAGTGGCAACTGCCAGGGTGAACAAAGCATTTTTTGCAGTGATTAGCTTACTAACTACCGGCTTGATTGTGTCTAGCATCACGATTTCCCTCATGCACTTTTAGGGTTGTACTTTTTAATTGGGGCGGGATTATAACCACAAACCTCCGAGGGGTGAAAATTAATCGGATAAAGCCCGACTAAAATATAGTCTTGTTCGTTTAGTTTTGATCTATTTTAAGACAATTTCACATTTCGATTGAAAGTTGACCCCACAATTCCCCCAAATTGGTCAGCCATCAAATCCGGATTTGATTCGATAGAGTGATTGTGTCGCCGCTGATTTACGGGTTGATACGAGCGTCCGGCGCGCTTGGTTCTTGGGTGGTTGTTTGGGTTGCTTGGTTGTGGATTAAGTAGCGAGTGAAGTCTTCGGCGGAAACCGGTTTTGAGTAGTAATAACCCTGAACGCAGGCGCAGTTTAAGGATTGTAAAATATTGAGTTGATCTTCCGTCTCGACCCCTTCGGCAACCAAGCGCAATTGCAGACTTTCGGCCATAGCGACAATTGCTTTCACGATGGATAAATCCGAGGCCGATGACGGTAAATCCTCAATAAACGAGCGGTCAATTTTTAATTCATCAATGGGGAAGCGTTTTAGATAGCTTAATGATGAATAGCCTGTGCCAAAATCATCGATCGAAATTTCTACGCCAAAATCTTTGATCACGTTGAGCTTTTCGATCAGCGTTTCAGCATCACCCATCAAGGTGCTTTCGGTAATTTCTATTGTGATTTTGTTTAGGTTAACGTTGTTGGTCTGTTTTGCTTTTAAGAGATTGTTTAAAAAATTAGGCTCATAAAATTGCGGCGCAGAAACATTAACTGCCATCGATAAATGCGAAAACCCTTGGTGATGCCAAATCGATAACTGCTTGCACGCTTGATTGAAGGCCCATTCGCCAATGGGCACAATCAAGCCGTTTTCCTCAGCCATAGAAATAAACACTTCTGGGGACGATACGTTCAGACCAAATCGGCGCCAGCGCAGTAGTGCTTCCGCTCCTATGACCTTACCGTTACTGGGATCCACTTTGGGTTGATAAACCAGCGCGAATTCGTTGTTCTCCAGTGCTTTCCTAAGTGCGGTGTCTAGGCTGAGGCGCTTTTTGTCATTGGTATCAATGTCGGCCGAATAAAACTTGTACAGGTTACCGCCTTGTTTGCGCGCGTAAGCGGAAGCAGCGCTGGCCGATTTAATCAGCTGATTAGGGCTTTCCCCATCTCTGGGATAAAAAGCGATGCCGATCGATACGCAAGCAAATATTTCGTGATCATCGACCACGTATTTGTGCGACAAGCTGCGATTAATTTTCTCCGCCAGTTGGGCGCAGCAGTCGGGCTCGCACGACGGCAGCATCAGTGAAAACTCATCCGGCGCAGTCCGAGCCAGCATGCGAGTTAAATCCGTTATCCCCAACCGTTCGGTAATATCCGCCGACTGGCACGTTGCCGCCAAATTTTCCGCTACCGCCGATAACAGCTCATCGGCAATTAACGGTCCCAATGTGTTGTGAACCCGACGGTGCTGATCGAGGCAAATGGTAAAAATAGACAGCGATTGAGATTTGTTATTGCTGACAATGTGGGTAAGGCGTTGAATAAACAGCTGCCGATTTGGCAAACAGGTTAGTGGATCGTAATACGTTAATTGGGTTTGATACGCTCGCACTGTCAAACAATTGCGCACGCGCAATACCAATTCACTGGGGTCGACCGGTTTCGCCAAAAAATCGGTGGCGCCGAGTTCGAGCGCGCGCAATTTTGTTTGGGCGTCGGTTGATGACGTTAAAACGATCACAGGCAGATATTGAAACTGCGAGTGTTTGCGCAGTTGAGTGAGAATTTCAAACCCAGACACCTTGGGCATCACAAGGTCCAGAAGAACGATATCAACGGGATGGTTTTTTATGGTGTCTATGGCTGCCTCGGATTGAGTCAGCGACATAATATTGTTGAAGCCTTTGTCTTCTAAGTACAACTGAATAAAGTCCGTGACCAGCGCTTCGTCGTCTACCAATAAAAACAGAGAATCGTAGATTCGTTCTATTAAATCTTTATTGAGCAGTTTTGCGAATTGATCGGTCATTGCGTTAACGTAGATTCCTGGCTGCGGCTACACATGTTTTGATGGCTAATATTTGCTGTTTTAAGCGTCGGCACTGGCCGGTAACTGAATCCGGCGGCGCAGACTTTTTATTTGCTTAACTGCGTGTTCAATGGCCGGAGCGTTAGTGCCTTCTCCGGCGAGTTGTTCTAAGTTATTGGCGCTATCACTGAATTCATAAAAGCCTGCGGTGCCTGCTGATCCTTTTAATGCGTGTGCTATTTCTGAAATTTTTTCGTACTGTTTTTCGACAACGGAAAGATCCAGCTCTGCCATTTGCCCATCCAGGCGATCAACCCAACGTTTCACAATGGGGAAAAATCGGGGATCTTCGGCTAATGGTGAAAAAATAGGAGCATTTGCCGTTGTATTTCTTGTTGTTTGACTACTGATTGTTTGATGACCGGCTGTTTGACTGTCGAATGTTTGTGTCGTTGAAGTTGTATCGCTGGGTATTGCTTTATGAGCGTTACCTGGTACGTATTTTTTTAATGTATTTAATAATTTATTAATAACGATAGGTTTTGATAAGTAATCAGTATAGCCCGCCTTTAAGCATTTATCGGCTGTGCCCGCCATTGCATGAGCAGTGAGCGCGATAATGGGTTTGTTCCACTGCTGCGCGCGCAGTTTTTTAACCACGGTAAATCCGTCCATTTTGGGCATTTGCACATCCAACAAAATTACCTCTGGCTCTGTGACGGCAACTTGTTTTAACGCCTCAATGCCGTCGCAGGCGGTGACCACTTCTAGTCCTGCGTCTTCGAGCACAATAGTCAGTAGTTCTCGGTTTTCATCGCCATCATCAACTACTAATATTCGTGTGGGTTCAAATTGCCAGTGTTCGGCTTGTTCACTGATGGGTGTGTTCGACTGTTTAAGTTCGTCGATGGACAGCAAATTGGCGTGGAATTTTTTGATCGGTAAAATTAATCGAAACGTACTGCCGACGCCCAAAATACTTTTGCAATCGAGTTTGCCACCAAAGGCTTCGGCAAAGTGTTTACTAATACTCAAGCCTAACCCCGTGCCACCGAATTCACGTGTTATGGAACTGTCGGCTTGCACGAAGGGCGAAAAAATATGATCAACTTGATGCTGTGTCATGCCGATGCCTGAGTCTTCAACATCAATTTCTAAGGCGTAACCTTTTGCGGTTTTCCGCCAGTGACTGGCAACCACCACCCGGCCTTTGTGGGTAAATTTAATTGCGTTGCCGACCAGATTGGTAATGATCTGCCGCACCCTTGCTGGGTCTGACTCAACCGTTTGCGGCATGGGTGTGCGAGGTTGATAAACTAACTGTAAACCTTTTTCTTCGGCTTTCACCGAAAGCACCTGTATGACTTCTGCGATCATTAAATGAATGCTGCACTCAATACTTTCCAATTCGAGCTTGCCGGATTCGACTTTGGATAAATCCAAAATATCGTTGATTAAATTCAATAAATGATGGCTAGAGCTGGCAATGGTATTTAAGTAATGCTCGGCGTTGTCGGCGAGTTTTTCATTCCCGGAATCTTGGTAGGAGCGCAGCAAAACTTCTGTGAACCCCATAATCGCGTTCATGGGGGTGCGAATCTCGTGGCTCATGTTGGCGAGAAAATCACTTTTGGCTTGGTTGGCTTGCTCGGCTAACCGTTTAGACGCTTGCAGCTCCATTTCTTTTTGCTCAAGAAGCGTGATGTCGTCGAGGCTAACCAAAACTCCGCCAACGGAATTTTCGGTGTTTAAAACTGGAGAGCAACTGATTTGAAAAGAATATTTTTGGTTATTATCAATTAATAAATGCAAGCGTTGATTTTTGTAGCGTTCCCCTGTGGTTAACGTTTTTTGCCAAGGCAAATTTTGCTTGTCGATAGACTCGCCATTGAGCGAAAGCCAGTCGAACGTGGTTGCAGGTTTGCCGAGCAACGCTTTTGTTGGAATGTTTACCATATTAGTAAAGGCTTGATTCGCTAACACAATATTTTGTTTTGAATCGAGAACCAATAATCCTTCGGCAATGGTATCCAACGCGTTTTGCACCCGCTCAGGAATTGCCTGGGATGGGTCTAAGTCTTTTAAAATCCGTTGTAATAAAAAGCTGAACAGTAAAAAACTGAAAAACGAAATAAAAATAATTAATCCGTAAGAAGGCGGCAAATAAATGCCTAAAAAAGAATGATTAACTGGCTCAAATCGGAGTTCGAGTTGTCCCCAGTGATCGTTGTTTTTTTGTATGGGAATGGTTATTTGTGCAACGTTGTGGCCGTGGGAGTCTGTTTGGTTAGCAATGGTGGCGAACTGTGATTTATTATCGCTGCGAGGGTTTTCACCAGAAAGCTTTACAGTCGAATCAGATTCTATCACCCAGTGATCCGCGTGTTCTTCTACGTCAACTAACAATACGCCGTGTTTTGTTCTCAAACCTGCCGATAATAATGTGGCGTCGCGTTTCACTGAATAAGCTAACAGCGACTCCGATCGCTGAAATTCGGAGCGGGCCACATACAAAGAATTGGCCGCCGCCATAATTTCTCCGACCGTTTGCCTGGAATGCCAAATGGCTTCGTTCTCTTTTGGCATAATTCCGGTTAAACCAGACGTAATCAGCAACAGCGTAACAATGCTGGCTAATCCCAATGCGATTCTAACACTGACGGTATACTGTTTAAGCCATCGGTTTATCAGCATGTGTGCCTCCCGATGGCTGGTGGTTAGCATTGTCGCTGACCAAGGCTTCAAGACTTTGATCGTCGTCGTTTTGGCTGGTGTTGATTCCGGTGAGCACCGGCAGAGGATCAACAAATCGCCACGCAGGCAAGGCGCCTAAGGCGGTCGATAAAATAAAACCGCTGCGAATAATCCAAACGGTATAACCAATAGAAACACCGGCCGTTAATGTGGCAACGCCGTCCCAAATAATTTTACTTTTAATTTCTAAATTATGTATTTCTTGTGTCCACGGCTCATCTCCTTCAGATTCGTTCAGATAATTTAATAGATCGAACGAGTTTAAAACGCTATCGATGTTCAGGAAATTATCTTCGTGGTAGCTAATAAACGACGTTAATTCGGTTTTAAGGGCGTTAGCATTGAACAGCTCGCTAAAACTAGAAATTGGCGACGATGAATCGCCCAGAACCGACGCAAAGCTGGCTAAGCGCGCAGTGCTTAAATTCTGAAAATCAAAAATACCGTCGATGTCTGCCACTGAACCGCGTGAAATTGTGGTTGCACCAATGGTGACTGTTGCTTCTTCTGCTGGCGATTCATCCGAAGTGTTAGTGTCTATGGCATCGGATTCTGTGTTGTTACTGTTGTCGTCGTTGCTGTTGGATTGTTCTTCTGAATTAACCGCCGCCGTAATTTCTGCGCCTTCGTTATCGTCTGTATTTGCAGTTTCGGTATCAGACTCTAGAGCATCGTTGCCGGTGTTCGAATCTACCGCAGTAACCGGTTCCGACTCAGCACTGCTCGGCGTAGACACCGGGGTTGGGTCGTTTATTGGTGTAATAATCGGGTTCGGTTCCGGCGTGGCAACTTCTTCCTGCTCTGGGTTTTGGTCTTCCTCGTTGTTTGGTGTAACAACGGGCGTGTCTTCTTCGGGAGGAGGCTCGTTGTTGATGGGCTGTTCAGTTGGGTCTGGTTCAGTAGGATTTGGTTCAGTAGTGTCCGGTACTGTCGTGTCAGGTTCGGTATTGTCGGTTGGTGGTGTTGCTGGTGGTTCTTCTTCGATTGCGTTAACCAATAGCGAATCGCTCGTAATAGCTTCTAGTGTCCCTTGATTATCCAAGTAACTGATTTGCACCGACAGTGCGGTGTTTTCATCCAGCGAGGTGATGGTGTAATCAGATTCGGTGGCGTTATCAATGGTAATACCGTTTCTCAACCATTGATAAGTCAGTGTTCCAATTCCGTCGGGGTCCGACAACTGATTGGTGTTCGCACTTAAACGCTCACCGACGTTAGCGGTGCCGACAAGGTTAATTGTGCCGTCGGGCGAATCGTTCACACCGGTTATGGAATCGGTATTTTCACTAAACACACGTTCCACTGATCCGTTTGCGTCCATGTAATTCACTTCAACACTGACAATGGCGTTCACGTCTTGGTCGTCGAGTTGATAATGCTCCCCTACTGCACCAGAAATCGCTTCGCCATTGCGAAACCACTGGTAATTGAGCGTGCCGAGTCCGTCAGTGTCTGTGAGAGAAGCAGTAACGGCAGATAAGGTTTCGTCTTCTTGAGCGTTGCCAGAAATAAAGACATCACCAGTCACTGGATTATTAATGTTGGTGATGGCTGCTGTTGGCGCTGATGTCAGTGTTTCATCAAAGCCTTGCTGATCTGTGTAGGAAACTTGCACGTGAATGTTTGTGCCAACGTCGGTTTGCGACAGCGTGAAAGAAGCGTCTGTGGCGCCAGCAATTAATGTGTTATCTCGAAACCACTGATAACTGAACGCACCGAGCCCATCCGCATCGGAAACTGCGGATGTATCGGCCAATAACGTTTCATTCTCTGTTGGGTTGCCGGTTACCGAAACCGTGCCCGTGGGCGAATCATTAATGGCAGTAATGATTTCGGATTCGGAAGAAACGGTATTTTGGGTTTCTCCAGAACTGTTGGTGAATTCAATGTACACCGAAATTCGCGAGCCGACATCGGCGTCGTCTGCGGTGTACGTTGATTGGGTGGCGCCATCAATGGCCGAGCCGTCGCGCAACCACTGGTAGGTGGTATCCGTTGGTGTGAATGGATTGGTGGAGGAATCGGTGACATCCAAATTTACCGAAAAGGTCGAGTCTTCAATATTACTGCCCATTAAACTCGTGACGATGGTGTCGTCTGGCGTTGACGGTGAAGACACCAATGGCGACGCGGCACTGGCGGCGGATTCGCCCGTGCCTTGACCATCAACGTAAGAAACCTGCAATTGCAGTTCTGATCCCACATCGGAATTCATCACAACGTACTGGTTGCTGTTAGCTCCCGTTATTGGATTGCCATCGCGCAACCACTGGTAGTTTAATGTGCCCAGTGTGTCTCCATCTTGAAGTTGTGAAATGTCGGCGACAAGGGTTTGGCCAACGGTGGGAGTGCCAATGATATTAACGTTGCCTTGCGGCGTGTTGTTCACATTGGTAACCGCTGATGTGACATCACTAACGATGGTTTCTTCATTGCCGCTGCCATCGGTGTAGGTAATTTCTACCGAAATTTGTTGGCCGACATCAGGCTGGCTCAATTCATAAGTCGCGTCGCGACCATTACCTATCACTTCTCCGTTGCGTAACCATTGATAATTAAATGTGCCCAAACCATCGGCGTCGGCAAGCGTGGAGGTATCGACCGATAGGGTTTCTCCTTCGACAGTGCTACCAGCGATTGTAATTTCCCCAATGGGTGGTGCGTTTTCAGATTGAGAATCGAGCGTGCCGGTAAAAAAACCAAAGGCATTAATGGTCGAATCGGTAAGATTAATATCGCCACCTTCAAAGATAATTGAATCAACACTGGCGACAAGATCCGAACCAGATTCACTTAACGAAAAACTGATTAAATCGGTAGTGGCGGTTGTTAAATTACTGCCGCCGTTAGGAAAATCTCCGGTGCCAGTGAATGAAACGACAAGTGTGCCAGCAGTAAGTTGTGATGAACCAAAAGTAACGGTTTGTTCGATAAATTCCAGTGAAGCAATTCCTGTATCTTCCGGTAAGCTGGTGCCGTCAATATTCAAATCGGTGAGCAGTGTGAGGGAATCTTCGGTGCCGAAATTTTCCGGCGTAATTACATAAACCGATGAGTCTTGTTGAAAGCCCACCAGTAAGCTTCCAGTCGTTAAGGTTTGGCCACCGATGACCACGTCTTGTTCAATAAGGCTCACCGCCGATACGGTATCGCCGCCGGTTAGAGTAATACCGAGTGCTTCTAATAAACCGGTTCTGGAATTGAGATCTGTAAGTAACTCATGAAAACTGCCGCTGGAAAAATCTCCGGCGGTGGTGGGCCGAAAAATAAATAAATCGTCTCGGTTAACCGACAACTCACCACCGTCGGTGCCGGTAAATGTGCGGTTTGTAGCCGTGGATAGAATTAAATCACCCGCTTGTAGATCGACCGCATTAGCACCAACGCCGAGGGTGATATCGTTACTGACAAAATGTGCTGCGTCTAAATCAACGCTGCCATTGGTAAACGACGAAAGATCGAGAACATTGGTTAGAAATGCCGACGAGTTTCCGGTTGCTTCGTCGGAAATAGTATCACCAGCGATTAATTCACTGGCTGTCAGAGATTCAGTGCTACCATCCTCACCAGTGAGTTCTGTTTGATTACTATTTGCTGATATTAATATCGCAGGCTCTGATGTTATTCCAGAAATCGCTTGTCTTGGCTGCAATAAATCCGGTTTGTCGGCTTCGCTCGGTGGTGCAGTTTTAGTAAGTTTGGTATTAATTTCTTCGATGGTTGTGGCAAGCTCAATTTTATCAGTGGCTTCTAATAATTTATCGGGATCAAATACCACAGCAGTATCTGCCGAAAACATCAACCGTGTTTCAACGGATTGCAATGGGCCGTGGTGCGATTCAGACAGTACGGAGTCCGAAAATCTCGACCACTGTTTTTTTAAGTGTTTCAACATAGTGCAACAACAATTTAAATTAATTATACAAATATTGAATGGTTATCTTGCGACTGATTTCACCGCGCTTTCCGATAAATGAATCAAACATTTTTGCCCAGCTAATATTTTAAAATCCGAATTCTCTAAAGTGAGTTCAATACCAAAGGTGCCACTGGCGGCATCGGCCATGGGATCAACACTTAGCACGTGGGCTTTCAATGGTGAATCGGGAGCTGATTCTGGAAAGACGTTGGCAATTTGCTCTGGTGTGATCGATGAATAAAATTGCAGTGGCACAATCACTTTTACTTTTAATGGATTGAGCTGTGCCAGCCGAACTACAGCTTGATCATCGACGTACTCACCAACATTTAAATAGGTTTTAGTCACGAAACCATCAATGGGGGAACGAATGGTTTTTTGTTCCAGCTGTTGCTTGGCACGTTCTAATTCTAACGCTCTAACATGTTGTAAATCTTGTGCTTGTTTGAGTCGCCATTTCGATAAATGGTATTCGCGATCGGCTTGATCCTTAGCGTCGAAAGAAACATTGTTGTTGCTGTATAAAGAATCAATTCGTTCTTTTCTGCGTAAATCGAATTTATGGTTCACTTTGTTAACGGAAATTTCCGAATTAATCTCGGCCCTTGCTAGGGCAAGCGTTACCGACGCCAGTTCAACATCCGAAATAAGATGAGCCACCACGTCGCCTTTTTCCAAATAGTCCGCGTGTTGCACCGAAACTTCTTTGAGTACCCCAGAAACCGGGCTTGATAATTCGATGGTTTGGTACGGGTTAATAACGCAATCGAGTGGAGGAATTTGACTTTGAGCCATCCCATTGTGGCAATAAAAAATAATCGCCAAAAAAATGACTGCGTTATTGGCCATCGTTTTTGTTAACGAACTTTCAATTCCCATAAGCTTTAATTCGAGTGTTCGGTAATAAATGTAGGTCTAATCATTATTAAACCAACAGTATTTGAAGAATAAAAATTCCCACCATTAAGGTTAGCATCGCTGGTGAATTTTTAGAGGAAATGATCGTATTAAATAGACGTGAAATAAGATTTTAGAGCATGTGATCTAAAAACCAGTTCGAAAAAATAAGGTGGCCGCGCTGGGCAATGGTGTATTGATTATGAAAAAATCGAACTTGCCATCGCTGAGGAATAACAGTTAATTCTTGATCAGTGGTGACTGATATTTTTACCACAAACCAAGAATCATCCGAAACCGTTTTTCCGTCGTGAGTTTTGGTTTCAATTCCGCCGTCGTATTTTGTGGTGAAGAGATCGGACGGTAAATCTTGTGTTGCTTTTGGAACGATGTTAACTATGTTGGCAGTAAACGGTCCGTCCATTAATGAAAGTGGTATGACTTCAATTGCTCGTAAATGATCTCTCACCGAGGCGAGATTTTGTTGGTGAACTAATACATCCAACAACATGTGACGCTTATTCACAACATTGGCGATACTTTCTCCTTGGGTAACGAATCGGCCTAGTAAACTGCCCGCGTTTTCTATTTCGAGTACACCCGAAATGTGAGAATAAGTGTGGCTGTTTTCAATTTTGTCATTAATAAGATTAAGTTCATTGCTTATATTTTCAATAGTTAAACCTTGAGTTTGCGCCGCAACAGAGTCAGAAAATAACAAAGATTGATACTTTATCTTTTCAGCGTTTAACATTGCCGTTTGTTGTTTATGTTCGGCTGTTAACGAAGGGTTGTTAAGACTAAATAGAAGGTCGCCCTGGCTCACAGTGCTTCCGGCTTCTAAGAAACTTTCTGCGATAAAACCGTCGCTGTTGGCTCGAACCCAATATTGATTGCGGTCTAGAACACCATTTACCACCGTTGATTGTTGGATGGGTATAAAAAATATAACCACTATAGCCAATGTGATTACGCTGCTGATCATGCTTAAAAAACGTGTTGTCTTGTGTTCGTGCTGTGCTCGAATAAATACTTTGAGTAGGTTTTTGATTCCGGGGATAAACCACTGGTTGGTTAAACCAAGAATAAACAACAAGAACCCCAGCCACCACAGTTGCGCCGTCACTAAGCGAATAATGACAATGAAGATCACTATTCGATAGATAAATGATGCAACCGCGTAGAGCAGTAAGAGTTTTGTTTCAGATCTATCGTGCCTGGGGGGAACGATGTTGCGAATGCCAAAAAACACCTTTTGTACCGTTTGAGATAACAGCTGCCTTGAGCGAGTCGCTAAGTTGGGTAACTCTAACCAGTCACTGAGAATGTAATAGCCATCAAATCTCAGTAGTGGATTTGCGTTGAATAAAAGACTTGATGCAAAACCAATAAAAATTAGATTAAACAAAACAGATTTAATCCAATGGCTTGTGGCGTAGTGGTGTGAAAACCAACCGTCGTTCAAAACAACAAAGCCGACCAGCGCGATGGCGGCAATGGTCAGTTCGGTTAATATCCCAGCCGATGCCACCAACATACGGTGGCTCTTTTTTGTAAATCGTGCACTGGATGAAACATCAACATAAGGAATAGGAAAAAAAGCAAACATAACCAAGCCAAATTTTCCGGTATTGGCCCCCAGCTTTTTGGCGGTAATTCCGTGTGCGATTTCGTGTAATGCTTTCATTGGCAGGTACAACAATGCCAACAGTAGTAGATTATTGGGTTGTTGAAAGTCATTGTTGAAGTGATCGAGTAGTTCATCACTGTTGGCAATAGCCATGACGATAGCCATTAAAATAAAGACTATCGTTAATGTTAAGTATCCAGGTGTTAAAAAAGGCGTTAACCATTGGCTAATGGTGTGCAGTCTTTTATCGGAATCAAATAAAGGTATTTTTTGCGAAAATGGATTTCTAATCAGTTGAGATATTAAATTCGTGCGACCAATAGTCTTCTGATGAATGCTTTCAAGAATGGGAAGATTTCCCAGAACCAAACCGTATTGATAGAGTTTGATGATCTCTACCAGAGTGGCTTCTAGATGGTTTGGGTTTATTTCTGCGTTAGTGGTGAGAATCTGCTGTAGGGTTTTGTTTTCGTCTAATTGGACCAATATATTGTACGTCAATTCATTTACGTACAAACTGCTGCTGTTTAACTCGTCATAAATAATTGGCCAGGAATTGCCTCGATGTGTGTGTACCACTAATTTGGCAGTAGGTGATCGTTTGAAAACCGAGTTCAATAAATGCTGCTTTGTTACCTCTGACAATTTCACGGCAGAAGCCACCACAATTTAAATCGCAACCAGTTTAAGGGGCGGTGCAATAGAATCCAGCCAATGCTTTTTTTGCCCACGTGTATTTTGCCGATTCCCTCCATGCCGGGTGTAACTTCAGCGGGTTCGGAAAGTGTGCCTTTTACTCGGTAATACACCTGGTTATCTGATGCCTGTGCTATTGCTGCAATTTTTTCTATTTGAAAGTTTATGGCAGTATTTGGCTGAGACTTTAAATATAAGGCTCCCTGTTGTTGTTTATTAATGTGTCTAATGTCTGATTCTTTAATGTTAAGAATTAAGGTGTATTCGTTGGCGGGCGATATTTCAAATAACACATCGCCCTTGTTGACTGGCGAACCGTGTGATTGACTGAAATCCCCCTTTACGATAACCCCATCAAACGGTGCGGTGATGGATGTTCGGTTCAACTTTTGTTGCACTAAACTGATTTCGGCATCGGCTTGTTCAATTTTGGCAGAAGCGATTCTGACGTCGGCTTGATTGAATTCAGCGAGTGCTTTGCGATAGGTTTTTTCGTGTTCTGTTTTTACATTGTTTAAGCGTGCGTGCTCTAATTCCAAATCACTGCTGTCAATTTTAGCGATGAGAGCGCCTTTGTTAACTACATCTCCGGCTCTTGCGTGGCTTGACAGTAAAAAACCATCGATCGGTGATGCTAATGCTTGTTGGATTTTTCCTTCAATGGTGGCTTGGGCGTTTACGCGGTAATCCAAAGGAATAAACAACGCTAGCGTAAGAAAAACCGCAATCGATATTTTAAGTTGAGTCCAATGATTCGTTCTCACACGATTAAAGCGTGTAAATACACTCGGCAATAAAAATATCGATAACCTTTGTTTTAAGCTGGCTTTTTTGGCGATTTTATACAGTAACGGCCAAGATATTTTTTCAATAACATCGTCCAGCTCACGCTGTATTGCTTCATTGGTTTGTTGTTTATTGGCGTTCGAGAATAAACAACCACCTAGTCCACCAAGCGCCATTTGCTGTACTGTGCTTGCCACCAAATCGTTGGGTATTTCATCTGATTGCTGAGCGCCAATAATGTGATAATTATCGAGATAACGCTCAATGCTTTTTATATACGGATTGTGGCCGTCAAATTCTTTTTTGTTGGAAAAACCAATCACTTGAAATGTGGATCTTTTCTGGGTGACGTTAGGCTCGTCTAAATAAAACGCTATTACTACTTGGTCGACAGAAAAGTAATCAGCGATATGGGAGGCAATCAATCCGCTGATGGTGTTTGCATCATCGTGTTCATCAATAACGGTCAGCAGTTTTTTTAGGTGTTCTTGAACACGATGATTGGTTAACTGTGGTTGCTCAGAATTAACAGGTTCGATTGTGGGTTTTGATGGATATTTTTTTGATGAACATTGTTTTAAACACGACAGCCGTTGCTGGGTTTGGCTGTTGGTTAAATTACCTTTGAATAAAACAATTAAGATTTCATTGTCGTTTGGTTTCAAACTTAAAAAAGAAAAGTCGCAGCGCTCGCTATAAAATTTAACGGATTTGTGCGTGTTTTGCAGTTTGGCTGTGAGCGCCTTTAGGGTGTTTAAAATCACCAAGCGAGTCTGTGGCTCCAGCGTCTCTAAAGCCGGCTCTGGAAAGAAGGTTGTGATTTTAGCGCTAGTGCCTAGTTGATAATTGGTCGTTTGCTGATAAATAAATGCTGCCGAGCCTAATTCATCGTACAGCTTTTTTAGATTAGAGCCTGGCGCCGCGCTGGCGTTCTGTTTTGTGTTTAGGGTATCCCAGTGAGTAAGGTTGGTTTCTTTGATCATCAGGCTCATCCGCAACCGCCTGATTGGCGACAGGCTACATCATTAAGCCTAGCTGTTTCTAAAGTACCGGCAAGTGAGTCTGTGCCCTCAGGCTGGTTAATATCGCCTATCGAGAACACGGCCTGCCCAGCCCATTCGATGAAAAATCGTGGTATAAGTGCTTTAATCTATGAATATCCCTCATCATTTGGCTAGCAGAGAATTATGTTAGAGCGTACACATTTAGAAATTGTCCGCGCGGTATCGGAGGCCGGTACAGTCACCGAAGCGGCGAATCGACTGTGCTTGAGCCAATCTGCATTGAGTCACTCAATCAAAAAACTCGAGAGTTATTTGGGCGCGCCTATTTGGCGAAAAGAAGGCCGAAACCTGCGTTTTACGGAATCTGGCGTTTATCTGTTAAAGCTTGCCGAGCGCTTGTTGCCGCAAATTGAGTACGCCGAACAGCAGATGCGCGATGTGGCACTTGGCCAGCGGGGCAGTTTACGGATAGGTATGGAGTGTCACCCGTGTTATCGCTGGTTATTAACCGTGGTTGGGCCGTTTTTGTCGGATTGGCCCAATGTGGATGTGGACGTAAAACAGCGCTTTCAATTTGGCGGTATGGGCGCATTGTTCAACCATGAAATTGATTTGCTGGTCACGCCAGACCCGCTTAAAACCAAGGGCTTGGAGTTTGTTCCAGTATTCCCTTACGAACAGAAGCTGGCGGTTGCAGCCGATCACCGCTTGGCAGGTAGTGCTCACGTGTGTCCGTCGGATCTCACCAAAGAAACCCTCATTACCTACCCTGTTGCCGCGGATCGATTGGATATCTACAGCCAATTTTTATTGCCCGCGGACTGCCGCCCGAAACGGGTAAAAGCCATTGAGGCCACCGATATCATGTTGCAAATGGTCGCCGCCGGCCGCGGTGTGGCGGCTTTACCGGGGTGGTTGATTCAGCAGTACCAACCGCAGTTGGCCATTGTCGATCTGCGTTTGGGTGAAAAAGGCATTCACAAACACATTCACTTGGGGTTTCGCCAGGCCGACGCCGACATTGATTACCTCAGACAATTTGTCACCGATGCTAAAAACTCTCCCGAGCCGAGTTGCTAGGATTCCTGAAAGTGGCAAAGAAAAGTGGCATAGAAATGTGATCATTTTTGTTAAACGAAATTGATATAAGTTATGTCATAGATCGGAATGAAAATTACTACTAGTTGCCGCCGAGCGGCCATGAGTTTGAGCCAGCGTTAACGTAATCCGAAACCGCTGGTGTTGCTGTATGTTAGTAGGTGTATAGAAATGACTGAGACAAATACATGATTAGAACCCTTCTTCACAAAAGCCGACTGATCACATTGATTGCCATCGTTGCTGTTGTTATTGCTGGCTGTGCGGCGCAGACACAGTTAAATCGTCACTTCGAGTTTATGAAAACCCTTGAAGAAAACGAAAAGCTTGAGCCACATGTAATGACTGTGAACGATGATTTCGAATTGTATTACCGCCGTGTCGGTGAGCCAAAGCGCGCGGTGGTGGTGTGGATTCACGGCACGCCGGGTGCTTGGAATGACATCGGTAAATTAATGGTGAAAGAAGACTTTACCGATTCCACCTTATTTGTCTCAATCGACCGCCCGGGTTGGGGTCGATCTCAATACATTGATAACCCCCGTCTTGTTACGGATTTCACTCAAATTGCAGAATTAATTCGCCCGTTATTACACGAATTAAGAGAAGAAGCGCCGGATGTGCCATTAATTCTTGCCGGGCATTCCTGGGGCGGTTCGGTTGTTCCGGGTGTGGCTAAAGAATTCCCAGATTGCGTTGATGGTTTGGCGATATTTGCCGCTGGTCTCGATCCCGATTTAACCAAGCCGCGTTGGTACAATCGCTTTGCAAAAACCTATTTGGGCAAGCGTATTCTTGGTAAATCTATGTTGGACGCAAACGTTGAGATGTACGCGCTGTCGCCAGAAATGGAAGAGTTACTTCCGCATTGGCAAAATATTGAATTGCCAACGGTTGTTGTTCAAGGCATGAAAGACCCGTTGGTCAGCCCGAGAAATGCAGAGTTTGCCGAAGAAGTATTAAACCCAGAAAATTCCCACGTTTTAAAAATTGAAAAGCAAGACCATTTTTTACACATCAATGGTGTTGATTTAATCGAGCGCTGTTTATTGGCCGTTGCGGACAACGAATTACAAAACTGCCGAACTTAAATTTCACTTAACTCCAGCAACTTCTCATTAACAAATTGTAATTTTAGAACATAGAAAAGGAGCACTTTTTGTGCTCCTTTTTTTATTTTGAATACGCAGCTTCCAGATCGATTAAATTATGAGAGGCTAATGAAGTACGTCCTTCTTATATTGAATTTATCAATATCCTTAATTTTGTCTCGTTTGTCATTATGGAAGTTTAGGATTTAACCTTATTCCTAAATTTCTATTATCCGCCACCGATATTTTTCTTGTTGTCATTGAGGATTTGAAATTTGCCCCAATACAATAAAAGAACTATCCGTTCAGATTTCAAAATCATTACGAAAAAATAGACCATCAAAAGAAATGCGAGTAGTCAAATAGTTTTCCGAATCTAGTCTAAGATGATAAATACGTGTTAGGCGTTTTTTGCTGGTGTATTTATTGCCTTTGGAAATTTTAAAATTAAGTGAGTATTGCATTTTATATAAAAAATTTTAGTAAAGCTTTTTTATATATTTTAATGTTATTTACAAATAATTTTTTATGAATGGGCAAAATTGGTGCGTTATTTATAGAGTCACCAGTATTTGGATTAACTGTTATTCTATTGACTTATAAAAGTAACTAATAATTTAATGGTAGTGTGAGAATCCAATTCTTACGCCGTTAAATTACTACAACTATTAAAATTTGAATAACAACTAAAAATCCTATTTTTACATCTATTTCGGAGTTAATTTCTCAGTGAACACGTCAGCTCGCTTAAACGAGTTTTTTAAAATGGAATCTGCTGGGGGTATTTTGCTGATTGCCGGCGCTGCTCTTGCGTTGCTTTTTGCAAATACACCTTTGGATTTTGTGTATTTATTATTACTGGATACACCAGTTGAAGTTCGGGTATCAGAGTTATCCATTGCCAAACCTTTATTGTTATGGATTAACGATGGCTTGATGGCCATTTTCTTTTTGCTGGTTGGATTGGAGCTAAAAAGAGAAACGTTGGAAGGTGAGCTTTCCGATAAAAAGAATATTATTCTGCCAGGAGTTGGCGCCTTTGGTGGCATGGCCGTTCCTGCATTGGTTTACGTACTGTTTAACTGGGACGACCCAGGCGCCATTGTCGGCTGGGCAATTCCAGCGGCAACCGATATTGCTTTTGCGTTAGGCGTGCTTAGTTTATTGGGTAAATCCGTACCCACTGTGCTAAAAATATTTTTAACGTCGCTGGCCATTTTCGATGACATCGGCGCAATTATTATTATTGCAATATTTTACACCTCAAAAATATCGCTGATTTCTCTGGCGGTTGTTATGGTGTGTATCCCTATTCTCGCTGTGCTTAACAGCAAAAATGTTATGTCGCGATCACCGTATGTTGTTATCGGCGTGATTATGTGGATTGCGATGTTGAAGTCAGGCGTTCACGCAACCTTAACCGGTGTTATTTTGGCGCTGTTTATTCCACTAAAAAGTGAAACCGATCCAAAAATTACTCCGCTAAAAGACATGGAGCACGGCCTGCATCCGTGGGTGAGCTTTTTTGTTTTGCCAGTGTTTGCGTTTGCCAACGCGGGAATCGATTTTAGAAGTTTGACTTTTGACCAAGTTTTTCACGGCGTGCCTGTGGGTATTGCGGCAGGATTATTTATCGGTAAACAGGTGGGTATTTTTGGGTGCTGCTGGTTGTTTATCAAAATAAAAGGCATGGAACTGCCCAAAGGAATGTCGTGGACAGGGTTATACGGAACCGCCGTGCTGTGTGGTATCGGATTTACGATGAGTTTGTTTATCAGCTCCCTTGCGTTCGAAGAAAATGGCAACCAAGCCTTGTTTGATGAACGACTGGGTATTTTGGTCGGCTCATTGGCCTCCGGTATTCTCGGTTACTTTATCATCAAGCGGGACATTGTGAAGCGAAAGCTGAGCGAGGGTAAAACCGCAGTAACAGATAAAACCGTTTCCAGTCATCATTAATTTTTCAGTGTGAGTTTGAGATACCAAGCCTTTTGCTTGGTATCTCGTTTTAGCCTTCCTAGAGTCGTTTACTAAACACAATTTCTAGCCTGCTTTTGTTCTGATCCTTACTTTCTTACCTCTGCGTAATTCTTTTATAGCGCTTATTTTCAGTCAGTTGAATTCAACACAAATCAAATTGTTTTACGGATATACCGCAGTTCATTTCCGCGTTGGTTGAATCTCTACCGAGCTTCGCCGAAAATAGGCCGCTTAAATTGAGTCACACTACTGTTAAAGCCATTTAGGTTTGCCAATGTCTGCCACTGACAGCGTTTTGAACGCGCAAAATGAAAGCCCATCTGAAGCCGATATTGTGATTGTTGGCGGCGGAATGGTGGGGTTGTGTTTGGCTCTGATGCTGGGTAAAGCGTGTCGGCACTGGCAGATTCGACTCATCGAAACCTTCCCATTTCCGACATCCGGCACTAACGCGCTTTATCAACCGAGCTTTGATGCGCGCAGTTCGGCCATTGCCGCTGGCAGCAAAGATATGTTTGAGCGCTTAGGCGTTTGGCACAAGCTTAAGCTGCACGCGACCGAAGTGGCTACGGTGCATGTGTCTGATAAGGGCCACATTGGCGGCAGTACCATGACTGCCGAGGAATACGACGAGCCGGCACTCGGCTACGTTATTGATAATAAGTGGCTCGGTCAGTGTTTGTTTGATGCGGTTTCTCAGCTTGAGTCGGTGCAGATTCAAGCGCCTGCGTCGGTGAGTAACATCAAGGCGGTGTCCGAGGGTTATCGCCTGAGCGTGACGGATTCTAACGATGACCGTGAGCACTCGTTAAAAACCCGACTGCTGGTTTTGGCCGATGGTGCGAATTCACAGTTAAAGAAAACATTGGGTATTGATCTCGATGTTAAGGATTACCAGCAAACGGCGATTATCGCGAACGTCGGTTTCAGTCAGCCACACTGTGGTGTGGCCTTCGAGCGATTTACGGCCAATGGTCCAATGGCCATTTTGCCCCGTGGCGAAAGCGGCAAGGCGCGTGAGGGTGCGTTGATTTGGACAATGCCTCATCAAGCTGTGGATAAGTTGTTGAATTCCTCTGAGGAAGAATTTTTGTCCCGCCTTCAAGAAGCCTTTGGTGATCGCCTAGGGCGCTTCACACGTATCGGTGAAAAGAGCCATTACCCATTGAAGTTGTACCAAGCCAGCGAGCAAGTGCGTGGCCATTTAGCGATTATGGGCAATGCCGCGCACGCGCTTCATCCGGTGGCCGGTCAGGGGTTTAATTTGTCGGTGCGCGATTGCGCCTTGTTGACCGATACCCTACACAAAAACTGGTTACAGTCCGATTCGCCATTTGCCAACTTAACCTGCATGCAGCAGTATCTGCGCAGTCGCCAGAGTGATCAGTTCACGACGATTCAATTCAGCCATTGGTTGCCGAAACTGTTCTCCACCAGTGCCCTTCCGGCCGCTGCCGCACGTGGCGCCGGTTTGTTGGGATTGGAATTGCTGCCGCTGGGTAAAAAGCAATTGGCTCAACAGAGCATGGGACGAGTGGGCCGTCGTGCGAACTTCGGTGCCCTGTTTGAAAGATAGATAGTTCGAGAGATAGCTTGATGGATGCTTTTATCGATCACTATCGGCAGCGCCTTCATAACGTAAACGCCAGTAGACAACGGCTATAGGAGCCTATGTGAGCGATTCTAACCAACCACAAACCACGGTTACATCCAGTGTTCGTGACTACGACATCATCATCGTCGGTGGTGGTTTGGTGGGCGCAACCTTGGCGGCGTTGATTCAAAATGTTCGCAAAAAAGACAGAAGCTTGCTGAATATCGCCGTTGTTGAAGGCGGTTGTGAGCCTGCTGCGCCCGATTTATCTAAATTTGATCCGCGAGTAGTGGCCCTGACTCGCAGCTCCCAAAATGTGCTGCGAAGTGTCGGTGCATGGCCAATCATCGAATCCGAGCGCGCTTGTCCTTATACCGATATGCGAGTTTGGGACGGCGAAGGCACAGGCAGTATTCACTTTGATTGTCTGGAAATTGGTGAGTCGAATCTCGGGCACATCGTTGAAAATTCCATTGCCCTGAATGCGGTGCATCAGCGACTGGCTAAGGCGACCAATGTTCATCGCTTATTTGGCGAGCGTGTGGTGCAGTTAGCCGGAGATGAAAAAAATCGGCGCCTGATTTTGGAATCCAGCGAAACGCTCAGCGCGCCCTTGATTATTGCAGCCGACGGCGCGCGCTCGAAAATCCGAGAGCTCGCGGCCATTCCCGTAAGGCAGTGGAGTTACGGTCATCACGCGATTGTGACGACGGTGAAAACCGAACAAAGCCACCAATTCACTGCCTGGCAACGGTTTTTGAGCACCGGCCCGCTGGCATTTTTGCCGCTCTATAACAGCATTGATCCCAGCAATAACAACGTTAGCTCTATCGTTTGGTCATTAAACGACGACGTTGCCAAACAGAAAATGGCGCTGTCTGATGACGAATTTAATGCGTCATTGAGCCGCGCTTTTGAGTCCAGATTGGGCGAGGTAACATGGAGTGATCGGCGCTATTGTTTACCGCTTTGGCAGCGCCATGCGGTGGATTACACACGTCCGGGGTTGGCGCTGGTGGGCGATGCAGCCCACAGTATTCATCCCTTGGCGGGGCAAGGCGTCAACCTGGGTTTTCTCGATGCTCACGCGTTGGCAGGCGAGATTCGCCGTTTCACCCAAGCCGGGTTGTCGTTGAGTGAACCGAGCTTACTAAGGCGTTACCAGCGCAATCGAAAATCCCATAATTTGATGACGATGGCAGCAATGGAAGGCTTCAAGCGTTTATTTGGCGCTAAATCTCTGCAAGTGCGATGGTTGAGAAATGCGGGCATCAAACAAGTTGATCAGTGGGCACTGGTTAAGAATACAATCGCACGAGAAATTCTTGGTGTCTGAGATGGCGCTTTTTAATTTGATGAAGGTAAATCCATGTTGTTAGTAAATCGACTCTACGCTGTAACCCTAGTATTGGCCGGAGTTGCCTGGTTTTGGTCGGGCGATACCGTCGGTATTGTGTTTGGTGTGGCAGTCACGACTTGCGCCTACTTTGTGTTTAAGCAAGTCCGCTGGGGGTATTTTGCCGCCGCGCTGCTGTGTGCCGGTATGCTCAAGCTGTCGATCGATCGCTATTCGGGTGTCTATTCTGAGGCCGTTAAGCACACGGTTTCGTTGCTTGCCTTTGTCGGTGTTATTGTCGCTATCATCTTGCATGAGAAATTCGCCAAAAAGAGCGACGACAGCAGCGATCCTACCGATCTTTCCTAATTCCCTCTAATCTCTCTTCTTGCGCCTGTTTTTAAAATTTAAAGAATGGGCGCTGTGTAACAAGCCCTCAAAAAGATCTCTTTTCTAAAGCCGTCAGCTTTTTCGCGTAAGGGCTCTCTAGCTGTAACGAATTGTGAAATTCGTGTGTTTCGCTTTTCTCTGGCATTCAGTAATTCACATTCAGTCGGTATATTGAACTGCTATATTCAATGTAATGGCGCGGAGTTAACTTTGAAAAAGGATTCACCTTCACCGATGGCTCAGATTTTCAGATTGACACAAATTGCTGCAGCCTCAGCGGCCTGCTCGGTGATGGTGGCTTGCACCTATGCCGAGCCGGAATCACTGGTTGATAACCGGCACACCTACCCTACCGCGCCCGAAACAGCCGTAAAGTACCTGCCGCTAGCCGAACCGTTGATCGACGGTGACTCAGAAATGTCGGCTTTAACTTGGTGTGGCGACGAGTTAATGGTGTTTCCACAGTACCCTGATTTCAAAAGTGGTCAGCCCGCCGCGATATTTTCTTTTACTAAATCGGTGATTATTGATGCGGTAAAAGCAGAGAATTCTACGGAAGGATTAGTCCCTAAAAGCATTGCCTTTGAAGGCATCGATTTACTCGAAACCATCTACGGTTATGAAGGCATTGAAGCGGCAGTTTGCTCTGGCGACGACATCACTCTTGCAATTGAAACCAATCAATTGGGTTCTCAAGAAGCCACAGTTTTGGTCGGCGCAAAATACAGCGGCGATAAAATTGTGGTTCACTCCATTGGTGAAACACTGTTAAGTCCCACCAAACTGAGCAACAAGGGAAATGAGTCGTTAGTGCAGGTTAATGGCGGTTTGTTGAGCTTGCACGAAGTGAACGACACGCGATTATTAAACTACAACGAAAGCGCGTACTTTCTGAATTCCTTCGAAGATACCGAATCACTCACACCTGTGGCGGATATTCCCTACCGAATAACCGACGCGACCATGGCGGATGAATCCGGTCGATTTTGGGTGATTAATTATCAGTACCAGCGCGACACCAAACTGGTGACCGACAAAGACCCCATCTGGGAAAAATACGGCATCGGCGAGAGCCACAAATCGCGCAAGCAAGTGGAGCGTTTGGTTGAGCTGGAATTTGACGGTAACAACGTTTTTTTAACCGACACACCGCCCATTCAAATCGAACTGGAAGGTACCCGAGGCCGCAACTGGGAAGGTATCGCTCGTTTGGATGACGTTGGTTTTTTATTGGTCACCGATAAATTCCCACGTTCGCTGCTCGGCTTTGTGCCTTACGATGCGCCTTAGCTGTCACCAATTTCTTATCCAGTAATGGTATGATCGTCCGTTAACATCAATACGTTAACGGACGCCTTTGAACTCTTCCAAAACCCTCACCCAAAAAACTGCGGTTCAAATTCTCTGGGATTATTTAAACGGATTTAAGTCTGATCTATCGCCTGTTGCTGATCCTGACATGATTTTTGTATTCGGCTGTAATGATATTCGCGTTGCCAAAGCAGCTGCTGAATTCGCCAGTCGTCACCAGCACGTACCTTTGATATTTTGTGGTGGCCTCGGGCGGCTTTCAAAAACGACGTTTACTCGCAGTGAGGCAGAAATATTTGCGCAGGTAGCCATCGAACAGGGTGTCGATGAGGCCAGAGTTATTTTGGAAAAAAACTCAACCAATACCGGTGACAATGTTCGCTTTGCGAGACAGTTGTTAGCAGCAAAAGGGCTGAATATTACTAATCCGATTTTGGTGTGTAAAAACGTGATGCGCCCGCGTGTGTGGGCAACCTTCGCTCATTATTACCCAGAACTGACACCAAGGCTTGTCAGTGCGGCGGTGGATTTTGACGATTATTGCCAAACTCCCATCGATAAATTGAGTGAGCACAATAAAAAGGATTCCGTCGACACAGATGCAGCAACGCATCTGATGGTGGGAGAAATTGATCGCCTGATTCTTTATCCCGATCAAGGTTACATGCAGCCGGTTGCCGTTCCTGACCGTGTTGTTGAGGCGGCGAATTTATTAAAACAACTTGGATACGTTAACCACAGCTTAAAAAAATAATGGCAAGTACCTTATTAAAAGACGGCTACACAGCAGAGTACATAGAGAATTTAGCGGAACTTGTGCACGAGCAAGATCCTTTTTTTAATCGCGAACGATTTATTACCAATATATTTTGTGACAACTGGAAAAAAAAGCCCCTCAAAGAGCGAATGCAGCACATTGCCTGTTGTTTGCGTTTATCTCTGCCCGATAATTATCGAGACTGTATCGAAGTATTAAAGCCGGTCGCTCAAGCGATTGGGGGCGGCGCTCAGGGCGATCTGTTATCGATGTATTTCCCGGAATTTGTGTCGTTGTTTGGTATTAAAAACTACAAAACTTCCATTAAAGCGTTGGAGTGGTTTACCCAGTATTCCAGCAGTGAGTTTGCGATTCGGGCATTTCTTATTCAGTATCCTGAAAAAACTCTGATACAGATGCAAAAGTGGGCGGAACACAAAAACTATCACGTACGCAGATTGGCCAGCGAAGGCTGTCGGCCACGACTGCCCTGGGGTGTTGCTCTGGCTGAATTTAAAAAAGACCCAGCACCTATTTTGCCGATACTCGAAAAGCTTAAAGCCGATGACAGCTTGTACGTAAGGCGCAGTGTCGCGAACAATCTCAATGATATTTCTAAAGATCACCCAAAACTGGTGTTATCGCTGGCCGAGCAATGGTTTCAGGACGAGAGCAACGACATTCGCTGGGTAGTGAAGCACGGGTGTCGAACCCTGTTAAAAACGCCCGAACCACGGGCCTTGGAATTGTTCGGTTACAGCGGTACCCAGCATGTTAGCCTCAAGGCTTGGAAAGCCGACAAGTCGGTGGCGGTGGGCGACAACTTTTCATTTGCTTGCCGTTTAGAAGCCAATCAGCCGGTCAATTTGGGTAAACTTCGCTTAGAATACGCCATCCACTTTTTGCGTGCTAACCAATCGTGGTCCAAAAAAGTGTTTAAAATTTCTGAAGGCGACGTTAACGAACGTCACAAGAGTGTGCAAAAATCCCATTCATTCAAACTGCTGACGACAAGAAAATATTACCCAGGAAAACACAAACTGCAGTTGTTGGTGAACGGAAAAGTCTTTAAAGAAGCCGAATTTGACCTTATTAATTAATAGATATCCTTGAAATGTTAGGAGATGAGTTTTGAACTTCAGAAATCGACAGATTGCCTGTTTAGCAGGATTATTACTAGCCTTACCCGTTGCTGCTGATCAGACATTAATCGGTGCCGATGGCCGAGAAATTCTCTTAAAAGACGACGGTACGTGGGACTATGTATCGAACAGTATTTTTGTCGATACCCGAGAAGGCCAGCGTGTAGAACTCAAGCCTGACGGCAGTTGGAGTTACGTTGGTTTGGCGCCGGTTCAAGAAGAAACTCAATACCGAGAATTGGCGATTGAAGTTGCCGTAGCGTCGGCGGATATCGAAGAATACGTTTCTAAAGTTGGCGCCACTAAAAATACGCGTAAGGAATCGTTTACCAATTTTTATCTAGACGTGCTAGTGGCGAGTTCTGCGGATGCACCGGTTGATCTTAAAGCATTGAAGCCTGAGCAGTTTTCGATTTCAGATAATAAAAAGAAATCTTATCCAGTCATTGAAATTAACAGCGATATCGATCAGCTAGAACCCGGTAAATCGACACGCTTGCACGTTAAAACCAAAGGCGCACCCGGTGGTTTAATTCGTACACGATTCATTAACGTTGTGATTCAACCCGAAGCGTTCAACACTGAACAAGCCATCGAGCTTGAAATTGAATACGAAGCATTGGATATCAGTCGCAAGCGTAAATAAAACTTGGTTTCTGTATTTTAAATCAGGTAACAAAGAAACAATCATCTAATAAAAACTGTGATGATTGTTTTTTTATTTAATTCGTCATACTCTTGCTTGACTTGGCGTTTGAAGTTTAGATGGAGTTATTTAAATTTAACCCGATTTCTGCCTGCAGATTTCGCGTTATACAGTGCTTCGTCGGCGCGTGAAATAATTGAGTTGATGTCTTCTTGAAGGGACTCTTCTCGTTTTAATTGTGTAATTCCACCCGACAGAGTAATCGATGGTAACTGTTTACCGGTTTTAACATTTCGCCAGCGAAGTTTTTCTACACCGCTGCGAATTTTCTCACCGACAACTTGCGCACCTTTAATTTCTGTGTCGGCCAGAATTACCAAAAATTCTTCACCGCCATAGCGAATTGCTAGGTCTCTGCCTCGTACCCGTGATTTAATTTCTTTGGCAACGTGTTGTATTACGTGATCGCCAAATATGTGGCCGTAGTTATCGTTGACGTCCTTAAAATTATCAATATCAAAAAGAATAACCGAGTTGTGTGGATGATCGAACTTAATGTGGTTTAACGCTTTTTGTAATCCCTGCCGATTTAATAACTGTGAGAGTGTATCGATGGTGGCTTCTTTTTCCAGTTTTGCGAGATTAACTCTCAGTGAATTGGTTTCTGTTTCTGCCTGCTGCAAACGTACCGCAAGTTTCTGTTGCTCGGCTTTGAGCATTTTGGTTGATTTTTTTAATTTGGTGATCAGTTGTTTGGTGGTTTCTGGTTTGAAGTTTTCGAGCTTTTTTTCGCTCTCGTCTAATTCTTTTTGATAGTTGGTGACAACTTTTCGAGACTCTTCAATATCTGATAATGTGTCTCTTAATACATTGGTAAAAGGTTCGGCAAATTCTTTATCGACATGATTGGCTTCGTGCAGATGAGAGAAATACAAATGTTGCATTGCGTAATTATTAATTTGGGATCGGTTCTCGATTAATTCCTCATAGTCCGACCGTAGTCCCACATTTTTACCAACTTGTAATTCATAAGCGACGGCATAATTTACTGGCGTAGGAGAGAGTTCGTATTGTTCTAACAGTTTTAAACATTTCCCCATGATAACGTTAGCTTGCGTTTGGTTGTGTTGGTATATCATTTATCCCCAAATCCGTGTTCGAGGAACCTCTGATTAACCTCAAAATTACTCAGCGTGGTCTTGAGGTTAATCAGAGGCTCCTTTATTAATTACGCGATAAATAAATCAAAAAAAGCGATTTGTTGTTAACGAAAAAAAGTAGGATTACGTACATCGCCAGTTCTGTAAAAACCAGTATAGATGACCCTCGTCACTTGGTCGTTCGGTCAAGTGTATTTTACAAAAGCTGTTCTGCTCGATGTTGAGGCGTTACGTGAGGATTGGATAATATAAAACCAATATTCAGCAGAATAATCTTTTTTTATTCGCATTAAAAATTAAAATCAGAAAATATATTGGGAAATAATATAAATAGGGAATATTCATGAATTTTCGACTCACCAGTGTGATAATCAAATTAACTCTTAATAAAGGTTTTTTTGCACAATAATGAGGCATTGAAGCCTTCTGTTTGTTGTTACTAAAAAAATCTGTAATAAAACTGTATTCAGGTAAAAGGTGTTAAGCATGGTGAGTTGGTACTTAAGACTTTAGTGTATTGGAATCTATGAATGTTACAGTGTTGGTTGGTTTACTACTGAAAATTAAATGCAAAAGGTTTGGTTTTGGCTAAGTTGTTGAATCAAGGATATACCTTGATCCCTAATATTTTATCCGCAGAAGACATCGATCACTTACGAGAGCAAATAACTTCGGTTGATTGGGGAAAAAACTCTGGAGGCATAAGAAACGCTGAGAAAAAGTTTCCAATCATTAGCGTACTTTCTAAATCCAACACAGTAACAGCACTCGCTCAGCAGTATTTACAACAGGAACCAAAATTGGTGCGAGCGATTATTTTTGATAAAACCCCAGAAAGTAATTGGCTAGTTACGTGGCATCAAGACAAAACCGTTGCGCTGAATCAACGTTTTAATAGTGATGATTGGGGTCCTTGGAGCTTGAAAGATAATGTCTTGCACGTTCAACCACCGCAATTTGTATTGGAGCGCATGGTAACAGTGCGAATTCATTTGGACGATGCAAATGAGGCTAATGGCTGCTTAAAAGTTATACCCAATACTCATGACAAAGGTATATTAACTCAATCCGAAATTACAGAGTTTGTCAGTCATTTAGAGGTTATTCACTGTATTGCGAACGCCGGTGATGCGCTCGTTATGCGACCCTTGTTACTACACGCTTCAAGCAAAATGGTATCGAGTAAACGTCGTCGAGTGATTCATTTTGAATACAGTGATTACCCACTGCCAGCCGATATTTATTGGCATTAAATTTAACGATTTTGCTGAGATAAAAAAGGAAAAATAGTCACTTCCTTTGAGTGAATTCTCAGTGTTTATTTTAATGATATATGGAGAACAATTACGTGAGACAGATTGTGTTGATGTTGAGCTTTGTGCTGTTTCCTGGATTAGCGCTTGCTGTCCAGGAGCAAGCCACCAATAGAACAATCACAGACATCAGAACATTTGAAGGTTCGGCGATGGTATTTTTTGAACCCAATTTTACCAATTCTCAAAATTGTTCGAATGGAGCACAGAATAGATTTGTGATGAGTTTGAATTCATCGGGTGTAAGCACGAATTCAGAAATGTATTCGACGTTGCTGGCTGCTGCTGTTGCGGGTAAGTCAGTTACGTTTTTTGTGGAAGGTTGTCACAGTTCGAATTTGTCTCTTCCGTCAATACGATCAGTAAGCGTTAAATTCTAGCAGGGTTATTTGGCGATAACGTTTACATGTTGTTTATACCTAAAAAAAGAGGCGCTTGGGCGCCTCTTTTTTGAATCAATATTATTAAGCTGCTTTCTTAAGCTTTTTCTTCAAGGTTTTTAATTTACCTTCGTGCTTAGCAATAAGTGTTTTGCGAGCTTTGATTGATTTTTTTAGTGACTTAACTTTTTTGCTTACTTTCTTGGTCATGTTAATACCCTTCGTTCTCTGATATTTCAGTTGCGCTGTAATACTACGTTCTTAATCGATTAGAATTAAGAACGAAAAATGATATATGTTGTGAATCACGTGTGTATTTATAGTATATTTTATGTATATACGCAACGAAAAGATGAATTATTTTTGCCGCTTAGCCATTTTTTATCCGTATTTTTTATTGGCGGGTATTAATTAAGGTTGAAAAGTGATCGCTTACAGGTCGTGCGTAAAATGCAATCAACGCCATTTATTCACATTTATAATAAAAATTTAACACTGGTTTCTGTAATTCGATCATTTGGCTATAGAATTGAAATTCTCTCAAATTAAACGACCAGCTTGAGTTAAACATTGTATGGCAACCATTTATCGACAGGCCGACTTAGCGGATTTACCGACGTTACTGGAATTCGAACAAGGCGTCATTGAGGCAGAGCGTCCCTACAATACGTCTATCATGGATAGCCCGGTTACTTACTACGATATTGCCGAGTTAATTCGCAATGATGATTCCGTGGTGGTGGTTGCACAGGCTGGTGAGCGCATTGTTGCATCGGGGTACGCGTTGATTCGCGAGTCCAGACCCTACTTTGATCACAAACTGCACGCCTATTTAGGCTTTATGTATGTCCATCCTGAATTTCGAGGCATGGGTATTAATCAGAAAATCATCGAAGAGCTCACTCAGTGGAGTAAAGCGAAAGGCATAGAATACGCCTATCTCGATGTTTATTCGGGTAATGACGCCGCTATAAAAGCTTACGAAAAAGCCGGTTTTGAATCGTCTATTATTAATATGAAGATGAAGTTGAGCTAAGATTGTTTCTTTGTTGGTTTAGCCATTACGGCGAAAATAAAGATTCAATCACGGTGTCCGATCGATGTGGACCGGAATTTTTTGGGATCAATCTTCAGCTTTTTAATTCGCGATGAAAGCGTGGTGGGTTTGATGCCCAACAACTCAGCGGCGCCATTATGACCGAACACTTTTCCCTGGCATTTTTCCAGCGCCGATAAAATATTACTGCGTTGATAATCTTTGAACTGATTCTCGTTGAGTAATTGATTGACCGCTTGTGCGGGTTTGGTTGAGGTTTCTTCCATGTGTTTTAGCTCTGGAAATCGCAGCTTTTCCCCTTGGCTTAAAATAACTTGCCGTTCAATAATATTCTCTAGTTCTCGTATGTTTCCGGGCCAGGAATAATTTTTAAGGTTCTCCAATTCGGACAATGGAATTTTTAAACCGAGTTTATTCGTCCGCGTGGAAGAGCGTTTCAAAAAGTGTTGAGCGAGTAATGGAATATCATCGATACGCTGGCGCAATGGAACTGAGGAAATGGGGAAAACATTCAATCGAAAATATAAATCCTCTCGAAAACTGCCTTGCCGTACTTTCTCTAGTAAGTCTTTATTGGTGGCAGCAATAATACGGACATCGGTGGTGTGAGTTTTCGATCCGCCAACTCGTTCAAATTGTTGTTCCTGTAATACGCGCAGCAGTTTACTTTGCAGATGCAGAGGAATCTCGCCAACTTCATCTAAGAATAATGTGCCCTTATCGGCAAGTTCAAATCGACCTGTTCGGTCAGATGCAGCACCGGTAAATGCGCCTTTTATGTGACCAAAAAATTCACTTTCAAATAACTCCGCAGGAATGGCCGCACAATTCACCCGTATTAAAGGGCGATCACAGCGACGACTGGTTTCGTGAATGGCTCTGGCAATCAGCTCTTTTCCCGTACCGGATTCACCGTGAATAAGAACCGTTGCATCGGTGGGCGCAACCATTTGAATTTTTTGGATAATGTCTTTAATGGCCGTACTGTTACCGATGATTTGGTGATGATTAAACTCTGATTTTATCTCTTCTTGAAGATAAGCTTTTTCAAGCTCCAAACGATTTTTAAGTTGCTCTACTTCGTTCAGTGCCGATAACAGTTTTTGTTCGTCAGCGATTTTCTGAGTGACGTCGCGAAATACAATCACTGCCCCTACGATAACACCGTTATCTTTAATGGGCGTGCTGGTGTAATCCACATAAACGGGTTGACCGGATTTACTCCAAAAAACGTCTTTTTCAACCGTGTGAACAACGCCGTCACGAAATGCCTCTAGAATTGGGCAGTCGCAGGAGTCAAAATGAGAGCCGTCCAAATGGCTGTGATGAATCATTTTGTGCATGTCGGTACCGGCCAATTCTTCGGCGCGATAACCGAGAATATTTTCTGCCGCCGGATTCATAAACGTTGTGATTCCATTGACATCAACACCGTAGATACCCTCGCCTGCGGCATCTAAAATCAGTTGATTTTCTCGCTCAAATTCCTGAAAAACTCGGGTGACTTTATTCCAGTGTCCCATACCGGATTGATAGTGCTGATTGGCATCGGATTTTTCGCGTTTATGTTGTAAATCGTTACTGTCGATCAAGACAAATAAGAGAACTTTTCTCTGATCGTACTCAATGGCGGTAACCGTAATTTCCAGTGTTATTTCTTGATGGTTGATTGCAACCGCTAAAGCGCCATTCCAGGCGTGACCTTCAGCCAATGCCTCTTCGCTCAGTACAATCAGCTCGCCGAGTGAAGGCGTAAACAATTGGCTGGCGGAGACTTTTTGCAAAGCTTCGGCGGTTAAATGAAACAACGTTTGTGCGGATTGATTGGAAGACAATACCGAATTTGCTAAAGGATCAATAATCAACTGGGCATGACACGCTTTTAAAAACAATTGTTCGTAAATGTTGTGGCGACTGTTTATTTCACTGTCTGCGTAGTCATGGTTGATTGCAGTTTGCATCGATGCTCACTCAATAAATAGTTAAAAATTCATTGAGGTAAATTCAAGTATCGGGCCAATTACGAAATTTCGTAATTCGTGTTACGAGTTATCGTGAATTACGATTTTTCGTAGTACTACCCGCTGTGAAAAATTTCGCTATCTCTATAAAAATCAATAGTTTAAGTATGCAGAAAAATCTGGCACCCACATTGCAAAAATGATTGCAACGTAAACGCATGCCTCAGCGATGTTATTTCATGATCTGCTTTAAGGTGCTCAATACTGTTATTGGCGATTCGTTTCAGTGCGTTTTTATCCGTTTTCTGCGCTAACGACTTTATGTTGTTCCGAAAAAAGAAAGACAACATTTAGTAATTTGAAATTAACAGCATTTGAAGCTCTTTAATTTTTGTGTGGCAAAACCCGATTCTTATTCAATAAAACAGCAAATACTTTTATAACTTTAAGGAGATTGTGATGGATAAACTGACCATGACCGAGAAATTAGTAGCGGCCAAGTTAGAGAAAGGCGTTACCTGGGAAGTTGCTGGTGAAGCGCTTGGTATGTCGCCTGTTTGGTTGGCTTCGGCGTGTTTGGGTATGAACAGTGCGCCTGCTGAAAAAGCAAAAGCGATCTCTGAATACTTTGGTTTGGACGAAGAAGTGGCGACTGCGCTGGAAGTGTATCCAACCAAAATTTGGGATCAAGCGGTGCCGACAGATCCGTTAATTTACCGCTTGTACGAAGTGGTGGGTGTCTATGGAGAAACTCTTAAAGAAGTGATTCAGGAAAAATTTGGCGACGGCATCATGAGCGCAATCGATTTTTCTATGGAAGTCGACAAAATTGAAGATCCAAAAGGGGATCGTGTTCTACTGACATTAAACGGTAAGTTTTTGCCTTATAAGTCTTGGTAATCAGTGTAACCTAAAAAACCAATAATACATTGGGTGAACAAATACTTTTTTAGATGTCTATTAAAATCGAGCTTAGACGGTTATCTTAAAAGAGTAATTGTCACAACCATCCCCTCGGTAACGGGGGGCTCACTATTATCAGCAGTGGATTGAGAGTTATGAACGCACAAGTACGTCCCCCATTACCGCCGTTTAGCGCAGAAGATGCCGCTGTAAAAGCGCGCAAAGCTGAAGACGCCTGGAACGGAAAAAATCCAGAGGCTGTTTCTATGGCGTACACGCCAGACAGTCAATGGCGTAATCGCTCAGAATTTATTAATGGCCGCGAAGAAATCGTCGCATTTCTCAGTAAAAAATGGGAAAAAGAAAACGGTTACAAATTAATTAAAGAAGTTTGGGCCTATACCGACGATAAAATTGCCGTACGTTTTGCTTATGAATGGCACGATGAACAAGGTAATTGGTTCCGTTCTTACGGCAACGAAAACTGGCACTTTGATGAAAACGGTTTAATGAAAGAACGCCACGCCAGTATTAATGATGTTGCCATTGAAGAGTCTGAGCGTAAATTTACCTGGGAAGGTGCCATCCGTCCCGATGATTTTCCATCGCTTTCAGAGCTTGGTCTATAAAACAGTTTTGGAAACTCTGATATTCGGAGTTTCCAGTTTCCAGTTTCCAGGTACTGGAGTTTTAAACGATTAATTTCTGTTGGTTTATCGTTTTATTTTCCCCCTATTTTTTCCGTTCTTTTTCCACACAGACTTTGTATATTTAAAGTCCCCTTCTTGTTGGTTTTAGTTCTCCATAATCGCGGTATGCTGCTATTTTTAATGAGTGCCACTAAACCTTAAGACACTGGATTGGGTTTCCAGGCTTCTTGATGTACTGCTCATTTCGGTTGATTAGTCGTTAAACGGAAATAGTAGAGGGGTGATTATGTAAGTTTTGGAAATAGTTTATTATTTTATATCCTATTCATCCCTAAAAGTGTTGAAGATATAGTCCCTCCCCGTCACATTGAACTTATAAGTCTAATAATAAGAGGTATTCTTCATGAGGCTTAACGATTGCCATAACTTTCAGGATTTCCGGACATTGGCGAAAAAGCGCCTGCCGGGTCCGATTTTCAATTACATAGATGGCGGTGCCGACGATGAATCAACCTATCGACGCAATACCTCTGCCTTTGAGGAGTGCGATCTGATTCCTAGCGTGTTGACGGGTGTTAAAGACATTGATTTGTCCGTGACCGTGATGGGACAGAAGTTAGATATGCCGGTGTATTGCTCGCCAACTGCACTCCAACGCTTGTTCCATCACCAAGGTGAACGTGCTGTTGCCGCAGCGTGTGAGAAGTACGGCACCATGTTTGGCGTTTCCTCTCTCGGGACGGTGAGTCTCGAAGAAATCGCTAAACAAGTGAATACGCCTCAGGTTTATCAGTTCTATTTCCACAAAGATCGCGGACTTAACGAAGCGATGATGGCGCGCGCGAAGGCGGCGGGCATCCAAGTCATGATGCTAACGGTTGATTCCATTACCGGCGGTAATCGAGAACGCGATTTAAGAACCGGGTTTTCGATACCGTTTCGCTTAACCTTGGGCGGTATGTTGCAGTTTGCTTTAAAGCCGATGTGGGGCATTAATTACGTTACCCACGAAAAATTTAAGCTACCGCAATTGGATGAACACATCGATATGGGCGGCGGCGCCAGCTCCATTGGCGATTACTTCACCAACATGCTCGACCCATCGATGAACTGGGACGACGTCGCCAAAATGGTTGAATTCTGGGGTGGCGAATTCTGCCTAAAAGGAATTATGAGTAAAGAAGACGCCAGACGTGCCGTAGATATCGGCTGTACCGGAATTATCATCTCTAACCACGGCGGTCGGCAGTTGGATGGATCGCGCAGTTCGTTTGATCAACTCAAAGAGATTGTCGACGAAGTGGGCGATGAAATTGATGTGATCCTAGACAGTGGTGTTCAGCGTGGTACCCATGTATTAAAAGCACTTTCTTTGGGTGCAAAAGCCGTTGGTGTTGGCCGTATGTATTTGTATCCGTTGGCAGCGGCGGGTCAACCTGGCGTTGAGCGCGCTCTTGGTTTAATGAAGGCAGAGTTAGAACGCGACATGAAATTAATGGGTAAAACCCGAGTAGACCAGCTTACCCCTGAAAATTTGCGTTTCCGATAACGTCTCCTTTGGCTGGTTCTAATCTAGTTTGATTGAACCAGCGATTCCCCCCAGTTGGGATTGAATAAAACATTGAAGCACCATCTACTTTTATTCAATCCTGATCTCCTCTCAAAACGCGTTCTTATTTATTCATCTTTTTATCTATTAAGGTTCCCAGTTTTAATAGTTTTTAATTAAAGGTGTTTAGCGTTCGGTGTTCTAATTTTATTAACTGGTGTTTTTCCAAAATAATATTCCTGTTTGGAAAATTCATCTTCTTCCTTCTTTATATTAATCGTGACTATTTTTAGGGTTTTAGCGTCGATGATTTGTTGTTGTCGCTAATAAAAATTCTTGCACTAGAGTGAAAAAATTTTTTGACGGCGATGAAATTATTTTAGTCAGTGCGTTAAAAACTAAGAAACGTAAAGCGGTTAAAGGCCAAAACTCGTCTGGTGATACGTATTATTTTTTAAAAACACTGGTGAATAAAAAAGTTGCTTCGTTTTTCACTCTTTAAAGAGATTCGTCTTTTGGTATATAGGCGAGTTTAGACAGCTGTGAATTCTGAAATTTGGTCGAGTTAAAAATTAAACAAAACGAGAGTGATTAAAATTCTTATTTGGAAAATCTTAATTTGGCGCAGAATTAATTTATTCTGAATAGAGTAGAAGGAATAGACGTAGGTGTTGAATTTATCTACGAGTTTGAACAGAGATTAATTCGACATTATTAAGAAAAAAAAGGCATAAAAAAGCGAGATTCACTTGACCAGAAGCAATTCACAATGTAATTTTCGCGTCAAATAAAGCCAACAGATATTACAGGTTGGGTTTATTGGGTCGGGTCAGGGTTGTTTGTTTGACTTTTTATCCACTGTAGGCGGTTAACATAGCTTTATAGTGTTTATTAAATCGAAGAAATCTCATCCTAATTTGTTTTGGCAAAACTAATTATATAAACGCTAAAACATACAAATGCTATCCCGCTTCGGCGGCGCGTAGTATCTATAAGTTTGAAAGAGCATGTAATTAAAAATTAACAATCAAGTTAATTTATGTAAGTTGCAAAAGTACAAAATAAGCAACTCAAAAATACAGGGAAGGATAAAAGCCGCTTTCTAAAAGGCGACTGGTAATTTGACATAGGAAGTTATTCCTGAATTAAACCAATCAAATTGCGCCGTGAATAATATTCTCTAGCTTTGAGAACATTATGACTTACGTTCGAGAATTGCTTTATCTCTCGAAGGGTTTGTTCGCGCTGTTGAATGGTGGCCGAGTTACTTCCTTTTAGAAACTGCTTGCTTAATGTTCACTGCTGAAAATTAATTTTTCATAGGTGGCATAACAATGATGTTTCAGGCTTAGATTTAGTGTTCTGAACTTTATTCAAGGAATTAATCTTTCGATTTATTACCAAGGAGAAGTGCTATGGATGAGTTAAAAGTTATTAAGGTATCGATATTTGCAGCTTTGTTATACGCGCTGGTCGGAATTGTATCCGGTGTGATTTCAAGCTCTGGCGTCATTCTTTTTGACGGTGTGTATTCATTATTGAGTGTTTTACTCAGTACTCTTTCACTTGTTGTTTTAAAGTTAATTGCATCTGAAAAAGAAGACGAAAATTTCCCGTTTGGGAAAGCGCATTTCGAGCCTTTAGTCATTGTTGTAAAATCAATTACACTTGCAGCAATTTGTACGTTCTCTGCAAGTGAAGCGTTCTCTGTATTGATTTCTGGCGGTAAAGACGTTGCTGCAACACCGGCAATTTTCTACGCCCTATTTAGTACAGTGGGTTGCGCTATCGTCACGGTTTATATCGATCGTAAAAATCGTGACAAACAATCGTCATTATTACAAGCTGAGCGTGATCAGTGGTACGGCGATACCTTATTGAGTGCGGGCGTGTTAGTCGGCTTTTTGGCGGCGTTTTTCTTCCGCGGTACTCAATTAGATTGGATGGTTCCATACGCTGACCCTGCGATGGTTATTGTCGTATGTTGTTTCTTCCTAATATTCCCAATTCGCAGCTTCTGGGGTGCTATTCGCGAAATTCTTCACTACAAAGTTTGCGAAGAATCGACTCAGCCAATTCGTGGTGAAGTAGAAAAAATTGCCGACGAATTAGATGCCGAGTTTAAATTGCGCATGGTTTCTCAAGGTCCACAATTGGATATTGAAGTGAACATCTTGTTAGAAGATCGCTCATTCAGTATTGAAGAAATGGATACCATTCGCAGCCGCATTGCTAAAGCCGCTGAAAGCATTAATAAGAACCACTGGATTAACATTAATCTAACGGGCGAAAAAGCTTGGCTTTAAAAAATAATTAATCGTTAATATCAGTACCAATTACTCAGTTCTTTTTATACCTTTCAAGACAGCATTCGTAATTAAGTAGTATCTAGGTTAATTACGAATGCTGTATTCTTTTCTGATACTCTTTCTTCTTTTCCCTTCTCTTCTTTGTTCTGTTTTCTCAATTGTTGACTTATTACTGCGGTTATAGCCGAGGTTTTTGTCGTTATTTTCTGGCGGTTATGGAATCAAACAGAAAAAATTTAGCAGGCAAGTAATGAGTAGATGACTATAGCCTATGCCTTTCTAGCGTGTGTTACTGCAAAAATTATTTGAATAAGATGTTCAACATTAGGGCAAAAATGTGTTTATATTTTAAATCCTGATGAATTCGTTTTGTTTTTGCGAATTTTTAAAAACAGAGAGCCATTCAGACGAAAACGTGGTTTGTTTAGTGGCGCTGTTTTATTGAACAGGTTTCATAAGTGGTTGAGTTCCTGTTGGATAGAGAAAAGATATTTTGCTGTGTTCTCAGGTTAAAAAAGGGTTAAACCGATTTAATATTGGTTAAAAATCGTTTACAAAAGGGTAAACATAATAATTTGTATATTCTTGATCGAGAAATATACATGGATGATGCACGGGGTGTAGGATGTCGGATCACTTTGCTTTAGTGAAATGGACGCGCAGAAAAAGCGAAGTATTTACCAATAATAAATACAGTCGCAGGCACATTTGGCAATTTGATGAAGGTATTCAGGTCCCCGCCTCCGTCGCCCCTTCTCTGGTTGTTCCCCCCTATTCATCTGCCGATGCGGTGGATCCCGAAGAAGCCTTTGTGGCTTCATTGTCGAGTTGCCACATGTTGTTTTTTTTATCCATCGCTGCTCGTCAACATCTTGTTGTCGACAGTTATACCGATCATGCGGTAGGAACGATGGAAATAAATAATGTCGGTCGTATCTCCATTACCAAAGTCATATTAAGGCCTAAAGTGGTTTTTCAGGGCGAAAACGCGCCTTCTTATGATCAAGTCAAAGCTATTCACGATAACAGTCACCAGCAGTGTTTTATTGCTAATTCGGTAAATACCGAAGTAATTATTGATATTGAAATGTAGCAACTGCTTTTTTGCGGCGTGTAAATATTGGTTAGCTTGCTAAAGACGACGTGAAAGTAATTGAATACGCATTGGTTGAATTTTCGGGTAACTGTTGATTAAACTAACCGCTGAAACATTTGTATGAACTAATGCTCATGCGTATGATTTGTGTTGTTTCTTTTACAGTTCTGTTCAGAAATGAAGCACTGATGCTGCATTTTGGTTCGTTATTGTAGAGAATTCCGTTGCTACGCTTTCAGACAAGTGAATAAATAACAATAACTATTGGATAGCAGCTGTTTCGTACGTCTTACCTTTAACAAATGAAGGTATTGTTAGCCGTTTTAACAATGGAGTGACCAGCTGCCAAAGGATTTTCTAGAATGCAGTATACCAAAGCGTTAATTGATTTGATTCAAAAGGCTCGTCGACACGCCCCTTCTGACGTGAAATCTCGAATTAAATTATCGGATCCCAATGTTTTATCTGAGTTGGAGTCCATTTATAAAGCGTCAGACGATAATGCCTTTAAAAATATTGTAAAAGATGTGTTTGAGCAGGCTGGTGACGGTTGGTTATCGAAGCTCGAACAATCAATAATATCTCCGCCAGTTCATACCGTTCAATCGGAACACGATGTTCATCCTGCGTTATCCAGTTCTTTTATTAAAGGTGATATTGCTGAATTACTGCAAAAGGTTGATTGATCGTTACTGGTTGTTAAATAAGTATTTAATCAGGTTTTATTGGGCAGAATCGCATTTTCATTCACCCGACAGTCGATAAAAATAATTAGGAATCATCAAATGCAATACACGAAAGTTTTGATTGATTTAATTCAGGCAGCGCGAAAAAAAGCACCTCAAGAATATAAAAGTGTCATTAAGCTTACCAATCCCGACGTATTAACGGTGTTGATTGGTCTTTATAAGCAAACTGATGACAACTCTTTAAAAGACATAATCAGAGAGGCGTTTGTTGAAGCAGGCGACGACCGCATTGATAATCCTCAGAGAAGTTTAGCAGATTCTGATATTGTTAATTCGGAGCAATTAAGCCGTGCGGACGACGGAAAAGAGCAAAAGGTGAATATTGATGCCATTCCTGTGGTTGCCTCGGATCATATCAGCTTTTAAATAAGCAATAAGCCGCTATTGTCATGATGGGTGTAGAAATTGCTTCGTCATAAGGGCACTTTTCACCTCATCGCTGAAAGTATTCAGCAAGGAGCCCAACATGCAATATACCAAAGCGCTTGTTGATTTAATTAAAGAAGCTCGTCGCCGAGCACCTGCTGAGGATAAGCCCAGTATTAAGTTGGCTAATCCTGATGTCTTGTCAGAATTGCTGGCTTTGTATGAAAAGTCTAAAGATGCGGTATTTAAAGCTGTAATTAAAGAGATATTTACTCAAGCCGGTGATGGTTGGATCGATCGAATAAATGGTCCAAGCACACCAAGTTCATCAAATTCAACCGAGGTACCTCCTGGATACGTTGTTAAAGTGTATCGAGGTCAAACTCGCCTAGAGCCGAAAGCGGGCTCTGGCGGAGATAGACAAAAATCAAAACGTGTCTATCGCGGTCAAGTTGTTGTTGTGTAATTTCCTATCATTGCACTCTCCTACTCTTACAAGCCCAAATCGTGACATAAAATAATCAACACAATTTGGGCTGTTCCCTCCCCTACAATTTTTTAGTTTCTTCCATCAATTTTATTTTAATGTTCGGAAAACTAATGAATATATTTTGATCTCAGGAATATTTTCCCAAATTCTTGATTAAAAGCGTCTTAGCTTCGTCTCGCCATTACCTATTTAAAATAGGCTCCTAAAATATTCATGAGAGGTTGTGTGTTAATGCATACCAATTGGCCCATTGTGCATTTGATGGTGCGTTTGATTCTTGGCTTATTATTTTTTATGGCCGGATATTGGAAAGTTTTTATCCTGTCGGTAAAAACACACACCGAAAAATTTTTTATTGAAGGTTTTGCCGAGTATTGGATTCCTGAGTGGTTGCTCGTCACGCTGGGCTATGGCGTTCCGTATTTCGAATTGATAACTGGTTTTTTAATTATTGTTGGATTGCAATTGCGAGCTGCATTAATTGGCGTTGGTTTTTTATTGGTGATGACGACCTACGGTCACACCTTGCAGCAACCGTTGTTTGACATTGATGGGCATACTTTTACGCGATTAATTTTAATTGTCTTTTTGTTGTTGGCACCGCTCGATGCTAATCGGTATTCGCTGGATTTTTTGCTCAAGCGCCGATCCTAAGGTTGTTAATCATCCGTGATGTTAAAGCGGCAATACTTCTAAATTGTCTTTTAGGAGGCCGTAGACATGAAGATCGTGATACGTGCCTTCTTTATAAATTTCGTGTTTAAGAATACCTTCTTTCTTCATGCCCAATTTTTCCATGACTCGTCCAGACGCTTTGTTACTGCCTAAATGCCGCGATGTAATTTTGTTCAGGGAAAAATAATCAAAGGCGAATTGGGCAGCGGCGGTTGCTGCCTCAGTGCAATAGCCTTTGTTCCAAAATTCGGTTCCGATCCAATAACCCAATTCACCGCGATGGTGGCAATTGTCCGCATTCAATCCAACGCAACCGATGAGCGACATGGTCGTGGGTGATCGCACGGCAAAGACAATGCCGGATTTTTGCGTGTACATGGTGTCGTGGCTGGCGATCCATTGTTGCGCGGACGATAGCTCGTAAGGGTAGGGAATGTTCAGTGTAAACCGAGAAATCTCGTAGGCACCGGCAAGGGCTGCAACGTGGTGTGCGTCTGCGTGAGAAAAGCCGTTTAAAAGAAGTCTAGGGGTGCGGATTTCCATGGGGTGCATAACAAACCTACTGTATCGAGCGGGGAAGGTGTTTGGCGTATTAAACCGAGATCATATTATTTCGGTAAAAGCCAAAATAATTTCCTCAGTAAATAGCCTGAGCGATAAGTAAAACCTCTGATGATTTAAATTTTATGAAAATTTTGCGCCGTTTACGCAGCAACACTCCAACTTGCGAGGCAGTTCTGTTTGTGAGGTGAAACCGGTGTCTAATGAAGCTCAGGGTTAAATCTGTCATACTCCGCGGTCAATAATAACCGCATGCAAATGTGTGTGGGTTTGAATGTGAGCGGTGAACAGTAGGTTGTTGCGGTGGAAGTAAGTGTAGAAGTAAATGCGTCGGTGGCTGGTAAGGTTCAAACACAAAGCCCGTTGTTTATCGAGTTGATTGATGATTTTATCAATAGCGCAAGTGCGTTATTTGCAGACAATTGTGTATCGATATACATCATGGGAAGCCTTTCACGCGGAGGGTTTAGTGAGTTTGCCAGTGATATTGATTTAGGCATTATTTTAACTAAAGTAAATTCCGACACCGCTGCACACATTGATTCATTAGTAAAAACGATTCGAAGTAATCATCCCAGTATCAACAATAATTTATCGGTATTTTGGGGGTCAGTTGAATCCATTAATGGCGATGCCGACGGCGGCCGTTACCCACCGTTTGATCGTTTGGATTTAATCGAACACGCCACTTTATTATTGGGCAAAGAAGTTCGCGATCAATTAAAACTGCCCACACAAAAAGAGCTTGAAGTCTCTTGTGTGGAATTCGCGCTAGAAAAACTGGCCACATCCGAGCGTACGCAAGAATTTTGCGATTGTCAGCGTATTGCGGACAAAGGCGTTGTGTACGTTACTAAAACCATTTTATTCCCCGCACGATTTATTTATCTTTTGAAGTCGGGCGTGATTGCCGGTAATCAAGAATCGGCGGATTATTACGTGACGAATTATTTATTGGGGCCAGATGCGATCTTGGTAAACAAGGGTTACGAGTGGCGAGTGAACGGATTTCCCGAGCGAATTGATGAAGTGGCAGAATGCCTGCAAATTGGTTTGGTACCCTTGTATGTGCGCTTTATTGATCTCTACGTTGATGTTGTGCGCAACTACGGCCGCGATGACTTGGTTCAACAATTACAGAGCTGGAAACAAAAAATCGAGCTGACCAGATTTTAATTTTCCAGCCGTTGTACATCTACTGATACCGACAGCGTTTGCGAACCACCGCCTTCAAAAATAACCCCTTTGAGCGGCGAAACATCGGCGTAATCGCGCCCCCAAGCGGTGGTGATGTGCTGTACCGAAGGCATGTTGTCGTTGGTGGGGTCGAACTCAAACCAACCTTCACCGGGTGCGTAAACCGAGAACCAGGCGTGAGACGCGTCTGAGCCCACCAATTTTTCTTCCCCAGGCGGTGGCAGGGTTTCTAGGTAACCGCTGACGTAGCGGCTGGCAAAACCCATCGATCGCAAGCAGCCAATGGCCAGGTGCGCAAAGTCCTGACAGACGCCCCGGCGGTGCTGAAGCACCTCGGTTAATGGCGTGCTAACGGTGGTAAAGCCGGGGTCGTAAGCGAAATCAGTAAAGATGCGATGGTTTAAATCTCGCACCGCCGACAGCAGCGGTCTTCCTGGCGTAAACGAGGGCTCTGCGTATTCACGTAGCTCTTGGCTGGTTCGTACAATGTTGGAATCCAAACAAAATTCCCGCGCCCGCAGTGTCATTTCGTCTTTGCTTTCGTGCATTTGCTCCAGTAAAAATTCCCACGAGCTTCCGATTTCTAAGTCCATGCCCAGCAGCCTGACGTCGGCAATACGCACGGTAGATGCAATATCTACGGTTAATTCTTTGTGGGCGGTTTCTAGGCAAAAGTTGTGGGTGTTATTGCCAAAGTAGTCTTTGCGTTGGGCGAGCGCGGAGGCGTTGGGAGAAATCGTTAGATGATGATCCAAACAGGTTTGATACTCCGTGTTTCTCGGCAACAGGCAGGCAAGGTTGTACGCAAGGCTCACCGGAGAGGCGTATCGATACTGGGTGATGTGGCGAATTCGATAAAGCATGCGTCGGGTTAATCCATGTTCCAGGGGTTGCTAACGAGCTGTTGCGGGCCTGCGGTGTGATCGAAATAGACATTGCTGATGGCTACGGCCATGGTTTCCATCAGCTCTTGTACGCGTACCAACAATTGGTCCAGATTGGCTCGGATTGGACTGTCTTCGGAGGTCACCAAAAGCTCGGAGATATCCGCCAGCTGAATGCTTGAAATCGCTTCAATTAAGGCGCGATTCTCTCGGCTCAATTCCGGTTTGGCGGCGTCGTTGTTGGGCAGATTCTCCAACAGTAATTCAACGTGAGTGAGCTGATACATGAGCGAGCGCGGATTGCTGCGATCGAGCATCAAGGTCGCCAAAACATTGTATAGACTGGCGTCGTTGCGGAAGCGGCGGCGGAAGGTGTTTAAGCCCTCGGTGGTAATTAAGATTGCCTCGGAGCAAATCGATTGCGACTCGTCGTTTTGAGAAACCGGCACAATCAACGACCGCATTAGGGTGGTTAATTGATAGATTTTTTCAAGGCCGCGACCGATTTCTAGGAAGTGCCAAGTCATGCCGCGAAACATACTTTCATTGAACAAACCGGCGAGTGCGAGTAGGGCGGTTACCAGCGGATCGAGCGCTTCTTCAGGCGCTGAATTAATACTGGTTTTCAGGTTGCGATGCAGGGCGAGGATTTCATCGTCGATGTCGTTGAACACTCGCTGAGTATCGGACGACAGCATTTCACGAACTTCGCTGGCAGAGCGCAACATTGCTTTTAAGCTCGCAGTGACGCTGCCGGGGCGATTTTCGTCGAGAATCACGCTCATCAGCTCGGCTTCAGGGTTATCGAACACCGTTTGATTAGCTTCGGTAAATCCTGGGTAAGTCATGGTGAGCTGGGTAACCGAATACAGCAAGAGCCGTTCTGCTTCGTCGGGTAATTGATGAGCGCCGTTGAGCTGGACAAAGACGGTTCGCAGTAACCGCAAAGCCATATCGGCGCGTTCACTGTAGCGGCCCGCCCAAAATAAGTTTTCCACCACGCGGCTGGGCAAGCTGATGTCGATCGTGCGATTGGCTTGGGAGAGCCCGGTCGATACCGCCTGTGTGTCTTCGTTTTTGCCGCATTGAATCCAGGTGTCTTTACTCACCGCGCCTAGCTGATTGGTAATAAGCTGGTCGTGAGCGTTGGCGGCGGATCGAGTCAACCCGCCGGGCATTACTTGGTAGCCGTTGTCATTGGCGACGGCAAAAGCGCGCAGAGCAAAGGGTCGCGGTTGCAAGGTTTTGTCTCGCCAGCACGGACTTTGCGCAGGTTGCACATAATCTTGTGCCACGTAGCTTTGCGGCGATTGTCGAATACTGGCGGCCAGAGCCGATAATTCGTTGTCTGATAGATTGCTGCCGTAAATGGCGCTGGAATCAAACTGGCGGTGGGCGTGTTTGATTCGTAAGTTACGTAAGTTATTGATTACGTAGTTAAAATCGTCGTTGTCGCCGCACCAATACGTAGGTGCGCTGGGCAAACTCAACTCGCGACCGAAAAAGTGGCGACTGATATCGGGCAAATACCGCATCAGGGCGCCACTTTCTAAAATACCGCTGCCGAGTGGGTTGGTGACCGACACATTGCCTGCGCGAACCACTTCCAGCAGTCCCGCCACACCCAATTGAGAATCGCCGCGAAGTTCTACGGGGTCGCAGTAACTGTCGTCAACGCGGCGAATGATCACGTCGACTCGCGACAATCCATCCAAGGTTTTCATCCAGACATAACCTTTGCGCACGGTTAAATCTTTACCTTGAACCAATGGATAGCCCAAATAATTGGCGAGTAGCGCGTGTTCGAAGAAGGTTTCGCTGTAGGCGCCGGGAGTAAGAATCACCACGCGAGGTGATTCACCGCTGGCGAGATTTTTTTCCGGCGCGATGCGCAGCATTTGTTCGCGCAGAGTATTAAAAAAGCTGCGCAGCATGCGAACGTTTTGTTCGCGGAAAATAATGGGGAACACCCGCTGCATTACCAAGCGGTTTTCCAGCGCATAACCGCTGCCCGAAGGTGCTTGGGTTCGATCGCCAAGCACGGCGATATCGCCATTGGGGCCGCGCACGAGATCGGCGGCGTAAAAAGTCAGCTGGTGAGCGCCTGGAATGTAGGTGCGGTGACAGGCGCGGATAAAACCTGGGTGATTGTAGATGACTTCCGGTGGCACGATGCCCCGGCGAATGATTTCCTGATTGCTGTAGATGTCTTTAAGCACGAAATCCAACAGTTGAGCGCGTTCAATCAGCCCTTGCTCGATGGCGAGCCACTCGTGTGGTGCCAATACCATCGGTACCGGATCGAGTCCCCAAATAGAGGTGCCACCGCTGGCGTTATAGATGGCGCCGTCATCGCGCAGGATACGCTGAATTTTCGTTGTCCGCTCGAGCAAACCCTGACGCGTCAAATCGTGGTAATTGGTCATCAGGTTTTGCCAGTGGGATTTAAACTGGCCACTGCCATCCAACGATTCGTCTTGCGCGCCACCGTGATAGGTCAGTGGTTGCGGGTCACTGGGGATGTTGGTCTGTTGAGATTGCTGCTGCGACATAATGGGTTTTTGCTCAGGCGATCTTGTTCAGAAGATTTGTCCAAAAGACAAAAACGGGCTCGTGAGTGAGCCCGTTCTCCGTTGGCGTCAGGCAAGTTCTGATTTGCTGAGGCCCGTCATAAACTAATCTTGCGAATCATTATTCAGCAGATAGCTGATACATTCAATGTCGTTATATCAATTCACTATTTGCACAAGGTTAGTTTGTACCGTCAATGAATGACTATTACAGAGTATAGTAGCTTCTGCTGATAATGGTTTTATTGCGATTTCCTGAGATCTAACGTGTACGGGTACTCATCGGTGGGTTCTTCCGGCGGCGGTGCCATTGGTCGCGGTGGTTCATTGTTGGGGAAGAATTCGCGAATCGCATCGTACTCTGGACGCGGTGTGAATGGCCCTTGAGTGTGGTTAAAGTCTTCAAAGCGATTGGTGCGCCGTGTTTCTGCGGCCATCGCGTTGACCGGGTAGTCGTCGTAGGAGCGGCCACCTTGGTGGCTGACGTGATAAGTGCAACCGCCGATGGCGAGGCCGTTCCAGGTATCGATCAAATCAAACGTCAGCGGCGCGTGAATGCCAATGGTTGGGTGCAGCGCAGATGGCGGCGCCCAAGCGCGGTAGCGAACACCGGCAACGTATTCACCGTGGCGACCCGTGGATTTCAGCGGCACGCGACGGCCATTACAGGCGACTACGTAACGGCTGTCGGTCAGGCCGCGCACTTTAATTTGCAAGCGTTCCACAGAGCTGTCGACATAGCGAGCGGTGCCAAAGCTGGAAATTTCTTCGCCGAGCACGTGCCAAGGCTCAATCGCCCAACGCAATTCCATCTCGATATCATCAATTTGCACACGACCATAATGGGGATAACGGAATTCCTCAAATGGCGCCAGCCAATGTAGCTGGAATGGGTAACCGTGACGGTTGAGATCATCGACTACGTCTTTCATGTCTGCCCACGCGTAATGAGGCAGCATAAAGCGATCGTGCAGTTCCGTGCCCCAACGCACTAACGGTTTGCGGTAGGGCTCTTTCCAAAAGCGAGCAAGCAGTGTGCGAATCAACAGCGCTTGCACCAGTGCCATGTGTTCGTGCGGCGGCATTTCGAAACCGCGGAATTCCAAAATGCCTTGGCGACCACTGGCGCTGCCTGGCGAGTAGAGCTTGTCGATACAGAATTCGGCGCGGTGAGTGTTGCCGGTAATGTCCACAAGCAGGTTGCGCATCAAGCGATCCACCAACCAAGGCTGAGCGACTTCACCATCGGGCATTTGCTGGAAAGCAATTTCCAGCTCATACAGCATTTCGTCGCGGCCTTCGTCCACGCGCGGCGATTGCGACGTTGGGCCGATAAACATGCCAGAGAAAATGTAAGACAACGAAGGATGGTGCTGCCAGAAGGTGATAAAGCTGCGCAGAATATCTGGGCGGCGCAACAGTGGGCTATCGGCGGGAGACAATCCCCCTAGGGTGATGTGATTGCCGCCGCCAGTGCCGGTGTGGCGACCGTCGACCATAAAGGCATCGGTGCCAAGGCGCGATTTAAAGGCTTCTTCGTATAAGGCTGTGGTGTTATTCACCAGTTCTTGCCAGGACTTCGACGGATGAATGTTCACCTCGATCACGCCTGGGTCTGGGGTGACTAACAGCTTTTGTAGGCGGAAATCTTTTGGCGGCTCGTAACCTTCGATAACTACCGGTAATTTCAGCTCTTTGGCGGTTTCTTCGATCGCGTTGATTAAGGCGACGTAGTGCTCAAGATACTGCAGCGGCGGCAGGAACAAATAAAGTTTGCCATCGCGGGGCTCCACGCAAATACACGTGCGCAGGGTTTTCACCCAGTGTTGATAGAGATCGTCCTTATTGTCGGCCTCAAGCAGTTCTTCCGGTTTGGCGTCGGCGCCAATGGTCATTAATTTGCGTGGCCCTGGGCTGATTTGGCCGTATTCGTCGGAGTAAATGTAAGGCGCGGTGATTTGCTTTTCGCGCTCCTCAAACGGGTCGCGCTCTGGTTCTTGATGCAGCTTGAGAATTTTTTCATCCAGAGTTGGCAAGGAATCCAATGGCAGACGGAAACCCATGGGCGAGTCACCCGGAATCAGCGCTAAATGCCCGCGACGGAATTCCCATTGGGTGCTCATCCAGCAGCTGTTGCCGTAATCCCAGGCGACCGGAATGGCGTAACCGGTAACGGTGTTTAAGCCGCGCCGAAGTAATTTCGCCAAGCGCTTGCGCTCAAGGTTATCGGATAAATCCGCTTTCAGGGGATCGAGATCAACTGGCAATTGTTCTTCTAAATCTAAGTAGTGCAGGGCGTCTTCAAACGCCGGTTGGATGTATTGTTCATCCAACCCTAATTTTTCGGTCAGCGCTTTGGAAAACTGTTGTGCGTCTTCTGGCCCAAAGCCGTAATCGTGATCCACCCGCGCCAGCAACTCGGGATCATTCCAAAGAGGTTTGCCATCTAAACGCCAAAATACGCCCAAGGCCCAACGGGGAATTTCTTCACCGGGATACCACTTGCCTTGGCCGTAATGCAACAGACCGTTGGGGGCGAAACGCTCTCGCAAACGCAGTAATAAATCCTTCGCCAGTTTTAATTTGTCGTCGCCGAGGGCGTCGGTATTCCACTGGGCGGATTCCATATCGTCGACAGAAACAAACGTCGGTTCGCCGCCCATGGTGAGGCGAACGTCGTTTTGGTTGAGTTCTTCGTCGACTGCTTTACCCAGTGCTTGAATCGCTTGCCAGTCTTCTTGTACGTAAGGTTTGGTTACGCGTGGATCTTCGTGAACGCGGAAAACTTCGTTGCTGAATTCGAACTCAACTTCGCATTTATCAATGGCACCGGTAACCGGTGCAGCAGAAACAGGGTGTGGCGTGCACGCCAGGGGAATATGCCCTTCGCTGGCAAACAAGCCAGAGGTTGGATCGAGGCCAATCCAACCTGCGCCCGGTAAATACACCTCGCACCAGGCGTGTAAATCGGTGAAGTCTTGTTCGGGTCCAGACGGGCCGTCGAGGGATTCTTTATCCGACGTCAGCTGCACCAAGTAACCTGAGGTGAAGCGTGCGGCCAATCCTAAATGGCGAAGAATTTGTACCAGCAGCCAAGCGCTGTCGCGGCAGGAACCTTTTTTAATTTCGAGCGTTTTTTGGCAGCTCTGAACGCCGGGTTCCATGCGAATGTTGTAGTCGATTTCTTGCTGTAAGCGCGTGTTGAGTGCCACCAAAAAATCGATGCTGCGAACAGATTCGTCTGTGTCGACGGATTCTAGCCATTGTTTCAGCAATGGGCTGTCGTGTTCTTCGGTTTCTAAATAGGGTTTTAATTCGCTGAGCAATTGCTCGTCGTATTTAAATGGAAATTCTTCGGCGTATTCTTCAACGAAAAAATCGAAGGGGTTGATCGCCGTCATGTCGGCGATAACTTCGACTTCAAACGCCAGTTCTTTGGTTAATTCTGGAAATACCAAACGCGCTTGGAAGTTGCCGAACGGGTCTTGTTGCCAATTTAAAAAATGATCTTGCGGCAGAATTTTTAACGAGTAACCGTGAATTTTTGTGCGTGAGTGCGGCGCCGGTCGCAGGCGCAAAATATGGGCGCCGACATTAATCGGGCGATCGAATTTATAGTGCGTTTTATGGAGCAGCTTGACGCGAATCGTCATGTTGAATTCCTTGCTGAATCAGGCAGCTTTAGCGCAGCCAACGCCGCGCAAGTTCCGTTAATCTCGGGCAAACCAGTTGTTGCAGACTTGTAGGTGAAGGTCGCCGATGGCGAGCTGCAGATCGTTTAGGTAATTACGAAAATCTGCGCCTAAGTCGTCTTCTTCTTCGATGGTATAAACGGGTAAATCCGTTTTAACGGGTTGTTTTCTACCAGAGGCTTGTGAAAGATTTGTGGCTGCCTGTTTGATTTGATCGCTGCAATAGGCGACCGATCTTGGCAACAGCACTTCGTCCAGTAGGAATCGAGCCACATCACTGCCGCGAACCGTGGATTTCACCGCGCGTCGGTAACTCATGTAAGCACCCTGGGAGCGCAACACGTTGCCCCAAATTAATTGCGCTGGGTTTGAGGTTTTAAAGATTTTATTGTTTTCTAAAACCGCAGCACCGGCATCGAGAATGCGCGTGGTCATATCGGCGCGCTCTATGTTGCGACCGAGTTTTAAAAATTGCCAGGCTTCGTCGCGAATTAAGGTTCCGGTTAACAGGCCGTTGAGTGCTTGGGAACGCTCGATAATTTCAGTGAGAAATTCGTGGCGAAGGGCACGGCGAAGACCGTCTTTTGCGTGCTTGGTGACGTAAATATTTAATTCGTTAACCTGCTCCCAGGCCGCCGGTGGAATCACATCGCGCGTGGTGCGCAGGTTTTCTCGAACGGCGTTAATGGCAGAGGTAATCGAGCTTAAATTGTCGTCATCAACGACTAAGAATTTAACTACGTTGCGTTCGTTTTGAACTTTGTAACGGCGGTTATAAGTTTCTGCGGCGCTGTTTAAATCGATTAAATTAAACCAGCTGATGTCTAATAAATCTTTGGGTAAATCGTAGAGAAGATTGTCGTACACGCTGATTAAGCGCGCGGTATTTTCGGCGCGCTCTAGGTATCGAGCCGCCCAATAAAGTCTTTCTGCAACACGGGATAACATCTTAAGCGCCCTCCGAATCCACAATCCACGTATCTTTACTGCCGCCGCCTTGGGACGAGTTTACGACCAACGAGCCTTTCACCATAGCAACACGGGTCAGCCCGCCGGTGGTGACGTACAAATCTTTGCTCTGCAAAATAAATGGTCGCAAATCCAAATGGCGGGGTTCGGGGTTATCGCTGCCAACCAATGTGGGGGCAGTGGATAACGCAAGCGTGGGTTGGGCGATGTAATTGCGTGGATTTTCTTTAATTAATTTAACGAATTTATCTTGGTCTTTTTTCGTGGAATGCGGGCCAACCAGCATACCGTAACCACCGGATTCGTTTGCCGGTTTTACCACAAGCTCGGCAATGTGTTCGATAACGTAATTGCGATCGTCTTCGTTTTCGCACAAATAGGTGGGTACGTTGGGAATTAACGGTTTTTCATCGAGATAATATTCGATGATTTTCGGGACGTAAGCGTAAATCACTTTGTCATCGGCGACGCCGGCACCGGGTGCGTTGGCCAGGGCAACGTTGCCTTTTTTCCAGGCGCGCATTAAACCCGGTACGCCGAGCAGTGAATCTTTATCGAAAACTTCGGGGTCGATAAACATATCGTCAATGCGGCGATAAATAACATCGACTCTTTCGCGCCCTCTAATGGTGCGCATGTAAACGCAATCGTCACTATCAACGAGCAAATCGGAGCCTTCGACTAACTCCGCACCCATTTGTTGCGCTAAAAATGCGTGCTCGAAATAAGCAGAATTATAAATTCCCGGTGTAAGCACGACGATTTCAGGCTGTTTTACTTTTCTCGGCGATAGTGCCGCGAGCATATCGAATAAGCGCGATGGGTAGTCATCTACCGGGAGCACGTTTTCTCGGCCAAATACTTCCGGTAAAACCCGTTTTGTAATGGCGCGGTTCTCAAGCATGTAAGAAACACCGGAGGGAACTCGCAGATTATCTTCGAGCACGTACATCTTGCCATCACCGTCACGCACCAAATCAGAGCCGCAGATGTGCGCCCAGACACCAAAAGCGGGCTTCACACCGACGCATTCGGGGCGGAAGTTTTTCGAATTTTCAATTAGGTAGCTCGGCACAATGCCGTCTTTAATGATGGCTTGTTCGTGGTAAATATCGTTGATGAAAAGGTTGAGTGCGCGCAAGCGTTGTTTTAAGCCAAGGGCAATTTGGTTCCACTCTTTGGCGGGAATAATCCGAGGAATAATGTCGAATGGCCAAGCTCGATCAATGTTGCCTTCGTCGGTGTATACGGTGAAGCTCACGCCCATGTCTTGGACGGTCGCATCGGCGAGTTGTCGGCGTTTATTCAGTTCGTCGACACCAAGTTTACTCAAATAGGTTGCTAAACGCTTGGCGGGTTGCCTGGGATTGCCACGACTATTGATCAGTTCGTCGTATAAATTTTCGCACTCGTAGTCTTTCCATTTGATACTCATTGCGAGCTTTGCTCCTGTGGCCCAATAATTTTTGTGTTTTTGTTTGTCATGAAAGCTCTCAAGCTTTCCGATTGGGGATTCGATCTTGTTGTATTTGGTTGCCTGGAATTTATATTCATCAGTCAACTTTAAATAGTGGTAAGGATGTCATATTGACAAAAAGTGATGTTGATTTAATTCTGGTTAAACAAAAGTTTTGCATAGAAAAATATCTCGTTTAGCGCCTCAATGCACTAAAAATATGCGGAGCAGATTCTATGCCACTCGAAGAAAAGAAAGATTTCGGAAATATTATAAAAATATTTCCGAATGGGGCTTGCAGGCGGGAAAATTTAAATTTTGGGTGTGGGCAGTTCTTCCAGAAGTTGCTTGAGTCCGTTCGACCAATACTGGCGCATGTTCAGAAGGTCTTCGTCGTACTCCTCAATACGGCGGTATCGGCTTAAATCGTAGCTGTCTTTTTCGTAGAGTAAGATATCCATCGGCAGACCCACAGACAGGTTACTTTTGATGGTTGAATCCAGCGAAATTAAGGTCGAATTTAAGGCTTGCTCCAACGGCAGATCGTAGCGAATGGTTCGATCAATAATAGGTTTGCCGTATTTGTGCTCGCCAATCTGGAAGTAGGGGGTTTCGCGCGTGGCTTCGATAAAATTGCCCTGCGGGTAAATCATAAATAGTCGTGGGCGTTCGCCTTTAATTTGGCCGCCGAGCAAAAGGTTGCTGGAAAAATCCCCGAGTTTATCCGATTCATTATGCGCGGATTCTTGAATGATATCGTAGAGAATTCTTCCTGCGTGTTTGGCGCAATCAAACAGTGAGTCTTTGCTGAGAAGATTGTCTTCTTCGAGTTCTATTTCGCGCCTCAGTGATTCGATCAGGTGTTGGCTGGTTGCCAAATTTCCTGAACACAAAATTGCGATGGCGTGTGTGGAGCCGTTAGAAAACGTAAATAGCTTTTTGTACGTTGAAATATGATCAACCCCGGCATTGGTACGAGTGTCGCCGCCAAATAAAAGTCCTTTGTCTAGGTTGATTGCAATGCAATAGGTCATAGAGATTTCTCTGGCCAATGTTTTCTCTAAGTATAGGAAGTTTATGTTACCTTCGCTATCAACAAGCCAGTTGAAAATCAGTATTAAAAAGAAATGAATAAAGTAAGCGTTGGCTATCGAGAAGTGGTTGAGGCTATTTTGCCAACGCAAATTAACGTTTTTGACTGCTCTTTTCTAAAGAAAAACACAGCCTAATAAAACGTAAAAAGTTTAGCGGATTAATATTTCATGGCCGTTACTGAGTTGAAATAACGCATCAGCGGCTAGCAAGATTGCTCCGGCGGTCCAAGTGGTTTTTTCCTTTGGCCACAGGCTCATGTCTCGTGTGACAATGCCGGTCCAAAACCCTCCGTCTGACGAATCTTGTAAAGACAGTAATTGTTGAAACAGTTGCTGGGCTGTTTCGGTTTCTTCTAAATAAAGCAGCGCGAAAATTAATTCGCAGGTTTCTGCAGTGGTTACCCAGGGTTCGTCACTGACGCAGCGACAACCCAAGTTGTCGACAACGAACTCTTGCCAGCGAGATTCAAGGCGTGTTTTTGCGGCCGTTTTTGTTAACGCGCCGCAAAAAATCGGGTAGAACCAATCCATTGAAAATCGAGTTTTCGGTTCCCAGGTTCTGTCAAAACGATGGGGTTTATTGCTTAATGCGTTTTGTAATTTCTGATAACTGTGATCGAAATAGTTCGACGGAAAATTAAGTGTGCGAGCTAATAAGCTTGCACAGGACAAACTTTTTAAAATTGAGCTGCAAGCGGTAATGAGCGCATCTTCTTGCACGTCATTGTTGGAGTTAACTGCCCAGTTGAATTCTCCCTCGGGAGTTTGTAGTGGCAGGATAAAATCGAAAGCCGCTTCAACACGTGGGTAAAGTTCGCGGATAAATTCTACATCCTGTGTGCACAAATAATAATGCCAAAGGCCGGTGGCAATGTAGGCTGCGTGATGGGTTTGTTTTAATGTGGCTGTGTTGGCTGCGTATTCCCCGTGGGAATTTTTATGGTATTCACTGTACCAGCTGCCGTCTCTCTCTTGGTTGTGTACCAACCATAAATAAGCACGTTGTGCCTCGCGATATTTTCCAGCAACCGTTAATCCCATCGCCGCTTCAATATGATCCCAGGGGTCGGCAAAGTGGCCGTCAAACCAAGGTATTGCGCCCGTTGGTGACTGTTGGCTCATAATATATTTCGCCGCTTTTGTTAATGCGGGTGATAATTGTTGGGTCGCAGATTGTTGTATCGCAGATTGCTGTATTGTTATTGTCAAAGCGTGCTCGTTGAATTCATTTTATAAGTTTATTAGAGATGCTGAGTGTCAACTGGCTGTAAAATAATAAACGGAGCTTTTCCCCATCCAGGGGTTTAAAAGCTTTTCTAGCGTGCGCGTTAATTTTGGTTTTTCCATTAAATCCCAAACTAAAAAGTCGTGGTATTTTTTTACGATTGGCTGATTGGGCTGGTGCCAAAAAGCGCATTTTAACCACCAGTAAGGTGCGTGTAAGGCGTGAGCGCCGTGACTTCTGTAGTGATCAAATCCGAGTTCGCGAATTTCTCGAACTAAGGTAATGTGATTAAAAATACGAACGTGTCCGCCTTCGACTTGTGCGTATTCTTCGGCGAGCTGCCAACAAATCCATTCTGGCCAGCGTCTGGGAATGCTGATTGCCAATCTGCCATTGGGCTTTAGTATTCGACGAATTTCTTTTAGTACCGATAAATAATCGTGAATGTGCTCCAAGACTTCGGAGCAAATAATGACATCAATACTGTTGTCGGCAAAAGGCAATTGTGAACCATTGGCGTTAAGCCAGTGGCTGGGTTCTAATTCGGGTAAACCAATTTGCTGGTGAAAATCGTTGGTTTCCCGCCATTTTTCTTGAGCTTTAATTAAATCTTGAAATCCGAGATCCACACCAATAACGGTTATTGGCAATTGTTGGTTGCATGCGCCAATACAGTGGCGGCCTTCGCCACAACCCAAGTCCAGCCAGATTTGACCTTGTTCAGGCTTTAAATATGAATATTCGACGGTGTGCATGATTTTTCAGAATAATGCTCAAGCATGGTTTCGTAGAGTTTGGAAAATTCGAGTGCGCAATTGTGCCAGCTAAAATGCTGTTCAATGCGTTTTCGGCCGGCGACTTCTAAATAGTGGCGTTTTGCAGTGTTTGTTAATAATTCTTCGATGGCAAGACTGAGTTGGTGCTCATCGCCCGCGGCCACTATTTTTCCGGCATTACCCACGATTTCTGGCAAGGCGCCGGCGTTGGTGGTGATAACCGCAGTGGCACACGCCATGGCCTCTGCTGCAGGTAAACCAAAACCTTCGTACAGTGATGGTGTGACGGCAACGCAGCTTGAGTTGTACAGCTTGACCAATTCTTGCGTGGAAATATTCGAGCGAAATGTAATGTACTTTTTAAGTTGGTGTTGATCAATAATTTGAGCACATTCGCTGCCGGGTTTGAATTCACCAATTAACACCAAATGTGCGGCAGGTATTTTTTTGATAATTGCCGCAAGCGCCAACAATAAATATTTTTGCCCTTTTAATGGCTGATCGGACGAGGCGGTAGAAATAATTCTACCAGGAACTTTTTCTTCCGATAACTTTTTAAATGTGTCGATATCAATGCCGTTGGCGACAATGTGTGTATTTTCTTGGGGACGATTAAATTCATTAAAAATATCGTGCTGCGATTGTTTCGATACAGTCGCCACGTGATGCAATTTTTGGCTGACCTTGATTTGCATGCTTAAAAAACGATACCAACGCTTGGTAGCGAGTTTCATAAACCAATGATCTTGGGCGTCAACGGCAAGGTTTCGGTCGCGCGTAATTGGATGATGAATAGTGGCAATGACTGGAATACCCGCTTTTTGCAAGGTAATTAGGCCGTGTCCTAAGCATTGGTTGTCATGAACAATGTCATAATTTGACCGGTGCTTTAATAAGTATTTTGCCGCTCGACGACTGAAAACATAAGGCTCTCCAAAACCGCCGGTCATTTTCGAACCGTACTCGTACAAATCGCTCACACTTAAAAAATGTTTCCAGCGAAGTTCACGCATAGGGTCAGCACTGGCGTACAAATCCAGGCTTGGAATTTTGATAAGGCGAATATTGTCGTCAAGCTCAGGATATGGTGGTCCGCTGAGGACATCTACGGTGTGGCCGAGCTTGGCGAGTGCACGGCTTAAATATTTTAAATAAATTCCTTGGCCGCCGACGTGAGGGTCACTGCGATAACCTAGCAGCGCAATGCGTCTTGGCGTAATTACCGATGATGCGCTGAATGATTCGGGAATGGGTTCGTGCAGATTCATAGTGCCAACAGATTTATAGTGCCAACAGATTTATAGTGCCAATGCGATGTTATTTTTTTAGGGCGTTGTCACGCTTGGGTTGTATCTCGCTTTGGAAAGAGCCGCCGAACACGTAGAGCGCTTATCTTTTAAGCAACAGATAGACTGGGTTTTAATGTTGGCGCATTGTAATGGCAAGGAGACGTCTCGCCAAATGTTGACGATTTTTAATGGCGAAAATAAAAACTCCCCGCAGTGCGAGGAGTTTTTGAGACCGGTATAAGTGGCAAGGAATTAGAAGTTCACGCGAACGCCTAAATCAAAACCAATACCTGGGGCTGGAGCGGAGTCTTTCGTGAACGAGGTATGGTCACGAATGTCTTCGTCTAAGAGGTTGTTGCCCTTGGCGAATACAGCCCAATTGCCAGCGCCAGTTGGGATTTTGTATTCAACGTAGGTTTCAAGCAACGTGTAACCGTCGGTTTCAGTTTCGTTTTCGCCGGTACGAGTTTGATCGGCAACATCAACCAAACGCAAAGATGCGTTCCACTGAGTGCTTACCCAACTTAATTCCGCACCAATGCGTGCAGGCGCTAAACGCGGTACATCGTTGTTGTCGTCAAGTTCGGCTTCAACGTAGTCACCGAATAAAATGATATCCAAGTGGTGGTTTTCAGCATCGATGATGTGGTGGGTAAGTGATGCCTCAACCCCAATAAACTCAGCGTCTTGCTGTTCGTAAACAACAATTTCTGGGTCGTCGGTGAAATCAGCAAAGATGTAATCGCTGATGTCGTTGTAGTAAAGGTTGAATTCACCCGTCCAGCTACCGGAATGTTTTAAGATGCCCAATTCAATGTTGGTGCTGGTTTCGGTATCAAGATCTGGGTTGCCCACTTCAATTCGGCGAGTCGCGGCGTGTTCAACCAACTCGTCTTCTGCTGGGTTTGTACAGGTGCTGCCGTCAACGTTGGAGAACAATTCGATTTCAGTTGCGGCACGTTCAGAAAGGCTGGTGGAGAACCAAATGTTGGTTGATTCAGTCAGCTTACGAAGTACAGAGCCCGACGCGCTGAAGGTAGTTTCGGATTGGTCACAGCTGCTCGATAGCTCGGTATCGCTGCTTTCTACTCGTGCGCCAACTTCATAGATGTAATCGCCACGCTCTAGTGTTTCTAGGGCGAAAATACTGAACGAGGAAATATCGGTTTCACCGATAAAGCCTTCGGCACCTTCTGCGCCAAATTCACGATCCTGAACCTGTAGGCCGATGATACCGTCCCAACCAGCAACCGGTGCGTGGTTGATGGTGAAGCGAGAGTCAAAACCTTCGTTGGAGAAAACGGTACCTGGACCCTCTTCTTCCTCTTCCTCACCCTCTTCGCCTTCTTCCTCTTCTTCAGGCTCGATTTCGATTTCTTGGTGTTCGTAGTCAGTGAAACCAATGTGCGCGGTGAAAGACTCAACCCAGCCTTCGAATTCTAAGCCAAGTTCGAATTCATAGCGGGTTTGCTCTAGGTCGATTCGAATGTCGACGCCTTCTTCATCGCTGACCCCTGGAGGTGCCGCAGGCAAGCCGTATTCTTGTTCCAAATCGCTAACAGAGAAACCAAAGTAGCCGGTATCAAAAACGTAAGAGCCACCAGCGGTTAGATTGGTGCTGTCTGAGTCTGAGTTGCCTAAGGTGCCGCGACGCGCTTCATCTTGGAATGGCGGTAGAAATGTCGATTCTGGAATTTCGTAATCGTTAGACTCGTAGTAAGTGCCGTCTACGTGGAAAGCAAATTGCTCAACGCCACCGTCGATAGCCAATGAGCTGGTGTCTTGGTCGTTGTATGTGCTGTGCTTTTGTAAGAATTGGATTTCAGTTTCTTCTGGAACGGCTTTAGGAATGCGGTTATCGAGAACGTTAACCACACCACCAATGGCGCCGTTTCCGTATAAAAGCGTTGCTGGTCCGCGAAGTACTTCGATTTTTTCAGCGGCAAAAGGCGAAATGCCGTTGGCGTGATCCGGGCTTGCTGCGGCGGCATCAAGAACGGCGATGTTATTTTGAAGAACGCGCACACGGTTGCCAGATTGGCCACGAATAATCGGTTGGCCAACGTTGGTGCCAAAGGTGCCGGATTGAACGCCTGGAAGAGAACTTAAGGTTTCACCCAATGAATTTTTAGTGGCCGCTCTCAATGCGTCGCCGCTGATGATGCTCACTGGCAGTGCAGTATCTTGACGGCTTTTGTCGAGCGCGCCAGAAACGATAACTTCTTCAATGTCTTTGTGAACGCCGTGGCCTTCGGTCGCGATTGCCGCTGCGGATAAACCTGAGACTAAAACCGCAGTAGCGGTGCGAATGCTTTTTGATAACAAGTTTTTACGCAATTGTTTGCCGAGCACAGAGCGGCTCAAGCCTTGGTTGTGATTCATGACTTATTTACTCGAATTCATTTAATAGAACACCACGGTTTACGCACGGTGGTGAGTTGTTGATTGTGATGATGGTTTTAAGAGGAGAAATTCGCAGGGGGTGCACGTATTGCCGCAAATTCGGATGAATTTTTGTTGGTGCAGTGATTTGAAAATAAAGGTGAGTCGCTCAGTGCCGTAGGCGGCATGAATTCAGGCGGTGGTGCAGGAAGCGCTGCGGCACAGGAGGCATAGACACACAATTCGCATGTGTGTTCTTCTGCGGCGTCTACATCAGTATGGCTGACAAGGTGGTGAGCACACACTAACTTTGAGAGTAAAAACAATAATATCAGGCAGATTGCACGAACGGCTGGCTTGGTAATTCCGGCTGGGCGTTGAGCTGTCATTGATAAATGTGTGCAGTGCTGATGATATTGATTAGCGTGAGCTTGAAAGACGAATGAAAATTACAAATACTTAATTCTCATTTCTATTTATATAATGTTATATAGTAACATTATTGAAGGTTAATGTAATTGTTTCGTCCAATTTGTTCTATCGACACATGGTTGTGTTGTTCTCTGCTCTGAAATCCCTCCTCAGCTTGTTGTCATCTCTGTGCGATCAAAACGTGTGAATTCATAAAGTTATTCATAATATTTGAATTTGGTGAATTTTTATTGATCACTGAGAAAAGATTAAGTTTTTTGTTTGGCAGATTTAAATCATATTTAACAATGATTTAAATGAATTAGTGTTTCTCGCGACTTTTAGGTTGGTCAAATTTATCGAATATCACCCTTAAAACTGCTTGCTGTTGTCGGCAGTTATATCTGACTAGGATTGCCGCAACTGAAATACAGGTAAGCGGAGCATTTATGGGTCTTTTGGTCGATGGGCAATGGCAAGATAAATGGTATGACACGACAAAAAGTGGCGGCGCGTTTGTTCGCGAACGAGCGAGCTTTCGCAACTGGATAACAGCCGACGGTACTCCTGGCCCAACCGGAGACGGTGGCTTTAAAGCCGAAGCCGGTCGTTATCATCTCTACGTTGCAATGGCTTGCCCTTGGGCTAATCGGGCGCTGATTTTTCGGGCGTTGAAAGGCCTGGCTGATTTGATCAGCGTTTCGGTTGTGCACCCTGACATGCTCGGCGATGGCTGGACATTTGATCGTCTGGGGCCTTCTCGTGGCGATGACTTGTATAACAGTGATTTTTTGCACGAGATCTACACTCGCGCTGATCCTAATTTCACGGGTAGGGTTACCGTTCCGGTACTGTGGGATAAGCGCAATCAGACCATTGTTAATAATGAGTCCGCAGACATCATTCGAATTTTCAACTCCGCCTTCAATGAATTAACGGGAGATACAACGGACTATTATCCCGAGTCTCTGCGTTCAGAAATCGATGAGTTGAATGCGGTCATTTATGAAACGGTCAATAACGGTGTTTATCGAGCCGGTTTTGCGACAACTCAGTCGGCCTATGAAGAAGCATTTCATTCTTTATTTAAGACGCTTGATGAATTGGATCAGCGTTTAGAGAAAAGTCGCTACCTGACGGGCGAGCAAATTACCGAGGCAGACTGGCGTTTGTTTACCACCTTGGTCCGCTTTGACGACGTTTATGTGGGGCATTTTAAGTGCAATAAACAGCGTATTGCCGACTACAACAATTTATCGGGTTATCTGCGTGAGTTGTATCAATTTCCGGGTATTGCAGAGACAGTCGATTTTGAACAAACCAAGCGCCACTACTATTACAGTCATAAAACCATTAATCCGTCGGGTGTTATTCCTGTGGGTCCCGACTCAAATCTCTTGCTGGATCATGGTCGCAGTCATCTTCGTTCAAGTTAAATGCTTAATGAACGGCAGGCTCTAGGGCCTGCTATCGCTCGTATTCACGCTCATCCAGCCAATTTCTTTGTGGCTAATTCGGTTGTATTAAACGCTTGAGTCAGAAATTTAATATTGCCAATACGAGTAGGCTTTTTGCCTATCGTGTGTGAAAAACCGCGTTCGCGTTAACCCTTAAATTGTTAAGTTCCTGCCAATGCTAGCGCCAAAGCGCTAGCCGCTTTATAATCCGCGATCTTTTTTTGAGTGCGGAGAGTCTTCTATGACTGCGCGAACAGCCACGGTCAGCCGAGATACACTGGAAACGCAAATTCGTGTTTCTTTAGATTTGGACGGTACCGGTAAAAGTCAATTTGATACAGGCGTTCCTTTTTTGGAGCATATGATGGATCAAATTGCTCGGCATGGATTGATTGATCTGGATGTGTATTGCAAAGGCGATACTCACATTGACGATCACCATACGGTTGAAGATATTGGTATCACCATTGGTCAAGCTATGGCGAAAGCAGTGGGTTCAAAGAAAGGTATTCGCCGCTACGGCCATGCCTATGTTCCGCTCGACGAAGCGCTGTCTCGGGTTGTGATTGATTTCTCCGGCAGACCGGGTTTGATTTTAAACATTCCGTTTACTCAAAAACGCGTCGGTACCTTTGATACTGAGCTTTTCTCTGAATTCTTCCACGGTTTTGTTAATCATGCTCAAGTGACCATGCATATTGATTGCTTGCGTGGCGATAACGCTCACCATCAAATTGAAACGGTATTTAAAGCGTTTGCGCGGGCGTTGCGAATGGCGTTGGAACCAGATCCGCGTCTTGGCGACCGTATGCCTTCGACCAAAGGGGCGCTTTAGCTCTAACTTCCCTAATTTTTAGTTGGTTGAATAACCGTTTGTTTAACAACCATTAGCTTAACAACCATAGGAAACTCGCTGTGAATACCATTGCAATATGTGATTACGGTATGGGTAATTTACATTCTGTCGCCAGTGCGATCACTCAAGTGGCGCCAGATGCTGACGTGCATATCACAGCGGACGCAGAACTTATTGAGCGCGCAACGCGAGTGATTTTTCCAGGCGTTGGCGCGGTTCGAGATTGCATGTCTGAAATTCAACGTCTCGGATTCGATACCATCGTTAAGCGTGCTATTGCCAGCGGTAAACCCGTATTGGGTATTTGTGTTGGCATGCAATTATTGTTTTCTAACAGCGAAGAAAATGGCGGGATCGACTGTATGGGAATAGTCGACGGTGTCGTTAAATATTTTGGCGATGACCTCGTTGATGCTCAGGGTGAAAAGTTAAAAGTACCGCACATGGGATGGAATAACGTTCGTCAATCCGTTGCTCACCCCTTATGGGAAAGCATTAACGATCAAGCGCAATTTTATTTTGTACACAGTTATTACTGCCAGCCAAAAAATAGCGATCTGTCTTCAGGCGTTTCTGAGTATGGCAGTGAATTTACCTCCGCAATTGCGAAAGATAATCTTTTTGCCACACAGTTCCACCCAGAAAAAAGTCACCGCGATGGTCTACAGTTGTTAGCAAATTTTTGTCGGTGGACTGGCGAGTAATTCAAGAATATTAATTCCTACTGTTTATAAATATTTTCTCGAATCTTGAATTTTTGCGAGACGTGCGATATTTCTTAAGGTTCGTGAACAGTTGTTACAAGCTAAAAGGCGATTCTTTTTTGAATGAATGATTTTTTTCTTGTTTTAAATAAGCATTAGTCAATACTTAAAAGCCTGTAATTGAGTGTAATTTTTATTTTTGAGTTTAAGAATCTAAAATTCAGCTGTGGACCAGTTACAGTTTAACGAAAGTAATTGTTCTAAATTCTTATAACTCTTATCTCTTTTTTTCGAATTAAATTCCAAATTTAGCAATAAAGACGGGAGTATTTCCTTAACTTTAACACTATGCTTATAAAATCAAAGATGATTTTATAAGTAATTACCATTCCAAATGGTAACATTGCGGTGGTCTAATAAGTGTTTGTTTTTATCTTAAGCTAAACCCGCGTTTAAGTGAGATAAGTAAGAATTTACATTTTATTATTCGAATTAATTCAGTGTATTTATTGGGATTAAGACTACGTTCACCGTTAAAATGAACAATTATATTTAATCTTAGGTTCCTAGAGTTATTAGAAAGGGTCTCGCTTAAAAATAACAAGAATAATATATAAGAATACGAATGCTTAAAGAAGGTGAAGCTACTAAAAGTGTTTCGGTATTGATTATTTTATACTTAGCGAATAAATATCTAGGAAAAATTAATCCGGTCTGGGGGAATGATGAAAGACGTGCATAGCACAATTGGTAGCGACGTAGTTATTTCTCCATTGGTGAAAAAATTTGAGACGCTATTGGATTTGTTCGATCACGATGATCGAGACTACTTTGCGCTCGTTGACCCAGATTATAATTTTTTGGCTTTAAACACGCTGTTTAAAACTTATCTTGAGGCCACCGTCGGTCAAGTCGAAGGTTCTAGCATTAAGAACTTTGTCGAAGAAGATGAATTTGTTGAGTATTTAGACCCTTCTCTTATCCGCTGTTTTTTAGGCGAAACTGTTAAATCCAATCACGCCGTTATCAATCATTTTTGTGCGAATGATCGTTTTTTTGATTTTAGTTGTTACCCAATAAAAAATGACGCCGGTGCTGTTGAGGCGGCAATGGTGATTTTTCACGATGTGACTCGCAATAAAGTCACTGAGCGCAAACTTCGACAGCTCGCTCATTTAGACCCTTTAACACAGCTGCCTAATTTACGATTTATTGATTTCCAATTGCGAAAAATTCAGGCGCAAAGTCTTCGTGACGGTTCTGGATTTAGTGTTGTGTTTATCGACTTTGACCGTTTTAAACAAGTCAATGATCAAAACGGTCACAGTGTTGGTGATCAGGTTCTGATTGAATTTGCTCGACGATTGCGTTCAAAACTGCGCGGCGGTGAGTACATCAGTCGTATTGGTGGCGATGAGTTCTTGGTGGTCATTCGTGAGGCGTTGGATGAAAACCAAAAAGTTGCTTTGGTTGATCGATTGCGCGCTGCGACCCGGTTGCCAATGAATGTGTCTGGCGGCAAAACGGTTGAGTTGGAAATCAGTATTGGTATTGCTGTGTGGCCGGTTGATGGTAATTCCCTAGAAGAGCTGAAAAACGTTGCTGATATGCGCATGTACGCCGATAAGCAGCATGTCGGTTAAGATCGTTCCTGTTACTCGATTTACCCTTATGGATTTTATGTCCTCACAATTCGTGCTTATTTCTCGATAAATTTCAAACTTCCCCAAACTTAGGTGTAAAATCCGGGCCTGATTACACAGAATTAAGAGCCCCGACCCTATGCCGCTTTCTAAACGAATTATCCCCTGTCTTGATGTTGATAACGGTCGCGTTGTCAAAGGTGTTCAGTTTGTAGATATACGCGATGCTGGCGATCCGGTGGAAGTGGCGAAACGCTACAATGAGCAGGGCGCAGATGAGATCACCTTCTTGGATATTACGGCAACCCACGAAGGCCGTGACACCACGATTCACATGGTCGAAAAGATCGCCTCCCAAGTATTTATTCCGCTTACCGTTGGCGGCGGTATTCGTACCACGGCGGATATTCGCGCGATGTTAAATGCCGGTGCCGATAAAGTCGGTATCAATTCTGCCGCAGTGAAAAACCCTGATTTTGTCCGTGAAGCTTCTGAGCGATTCGGAGCGCAATGTATTGTCGTTGCTATTGATGCGAAACGAGTCAGTGAACCCGGTGAGCCAGATCGCTGGGAGATCTTTACCCACGGCGGTCGCAAACCGACAGGTATCGACGCCTTGGAATGGTCAGAAAAAATGGTGGCAAATGGAGCCGGTGAAATCTTGCTGACTAGCATGGATCGAGACGGCACAAAAAACGGTTTTGATTTGCCGTTAGTTAAAGCGATGAGTGAGCGAGTGAATGTACCAATCATTGCCTCTGGCGGTGTTGGTAATCTGCAGCATTTGGTTGATGGAATTAAAGTCGGTAAGGCAGATGCCGTGTTGGCGGCCAGTATTTTTCATTTTGGAGAATACACCGTCCAGCAAGCAAAAGAATTTATGCAAGAGCAAGGTGTGGATGTAAGAATCTAACCTTATTTTGCGATAAATTTTAAGGTCAAACTATTTGTTGATAGTTTTTATTGAGAAAAATTAGCCATCAATAAATTAGTAAAGTTATTCAGATTTTTCTTAAAACTTATTTGCGTTTTAAAAAGGTTTTTTAAAACAGTGAAGCAAATTCAAATGTTAAATTTTTTTGAATGCAAATAACTTGCGTTTAATTGAAGGAAGGAAAGTTTGAATATTGTTGTTTGAGGAAGGAATGTTGCAGTTCAATATAAATAATATGTAATGCTAGTAATCATATTATTTATATTGAATGTTCGCCTGTTAAATAAGTTTTGAAAAACTTAGGCGACTTTTTTGCCCGAGTAATGAGACAAGGTTTCCGCAGAATGTGGATCGTCAGCTAAGAACCCAACAAAATCTTCAACACCGCGAGCGGCATCAGCTTCTGTATCAAAAGGTCCGATATCAATACCTTCACGAGTGCGGTAATAGAAATAGCCTTGTTTTACGAAAATTCTCTCACTACGGCCGGGAATAGGTCCCTGTTCGCCTGGACGATGATTGGTCATTGTTAAACCCTCATAGAAATTGCAAATACATATAAAAGCGTTCTCTTTGGGCGAGCCGGGTAGAAAACGACTGTGTGAGTAAGTCGAATTCAAATAACGCCTGAAGTCCTTAAATAAGTTTTATTTCATATAAAGTGCTGGCCTGTGCGCTTTACTGAAAACCTACTACGTTTTGTAAACTGCCCTGTTAAGTAAAAACTATAGCATAGCTGGTTGTGGATAAAAAATCACCAGTGGCGATGAGCGATAGAGCTTAAGTGAAGAAGTTGCTACCAACGGTAGCGATTTTCACTATTTTTATTCCATTTTGCTCTGCTTAGATAGCTTTATAATTCATTGTAAAATGTATCTATGTGTTTAATAAATAAATTTTTTACAATTTATTCCAAATTATTTGATGCGTACTTAACTTTAATCCAACTATCGAGTTGAGATGGGCTTCTGATCTCAATGTTGTGCGCAGCTTGAGAATTCAGAAAGCCTTTTAAAGCAGTTATTGTTTCATCATAAGGATGGCCAATACCAAAAGCGATTCCCTTCTCTTTTGCTTTCTTGACCAGCTTATTAAGCTGTTTGTTGATTGCCGAAACGTCTCTTTGGTTGTCCAAAAATACATCTCTCTTCCAACTCGGCACCCGATAATGTAGTGCCGTGTGCCAGGCGATACTCTCAGCGGTTGTTCGGCTATCGATGAAATAGAGGTCTCTTTTTTTAAGCTCTTGCATCACCCAGCTCATGGCGATGACATTGCGGGTCAGTGCGCTACCCATGTGATTATTGATGCCCGATACATTGGGAATGTCATTGATTTGCTGATTCAGCAGTCGGACAAATCGCGCTTTATCCATATCGAGGGTGAGGCCATCCGGTGGGCTTGTGTGATTGAGTGGGGCCATCGGTGAGTGCAATATCACTTCTTTGCCCTGGTTGTGGGCTAGGTGGGCAATGGTTTTTCCGTGTGGGCTAAAAGGTAAAATCGATAGCGTAATTTGCCCGTTGAGATCGATTAGCTCTCGACCTTTTCTGAGGTTGTGGCCGACGTCGTCAATGATAATGACGATAACGGGTTTGGTAGCGGTGGATGGGTTGTCTGTAGCGGCGAAAGATTGCGAGAGGAATAAAGAACAACATATGAGCGTGAACAACACGCCCACTGTTTTAATAGCTTTCACTGGCAGTATCAGTTATCGATGATTAGCTTTCAGACTTTACCCAGTGACCGGTTGCTTGGGTCCTGTTGTTGAAAATCGTTAAGCCTTTCAGGAGGTTCACGGCTTCAAATAATTGATTGTCGCGTTCGGCTAAGGTGGTTTCGGGCGCATTTTCTAAACGAGATTCCGAATCGCTCTCTTCGCCGCCGTTGGCGTTATCTAAATGACCTCTCAAGTCTGCTTCGGTAAAGGTTTCTTGGCGTAGAGAGGTGATTTTCGCGCGTTCAACTTTGATGTCGGGAACAATGCCTTGAGCCTGAATGGAGCGGCCATTGGGCGTGAAGTAAAGCGCGGTGGTGAGCTTAATGGCGCGATCATCCGTGATTGGGAGAACGGTCTGTACCGAACCTTTACCAAAACTGTCGGTACCCATAATGATGGCTCGGCTGTGATCTTGAAGCGCTCCGGCAACAATTTCTGATGCCGACGCAGAGCCCGAGTTGATCAAAACAATCAGCGGTAGGCCGTTTATCTTGTCGCCGGGTTTGGCGCTGTACTCAATGTCGGCGTTATCGATTCGGCCTTTGGTGTAAACCACTAATCCTTCTTCAAGGAAGGCATCGGCAACCTGAACGGATGCTTGCAGTATGCCGCCAGGGTTGTTGCGTAAGTCTAAGATTAGGCCTTCTAATTCTTCTTCGTTGTCTTTGAGTTTGGCAATTTCAGACAAAACGTCATCGCCAGTGCTGACTTGGAACTGGGCGATTCTAAGGTAGCCAATGCCTGGTTCGATCATGCGCGAGCGAACACTGCGAACCTTGACGGTGTCACGAGTGAGGGTGACATCAAAAGGTTGATCTACGGTTTCGCGAATAACAGAAATGATGACGTCGGTACCAATCGGCCCGCGCATTAATTCAATGGCTTCATTTAAGCTCAAGCCTTTAACGGGTTTATCGTCGATGGCGATGATTAAGTCCCCAGATTCGATACCTGCGCGTGAGGCCGGAGTGTCATCGATGGGGGAGATCACTTTGACAAATCCGCGCTCCATACCCACTTCAATTCCAAGACCGCCGTATTCGCCGGTAGTGTTGACTTGCAGGTCATCGAACGAGCTGGCGTCTAAATAGGTGGAGTGAGGATCTAATTCGGAGAGCATGCCTTTAATGGCGTATTCCAGCAGTTCTTTGTCACTGATTTCTTCAACGTAGGCGTTGCGAATGTGCGAATAGACGCGTGTGAAGGTGCGCAAATCATCTAGAGGCAATTGAGCTTGAGGCTCCGTTTGCTCTTCCTGTGCCCAGGCGGTTGCAGCAAAAGCGAGGAGTGCGCAAGGCAAAATTCGGAAGTTCATGGTCGTCTCCTAAAGGTCAAAATCGTCCTAGAAAACACGTGTTCTAGGCGTTCCCCGATGAATTTCAATGATTAACTGTTGATGATTTTGGGTTTAAAAACAAGATCTCAACGGATATTTGTACTTTGATTGTTTATTAAAGCAATAGTGCAATTATATTTCTTGCTAATTGCTTACCTGCGTGTGAGCGGTATGGATCACTGTTATCAGCCGCGACACCATTTGGCAGGATTGAGCGGTTTCCCGTCTTCTCGAATCTCAAAGTATAAGCCAGGTTCCGAACGCCCGCCGGTACTTCCTGCTAAAGCGATGACTTCATTTTTGTTGACCCAGTCGCCCACCTCTTTAAAAAGTGTTTCATTGTGACCGTATAAGCTGAGATAGCCGTCGCCGTGGTCGACAATTAATAACATTCCCTGGCCTTTCAGCCAGTCGGAGAAGACCACTCTTCCGCCGTGTACCGCGCTAACTTCTGCGCCGCGTTTTGTGGTGATCAGTACGCCGTCCCAAGTCAATCGGCCGGCGGCTTTCGCAGAGGCAAATCGGTGTTTGATTTTGCCTTTTACCGGCCACTTTAGTTTTCCCCGTTGATGATTGAATGGGTTGTGGTCTTCAGGGGTTGGAATCGCCAGAATCACTTGTGCAACCTCTTTGATGAGTTGCTCGAGATCCGCTTGTTCTTGGGTTAACGAAGAGAGCTGTTTTCCTTGTTGCTGCAGTTGTTGGTTTAATCGAGCCAGGGTTTGCTTGCGTTTAGCGTTTGCCGCCTCTAACGCGTTGCGTTGCTGTTCCAGGTTTTGTTTTTGGCGAGCAAAGCGTTCTGTTTTTGTCGTGATTTCCCGATCCAGTGCGGTGAGCTTTTCGAGAATGGCTTGATATTCAGCGATCCGATCGGTGCGCGCATTTACGATGTATTCGTGATACTTCACCATTCGCGCGGATAGCTCGGTATCTTCCTGATTTAGCAGGGTTTTTAGGTTGCTTTGGTGGCCGAGCTTGTAGGCAGAAACAATGTGCTGGCGAATTGATACTGCCTGCTCATTCTTATTCTGGTTTACCTGATTGCGCTGCTGGCGTAGCAGCGCTAGTTGCTTTTTTTGGTGGTCGAGCTCCTTTTCGATGGAGTCCGCTTTTTTACTCAAACTGCCGATGTCTTTTTCGTTGGATTCAAGTTCGTCGACCAGCTCGTTTTTTGAATCTCGCACCTGACCAATTTCTTTCTTTACTTGCTCAATAATGACTCTAAGTTCGTCCAGTTTTGCCTGGTAATCTTCATCACTGCTTGCGGTTTGGGCGTAACAGTGAGTGCAAAAGATTAATCCGATAGCTAATAAAAGCACATTGCGAGACATGGTTAATACAGCGCCTAAGTGATCGATGTTTCCGGTTGATGGGAGCTGAGGCAGGGTTTTGGTTTTCTCCTCGGCCCTTCGCATTATATGTTCATAGTGTATACTTGCCGCCCATTATTCGAGTGCCAGATGTAAAAATTGTGGCGTTCTTCCTCGTTTTGTTAATTTTTGAATTTTTGTTTCGGTAAGGTGTCTTTGTGGATATATTGGTGTTCGCTTCTGAGCAGTGGATATTAGTCACTGTATTGGTCAGTTTGATCATGCTGTATTTTTGGAATGAAAAACGCAGGAGTGGTCAGTCAATATCAACTCACGAAGCCACTCGTTTGATTAACAGCGATACAGCGGTGTTGATTGATATCCGAGAGGCGAATGAGTTTAAAACAGGGCATATCGCTAACGCGATTAATATGCCTTACACAAAGATGAAAAACAATTTATCTCAGTTTGATGTCCAACCGGACAAGACCGTTATTTTGGTAGATAAGCTAGGCACCCACACCGCTGCTATTGGACGCGAATTGGTTAAAGCAGGACGCCAAGTTTGCCGGCTCGAGGGCGGGATGAGTGAATGGCAAAATCAGAAATTACCAGTTGTGAAGTAATTTGGAGGAATTATGCCTAACATTGTGATCTACACGACCCGTTTTTGTCCTTTTTGTATTCGCGCAAAGCACTTGTTGAAAAACAAAGGGCTTGAATACAAAGAGATCCCTGTTGATAACAACAACAAGTTACGCAGAGAGATGACTAAGAAAGCTGGCCGCACCAGTGTTCCACAAATCTGGATTGGCGACCGTCACGTCGGTGGCTGTGACGACCTGTATTACGCCGATTCTACCGGCGAGCTCGATACTCTCGTTGCGCAAGTTAGCTAGTCTTCTTTGCGGATCAAATTAGGGTTGAAATGCTGCTAAATACCCTCATATCCTTCGCGAAGGAAGATTTTTAGTAATCGCTGGACACATGGATATTATCGTTCGGGTGTCTTTTAGTTTTAATTCTAGAATATAAGGCAGTAACATGGCTGAAGAACACGCAGCAGGGCAAGCCGCTTCAGAGGGCTCTGAGCAAAAAGTACAATTTGCAATCCAGCGAATTTACATCAAAGATTTATCGTTTGAAGCACCGATGGGTGCACAGGCTTTCCGCAAGCAGTGGAAACCTGCGATCAACCAAGAGTTGAACACCAAAACCACTAAAATTGATGAAAACCTATACGAAGTTATCTTGACTCTAACGGTTACCGTTAAGATCGAAGAAGAAACTGCGTTCTTGGTTGAAGTTCAGCAAGGTGGTGCATTTACTGTTGCCGGTCTAGAAGGCCAACAGTTGGCGCACGCGTTGAACACAGCGTGTCCACAAATCTTGTTCCCATACGCTCGCGAAGCGATTGACGGTGTTGTAACTAAGGGAAGTTTCCCTGCGTTGATGTTGCCACCAGTTAACTTCGATGCCTTATTCGCGCAAGCTGTTGCTCAAGCACAGCAAAACGCGGAAGCAAAAGGCCAGGAAGATCCAGCCGTTAACTAAGGCTTGGTTTTCTGTGTAAGCACTGAGTAGAAGTTACCAATGTAGAATTGGTTTTACTCAGTGCTTTAGTTTCCCCTTTCTATACTTTTTTACTTCTCGCTTTTCTTTTCTATATAGATTCCCCAGCTCCTTTCTGCTGTTAGCTTCAGCTTATTTTTCTTCCTCTTCTACTCACATTCTGTTTTTTAGTTTTTGTCGAAGTGCGTGCTGCGACAGGTTTGTTGGGTATTTCTGCGCGTTGCTGGCTAATCTGAGCGATGCAGTTATCGGAGTTGAGAGTGAGGAAATTTGGTGGTTGTTGGAATCAACAAGTGTCATGAAAGATAGAAATCGAAGTGTCGTGTGATCGAGGGACTTCGATTTCCAACGATAGGATTTTATTCTTCTGGCGCTTCTTCGCCGGACTCAACCATGCCCAATTCTTTGAGCTTTCGAGTCAGCGTGTTTCGGCCCCAGCCGAGCAAATTTGCTGCATCTCGTTTTCTTCCCGCAGTGTGCTTCAAAGCAGTCTCGATCAAAGCTCGTTCAAAGATCGGCACGGCTTCAGAAAGAATATCGGATTGACCGCGAGCGAGCGCTTGGTCGGCCCAGTGGCGTAAGGCTTTGTTCCAGTCGCCAGATGGCTCAACTTCGTGGCTTTGATCCATCAGCTCCGGCGGCAAGTCTTGAACGTGAACCTCTCGGCCAGAGGCCATGACCGTAATCCAACGACACGTGTTTTCCAATTGTCTGACGTTACCTGGCCAGGCGATATTACAGAGGTACTTTTCGGTCTCTGGCAATAAAACCTTCGGTTCGACACCAAGCTCGGATGCGGCTTTTTGGAAAAAGTGCTGAGACAGCTTCGGAATGTCTTCTCGGCGATCTGATAGTCTTGGAATGTGGATACGAATAACGTTTAAACGGTGGAATAAATCTTCACGGAAGCGATTTTCCGTTACCAAGGTTTCCAAATTCTGGTGCGTTGCGGCGATGATTCGAACGTCAACTTTCACCGGAGTGTGGCCGCCAACTCGATAGAATTCGCCGTCAGCTAGTACGCGAAGCAATCGTGTTTGCGTGTCTGACGGCATATCGCCGATTTCATCTAAAAACAGGGTGCCGCCGTTTGCTTGTTCAAATCGCCCTTGGCGTTGACCGCCAGCGCCTGTGAACGCGCCTTTTTCGTGACCAAACAGCTCGGATTCGATCAAATCTCGAGGAATAGCTGCCATGTTCAGTGCGATGAATGGTTGCTGTCTGCGCGGGCTGTGTTCGTGAAGCGCGCGGGCAACGAGTTCTTTACCCGTGCCGGATTCACCGTTGATCAATACGGTGATGTTTGATTGTGAGAGTCGACCAATGGCGCGAAACACTTCCTGCATAGCCGGTGCTTCACCGATGATATCGCCGTTGTTTTCGGCTTCTTCCACTGGGCTGGCAGCCTCGACAATCTGTTGTTCCTGCTCTTCGGCATGAGCCAGTGCTCGGCGAGTTACGGCGAGTGCTTCGTCGACATCAAAGGGCTTGGGAAGGTATTCGAATGCACCACTTTGATACGCAGCCACGGCGCTGTCCAAATCGGAATGCGCCGTCATGATGATGATGGGCAGATTTGGGTATTTGATGTGTAGGTTTTCCAAAAGCGCCAAACCATCAATGCCCGGCATGCGAATATCGCTCAAAATGGCATCGGGTGCTTTGCCGCTTGAGACGGCACTAAGTGCTTGGTCACCGGATTCGTAACAAGTGGTCTCAATGCCCGCTTGTTGTAGTGACTTTTCCAGTACCCAACGGATTGATTTGTCGTCATCAATAATCCAGACGCTATTTGGTTTCTGCATTGTGCATTTCCATCGGTAAATATATCGAAAAATTTGTGCTGCCTGGTCGGCTTTCGCATTCCACCAAGCCGTTGTGTTGGTTGATCAGTTGTTGGGAAATGGAAAGCCCAAGTCCCGTGCCTTCGGCGCGCCCGGAAATCATCGGATAAAAGATATCCTCGATTAGATTCGGCGGAATTCCAGGTCCGTTATCAACGATGTCAATTCGGCAAACGAGAGAATGGTTTTCTCTGCCGATCGTAAACTGTCGTTGTATGCGTGTGCGCACCATGATTTCCGGCGATGCTGTTTTCGCTTCGGTTAGCGCCTGCATCGCATTTCTCATGATGTTCAAGATCGCCTGAATGAGCAGTTCTCTGTCCCCCTGCAATACAGGAATACTGGGGTCGTAATCGCGTTTGAGTTCAACCAGTCCTTTGCTCTCAGCGCTGATTAGTGTGGACACTCGCTCTAAAACTTCGTGAATATTGATGTCGGCCCAATTGGGCAACTGCCGAGGGCCGAGCATGCGGTCGACAAGGTTTCTGAGGCGATCGGCTTCGTCAATGATGACATCGGTGTACTCGCTCAAAGATAACTCGGGCAGTTCGCGCGCGAGTAATTGCGCGGCGCCTCGAATACCTCCGAGTGGGTTTTTGATTTCGTGGGCTAAGCCGCGAATCAAATTTTTGGTGGTTTCTTGCGCAGATACCACGGCTTCTTCTCGACTGATGCGCAATAACCGGTCCAGTGGTTGAATCTCTACTGCCATGTTTTCGTGGTCAGCCAGTGGCGTGACTGTGTAGTCCACCGTCAACTGCTGATTGTTGTGCAGTTGCCATTTGGCGCGGCGCTTGGTGTATAGATGTTGATGTTTCGCCGCTTCTTGCATCGCGGTGATTGCAGCTTCAGATTCGGCAAAATAATTGTTGATGCTGGTGCCGATAACCCGAGCGCCCGAAATGGCAAGCAAAGCCTCTGCTGTCGGATTGAGGTAGCAGATCTCTAGCTTGTTGGTAACGACGACGATAGCGGTGCTAAGGCTGTCGAGTAATTGTTTGTAATTCGGTTCGAGGGTCATTCTTGGTGAGCACTTTCAATCAATTGAATTTAGAAATAGCAAAATTCGAACCATTCGAGTGCACGTAAAGACCAGCTTTACCGGGTTTTCACACCCGATATAGAGGCATTTATGAGTTGCCCTATCCGCCCTGATTTTGAAAATGCACTATCTTGAGACAGTGGGGCGAATAACATGAACAGTTATGCTATTTGATGATGCAACCGTTTTCCCTTCAAGCTTAGCTTTGATGGCTATATTGTGGCTGCCTCGAAGCGGGTGGTTGATGACAAAAGAGGGTGCGCTGGAGGTTTGTTGCTCGTTGCCGTCGTAAACCAAGGTGTAGGTGAGCGCTGTTGTCGGTTGTGGCTTGATGGAAGCTTGAATGGAAAAGCTGAGTTGGCCGGGAGGTATGGCGGTATCGTTTGCGGGTTCGGAAATGGTCAATTTGTATTTAACAGGCTTTTCTTCTGTGTCTCCGGGAAATAGCCTCGGCGCGACTTCGCCATCAATGGGAATTTGGCTGTTGATAGTAGGCAGTTCAACGACTTTCGAGTTTTTGCTTGGGCTGTCGCTGTAAGTGACATTGCCATGTTCATCAACGGATTTGTAGATTTCCTGAGCGAAGACAAGCGGATTGAATGGCAAGCTCAACGAGATCAAGAGGAGTAGTTGAGTGTGATATCTGTTCATAAAGACCTCTAGATGAGTAATCCGAAGGTTTGAATTTCTGATTTGATGTTATCAAGCAGTTTTTATAGTAGCTCGTTCGATGCGGTGAGTCTTTGGTTTTCGTCAGGTTTGGGGAAGGTTCTACAGGGAGTTTGCGGTTCGATCTAGTTTGGTGTTCGACATGGTGTGGCGTGAGTGAGGCCAAAAAAAGAAAACCCCAGCTAGGCTGGGGTTTTCGGTGTCATGCACTTGGTAAGAAGTGATTACACGCTGTAGTACATTGAGAATTCTACTGGGTGAGTAGTCATGTTCAATGTTTCAACTTCTTCGTTCTTAAGATCAATGTAAGCGTCGATCATGTCGTCGTCGAATACACCGCCTTCTTTCAAGAACTCACGGTCTGCATCAAGAGACGCTAGTGCTTCTTCAAGAGATGCACAAACCGTTGGGTACTCAGAAAGCTCTTCAGCAGGTAGGTCGTAAAGATCTTTATCTGCAGAATCTCCTGGGTGAATCTTGTTCTTAACACCGTCAAGACCAGCCATTAGCAATGCAGCGAATGCCAAGTATGGGTTCGCAGTTGCGTCTGGGAAGCGAGTTTCAATACGCTTGCCTTTAGCAGAAGCAACGTAAGGAATACGGATAGAAGCAGAACGGTTGCGAGCAGAGTAAGCCAAGATGACTGGTGCTTCGAAGCCTGGAACCAAACGCTTGTAAGAGTTGGTAGATGCGTTACAGAAAGCATTCAATGCTTTAGCGTGCTTAATGATACCGCCGATGTAGTAAAGAGCAGTTTCAGAAAGTCCAGCGTAAGCATCACCAGCGAATTGGTTAACACCGTCTTTTACGAAAGATTGGTGAACGTGCATGCCGTTACCGTTGTCGCCAACAAGTGGCTTCGGCATGAAGGTCGCGGTTTTGCCGTAAGCGTGAGCTACGTTGTGAACAGCGTACTTAAGAATTTGAACTTCGTCCGCTTTCTTAGTTAGGGTGTTTGCGCCAACACCGATTTCACACTGACCAGCAGTACCCACTTCGTGGTGGTGTACTTCAATTTCTAGGCCCATTGCTTCCATTGCGTTACACATGGCAGCACGAACGTCGTGAAGAGAATCAACTGGAGGTACTGGGAAGTAACCACCTTTAACGCCTGGGCGGTGACCCATGTTGCCGTCGATCATATCGTTGCCTGAAGACCAAGCAGCTTCTTCTGAATCGATTTTGTAGAACGCGCCAGAGATGTCTGCGCCCCACTTGATGTCGTCAAAAACGAAGAATTCTGGTTCTGGGCCAAAGAAAGCAGCGTCGCCAAAACCGGTAGATTGTAGGTAAGCTTCAGCGCGTTCTGCGATAGAGCGAGGGTCGCGGTTGTAGCCTTCACCTGTAGTAGGTTCAACGATTGAACAACGCAAGATAACGGTAGATTCATCAGTGAACGGGTCAAGGAAACTGGTGCTGTCATCTGGCATTAAGATCATGTCAGATTCGTTAATGCCTTTCCAGCCAGCGATTGAGGAGCCGTCAAACATTTTTCCGTCAGAGAAGAAGTTATCATCAACTTCGCTTGTAGGAATAGTTACGTGTTGCTCTTTACCTTTGGTATCGGTGAAGCGTAGGTCAACCCACTTAACTTCGTTTTCTTTTATCAAATTCAGAGTCTGCTCTGACATGTTTCCTCCAAAATGGCTGTGCCAGAATAAGGTTATTAGGGATTAAGCGCTTTTATAGCGCCTTCTACCCAATGCTGATGTAGGTGATCTGCCCCTTGGCGTGCACAAAGCCAACAGACAAGTGTTGGGTGCATCATAAGTGAGCAAGTTGTATGCCACTACCTTTTGGGCCCCTGTGTTTTATAATACCCTCCGCTAACCGCAGACCTTGCGTCACTTGGATTTGTAATATAAAACACGAGGGTGGTCGCTTTTGGTGCAGGCGCATCTTTTTGGTGCACTAACTGCAGGCATTCAGCGAGCTGCATATGCTACCTTGGATAAGGCGATCTTGGAATGTGTGAAAATCAATTCGCTGGCTTATAATTGACAATTTTGTTGAATAACCCCATTTTTGGTCTCTTCATGCATTTTATCGTTAAGCTCTTCCCAGAAATCACCATCAAAAGTGCGCCGGTGCGCAAGCGCTTTACTCGTCAGTTGCAAAATAATTTGCGTTCACTGCTCAAACCTTTGGATGCCACCGTCAAGGTGATTCGAGATTGGGAAAAAATTGATGTGGTGTCTGAAAATGATGATGAGCAAGTCATCGCCAAAGCGAAGGATATTCTGTCCTGCACGCCCGGTGTGGCTTTTTTCTATGAGGTATCCGCTTTTACCTACGAGGATATGCACGATATCTACGAAAAAACCGCGTCGATTTGGTTGGATGCGCTTGAGGGTAAGACTTTCTGTGTTCGAGTGAAGCGCAGCGGAGATCAGGAATTCAGTTCTATCGACGTTGAAAAGTATGTCGGCGGAGGTTTAAACCAGCACTCCAAAGCTCTTGGTGTGAAGTTAAAAGGCGCCGATGTTACCGTTAAGATGGAGATCAAAAACCAAAATCTTTATGTGGTTCGCGAGCAGATCGCGGGTCTCGGCGGATTTCCTTTGGGTACCCAAGATCCCGTGTTATCGCTGATCTCGGGCGGTTTCGATTCTACGGTGGCTAGTTATCTGACCATCAAAAGAGGGCTTAGAACGCATTTTTGCTTCTTTAGTTTGGGTGGGCGAGACCACGAAATTGGCTGTAAAGAAGTGGCTTATTATCTGTGGCACAAATTTGGTGCATCCCATCAGGTGAGGTTTGTCACGGTTCCCTTTGAAGAGGTTGTCGGGGAAATTCTGACAAAAGTATCCGACGCCAATATGGGTGTTATCTTAAAAAGAATGATGTTGCGAGCGGCGACCAAAGTTGCTGAGCATCAAGGCATTCAAGCACTAGTCACGGGTGAAGCCGTTGCGCAAGTATCCTCCCAGACCTTAACCAACTTATCTATTATCGATCGTGTGACTGACACTCTTGTAATGCGACCTCTGGTCACCATGGATAAGGGCGACATCATTGATATTTCCAGACAGATTGGCGCTGAAGAATTTGCCGCCAATATGCCGGAATATTGCGGGGTAATTTCCCGCAAGCCAACGACGCGGGCCAAGATAGATAAAGTTGAAAGCGAGGAACAGGGTTTCGATTTTAATATTCTTGAGCAAGCCATCGAAAAGGCCAAAGTGGAGCCAATACAGCAAGTAATGGCAGTGGCTGATGGTGATCTTGAGGTGGATGAGTTTACTTATTTACCCACCGATGCGGTGTTAATTGATATCCGCCACCCCGATGAAATTGAGGCTGCACCATTGCAACTGGGTGTTTCAGCCGAAACCCTAGAAATACCGTTTTACGCCTTACTCAAGCAGGCCGACGAGCTGCCCAAGCGTCAGTATCTTTTGTATTGTGATCAAGGGGTTATGAGTAAAATGCACGCCAGCCATTTACTCAATGGCGGCGTTGGCAACTTTGGTGTCTACCGCAAACCAAGCAAGTCGTAATTGTAGACCGTAAAAGGTCAGTTGATAGCTAACGAAATTATGCCTTGAGCCAGCGTAATTTCGTTAGGGCCGACCCGAGTATCGACTACACTTTTGATAAGGTGGTTCGTTGTCGGGGTTTATGTTGTCGATCTTTTCCAAGAATACTCGATCTCAAGTATTGATTGCTGTGCTGATGATTGTATTGGCGTTCATTTCTATTCTCCTGACAAAAACGTTTTTTAATCGTGCTGAGTCTCGGTCTGGCTCTGAGGCGCAATATCGAAACGTTACTATGACCGACGCCTATCTCAAGTGCGTTGATCGGGTCACTAATGAGTACGGAGATGAGTTGTATGCTTACGCAATGGATGATTTATCCACTCGTTATGATCAGCAACACCGACGATTCTTAGTTTTCATGAATATTGAGGTACTGAGCGGGCCACAAAAAGAATCGGAGTCCTCTTTTGTGTCGTGCCAAGTGTCTCAGTTGGGTTCGATCTCTAAGTTTGATATCAGTGTTGAGTCAGACGCCGACGGCGGGCGCTCTCGGCGATCTAAAGGCAACCCATTTGGTTTTGAGTTTAATTAGTCTTAGCCAGTCTGAGAGTGTGTCGGTTGTTTTTCTAGCTGCCGATAAGTCAACGCTTCCATAACGTGTTCTTTTTTAATGTCTTCACTTTGAGCAAGGTCGGCGATGGTTCTGGCGACCTTAATGGTTCGGTGGTAGGCCCGAGCTGATAACCCCAGTTTTTCTATGGCCCTTTCTAGCAGCAAGCTTTCGCTGTTTCCAAGCTTACAGATGTTATCCAGCTGCTTGCTGGAAAGATTGGCGTTGGTGCACCCTTGGCGTGTTTGCTGACGATCTCTGGCGGCAACAACCTTGGCGCGAACCTGCTCGCTGGTTTCTCCACCGCTCATATTTTTCAGTTCGCTGGGATTTATCATTCCTACAGCAACCTGCAGATCAATACGGTCGAGTATGGGCCCGGAAATTTTATTGCGATAACGACGTATTTGATCAGGAGTGCAGTGGCAGCGTTGGCTGTGCAAATAACCGCAGGGGCACGGGTTCATCGCAGCCAATAATTGGAATCTAGCGGGGTAGGCGACTTGTTGATTGGCTCTTGAAATATGTATCAAACCGGACTCTAACGGATCGCGCAAAACTTCCAGTGCCGAGCGGGGAAATTCTGCAAATTCATCCAAAAATAATATTCCATGATGGGACAGAGAGATCTCTCCAGGTTTGGGATGTATTCCGCCGCCAACAATGGCAGTTGCTGATGCTGTGTTGTGCGGTGAGCGAATAGGCGGCTCTCCCCAAGCGGGTCGTGTGGTTCCCGCTACCGAATATACAGAGGCAACGGCTAGAGATTCGGCATTGGTGAGTCTGGGCAGAATGGTCGGCATGCGTTTAGCCAATAGTGTTTTTCCGGTACCCGGCGGCCCAAAATACAATAAATTATGCTGACCTGCGGCGGCGATGGTTAATGCCCGTTTTGCTTGTTGCTGTCCTTTAACGTCGCTTAAATCTAATTGATTAAGGTTATGGCTGGAGTCATCGCTGTGATGTTGTGCGATGACTTGTGCTTTTGGCCATTCGATTGCGCCCTTTAGATGGGCGCAAACGTTTAATAAGTTGTCGAATGGAAAACAGTCTAAGTTCTCAACGAGCGCTGCTTCGGTTTGATTTTCCAGAGGAATATACAGAGTCCTCTGTTTTTGCTCGCAGTTAATCGCTGCGGGCAAAACGCCTTTAACAGGACGAATATCTCCTGATAGTGCCAACTCCCCCAAAAATTCAATATTGTTTAAGGATTCTGCTGGTATTTGATTGGAGGCTGCGAGAATGCCGAGAGCGATCGGTAGATCGTAACGCCCCCCTTCTTTTGGTAAGTCGGCCGGTGCTAGGTTGATGGTGATTCGGCGAGTGGGGAATTCAAAGTGACTGTTGATTAGAGCGCTTCTGACTCGCTCTTTTGATTCTCTGACGGCGGTTTCTGGCAGGCCGACAATATTTAGACTGGGCAACCCGCCGGATATGTGAACTTCAACGGATACCTCGGGCGCCTCAATACCTAATTGGGCGCGGGTTTTAACCACCGACAACGACATAAAACTCATCCTTAAGTGATAGCTCACAGTACCTGGGCTGGAGCCTGACGTACCTCACGTTTCGGAGAAGAATTTATCGCATTTTGAACAATCTGTCTAAAATTGACTATAGTGTGAACAATATGCTGACTTTAGTCGGTTTCTTTGCGTGCTTCTTTTTCTGACTCTAAAGAGGTAATCAGCGCTTCCATATCTTTTAAGCGCTGTTGGGTTTCATGCAGCACGCGAGTTTGGGCTTCAAACTCTTCTCGAGTCACTAATTGATTGTCTTTAATAATTTTTTGAACGAATAAATCAAACAAAGGGTTCGATTTTGGAAGCGGAAGTTCTTTCAGTGCCGAAGCGTTAAGGAGTTGTTCGAACGGGTTCATGTTGGTCTCTGGGGGCGAAATCTGTGCGAATTTTGTGGAATCGAATTTTAAAGGGTTTTATCCCAGAAATTAATTGTCTGGCCTCGTTTTTTGTTCGCGCTGGGTTTTGGTTTGGAGATTAGTCGGCCCATTGAGTGGGCAGATTCAGTTTTTGAGAACCGGTTTGCAGTACCAAAAACGCTCACCCTTTTGGTTTTATAACGGCTTATGAGCACTAATGGTGCGCAAAAAGTATTAGTTTTATACAGATTACAAAAGAGGAGGACAAAATATTTAGTTTCTTAGTAAAAAAAGTCAACTTTTAGTTCAGTATTTGAGCAAACTTTCTGTTTGCTGGGTTTTATTCGATTGCTTTCTAACTAAATCATGTTAATGAAAATTTTGAACGCTTTGTCTATAGTCAAGATGCACTGGAAAAGCACCTGAATGCTTGTTCTAGCACTAGTAAGATGCATGTGATTTTGATGGTTATCAGGTCTGGCAATTACTCGTGCTTATGTTTTTTATCGTAAGTGTTTGTATTTACATGAAAAACTGAATTTGGCATATCAAGTGCTAATCCCGTGAGCAGGTTGCTTTTCAACAGACCCAAAAAGGCAATCAAAATTAAAAGACAAAGAGCACTCTTTTGGAGATTCAACGAATGAAATTGGCAAAAAATTTGGTAGCTAGCGCTATCGCTGTTGCTGTTTTGGGTTCAACTACTGCAATGGCAGAAGTAAGCACTAATATTGGCGCATCAAGTGACTACGTATTCCGTGGCGTATCACAAACTGAGCACGGTGCTGCGATTTCTGGCGGCATTGACTATGAAGATGAAAGCGGTTTCTACGCTGGTACTTGGTTGTCAAACACCAGCTTCGGTAGTAACGAAATCGACCTATATCTAGGTTACGGCGGTGAAGCTGGAGACTTCGGTTACAGCATTGGTTACATCTACTACGCGTACCCAACTACCGACGATATCGATTACGGTGAGATTCTTCTCGACTTCAGCTATGACGCTTTAGTATTTGGTGTTTCTTACACGACTAATGGTGACGCGGACGAGCCTGCTACTTTTGTTGAAGGCGACGTTCACTACTACATCGGTGGTGGTTTCGACCTAGGTGATGACTGGAGTTTAGGTCTAACTTACGGTTACTACGACTTTGATTTCGACGGCGATGCTGCTGTAGGTGATGTTAGCTACGGTTACTTCCAAGTTGACTTAACTAAGTCATACGGTGACTGGGGCGATATCACAATTTCACTCAGTGACGCTGATGAGGAATCTGGTGAAGAGGATCCATTGACTTGGATTTCTTGGACCAAAGGTTTCTAAGAAATTTTTAGCCGCGCTAAGGCGCGGCTTCTCAACACTCAACCATAGAAGAGTTCTGAAAGTACTTCTTTGCTAGTTGATCACCCTATTTGCAAAAACTACAAAACCTAAGCACAGGGTTGGAAATCGTTTTCTTATTTGTTTGATTCTTTGCTTCAAAGGTCAGGCAAGTGATCGCAATCGCTGAATACACAAAGCACACAGTTAGGGGATAGGCATGAAATTAGTAACTGCTGTTATCAAGCCATTTAAGTTAGATGCCGTACGAGAAGCGCTCTCCGAGATGGGCGTTCAAGGTATAACCGTTACAGAAGTTAAAGGATTCGGTCGCCAGAAAGGTCACACCGAACTTTATCGTGGCGCTGAGTATGTCGTCGACTTTTTACCGAAAACCAAACTTGAGGTCGCAGTCGCTGATGATCAGCTTGAGGCCGTTGTCGAAGCCGTTAGTAAAGCGGCGCATAGCGGCAAGATTGGTGACGGCAAAATCTTCGTTGCTAACCTCGAACAAGTGATTCGAATTCGAACTGGTGAGTCTGGCGAAGACGCACTTTAAGCAGCTTTCTCGCTGTTATTTATACCTTTAAAACTAGATAAATTGGAGCTTTGGAGAGCTGCTATGGAAAACAATGTATACGAACTCCAGTATGCTCTGGACACCTTTTATTTCTTGGTGTGCGGAGCCTTGGTAATGTGGATGGCTGCTGGTTTTGCCATGCTGGAGGCCGGCTTGGTGCGAGCTAAAAACACCACTGAAATTTTAACCAAAAACGTGGCGTTGTTCGCGATCGCTTGTACCATGTACTTAATATGCGGCTACCAACTCATGTACGGCGGTGGTTTCTTCTTATTCGACACTGACAGTGTTGCTTCAATGACAGAAGAAGCCGTTGCTGGTGTGCTCTCTGCACAAGCAGATTTCCGAAACGGTGTTGAAGATGCTTCTATGCCTTATTCAGGTGCATCAGACTTCTTCTTCCAAGTGGTTTTCGTAGCCACCGCAATGTCGATTGTTTCTGGTGCTGTTGCTGAGCGCATGAAGCTTTGGGCATTCTTACTGTTTGCAGTTGTTATGACTGGTGTTATCTACCCAATGGAAGGTGGCTGGACCTGGGGTGGTAAAGAAGTATTCGGCATGTTCACTCTTGAGTACAGTGACTACGCTGGTTCTGGTATTGTGCACATGGCTGGTGCCGCTGCAGCGCTTGCGGGTGTATTGGTACTTGGTCCACGTAAAGGCAAATATGGCCCGAACGGCGAAGTAAACGCAATTCCAGGTGCTAACCTACCGCTTGCCGCGCTTGGTATGTTCATCCTTTGGATGGGTTGGTTCGGCTTCAACGGTGGTTCAACACTTCAATTGTCTTCCATCGGTTCTTCAAACGAAGTTGCGAGTGTCTTCCTAAACACCAATGCTGCAGCTTCTGGCGGTTTGATTGCTGCACTTATCGTTGCTCGCATTATGTTTGGTAAAGCGGATTTAACCATGGCAGTGAACGGCGCGTTGGCCGGTTTGGTTGCTATTACTGCTGAGCCTGCAGATCCATCGCCTCTTCTCTCTACCATTATTGGTGCTGTAGGTGGTGTGTTAGTGGTATTCAGTATCCTTGCATTGGATAAAATGAAGATCGATGACCCTGTTGGTGCTATCTCTGTTCACGGTGTTGTTGGTATCTGGGGTGTTCTAGCCGTTCTTCTATCAGATTCAGATGCTACGTTTGGTGGTCAGATCGTTGGTCTACTCACCATCTTCGTCTGGGTATTCGTAACCAGCTTGATTGTTTGGTTTATCATCAAAGCAATCATGGGTGTTCGAGTCAGCGAAGAAGAAGAGTTCGAAGGCGTTGATATCTCAGAATGTGGTATGGAAGCTTATCCGGAATTCACTACCGGTAAGTAATCTACCTTCTAGAAAAAAGCCCGCATTTTGCGGGCTTTTTTTGTTTTGGGTATTGCTTTGAAATGCTTGTTAATTTCAACTTCACCCCAATTATGTGTGTCAAGGCCAGAAATATTGTTAAACCATATTCCTGATAGTGTTACCAACCAAGTTGGAATTTCTGGAAATGGTTGTATGTTATGGTAAGGTTAAATTGAGGTCTCTAATGGAGATGCATCTACTGACGTGACCAATAAACATACAGAGTAAAAATAAAATAGTTACGTACACAAGGACACATTAATGAAATTAATCACTGCTGTTATTAAACCATTTAAATTGGATGATGTGCGCAGTGCATTGTCTGAGGTGGGCGTTCAGGGGATGACCGTGACGGAAGTTAAAGGCTTCGGTCGCCAAATGGGTCACACTGAACTTTATCGCGGTGCAGAGTATGTCGTTGATTTCCTGCCTAAAGTAAAAATCGAATTAGCGGTCGATGACGCTGTGGTTGAGCAAGCAGTTGATGCAATCACCAAGGCGGCGCAAACCGGCAAAATCGGAGACGGCAAAATCTTCATCACGTCACTGGATGAGATTATTCGTATCCGTACTGGAGAAACCGGCGCAGACGCTGTGTAAGTTCTCTCTTCCAAGCTCTCTACCCCCGAGAGCTTGGTATGCCTATCTTCCCTAATTTTTCCCTTTCTTGCCTGTAAGTTCCTGCCTTAATCTTTCTTTTTATTTATTGGCTATTAATTGGTCTGTAAAGCATTTCAAAATAAACTAAGAAAAAGCTTGTAATGCCAAATAAAGTTAGAAAAGTTGCGCTATAAATATTGACTTGAAAATGACCGACTTATACGACGTTTATTTCAAGGGGGTAGGTTATGTCCGACGATTCTAACGAGGACTACGAAGACAATGCAGCGGATGAATCGCTGACTGATAGTGAAAGTAATGGTGATGGTGAGTCATCAGTAAATGCAGACGTTAACGCTGATTACAGTTTATCGGTGAAAGAACAAGAGCGCTTGATGTTACAAAATCAGGTGGAAGAGTTTTTGGCCAAGGGCGGAAAAATTGATCAGATCGATGCGAATATCACAGCCGATCCGCCGCAAAAACCTTCCAGTAACTACGGCAGTCGTCCGATCTAGGCCTTGGTATTTGGGGCTAGCTCATCAGTCGTGGTAAGCACCGGTTTAAGACTTCGCCGATGTAGCTCAGAAATAGGGTTCCCATGCTGGAGCGATAATAATCAGGATCGCTGTTGGCGATGGCTAAAATTCCCAGTGGGTAGCCATTCGACAAAGGTGTGATGGCGCATGAACCGATGTGTGGGTGCTCTTTTGGAAACAGCTCTTGAGTATCTTCCGGTGAAAACTGGCCGCACAGAGTTTTCGAGAGTCGCGTAAATCGTGGCAGGGATTTTTTGGCGTCTCGCAGAGAAATCAATCGAACGGGACCGACGCCTTCGGGTTTGCTCTCTGAGAACAAAATTAGGCTAGTGTACTGCACCTGAAAGTCGCTGTCAAAGCTGTAAAGCAAGGCATCGACAAGGTCGCCCAAATCTTCGGCTTCTAAAAGCCCGAGCACTAAACGACGGGTTTTATCAAACAGAACATCGTTTTCGCGGGCGTTGTCGATTAAGTGGCCGAGACGGTGGCGCAGCTCGACATTGCGATCTCGCAAAACACTGACTTGTTTTTCAATCAGCGAAATAGCCTTGCCGCTTTCGTGTGGGAGTTCGAGAGATTGCAGAAGTTGAGATTGGGAAAGAAAAAATTCCGGATGATTACGAAGGTATTGGCTAACTTGCTCTGGGGTTAGTTCATTATTGTCGACATTGTCGCTCATATGCGTACCTGACCATGAAATACCGAAGTTGCAGGCCCTGTCATAAACAATGCGTGATTGGGGCCTTCCCAATGAATCGTTAAATCGCCGCCGGGCAAATGCACGGTGACGGCACTATCCAAAATGCCTTGTTGAATTCCGCAGGCTACCGCCGCACAAGCGCCAGTGCCACATGCTAGTGTTTCACCGACACCGCGCTCAAATACCCGAAGGTTAACCTCGGTTCGAGAAACTACAGACATAAAGCCAACATTGACTCTGTTGGGAAACGCCGGGTGGTTCTCGATTTTGGGGCCGAGAGTTAATACCGGTGCTGTTTCAACATCCTCTACAACCAATACTGCGTGGGGATTCCCCATCGATGCAGCGCCAATGTTGTAGCACTGATTGTCGACTTCAATGGCGTAGCTTGATGCAGTGGCATCGGCGATAAACGGGATATTCGCTGGTGTAAATTCCGGCTCGCCCATATCGACCCGAATTTCACCGCTGTCGTTAACTTTTAGCACCATAATTCCGGTTGAGGTTTCAACCGATATTGATGATTTACCCGTCAACTTACGCTCGCGAACGAATTTAGCAAAACAGCGCGCACCATTGCCGCAGTTTTCGACTTCGCTGCCGTCTGCGTTAAAAATGCGGTAGCGGAAATCTACCTCAGGGTTGGTTGGGTAATCGACCACCAACACTTGATCACAGCCGATACCAAAGCGCCGGTCGCTTAAACTGCGAATGGTTTCCGGTGACAGGTTCGGTCGTTGGCTGATTGCGTCGATAACGATGAAGTCGTTACCCAGACCGTGCATTTTTGTAAATCGAAGTCGCATTGGTGTTATTCACTAATCGGTAAAAGAGATTCACCTTTAATTAAATCGGAAAAAGACTCTCTTTCTCTGACTACAAATGCACTGTCTTTATCAACCATGATTTCACAAGCGCGTGGTCTTGAATTGTAATTCGAACTCATCGTAAAGCAATAAGCGCCAGCGCCAAACATTGCCAGATAATCACCTGCTTCAATCGCCAATTTGCGATCGCGGCCAAGAAAATCCCCGGTTTCACAAACCGGTCCGACAATTTCCCATGCTTGAGCTTCGCCAGAACCTTTTGTTACCGGCTCTATCGCTTGCCACGCTTGGTAAAGTGCAGGGCGAATATTATCGTTCATTGCCGCATCGACAATGGCAAAGTTTTTATCCGCTGTGGGTTTTAAGTATTCGACCTGTGTGACCAAAATGCCGGCGTTGGCAACAATAGAGCGACCCGGTTCCATAACCAGTTCTAAATTTCGGCCTTTAATTTTTTCGATAACTTGGGCGAGATAATCGCCGGCATTTGGCGGTGTTTCTTCCTGATAAGTAACACCTAAGCCGCCGCCAATGTCTAAATGCTTGAGTACAATACCTTCAGCTTTTAGCTGATCAATTAATACGAGTAATCGATCTATGGCGTCCAAAAACGGAGTTACTTCCGTTAATTGGGAACCGATGTGGCAGTCCACGCCGGTAATTTCGATATTTTCTAGTGCCGCTGCCACTCGATAGGTATCGAGTGCATCGTCGATGGCAATGCCAAATTTGTTTTCTTTTAATCCCGTAGAAATGTAGGGATGCGTTTTGGCATCGACGTCGGGATTAACGCGCAATGAAATTTTCGCGACTTTATTACAGCTGAGCGCAACCTCGCTGAGTCTGTGTAATTCAGCTTTCGACTCGACGTTAAAACAAAGCACATCGGCTTCGAGTGCCTTTTTCATTTCCGCTTGGGTTTTGCCGACCCCCGAAAATACCACTTTCTTAGGGTCGCCGCCTGCGGCGATAACGCGATCCAATTCTCCGGCAGAAACAATATCGAAACCGCTGCCAAGGTGTGCAAGCAAGCCAAGTACGGCCAAATTTGAATTTGCTTTGACGGCGTAGCAAACCAGACCGGGGTAATCTTTTAACGCGTTTTGATAGGATAAAAACGCGTCGGTAATGGCCGCTTTACTGTACACATACAGCGGCGTGCCATAGTTCTCTGCTAAAGATTGTACGGAAAGGTTTTCTGCTAACAGGGAGTCCTGTTGCCAATCAAAGTAAGTCATAATTCAAATCTAACTGTAAAGCGCGCGATAAAATAGAGAATGCTAATTGTTCGGTTGTTGGTTTTCGTTGGGCTTTTCATCGGGCAAATACAACGGCCCGGTTTGGCCACAGCCCGATAAAGCCAAAAGACTCGCCAGCGAAATACCAATAAACAACAATTTTGAGCGAATTGCCCAAGTGCGCAATACGTGAAAATAATGAGGCATTTTCTATCAGCTCAGCAAAAAGGCAAGAGTATAGCAAAGCTAATGAGCACTAGCATTGGCTTTGCAAAATTTGAACAGTGCTTAAAGCGTTTTGGGTGAAAAGATCGGAATTATCGCAGTAATGTCGAATTGAGTTTTTGTTCAATGTCGTTTTTGATACGCAGATAATGACTCAAAAACAGCTCACCACCGTTATTGATTTGTTCTCTGCACAGCGAAATATCGACGTCTGACAGATAGCAGGGGTAGTTTTTGTCGCCTTTGCGGTGCGACAGAATGAATTGTTTTACCGCCGCGATTTGTTGGGGCAAATCGCCCGAGAATTCAAACTGATCGCAAAATAGTCGGTAGTGCAGTTTTTTTGAATTGATTGGCTCAACAATGACTTTGACCTCGAAATCGGAAAACATCGAAGCCCGTTTACTTAATTCGATAGTTTCACAATCAAGCCATTGGCCATGTTCTTGTTTCAACCGATAGAACAAAATCGGGCATTCATCCGCTTTTGGATCGTCACTGTTTAGAATTGGCTGCTTGTGCAAGACATTTTGAATGAACTGTTTCAGTGAGTGGAGCAGATTGTCCAAATGACCGAATGGGAATTGCAGCTGAATTAAGCTTTGGTTGCAATCGACAATAAACACTCGCGCTCGGTGTAACGCCAGCGGCAAAACAAACACCTTAATTCCGCGTTGTTGTGCGTTATCAATCACCAATTTAAGGGGGTGATGGTTCAGAGCGTAGCGGTCAAGTGCCAAAATTGACGACCGGCTCTGTGGTCGTTGCAACGCTGCCAACAAAGCTTCTTGTGAGTCGAACTGATCTACGTGAGGTTTGTTCGGAAATGACCGCAGTAAGTGGTATTTCTTGGCAACCTTAAAAACGTACCGCAAACCTGATTCCGTGGGCGAATGGGTTTGACGAGTGAGTTCAGAATTCAAATCTCGAAACAATTCGCGCATGCGTTCAGAGACACAATTGGAGTGCGGCGAACGCGGAGAGAAAACTATAATTTCGGGGAATTCTTGCGTCGGTTGGCTGTAAAACAACTGCAGATATCTGACCGCAATTTGCTGCACGCAATTTTCGCTGAAGCTTTGGCAAACGACTTCATTCCAGCTGTTGATAACGATTAATTCGATGCTGCTGACAAGATTTTTCTGCTGACTGCCGTAGCTAAATGCATCGCGAGTATCGTTGGGATCATCGTTGGATTTGTTGTCTTTAACATCAACGTGCCCAGCGAGATTGGTAAAAACCAACACCTGTTTAATGTGCGGTGTTCGAAGAAACTCATCGTGTTTGGGTTTAACCGGCGGCGTTACAATGCATGCACCAATTGAACTCAAAAATTGCTTAACGTAGCTCTCAGAAACCGTGTCGTCGCGAACAATAATGTCTGTGTCTAAATCGTAAATGCCGTTTAAATAACACCAGCACAGCAATTCACTTAAACTGTGAGACTGTTTGAGTAATAAATTAATGGTTGGATTCGATTCTTTTTTAGGAAGGCCGTAAACCTGCCAAAAACCGGACGACTGATTTAATTCGGTTTTCTTAAACAGAAGCACACGTTCTTTGATATCGAGACTGATATCAGGATTAATAAATTCGATTTTCCCGGCGCGACGATCAAATGCTGCGTTGAGTTTTCTGCCTAGGGTACGCAGCTCAGATTGATCGATGGCGTTCTCATCACTTTGGCGCGCACCAAAGTCCGAAACAAATCGGTAGCTGCGTGTTAATTCTTGGACTAAGTTTTGTTTTTCTAGCGTGGTTTGCGCCGCTTTCCAGGTGGCTCTAGCGTCCAATCGGGTGAGTTGGCGGTGCTGCCAGCCCCACTCGTGAACAATCTCCTGGAGTAAGCGCCACTGCCAACCCAATGGCGAAGACTGCTGGGTCAACGGACAATCGACCAAAAAATAAAAGCTTCGTCTGACCAGTTCCAGGCGTTTGCGTTCTTTGCGACCCTTTAAATACAGTTCGATACGGCGATACAAGCACAGATAAGCGTCGATCTGATTCAAATCGAATTCGTCGCCGTAGACGCGCTCTTTAAATTCAACGCTTAAGCTTTTTATGTTGGGGTAGGTGCTGGCGTAGGTTTCAAGCAATAAAAGTTTAAGCACCGATTTATAAGGCGAATCGATGCCTTTATACAACTGCCAAATGCCGGCGCCAACAAATTCATTGATCGGCATTTTGGCGACCGAGCCGAAATCAATGACCTCGTCGGTTGCGACTAACTTGCTGTCGAGCAAACTTTTTGCGAAGTGCTCGTACTGGTTCTCACAGTGCGGCGGCACCAACCACCACAGCGGAATACGGCCGCCTAACCAAATACCCGAACGATAAAATTCGTCGAGTAAAAGATAGTGCTGCGAGCTGCCGCTGCTTTCGTCATCGAGTTGCGCAATTTTGCCTTGGCGGAATTCTTCACTGTTCATGACAAAGCAGTGAACTTCGGCCTCGAATGCTTCTGCCCAGCGGGAAATCCGCTCACATTTGTGTTCCAGCAGACGTTTACTTTCGCTGTCTAGGTCGGGATTGTGACAAATCCAAACATCCAAATCACTGCGATTGCCGTGGGCGATGCTGCCAACACTTCCCATGATGAAAATGGAGTAAATGGCATTTTCGGCGTTTGACTGTGGAAATTCAAAATTACTGGCGAGGCGTTTAATCGCTAACTTATTGCGATTACTGATGTTAAAGCCACTTAGGCCCGACGGCGTTTTCTGAGAAACGTAACCTGGGAGTGCAGGATGATTGTAATGAAACAGCGCAGGTAGCGTGTCTAGAACAATTTGCTGGCGGTCATTTAAACCAAAGCGAGTTCGCGCCAAACGCTCTTCGCTGATGGCGAAGAAGCGTTGCTTGATGTTATCGATGTCCTGCTGGTTAAGGTCAGGCGCGATCTCTGCGGTGGGTAAAAGTTGGTTCATGGTGCCAGGTTTTTACCAGATTTCCATGTTGGTTTAGTGGCCTAAGTGAGCATGTATCGGCCCTAGTTTATGCGAGGGCCTCGCGTGCGCGTTTAACCGCAAGTTTGACCTGCTCAGGAGCGGTTCCGCCGAAGTGATTACGCGCGGCTACAGATCCTTCTAGGGTGAGAACATCGAATACGTCTTCACTAATAATATCGGAGAACTGCTGGAGTTGTTCGAGCGTTAGTTCCGATAAATCGACATTTTTCTCCAGTGCAAAAGCAACCGAGCGACCGACAACTTCGTGGGCATCGCGAAACGGCAAGCCTTTACATACCAGGTAATCGGCTAAATCGGTGGCGGTGGCATAGCCTCGTTTTGCGGCTTCGTACATAGAGTCTTTTTTCGAGCGAATCGCAGGAATCATATCGGCGAATGCGCGCAGGCAATCTTTGACGGTGTCGATGGCGTCAAACAGTGGTTCTTTGTCTTCTTGATTGTCTTTGTTGTACGCCAATGGCTGCGATTTCATTAGAGTTAACAAGGCAATTAAGTGACCGTTGATACGGCCGGTTTTTCCGCGCACAAGCTCGGGTACATCTGGGTTTTTCTTCTGCGGCATGATCGATGAGCCGGTACAGAAACGATCTGGCAATTCGATAAAATCAAACTGCGCTGAGGTCCAAAGTACCAACTCTTCCGATGCACGGGAAAGGTGAGTCAGTAACAAGCTTGAAAACGCACAGAATTCAATGGCGAAGTCGCGATCAGAGACGGAATCCAACGAGTTCTCGGTAGGTTTAGAAAAACCCAATAATTCAGCTGAATAAGCGCGATCAATTGGGTAGCTGGTGCCTGCGAGGGCAGCGGCGCCCAGTGGCGACTGATTGAGGCGTTTGCGGCAGTCGCGCAGACGGTCGGCGTCGCGGGTGAGCATTTCGAACCACGCTAATAAGTGGTGACCGAAGGTAACCGGTTGCGCGGTTTGTAGGTGGGTAAATCCGGGCATAATGGTTTCAGCTTCACGCTCAGCGAGGTCCAGTAAACCCGTTTGTAAGCGTTGTAATTCTTGCTCGATGTTGTCGATTTCATCGCGCAAATACAATCGAATATCCGTCGCAACTTGGTCGTTGCGAGAGCGGCCGGTGTGTAATTTTTTACCGGTAATGCCAATCAGTTGAGTCAAGCGCGCTTCAATGTTCATGTGCACGTCTTCAAGCTCAACGCTCCAAGCGAATTCTCCGCGCTCAATTTCGCCTTCAATTTGGGTTAAACCTTGGTGAATTTGATCGCACTCTTCTTCGGTGAGCACGCCGACTTTTGCCAGCATTTTTGCGTGCGCTTTTGAGCCGGCAATATCTTGGCGGAACATGCGTTGATCAAAGTCCACGGATGCCGTGAAGCGTTGAACAAAAGCGTCGGTTGGCTCGGCAAAACGGCCGCCCCATTGTTGATTCGTAGAAGAGTCTGAAGACATGTTAAAACCTTGCAAAATCGAAACTGAAATTAACGTAAAACTGGAATTAGCGTTGTAAAATGTGAGTATAAAACGCCAATTTTCTATCAAGCTGATAAAAATGCTCGGGCTTGAAAGAAATTTAGTTCTTAAAATGAAGAGCAAATATTACTGTTTGCTGTTTCTCTCCAGCCATTTCATTCTCTCACTTTTGCGTAAAACCTCATGGCTTTAGTGCTTCATCATAAAAAGCGGTCGCAAACAGCGGAAACTGATCCTCAATGGCGGTTGCTTAAATCGGAAATCTGCCAACTGTTTGAGAACCATGAATAATTCATTAACATTTTAAATGGAGATTTCTGCTAAAAGTCATTGGCGAGCATTGTTCGAAAAATATCGGCCAACTGCATCAATTATCCGGTTAAATTAATTGACTGCTCGGGCATAGTATTGGGGCATAGTATAAAGAAAGCCATGGTTAGCTGCGAGAGCCTTTAAATTACCGATATTTGCAGCGAATGTCTTAGACTTTTTTTATTTATAAAGAATTGATAGTTCAAATGAATCGACAGGACGCCTAATTGAAAAATACCGGCAGTGGGCCAGCGAGCGCCGACAATTCAGCAACCGTTCCCAATAACAGAAATGAAAGTGCCGCGTTTTTGCCAGATTTATGTTCTTTGCAGTCAGTATTGGTGCTGGTTGTCGGAGCCTTGCTGATTGCTATTGCGTTGGTTTTGGTGGATTCGTCACTCAGTAATTTTAATTGGCCCATGCTCGGGCAATTATCGATGTTGTTGCAGTGGATTACGCTTGGCTCGGCGGCGGTGCTGTGCCAGCTGCGTTTTTGGTTGGGCCGAATTCCGGTCGCAGTGGCTGGGGCTCTGTGTTACTCGTTTGTGGTGGTTATCGCACTGGTCTTTACCGCCATCGGTCAATGGCTTATCTACAACACCATTGATTACGATATTCTCGCCAGAACTGGCTTTATTACCGCGATTATTAGTGGTGTTGTCTTGCGCTACATGTACCTACAGCAGCAGCTATACCATCAGCAGCAAGCCAGCGCCAAAGCGCAAATTTCAGCCCTGCAAGCCCGTATTCGCCCGCACTTTTTATTCAACAGCATGAATTCCATTGTCAGCTTGATCACGATTGATCCCGAGCGCGCCGAGCGCGTTACCCTAGATTTGTGCGATTTGTTTCGATCGAGTTTGGCCAAACCGGCGTTGGTGCCATTGAATACTGAGCTTGAGTTGGTGAATCAGTATTTTTCGATTGAAAAGCTCCGTTTAGGGGGCAGGCTGGTCGTGCATTGGAAAAAGTCGGGTGATCTGAGCGATGTACTTATCCCAAGTATGATTTTGCAACCACTGCTGGAAAATGCGATTTACCACGGTATTGAACCCCGTGAAAATGGCGGCGAAATTTCCATTTCGGTGTCGGAGGTTGAATCCGTTATCTATATTTCTATTACCAATCCGATTCCGAAGGACGCTCTGGGGCGGCCCATTGAGCCTTTGCGGCGCGGCAATGGGCTCGCTCAGGACAACATTCGTGCGCGTTTGTCGGCTTATTGCGGCTCTTCAGCCACATTTGAGACAAATGTTAACGACGGGGAATATCACGTCAACCTAAGCTACAACAAAACGAAACTTCAACGCGATTTTCTGGAGCCTGATTTATTGGAATCAGAGCAAAAGCGTTAGTCTAAAACAGGCAGTAATGAATATTTTATGGATATATTGATCGTTGATGATGAACCCTTAGCGCGGGCAAGATTGGTAAAGTTATTGGCAGACATTCCAGATTGCCAAATCGTTGGCCAAGCTTCTACCGGTGATGAAGCACTTGAGCAAATTCACCGCGTAGACCCCGATTTAGTGTTATTGGACATTCGTATGCCCGGCCCGAGCGGCATGGAAGTGGCGCAAAAAATTTCGACCATTGAAGACCCCCCGGCTATTATCTTTTGTTCCGCCTACGACCAGTATGCGTTGGAGGCATTTGATGTAAAGGCGGTGGGCTATTTACTCAAGCCGATTCGATCGCAACAGCTGCAAGAAGCGATTGAAAATGCGAAAAAGCTAAATCGCTTACAAAAAACCACAGACAATCATCAACCACCAGAACCTGGACGTGCCCATATAACCGCCAAGACCCATCGCGGTGTGGAGTTGATTGAAATCGAAACCATCCGTTTTTTCAGCGCCGATCAAAAATACGTCACGGTAATTCACACTGGCGGACAAACCTTAATCGATCAAACCTTAAAAGATCTTGAGGCGAATTTTAGCGATAGCTTTATTCGAGTTCACCGCAATGCGTTGGTGGCCAAAAAGTACATTGTCGCGTTAGAAAAAGGCCCGGAGAAGGGTTATCAGCTGTGCTTACAAGATTGTGAAATCAAGCCTGTGGTCAGCCGTCGTCACTTAACAAGTGTAAAGGAATTGATGCAGCGCCTATAGGCAATTTCACGGGGTCATTTGAGACTGGTATCATTTGCGCTTTGGCACATGCCCGAGCTAGATGAGAAAAGATTATGTCGCAATTGCCCTCAACTGACGAATCAACCCCCGAGAATAAAACACTCCGTATTGCCACCCGAGAAAGTGCATTGGCGCTGTGGCAGGCGGAGTATGTGAAAGCTGAGCTTGAGCGTATCCATCCCGATTTGAGCGTTGAGCTGTGTCCTATGACCAGTCGAGGCGATAAAATCCTTGATGTTCCGTTGGCGAAAGTGGGTGGTAAAGGGCTGTTTGTAAAAGAACTGGAAACCTCCATGCTTGCCGGCGAGACCGATATTGCCGTTCATTCCATGAAAGATGTGCCCATGGAATTCCCAGAAGGGCTCGGTTTGGCGGTTATTTGTCCAAGAGAAGACCCCCGTGATGCATTAGTTTCCAATACCTACGATAGTTTTGATGCCCTCCCTCAAGGTGCCATTGTCGGTACTTCCAGTCTGCGCCGTCAGTGCCAGCTGTCTTCCATTCGCCCCGATCTTGAAATTCGATTCTTACGCGGAAATGTAAATACCCGTTTGGCAAAGCTTGATGCAGGTGAATATGATGCCATTATTCTTGCTGCTGCAGGTTTAATTCGCCTGGAAATGGCCGAGCGAATTAAACAATTCCTAGAGCCCGAACTCAGTTTGCCAGCTGGTGGACAAGGTGCGGTGGGTATCGAATGCCGAACCGACGACGAGCAAGTGCTGGCACTGCTAAAGCCGCTGCACGACGATGCAGCTGCAATTCGCGTTACCGCAGAGCGAGCGATGAATCGCCGGTTAGAGGGCGGTTGTCAGGTTCCTATTGGTTGCTACGCTGAACTAGAAGGCGAAGAGGTTTGGTTGCGAGGGTTAGTCGGTCGTCCGGATGGCACAGTTATCTTGTCTGATGAGGTTCGAGGCCCTAAAGCTCAGGCATCTGAACTCGGTATTCAGTTGGCAGAACGCCTTTTGAGCGCAGGTGCTGGTGACATCTTGCAAGAAGTTTACGGCCACTCGATTAAATAGGGCGACGTTTTGACAATTTGGTTAACACGCCCGAAAGCTCAGGCAGCAAAAACCCATGAGCGCTTGGTTGCGCTGGGATACGAATCGATTTGGTCGCAGCCGTTGATGGAGATTGTCCCCGTAGCGGGTGCTCAGCAACGGCAGAAAATTCGCGGCCAGGTCATGGATCTCGATCTGTATCACATCGCAATTTTTGTGAGCCAAAATGCGGTTCAGTTTGCCTTTGATGTAATCGATGATTTTTGGCCGCAACTGCCCTTGAATACCGAGTTTTTCGCCGTTGGCAGCGCAACTGCGCGTACCTTGACCTTGCACGGTGTGAACGCAGAGTCGGGTCTCGGTGAAGCCATGGACAGCGAATCTCTGCTGATGTTGCCTCAACTCAACGCGGTTGATGGGCTCAAAGTGGTGATATTTCGAGGCTTAGGCGGGCGCACCAAGCTTGCCGATGAACTGATTTCTCGCGGCGCTTGCGTTGACTATTGTGAGCTGTACGAACGCGTTTATCCCAGCGACTGCGCCAGCGCGCTGGCAGTCAGCCAATTCGGCAATGACTCGCAAGATATCATACTGGTATACAGCGGCGAGAGTTTGCAAAACCTCCAGCGCAGTATTTTAGAAAGCCAAAAAACACACGTATTCAATACTGCTGTTGTCGTACCCGGAGCGCGGGTTGCGGCGATGGCAAAATCCCTCGGGTTCACGACCATTTTCGAAGCTAAAAACGCCTCTGAGGAAGCGATGATCACAACCATGACACAAGCTTGCGATAGCTTGTAATTCGGTGCCATCGTTATAGGCAAGGACACAATTTTAATTAGGCTCGCGCCTAGGACATTACGGCATGACAGACGCTCCAAAAGATCAAAACGAATCACCGGAAAACACGCCTTCCGATTCATCCCCCCAGTTACCTAATAAAACTTCGTCGACAGATTCTTCGCCCACAGAGACTTCGACTTCAAATCAGCACGATGAATCGAAAAAAGCTGATCCCGAAACCTTAGTCGCAGAACCTGTTCCAGATACAAGCACTGTTTCAGATAAAAACAGCAAAGCCAGCTCCAAAAGTACCGATTCAAGTCAGGTTGAGCCAAAGTCTGAGCCAAAACAAAAATCCGCAGCGAGTCATAAACCCGCTAAGAAAAGCCGATTTACCGGAGTTTTCCTCAGCTTATTGTTTCTATTGGTGATCGGATTGATAGCCGCGGCTGGATTTGTCGGTTACTGGTTTTACCCGCAGTGGCAGCAGCAAGCGGAACAAGTCGTTTCTCTACGTTCGGAAATACAACAGCGCGATGGTGAAGTTAAGCGATTGGAGCAATCTGTCGCGACGCTAAACCAACAGTTAAAAACCCAAGCGTCGCAAAGCCAATCGACTGCTGAAGCACTCACATTGAGTGTTGAAGAAGTGACTCAACGACTGAACACGCACAACGAGCGCTTGTTATCGCTGTCTAATACCAGCCGAGAAGATTGGTTGCTCGCCGAAGCACACTACTTAGTTCGATTGGCCAGTCAGCGCATTTTAATCGACCAAAATGTGCAATCGGCTCTAGGGTTAATGGAAGCTGCCGATGCCATCTTGCGAGATCTTTCCTTGCCAGATTTATTCCCCGTTCGTCAGGCTTTAGCCCGCGATCTTGCCGCGATTCGATTGGCCGCAGAAGTGGATCGCGAAGGCATTTATTTGCGACTCCAAGGTCTTGCCGAGACAGTATCGGTATTGCCGACTCATCAATTGCCCGAAGCGTTGCGCAGTGAAACAACGTCTTTGTCAGTTGAAAATGATACGACAGAAGAACCTGCATCCGATAATTTATGGAATCGTGTCTCAGAGGGGGTTAGCGACGCTGCGAAATCGTTTGGTCAGTATTTCCAAATTCAACATCACGACGAACCTGTAGCGCCATTGCTGCCGCCTTCGGCGTCTGAATATTTGCGTCAGAACTTACGCTTTTCTATCGAACAGGCGCAGTTGGCCATGTTAAGAGAAGAAAAGGGCATTTATACCGCGGCTTTGAATAACGCGAAAATATTGGTAGAAACCTATTTTCCACAATCCAACTCTGCTGGCGCACTAATTTCTGAATTGGATTATTTGTCGCAACTAGAAATTATACGAACATTGCCAGCGGTCAATAATTCTCAGCAACAATTACAAGCGTACATTGAAAAACTGCACAAATTAGGCAGTCAAGAAGCCTCATCTGCCGAGCCAGAACTCGAAGAGGATGAGCAATAATGAAAACAAAATTAATTCAATTATTGCTGTTAATTTTAGCGGTTTTAGTCGGCGGATTTTTTCTTGAGAAACTGATCACCGCTAACCCCGGTTTTGTTCTGATTTCTATTGGCAATACCACTGTGCAAACCGAGTTTTGGTTTTCGGTTTTTTTGGTTATTTTTTCCGTATTGCTGCTGTATCTTCTAATTAAATTTATACGAGTGTTGTTCAGAATTTCACTGCGATTATTGGGGGTGAAAAGCCAGTCGGCACGGGCAAAACAAACGGCGCAAGGTATCACTGAATTTTTAATTGGTAACTACGCCACGGCAAAAAAATTACTGTTGGGCTCTGCCGGACGCTCGCCCATGCCCGAAGTAAATTTACTGGTTGCCGCGCAATCGGCGCATTTTTTGGGTGATGAAAATAACGCGCAAGAAATTCTGAGCGAAGCAGAGAAATACTCTTCTAACACGGTTGCCCTGACATTGGCGCGTTCGCAACTACTCGAGCAACAGAGTAAATTACGTGAAAGTATTGTCTGTGTGGAACAGCACCTTGAGGAGTATGGAAATAACGGACTGTTGCTGGAACGTTTATGCCATTTATACGCAGAGACAGGTGATTGGGCCAAGGTGCGCAGCACATTACCTAAACTCAAAAAGCGATTAACTCATGAAAGAAAAGATTATTTTCAGCGGCAAATTGCACTGTACGAATTAAGAGACATTGCTGAGCAATCGCAAGTGAGTGATAAAACTAAGGTTGCTGAGCAACTGCAAGTTAAATGGTTAGAACTGCCGTCTAAGTTCCGTCACGATCCGCAACTGCTTGATAGCTACATTCGCTTGCTGAGTCAGTTGAATGCGGTTACTCAGGCCGAACAATCCATTAAAAAGATTCTTTCTGAGCGTTGGGATACCGAACTGCTCAATCTTTATGGCACCCTCAACGCTGAGAATCCACAGAAACAGCTGTCTGCTGCCGAAGCATGGATCAAAACACACGATGATGATCCGGCGTTGTATTTGGCGTTGGGCAGAATCAGCTTGCGCAATCGACTGTGGGGCCAGGCTCGTGAATATTTTGAAAAGAGCATTCAATTAAAGCCTAGCCACAGCGCTTACGCTGAGCTTGGCAGGTTGTTAGAAAGCTTGGGCGAAAATGAACTCAGCCGTGACTCCTATCGCCAATCAGCGCTTATTTTGAGCCCGTCTTTACCGGCGTTGCCTTTGCCGGAAAAATCCAAATCGGTGTGAACAGGCCCTAGGATCCTTTAGTTTTCTAGTATTTTGCATCTTCTACCTTGTACACAGGCTTTTCATTCAGTTGCTAGTTATGAGTGGAAAGCCTTGAATCCAGTTCTTATCCTTTCCTTCTTAGCTTCGGCTATTTCTATCGCTTCCTAACAATCTTTTCTTGAACGTTCGATCTTTAATAAAGTAATTGGGTTTTTGTTAACCGTGAATCTTTATTTTTTGAATGTTCATTAATTTTAGTTTTTAGGTAACGAGTAAATTATTTTCTAACGAAAGAAAAACGGGCGCTCAGTTAAGAGAAGAGAAACAACGAGGGATTGATAAATAAAAAAGAGGGGAAGAGAGAACTTTAAGTCCGCCTTTGCTTAACTAATTTTTTTAGTAAACAAAGGCGAGGACTTATTAACTACTGATTATTACTGAGTAGCAGAGCGGCGGTAGAAACCTAAGCTGTTTAGGAAGCCTTCGCACAATTGTTTCAATTCTTGCTCGCCAGAAGCCGTCTTAGAGAACGTGCTCAAACCGCAAAGGAAGGTTAGGAACATATTACTGTAAAGAACAACATCAGTGTGTTGTGGCAATTCGTTATTCTTAACCGCGATAGCGAATAAGGAGTTTACACGTTGACGACGCTTTTCTAATACATCAGTCAGTTGCTTAGCAAGCGCGCTATCAGAAGTGATTAATTCGTTGATGCAGTTAAACACCATACAACCACGATGACGTTCGTCGGCAGCGCGTGCTTCACTGATTCGATCCATTAAGGAGAAGAAAGTGTCACCAACGTGTACGTCTTCATCCAAGTTATCTAGTAAAGCGTCTGGTGAGTTTTTAATGTATAGGTTCAATGCTTGTAGGAATAGTGCTTCTTTTGAATCAAAGCTGTGATACAAGCTTGCACGAGTTAGACCGTTGTCACGTGCAATCTCGTTTAAAGAGACGTTGTTATAACCCTGTTCCCAAAACTTGTGCATAACTGATTGTACAAGTTGACCCTTGTCGAAAGAGATTGGACGACCACGAGAACTTCTTTTTACTTTTTCAGTGTTCATAATTTAGCTTCCTTGTAAACGATTAATGAATCCGCAGTTTTAATAAAATGTATTTTTAATTTTTCGTTACACTTTTTGTGTAATCTATTTTGGTTTTCAGCAAGTTTCACGCTAAGAGGCCAACAATGTTTTCAGTAGGTAGATGTTGGACTAGTGGCGTATGCCCTTTTGTTGTTTCTGCTTCCTTGCAGTGTTTTATTCGAAACTGATATCAGTAAACATTTTTTCCGTAATGTTTTTTGTATCTATCAATTTCGAAATAAAATTTGGTTTTCATTCTGACATCGAAATTCAAATTTCTTTACGAAAAATTTCTAGTCTTTTAGTAGCAGATCAATCCTTGTTATGAAATTGATTGCAGGTACTCTTTGTTTGTCTATGACAGTTTGTCTGTCGGATTTGGCTTATTTATGTAATTTAGTAGTGCCTAATTAATGTTGCCAAATCTAATCTTTTATAACTACTGTATGTTAATTCAGTGTTTAATGTATGGGGCTAAGCAACAGTTTAAAAGAGTGTTTTGTCACGTTTTTAAAACTTTATTTTTTGTTGCTGTTTTTAATGCCCCTGTAATAAACCGCTGCAATTTGATTGTGTTTTAAATTGGCGATTTATCCTATCCGTTTTGGTTTTTTACACTTAAATTATGTTAATTTTTTTAAACTTTTGATTTTTAATTTCTATCTGCTCTAGCTTTTTTGGATTTACACATCCGTTTGGTCTTAAATTCGCGCTTAATAATTTTATCGTTCATTCAAAATGTTTAGTCAAGAACAATTCGATAATTTTTTTACATCTGGTTTAGCGTGAATTTGCTTGCGTAAAACGAAAATTAATAATCGATTTTTTGGGCAAGCCTTATCTATTAACAGGGTTAACAATAAGCCTGTTGAGCTTGAGAATTTTACTTGTGTTTAAATCTAGATATTGAGCTAGCCAGTTTCAGTTCTTTCTTCGAAGAAATGCGAAATTAGAACTGTAGCGATTACTTTCATTTTGAATTCCTTTTGTTCGATTTCCGTTTCGAGCTATCTATTCCGTTAGAGTCCTATCTCTTGAGCTCAACCATGTGAAGTGTAGGTTTTTAAGTCATCTTGAATTTGATTATACATTAAAATTCTAGATTCTTATAACTTTTAATTCTTGGTTGTATTCAAGTAGATATTTCGCTTTATAACAAGAGGCTTTTCCTATTTTCTCAGCTGTCAAAAATTACAGTAATTGGTCAAAATCTAGTTATAAGAGCCAAAATTAACCAACAATTCAGTTATCTGGCCAAAAATTCTTGATATTTCTTTAGGTGGGCCACCCTAAGCCCTAATTTTCTTTTTCTCACCTTGCTGAATAAAATTTAATCTTTTTTGTGTTTGCAAGGTAATTGTTGAGATGTTAATCGAATAATCGATTCAAATCTCTTCACTCGGTCTCGTAAACCCAGTGTGTAGTTATCATTTTTGGTGAAGGTCACCAGTGGAAGGTGGCGTGGTAGCCAAATCTAGAAGAGGAGATGAGACATATCCTATCATTAAGGTTTGTAGAGTGATCAAACGCCGTACCTTCGGCTTATTGGTCACTAGCTATCTCGCCTTATACCTTTTTCACTGAAATTCCCTTTGCATATATTATCTTTTATTTATTATTGAATGTTAAAACCTAAGTTTACTTTTGTCTCGATAATGTGAAGTAGGTCGCTTTTATTTAACATGTCTGTGTATTTATTAATTCAATAATGTGACTGGATGTTTAATTAGATGCCATTTTGTCTTAATAAAAAAAACGTTTTTCGGTTAAATGATCAAGAAGTTTTACACTGGCGCACTCAGTATCCGTTCAGTTGGCGTTCAAAATAGTATTTTTATTCGGTGAAACAGGCGCCAAACCTTAAAATCTAGGTGTTGACGCTCTGATTGATTTTTAACCGCCACCATTTTCTGTGCAAGTTATCGATCATTCAACAACCAGTGCTGCCCATCCCACTCCTCGCGATTCCATCAAAAACCCTCCTATGTCCGTATGTGAAATCATCACATATGTTGATTTTTTAATTTCAGGGGGATGATAAAATTTTTACTAATTCATTAGGTTTAACACCAAATAATACTGTAAACACCAGGAATGAAGTTGAGTTTGCATTTGTAAGTGCAACGTAAGTAAATGTGGCTTTATGTGCAGGAGAAATGCTATTGGTGGCATGTTGATTAGTGCAGAGACAACAGTGCCAATTCACCAAAGCAATCAATAAAGAACGCAAGCTGATCAAATGTTGTAGCCCTCCAACAAGACTTCCTGATTATAAAAAGAACATTAGAGATACGGGCTTGTTCACACCATATTGAAGGATTCCACTGAAGATAATTTTTTAATCCATCTTATATCCGTTAGACAAACGGTCGCTTGGCTTGCCTGAGTGAAAGATAACACTTCGAGTAGGAATGACTCTGGCAGTGCGTGTGGCAATAGACAACGTTGTTCGCGGCGGCTTATTACCGGAACAAAGGTTGAGCGCGAGATTCCGCTCTGTAAGCGGTGAGAAGAACAAAAGAGCGTGAACAGGCCCTAGTAAAAGAATTTAGATTTCATACTTATACAGGGGATTATTCAACAATGTATCAAGAAGACGGAGGAGTCATTCCAAAGCCGACCAGAGGTCGACCGAAATTAGCGTTGGAAGACAACGAGACTAGAGAGCGGATCTTAAACACCGCACAACGACTTTTTGCTCAAAAAGGGTTCGATCGAGTCAATCTTCGCGAGCTCACCCGTGAAGCCAAAACCCACTTGGCGGCGGTAAATTACTATTTTGGTACCAAAGATCAGTTGTTGATTGCACTTGTTAAACGTGCAAGTGAAGAGATTTGTACCGAGCGTCAGCGACTGTTGAGCCAAGCTTTGGAGCAAGATCTGCCAAGGCAAGACAAGGTTGCTGCCATTCTCAAGGCGCTTTTAAAGCCGTCAATTTCGTTACCCACTGAAAACCAAGATAATGTCTCATCCGGTTCTTTATTAGCGCGAGCTGCTAATTTGGGCTTTTCTTCCGATTTACTTCTGGCATTAAAAGAACACAATGCTCAATTAAAACCCTTTATTGACGCATTGATCGAGATTCTTCCGAACGCCGGTCGTGAAGAAATCAGTTGGCAAGTGTACTTTTTATTAAACATTGAGCAGGCTGTTCACACGCAGATTGAAAAAGTCGAACACTACTTGGAAAACCTGGAAGGTGTGATCGATGAAAATGATCTGCTCGATCGAGTGATTTCATTTGCGGTTCCAGGTCTTCTGTCTTTGGCAGAACAAGCCGAAGTGCATTAATTGCTTCAATCTAAACTCTAAAACTCATTGAGTACCCACGGTCATCACAGATGGCTGTGGGATAAATGCGATCAATCGTATTTACCTTTTTATACCCTTAATGTTAATTCTCAACGTTTTATCTCTTAAATTTTCATCTTTTACGAATTAATTTCTACAATTTGATCGTCTTTAAAGTCTCCTCCTGATTACATGATAGTCTGCACGAACCTGTGTGATTTAAAGGTTTTAATGCTTTCTATTAAGGTGTGTGTATGACCGGAGAAGAAATTATATTAATTACCATCGGTAGTTTTTTCTGTTTAGGTCTTATCGCCGATGCGATTGCTCGCAATACCAAGATTCCACGAGTGACTCTGCTGGTTTCTATCGGTGTTCTCATCGGTCCACAAGTATTTGATGTTATCCCCCATGTAGTTGAAGACCAATTTGATTGGTTAACCAGCATCGCGTTGGTTATGGTTGGATTTCTGTTGGGCGGCAAGCTGACCGCAAGTACGTTTTCGCAACTTGGCACTTCTTTGTTTTCTATATCCCTCGGTGAATCACTGTGTGCCGCATTGATGGTTGGTGTTGGCATGTATGTCGTGGGTGTTCCTTGGCAGGTGGCTTTAGTACTCGGATGCATCGCTGCTGCCACTGCCGCGGAAATAGCCTTTGATGCCGTTGTGGAAACCAAAGCTCAGTCGCCATTTTCAAAAATATTACTGGGTGCAGTGGCATTGGATGATGTTTGGAGCCTGTTACTTTTTTCGGCAGGTTTGGCTGTTATTGCTGTGGGTTCTGATTGGGAATCTTTAGGTACTATCACTCGTGAATTAGGTGGCGGGATTCTTCTGGGTATTGTTATTGGCTTACCCGCTTCTGCTGTGACCGGCAGACTAAAACCGGGAGAGCCCATTTTATTGGAAGCTCTAGCGGTGGTGTTTATCTGTGGTGGCTTGGCATTGTGGTTGGAAGTGTCTTTTCTGCTGGCGGCGATCACCACTGGCTGTGTCATTGCTAATTTGGCTCGCCACCACGAGCGGCCGTTTACCGCCATCGAAAATATTGAATGGCCGTTTTTACTGCTGTTTTTTATTTTGGCGGGCACCCTGTTGGAATTTGATTCGTTAATAACGTTACTCGTACCAACAGCGATGTATGTAATTCTCAGAATTGTTGGGAAATTTTTGGGGGGTTACGCTGGGGCGTCAATTGCCGGTAATAACAAAACGACAAAGCGCTGGATTGGCCTGTCACTGTTGCCTCAAGCGGGCGCTGCCATCGGTATGGCGCTGGTTGCATCTCACTACCTGCCTCAATATCAACAGTTAATCATTCAAATTGTTATTGCAAGTTCCATTGTCTTTGAATTGCTCGGCCCTGTGTTAACGACTATAGCGCTAAAAAAGAATGAGGCGTAAATAGAAAGCCAACTTGAAAAACAACGGAATAATTTACTTGCCCGTTGGGTTTTCTTAAAGACGTTCTAATCGTCGAATGAATTTTATGAAAACAACAAGAAAAGTTTGAGTTGGCTCAAACGAAGAATTTCCAATCAATGTCAAATTAGACACGTTGTTAGTGAAGGCACGTTAGGAATAGGGAGAGATTCAAAAAGGATTTTTCGCGTGCCTTTAAGTTTATCTATCGTGAGTCCTATATCCGCAAAGAATTAGTCGTTTCTATTCAAACGTATTCGATGTTCAAATTATTACTGGGTACGTAGTATCGGTTGCTTGGCTGTTATATTTTTTGCGTCTTTCAAAAGCCTATTTAAGTAGAAATTGAGATTGAAAACACATAGATAAATTACGCACGCCTCATTAAAGTCGTTGCCAAAATTGCGTTTTATTCCATTCATTGTGAGTGATTACTATGAACGAATCTTTCGTATTGCCCCAATCAACTGTTTTCCCCAATGGATTGGAATTTTTAACCGATCTATCAACAGATTATTTTCCTATGATTGATGGGCTGCGGCCCATGCAAAGTCTGTTGGAAGATGTCTCGCTTTCACTGGATGCGCCCTCGGAAATGATGGGCGAAAATCTGGATCGAGCCGTTCACGCAATGATGGCAAGATTTACCTTGGGTGTTTCTCCCGGCTCAGTGATGGAAGCTTACGCCGATTGGTTTGCTCACTTGGCCATAGCGCCAGGTAAGCAGTGGCAGTTGTTGGAACATTGGACACAAAAAAATATACAGCTTTTTAACTACGGATTGCGCAGCGCGCTCTGGTCCCAAGGTGAAACTTGTGCCGGACCGGTGGGCAACGATCGCCGATTTGCTCACGGCGGTTGGCAAACGTGGCCGTTTAATCTTATTCATCAAAGCTTTTTACTGAAAGAGCAATGGTGGAGCGAAGCGACTACGGGGGTAAGAGGCGTATCCAAGCATCATGAAAAAATGGTGGAATTCGGTACGCGGCAATTATTAGATACTTTTTCGCCGAGCAATAATTTTTTTACCAACCCAGAAGTCATTCAAGCAACGATTACAGAGGGTGGTACCAATCTGTTGCGAGGTTGGATGAACTGGTGGGACGATTGGCAGCGAGCAGTTACCGGAAAAAGACCGGCAGGTTGCGAAGATTATCAAGTGGGAAAAAACATTGCTGTTACACCCGGCAAAGTTGTTTTCAGAAACAAACTTATCGAGCTGATCCAGTACTCCCCATCAACGCCGCAAACGAATAAAGTTCCATTGCTGGTCGTTCCAGCGTGGATTATGAAATATTACATTTTGGATTTATCCGAAAGTAATTCCTTTTTTAATTATCTCGTTCAACAAGGATTTACGGTATTTACCATTTCTTGGAAAAATCCGACCAGTGAAGATCGAGATTTATCGATGGACGATTATCGCGTGCTGGGCATTGAAGCCGCGCTGGATGCTATCGAGGCGATTACCGGTGAATCTGAGATCCATACGGCAGGGTATTGTCTGGGAGGCACTCTGCTCAGTATTGCTGCTGCCACACAAGCGCGGCAGGATAAACAAAGCAATTCTGGCAGTGATACGCTAACAGATTCGTCAAATCAGCATAAGCGTCGAATTAAAAGCGTTTGCTTGTTGGCTGCACAGACCGATTTTGCCGAAGCCGGTGAATTGATGTTATTTGTGGATCAAAGCCAAATTACCTTCTTAGAAGATATGATGTGGCATCAAGGCGTTCTCGATAACGAACAAATGGCTGGCGCATTCCAAATGTTGCGCTCCAACGATTTAATTTGGTCGCGCATGATTCGGGAATACATGTTGGGCGAACGCTCGGGCGTAAATGATTTAATGGCCTGGAATTCTGACTCGACGCGCATGCCTTATAAAATGCACAGTGAATATTTGCGCAAGTTATTTTTAGAAAATCAATTGTCGCAAGGTCATTATTTGGTTGACGAAAAACCGATTTCAATTACCGATATTCGCGCCCCTATTTTTGCCGTAGGTACTGAAAAAGATCACGTTGCTCCTTGGCAGTCTGTTTATAAAATTCATATTTTAAGCGATACCGATGTGACCTTTGTCTTAACCAGTGGCGGCCATAACGCCGGTATTGTTTCTGAGCCTGGCCATCCTCGACGCCGCTTTAGACAATCTACACGAACGGCGGAAGATTCTTATATCGATCCGAATTCTTGGTTTGATCAAACCCCTGTTCAGCAGGGATCCTGGTGGCCCCAATACGTTGCCTGGTTAACCGAGATAGAAAAAGAAAATATAGATCCAATCGAAGTTGGAAATGCGAGTAAGGGTTATCCGGTGTTGGGTGATGCACCAGGAACCTATGTGTTCCAACAATAATTCCCTCTTATTATCTTTGGTATTAATCAGAGATTCCCTAGCATTTAATGGTGTTGTATGACGGAATTTATCGAAAATAAATTATTTGATGAAATTGAGATTGGTGATAGCGCCAGTGTAAAACATTTTCTCACCATCAAAGATATTCAATTGTTCGCAATTATGTCTGGTGACGTTAATCCCGCACACCTCGATGAAGAATACGCAAAGAGTGATATGTTCCATGAAATCATTGGTCATGGAATGTGGAGTGGCTCGCTTATCTCAACCGTTTTGGGCACTCAGCTACCCGGACCGGGAACGATTTATTTAGATCAGTCTTTAAAATTTGTTCGACCGGTAAAAGTCGGCGACAGAATTACAGCAACAGTGACGGTCAAGTCGAAAGCTAATGACGGTAAAAATGAATTATTACTCGATTGTGTCTGTTGTAACCAAGAAGGCAAGCAAGTTGTGTGTGGTGAAGCACGCGTTATTGCACCGACCAAAAAAGTAAAACGTCAAAAAGTCAGTCTGCCAGAAATTGAATTTAAAAATGAGGAAGGCCAGTTTTATCATGAATTGATGGCGCAATGTCGGGACTTAACACCCGTAACCACAGCCGTTGTACACCCTGTTGATGCTGCGTCGTTAGGCGGTGCATTAGAAGCCGCTGCCGAGGGAATTATTTCGCCGATACTGATCGGGCCAGAGCATAAGATTCGCGCCGTTGCCCAGGAGCAGGGTTTTGATCTCGGTAATTACTCAATTATCAATACCCAGCACAGCCATGAAGCAGCGTCAGTATCGGTAGAATTGGCGAATAAGGGTGAAGTCGAAGCCTTGATGAAAGGTAAGTTGCACACCGACGAATTAATGTCGGCTGTTGTCAATAAAGTCTCTGGTTTGCAAACAGGGCGGCGCATGAGTCATGTGTTTGCATTGGATGTACCGACCTATCCAAAACCCCTTTTCCTCACCGATGCTGCAATCAATATTCGTCCCAATTTATCCACCAAAAGGGATATTGTTCAAAACGCCATTGATCTTTTTCAGGCACTTAATCGCGGTACACCAAAAGTGGCGATCGTCTCCGCTGTGGAAACCGTCAATGAAGCGATACCGTCAACCCTAGATGCCACCGCATTGTGTAAGATGGCTGAGCGAGGACAAATAAATGGTGGGCTGTTAGACGGACCGCTTGGGCTTGATAATGCGATCTCTATCGAAGCTGCACAAGCGAAAGGAATTGTCTCTCAGGTAGCGGGACAGGCCGATATAATTGTGGCTCCTGATTTAGAATCGGGAAATATGTTGTATAAACAGTTTGGCTATTTATTCGGGATTGAAGGTGCCGGAATTGTGTTGGGAGCGAAAGTGCCCATCATTCTAACCAGCCGAGCTGCGGGCCGAGGAGCTACGCGTATTGCATCTTGCGCGCTGGGTTTACTTTGTGCGCGATCAAACCGTTGAGTTTTTATCGTTATGTCTGACGTATTATTAACGTTAAATGCAGGTTCCTCGAATCTTAAATATTCTCTTTGGCACTTGCCGGATTTAATATCGATTGAACAGGGGAAAATTGAATTCAAACCCGATAAAGACTTAAATTTAGATGCCGCACTTATCCAGTTGATGGATCATATCTATGAAAATTACGGCAACAGAAGCGTTCGAATTATAGGTCATCGTCTAGTTCATGGTGGTACGCAGTTTTATGAGCCGACGTTATTGAACGACAACATTGAAGAGCAAATAAAACAATTAATTCCGCTTGCGCCATTGCATCTCCCGTCAGAATTGGCTGCCATTGGGTTCATTGCACGCCATTATCCCGAAATAAAGCAAGTGGCTTGTTTTGATACCGCTTTTCACAAAACCCAAAATTCGTTGTATCAACAATTCGCCTTACCCAATGAATACGCAAAAAACGGTATTTTGCGTTATGGCTTTCACGGTCTTTCCTATGAATACATTGCGTCTGTGGCGCATGAATTTATCGGCGTTCAGCATCGTCCCCGTCTTATTGTCGCGCATTTGGGTAATGGCGCTAGTATGTGCGCAATGTCCGATTTAAACAGTGTTACCACGACGATGGGTTTTACCGCGTTAGATGGTTTGATGATGGGAACTCGATGTGGCGAGTTAGACGCGGGTGTGGTTCTGTATTTAATGCAACACTTGGGACTCAATGATCAGCAAATTGAATCAATTTTGTATAAACAATCGGGCTTGCTGGGTGTATCGGGAATCAGTTCAGATGTCCGCGAACTTGAAGCCAGTAATGATAAAAACGCTAGCATTGCCCTGGAGCTTTTTGCCTTTCGCGCGGCGCAAAAACTCGCCGGATTGATTCCCGCATTGGGTGGTCTTGATGGTATTGTGTTTACCGGTGGTATTGGCGAGAACAGCGCTTTTATTCGAGAAAAAATTCTCTCTCATCTCGCATGGTTAGGAATACAACTGGATGTAAACGCTAACCAGAACCATTTCAGTACGATTCACACTGCAAACAGTCTTGTTGGTATTTATCGGATTCCCACCAACGAAGAGAAAATGCTGGCAACACACACCTACGCTTTTTTAAGCCAATAAATAATGAGGTTGAGATGATGGCAATTATTAATTTGAATGGAAAAAAAGGATTAATTGTAGGGATTGCCAATAACGAATCTATTGCGTGGGGATGTTCCCAGGCATTTCATTCTGAGGGCGCTACACTTGCTGCGACTTATCTCAACGAAAAAGCCGAAAAATACGTACGACCTCTGGCAGAGCAAGTTAACGCAGAAATTATTTCGCCACTTAATGTTGCCAGTGAAGAACAGCTTGACGCACTTTTTGCAGAAATTGAAGCCCGCTGGGGGAAATTAGATTTCTTATTGCACGCGATTGCCTTTGCCCCGGCCGAAGATTTACACGGTCGTGTTGTCGATTGCAGTTCACAGGGGTTTCTAACGGCAATGGATATTTCCTGTCACTCTTTTATTCGTTTGGCAAAGCGCGCTGAACCATTGATGAAATCAGGCGGCAGTTTATTAACGGTGAGCTATTACGGCTCAGAAAAAGTGGTTTCGCATTACAATTTAATGGGGCCTGTAAAAGCAGCGTTGGAGGCGACAGTGCGTTATCTCTCTGCAGAACTAGGCCGAACCAATATTCGAGTGAATGCTATTTCTCCCGGTCCTATTCATACTCGGGCGGCTTCCGGATTGGAGCATTTCGACAGCTTACTAACGGATTTTGTCGAAAAGTCACCATTACACAAACCACTGATGTTAGAGGATATCGGCTCGTTCGCGGCATTCTTGGTAAGCGACGCCGCTAAAGCGGTAACTGGAGGTGTGCACTATATTGATTGCGGATATGAGATCGTCGATTAATACTGCTAGTTAAATAGCTCAGGGTGTGCGCACTCTAAATTTATTCTTATTCAATTCTGTTTGTACTCAATTTGACTGTGCGTGTAAAATTCAGGTGCGGTGCATTGTTACGAATGTCGTAATCTATTTATAAAATCACTAGGACGAAAAATGAAATTAATAAAGTTTGGATTTATCGCTCTTTTAGCGGTGTACATCACCGGTTGTGCAACTGGCGCAAAAATGGAAAACATGGTTTATCACGGTGAGGGTAAATCCTACCCAGAAGCGTTGAAGGAAAATGTTGAGGTTACAGGCGTTCTCGGCGGTGAAAAAACCAATCCTGCTTGGACATCGGAGATCAGCGATATCGCTTTCGAAGGTGCTTTAAAAGAAAGTTTAAAAGCTCAAGGGTTGTTGTCAGATAACGGTAAATACCAACTGGCTGTAAACATGGTGAAAGTAGCGCAGCCTTTAGTGGGTTTGAATATGAAAGTGACTACGCACATCAAATACACACTCACAGATACTGCAACGAACGCTGTCGTGTTTGATGAAGTTATTGAAGCACCACACGTAACAAAAGTGGGTGAAGCGCTTGTTGCAACCAAACGGTTACGATTAGCCAATGAAGGCTCGGGCATGAAAAATATTGAAGCGTTTCTTGCTAAACTGTCTGATCTAAAATTGGATGGCGCGCAGATTACAATGGCTAAATAATGACGAACGAGCAGAGTCGATGGATTATTTCGACTCTGCTCCGGTTTGTTATGGAATTATAAAAAGATTGATCAGAAATAATTCGACAGCTTCCATTGCCAATACAATTTTTTGAGGTGTTTTGATTCAATTTTTCGTTTTAAGGCTTGTTGAGATTTTGCTTTTGCCATAGTAACGCTTAGCTGACCCACAATCGGTTGATACAAACGTTGGCAATGTCTTAGGATAGTACTCACGTTGTTGTGTTCGGCCTCTAAGCTGGAGCTTTCAACTAATATTAACGCTTGCGCTAAGTGATGAGCGTAGTTGCTGTAGGACGATAAGTCTTTAACGTTAATACGATTGAATTCCTCCAAATCCACTTCTTGATTTTCCAATAAACCGTTCAGCGTCATCCAAGTTACAATTTCATCGCGATACGAATCGCTGGGAAGTGCAAAGGCATCCGTCATAATTTCTATACCGTGTCGCCAATTACCCAATTGCAGTTTCGTAATGCCGTAAAAATACAATTGCCAAGCTTGCACGCCAGACTTAGACTTGTAGTCTTCAAACCATTGGCCAGCTCGTTTCCAGTCACTTTGATCTGCGTAGTAATAACCTATAAGCCCCCAATTCATGGTATTCGAAGCAATCTTTTCTGATAACTTGTTAAAGGCTTTTTTGTTGAGTGGGGATTTAATTCTAATGGTGTGACGAATGTATTCTTCAATAACGCCGTCGGAAAATGCATCAGTAAAATCGGTTGAAATCATCCATTGATCCAACTGTTTTAATGTTAATTGTTTTGTTTTTCCTTTTGCGAGAAATTCGCCCGCGTAGACATTGATATTGCCGTTTGTTAGCCAAAGTTTTTCTATAGTCTCAGTAGCGCTATGGGCTACGCCATGTTCTTCTAGGGCTAACCAGGCCTTTTCCAACTGATAGTATTGAACGCCAGTAGTGGTTAATAATTCTGACCACAAAGCGATAATACGTTCAATATTGTCGCCTTTGAAACATTCCGTGATCAGTGAATAGAGGGTATAGGTTATTGTCTTTTTGATGGGTGCTGTTAATTTAAGCGCATTATCAAACAATGAAATCAATTGCTCTTTACTTAGGTTATTTTCTTTTGCGGGTAAAGACTGTAAATGATTGAAATAGGTGGCTAGGTAGCTTTCGTTTGTTGGGTCAAGCCGTAAGCACTTTTCAATCAGTGTTTTGATTAACGGATCGTGCGGGGCTACTTCTTGTAATTTGAGCGCGCCGAAATATATTTCACTGGCGTTTGAGCTGTTTAGTTTCACAAAATGGTTGAGACTGTGCTTGGTCGCTGCCACATCTCGTTTATGAATTGCATACCAAGCCGTTAGGTATCGCCAACCTGATGAAAATCCCGGCTGGGCAGTCACGACTGAGTCGATAATATCGATTCCCCGGTCAATGTAACCCAGCTCCACTTCTATATAAGCTCGAAGCGTTGAAATGTCTGTGACAGAGCTTTTATTCCAGTGGGATTGCTCTAACGTATGCTTCGCTTTTTCTGGTTCGTTTAAATCACACAGTAAATAACAGTATTCGGTAAACACATTTAATGCATTAGGATGATCTTTAGAAAACTCCTTTAGAACGTTAGTGGCTTCTTCCGAAGTACCGTACACAGAAGCTTCGACCAAAACTAAAGGAACGGAGTGGGGATGTTTGGTTCGGGCTGCTTGAATTAACTCAACGGTATTTTGGTGTTGATTCAGTTCTGTGTTCCAACTTGCTATTTCATTCCAGCCCCAGCGGTACTCGGGGTAGAGCTCCAGTGCTTTCGAAAGCGAACCAATGGCTAACTCGTGCTTTTCCTGTGACCAGTAAAGGCTGGCTAAATAGGAGTGTGAAATAACCTCTTGCGGATTAATTCGTAGATATTTCTCTAATGCTTGAATGGCTTCATCGGTTTTACCCTGCAGATTTAAGATTTCGGACAGCTCATTAATACTTGACGACCAATCAGGATTAATTTCTAGAGCGCGACGAGTTTCTTGCTCCGCTTGAGCTAAATTACCTTGTACTCGGTAGGTTTTGCCGAGTTCTAAGTACATGATCGGTTTTAAGCCGTGTCGCTCAAGCGCTTGGGTTAGCGTGTCGATGGCCTCATCGAGCATGCCGAGCTTTCTCTGATTTCTAGATTTAGCAATCCAGCTCTGCCAGAGATCGGGTCGTTCACGACAGGCATAAGTTAAAAATTCTTCCAGTTGTTCGGTTGTTTCATAGGGGCTGGCAAATTGCTGATAACCAAGAATACCTTCGCCTTCACTGGTTTGATTGATTAATTCTGATTTAATAAAGTTGATGTATTGTTTTTCGAGCGCTTGGCTATCGGCACATTGCAACAGAAGATCGTACGCTTCTGTTTCGTCGCACGATATTTTTATTGCTTGCTCAAACCAGTGTTTAGCAGAATCTGTATTGCCGAGTTGGAATTCCATTTTTCCTGATTGAGTGAATCCACTGGCAATATCAGGGCGCACGTTTGTCATTTTTTTGGCGATATTCAGAGCATCGTCAAGCCGATTTTGCTCGCCGAGCAAGACAGAGTATTCAAGGTAAGGCCAATACTCTGAAGGGTGTAGATCAATAATGTGTTCCAGTTGTGTCATTCTTTCGCTGACATCCGATTCCGGAATTAATCGGTATTTCCTGGTTAATAGATTGTAATTGCTCGGAAATTTAGCCAACAGATTTGCCACTAATTCTTTGGCTTGTTTCTCTCTTCCCAATTGTTCAAGAATCCGAATAACTGATTGTGTGGCCGATTGGTTGAGCGGTTGATAGCTAATAACCTTTTCTAAACACTGAAGCGCTTTTTCGAATTCGTTATTGGTCTCGTAGTAAAACCCTTGTATTTGTAGAAATTCGATTTTATTGGCGATGGGCTCTGCGAGTGTTAGCAGTTCTCGACTTCTTTCGAGTTTGCCTGAAAGTAAGTACTCTTGCGCCGTATAGATGTGTAGATGACCGTCGTTAGGATGTAACGTTATTGTTTGTTCGAGTATGTTTAGCGCTTGCTCTTCACCCATCGAATACTTAGCGGCGTTGTAGTAAGACAGTCCCGGACCGCTGGATTTTTTGGAAAATCGTTTGAAACGATCTTCTAGAAAATCCAGAGCTACTTTTTCTTGTTTAACAAATCGAGAGGCTAAATGATATTGGTGCGCGTACTGTTCGTTTTTATCTTCCAAGCAAGACGCCAAGCGGTATAGCTCACGAGATTCCTGATGATTTTTTTGATCCCACAGAAGATTGGCCTGAGTGATTAAAACTCGGTCGTTCAAGCTGTAGTGCTTAAGCAGTTTATTAGAGAGTTTTAATGATAACGATAAATTTCTACCGTCGTGTCGAAGCTCTTCAACATACAAGTTTTTCAGGAGATGATGACAGTGCGGTGCTTCAACAAAGGGTTCTAAGTAGGTTAGTACTTGTTTGCTGGTACCAATATTTTTTAAATTGTAGGTTTTTTCGATAATTAAATTGGTGTCGTCGGGATAGCGTTTGCGCAGCTCATCGAGAGTTTGATCAATTTTGCGATAATCTTGATCGTAGTAGGCAATATCTTTTTGACCAATTAATGTAATTCGGTGGTTTTGATCAACATCGATAAGTTGCCGTAATGCCTGAAATGCTTTGGTTCGGTCTTCATTCTCAAGTGAGGATTTCAACTCAAAGTGGGCATCGTAAAGCGCGGCTGCCGGTAGCTCTATTTCGTTGAGTAAGGCCTGTTGGTGTCGCGGTAAAATAATCATGCAGCGGGGGCCGCTGGCTGCGTAGTAGGTCTCTGCGGCCTCGATTAACAGTTCTTGTAAGCGCGGGTAGGACGGGTCGCGAACAAAATAGGTTCCTTTGGATTGATCGTATCCGACCAAGACTTGCAGATGCCCCATTTGCGCATCTACGGTGGTCAGTAAAATCGGAATATTGTTGTCCAATAACTGTTTGGCGCTATTAAACTGTAATTCAAATTCTTTAACTATCCAGCCCTGTTTTATCGCCCAGTGCCTTTCGTCGACTTGATGTGTGCCGCGATAGCAAATTTCTTCTATTACCTGTTCTTGAGACACCTCTGTGCCCCAGTAACGGGATACCGAGGTTAAGCTCGCAGGCGCACAGGTATAAAAATTTTGGCGCACGAAAGGAACGTCCAATAATTTTTTTTGGTGGTGATCGCGATTGTCTAAGTGGGTCTCTGCGCGTTTAATACGGTCGGCAACAGATTTTGTGTACAGATCGGTGGGTTCTAAATATTCGAGTGCGTCATCGTATTTTTGCTCGGCACAGAGAATGTCTGCCGTAGTTTGATTGATCCAACGGGTCCAATAAGCCGGAGGGTTTGGCAGCCAAGATTTTGCCAGTTCCACCATTTGATGAGCGTTTTGATATTGTTCAAGTTCAATCAAATAATACGCCTGCTTAACGGCTAAATAGACAGACTCGATAGCGTCTTTGTTGTTGGGATCTAAACTCGGTGCCAACATAGCTGCTGCCGAATCGACGTCGCCGTTTAGATGGTGCAAATGAGCTTTAAGCTGGATGGCAGCATAATTTGTTGAATCTGACGATAAAACGCGTTCAACAATATTGAAGGCTTCATCAGGGGCATCATTGTCCAGCGCGAGATACGCCTGTGTTACGTCATTCCAGTTGTCGTCAGTGAGTGTTTTTGCGGTTTTTAGTGCTTCCTCAGCGCCTTTAAAATCACGAAATAGCGATAAGACTTCACATTGGTAGCTGTAAATTCTAGAAAGTGTTTTGGGATTTTCTATTTTTTCGCAAAGGCGTTTTGCCTCTTTCAAACCCTGCCAATGACTGCCTTGGTTCTTGAGTACCGATAAATACAATTCGATCAATTCTTGTGGCTGGTTGTGTTTTCGCCAAAATCGCCACATGAGTGCTTTGGCTTCTCGGGTTAATCCCAGCAGGCTTTTGGCGCGAATCACGAGATTGATTAAACCTAGGTCATCGCACTGATTGGTGTGCGGGTATTGGGCGTTGAAGGCGTTTAAAAACGCTGAAAATTTTCCGCTACTGTAAAGGTCTTCCAGCGTTGCTGATGAGTCTGTCGGCTGTGTGTGATCTAAAAACTGATTCATAATGCGCTCTTGTTAACAGGCCCTAAGTTTTTTGTTCCTTTGATAGCTTTGTGTACGCAATATTAGATATTTCTCATTTAGAACCGATTGGCTCGCATAAATCTTTGCTCGGTTGCTTACCCAGTAATGGGAGACTCACCCAGTTTTACGTCTTATTCAGATAGAACGCCTTCAGATTCGTAACTGTGCTGTATTGTTGAGCAAAATTTGAATCAGGCGCTTGTGGTTATCGTTATAATTTTTAATGCAAGTGAGTGATATGAGAAACCCATTCCAACATTTTCTCGGGAAGAGTTTGCGTACCCCGATAAAATCTTCATTGTGCGCACTGGCTCTGTGCGGCTACATTCCAGAAGGTATGTCGCAGGCTAATCTGAGCTTCGCCCAGAATCAGGCCATTTTGGCGGAGTTAAGTGAGCAAAAATTCGATCGTTTTGCCGCGTTCGCCAAGGCTGTTCAAGCTGATAACGACATAGAGCTTTCCGCTGATGTTAACCAAGCCATTGCTCAATACTTGAGCGATAAAAAGGCGCTGTCAATTTCTGAGCGTCATATTATTCAGCGCTTAGTGGGTCTCTACAGTCGCATTCAATACGGCGAAGAAGCCATTGAAAAGCTTGGCGAATTTGTTGAAATTCCGACGTTTCGTGACGAAGCTTACGAGCAGCACGAAAACCCTAATTTTATTAAGCTCGGAGAAGAGATTCGTGAGTTGGCGGAAGACTTCGGACTGGGTTTTCGAAATGTTGATAATCGTATTTGGGAAATTACCCTAGAGGGCACGGGTGAAGAGTTCGTTGGTATTCACGCCCACGGGGATGTGGTGCCAGTTAATCCAGATAATTGGGTGTTAGACGATGGCACAAAGCTAGATCCCTTTAAAATGACCTTAGTGGGGGATCGCCTGTACGGGCGAGGTACAGAGGACGATAAAAACGGAATCATCGTCACAATGTACGCCATGAAAGTATTGAAAGATGAGGGTATTCCTCTCAATCGTACGTTCAAATTATTGGTTGATACGACAGAAGAAACTTCGTCTACGGCGATTCCTTATTACTTCGAGCGTTTCCCTCAGCCTGAATATAATTTAGCTTTAGATGGCGGTTATCCGGTGGTTATCGCGGAAAAAGGCTATGGTACCGTGATGGCAACGTTTGATGCCTATGAGGGAGAAGGTAAAGGGTTAGAAATTGTTGATTTAACCGGGGGCTTGGCGACCAATCAAATTCCTCGTGTTTCTAAAGCAACCATTAATGCCAAAAATCTAAAAAGAACGAAAAAACGCCTCGATAAAATTGCCAAATCGTTTCAGAAAAAATACGAAGGTAATTACTCGATTACAACGGAAATTAAAAACGGTCACATTGAATTGATTGTTGAAGGTATATCGGCCCATTCTTCCAGCCCTGAAACAGGCGTTAATCCGGTTTCGAGAATGTTGCTGTTTTTGCATGAATTACCGGAAAAAACAAAAGTAAAGAAAAACCATGTTCTCGATGCCGCACATTACGCGACAGCCAACTGGGGGCTAAATTACTACGGTGAAAAACTGGGCATTAATTACGCTCATGATTTTATGGGCCCGCTAACAACGTCGCTGACCTACATTAAAGTCACTGATAAAGACATGAAGCTAGCGACTAACCTTCGCGCTCCTGTTGGTAAAGAAACCAAACAATTAAAACAGGAAATTCAAACCGGCGTTGTGGGTTGGTTGGCCGAAAATAATGTTGAAATGAGCTTAGATATTTCCATAGCTGAGCCGATGTATCGTAATCCAGAAGGCGCTTGGGTAAACGCACTGTTAGATGTTGCGACAGAAAACTTGGATTTACCGCGTGAATTTAAGTCTTCGGCTGGGGCAACCTCCGTGCATTATCTTCCCAACGGAGTTCAATTTGGATTGTCTGAACCGGGAACGAAATACACCGGCCATAACGCGAATGAATTTAAAACTGTGTATCAATTTATGTTGGATTTGCAAATCATTACAGAAATGATGGTTCGCGTAGGTCAATTAGATTCTCTAAAATAATTAAATGTTTGAGTGAACGGTGCCAAATTTATTGTGTGCCGTTTACTATTGCATCTCGAACAGCTTCGTTAAATCGCCCATTTTTTAAAGCGGGCGAGCCCTTCGTTTTCTTTCTGCTCTATTCCCGCTTCAAGTTTGTAATCTGAATTATATGACGTGTTTGGGTGGTTGTTTCCTTTGGTGATTTCAATGCTCATTTCCATGAATGATATTTGCCAGCATATGCGCGATTCTGAGTTTAAGTAAAATACGGTTACGGAGACTACCAAAATAAAGGCGACTAACTCTTCGAAATAGTGCATTTAGGTCTCCTGTGTTATTCGGTCAATTTCTTTTTGTCTATTGACCTTGTTATTGTCAGTTTCCCGATTTTTAACCGAGAAAATCCCTTGAACACTGAGTTCAATAAAAATCGTATTTATTAAATGAGATGGGAGTCTCTGTGGTTTACGTTATCGACATCGAATTATTCGATTGTATTGTTTTAGCCAGACTCCCTCAAAGATGCATCAATGCGTTACTTGCCGCGTTCCATATCGGCAAACTGGCGGTCTAAATCGTAACGAGAGGAGGTTACGTACCGCTCCATATTTTCAATTCGTTTTAAGGTCGCATCCATTTTTTCTCGGGCGACTCGCAAACGTTGTGGGGCCGGTTTGGAGTGTTTGAAGATGGTTTTTTCCCGATACTGACCACGCTCTTCATCGTATTCGTATTCCGGTTTCCATTCCTTTGGGCGCTTCGACAGTAGAAGCGCACCGGCAATGTATGCCCAGAAAGTAAAAGGTCCGACAATAAAAAATGAACCGATAAAAAGGACGCGAACAACCCAGTGATCTAAATTCAAGTGATCGGCAAGTCCGGCGCAGACGCCAAATATTTTTCCGTCGCGTTTGTTGCGGTAAAGGTTGCGGTTGTATCCGGTATTTTTGCGATGTTTCCAGCGGTCGTAATTGAAGCCATATTTATGTTTTGAGTAATGACTCATTATTTGTATTGCTCCTCTTTGAATTTGTCGCGCCAGCTTCCGTGACGTTCATCTAAAATCTTTTCCAGGGTTTCAACTCGATCGGTCATTTTGTCGAGTTTCACCAATAAATCTTCCATTTGTTGGCGTTCGTGCTCGCTTAAACCGGTTTCTTCGCGCTTTTTACTTCGGTAGTGCAATATCAACCATAATGGAGCGACGAACGCGACAAAGATAATCGTCGGTGCAATTAAAAATGTTGAAAATGACATTGGCTCTTAGAGCTCCTGAGTAATTAATTATTGTTGGTGTTGATGTCCTTTTTCAGACGCTCAATCTCGGCGTTGAGTTTGTCGTCATTTTCAAGATCGGCAAATTGCTGGTTTAAGTTGCCTGATTTACCTTTGCCAAGATCCATTGCTTCCAGTTCGCTTTCGTACTTATCCAAACGTTGTTCGAATTTTTCAAATTTAGAGAAAGCATCTTCAACATTTGAGCGTTCGTTTTGACGCTTGGTTTTCATGCGTGCGCTGGTGGTTTGCTGGCGCAATTTCATGGTTTTCTCTTTTGCTTTGGCATCATCGAGCTTGGTTTGCAATTGAGAAATTTCTACGTCCAACTTTTCTAAGTGTTCTTCGAGATTTTTGAGTTCATCATTAATCAACTCAATTTCTTCGAGAATGGCTTGTTTTTCTGCCAGGGCAGCACGGGCAAGATCTTCTCTGTTTTTAGACAGTGCAAGTTTTGCTTTTCGCTCCCACTCAGCGGCGTCTTTTTCCATGTTGTCCAAACGTCGCTGAGCGGTTTTTTTGTCGGCAATAATGCGAGCGCTCGCGCTTCTGACTTCAATCAGTGTTTCTTCCATTTCCGAAATCATCATTCGGATCATTTTTTCCGGGTCTTCAGCACGATCTAACATGCTGTTGATGTTGGACTGAACAATGTCGCTAAATCTTGAAAAAATACCCACGTTTATCTCCTGACTTATACGTCTTACTGAAATATCTTTGTTGTGTGCAGTGTACATAGCTGAGATTGTGCCAAGGTTTTTAACTCGTTGTTTTTAAAGGAATAAATCGATATTCAAGATGCTAGGCTGGTCTTTTGAACTTGTTTTTGGTTAAATTTACTAAAGTTTTCACCAAAAGGTGGTTTATATGGCCAATTATGACCAGGGCCAGCAAAAGGCACTGGGCCAGAGCCCGCTTTTCTTGGATGCGCTTGATCATGCATCTCGCTTGGCTCAGTTAGATCGACCGGTGTTGATTCTAGGTGAACGGGGGTCGGGTAAGGAATTGATTGCACATAGAACCCATTTCCTCTCTCCTCGATGGGAAGAGCCTTTTATAAAGGTGAATTGCGCCGCGCTTTCAGAGAGTTTGGTTGAATCGACTCTGTTTGGTCATGAGGCGGGCTCATTTACTGGGGCGACAAAAGCTCAGCAAGGCTTTTTTGAGCGCGCTGGCGAAGGTACGTTGTTTTTGGATGAGATCGCCACGCTTTCTTTGCGTGTACAAGAAAAAATACTTCGTGTTTTGGAATACGGAGAATTCGAGCGTATCGGCGGCCAAAAAACATTGCACACACAAGCGAGAGTGATTGGTGCAACCCACGGAAATCTAAAAAGAATGGCCGAAGCTGGCGAATTTCGATTGGATTTACTCGATCGCTTAGCGTTTGATGTTATTCATGTGCCACCGTTGCGACAGCGTGGTGACGACATACTGTTGCTGGCGGAACATTTTGCCGTGAGTTTTGTGCGCAATTTAAATTGGGATTATTTTCCAGGATTTTCCGAAACTGTCGAAAATGAATTGTTGGAATATGCTTGGCCTGGAAATATTCGTGAGCTGAAGAACTCTGTAGAGCGGTCTTTATTTCGTTGTAAAAATCCCACCGATCCGATTCAAGAGGTGGTGTTAGATCCGTTCGAAATTCCTTGGTCTGATACTACGATTAATTCCGATGTTCATCATGCGTCAGAAATTAGTCCGTTGGAATCCGCATCAATAAACAATAAAAATATCGAAAGAGTAACGCCATCTGCTGTTGATGAATTGTCTTTGAAAGGCTTTAAAGAGCGGCGAGAAGCTTGGGAGAAAGAGCAAATACTCGCTGCTATGGACCTAGCTAATCATCATCAAGGCCGAGCAGCAAGTATTTTGGGATTAAGCTACGATCAATTTCGCGTGCTTTGGCGTAAGTTTAATTAGAGTGGAATAACGATAGGAATGATACGTTCAAGGATAACTTGGCCGCCTTCTGGGTTCTCAATAAAATGGGTTTGGCCTCGAAGAGAGCAACTCTCAACACCAGCAAAAAAGCTATCTTCTACTATATTTCTAGTGCCGAAACTTCCACAAGTAGTCATTAGAGCTAGCGATTCTCCGGTGAAGGTTGGGCATCTGTTGCCTTTATGAAACGAAATACTATTTCCCGATGACGTATCTAAGTCCCATTCTTGTGATCCAGAACCATCGCAAGAAGAAAACAATAAGGATTCTCTGTAACGAATTGATCTGTCTAGAATTCTGCCATTCGCTCTGTCGCAGGCTGTTACACTCAAAGATGAAGGCCAGTCTACTTCTGTAAGGCATTGCCCCAAATAATTTTTTATTTTTTTATTCGCGTAGGTAAAGCGTTGAGTTATATCGTTGGTGTCGCAATCTTTAAAAAGTACCCCGTTAGCTCCGTCTAATCTTGGAAAGAAAGTTTCTAGCTCCGTTGTAGGTATTGGGTCTTCTGCGCTGAATGTTGATGCTATACACGCAGGGTTGTCAATTGAATGAAAAATGAAATTTCTATGGGCTAGTGGAAATCTTACAACTCTAAAATTATCCAGATTTATTTTCATCATGAAATCGTCAGCAATATTGACTGAGTTGTTTGCCTGTGTATTAACGGTGGTTAATAGCGTTATGGCTAAAATTAGGAGCAGTATTTTCATAGAAACAGTCCATGTTGTGTTGATGTTGGGAGTTGAGTGATCTTATCCCCTTGGTAAAATTGAGCAATTACCTGAAAGTTGTTTTTGTAGGCACTAAAGTTATTCTTACTGCTTAAGTAGTGGTGAATGATTGTTATTGATTGAGAGTTATCATAAATACTTATAGGCGTGTTTGTACCTTTATACGAATACAAATACGCCATTCATAGAAGCGAGCTTTTTGAGAGAAATTTTTACATTAATAAAATTTGGAATATTTATGTTATTAAAAATTTTGCTGGTTTTTATGAGTGCTTGCCTGTTGGCGGCTTCTGCCCACGCTGAAAAAGCACTCTCTAAAGATCAAATTATTGAGATATTAGACTTAGAGGGTCATTTTGAAGGCGGTTATTTTAGACAGAGTTTTAAAGCAAATCACCGAGATCGTGTTGCCACTGAGCGGGGAGAGCGGTCTACGTTAACCACCATCTATTACATGTTAACCCATGATAATTCTGTTGATCACTTTCATACGAAATATTCAGATGGAATCGAGTATTTCCATTTGGGTTCGCCGATTACTTATCATTTGATTCACCCTGATGGTCGTTATGAAAAAGTGGTGGTTGGTCCAGATATCGCTAACGGCCAACAGTTGCAATTGGCCGTTACTGGTGGAACCTTTAAAGCGGCTGAGCTTACCGAAGGTGAGTATGGCTTGGTGAGTGAAGCGGTGGCGCCAGGTTGGGAAATGGAAGATATGGTGTTGATCACTAAAAAAGAGTTGCTTAACAAGTTTCCGCAGCACAAAGAGATTATTGAAAGACTAGCGCACGATTAGCTTGATAACCGCGCGCTTGAAAGTCGTGAGAACTTACTTTGAGGTTTGATTTTTCTTAGCAGAAATATAATCGGTGAGTGCGAATAAAACACCAGATACAACAAACGTCATGTGAATCGCGATTTTCCAGCCGATAATTTCTGTTGATTCGCTTTCTCCGCCGATAAAGGATTTTAGTAATTCAATGGCGGAGATGGCGACAATGGCGCCAATCAATTTTAATTTCAGTTCAGAAAATCCTACCTTGCCCATCCAATCGGGGCGGTCTTCATGGTTATTAAATTCTATTTTCGAAACGAAACTTTCGTAACCACTTAAGATAATAATGAACAATAAGCTTGCGATTAATGTGGTATCTACCAGGGTTAAAATCGATATGATCACTTCACTGGAGCTGAGCGTGAAAAGTTCAGCAACAAGAATGTAGAGTTCTTTGAAAAATTTGGCGAGTAGGGCCAAGGTTGCCACGATTAATCCGAGAAAAAATGGCGCTAACAACCACCGACTTCGAAAAAGTACGGATTCTATAAACAACTCTAATGCTTTCATTAATTTGCCCTAAATCTGAGAGACCAAAAAGAAGAACAGTATTCTGACAACTTTAAAATGCAAAACCAAGACCGAAAGAGCATAACGATATTACCCCTTACTTATTGAGGGTTGTATAAAGGTGTGTCTCAGTTTTAGTGGGGGAAATTGTTGGTTCGAGGTTGCTTGGGCAATATATTGGTTAATGGCGGCAGTAAAAAAACAGGCTAACAAACGTTACTGTGTTTGTTAGCCTGAGTAATCCTAAAAATCTAAACGGGTGTTAGGAATTAACTTTTGTCGGAAGAATTTAATTCCAGTGTATCGCTGCAAGAGGCGGTAAAGACGACGTCGGTGGAGCTGTTCAATGCGGTTTCTGCTGAGTCTTGAACCACACTAATGACAAAGCCAATGGCAATGACTTGGCTTGCCACATCGCCGCTGATGCCGAATAGGTTGCACGCCAGAGGAATCAGCAACAGAGAGCCACCCGCAACACCGCTGGCACCACAGGCCGAAACAGCGGCAATAATGCTCAGCAATAGCGCTGATACAAAACTGACTTCAATGCCGAGGGTGTTGACCGCAGCGAGCGTCATGACTGTGATGGTAATGGCCGCGCCTGCCATATTCACGTTTGCCCCCAGTGGAATCGACACTGAATAAAGCTCTTCATTTAATTTCAAGCGTCTGCACAATTCCAAGTTGACTGGAATATTGGCGGCGGAGCTGCGTGTGAAAAATGCGGTAATACCACTTTCTTTTAGGCAGGTAAAAATCAGTGGATAAGGATTTCTTCTGAGTTTCACGAATGCAATCAGAGGGTTCACCACTAAAGCCACCAACAACATAGACGCCAGCAGCACGGCGAGTAAGTGAACAAAGTTTGTCATTGCTCCCAACCCAGTTTGAGCCACAGTTTTGCACACAAGCCCAAAGACACCAATCGGTGCCAAACGAATCACCCAGCGAGTCAACGTAGAAATCGCCTGAGCGCAATCACTCAGCAAGGTTTTTGTGCTCTCGGCTGCGCCACGCAAGGCAAAGCCCAGAGCAATTGCCCAGGCGACTAGCGCGATGTAGTTGCCGGTAACCAGTGCGTTGTTGGGGTTATCGACAATCCGAAACAGAAGATTCCTCAGCACTTCTTTCACGTCATTGGGCGGATTGATGTCGCCTGCTGAGTTGTTCAGGATCAATTCTGAGGGAAACGCCATGCTCAGCACTACCGCGATGAACGCTGCGCTAAATGTGCCTATGGCGTACAGAGAGATGATAGGGCCAAAACTCAGGCTGCTATTTTGCGATCGAGTCGCGATAGCGGTTAACAGCAAGGTGAATACTAGGATCGGTGCAACTGCCCGTAAGGCACCGACAAAAAGCTCACCAAATAACCCCAGGGCAACACCGACTGACGGAGCAACGCTGCCGACGATGGCACCGAGAACGATGCCGAGTGCAATTAATACAATGAGGTATTGGTTAAAAAAATTACTCAGAGGTGATGTTTTTATTGTCTGTTCCATGCAATTCCTTCGGTTTTCCGTCGGCTTGCAGGCACGACGGGTTAGATTTCAAATCGATGCTTTCTGAGCCAAATACAGGCAAAAATAATCAGTGCGCCAAGGCTTATATTGATGACGAAGTCTACGGCATTCCTTGCAAAATGATGAAACAGAAAACCGCCATAGTTTGCGGTGAGTCGTTCAAAAACTTCCGACTCGATGATCGGGAAGTGAGTGATAAACCAAGACACAACAAAATAAGAATCGGCGATAATTTGCTCAGCCAAAGCGGCGGCCAGCAACGGAATAATCAGCCACAAATAGGGTAGGCGTTTTGCGATTGCAGAAACCAGCATGGTAAACGCAAGTACAGGAATGCCTTTCACAAAGCCCAAGCAGTAACCCGTCAGTGGGGTGATGAGGTAGGTCAGCAGCCAGTTGTTGTCGCCGAGTGAGCGCACTAAGTCTAGATCGTTGGCGGCGTAATACGTAGCGTCCAGTACCAGCAGTGTTGCTAAGAAAAGCCAGCCAATGAAAAGTGATACAAGCGGGAAGGAGATAACGGCAAAGAAAAACTTCGACAACACCTGTTCTGTGTCGGAAACGGGTAATGACTTCCAAAACAAAATACTCGCGTCTTTTCGATCGCTGTATAAGCTTGTGGATAAATAACACAACGCGCCGATCCAGCCGAAATTGATAAACAATTCCAGCATCGACAAACCGCTTAAATTGTCGTGGCCATCGAATTTGAAGTGAACGTTTATGTCGTCGTCTTCGGATTCAGGTTGCTCGGTTTTGGTTTCGTCCAGCGGTTGGGCGCCATCGCCAAAATTTAAAACGATGCCTTGGTTTTCACTGCTGAAAGGGGATTCGCTGACGGTGGTTTGTATGTGATCGCTGATTTGGGTGAGCAGAATAATTGCCAACGAAATAAACGTCACCAGCAATAGCGGTAACCCCAGGAGCCAGTTTCTTGATTCCCAGTATTCCCGTCGAAGGTGCATGGAGAAATTTTGAGAAAGCATGGTTAGGTTCCGAGGGATTGATAATTGGAAGCAAACTTGGCGACGAACAGATTCGAAAGACTGGGGGTGTGAAGCGTGCCGAGTTGTTCTAGGTCTCTCGGATTTTGATTTTCAAACAACATAATCGTGTCGCCCAAATTCTTTCGCTCATTGATTGGTTTGAGCGAGCGCGCTAGTTCGATGTCTTGCGGGGCAACAACAACTTCCGAGTAGTGTTGACCGATATCATCAATGGGTAAATTGAGCGCGATTTTGCCGCGATTAATAAAGACGATGTCGGTCAGGATGGTTTCGATTTCTTCGACTTGGTGTGTGGTTATGAGCACGGTTCGCGTTTCATCGAAAAAGTCATTGAGCAATTGCTCGTAAAATTTTTGTCGATAAATAATATCCAAACCCAGCGTTGGCTCATCGAGCAACAACAATTTTGCGTCAATGGAAATAACCAACGCTAAATGCAATTGCGTGGTCATGCCCTTTGATAGGCTGCTTACTTTGGCGTTGGGGGCAATGTCGGTGTGTGCCAAGAAACCTTCGGCTTTGTGGCGGTTAAAGTTCGGGTGTACTTTTTCTAAATAATCCAACAGCTGGCGGCTGGTGATCCATTTGGGTAGCACTGCGGTATCGGCAATGAAGGAAATATCTCGCAATAATTCTTGGCGATCTTTGTAGGGGTTTTTGCCGAGTATTTCTAATTCGCCCTGAAATCGGGCCAAGCCTAATAAGCAGCGAATGGTGGTGGTTTTTCCGGCGCCGTTGGGACCGATAAATCCTAAAATTCTGCCCGGTTGAATGTCTAACTGTTCGATGTCGACAACGGATTTCCTGCGGTAGGATTTTTTTAGGTTCCGAATTTTAACGATTGGAGCGGTCATGATTGCTCCTTAAGTAAATGGATGAGGTCGTCGGGTGAAATATTGAGTTGGTCCATACGTGAGGCAAGCTGAGGTAATTCTTCGCAAATAAATTTATCGCGTTCTACTTGTTTGAGTTTATTCTGAGCCCCGGATACAACGAACATTCCGCGCCCGCGTTTTACTTCCAAAACACCTTCGTCGACAAGTTCTTGGTAGGCTTTGCTGACGGTCAAATGATTCACTTTTGATTCGCTCGCAACCTGTCGAACCGAAGGCACGGCTTCGCCTTCTTTAAAGTGACCATTTAAAACCTGTGCGGCGACTCGATCACGCAGCTGGCGATAAATAGGCTGTTGATCATTCCAGTGTTCTTGCATGTTGCAACCCGGCCTAAAATGCCTTGCGCACAAACCCGGTACCAAAAATACCGGTATTAATGTTTGGGTTGCCGTAGTAAGTCACGGTACCTGAGCCCGAGGTGTTCACATCGAGATTTTCCATCACATTAACCAGAGCGTTGGCGGAGCCGGCAATGGCGATTTCTGCCTCGTGAATTATGACATTGGCGGCGTCGAACAAGCCTGAGCCGGATAGTTGAATGGCTGAGGTATCGACTTCGCCCACTTTATCGATGTAAACACCGGCGCTGCCAGAAATGCTCGATTGAAGATGATTTGCCTGAATCGAATGGACGTTGATTTGACCAGTGCCGGATAGGGTTAAACTTAGGTTTTCACTGATCAGTGTGTCGCCGTGTATTTGGCCGCTGCCTTGGCTCACCAGTTTTAATGAATTCGAGCGAATGTTGCCGAGGTGTAACTGGCCGTCGCCACTTCTCGATATTTTGAGCGATTCACCCGTGAGTTCTTCGACTTCAGCGTAACTGACACTTTCAAAGGTAAGGCGTTTTAAGGATTTTGCGCCGACTTCAATGGTCACCGGTAACAGTCCGCCGGTTTGGCTGCTGATGCTTAACTTGCCTTCAGCGTATTCCGCGGCAATGAGTGAGAGTACTTCTTGGGGGCCCGTGGCACGAACGTATTCATGATTGCCTTGTATAACTTTTACTTGGTAGCCCTGGCTGATTTCGAGTTCTTGGATACCCGATAGTTGGAACGATTTGCTGTAGAGGTTGGATTCGCTGGCGTTTGCCGACCAAGACACGCCTGCGCAAACCATGCATGCGAGGATAAATTGGAATAGTACCGACAGGGATGAATCTTCGTGGATGATGTTGCGGCTTTGATGCCCAAACATAACTCGCCTCAGTTTCGTTTGATATGGTGTTATATATAACTATAACACCATATCAGGTCGAGGCAAGCGCTTTTTGTGATCAGCTTGATCGTATGTTGGGCAAGTATTTTCTAAAAAGTGCGGTTTAGGCGTCGAAAATCCCCAGCTCGTCCCAAATTTCATCCACTTTTTTCTTAATGCTCTCATCCATTTCGATGGCTGTACCCCATTCGCGGTCGGTTTCACCGGGCCATTTGTGTGTCGCGTCCATGCCCATTTTTGATCCCAAGCCAGAAACCGGAGAAGCAAAATCGAGGTAATCGATGGGGGTGTTTTCAACCAAGGTTGTGTCGCGGGCGGGATCCATGCGTGTGGTAATGGCCCAAATAACGTCGTTCCAATCGCGCGCGTTAACGTCATCATCGGTGACAATCACAAACTTGGTGTACATAAATTGACGTAAAAACGACCACACGCCCATCATGACTCGCTTGGCATGACCGGGATATTGTTTCTTCATAGTCACAACGGCGAGCCGATAGGAGCAGCCTTCTGGCGGCAAATAAAAATCGACAATTTCCGGGAATTGCTTTTGCAATATTGGAATGAAGACTTCGTTTAGCGCCACTCCAAGCACTGCTGGTTCATCGGGTGGACGGCCGGTGTAAGTGCTGTGATAAATCGGTTTTTTGCGGTGGGTGATGCGATCGACGGTGAAAACCGGGAACGAATCGACTTCATTGTAGTAGCCGGTGTGATCGCCAAAGGGGCCTTCGTCGGCCATTTCACCTGGCGCGATGTGACCTTCTAAAATGAATTCTGCCGAGGCTGGAACCTGAAGGCTGTTGCCCAAGCATTTCACAACCTCAGTTTTTCCACCTCTCAGTAAACCTGCGAAAGCGTATTCGCTGAGCGTATCGGGAACCGGTGTTACCGCACCTAAAATGGTAGCCGGGTCGGCACCAAGGGCGACCGAGACAGGGAAGGGCTCGTCGGGATTTTCTAATTGCCAATCGCGAAAATCCAAAGCGCCGCCGCGATGGCTCAACCAACGCATGATCAATTTGTTCTTACCAATTAATTGCATGCGGTAAATGCCGAGGTTTTGTCGTTCTCGCTGTGTGCCTCGGGTGACCACTAGAGGCCAAGTAACCAGGGGCGCAGCATCGCCAGGCCAACAGGTTTGAATCGGCAATTTATTGAGGTCGACGTCGTCGCCTTCAATAACCACTTGCTGACAGGGCGCTTTGCTGACTTGCTTGGGTCCCATATTCAATACTTGCTTGAATATCGGCATTTTACTCCAGGCGTCTTTTAATCCTTTGGGCGGTTCTGGCTCTTTTAGAAAGGCGAGTAGTTTTCCTACTTCTCTCAGTGCCTCAACATTTTCCGCTCCCATGCCCAGAGCAACACGCTCTGGTGTGCCGAACAAGTTGGCGAGTACGGGAATGTCACTGCCGACTGGGTTTTCAAATAATAATGCGGGACCTTCTGCTCTTAAGGTTCGGTCCGCGATTTCGGTCATTTCTAAATTGGGGTCTACTGGTTGTGATATCCGTTTTAGTAACCCTTTTTGCTCAAGGATTCGGATGAAGTCTCTTAAGTCCTGATATTTCAGTGGTTTTTCATTCATGATCGGGCAGGTTAAGGCAGCTTAAAAAAATAGACGTTACCACAGGACGCCGTTGTAATGTTGGCGTTTTTTATCGCTTATCAGATCGAAGAATGTCAATTAATAGCTATTAATGGCGTGGCGTTTTGATGAGTATTGTTGACTCGTGATTTTTCGATTGTGGGGAGAAATACGTAGAAGAAGTGTTTTGAGATGAATTGCAGGTAGGGAATCTGAGCAGTCAGTCGCAATAAACTTGCTCCCCCATTTGGGCAACAAGTTTATTGATGTCTGTATCTTTCTTTTTTATTTACGGCGCAATTATTTACGCTTCATAGAAAGGAAGAACTCGTCGTTGGTTTTGAAGTTTTTCAATTTATCGACAAGGAATTCTGTTGCTGCAACATCTTCCATATCGTGCAATAACTTACGCAAAATCCAAACACGTTGCAGTTCGTCTTCTTTCATCAACAAGTCTTCACGACGTGTGCCGGAGCGGCGAACGTTGATTGCAGGGTAGACGCGTTTTTCAGCAATCTTGCGATCGAGGTGTAATTCTTGGTTACCGGTTCCTTTAAATTCTTCGAAGATAACTTCGTCCATTTTTGAACCGGTATCGATCAAGGCGGTTGCGACAATCGAAAGGCTGCCGCCTTCTTCGATGTTACGCGCCGCACCGAAGAAACGCTTTGGTCGCTCTAGGGCGTGAGCGTCAACACCGCCGGTGAGAACTTTACCGGATGAAGGAACAACGGTGTTGTAGGCACGTGCTAAACGGGTAACTGAGTCTAATAGGATTACCACGTCTTTTTTATGTTCGGTTAGGCGTTTGGCCTTTTCGATAACCATTTCGGCAACTTGAACGTGGCGCGATGGTGGTTCATCAAACGTTGATGCAACAACTTCGCCGCGCACTGAACGCTGCATTTCGGTTACTTCTTCTGGACGTTCGTCGATGAGCAAAACAATGAGGTGACACTCAGGGTTGTTGCGGGTAATCGCTTGAGCGATGTTCTGCATCATGATGGTTTTACCGGCTTTCGGCGGTGCTACGATCAATCCGCGTTGGCCTTTACCAATCGGTGCAATCAAGTCGATGATTCGGCCGGTTAAATCTTCTGTTGATCCGTTACCAGCTTCTAAGATTAAACGCTGATCTGGGAAGAGCGGGGTAAGGTTTTCGAAGAGAACTTTGTTGCGCAGTTTTTCAGGTTTGTCGAAATTAATTTCGTTAACTTTTAACAGTGCGAAATAACGTTCACCGTCTTTAGGTGGGCGAATCTTTCCGGCAATGGTGTCGCCCGTTCGCAAGTTGAAGCGTCGAATTTGGCTCGGCGAAACATAAATGTCATCTGGACCTGCAAGGTAAGAACTGTCAGCAGAACGCAGAAAACCAAAACCGTCTTGAAGGATTTCTAGAACACCATCGCCGTAGATGTCTTCACCGCCTTTTGCGTGGCGCTTCAGAATGTTGAATATGATGTCTTGTTTGCGAGAACGGGCAATATTTTCAAGGCCCATTTCGGTGGCAATATTGATAAGTTCTTCAATGGGTTTCGTTTTAAGGTCTGTAAGATTCATAGGTTATTGAGGTCTAGAGGATGGGGCACCTGAGTTAGAACACAGTGTGAGTTGGTTAATGATCAGCCGCACTTAAGCGTTTATGGGTTAACTTGTTAAAAATCAAAAACATCATAAAGGGCTAAAATAAGCAGCAAAAGGCTCGATCTGTTCAGTCGTTAATGAGTGTAGCGTTTAAAGTACATCTTTAATTCGAAACCATAGGTAAATCATTGCAGGCTTTTAATCTAAATAGGTAATTGGCGACTAAAGGCGAGTTACTGAATGGGTTACCGAGAAACCTGGCAGTGGTTATGATGATTCCGACTAACGAGTAATTACCAGTCATAATTACGTGTTGTTTGTGGGTATTATTTTAAAAACGATTAAATAGTACCGACACCATCAATTGTAATCATTGTGACTATTGCCCAAATATTTTTGTGTGCTTACGGCCAGGGTAGTTTGAAGGACGAGAAAATAGTTTGTAAGACAGTTAACCGTTGTCATCCATTAGAGTTGAAAGGTATGAAAGAGTTAGCTGAATGCCTGCAAACTTGCGGTAAGACGTTATAGATTGGGCTAAATCAACGTCAGTATAGCGATAATAATTCGAAAGTGCAAAATGCCATAGGTCAAATAAACACAATTACCTGTGAGTAATTACATTAAAAAGACAGATGGCATTGCGAATAAATTTATTCGATTAGGCTAACTTAAAGCGCTGCGTCAATAAAGTCGACTAATTGGCTTTTTGATAAAGCACCAACTTTAGTTGATTCCAAATTAGCGCCTTTAAAGATCATCAGTGTTGGGATACCACGGATATTGTACTTAGCTGGAGTGTCTTTGTTGTTGTCGACATCCATTTTACAGATTTTAATCTTGCCTTCGTATTGGGTAACCAATTCATCAAGAATCGGGGCAATCATCTTACAGGGTCCGCACCAAGCAGCCCAGAAATCTACAAGAACTGGACCTTCTGCATTCAATACTTGTTCTTCAAAAGTCTCATCAGTAACTTGTACGATGTTTTCACTCATGTTTCATCTCCGTAAAAAATTCTGCGTGCTCTCTGATGGGGAATTATTGTAAGGCACGGATCATAAGGATTGACGGACCTAAGAACAAGTGTGGTCGTACCACTCGATGCCCGCCGATTTGATCATGCCTTACAGTGTTGGGGTTGGTAATTAATTTTTCAATGCTTGCAACAAGCGACTTTGTACCCCGTTTTCTAATTCTTCTTTGTCGTCTACCTCATAATCACCGTCGACATTGAGGGTCCAGCTTTGGCTTTTGTCCTCTAAATAAGCTTCCAAATCGTAAAGAACGCGATTGGCGATGCTCGGTGACTGTAGCGGGAAACACACTTCGACACGACGGTTCAAGTTGCGTTCCATAAGATCAGCAGAGCCACAGTAAATCGATGGCTCGGCATTGGCAAAGTAATAAGTACGGGTGTGCTCTAAGAATCGTCCAATAATTGATTTAACTCGGATATTGTCAGAAACACCAGGTATTCCTGGGCGCAGGCAGCACATTCCGCGAATGATAAGATCAACCGTGACACCGGCTTGGCTGGCCCTCAATAATGCGCGAATAACATCGGGCTCTGTAAGGCCATTGGCTTTCATGATGACACGGGCTTTTTTGCCGGATTTTGCCGCTTCGATTTCTTGATCGATCAGCTCGATTAACCCAGCTTTCAGAGTGAACGGTGCGTTCAGTACGCGTTTTATCCGCTCGATTTTGCCCATTCCAGTCAATTGCTGGAATACCTTATGAACGTCTGCACACAGGTCTTCATCGGCAGTGAGTAGTGTGTAGTCGGTGTAAAGTCTGGCCGTACCTGCGTGGTAATTACCGGTGCCGAGATGAGCGTAACGCTTGAGCTTTTTGCCTTCGCGGCGGACGATGAGAATCATCTTTGAGTGCGTTTTGTAGCCGACCACACCGTAAACCACCACCACGCCAGCAGCTTGCAGTTCAGCGGCTAAAGCGAGGTTTTCTTCTTCGTCAAATCGGGCGCGAAGCTCGACAACCGCCGTAACTTCTTTACCGTTTTTTGCCGCTTCCAACAGGCTTTGTACAATCGGGGAGTTATCACCTGTGCGATAAAGCGTTTGTTTTATCGCCATAACGTCGGGATCTACCGCGGCTTGGCGCAGCAAATCGACGACAGGATTGAACGATTCAAACGGGTGCAGCAGCAAAAAGTCTTTCTTTGAAATTGCACTGAAAAGATTTTTGCGCTCGCGCAACGGCCTTGGCGTACCAGGTGTAAACGATGGATACAAAAGATCTGGGCGATTAACAAGGCTTGGAACTCTCATCAATCGTTTTAGGTTTACCGGGCCTTGCACTTGGTACAGATGTGAGTGATCTAGATTGCATTTTTCCAGAAGAATATCGATCAGCGGTTGAGGACAATCATCGGCGACTTCTAGGCGGACCGCGCGGCCAAAACGGCGAGAGGCCAGCTCGCCCTTGAGTGCCAGCGCCAGATCGGCAACCCCTTCCATATCGACATCCAAATCGGCGTTACGTGTGATGCGGAATTGATAGCAGCCTTTGACGGTCATGCCCGGGAATAATTTGTCGACATGGGCGTGAATCATTGACGACAAGAAGACAAAATTGTCGCCGCCATCGCAAAGCTCATCGGGTATTCGAATAACGCGATCCAGTGATCTGGGCGCCGGGACGATGGCAAGTCCGGTTTCTCGGCCGAAAGCGTCTTTCCCTTCTAGGGAGACGATAAAGTTAAGGCTTTTATTCACCAACAGTGGGAATGGGTGTGCGGGGTCAAGCCCAATGGGGCTGCTGACAGGAACAATGTTTTCTTTAAAGAACTTTAGCACCCAAGATTTTTGCGAATCACTCCATTCACTGCGGCGAATAAAGCGAATGTTTTCTTTTTCCAGCTCGGGAATGAGTAGCTCATTGAGAATTTGATACTGGCGCTCTACTAATGGGTGACAAACGCTTTGAATTTCTTCGAGTACTTGCTCGGATGTTCGGCCATCTAAGCCAACTTTGTCCTGATCTAATTCGATACGTGAAAACAAACCGGCGACTCGAATTTCGAAAAACTCATCGAGGTTGGAGCTGAAAATTAGCAAAAACTTGAGTCGTTCCAACAGTGGATGCCCAGCATTGAGTGCTTGCAGAAGAACCCGCTGATTAAACTTTAAATGACTTAGCTCTCGGTTGATGTAATAAGTGGGATTATTTAAATCAATATCTTCGTGATTTTTCATGTGGGATTTAGGAGCAGCGGATTTTGTTTTCGACATTGATGGGCCTTGGGGTAATTCTGTAATCTTTTGGCGTAAAAACATTCTCGTTGAGCTGGTGCTGGCGTGCCGTAATCCAGCGAGAATTTATTTATTGCGGGCCAAATCTTGAACTGAGAATAACGGTTTTTGCAGGGCTTGCAAGCGCAAGTTCGTACCGGCCAGTTGATGCAATTTACGTAATTAATGTGTGATTAATTCGTCATCGTAGTTTGCCTGTATGACAGAAAAAGGACAGCCAAGAGAAAGGATGTTCCTTCAAATTAGTATGGCTGATCAAAAGTTTCGTCAAAGACTTCTTTCCGTGTGCGTTAACCCTAATTGTTTTAAGGTATTGGAAAGGCGATCCAAGCTCATGGGTTTGGAGAGAAAATAGTTCATTCCCGATGCGATTACCGCTTCCCGATGCTCTTCGAGAGCATGCGCAGTTAATGCAATGATAAATGCGGTCGGAAGATCGCTATTCTTTTCAAACTCACGAATTTTCTTGCTGGCTTCAAAACCGTCCATGACCGGCATTTCGCAATCCATGAAGATGAGGTCGTACGGGCGATCAGTATTCGACTTAACCGCTTCTAAGGCTTCTTTGCCGTTGCCGACCAAATCCGGTGTTGTTTTCAGCCGATTGAGCATGCCTCGAATAACCATTTGATTAACCTTATTATCTTCGGCCACCAAAATTTTTAAATGAGATAAATCAGGTGTGTAGGTATTTAATTGTTTTGTGGCTATTGAATCGTCGATGACGGCATTGTTAGCGACTTGCTCCAGCTTCGATTTAAGTTGGCTCGGTACAACGGGCTTGCGCAACCACGCCGAGATTCTTGAGCTGCGCATTTCTTCTTTAGAGTACGGGCAGTCTTCGTTTGATAACACCAGGATAGGGCAGGATTTACTGAGTGAGGGCACCACCGATTGAGCGACTTCACAGCCGTGTGAGTTCGGCCATTGGTGATCGATAACAAGAACGTCAACGGATTTACCATAACCTTCGGTGGCCAGTAAGGCCGCTGCGGTTTCCGGGAGAGCGGATTTAACCTCCATTCCCCAATGGCGCGACAGGTTGGTTAATGTCTGAATTAATTGAGGGTTGGGAAACATCAGCAGTGCATTCTTGCCGGATAATACCGAATCAGAGGTATCGGCAACTGAAATGTCATTCACTCGTTCAAATTCTGCGGTAAACCAAAATTTAGAGCCCTGGCCGTATTGGCTCGACACGCCAATATCGCCGTTCATTAATTTCGACAAATGTTTACAGATTGCTAAACCTAAACCGGTGCCGCCGTATTTTCGAGTGGTTGAGTTGTCGGCTTGATTGAAGGAATCGAATAACTTTTCTTGGACGTTTTGCTCAATACCGATTCCGGTGTCGGTGATGGAAAATTCTATTTTGGTTGTTGTGTCGTTGATATTTACAGTTTTGGCATCAAAAAAGATGGTGCCTGATTCTGTAAATTTAAACGCGTTGCCAAGCAAATTGATGAACAGTTGGCGCAGGCGAGTGGGGTCGCCTTTGAGTTGCGTGGGAGTATCAGTGGCTAAATAGCTGATGAGTTCGATACCGCTGTGATTGGCCGGAGACGAAAACAGCAGTAGGCAGTCTTCCATCAGTTCTTGTAAATCGAATTCAATATTCTCAAGTACCAATTTGCCTGCTTCTATTTTAGAGAAATCTAAAATGTCGTTGATAATATCCAGAAGGCTTAGGCCCGATCGATGGATAACATCTAAATAATGGCGCTGATTTTGGTTGAGTTCTGTGTCTCTTAATAATTCGACCATGCCAATCACGCCGTTCATTGGCGTACGAATTTCGTGGCTCATGGTTGCTAAAAATTGGCTTTTCGCCCGATTGGACGATTCAGCAACGGCGGCGATGCGCTGGGATTCAAGATTGGCCTGCTTTTGCGCGCTGAGGGCGTCTTCAAATTCCTGGCGTTGTTGAATGTCTCGCAACAAATTTTCACGCATGTTGTTGAAGGCGTTAACAATGTTGTCGAGTTCGTCTGATTGCCGTTCCTCGTTTTTCGCACGATTCAGTTTTAGCGGTGCTTGTAAATTATTGATGTTTACTTGCCCTGCGAATCGAGCAATGGTCTCCATGTGTTGGGTGAGTAATGTTCTGATTAGGCTTAGCAGCAACCAAGCGACAAAAAATGTTTGAACTGCTTGCAAGGCCGCAGTCACGATTGCGCGATTGACAACACCGTCGTGTAGGTGTTGGAGGTCGGCAGTGATGTTGAGAATACCGAGTTGTTTTGTGCCGCCTGCGGGGTCTTCATGGGTCAGATTAAATTGTTGCGTCCAAACTGAATGTGACAAGTGCTCCTCAATTTGGGCTAAAAAAACACGATCTTTGTCGTTCCAATCGCGCCAGTTCAATTCTACTTTGACGACGTCTTCTACTTGCAAGAGGTTGTTGACCTGAATCTCAAGTTGCTCTGCATCGAATTTCCACAGACTTTCCGAAATGGCCGGTAGGGCGCTGACCTGAACCTGGTTAACGCGTCGTGTCAAAGCGCTTAAATCGTTTTGATAACCGATGTAGACATCGACCAGCGTGGCAATTAAGGCAATGCCCGATGTGACAAGCACAATCAGGGTGAGTAACCGAAAAACAATGGAGTTTTTCCGAGTCGCTTTCGTGCTCATAAATTAATGTTGAGAAATGTGGAAGTTCGTAGTTGGCGCGCAACGTCATTTGACCCAGTTGTACTGGTTCTAATGTTGATATTCAAGACAGGGAACAACCACTTTATTCAAATGTGATGGGGTCGTTAGGGATAGTAGGCCCTAGGTTACTAAGAAATGATCGAGCACGTTGTTTAAATAACGTGTGCCCAAGTGGGTGGGGCGAACGATTGTGTTATTCACTTCTAACAATTCTTTCTGGATAAGCTCGGATAAATCCAAATTTGAAAATGGCAGGCCAGTGAAGGATTCGTAGGTTTGTATTGTGACGCCTTGAGTTAAACGCAGTGCGTTCATGAAAAACTCCAGCGACAATTCCGATGAAGCAATCACTTTTTCTCCGGCGGTACAGGGGTTTCGATACTGAGAGGCGACCCGTTTCATGTAGTCGGTTGGCAGCCGGGTTTTCCAATATCGGCGAATATGGCCTGTGTTTAAATCGGTAATTTTGCTGTGACTGCCTGCGCCAACACCGATGTAATCGCCAAATTGCCAATAATTCAGATTGTGCTTTGCTCTAGCTGACGTGGATTTGGCGTAGGCTGAAACTTCGTACTGATGAAAGCCCAACTGGTTAATCCGCTCATAACCGGCTTCTTGAATGTCGGCTAGATTATCGTCTTCGGGCAGGCGCGGTGGCGCCGAGAAAAACTCGGTATTGGGCTCAATGGTTAACTGATACCAAGATAAATGGTCTGGTCCAAGTGACACGGCGGTTTCAATGTCGAACAGAGCGTCTTCTAGAGTTTGCTCGGGCAGCCCGTGCATGAGATCGATATTGATGCGACGAAAGCCCGCCGATTTAGCCATGGCGATGGCGTTTTTGGCTTCATCGCTGGAGTGGATTCGGCCCAATACATTCAAATGTTTTGGATTAAATGACTGCACTCCCAAAGACAGTCGATTGACGCCACCGTTAAAAAATCCAGAAAACTTGGATTGCTCAGCTGTTCCCGGGTTGGCTTCTAGGGTGATTTCTATGTCGTCTTCGAATCCAAAGGTTTTTTCAGCGGCTTCAATGATGGTCGCGATGGTGCCATCTGAAAATAGGCTGGGGGTGCCGCCGCCAAAAAAAATGCTGGTCAGCTTTCGGTTCTGAGCATTCCCTTGTTCGAAATTCATATCGAGCAAAAGTTGCTTGAGATATTCCTGCTCGGGGATGCCGCCATTTTGCGCGGATGATTGGGTGCTGTGAGAATTAAAATCGCAGTAAGGGCATTTACGCACACACCAAGGAATGTGCACGTAAAGGCTCAGTGGAGGCAGTTTAAGTGTTGGCATTCAATATTTACGCGTTTTGTTCGCGAGACAATTCGTCCAACAGGGCTTGCATTGCTCTGGCACGGTGACTGATCTTGCTTTTGTGTTCTTTGCTCAGTTCTGCCGAACTGCATTGAGTCTGCTCAACCCAAAACAGTGGGTCGTATCCAAAGCCGCCACTGCCTTGGATGTCGCGGAGTATTTCTCCTCGCCATTGGCCAACAACCGTAATTGGCAGCGGATCTTGCCAGTGACGCACTAAAGCCAAGCAGCAAATAAACTGGGCGCGGCGGTCGCTGACCCCGTCTAATTCCCGGAGTAATTTGGCGTTGTTGTCCGAATCGCCACCGCCAGAATAGCGAGCAGAATAAATACCTGGAGCGCCGCCGAGCGCGTCGACACACAGGCCTGAATCATCAGCCAACGCCGGTAGGTTTGCAATTTTTGAGGCGTGGCGAGCTTTTAGAATCGCATTTTCAATAAAGCTTAAGCCAGTTTCGTCGGCGTCAGGAATATTGAATTCTGACTGCGGTAACACGGTACAGCCAATGGGTTCGAGTAAGTGCTTTAACTCAACCAGTTTGCCGGAGTTATTGCTGGCCAGTACCAGTGTTTGTATTGAATTGGGCATGATCAATTATCGATCCGAATAGAGTTTTTTAGAAAACTGAATGCGGATGGGTTTGGTCTCGCCTTCGGGTAAAACTTTAAGGTCGAAGTTGTACACTTCTTCGTTGTGATGCTTGATAGGTGCAATGTAATAAACAGTATTGGCTTCTTTGATTCTCAGAAATTTCAACGCTTGTTTTTGTTGCAATAAGTTTCGAGCAGAACCTTCGAGTTCAGCAGGAAGGCCAAGCGTGGTTACTTCTTCGCCGTCTTTAGTGACGACTACATTTAATAATGTGAGGTCGCCATTGCGTTTTAAGCCGTATTCTGAGGCAATTTCAGGTGTTAGAAATTTACTGTTAAAAACACTGTAGATAACTTTGTAACCTCGTTCGACCCAAAACCGCTCAACATCAGCGTGGGAGTGAGAGGTAAACACAGCGAGAATCAGTGCCGTGATTAATAGGTAATTGCGTCGAATGAGAGCGGTGTTTGTTTTCATGGTTATTAGCTCAAATGGTAGATTGCAGTTTCGCCAAAAAAGTTGGGTAAAAATTTAGCGCCGGTTTTATCGATGGAATTCTCGGTGACCACTTGTCGATGTTTGACGGTGATGCCTCGTTGCTTGCACAGAAATTCAAAGTCCTTGAAGGTACAAAAATGGATGTTTGGGGTGTCGTACCATTCGTAAGGCAATATATCTGAGACTGGCATTCTGCCGTTAAGTGCTAGGTAAATTCGAGCCTTCCAGTGACCAAAGTTCGGGAAGGTGACGATACATTCCTTACCGATGCGCAGCATTTCTTCCAGAACCTTGTCGGGGTAACGCATGGTTTGCAGCGCTTGGGTCATAATTACGGTGTCAAAACTGGCATCGCCAAACGTATCGAGCGAGTCTGTATCGAGGTTGTGCTCGATAACATTTACACCCTTGCTGATGCAGTCACTGATGTGATTGCTGTCGATCTCTAAGCCATAGCCGAATACGGATTTATCGCTTGCTAATCGCGACAGTAGTGTGCCATCTCCACAGGCCAGATCCAATACTCTGCTGCTGGGTGTGACCCATTGGGAGATAACATCTAAATCAATTCGCATGATGGTATTCCCTTCTTAAATCGTAATTTGCTGCATGTAGCGGCTAAACACATCGTGATAGCGCGCATTGGGGACCAAGAATGCGTCATGGCCGTGACTTGATTCGATTTCCGCGTAGGTCACAGGTTTTCTGGCGGCGATGAGCGCATCAACAATTTCTTTGGAGCGTTGTGGGGAAAAACGCCAATCACTGGAGAACGACAAAACCAAAAATTTACACTTTGACTGCGCGAATGCCTGTGACGGGTCATTGCCGTACTCGCGGCTTAAATCGAAGTAATCCAGCGCGCGGGTCATCAAAATGTAGGTATTTGCGTCAAAGGTTCCAGAAAATCGCTCACCTTGGTAGCGAAGATAGCTCTCTATCTCGAATTCAACGAGGTCACGTTCGCCTAAATTAAAGTTACCTTTACGCAATTCACGGCCAAATTTCTCACCCATGCCATCGCCAGACAAATAGGTAATATGACCAATCATGCGCGCAATAGATAAACCGTGTTTGGGGTAAGTGTCGAATTCTAAGTAATCACCGTCGTGAAAGTCTGGGTCTGACATAATGGCTTGGCGCGCGGTTTCATTGAACGCGATATTTTGCGCGGACAACTTCATTGCCGAGGCTATTACCGCGCAATGGCGCAGGCGATCTGGGTATTCCAGCGACCAGCGCATGGCTTGCATGCCGCCGAGACTGCCCCCGATAACCGCTGCCCAGGTATCAATGCCTAAATGATCTGCGAGTTTTGCCTGAGAGTGCACCCAATCTCTGACTCTTAAGCGCGGGAAGGTCGCCCCCCAGGCTTTCCCAGTTTTTGGATTGATGCTCACCGGCCCGGTTGAGCCGTGGCAACCGCCGAGGTTGTTGAGGCTGACTACAAAAAAACGATCGGTATCGATGGCTTTCCCTGGGCCGATGTAATTGTCCCACCAGCCGGGTTTACGATCGTCTGGAGAATGTTTGCCGGCGGCGTGGTGATGGCCGGATAACGCGTGACAAATCAATACCGCGTTGCTCGCGCTTTGATTTAATGTGCCGTAGGTTTCGTAAACAAGATCGTACTCTTCTAATACGTCGCCGTTAGCCAGTATTAAAGGATCTGTGAAGCGCTGAGTCGAAGGTGTAACAATACCCACAGAGCCTGTGGGGTGTGAATGGGGCATCGATTTTTGAATCCGTGAAAACCTAATATTGTAGTAATACTTTTTGGAAAATCACAAAAAGCAGGCGATTATAATGCTTTTTTATGCAATCGGCTGCTTAATTAGGTCTGTGATTCAAGCAATTTTAATCAGCTGGGTCTTTTTAGTGCTGACTAACGCTTGTTCGAGGTTCAGTTGCCGCTCAAACGGAAGAGCGGCGACGGGCAAAATGAAATGGAACCACTTTGCTGGTGACAGATTTGGTGGGTTCTAGGGATTCGATGGTGTCGAGCAATTGGTTGAGTGTGAACAGTCGATCTTCGCTCAATGTTAGCTCGGCGCGAATTGCAAGCATTTGCTGGTCGCTGGGCTTTTGCTCGTTGCCGAGACGAGACAGAATCAACAACTCTTTTTGTAAAAGCTGCTTTTGGCACTCGTTCGGGTACGAAATTGGCGTGAGTGCTTGAGCGTGCCACTCAATCAATAAATTATTGGTATCGGTAATGAATCGACGCAATTCGTGGCTCAAACTCAGCAGAAAATAGCGAACTACCGCGCGTTCGTGCGGGCTGTCTTCAATGCTCTGCAAATGCTTTTCGTAGCGATGTTTCAGTCTTGAGAAATCGTTCTTTTGAACTGTGATATCAAGTTTGCGAGACGTTAACGGCATAGAGCTGCCATCAATCGGCGACTCGTAAATTTCCTTCAAAAGATGGTTGGCGTTATCCGCTTCAATAGCCAGGGTTTGTAAGCCGCGCTGGATTTGTTTAAACGCAGCTTTCATGGCTGGGCGAAGAATAGGATCGGGATCGGCCGCGGCATCGTGAAGGTAGTTAAAGATTCTCTCTAGCTGGCGCTGGTCAAATACTTGGGCCAGTTTTTCGAATTGATCTTTTAGTGATCGCTCGTGTGAGCGATAGATCAGAGATGCTTGGTGCACGTTGCGGTGCATTTCTTTGATTGATTCTTTTACCGTAATCAAACCGTCTGAGTGGTGACTTTCTGACTGATTTTGTGCTGATTGCAGCATCTCGGCTTGGTCGAGAAGTCGGGTGTGCAACTGATCACGAGTTTGGCGCATCAAGATAATAGCGTCTTCAATTGCTGGGTGTTTAATCAGCAATTTGTGTTTTTCGATCAGCTGGCTGGTAAGAGTGGCTTCAATCTGCTCGAAGTTACTTTTCTCAAGCAGTGATGAATCTCCGCGAGCTTTCGCCAGCAACGCTTTTTTCGCTGACACAGGCACAACCTGCTGCAAAGGCAAACCCAACGCCAGGGCAGTTTCGGTACGAACGCTGTTGATGCACGCTTCTTCTGAAGGTGCGGAGATAAGATCGTCCCACAAGCTATCAATCTTATTCAGGATCACCAGTATTTGGCTGTTGTCTTCCTGATTGATGTAATCGCGCCAAATGGTGCGATCCGACAAGCTTGCTGGTGCATCGGCTGCCAGCGTGAATAATAAGGAATCTGCGTCCGCCAGTGTCGCAAGGGTGAGTTCAGGTTCAGAACCTTGCGCATTGAGCCCTGGAGTATCAATTAGTCGCAATCCCATCACCAATAGAGGGTGATCCATATTGATGTGCGCATAACGCCAGCTGGGAACTTCAACGTGGTTGATGTTTTCTGGATGGCGGTTGAGTAGCGAGCAGTTAAAACCTAACTCGCGGGCTTGGTCTTCTGTGACGTATTGCTTTTCAGCGATTCTGCCGAGTGCATCTTGCAGTGATGCAGGATTGTTGGTGTCGAAACGAATATTAACCCAGTGGTTGGGAATTTTTTTATAAGCACTTACCGACGATCCGCCTTTGCGAGTCGACATAGGTAACAGTTGAATGCTGTTGTTCGGTAAGCTTGGGTCAAAACCTATTTCGGTAGGGCACAGAGTGGTTCGCTCTGGGCGTACAGGCAGTATTCGACATTGATATCGGGAAAATAGTAGGGCATTCAGGATTTCGGTTTTTCCACGGGAAAATTCACCCACGGCCACCGCAGTATAGCTGTGCAACGACCTTAGGTTGTCTATAGCATTGTCTATAATGTAGTTCGCAGACGAACTGTGCAAACCACTGTTTTCGTACCAATGTTTGAACGACAAAAGCTTGTTAACTAACGCAATGCGATGTTGTTCAAAATCGTTCAGTTGGCACTGTAATGAAGACAGATTCATAATTTTCCATGTTCGTTTGGCTAATTCCAGTTAACCAAAAGTCAATACTGTAAGAGCCTAGAATTAACGAATGCGCCAGATAATAAAGCCATCTGTGGCTAATAATACGCCGAAATTGCCCGAATGCTGAGGAATAAATGCACCAGAACTGTTAAATCTAACAGTCAGAAAACCTAGAATTTTAATCTGTGTGATTGGTACATCTAGAGGCGTTTTTACGACTAGGCCACTTAATCTGTTAATGCCGCAGTCAGATCTATGCACAAAAACTGTTTCACTTTATGAATGAAACATACAGGTTTCGTGACGCCTATCCCATTAATTTTGGTGTGTGCGGGTAGACGGATCTTTCAAAATGCTATACCACAATTAAAGCCTAAATCGACCTCTATGGCTATAGTCTTTTCGGGTATAAGGCGTTGTTCGCGATATTTGACCCAATTCTAATAGGAAGGTTTATTCCGAGAATGATTATATTTTCATTTTTTGTAATTATTTATTTCTAAATCAAATTTTGCGGAATAAAAACGTACTTTTTTAATCAGTTATTACACTAACGTCCAATGTTCGAGCTGGTTTTTTATTACCAGTATCCCGGAACAACTGGTGGGACCAATTGAACTTGGGCGGCGGCCGCTTTGAGCAGAATTTCGACGATTTGTATCGTTAATATGATCAGGATCGGGCTTAAATCGAAACCACCCATTGGCGGTAAAATCTTTTGAAATGGTGCTCTGATTGGATCCAGTAACTGGTTGATTAGAACAAGGGCTGGATGAAAACTTTGTGGTGCTACAAAGCTCACGATGATCGAAATGATCAGTGCGAAAAAAATCACTTTTGCTGTAAACGCAGCAACACCAATGGCTGCCCACGCTAGTGCCAATAAAGGATTGACGATATTTTGGGTTACGGCCAAGTAATTGAGTTCAATCGCGACAAAGCCGACGAAAATGGCCAGCAGTATGCACGCGGTATCCAAACCAAACAGGCTGGGAATAATTCGGCGCAAAGGCACCAGTGCAGGGTTTGTGTATTTTACCACCGCTTGAGAAATAGGATTATAGAAGTCGGCCCTAGCGAGTTGTAACAAAAAGCGAAGTACGATGAGAAATAAATAAAGACTCGCAAGAGTTTGAATTAACAACGTTGCGATACTCGAAAGGGCCTGCATTCACTGTGTCCTATGGTTTATTCGGGGGTATTGAGTTTCTTTGTGGTTATTGTGCTCAATGGTCAGAAGCGGCTTTCGCCAATTCTTTTGATCGATTCGCGCATGCATCCATGGCGTCAGAGAAGATAGCACGTAGGTTTTTGCTTTCAAATACGTTGATGGCTTGTTCTGTGGTGCCGCCGGGGGATGTTACCCGTTTTCTCAATTCGGCCGGATCGTATTCGCTCGATATGGCCAGCGCGGATGCTCCCAGGACGGTTTGAATCGCTAGCGATTTTGACAATTCTTGACTCAGGCCTTGTTTGACTCCCGCTTCGATCATCGCCTCAAGCACTAAAAAGATATACGCCGGTCCACTTGCTGAGACCGCAGTGACCGCGTGAATATCGTCTTCGTTATCCAACCAAACGGCTATGCCAACCGAACTTAGAATACTTTCTGCGTCGTCTTTGTGTTGCTGTGAGCATTGATCGTTGGCAAACAAGCCGCAGGCACCCTGTTGTATTTGCGATGGCGTATTCGGCATGCAACGAACGATTGGCGTGCTTTCTCCCATCCAGCGCGTCATAGAGTCGATATCGATCCCCGCGGCTACCGAGATTACAAGCGCGTCGGGTGATAAGTGCGGGGCAATATCTTTGGCGACCTCAGGCAGCGTTTGTGGCTTGACGCACAACACCACGATGTCTGCGGCCTCACAGGCGTTATGGTTGCTCGTGGTGGCCCGAATTCCAAAGTTTTCGCGAGTGCGTTCGCAGGATTCATGGGATTTTGTTGTCGCGATAATTTGTTCTGGCGCCAGCCCATTGCTCAGTAGTCCACCAAAGATTGCTGAGGCCATGTTACCTGCGCCGATGAATGCAATGGTTTTTGGAAAATTAGATAGATCGTTCACTGTTGAATGAGTCACGTGATCCTCGGCTTTTAATGGATGGATTTATTATAAGTATGGGTAAAAAATTAAGAACAGCTAATTAACACGTCGTTTTTCGCTATCTGGGGCCAAAAATATCGGTTCCAACCCTTACTATGGTTGCGCCTGCGGCAATGGCCGCTTCTAAATCAGACGACATTCCCATCGATAAGGTATCTAAGGGTAACTGCGGGTGCTGAGCTTTAAGGCTATGCAGAGTTTCTTTCATTTCTGTGAAGACCTGTTTTTGGGCTTCAAAGCTGTCTCTGGGGGCGGGAATGGTCATGAGCCCTCGCAGGCGCAAATTGCTGAAATCGGTCATAGCATCTGCGAAATCAGACAGTTCATTTATTGCCATACCAGATTTAGTGTCTTCTCCATCGGAATTCACTTGCGCGCAAATATTGATGACTTTTCCCTCTGGGCACTGTTCGTTTAATCTCTGGGCAATCTTGATGCGATCCACGCTGTGGACCCACTGAAAATTTTCCGCGATTAAGCGAGTTTTGTTTGACTGAATCGGGCCAATAAAATGCCAGGTAATGTCTAAATCCGTCAGATCTGCTTTTTTGGTTAGGGCTTCCTGCAGATAATTCTCACCAAATTGATGGACGCCTAAGTTATAGATTTCTCGAATCTCGGCGGCGGTTCTCTTTTTTGAAACTGCCAACAGCTGTGGACTTGGCATTGAAAACTGGTTGCTCGCGCTGTGAATTCTATCGAGTACTTGCGCTAGGTTGTCAGGGAGGTTGTGCATATACTTAGTATCAATTCTTTGCAGAAAAGATAAGTTTATCACTGGCAACCAAAATTGCTGAATTAGGTTAAACAATATTTACCAAAAACAAACGCAAGGTTTTTTATGGATATCACAGAGTTGCTCGCATTTAGCGCAAAACAAGGTGCATCGGACCTCCACTTGTCTGCCGGCTTACCACCTATGATTCGTGTCGATGGAGATGTGCGAAGAATTAATTTGCCGCCACTGGAGCACAAGCAGGTTCACACGCTGATCTATGACATCATGAACGATAAGCAGCGTAAGGATTACGAAGAATTCTTAGAAAACGATTTCTCGTTTGAAGTACCTGGTGTTGCGCGTTTTCGTGTGAATGCGTTTAACCAAAACCGTGGCTCCGGCGCCGTTTTCCGAACCATTCCTTCGAAGGTTCTGACCATGGAAGAGTTGGGCATGGGGCAGGTGTTTCGCGATATCGTGTCTGTGCCACGCGGACTTGTGTTGGTGACTGGGCCGACTGGATCGGGTAAATCTACAACGCTCGCGGCAATGATCGACTATGTTAATAATAATAAATATGAACACATTTTAACCATTGAAGACCCTATCGAATTCGTTCATGAGTCGAAAAAATGCTTGGTGAACCAACGTGAAGTTCACAGAGATACACATGGTTTCGCCGAAGCCTTACGTTCTGCCCTGCGTGAAGACCCAGATATTATTTTGGTGGGTGAGATGCGAGACTTGGAGACGATTCGATTGGCATTGACTGCCGCAGAAACCGGTCACTTGGTGTTCGGAACCTTGCATACGACCTCGGCGGCAAAAACCATTGACCGAATTGTCGATGTGTTTCCGGCGAATGAAAAAGCCATGGTGCGGTCGATGTTGTCGGAATCATTGCAAGCGGTAATCTCGCAAACATTGTTGAAGAAAAACGGCGGTGGTCGAGTTGCGGCACACGAAATTATGCGAGGTACGCCCGCTATTCGAAACCTGATCCGTGAAGATAAAGTGGCGCAGATGTATTCTGCGATACAAACGGGTGGTTCCATTGGTATGCAGACGATGGATCAATGTCTACAAGACTTGGTGGCTCGACGTGTTATTTCTCGCGAAGTTGCGAAAGAAAAAGCGAAATCACCTGAAGCATTTTAATGAAAATAAGTAATTTTAAACTGGGAGAAGTTTGATGGAGTTTGATCGACTGTTGTCATTAATGGTGGACAAAGGAGCGTCCGATTTATTTATTACGGCAGGTGTGCCACCGTCGGTCAAACTTCACGGTAAGGTTACTCCGGTTACCACCCAGCCGTTGTCGCCTGAAAAGACACGTGAGCTGGTGCTCAGCGTAATGAATGAAAAACAGCGAGTTGAGTTTTTGGAGCACAAAGAACTTAACTTTGCTGTAAGTGCACGCGGTATTGGCCGTTTTCGTTGTTCGGCTTTTTACCAGCGCAATTTGGCGGGCATGGTACTGCGTCGTATCGAAACCAATATTCCGAGGATTGATGATCTCGGTTTGCCCGATATCGTCAAAGAATTGGCGATGACTAAGCGTGGTTTGATTATTTTCGTTGGTGCTACCGGTACCGGTAAGTCGACTTCGTTAGCGGCGATGCTCGGTCACCGCAACAGAAATTCTAAGGGTCACATTATTTCTATTGAAGACCCGATTGAATTTATCCACCAACATCAAGGTTGTATCGTCACCCAGCGTGAGGTTGGCCTTGATACCGAATCCTTCGAGGTTGCGCTTAAAAATACACTGCGTCAGGCCCCCGATGTTATTTTGATTGGTGAGGTTCGAACCCGAGAAACCATGGAGCACGCGATTGCGTTCGCCGAAACTGGCCACTTGTGTTTGTGTACATTGCATGCGAACAACGCGAACCAGGCGTTGGATCGAATCATTCATTTCTTCCCGGCCGATCGCCACTCGCAGCTGTGGATGGATTTGTCTCTTAACCTGCGTGGTATTGTCGCTCAACAGTTAATACCTACGCCTGATGGTAAGGGCCGAAGAGCTTGTCTCGAAGTACTACTGAACTCGCCTTTGGCTTCGGATTTGATCCGAAAAGGCGAAGTGTCTGATTTGAAAGAGTTGATGAAAAAGTCTAACGAAATCGGCATGCAGACATTCGATCAGGCGCTTTATGAGTTGTATGATCGCGGTGAAATTACCTACGAAGATGCGCTCTCGCACGCAGATTCGCCGAATGACCTTCGTCTGATGATTAAGCTTGCGTCCGAAACCGACGCCGATTATTTGGGCAACGCTGCGAAAGAGCTGAGTTTGCAGGCAGATGAAAATGATCGTTCGAAGCTTTTCTAGCGGTTGATTATTTGTCTGAGCATAGTGTGACGCTTATTAGCTCTGTGGCTGCTCGTTTAACCAGGTTTCTAGGATGATGCGGGCGGCCACTGAGTCGATGGGGTTTTCCCCGTAATTGCCTTTGTGGCCTTGTTCCCTCGCCTGAGATTTTGCTTCTCGTGAAGAGTAGCGCTCATCGACCATCTCTACCGGAATATTAAATCGACCGTTGATACGGTTGCTGAATTTCTTTGCTCGGTTAGATAATTCGCTGGCTGAGCCGTCTAGGTTTATTGGATTGCCAACGACAACTAGATCGGGTTTCCACTCTTTCAAAAGATTAGCGACTTCGTCCCAGTTTGGTACGCCGTCACGGGCTTTCAATGCGGGAAGTTCGCTTGCGCTGCTGGTAATGGTTTGGCCAACGGCGGCCCCTAGGTTCTTGAGGCCGTAGTCAAATGCGACAATAGTGCGACGGTTTTTCAACGACGAGATAACTTCTTTTTGAGAGGGCGTTGCTAATTTATTTAAGCGTGGCCGGCGAATTGAGAGATTAAATTGAGATCGATACCCACGTAATCTGCGGCCGCCTGCCAACGCATTGCCGTTTCGGTGTTGAACAGAACGTGGCTGTTGGCCGGTACGGTTAACCATGAATTTTCGGCAATTTCTTGCTCAAGCTGGCCTTTTTCCCAACCGGCATAACCCAAAATCACCAATAGGTTTTCAGGGCCTTCACCTTTAGCCAGTGCTTCAAGAATTTCTCGAGAAGCCGTTAGGTAAATATCATCGCTAACTTTTAATGTGGATTCCCAGCATTTGTCATTAGAGTGAAGGACAAAGCCTCTTTCCAGTTGAACGGGACCGCCTGCTAGCAACTCAATTTCACCGATGTCGGCGGCGTCATCAATATCCAGCTGATCGAAAATTTCGCCTAATTTCATCGGTAGGGTGTGGTTGACCACTAATCCCATTGCGCCATCTTCATTGTGTTCGCAAATGTAGGTGATTGAGTGGCTGAAATTGGGGTCGTTCAATCCGGGCATTGAAATCAAAAAGTGATTTCTAAGGCTCAGTGAATTTAGATCTGATTGGCTGTTAAGTAGGCTCATAAATTCATTATTGAGCCGGAATGGATTAATTACAAGTTATACCTCTGGTTTATACGTTATAAAACCTAGTTTTTTAGAAGGTTTTATAGAGCGGCGACTCAATTGCTCTTTTCAACTGTTTTTCAGCGCGCTTTACGAGTTTACAGAGCGGGGCATTCAAAAATTATCCGCTTTGCTTTTTAGGAGCCTGTCGAAAGTCCGGTGATTTCAAAATGCCACGTACGAATAATTTCTAATTGGTCAGTATCTTGGCGAATTTCTGATGGAAACGGCGGGAAAGGAGACGACAGATGAACGATTTGCATTGCTGCGTCGTCCAGTACTCGATAGCCAGACGATTGTAATATTTCAGCGTTGACTAAGTTGCCAGTGTTATCGATGACAGCAAGTAGGCGAAGCTTGCCGTGAATTCCGGCATTGAGTGCTTCTTTGGGGAAGTTTCTATTGCCGACGAATTCCACTTTCTGGCTCCATTGGTGCAAATAAGCTGCGTCAGCTGAGGCGATTGCAGCAACAGAGGTTAACCGTCTTATTCTCGGCTTTTTAGCGTAGGCTTCGCGCTGTTTATCGAGTTTCGCTTTAAGGCTGGCAATCTCTTGGCTAATTCTGCGATTCTCAGCGTCTTCGCCAGCTTCTGTTAGCACTTGCTGTTGTTCGTCTTCAGAAGGTTTATCAAATTGGATATCGGCAGTTTGCGTTGATGTGACAACTTGAGTATCAACAGAGTTTGGTTGCGGCTTTTGGCTTCTGGCCTGCTGTACTTCGTTGATTTGTGTGTTTTCAAATTCAGCTAGGTGCTCGGTAGTAATTTGTTGCGGTTTGTCTTCAGTGCCGCTGCCTTGCTGGTTGTGCTGAGCGATGAAATCTGCGCTTTCAGGAGCAATTTCCGCTTTGTGTGTGGCCAGAGTAATTTCTAACGTTGAGCTGGTTTTCTTGTTGATATCAATATCGAAAGTTAAACCAAAAATGAGTAATGCGTGGATGGCAATTGCGACGAACAGTGTGAAGGTCAATCTTTCTGTTGATTGGATCTGCGTTTGCGCGTTGATCATCCGCTTTTAATTCTCTGGTTAATACGTTTGGGGGTGCCATTCTAAAAAGGTTTGGCAGAATATTCACGCTTCAATGTTGAGTATAAAAAGAAGGTTGATTTAATTCCTTTACGTTCCGCTCAAATTTCGACATTCGTTGGTTCTAAAATCGTGTCGAGGCATCTGAGCGAAACGGGTGAAGGTACTAAGTGCTGACTAGTTCAAGCGCTCTTTAATAGCTGCCATCAAGCGCCCGCCGATGTTGGTGTCGTAGGCTGCATCGATTTCTCTCACGCAAGTTGGACTGGTGACATTGATTTCAGTTAAGTAGTCGCCGATAACGTCTAATCCAACAAAAAATAGCCCTTTTTCTACCAAGGTTGGCGCAACTTGATCGACGATCCACTGGTCTCTTTCAGACAGTGGCTGAGGGCGTCCTGTACCACCGGCGGCAATGTTGCCTCGGGTTTCCCCTTTGGCGGGGATGCGTGCTAGACAGTAGGGCACCGCTTGGCCGTTAACAACGAGGATGCGTTTGTCGCCATCGGAAATTTGCGGGATGAATTTCTGTACCATGATCAGGCTGTTGCCATGGTTGGTTAGGGTCTCAAGGATCACTCCAATGTTGGGATCGTCTTCACGAACTCGAAAAATTCCGCTTCCGCCCATGCCATCAAGTGGTTTGAATATTACATCTTTATGCTCTTGGTGAAATTCTCTGAGCAGCGTGTAATTTTTTGATACTAATACAGGAGGACAGCACTGGGGGAACTGAGTGGCGAATATTTTTTCGTTGCAGTCGCGCAGTGATTGCGGCTTGTTGACCACCAGCGCGCCTTGTCGCTCAGCCGCTTCAAGAACATAGGTGCTGTAGATGTATTCGTTGTCAAACGGGGGGTCTTTGCGCATTAGTATGGCGTCGAGAGTGCCAAGTTCAATTTTGACAGGTTCCGATTTTTCGAACCACTTGTTAGGGTCAGCGTATACAGTGATTGGGCAGGTAATGGCCTTGGCTCGGCCTTGCTCAAGGTACAAGTCTGATTGTTCCATATAATAGATTTGCCAACCTTCGGCTTGGGCCGCTAACATTAAAGCGAGAGTGGTGTCTTTTTTGTAGGTAATGGACTCAATTGGGTCCATAATAATGCCGATTGCTTTGCTCATGAGAATTTTGTCTCAACTTGTTTCGTTATTTGCTGATGTATAGTGTGAAGTATGCCAAGGTTTTACACTGTAGATACAGTTGGGACCGAAGCTTAATGTATTTTTACCTTATAATGCCGTTTAATAGATTAACGCAGAAATCTGTGGTAAAAATCCCAAGCCTTTTAGGGCTTATCTAAATTACGTCATTTGTTACGCCGATTGATCTGACTTCACAAATGCGTAAAACGCTCGCACTTTTTTGCAGATTTAATGTCTTGCGTAGTAGTGGCGAATAATGATATTCCAAATGACACGAGAACATACTGTCAAGGTTACGCTATGGATGTAAATTTAGAACGATTAAAGGTCATGGTAATTGATGACAGTAAGACAATTCGTCGAACTGCTGAAACCTTGCTCCAGAAAGCTGGTTGCAATGTAGTGACCGCTACTGATGGCTTTGACGCCTTAGCCAAGATTGCGGATACACGTCCCGATATTATTTTTGTTGATATTATGATGCCGAGATTAGACGGCTATCAAACGTGTGCTTTGATTAAAAATAACAGCGAATTTAAAGCAACGCCGGTTATTATGCTTTCCAGTAAAGATGGATTATTTGACAAGGCAAAAGGCCGAATTGTTGGCTCAGATCAATATTTGACGAAACCATTCAGCAAAAGTGAATTATTAGGCGCTATCGAAACTCACGTTCAGCCGGCAAAAGCGTCTTAATTATTCTGACGTCTTTTTGGGTTATCGCTTTCTTTAATCTTTTTTGGCACTAATTATTTCTAAAATACAGAAAATTATATTTTAAAGGCCATGTATTGGTGTTATTGGCCTTTTCGCTGTTAAAAGCATCCCGCCTCTTTATTTCAAAAGTTAATTAAATACTCGTGAGTTTTCTTTTTTCGAACTCAAATTCTTATTGTTTGAAGTTTCTAAATTGCGTTTTCTTTGCTTGCGATATTTTTTTGTCGCGGGCTTTGATGTGTTTGCCGTGAGCGCTAGCTGTTAATTCGTGGAAGCCTTAAATTATATATAACTAAATGTTTGACCTTTGGTTTTTATCTTCAAAAATGTAATAAGCATAGGCTTCTACATGGGCTGTATTTGGGCTACTGTGATCTAGATTCGACTTAATATGCACCTTAAATGGCCAACTAAAGGAAATGGGCGTAAAAAAAACCGGCAACTTGGCATTTGTTTACTTAAAAATGCTGATAAATTTTTTGTGATCGTTTAAGGTTTGTTGTTACATTTATCGTGCAACTTATTGGTTGAATTGAAAATTCTTCTTTAAAAGTCTGCATTGACAAATTTTATTATTATTTATGTCGTAAGCTGGGCATTGCCAATACTACGTTTGCTTTAGGCACAGTTGGCAAGCCCTGGACGACGGAAAGCTCATAGCCAGCTAGTCTTACAAAGAACCCGACTGGTTTTCACCTCTTTGCGAATCTCGGATGGTGAATTTCAGTTTCGTGGTAGGCGCTTTCGAGTATTGCTAAGTAATTGATTTGACAACTACATGTTGAAGCTATTTTAGGATGTTTACATGACCACAGTTTTGATCGTTGACGACTCTCCAACAGAAACACACAGACTCACTCAAATGTTGGAAAAAGGTGGTTACACGGTAATAACCGCTGAGAATGGTGAGGCTGGAATAGTCGAGGCTAAACAACATAATCCAGACGTTATTCTGATGGACATTGTCATGCCCGGCCTCAATGGATTCCAAGCTACTCGTCAACTTAGTAAAGCCAGTCAAACTTCTGATATTCCAATCATTATTGTAACCACCAAAGATCAAGAAACCGATCGCGTGTGGGGCTTGCGTCAAGGCGCTAAGGCATACCTAACGAAGCCTGTTGAAGAAAAACAATTGTTAACCACCATTACTAGCGTACTCGGTTAAGTGCTGGTGTTAATGGGAGGTTTGTGTGATTGAGCAGACGCCTGCGTTTAAAGCGCTGACCAATCTAGCAAAGTTGAGTCGATCAGCTGCGCAAGATCTGCCTTCTCAAGAAGAAGCAGAGGTAGAGTGGAACGGTTTAGGATTCAGCTTGCTTGGGAAACACTTCGTTGTTCCTATGGGGCAGGTATCAGAAATCATTGAAGTTCCAAGTTACACACGCCTGCCTGGAGTAAAACCTTGGGTAAAGGGTGTGGCTAATGTGCGTGGCCGACTCTTGCCCGTTTTGGATTTGGCGTCTTTCCTCGGTGCTCGATTGATCAACCCAACTCGCCGCCAGCGAGTGTTGATTCTAGAAAATCAAGAATTGTATTGTGGCTTAGTCGTTGACCAGTCTTTTGGTATTCAACGTTTCTTATCGGAAGCCTATCGATCTGATATGACCATTGACGAGCAATCTGTTGCGCCTTATTTGCTGGGCGGCTATACAGCGGGGAGTGAAAATTGGCACGTCTTCAGTATGGTAAACCTGGTTGAAGATGCCGAGTTTTCATCAGCATCAAAAGTTTAAGCGTGTTTTTGAGTTATGCTTAGGTGTTGCCTTAATCAGCGAATACAACACAAGACACCCACGAATTCACCGAAAGAAGGGTATTGGGTAGTAAACGCTTTGTTGCGAAATTCTTGCTCGTAGCGCTAGACGAGCAAGAATGAAGAAGATTAAAAGACGAATAAATATGCAGCGAGTTGAGGGTTTGATACCTGAGACTTGTTGCATTTTATAAAAGAGACCGTAGTAACGAGAGGCTTGTTCTCTCAAATATATTGCAAGAAATTCTAAATTGATTCGTTCGGGAGAGCGTTAGCATGAAGAGTGACTCCAACAATTTACTGGTGACAGTTCGGAAGAACCCAGTGTTGGCGGCCCTAGTTTTCGCCTTGGTACTATTGATAGGTTTTATCACTTACGGCTTAATCTATATTTACCAAGAGTCTCAGAAAGACCAAGCGTACTTAGAGAATGTGGCCGACCTTCGTGCGCAATCTTATCTTCTTACCACACTGGCTCGAAACGCGACGGCGGGTGAAGAGTCTTCGTTTGACGAGTTGCGACAAGTTTTGTCATCAATGGACAGTTCTTGGAATCAGCTCAGTACGAGTGAGGTTCAAGAACGTGAACTGGCTCGTCAGGATTTCGAAAACTTCAGACAAGTTTTTCAACGTGTGAAGGACAACTCCGGCGTTATTCTTGAGAACGAAGACACCATCTTGTTCCTAAACGACGTTGCAATCACCTTGAACGAGTCGCTTCCCGAACTTCAGGCTGAACATAATAGTATTGTTGAAATTTTACTCGAAAGTAACTCTCCGGGTGAGCAGGTCGCTTTAGCGCAGATGCAGTCTTGGCGTGCAGAGCGTATTGGACGTAACGTTGATAAAATGCTTCGTGGTGATTCAGACGTGGCAATCGCTGCCGATCAGTTCAACCTCGATGCAAACTTATTCGGTAAGGTTCTTAATGGTATGCGTGTCGGTGATGCGCCATTGGGAATCTCAAAAATTTCAGACCCCGACGCCATCAGTAGTTTGGATGAAATTTCCGAGTTGTTTGAATTCGTGAACTCCTCCGTACGAGAGATATTCGAATCTTCCCCTGCTTTATTCGCCGCGCGTCAATCTTCCGAAACTATTCTTGATGACTCCCCTGTTATTTTAGAGTCGCTGTCTGCTGTTGGTGCTGACCTTCGAAACGCAACCGAAGCTCGACCCTTTAACACGGTGACAATTACTATTCTCGCAGCCTTGGCGGTACTGTGTTTGGTCTTGATTTCATCCCAGTTATTGAACGCGACGCAAAAACGCTTGAAAGAAACAGCGGAAACCAACGAACGAAACCAGAACGCAATTTTGCGTCTTCTCGATGAGCTGGCTGACCTCGCTGATGGTGACTTGACCACCACTGCAACGGTAACCGAGGACTTCACCGGTGCGATTGCTGACTCCATCAACTACACAATCGACCAATTACGTGTTCTGGTATCGCGCATTAACGAAACATCGGTGGGAGTTGCATCGGCATCTCAGGACACCCAGCAAACTGCATTGCATCTTGCAGAGGCCGCGGAACACCAGGCGCAAGAGATCGCCGGAGCCTCAGCTGCTGTAAACGAAATGGCGGTCACCATTGACCAGGTATCCGCTAACGCCGCGGAATCAGCCTCGGTTGCGGAACGAGCGGTATCGATCGCAAACAACGGTGCAAAAGTGGTACAGAACACCATCCACGGGATGGATACGATTCGTGAACAGATTCAGGACACCTCAAAACGTATTAAACGATTGGGTGAATCGTCCCAGGAGATTGGTGATATCGTATCGTTGATTAACGACATTGCCGACCAAACCAACATCCTCGCACTTAACGCTGCAATCCAGGCATCGATGGCAGGTGACGCCGGTCGAGGCTTCGCGGTGGTAGCGGATGAGGTACAGCGTCTTGCGGAACGTTCCGCTGCTGCAACTAAGCAGATTGAGGCGCTGGTTAAAACAATTCAGAACGATACCAACGAAGCGGTTATTTCGATGGAACAAACCACCGCAGAGGTGGTACGCGGTGCTCGCCTAGCACAGGATGCGGGTGTTGCACTGGAAGAAATTGAAAACGTATCGACTTCTCTTGCAGACTTGATTCAAAACATTTCCAACGCTGCACGCCAACAGGCATCTTCTGCCGGTCACATTTCAAATACGATGAACGTAATTCAGGAAATTACTTCTCAGACAGCATCAGGTACCAGTGCCACTGCTGGCAGTATTGGAACTCTGGCCTCGATGGCGATGGAACTGCGAGAGTCGGTTGCTGGTTTCACCCTACCCGATGGTTCTGTTTCTGAAACTGGTACGCACGACGCGATCAGTGACGACGACTTACCTGTGGTTACCGATACCGTTTCTGATTACGGATCAGGTGAATCAATGGAAGAGCACGATTACGTCGCCACTTTAGATGAGACCGTCGACCTTCAAAGCTCTGAGTTTGACGAAGATATTCATTTCAGTGTTGAAGAAGAATCAGACAACCTCGATTTAGAAGGCGGTAAAAAATCGGGTGCGGCAGTTTAAGACCATTTGGATTTCGGAAAATAAAAAGTGTGGAGCGTAGAAGCGCTTTCTTCATTAACAGAAGAGCAGATTCAGCTTTGGGCTGAGTTGCTTGAGCGGAAAACCGGGATCCAGTTAGGTGAAATTCGTCTGAGCCATTTGCAAACACAAGTGGCTCTGCGAATGAAAGAGTTAGAATTAAAAGATCCCGATGAATATTTTCACAAGGTCAGCCAGGACTATCGCGAATGGCTGATTGTTATGGATCGACTGTTGGTTAAAGAAACACAGTTTTTTCGCCACAGAGAATCTATCGATTTCGTAAAGCGGGAAATATTTAATCGCATTAACGCAGACGAATTAAACGACAGTTTCGATGCGTGGAGTTTGGGCTGTTCTACCGGCGAAGAAGCGTACAGTATCGCAGCGGCGATACACGATGGCTTCACTCTTGCTAAAGGTAATACTTATTTTTCCGTAACTGGCACAGATATCAGCCAATCTGCTTTGAATCATGCCCGAAAGGCGGTTTATTCTGAAGCACGTTTAGTTCAGTTGACCGACCAAGAAAAGTCGCGTTATTTCAACCGTGGCGCGGATTCATCGCAGTTTGTTGTGAAGCCAGAAATTGCTCAACGAGTTAATTTTATTCGCGGCAATATCTGTGAATTAGACGCAATGCCCAAATTGCCGATGGACGTCATTTTTTGTCAGAATTTGTTAGTGTATTTTCGACGTTGGCGTCGGCGGGATATTTTAAAACAGCTCATCGACTGGCTTAAACCTAACGGAATTTTAATTATTGGTGTTGGAGAAATCGTTGGCTGGGAGCACAACAAAATAAAAGCAATTCCAGCAAATGGTGTTCAAGCGTACCAACGTCGTTAGAAGCCTAAAGCTAGGCAGAAGAGAAGAGGAAGACTTCCGTAATGGGAGAGAATAGAAACTTTGCAGCGCTCGATTGGGTTACCCAAGAGATCGACGAAACACTTTCTCATGCACGCGATGCTTTGGAAGGGTGGGCTAACGACCCTAACGACAAATCGAAAATTCGCTTTTGTTTGGGCCACATCCACCAAGTGCATGGCTCTCTTCAAATGGTGGAGTTTTATGGCGCCGCGCTACTTGCCGAAGAACTCGAGCATCTAGCGCAAGCCCTGTGTGACGAAAAACTTCAATTTGTTGTTGAAGCTCAAGAGTCACTGATGCGCGGTATCTTGCAGTTGCCGTTGTATTTAGATTTCATTAAAACTCATCGCCAAGACCAGCCAGCAATGATTTTGCCGCTGCTCAACGATTTACGAGCGGTACGCGGTGAAAACTTACTGTCTGAATCCCGTCTATTTAATCCAGATTTACGCCCAGCAACACAACTTTCCGCCAAACGTTTACCTGCCAGTATCGATGCGTCACAGTTTTTGTCGGTACTGAAAAAATTGCAGCAGATGTATCAAATTGCTGCTGCCTCGATTATTCGCGGCATTAAAGTCAAAGAAAATATCGAATACCTCAACAAGGTTCTCGCCCGACAGTACAAACTGACCTCGGGTACATTGAACCAACCGTTGTGGGAAATCAGTTTAGCGCTGGTTGAAGCACTGTCTTTAGACGGAGTTGAGCTGACGGCTTCCGTTAAATTGTTGTTGCGCCAATTGAACCGAGAGCTAAAACTGTTATTGCGCAGTGGTGTTCAGGGCCTGGACAAGAAGGTCGACGAAGAGCTACTCAAAAACCTGTTGTTCTATGTTGGTACTTCGAAAAAAAGCGGTCGCTTTACTGATCGAATTCGAGAAAAGTACAGTTTAACCAGTGAGCTTCAAACCTCTACTGGTGGTGGTCAAATTTCGGCAGCACCAGATCCAGCAGCCATTCGCTCGGTTGTTGTCGCTTTAAAAGAAGAGCTTCGAACCATAAAAATTAATCTCGACGATTGCCTTGCGTCGGATTCTGTTATCGAAGTTTTAAAAGAATCATACCCTGTCGCCCAACGCGTTGCTGATACTCTGGCCATTTTAGGGGTCGGCGATATCCGCAAACAGATGTTGGCGCAGGTTACCGCCATCGACAATATTATCCAGTCTGAAAACTATCACGAGCAGCAGCTGTACGACCTAGCGGCTGAAATGATTGACATTGAAGGGCGTTTGGATGCGTTGACTCGTGGTGTTAGCCTGGCTCGTAATGATATCGAGCAGCAAAAAGCCCAACATTTGAATATGGCTCAAGAGGTGGTTCTGTCTGAATCACGCAATGGTCTTGAGCAAACCAAAGATTGCATCATTGAATACATTGCCAGCCAGTGGGACAAAAAACATCTCGATAATGTTCCTAAGCTTCTGCGGGAAATTCGCGGTGGATTGGACATGGTACCGATTCCCCGAGCGGCGTCGGTATTGGGTGCTTGCGCAGAGTATATTGAGACAAAGCTATTAACTGAAAACCACGTTCCTGAGTGGCGCAGCTTAGACACTTTGGCTGATGCTATTGCGAGTATTGAATATTACCTAGAGCATCTTGGCAGTAATGAAGGCCAGGATGACGACGAAATGCTGTTGGCAGTGGCCGAAGACAGCGTCAGAAATCTGGGCTTGGATGTTCCAGAGCAAACCCAACAAGAGGAATCGGAGCCTGACGTTGAATCTTCAATTGAGCCGCCAATTGTTGAAACCGAGTTCGAATCTTTTGACTCGCCAGTAAGCGATGTTCAAGAATCCAATCTACATTCCGAGACAATCGCTCCTTCGCAAACACCAATTTCTGATGATCAATCACGCCAAGAATTCCAGGTTGATGATCCTTGGCGAAAAATGCTGGCTGGCGAAGCGCCGGAAACGTCTGCCTTGGTTGAGGTGAATGACAATCAGAGCGCAGAAGCTGTATCTGAAAGTGCAGATACCAGTTTAGAAAGTGTTGAAGAAATTTCTGATGAAATTGCCGAAAGTAATGAATCTATTGATCCAGTCATTGAAGCGGTAGAACAAGAGTCTGCGCCAAGCGATGATCTTATTGATGATGAGATTATCGAAATCTTTATCGAAGAGGCGGAAGAAGTTTCTGCAACTATCGATGCCTACTATCCGCGTTGGGCTGAAGATCAGTCCGATCAGGAAGCACTTACCGAATTCCGCAGAGGTTTTCATACGCTTAAGGGCAGCGGTCGCATGGTTGGTGCCAGCGACATTGGTGAGCTGGCTTGGGCAATTGAGAATATGCTCAACCGTATCATCGACAAAACCATCTCTGCTGATCCAATACAGGTTGAGTTAATCAATCGTGTCTTAAAGCTTCTGCCGGATCTTATTGAGAGCTTTAAGCTTAACAAGCCGAATCCTAAGCCTGAACTGTGCCGTCAGTATATGTCGTGGGCGGATGAGATTGCGTCCGGTGTTGATCCTGAAGGTTTGCTAGATTCCGAAAATGACATAGCACAAAAAAAAACCGTTACATCGGATTTGGCGCTAGATCATTCATCTCAAGGCGAGACTGATTCTTTTGGTGTCAGTTCTGGATTCGAAGCTGCTACTCAAATTGATACTCTTGTGCCCGAAGAGAATCAAAATTTTGTCGATGCAATCGAAGATGAATATGACGACGATAGCCAAGCGGTACTGTGGGAAATCTTCAGTGCAGAAGCGCGAGGTCATCTAGAGACAATTAAGGATTACATCGATGAGATGGATGCATCCGCACCTATCTTCGATACTCCCAGTGATCCAATGCAGAGAGCGCTTCACACCTTAAAAGGTAGCGCTCATATGGCGGAAGTTACGCCAATTGCGCAATTGGCAACTCCGTTAGAAAACTTTGTTAAAGAGCTGCGCAGTTACTACCTATCAATCGATGAAGACATTCTCTTCTTAATCAAAGATGGTGTTGAGTACATTGAGATCGTTCTCGATCAAATTGCTACCAATGAAGCTCTGGTTATCCCAAGATTGGACCAATTCCTCGCAAGAGTTACTGAACTGAGAGAAAAATTTATTGGACCGATCTTGCGTCAACAAGATGGTTCTGCTCAGTCCAAACCCGTCGACCCCGAATTGCTGTCGATTTTCATGGCCGAAGAAATGAATCTCTTGCTCGATGCAGAGATTTATTTGGCGAAATGGCGTGAAAACAACCTTTCTGACAGCGAGTTGGAAGCTATTTTCCAAGAGTTACATCTACTGTATCGCGGTGCGTCGCGCGCCAATTACAGCGAAATGGCATTGCTGTCTGAGCTGCTAGAAAAACTTTATCAGGCTGCGCTCGATCAGAAGTTGGTATTAAACGATCGATTCTTTGATGTACTCGGCCGAGGACACGAATTCTTACTGGATATGATCGATTCGGTGGCTGCCGGGCAAAATCTGCCGCCAGTATCGATTCAGCTTCGCGCAGATATCGAATTATTGCTCGATGAATGTAACGACAATGCTCCAGCACCATTGGTTAATCGTGAAGAAAGCTTCGCAAGCTTTGATGACGTTGATGAGCCCGAATTATCGTCTGAATTTATTGAGCCATCTGATGACATTCACGAACAGAATATTTCAGAGCAGGGCATTCCAGAGTTAAATCCAGGGTTAAATCCAGAGTTAGAGGAATCCAGCGACGAAGCAATAATCGAAACAGCAGAGACTGAAATTCAACCTGCGGATGCTCAGGATGACAGCTGGTTTACTGTAGGTTTTGATGAATCTTCGGTTAGCGAAGTAGTTAGTGCCTCTAACGAAGACTCAGTGAGTGAACAGCCAGCAGAAGAAACTGGCATTGAATCGGACGATCATCTGTACATTGCTTCAGAGGACAATCACGAGGCGGTCATTCCAGATTTAACCGAAACGGTTGATGGCGATGATTTTGTTGTCATTCTGGATGAATCTGAAACCGAGTCTGAAGATCAAGCGTTGCTTGATTCACAATCGTTATCCTCAGAAGATTTACTCGCCAGTACCGAAGTTCCAGATCTTGTCATTGAAGACAGTGTTCCTCTGCTCAGTGACTCAGAATCATCAGAGACAGATGTCGAGGTCGAAGCCGGAAATCTTGTTCCTGAATTGTTGGATTCAATTCATGACGAAGATGAAGATTTACCCCTGCTTGATATCGAAGTTGATTTAAACGAAGAAGAACCTTCTGAAACCTCGGAATACCAGCTTGGGGAAGAGTTGATCGACGAAGACGAATTGCTGTCGTCGAACTTGGCTGAATCTGATCTTGCGAGCATAGATTCCGACGGTTCTGATCTCAACAATTCTGATCTTAATAAATCAGACCTTAATCACACCGATCTCGGCGACTTTGAGTTCGATAACGTTGCGTCTCTAACGCCAAGCTCATCAGATGATCAGGATTCTGTTGAAATTGAGTTTGAAAACGAAGAGCCTCTCGACAGCGACGATCATTTGGCTGTTGAAGAACCTTCGGTTTCCGATGACGTTGCAGCTAGTTTTGAGCCACAGACAAGTGATTTAAACGATGTCATCGCCGAAATTCACCGATCGTCCTCTCTCGATCAGAGAAGCGACACAGAATTTGTTCAACCTTCTGAAGTAACAACACCTACGTTTGATGAGCCGACCAAGGTCAGTGAAACACCGGTACTTGAGCAGCCTGTTGCAGAGTCCCCGGTTGTTACTGAGCCGCCCACGGCTTCTGAGCCAGTGGCGGAAGAAAACGATTCTCTTGATGACCTCGATATTGATCCCGACATCATCGAAATTTTCAGTGAAGAGTCTTTTGAGCTGCTCGAAGAAATCGATGCTTCTGTACACGATTGGATGGAAGATTGGGAGCGTGATGATTGCTCAGAAAAGCTCAAGCGTTTGCTTCACACCTTTAAAGGAAGTGCGCGTCTGGCTGGATTGATGGGGCTGGGTGAAGCGGCGCATGAATTCGAATCGTATTTAATTAAGCACGATCGTGGTGAGCTGGATGACACCTTCTTCAACAAAGTAAATGCCTATTACGAGCTTTTGCACGTAAGTTCTGATCAAGTACAAACCTACATTCAGGACGGTTCCACCAGTGGCATGCGCAAACTCTTTATTGCAGGTGAGTTGCCGTTGGTTGAAGGTCAGTCGCAAACTCTTGATGTTGCCGAGACACCTGTCGCGCCAATCAGTAACGATAACGCCGTTGAGAGCGAAGAAGTCACTGACACCGAAGAAAACATCAGCGAAACGCCTACGTCGGGTGAATACCTGTCTGCTCAAGAAATTACCCACAGCAGTGACGGTCCTTCGAATGTAGTTCCATTTGCGCCGCGCAAAACGCTTGAAGAAACTCCAATCACGCCGCTCAAACCACTGCGGTCTGACAAATTAACTGCGCCACCTGTACAAACCATGATGGGGGCTCAAATTGCCCAACGTGGTGGTGCAGCGCAAGAGTCGGTGAAAGTTTCAGCCGAACTATTGGAAGAACTGGTAAACCTCGCTGGTGAGACATCCATCTCCCGTGCTCGAATGGAAGAGCAAGTCAGTGAAATTGGCTTCACCATCGACGAAATGGAATTCACCATTGAGCGTTTGCAAGAACAGTTACGTCGCCTAGATATTGAGACCGAAGCACAGATTCTCTTCCGCCAGGAACAAATGGAAGCGTTGGAAGATTTCGATCCACTTGAGATGGACCGTTACTCACAATTACAGCAGCTCTCTCGCTCGCTGGTTGAATCGGCTTCTGACTTGTTGGATTTGAAAGCCACCCTGTCGGAAAAAACACGCGACACAGAAACTTTATTGCTGCAACAATCGCGCATTAATACCGAACTGCAAGAAGGCTTAATGCGGTCTCGAATGGTACCGTTCTCGCGTTTGGTACCGAGATTGCGCCGCATCATTCGCCAAATTTCATCTGAGCTTGGCAAGCGAGTTAATTTCGAACTCGACAACGTTGAAGGTGAACTGGATCGTACAATGCTCGAACGCATGGTTGCGCCATTGGAGCACATGCTGCGTAACGCCGTTGACCATGGTATCGAAATGCCGGATGTGCGAGTTGCCTCTGGTAAACAAGAAATTGGCACCGTACGTTTGAGCCTTGGCCGTGAAGGCGGCGACGTTATTTTGCGCCTGAGCGATGACGGTTGCGGAGTAAACATCGCACGTGTGCGCCAGAAGGCGATCGAACGTGGTTTGATGTCCGAAGATGCTCAGTTGAGCGACAAAGACATCATTCAGTTTATTCTTGCTGCGGGATTCTCTACCGCAGAGCACGTTACCCAAATTTCGGGTCGCGGTGTGGGTATGGACGTGGTGAACTCCGAGATTAAACAACTCGGTGGTTCGGTGAGCATTGCCTCTCAAGAAGGTTTAGGCAGTGAATTCACCATGCGTTTACCGTTTACCCTGTCGGTAAACCGCGCATTGATGGTAGCCATTGGCGATGATTTATTCGCCGTACCGCTCAACACCATTGAAGGTATTGTGCGAGTCAGCCCGTATGAGTTAGAGCATTATTACTCAACCCCAGATGCGCGTTTTGAATACGCCGGTCAGCAATACCAAGTGAAACATCTCGGCGGTTTGTTGGATGAAAATCATCGCTATCAAGTTGAAGGTCGCGCACTTCCTTTGCCGGTATTGTTAGTACGCTCGCAAGAATACTCAGTTGCATTGCAGGTAGATAACCTGTTGGGCAGCCGCGAGATCGTGGTGAAGAGTTTGGGTGCTCAGTTTAGTGGTGTGGATGGCTTGTCCGGCGCTACCGTGATGGGTGATGGTTCCGTGGTCGTGATTCTCGACTTACTCGCTTTAATCCGTCGTATGATTGCGCAAACCAATGCTCTTGAAGAAATGCGTGAAAACGCGTTGCCACCGGTTGAGGAAAAAGAAGACGTCGTACCAACCGTTATTATTGTCGATGACTCGGTAACCGTGCGTAAAGTGACCAGCCGCTTTTTGGAACGTGAAGGCTTTAATGTCATGACAGCGAAAGACGGTGTCGATGCACTGCGTCAGCTTCAGGACAAAGTGCCAGATGTAATGCTGCTGGATATTGAAATGCCGCGTATGGATGGTTTTGAGGTGGCGAAAAATATTCGCTCATCCACGCATCTAAAAGATTTGCCCATCATCATGATTACGTCGCGAACTGGTTCCAAACACAGAGAGCGGGCATTAGAGTTGGGCGTTAACAATTATCTTGGAAAGCCTTATCAGGAAGACGATCTACTGCAGCACATCAAAGCACTGATTGGGCAAACAGAAATTCAGGTTTAGACCATTGAATCACTCGCAGGTAAGCGTTGCTGTTGTTAGTGCGGAAAAGACACATCGAGGTTTGCTTGTTGAAATGCTTCACAAGCGAGGCTTCGAAACCGTTGTCGTTGAAAGTTTGGCGGAGAAGGATTCCGCCAATGAACAACTGACTCCTATCCCACAGCACGATGGCGCCGCGCAATTTTTAGATGAAAATCGTGCGGCGGTTATTTCTTATTTTCTCGTCGTCGATATCGAAGAAGCACTGGCTGCGGCCGATGTTGTTATCGTCGATATTTCTTCCGGCATCGATAACGGTTTGGAGCAAGTGATTGCAAAAACCGTGGAAGTTAACAAACCTGCCCTTTATTTAGACGATTACCTTCCCGTTAATACGCCGAGTGTGATGGCGGACATCGAACAGCGTTTAACGGAAAAGCTTCTTAGCCTCTACGCTCATCAGCAAGATTACCTACACGTACCGCAAAAAACATGGCTATTGGCGGGCTCTACCGGAGGCCCCGAGGCGGTAAAAGAATTTATTGAGAACCTTCCCGCCGACAGCGATTACTCGTTTTTATACGTTCAGCACATAGAGCCGGGCTTTGAAAAAAACCTCATTGCCATGTTCAGTAAGCGCAACGGTTATCAAGCTCAGGTGGCCAGAAGCGGTGATGTACTAACACCAAAATCGATTTTGGTGGTGCCCGCAAATCGCCAGTTACGAGTTCTGACCGGCGGCATTGCCATTATTGAGGATGCGCCTTGGCAGGGCCGGTTCCAGCCATCCATTGACGCCACCGCGGTGTCTTTTGCCAATGGCTGCGGTTACGACGGTGGAATCATTATTTTTTCAGGCATGGATTGTGACGGTACCAGCGGTGCAAAGATTTATGCCAGCAAAGGTGGTAGAGTTTGGGCACAAGCGCCAGACACCTGTGTGGTTAATTCCATGCCCGAGAGCGTGATGAAATGCGGTGTGGTTGAATACTCTGCGTCACCGAAAGAAATGGCAGAACAGTTGATTCGTAGTACTGACAAAAGCCCAACATAAACGCGAGCACCTAACGGTTTTCTCGTTTTGTGGAGTTGCTTCACTCGCTTATTGACTGCTGTATCGCCAAGCATCATTGATGAACACATGATTGAATCGTAGAACTACCGTCTCGATTCAAAAGATAAGAATCAGGAAAATTCATGACCGAAGAACCAAAACTTCTCGACTATGAAAAGTTGGATATTTTAGCGTGCCTGCTTTTGCCGCTAGACGGCTTTAACCTTTTATTACCGACAGTCTCTGTGGCAGAAATGGTTCCCTACGAGATGCCGTTCCGTGGTGATAAAGGTCCGCAATGGTATCTCGGTGAGTTTTACTGGCGTAACATCGCGATTCCTTTGGTTTCTTATGAGTCCATTAACGGGGACCAAAATCCTGGCGTATCGACTCGGGCTCGAGTGGCGATATTAAACTGTACCGGTCAAAGCGAACATTTGCCGTTTTTGGGAATTGTAACCCAGGGTATTCCGAGGCTAGCTCAAGTTGAAAATGATCATATCATTGAGACTTCAAAAGAAGCCGCGCACAAATACGATTTAATGAAAGTTCAGATCGCTGCTGAAGAAGCCATCATTCCGGATATTCCAGGAATCGAACGAGCGTATTTAGAACTCGACCTTTAAAAGATTCAACTGGATACATTGTGACCAGAGGGGTTTGGAACAGGTATGGAAAACGTAACAAAAACTCGACGAATTAAAGGTGGCTGCTTATGCGGTGCCGTTACCTTCGAAGCAAACGACGATTTCACGGCGTTTCATTTGTGTCATTGTAAGCAGTGCCAAAAAATCAGTGGTTCGTCGAATGTCGCTAACTTATTCACAAGTATTGATAATATTACTTGGTTAAGTGGTGAAGACTATCTGAAACGTTATGACCACCCGACCAAACAATTCACATCCGTGTTTTGCAGCCAATGCGGCAGTGGTTTGCCATTTGTCAGTCAAAGTGGCAAAGCGCTTATTGTTCCGGCTGGAAGCTTAGATGAGCAGCCGTCCAAAAAACCAGACGACAATATTTTCTGGCACGAGAGAATGTCGTGGTTAGAGGAATCCCGAGGCGCAAAAACGTTTGACGGTTTTCCAGAATAAAAGGAACAGAGTTTTTAAAAGCTACAATCAGCGAACCGTTAAACATTCTATTTTTGGTTTCCGACGTTAGCGGAAATCTCCCCACTGAAACTGCAAAATACTCAACGCACTGATTGGTGCGGTTTCTGTTCTTAGTACTCTTGGTCCGAGTTGCAGAGAATTAAAACCCGAATTCCTTGCTTCAATAATCTCACTCTCGGTCAACCCACCTTCTGGCCCAACTAGTAGTGCTGCCGAGCTAGGAGCGTTTCCTTCCAGTGTTGATTTTTCCCCGCGATGATCCAAGACGAATTTTTTTTCGCACTGTGTTTGCGCCAGCCACTGGGATATTTTTATGGGAGTGTGCAAAGCCGGTAAGATATTGAGTTGGCATTGTTCACAGGCGCTTACAACAATTTGCTGCCAATGCTGCATTTTCTTTTCAATTCTGTCGGGCTTTAACTTAACTTCGACCCTTTCGGTGAGCAGTGGCGTAATTGCGTGTACGCCCAATTCTGTGGATTTTTGCAAAACCCAATCAAACCGTTCACCGCGAGAAATTCCAATGCCTAAATGAACATGCAATGGCGATTGACGGGTGATCGTTTTTTCAGAAGTAATATTGAGTACGGCGGTCGATTTTGTTGTGGAATCGATAATGGCTTCGTATTCGGCGCCGTTGCCATCAAATAAAATTAATTCGCGGCCCGCCGACATGCGTAAAACTTTAATCAGATAATGAGCCGATTGACCGTCGAGGGTGACGTTCATTCCAACCGAACACGGTTGGGGGTGGAATACTCTAGGAATACGCATGTCGGAGTGTAGCTATTATTCGGGTTTAACGCCTAAGTTGGATAAGATAGTCGCGGTTGGTTCGATTTGATTCATGGTGTAAAAATGCAAACCTGGTGCGCCGTTATCAATTAACATTTCGCAAAGATCAGTAATAAGATCAATGCCGAAAGATTTAATTGAAAATACATCGTCACCGTACGACTGTAATTTTTTGCGAATCCAACGAGGAATTTCAGCACCACAACTGTCGCTGAAGCGCGCAAGTTTGGTGTAATTTGTTACCGGCATAATGCCTGGGTAAATGGGCTGAGTAATTCCTGCCGCCTGGCACTGATCAACAAAATAGAAATACGCATCTGGATTGAAAAAGTACTGCGTAATAGCGCTGTTTGCGCCTGCATCTAATTTTTGTTTTAAATATTTAATGTCGGCATCGTAGCTTTCTGCTTCAGGGTGTACTTCTGGGTAAGCAGCAACTTCTAGCTGAAAGTGATCGCCAAACCGTTCGCGAATAAAGGCAACTAGTTCGTTGGCGTACACCATTTGATGAGCGCCACCCATGCCCGATGGCATGTCACCACGCAGAGCAACGATGCGATTCACTCCGGCATTTTTGTATTCTTCAATTAACGCCGCGACATCTTCTTCAGTATCGCCACCGAAAGACAGATGAGGCGCGGTAGAGAATCCAGACTCATTAAATTCCTTCACAATACCTTTAGTATTGTCTCGGGTTGAGCCGCCAGCACCGTAAGTGACTGAGAAAAATTCTGGTTTATACAACGATAATTGATTGCGGACTTCGATCAGTTTTTCACGACCATTGTCAGATTTTGGTGGGAAAAACTCAAAGCTTAACCGTAGATTCTTGTCCATATGCTAATTTAACTGCTTGCTGCTGAAGCGGCACCTAAAAAGGTGCCGCTCAATGATTAATATTTGTAAGACTCTGGCTTAAATGGTCCATCAACCGGTACGTTGATGTAATCGGCTTGGGTCTTGGTCATTTGCGTAATAACACCGCCAAAACCTTTCACCATATCCGCAGCAACTTCTTCGTCGAGTTTCTTCGGCAGAACTTTCACGTAGATATTTTCAGCTTTTTGATCCGCTGGAAGATCAGCGAATTTTGCTTCGTACAAGTAAATTTGTGCAAGTACTTGGTTAGCAAAAGAACCGTCCATAATACGTGATGGGTGACCGGTTGCATTACCTAGGTTCACTAGACGACCTTCGGAAAGCAAAATTAAGTGATCATTAGTTTCGATGTTGCGAACGATCTTATGCACTTGCGGTTTAATTTCTTCCCACTGCCAGTTGTCGCGCATGTAAGCGGTATCGATCTCGTTGTCGAAGTGACCGATGTTACAAACGACGGCGCCGTTTTTCAGTGCTTGCAGCATGTTTTTGTCACAGACATTGACGTTACCGGTTGTGGTAACCACAAGGTCGGTATTTTCAAGAAGCGCTGTGTTAATGCCGTCTAGCTCACCGGTGTTGACACCGTTGATGTACGGAGAAACTACTTCGAAGCCGTCCATGCACGCTTGCATTGCACAGATTGGGTCAACTTCGGTAACACGAACAATCATGCCTTCTTGGCGAAGTGATGCCGCAGAACCTTTACCCACGTCACCGTATCCGATAACCAAGGCTTTTTTACCGGACAACAAGTGGTCGGTACCGCGCTTGATGGCATCGTTCAACGAGTGACGACAGCCGTATTTGTTATCGTTTTTCGATTTAGTAACCGAGTCGTTAACGTTGATGGCAGGTACTTTTAACTCGCCTTTTTCCATCATTTCTAACAAACGGTGAACACCTGTGGTGGTCTCTTCGGAAATACCGTTAATGCTGTTTAGCATTTCAGGGTATTTTTCGTGAACCATTGCGGTTAAATCACCGCCGTCATCCAAAATAATGTTGGCGTCCCAAGTCTCAGCTGAGCCTGTGGTTTTTAAAATGGTTTGCTCAATACACCAGTCGAACTCTTCTTCGGTTTCACCTTTCCAGGCAAACACTGGAATACCGGCGGCGGCAATGGCTGCGGCTGCGTGGTCTTGGGTTGAGAAAATATTACAAGATGACCAGCGAACTTCCGCACCGAGATCAATCAACGTTTCAATCAACACCGCTGTTTGGATTGTCATGTGAATACAACCCATGATTTTTGCACCGGCAAGCGGTTGTTGTTCACGGTATTTTGCGCGTAAAGCCATCAATGCTGGCATTTCGCCTTCGGCGATGTCGATTTCTTTACGGCCCCACTCGGCCAGTTGAATATCGGCAACTTTATAGTCGGTAAAATCTTGAATCGCATTCATTTTTGCTTGCTCCAAAAATCTGATTACAGTGCGTTTTTAAGTGCTTCGGCTTTATCGGTCTTTTCCCAAGTAAACTCAGGCAATTCACGACCGAAGTGTCCGTAAGCAGAGGTCGCGCGATAAATAGGTCGCTTGAGATCAAGCATTTCAATCAAGCCTTGTGGTCGTAGATCGAAGTATTCACGAACCGCTTGAACAATTTGTTCGTCACTGACTTTGCCAGTGCCAAAAGTATTAATGGAAATTGAAGTTGGCTCGGCAACACCAATCGCGTAAGACACTTGAATCTCACATTTATCGGCAAGGCCTGCTGCGACAATATTTTTTGCCACATAACGACCGGCGTAAGCAGCTGAGCGGTCTACTTTTGATGGATCTTTACCAGAGAATGCACCGCCGCCGTGACGAGCCATACCACCGTAGGTATCAACGATGATTTTACGGCCGGTTAAGCCACAATCGCCAACGGGGCCACCGATAACAAAATTACCGGTTGGGTTGATGTGATATAGAGTGTCTGCGTGCAACCAGTCAGCCGGTAAAACCGGTTTAATAATTTCTTCCATTACGGCTTCACGCAGATTGTCCAACGAAATATCTGGATCGTGCTGAGTCGATAAAACTACGGCATCAACGGCAACGGGTTTGCCGTCTTGATAGCGCAGTGTTACCTGGCTTTTTGCGTCTGGGCGCAACCACGGCAATACATTGTCTTTGCGAAGGTGCGCTTGGCGTTCTACCAATCGATGACTGTAATAAATAGGTGCTGGCATTAACACGTCGGTTTCGTTGGTGGCAAAACCAAACATAAGTCCTTGGTCACCTGCGCCCAAATCTTTATTTTCGGCTTCATCAACACCCATCGCAATATCGGCAGATTGTTTACCGATTGCGTTTAATACCGCACAGCTTGCACCGTCAAAACCAACATCACTGGAATCGTAACCAATGCTTAGGATGACTTCTCGAATAAGATCTTCCAAATCGACGTAAGTGTCGGTGCGAACTTCACCGGCAACAACTGCCATTCCGGTTTTAACTAATGTTTCTACCGCAACACGGGCGTGTGGATCATCTTTTAAAATTGCATCCAAAACCGCATCGGAAATTTGGTCAGCCATTTTATCTGGGTGGCCTTCAGATACACTTTCAGACGTAAATACTGAATATTCAGACATTGATTAATTCCTCAAATAAGCCGTACATTAAATGGCGTTATTTTTAATAAACTGTCGTATTTGAATTTGGAATCCATTTCTTAACGCGAAATAAATACTTTGTCCGTCGCTGAGTCCTGCGTTTTGTGCCCACTGAGATAAATCATTGGGATCAAAACCAAGCCAAAGGTCACCGCAAGCTTCGCGTGTCCAATTTTGATTATGCAAACACAAATCGGTAATGATTAACGAACCACGGTTTTTTAATGTTTTCGCCAACACAGCAAAAAGATTGGCAGGTGACGGAACATGGTGACACACCATATTCGCGACAATTAAATCCGCTAAATTTTCGCCGAGTGCTAACTCATTGCTACTTGCATCATCCAAAATAAATTCGATATTTCGGGCCTTGCTGTTGTCGGCAAACACTCTCGCGCTTTCCAACATATTGTTGTTATTGTCGATTGCGTACACTTGCGAAAACGCATCTGCAAGTACAGGAAGAAATTCACCTTCGCCGGGACCAATTTCCACAGCGATATCGGCACTTGGCAGATCCGCTGTTTTCATCAGCTCAGAAATTTGTTCTTTATACACCGGGAAGCTTGCGATCAGATCTTGTTGTGAACGAAACTTTTCATTATTGAGACTGAAAAATTCCTGCGAACTGCTAACGCGTTCATTGCGAATCACTTCCAATTGTTCAACAACCGATTGAGAAATTTCCAGTTGATCGACCTGGGTGTAAATTTCATTTCTCAAACTTTCATGCGTAAACGCATTGGGTAACGTACGCCGATAAAAAATCGAATTACCTTCTCGGCGTGTGGTTACCAGTCCCGCTTGTGACAATATTTTTAAATGATGACTCATTCCTGATTGCCGCACTGAAAAAATCCGACATAACTCAGAAACGCCATAAGAGTCTTGGGCGAGAAGACGTAAAACCTGCAAGCGCAACGGATCGGACGCTGCTTTAAGCAGAGCCGATAAGTCGTTAAGGGCTTGATTGTTTGTCTCTGTGGCAGTCATAGCAGGAAGTGTAGCACCGCCAGAAATCTATATCAAAATAATTTGATATAGATGCGAAGCGCTTAAGATTGTTTGGCAATTACTCAATTTGCTTGTATTAGAATGCTCGTTGTGCTAATTTTTTAGCACATGCTAAAAAATTAGCAGTTAAGCACTGATTAGTTTTGTCGCTCAAGCTAAATTACCTTAGGGCAACATGAAACAGAACTGAGATTAAAGAGCTGAGATTAAAGAACCGAGATTAAACAGGTGCAATGTGAGCGAAGAGAATTCCAACGACATTAATTCAAAGGATGTTGAAACACATTTAACCAAACGTGAACGCCAAATACTCGATGCGCTGTATCAGCTCGACGGTGGCTCCGTTCAGCAGGTGTTGGATGCGATTGATAACCCGCCCAGCTACTCTTCTGTTAGAGCGTTATTGAATCGAATGGTTGAAAAAAATCAGATTAAATCCAGGCGCGATGGCAATCGATACCTGTATTTCCCACTCAACAATAAAAAAGCCGCAGGCTTGTCAGCAATGAAACGTTTGGTGGAAACGTTTTTTGCAGGCTCCACTACCGATGCGGTCAAAGCCTTATTAGGCAACGATAAAAACAAATTAACGAATGAAGAATTAAAAACGCTAGAAAAAGAAATCGATAAATTGAAAGAATAATTTTAGGGGTTTAACAGAGATTCCTATACACCGTTGCGCGTATCTTAGAATAGGCTGAATTATGTTAGGTCAATTGCTGATTATATTAGCTCTCAAGCCATTGCTAATCTGTGCAATAACCTCACTGTTGTTGGCGGGTTTTAAAAAAGAGTCGGCAGATTTTCAATTTAATGTTATTTGGATTGCGTTTTTATTTATTCCGATAACCTTGTTGTTCAGTCTTGTGAATGTCTGGGTTGTAGAGTTTGAGCTGCCTTATTCAAGCATTGTGAATTGGAGCAATTACGCCGTCTCGGCAAATGATTTTGTCTATTTTTGTTCCGCTCTTTGTTTGGTTTCAAGCTTTTTGCTGAGTTATCGTTGGCTGGGTTTGTTTGCTTTACGTGCACAAGAATCGGTGTTGGATGCAAACGCGCAGAAACTCAATGTTGAGCACATCCTCAACGAATACCAGTTGCAGCAAGTGACGTTGTTAAAATCGCACGGAAATCACATCGCGTATGTTTGGCGAATACCTTTATGGGGAAAGCATCGATTGGTTTTGGGTGATCAGTTTTTTGCGCTCACTCAGTATCAGCAAGAATGTGTGTTACGCCACGAATGCGCTCACATCAAACGCAATGATTGGCTTAAGTCGGAATGTGTGTATGTGATTTGCGCTGTTTTGTGGTGGTTGCCGTTGGTTTGGGCGTTAAAAAAACGATCTGACCAACTGGCTGAACAAGCGTGTGATGACTGGTTTGTAGATGGCCAAGTATCCAGCGGCCAGTCTTCAAAAAAGATTTATTCGAAATTACTGTTATCGTTACGTGCAGGCGAATCTCAAGTTGGCGACAGTAAAAGACCAGAAAATTTAACAACGGTTACCAAGCACGTCATTAATTCAAAGTCTGACTCTGATTTCTTTCACCGCATACTTCGAGTGTTAGAGCGTTACGTGGATCGTGACCCGGTATCACGTACATCCACAGCCATTATTACGTTGGTTATTTTGTTGATGCTTTCACCGGTTTTTTTGATTAATTTTACCGTGTCTGTAAAAACGTCTGCTAAGCAGATTTTTCATGAACATTTAATCGAGATTCATTCAATCGATTCAATAAAAAGCAAAAAAGATTGGTTTGATAAGAGTGAATTGCTTTACGCCACGGTGCCGAACCCTTTGAAGGTGACTGATACGTTTGGTATTAGTGATGGAGTTAATGTTGAAATTGAAGAGTTGCTAACCATTGCCGAATTTGAACCTGCTGCATTTAATAACGATTTATTTTTACCCGCCGGAAATATTCAAGTGGTGGGGTTTTTACCCAATCGGTTAGTGTTGCCAGAGTTTCCTCAATCGGCGCGGTACGAACGTATTTCTGGCGAAGTCAGGGTTAATTTTTCTGTTGACCACAACGGTTACGCTGACAATATCCAGTTTATTAGCGCAGCTCCTATGGGGGTGTTTGAGAGTTCGGTTTTATCGGCGTTAAATCAGTATTGGTTTGATAGACCTACGAATGAAATACACTCGTTGATTTTTTATTTTCGAATCTAAGAGGCTCCTATATTTTAGCAGTCTAATCTCGCTATTTTATTGATTATTAATTTTTCAGGTTTTCTGGAAGGGTGCTTTTCGCCCCAAAAAAATACTGGGGCGTTTGGCTATTTTCTTCTGACGATACAGGGATGTATCGCTTTTTCTTCGGCACACAAAAATAACGTTACTAAAGTGATTAACCTAATGAATCCGTGAGGACGTGTTATGAATGCAATTGCTGTATTTCCAGTTGTACTTGATCGAATTTTAAAGTGGGCTTTATTTTTATTGGCTGGCATCGTTTTAACCTTTGTGCTGCTGATGTTGATGGCAAAGTTGGTGGAATTTAACGGTGAACCTCCTATTGAAGATCCTGGTAGAATTGTTCCGGTGTCGATATTCGACGCGCCGCCGCAAGTGCAAGAACAAATTACTAAACCAGAACCGCCCACAGAGGTCGTTCCGCCACCGGTAGGTCCGTCTCATGTTGTCCCCACAACAGACTCAGGCCGAACTGATTTAATCGTTATCCCAGATTTTATTGCAACGGTTAAAAGTGACGATGATCCAACAATCGATTTTGACAGCGGCGCGCCAGTAAAGCGTGTCTCTGCCTCACCGATTTACCCTCGTCGGGCGTTGAGTCGAGGTGTGGAAGGGTATGTGGATGTTCGCTATTTTGTTTCTCCCGCAGGATTTACCGAATCGGCATCGATTGTTTATTCGCAGCCCAATGGATACTTTGAAAAATCTGCGTTGCAGGCGGTTGAACGTTGGAAATTTCAACCGAGAGAAAAAGTGGGTGCCGAATCTTACGGGCCCATTGTAGAGCGAATTCGATTCAGTATTGCTCAATAATTTTTGCATTATAACGGCAACGAAAATCCAAAGGTTTGAATTTGGTTTTCGTTGTCTTATTCAGGACATTTTAATGTCTTGGTGATTTGTAACACTTATTGGTGTCGGCAAGTTTAGCCGTTAACAGCTCTTTCTCTTGTTTCTATTCTTTCTACTATTATTGAGTTCGAAGTTACATTGTGTTGGTGTTGTTTTATTTTTGTACACTGCCTTTATTCTTTAACGAATGCTAATGAGATTACGCAGGATGCAGGATGGTAAAAACGTCGCAGTTTTCTCAATAACGATGGTTCCATATAAAGGACTGCAGTCGCAAATCTAAGAATGGCTCTTAATTGATTCTATACAGGCATTTAATTTGGGTTTTCTAGCACAAATGGTGCACTTTTCTTAATTTGCGGTTTACCTCAAAGCCGAGCTAGGAGAAAATGGCGCCGCCTAAAAACCGGTCGGCGGTATTTTTGACCAACAGTTACTCAACAGGAGCTCGTAGCCCATGTCTTCCCGCACTGAACTCGCTAATGCAATCCGCGCTTTAAGTATGGATGCAGTACAAAAAGCTAAATCTGGTCACCCAGGTGCCCCAATGGGCATGGCTGACATCGCGGAAGTGCTCTGGAATGACTATATGGTGCACAACCCAACAGATCCAGCTTGGGCTGATCGAGACCGTTTTGTGTTGTCTAACGGCCACGGCTCTATGTTGATTTATTCCTTGTTGCATTTGACCGGTTATGATCTTCCAATCGAAGAATTGAAAAACTTCCGTCAGTTGCACTCTAAAACCCCAGGTCACCCTGAATACGGTTATGCTCCTGGCGTTGAAACCACCACTGGTCCACTAGGCCAAGGTATTGCTAACGCTGTTGGTATGGCGTTGGCCGAAAAAGTATTGGCGGCTCAGTTTAACCGCGAAGGTCACGAGATCGTTGACCACAACACCTATGTATTCTTGGGTGATGGTTGTTTGATGGAAGGCATCTCTCACGAAGCGTGTTCATTGGCCGGTACCCTCGGTTTGGGCAAATTGGTCGTTTTCTATGACGACAACGGTATTTCCATCGACGGTGAAGTTGAAGGCTGGTTTACCGACGACACGCCTAAGCGTTTCGAATCCTACGGTTGGCACGTGGTTCCAGGAGTTGATGGTCACGACGCTAACGCTATTAAAGCCGCAATCGAAGACGCTCGTGCAGAATCCGAAAAGCCAACCTTGATTTGTTGTAAGACAGTGATTGGTTTTGGTTCGCCAAACAAGCAAGGTAAAGAAGATTGTCACGGTGCACCACTAGGTGATGAAGAAATCGCGCTAGTGCGTAAAACCCTAAATTGGGAGCACGCACCATTTGAGATTCCTCAAGACGTTTACGATCGTTGGTGTGCGAAGAAGTCCGGTGCCAAAGCGCAATCTCAATGGCAAGAAAAGTTTGATGCTTATAAAGCTGCTTACCCAGAACTTGCAGCAGAATTCGAACGCCGTGTGGTTAAGGGCGACCTTCCTGCTGATTTCTCTGAGAAAGCAACGGCTTACATTAAGCAGTGCCAAGAAAATCCGCAAAAAATCGCGTCTCGTAAAGCGTCTCAGAATGCGATCAATGCCTACGGCGAGTTGTTGCCAGAATTGATCGGCGGTTCTGCGGATTTGGCTGGATCCAACTTAACAAAATGGTCAGGCTCTAAAGGAGTTGACGCCAAAGACGCATCCGGTAACTACATTTTCTACGGCGTTCGTGAATTTGGCATGAGCGCTATGATGAACGGTATTGCATTGCACGGTGGTTTCGTCAACTACGGTGCAACCTTCTTAATGTTCATGGAATACGCTCGTAACGCGGTTCGTATGGCAGCATTAATGAAGCAACAAAGTATTTTCGTTTACACCCACGATTCCATCGGTTTGGGTGAAGACGGCCCAACTCACCAGCCGGTAGAGCAGCTTTCTTCCCTGCGTTCTACCCCTAACCTAAACACTTGGCGTCCATGTGACGAAGTGGAATCAGCGGTGGCTTGGAAATCTGCGGTAGAGCGTCGCGATGGTCCGAGTGCGTTGGTCTTTTCTCGTCAAGGTCTAGAGCCTCAACCTCGCAGCGATGAGCAATTAGCGGCCGTTGAGCGCGGTGGTTACGTATTGGTTGATGTTGAAAATCCGCAAGCGGTTTTGATCGCAACCGGTTCCGAGGTTGGCCTAGTCATTGAATCGGCGAAGCAATTGGCCGAAGAAGGCGTTGCTGTTCGCGTTGTTTCTATGCCTTGTCCTGAAGTTTTCGAAAAACAAGACGCCGCTTATAAAGAGTCGGTATTACCAGCTGCACTGCTTGCGCGCGTTGCGGTTGAAGCTCTGCATAAAGATTTCTGGTACAAATACGTTGGCCTTGATGGTCGAATTGTTGGTATGGAATCCTTTGGTGAATCTGCTCCTGGCGGTGCGCTTATGGAACACTTTGGCTTCACGGTTGACAATGTTGTCTCCACGGTGAAAGACGTATTGGCAGGTTAATTTGTCTTATCGAATCGCCATAAATGGATTTGGTCGAATAGGGCGCTGCGTTTTGCGCGCTCTGTTCGAGCGGCGATTAGACTTGGATTTCCAAGTTGTGGCCATCAACGAATTGGCCGATGCAAAAACCATTGCCCACCTCACCAAATTCGACTCAACCCACGGTTTGTTTCCAGAATCTGTAAGTCATGATGGAGACACGCTCCACGTCGGCAGCCATAAAATAGCTTTGCTGCGAAGCCAGAACCCTGAAGATCTCAACTGGGGTGATTACGACATTGATGTTCTCATTGAGTGTACCGGCAGCTATTCCGATCGGGCGACGGCGCAACGGCATATTGATCAAGGCGCAAAGCGGGTTCTGTTTTCTCACCCGGCAACGGCCGAAATAGACGCGACGATTGTCTACGGATACAACCATCATCAGCTACACGGCCGCGAGACCATCATCTCTAGCGCGTCTTGTTCGACCAATTGTGTTATTCCCGTCATTGATACCTTACACAAAGCCCTTGGAATTCAATCGGGAACCACCTGGACTGTGCATTCGGCGATGCACGATCAACCCGTCATTGATGCTTACCACAATACCGATCTACGCAAAACGCGCTCGGCGTTTAATTCTATTATTCCTGTAGACACCGGCCTCGATAAGGGCATTGATCGTTTAATTCCAGAATTAAAAGGCCGATTTCAAAGCCTTGCTATGCGGGTGCCCACGGTTAACGTTTCGGCCATTGATTTTGCTGTAGTTGTCGAAAAAAATACCGACGTCGACACGGTTAACAGCATTCTTCGCAATGCATCCAGCAATGGCTTTTCGGAAGTCCTCGGATATACGCAAGAGCCGGTCGCCTCTTGCGATTTTAATCACGACTCGCGTTCTGCGATTGTCGATGGCAGCCAAACTCGGGTATCAGGTTCGAACCTAGTTGCTTTGCACACCTGGTTCGACAACGAATGGGGTTATGCCAACCGAATGATTGATGTTGCCCAATACTGGGCATCAAAGTGGCATTAATAAATCTGCGTTAGACTCACGTTTTTGAGCCGCGTTAAATAAACGCTCGGAATTTACACGCAAAGCCTCGTTGCCAAATGAGGTGAGAAAGAATGAGCGCTCGCTCAAGTCGGTGTTAAATAAGGGAAATTAAAGATGATAGAGGTATCGCAGTTATTAGCTTACGTTGTCGCGCTCGGTATTGCGGCGGCGATCCCTGGACCTGGAATGACCGCTTTAGTAGCACGCAGTGCCGCTTCTGGTGCAACAGCAGGTTTCGTTATGTTGGCCGGACTTATTTTAGGTGATCTCACCTATTTATCATTGGCGGTATTTGGCCTTGCGGTGGTGGCTAAGACTTTCAGTGAATTTTTTATAGTTGTTAAATTATTAGCTGCCGCTTATTTGGTTTATTTGGCGTGGCGATTTTGGGTTGCCGAACACCAAAGCATTAACGCGAATGCCAACATCAGTAAAAAAGAATTGGTAGGAACGTTCATATCTGGTCTTACTATTACACTGAGCAACCCAAAAACAATCGCATTTTATTTGGCGCTGTTACCAGTGGTCATTAACCTTCAAGATGTTACGGTTCTGAATTGGGCAACCGCCTTAGTTCCGGCAACTGTGGGTATTTTATTGGTTATTGGCGGTGCATTCATTTTTGGTGCACTTATTATTAGAAAATTCTTAGCCAGTGCTAAAGCGCAAAAGTATTTACATCGAGGTGCTGCAACTGCAATGATTGCTGCTGCTGGAACCATGGTGGTTAAGGGTTCTTAAGTGAAACTCTTTTTTAATAAATAATCCAAATAATGTTGCCATTATTAACGGCGACATCAGTATCAGTCTCAACTTAATTTCGGAGTAACTATCATGACTGTTCTATCCATGACGGATTTAGATTTAAAAGGAAAGCGTGTACTTATTCGCGAAGACTTAAACGTACCAGTCAAAGACGGTGTAGTTACTTCCGATGCCAGAATTCGCGCGTCTTTACCAACCATCGAACACGCGATGAAAGCAGGCGCAAAAGTTATCGTGATGTCTCACCTTGGTCGCCCAACCGAAGGCGAGTACGCCGAAGAATTTTCAATGGCCCCTGTGGCGAAATACATCGCCGAATTGTTAGGTTGCGATGTTCCCGTGGTTAAGGATTTCCGCGCAGGCGTAGACGTTGCCGAAGGCAGCGTTGCTCTTTTAGAAAACGTGCGCTTTAATCCAGGTGAAAAGAAAGACAACGAAGAGCTTGCTAAAGAATACGCAAGCCTGTGTGACATTTTTGTCATGGATGCATTTGGAACCGCTCACCGCGCGCAAGCATCGACTCACGGTGTTGCTAAATTTGCGCCGGTCGCTTGTGCAGGACCATTGTTGGCCGCTGAATTAAGTGCTCTAGAACAAGCCTTGGCAAATCCAGCTCGCCCTATGGTTGCAATCGTTGGTGGCTCAAAAGTGTCAACCAAGTTAGAAGTACTTGAAACCCTGTCTGACAAAGTCGATCAACTGATTGTTGGCGGCGGTATCGCCAATACGTTCTTGGCGGCCAGCGGTAAGCCGGTGGGCAAGTCGTTATACGAAGAAGATTTGATTCCAAAAGCAAAAGCGTTGATGGAAAAATGCGACATTCCTGTGCCAACCGATGTTGTTGTGGGTAAAGAATTCTCCGAATCTGCAGAAGCCGTTTTGAAAGCTGCCGGTGACGTGTCTGACGACGATATGATTTTCGATATCGGTCCACAAACCGCCGAGACTTTAGCAAACATGCTAAAAGATGCGAAAACCATTATCTGGAATGGCCCTGTCGGTGTATTTGAGTTCGACCAATTTGGTGAAGGTACCAAAGCGTTGTCGCTGGCGATTGCTCAAAGTGAAGGATTCTCCATTGCCGGCGGTGGTGATACGCTTGCAGCAGTTGATAAATACGACATCGCCGAGAAGGTTTCCTACATTTCTACCGGCGGTGGTGCATTCCTTGAATATGTTGAAGGTAAGGTATTACCTGCGGTAGCCGTTTTGGAAGAGCGCGCCAAGTAAATTATTGGTGACCGAAAAACCGTAATTACCTTGTTTGGTCTTTGGCGAGTTTAGGGGAACTGCACTCGCCATTGCCGTTCAAATTAACAAGTACGTTGAAGAAGTAATTATTAATGAGTGACTCGGAATTAAAAAATAACGCTGAGTTAGATGACAGCGGCGAAGCTGAAAAGACCAGTGAGCCGCAAGAGAATCTAGCGCCAGCCAATTCCATATCAGAGATGGACCCAACTGATATTGGAATTAGCCATAAAATGGACGTTAATCCTGACAACCAACAACTGAAAGTTGAATTGCCAAAAGTGTTGGATTTAGGGTGTGGCATCCTTTTACGAATCGTATTGAAGGCCGAAAAGCAGCGTTCCAAAGAGTTGTTTAAACGACTTAAATCGGGCGAAAAAGTATTTTTGGGTGAAATCACCGTCGGTGGTCAGCTGAAAATTAAATTAAATTTATCGCTCAATTCCAAAGATTTCGTCGGCCCTGGTTTCAATAACGATGTCTTTAAAGCATCGGTTGATCAGTTGCTGAAGAAAATTGCCCCGCGTTTGAGAGCCAAACAGGATTTAAACATCCGCTCTAACCAAGAAGGGACGATTTTATTCGATATCCCCGCCGGTATTCGCGTTAAAGGCCAGCTCAACGTTATGATGATGTTTATGGAATTGGCAACGCCGGGTGAAATCAACATGTCACTCACTTACATGAAGCCCGAAAGCTTCCTTGTTAAAGAGTAGTGTTCGACTATGACTTCGACAGCGAATGGCAGTTGCTTGTGCAATGGCGTGACGTTTGAAATCACTGGAAATCTCGGTATTTTTCAGTATTGCCATTGCTCTCGCTGTCGAAAATTTACCGGAAGCGCGTTTGCTTCCAACATCATTGTCGCCCGCGAGCACTTTCGTTGGTTGAGTGGCGAAAACCTTGTAAAACGCTTTGTGCCCGAAGATACCAAGCATTTCGCCACGGCTTTTTGCACGCAATGTGGCAGCGCTTTACCTTGGTTGGCTAAATCCGAAAAGACCGTGATTATTCCCGCCGGAACCCTCGATAGCGATCCAGGCATTCGACCGCAGCAAAATGTTTTTTGTGACTCCGAACCGGATTGGTACATAGAGCCAGATTCGTTGCCGCGATACGATCAGCTTCCTCCAAAGAAAAACAAAACCCGTTCTGACAAGTAATCTTGGAGTTCATTTACTCAATGGGGATTTCAGTGGTGTCTTTTGCCCGTTTCATCACGAAGCTCGATTGAACCCCAGATACGCCCGGAATGCGCGTGAGCCGACCCAACAAAAATTGTTGGTAAGCTTCCATATCTTTTACGACCACCTTCAATACGTAATCCGACGATTGCCCCGTGATCAAATAGCATTCCTGCACTTCGGGGTAAGATTCAATCTCGGCTTCAAACAACTCGAAGCGATCGGGTGTGTGCCGGTCCATACTGATATGAATCAGCGCCGTTAGGTTTAGCCCCAGAGGTCTGGGTTCTAAGACCGTAACGGTCTTGCCAATAATGCCTGCTTCTCGCAGTGCTTTAACCCGTCGGGAACAGGGTGAGGCGGACAGCCCGACTTTTTCAGCCAGCTCCAAATTGCTGAGCGAGCCGTCTTTTTGTAGGTGATTGAGTATTCGTTTATCGGTGCGATCAAGGTTAATCATCGGCTATTGTCACTTCTGAGGTGAGTTGTGCCTTGATTATAGCTTATTTGGGTGAATGATTGCTGGGTATTACCGTTTTAACGCTAAATTTGGTAAGTCATTGCCCAGGGTTTTGACTAGAATACTCATATGGTCAAAACAGAGACTGATTCCACAAGAAGCAGTCTTAAACAAGCTCACAAGGCTTACATCAACGACTCACAAAGTCATCGATACACAATTTTGATTCGTTAGGGCGACAACTTCACTTACAATAACCGAAAGCAGATACCAACGTGCTCATCGGTAAAGGGGAGTGCGCCCTAATTTGCCGTGAGTAACGGCGTGCCCGATCAACTCCATAACGACAAAGATCGCGCAATGACTGTTGGTAACATCTGCTGTCATAATCATAAATTACTCACTACTGAATCACTTGAATCAGAGCCAATAACCCTAATCGAGGTTTTCCCCATGAGTTCCACAGACCAAACCGGTGCTAGTTTTAATACTTTTGATCATCGAAAGTATCGTCGCACACCGGTTCTGCCAAAAGCTGATCGCCGCTGGCCCGCCAAGCAAATTGAATCCGCGCCAATCTGGTGTGCGGTTGATCTGCGCGATGGCAACCAGGCGCTTATCGAGCCTATGACCGTGAGTCAAAAGCAGCGTCTGTGGAAATTGCTGGTAAAAGTAGGCTTCAAAGAAATTGAGATTGGCTTTCCGTCGGCGTCACAGCACGACTACGATTTTTGCCGTTGGTTGATCGAAGAAAACCAAATTCCCGACGACGTTACCATTCAAGTATTGGTACAGGCGCGCGAGGCATTAATCGAGCGTACTTTCCAAGCGCTGGAAGGTGCTAAGCGCGCGGTCGTGCACGTCTACAACTCCACCTCGCCTGTGCAGCGTGAAAAAGTATTTTCCATGAGCCGAGAAGGCATCATCGAAATCGCTCAAAACGGTGCCCGCATGGTGAAAGAGCACGCCGAGCGTCACCCAGGTTGTGAGTGGATGTTTGAATACTCGCCCGAGAGTTTCTCCAGCACAGAGATCGATTTTTCCATCGATATCTGTAACGCCGTTATCGATGTCTGGCAGCCAACGCCGGAACACAAAGTTATTTTCAACTTGCCTGCCACTGTTGAGTGCGCAACGCCTAATGTCTTTGCCGATCAAATTGAAACCTTCTGCGATGGCATCAATAAACGCGATTCGATTATTGTCAGCGTGCACACCCACAACGACCGCGGCTGCGGTGTTGCCGCCGGTGAATTGGCCATGCTTGCCGGTGCAGATCGTGTTGAAGGCACCTTAATGGGCAACGGTGAGCGTACCGGTAACATGGACATCGTCACTATGGCGATGAATCTGTACAGCCAAGGTATTGATCCTAAATTGGATATTTCCAATGCCGACGAAATCGTGCGTGTGGTTGCAGAATGTACGCAAATTGAAGTTCACCCACGCCATCCGTGGGTCGGTGATTTGGTTTACACCGCATTTTCCGGCAGTCACCAAGATGCGATTCGCAAATGTTTAGCGCAACAAGACCCCTCCGAACCTTGGGACGTTGCTTATCTGCCAATTGATCCTCGCGATATCGGTCGTGATTATCAATCTGTTATTCGTGTGAACAGCCAGTCTGGTAAAGGCGGCGTCGCCTACGTATTGGAGCAAGACTACGGTCTTGAAATGCCGCGCTGGATGCAGATCGAAGCCAGCCGTGCGGTTCAAGCTCACGCGGAAGAATCAGCCAAAGAAGTATCGCCCAATGAAATTTGGAGCGTGGTTGAAAAAGCGTTTATGAAAGCGCCTGAGAATTTAGCCTTGCAGGGTTATTCTCTTGATCGAACCAACGAAAACGAAATGGTAAGTGCCACCGTACAAAACCGCGAAGGTGTTGTTGAAACCATTAAAGGTCAAGGCGACGGTGCGTTGTCAGCGTTTTGCCATGCGTTGCAACAATATCTGAATATCGAAATTGAAATCGTTCATTACGACCAACACGCTGTCGGTTCTGGAACCGATGCCTCTGCTGTTGCTTACGTGCAAGCAAAAATTAATGGCGAACGTTACAGTGGTATTAACCGAAACCAAGATACCATAAGCGCAAATTTAAATGCGATTTTGGTGTGCGTAAATCAGGCGTCGGAAAAGATGCTGGAACAAACCGCATAGATGGATTGATCGAATCGTAAAAATAAAAAAACCGCTGTTTAAAGCGGTTTTTTTATGCCTGTTGTTAATACCATTAACCTATGCGAATTAATGTTTTAATAATCGTATTAATTGCTTCTGCCTGATCTTGCGAAACCAGCTTGCCTTTATCATCAAAAGCTTCTTGAGCAAAACCAACCGCTAATTGTTTTCCCACAACATTCACGCCGATGTGCGATAACAACAGTCGCAGAGGGTTTAATCCGCGCAGGCCGCCCAAAACACCAGATGCTGTTGAAACGATAGCTGCGGCTTTATCTGAAAAACACACCAGCCTTGGTTCTGAATCGTCGTATTTTCGCGATAGCCAATCAATGGTATTTTTTAAAACCGGAGTGATGGTTGAATTGTATTCTGGAGAAGCAATTAAAAATCCATTTGCTGAAACGAATTTTTCTTTCAGTGCTTTTGCTGTTTCTGGAGCGCCGCTTTCAGATTCAAGATCCTGATTAAAAATAGGCATTGGATAATCTGCAAGATCGACAAATTCGACGTCAACGTCATGTGTTTTGGCTACTTCAGCACAATAGCGCGCCAAGGTTGTATTGAACGAATCTTTTCTTGTCGAACCCGACAAAAACAGAAATTTTTTTCGCATATTGATCACCGAAAGAATAAATAAGAAGGTTAATAAGAATTATAAAGAGTCGATAAGAAAATAAAATGCGAATAAATGGGTAAATAGAATCGAAAAAATAGAGGGACAAGTAACTATCAGTACCTAAAACCATTATTAGGCTGAATGGATTAATAACTATTAATTGGCGGCTCCTTAACCTATTGCTCAAAGTAATTTAGTGTTTTTGAAATAAAACACCTGTTTAATGTTTTTTCCAGCAACGGAGACGTCCGTGCATGCGACATTTGGTCACATTTTAAATACCGCGTAAAACCCTAAAATCACTGGCATTTTTAAATCAGAGTTTAAGGGTGGTTTTGTGAAAAATCGAACGACAGCTGCGTTAATTGCAATGGCATTAGGGGCGCAATCCAGTGTGGTATTAGCCGCAGGTCTTGGCCAACACAGCCAGGTATTAGAAGAAGTCGTTGTCACTGCTGAACAAAAAGGCAGTTTGACCGCCGTGAGTGAGCAGGCTTCTATCGAGAATTTGAAAAAAATTCCTGGGGGTGTTGGTTTTGTTGCTGCCGATGACTTCTTAGATAATTTCACCCAAAGTATCGGCGATACCTTGGTTTTTACCCCTGGTGTTTTTGCCGATACTTCCGCCCAGCGTGAAAATAGAATTTCCATTCGTGGCTCCGGTTTGAACGCTACGTTTGAGCGTCGCGGTTTAACCGTGTTGCGCGACGGTGTGCCGATTTCTCGTGCCAGTGGCATTACCGAATTCCAAGAAATCGATCCGTTGTCGATTCAACACATTGAGGTGTTCAAAGGCGCAAATGGCCTTCGTTACGGCTCCTCGTCTTTGGGCGGTGCCATCAATATTGTCACCCCAACTGGAAAAACCCGTAAAGCCGGAACCACCGTTCGTGTTGAAGCCGGTTCGTTTGAAACCGCCAGAAGCAGCATCAGTACCTCGGGCGATACCGGTAAGGTGGATTACTATGGCGCGGTCACCAGATTAGACAGTGACGGATTCCGAGGTCACGCTGAAGTCGACAGTGTTTACAGCTTTGGTAACGTCGGATTTTCTCTGGCCGATAATATTGAAACGCGCTTTTTCGTGACCGCACTGCAAGACGACTTTGAGCTCGCTGGCAGTTTGTCGTTTGAAGATGCCTTGGCTAATCCGAAACAAACCCGCGAAACCAATATTGTCGATGATCAGGATCGTAATTTAGACGTTTACCGCCTCTCGAACAGAACCGTTATTTCACTGAGTCAGGTTGATATCGAAGCAGCGGCTTGGTTTACCAAAAGAACCTTAGACCATGCCTTAACGCCTTTCGTTGGTATCATTGATCAAGAGGAAGAGGAGTGGGGAATTTCAACGCAGGTTTCCGGCGAATTTTCATTAGCCGGTTTCGACGAACAATGGATCGTTGGGATTAATCACGCGCAGAGTGAAAACGACGCAGAGGTGTATGAAAATATTCTCGGCGAAAAAGGTGCGTTGTCGAGCGATGATGATCAAGACGCTGAAAACACCGTTATTTATGCGCAATTGGATTCCAAGCTGAGCCAGCATTGGAATTTGGTGCTGGGCTTTAATTACGTCGACAGTGAGCGCACCAATCGAAATGTTTTTGCTGAACCTGCTTTCCCTGGTGGACCGGTGGAAGATGACAGTGGTTCAATCAGTTACGACGAATTCAGTACTCGAATTGGTTTGCTGTATTCGCCATCAGACAATATTCAGTATTTCGTCAATGTCAGTGAAGGTTATGAGCCGCCGGGAATTACCGATTTAACCTCCGGCGGTGCGTTGCCTTTCACCGAGCTGCTTGCCCAAGAATCGATAACCTATGAAATTGGTTCGCGCGGTTTCTATAAAGCCATTGCGTGGGATATTGCCGCTTACCGAAGTGAAGTGGAAAACGAATTTATTGATGTTGCTGCACCCGGTTTCTTCGGCGGTACAACCGTTACCAATACCGAAAACGCTCAGGGCGACACCATTCACCAAGGTTTAGAAATCGGTATTGACGTTGATTTACTCAGTGGGTTGGTTGGCAATGCTGGCAACTTACGGCTGCGCAATATTCTGACTTATAACGACTTTAAATTCGATGACGATCCCGTTAACGGTAATAACACACTAGCGGGTGTTCCTGAGGTTGTCTACGTTGCAGAATTGCGTTACGACCATGGTGAAACCTGGTACGCCGGATTAAATATGCGTCATGTTGCCAACGGTGCTTACGTTGATTACGCCAACACTTTTCAAGCGCCGGGTTATCAACTTTGGGGATTAACCGCCGGTTGGAATATTAATTCATCGACAAAAGTGTTTGGTTCTATTGAAAACATTGCCGACGAAGAATTTATTTCGAATGTATCTACCGTTGCCAATTTATCCACAGAGGGAAATCAGCGAGTTTTCACCCCGGGTGAAGGTCGCTCTGCCTACGTTGGGGTTTCCTTCTCTTTTTAAGGGTTAACAGATTGACGTTGAGCGAGGGGATTATTCCCCTCGGCTCCTCAATGTTGATTCGTTTAATCGTAGAGTTAACCGCATACCTTTCTAAAGCCCTCGGCTAAAAACGGCACCATCAATTTATAAGCCGTATCAAAATCAGTCGATTCACATTTACCCATTGAAAGACGATCAATTCGGCCCGTTTGCGCGAGTGTTAGGGCAAGTGCTCCTGACATGTAGTGATAACACCAGTGGAGCTTTTCTTCGTTGGCATTGGGCAATACATTTTTCAGTGCCTCAATGAATTCATGCACGCGTTTATCAAACACCTTATCCATCATGATTTTATTCCACACAGGAGACGTCATGACATACGCGAGAAGGGCTAGATAATTTCGCCATCCGGCATCGCCGGTTTGTTGGGCCATTTTCAATGGGAGCAAAAAAGCTTCGATGATTTGCTCAAGAGTCTGAGGGGCATCTTGTTCGCTGAGTAACAATTGGCGGCGGGTATCGCTTAAAAGTTGAGCGCGACGGTCAAACACGGCGTGAAACAAATCCAGCTTCTTACCAAAGTGATAATTTGCCAAGGCAACGTCGACTTCTGCAGCTTTTGCAATTTGCCGGATGGTGACGCCGTCGTATCCGTGTTGCGCGAAAAGCTCTTCTGCTGCATCTAAAATACGATCTTTCTTATTGATTTCTTTAAGATTATTTTCGGATGCGGCGGTTTTGGTCATTCTAGTATCCCTATTTTGTACGTTCGCATACTATAAAATCTAGTCGTCCATCCTTGCAAATTCAACACTTGTTGAATATAGTGGTTTGACAGAATCAGCAAGGTGATAATAATAATGACTCCTGAGATTTTTAAGTATCTTTTGTGTGGCTTTTATATCGTTGTAATCTATTGGCTGTCTTGGATTGGCATGCGCCGAACCAAAGACATAAAAGGGTTCTCCATTGGCAATAAAGATATGAGTCCATATCTTATTGGAGTCACTCTTGCGGCTTCGGTCGCCTCAACCGCAACCTTCGTCATTAACCCTGGATTTATCTACGTCCACGGTGTCTCTGCGTTTTTGCATTTTGGTGTTGCAGCCTCCCTTGGAATTCTAGCGGCTTTTTGTATTTTAAGTCATGGATTTTTGAAGTTGGGCAATAAAAACCAAGCGCTGACAATTCCCGATTGGATTTATCACCGTTACCAAAATAGAAAGCTAAGCCTATTTTTCGCTTTTATTAACTTGCTTTCGCTCACCTTTGTGGTGTTGATTTTGGTCGGCTGTAGTTATTTGATGACTGGGTTATTTCCAATCGATCAAAAAACATCGCTTGTTATTATTTTATTGTTTGTCTTTTCCTACGTATTAATGGGTGGAACCTACGCCCACGCTTACACCAATACGTTGCAAGGCGTAATGATGCTGTTAATTGCGTTGTTCTTGTTTATCGAAGGGTTTCATCACTTTGAACCCGGTGTGATCGAGTCAATTTCTGCAATTGGTAAGAATTACGCGTCCGTCTTTAATCCAGACAGCGAACTCTATTTCAGCTTTTTCTCGGTCTTTGTCAGTGGTTTTGTTGTCACATTTGCTCTGATGTTACAGCCTCATATTCTCACGAAAGTGCTGTATCTGAAGAAAGAAAAAGACATTAAAAAATTCATTGCAACCACATTTGTCGTTGGCTTTTGTTTCTCTTTAATGCTGGCCATTGGCTTCTACGCAAAACTTGCAGGCTTAGATATTAGCTCTCAAGATTTGGTGGTTAGAGAGTATTTATTGTTTGAATTCAGTGATTCTCAGTTGGGTCAATACGCGCTGACTTTCATATTCATCACACTGCTTGCAGCCGGTATGAGCACACTTGATGGTATTTTGGTGTCGCTGTCGGCGATGGTGGTCAAAGACATTGTTATGCCCATTACTGGCAATCACAATCAGGCGTTAAAAATGTCGCGCTGGGTGTTAATTGGCGTGGGTGTTGTTGCCGGTGCGTTGGCATGGAATCCCCCTCAGCTTATCGGTTTGTTTGCCCAAAAAGGGGTTTACGGGCTTGCGGCGGCGTCTATGGTGCCTATTCTGTTCGGTGTACTCATTAAAGATAAGTTTCCGGTATGGGTTGTGGCAATTCCGGCTGTGGGCGCGCTGATTATTCACCTATCGCTTAATTTGTTCTTTGGTGTTGCCAATCCCGCAGTATCAGCGACCATCGCTATTCTCGTTGCCTTTGTCTTTTCTAGTGCGGCGTTAATATGGATTCGCTATAAATCAGACAAAACAAAACTTGAAAAAAATATAGTGAGTGATGCTTGACAGTTCAACACCTGTTGAATACTCTTAAATCAGAGGTTCAACAGGTGTTGAAGAGCTGTTGAAAATTATTGGAAGACGTTAGTGACGATGATGTTAAAAACGTTGTTGAAGAACATTATTGAAAGTGATTATTCAGAATACGGTTATCCAGAACAATCGCAACACAATAACTACCAATAATAAATAAAACGATTTTCTCGGTATTTCGTTTTAATATTTGCCCACTATAAATAACGTAAAATAAACTGTATTGGGTAATAAAAATTAAAAATCAGCGGAACATTATGATTTAGTTTTTATTAAATCTAATGTGATTTTTAAATACAGCGTTCGCTCTGTTTTACTTACTTAATAAGTAGTTTCCCGATTCATCAGTATTTCGTTTAGCAAAAAATCATAACAATAAGAACTTAGCATTCTCTTTTTGATAAAACTCATTAACCGCTGTTGTTTATTTCAGCGAAGAATAGGCCGGCATGGCTTGTGTGCCAGAAGGAATTGAACAGCTCATTGGGCGTAGTCTCTGCCATTGTGGTGGTCGTCAGGTAGAGTTGGTTGGAGAGTATCAAATCTAGGCAACGGATGTCTCTTGCAATACGCTGTACAAATTCTTTATTGGCTTTACCCGCAATACTCATAATAAATACAAAGGTTCAGCTATGAAACTTAATACCTCACATAAAACACTTTCACAGGTGATTGCTTCGGTTATTGCAGCGCAAGCCTGCGTATTCTCAAATGTCGCTTTTTCAGAAGGTTTCTTAGAAGAAGTCGTCGTTACCGCGCAGAAGCGACAAGAGTCGGTTCAGGATGTTCCCGTTGCGGTGACCGCATTTGATTCTAATACCCTGGAAAAAACCGGTGTCTTGGATATTACCGAGCTACAAAAAGTTTCCCCGAATACGACGTTGCAAACCAGTCGCGGAACCAACTCAACGTTGACTGCGTTTATTCGCGGCGTTGGTCAAGAAGATCCGTTGTGGGGATTTGAGCCAGGCGTTGGTTTATACGTAGATGATATTTATTTTGCTCGTCCACAAGCGGGTGTGTTGGATGTGTACGATGTTGAGCGCATCGAAGTATTGCGTGGTCCACAAGGAACACTGTACGGTAAAAATACCATTGGCGGCGCGGTTAAATACGTCACCAAACGTTTAACCGGTGAGCCAGAATTAACCGTGAGCAGCACCATCGGTAGCTACAATCAGCGCGATATTACGATTGCCGGTCAGTTGCCATTAGTTGAAGATTTAGTAACCGTCGGCGGAAGTATCGCCAGCTTAAATCGCGACGGTTTTGGTGAGTTCTTATTAAATGGCGATGAAAACTACAACAAAGATATTCTCGCCGGTCGAGTTTCCGTTGAGGTAACACCGAGCGAATCTTTGTTAATTCGCTTTGCTGCAGATTTCACTGACGACGATTCCAACGCAAAAGGCGGTTCTCGTCTAACACAAAGTTTGCTTGTTCCTGATGAGCCAATTCCTGGCAGCGTCTTTGATAGCTTCGCCGATTTAGATACCGACAACAACGTGGAAAGCTCCGGTGCCTCGGTAACGGTGCAGTGGGACGTTAACGATAGCGTTACCTTAAAATCCATTACCGGTTATCGCGAAGGTGAAACCCAAACCAACATTGATTTCGATAACACCTCATTTGCTTCATTGCACGTTCCCGCTGAATACGACGATGATCAATTCACGCAAGAATTCCAGTTTAATTACACCTCGGATAATTTCCATTTAGTCAGTGGTTTGTATTACTACGAAGGCACAGCATCGGGTGCGTTTGATGTATTGCTCGGCGCATTCGATACTCCCGATTTATTCGGTGATGGCAGCAACGTTGCGGCAAACTTTGACGCGGTAACCGCAGGATCAGTAGATACCGAAAGTTACGCGCTTTACGCTCATGCAACGTTCGATATTAATTACCGCTTATCGGTTACCGCCGGTGCTCGTTATACCCGCGATGAAAAAGAAGCGGATGTATTTAACGCAACCTTATTTGCTGATGGTCGCTCCAGCGAGCTTGGTGGCGAAGATTTATTAATTTTAGGGGTTAACACCGACTACACCAACGACGATACCTGGAACGAATTTTCTCCTCGTTTAAGTGTGGATTATCGATTCACAGATGCCGTTTTAGGTTACGTTTCTTACAGTCACGGATTTAAAAGTGGCGGCTTTGATATGCGCGGTAACGCACGCTTAAATCCTGATACCGTTAACGGCTACGATCCAGAAATTGTAGATACCTATGAAATCGGTTTGAAATCGGAATGGTTTAATAATCGTTTACGTGTGAACGCTGCGGCTTACTACACCGATTACGATGATCTGCAAGTTACCGTACAAACCGCAGCATCAAATGGTACAACGTTTGTGAGTGAAGTGGTCAACGCCGGTAAAGCCTTTGTTGAAGGTGCAGAATTAGAAGTCACCGCGCAGCTTTCCAATTCATTTAGCTTAATTGCGTCGGCCGGCTACACCAACGCCGAATTTACCGAAGTTATTACCGATGGCCCAGACGGTCCAGTGGATGTTTCTGATTTTTGGGGTTTTGCGTTTACGCCGGATTGGACCACACATCTAGCGGTTAATTATTTCACTGACCTTGATCAGTTGGGAACACTCAACGTTAATGTCTCCAGCGCGTACCGAAGCTCTACCCGTATTTTCCCGCAGGTAGAATCGTTAGTGGATCAAAAAGGTTACAGCCTTTGGGATGCCAGCATTGTTTGGAACAGTGTTGACGATCATTGGTCAGTGGGTTTACACGGTAAAAACCTTACCGACGAAGAATATCGAGTAGGCGGTTATAACTTTATTGGTCTCGGTTTAGAAGATTCAATTATTGGTTATTACGGAAACCCACGCACCGTATCGTTGAATGTGAACTACCGATTGTAATTAATAATCGGTGGTTTTTGGTGAGGTGTCCTTTGGGGGATTTATATCCCCTTTTTTCGACATCTCATCAGCCAGTGGTGAAGTCAAGCAATACGAGTTCTAAAAATTTGTAAGGGCGGATACACATGGAAAATACAATGGCGATCAACTACGTGAGTTCCGATGGCCTTAATTTATATGCACGTGAATACACATCCAATAAAACGGCGAACAATCCAAATAAAAAAGTACTGCTTTGTATTCCAGGATTAACGCGTAATTCATTGGATTACCAAAGTTTTAGTGAACCATTCAGGGATGAGTACCGAGTCATTGCCGTAGACCTAAGAGGGCGGGGCAATTCTGAATACGACTCCAATAAAGTAAATTATCAACCCGTAATTTACGCACGCGATATCGTTGAGCTGATTGATCACTTAAATTTAAGTGACGTTACCTTGGTTGGGACTTCTCTGGGGGGAATTGTTTCGATTTTGGTGTCAAATATCATTCCCGATTTAATCGAGTCTATTGTTCTAAACGACGTTGGCCCAGAAATAAACCCAGTTGGTTTGGAGCGAATTAGAAATTACGTTGGAAAATCAACCATTGTTGACAGTTGGGAAGAAGCGGTCAGACAAAACAAACTGATCAATGAACTCGAATTACCGGATTTGAGTGAGCAAGAATGGCTTACGTTTACGCGTGGCTTATATCGCGTATCGACTAACGGCAAAATAGAGCTTGCTTACGATCCAGAAATTTCAGAAAGCATTAAAGTAAAAGACGAAAACACACCTTTGATTCATCTGTGGCCACAATTCGATGTTATTAATGATAAACCGATCTTAGTGATTCGCGGAGAGTTTTCCGACATTCTCGATGTAGAGTGTGTCGAACGAATGAAAAGTGTTAACGCTCAATTAACGTATTGTGAAATTACCAATAGGGGCCACGCGCCGCTTTTGAATGAGCCGCAATGCGTTACGGCATTACAGAGTTTTTTTTCGAGCCATCAAAAAATAAACGCCATTAAAAGTGCTAATTAACCCTCTAATAACAAGCAGTATTTTCGTAGAGTGATATTCATTAAGGGGTTCACTCTTCGCTCTACGAAATTTTAGTTAGGAAGCAATCCACCCGCGGTGCTTTCGCTGATGTAATGGAGTCGCAGTTTCAGCGCAAAAGAAGAAGTCGATATATTCGTTCGAAGCAACTGCGGAAAATCCAATACATTCGCGAGAGAAATTATGAAATCTTCGATTACTAAGCTGGCCTTAGGGCTTGCGCTCGTCTCCACCCCGCTTATTAGTCACAGTGGTAGTTGGTCTACTGAAACCATCGCCAGTATGCCTGTGCACATCTACACACCATCCAGTGCGCCTGCCTTAAACGGCCAGCGAGCATTAATGATCACTACCGGCGGTTGTTCTCAACAAGCGGCAACGAATACCGATTTTAGAGACCAAAGCAACTGGGAAGCCACGGCTGAGCAATACGGCATGGTCGTTGCGGTTCCGAATGCCCCGAACGGAGGCGTTGGCATCTTTGGTTGTTGGGATTATTACAACACCAACCATACGCGCAATAACCGACACAACGATAATATTTTATCGTTAGTTTCTACCTTAAAGGCCCGCGCAACGCTGAACATCGACGCCGATCAGGTGTATATGTCGGGCCTGTCTTCAGGTGGTGGGATGGTTAACGTTATGGCTTGTTTAGCACCGGATGTTTTTGCAGGTTTCGGTAACTCTGCTGGTCCAACCATTGGTACTGCAGACACCGAAGCCAGTTTTGTCGGAACAACCGCAACCCAAGCCAGAAACGACTGCTTGTCGTTAGCCGGATCAAACAGCTCATTCCTGGACACTCAAATTATGTCGATCGTTTGGGGTACGAGCGATTTTATTGCAGCTCAAGGCTACGCCGATATCAATGCTGAATCTTTTGCGGCGATTTATGGTGCGAGCAAAGACAGCGGCAGTAACGTTATTTCTGGAGTATCTTTGGACGGCGTTGAAGAAACCTACAGCGATAGCGTAGGTACGCGCGTGCAAAACATCACCATCAATGGTCTTGGTCACGCATGGCCTGCCGGTGGCGGTTCTGGTTTAAGTGCTTTCATTGATAATACTTCGATAAATTACCCAGCAGTGTTAACCGCATTTCTTTTTGCCAATAATCGCCGAGTGGATGGTGAGCCTCCCGTTGGTCAAAATAATCTAACGTTAAATGCTCCCTTGACCGTTAATCTCAATGAATGCGATGTTTACAGTGAGCCGGGGTTTTCTGCGGTAGACGCAACCCTGGGAGATATCACCAATCAAGTTGTGGTGAGTGGCAATAACTTTGATACCTGTACTGCCGGAAGCTACACCGTTAATTATTCAGTGGATTTTTCGGACGGATCTCAGCAGTCCGCGCAACGTGCTGTAGAAGTCAGTGCAGAGCCGAGTTTCGACTGTGTAGAGCATGTTAGCAGTAACTTTGGTCATATCTTTGCTGGCAGAGCATTTTATTGTTCGGGAGGAGCCTTTGCGTGTGCTGTAGGTTCTGAGGATGTTTTAGGTTTCGCCGTGGCATTCCCGACCAACATTGTATTATCAGAAACTACGCCTAATTTTTATGAATTAGGTAATTGCCCTTAATTTACTTTTCTAAAAATAAGCAGTGAGAAGTGCAGACTTTTCACTGCTTAGATTCCCTCCAAGATTTTCTTCTTGTCATAAATTCGTTCTCAATCTTTCTTTTTTCTACTCGGTGAAAAGCCATTAATTTATTAACTATAAAAAAGAAAAATTATTTTTATTTTTTTGAGGTGATAGGTTTAGGTGATCGCGTAAGCTATTGCGAAGTTGTCTTATTTAACCTTATTTGAAATTAATAAACGCAAAAATTTAACAGTTGTTGAATTGTATGTAAGGGTGTTTATTTGTGAGAGAAAATACATCCGTAAAATAAAAAGTATCCTGTTAAAGGTTGGCTATTGTTATTAATGACAAAGCTTTTACAATCTCATCATTGCTTTTAGCACAACTCCTGTAAAATATATCAGTATAGTCTGGCTGCGTGTTTTCATGTTTAATTCGTGAACTGTTAGACAGACCCAAATACAATTATTTCTGCCTGCCGTACATGGGTGAGGTATCTAGAACCCCATTTTTTGCGTGATTTACTATGAAAATAATTATTATAAACAGCCTAGACCGCTGGTCTATGGGCTGGGCAACGGATGCCGAAAGCCAACGCTCGGTTATTCAATCGCTAGAACAAGCGGATATTGAAGTACAAATTACTGAGGTTAAAAGCCTCAGTGAACTGAATGCTTTTTTAGCCGAATTAAATCCAGAAGAAGTGCTGTTATGGCCGAATGCTTACGATGTTTATCGCGATGAAAAACAACGTGAACTCGTCTGGATGGGAGAGGTAATAGAAGCTGCTGGATTTGCTTTTATTGGCAGCGGCTCGACAACATTAAAGAGTGTTTATAATAAGCAAGATTGCCAAAAAATTCTGATCGATAATCAATTGAACGTACCTAGATTTAATGCGTTTGAGAAGAACGACATCAATGATTTAGAAACAATTTTGTCTCACAAAAACTTGTTATTTCCTCTGTTTGTAAAACCCAATAATCTTTCGACCAGCAAAGGTATCACCCAAGACTGCATTACGCATGACTTACACAGTTTATCTAAGCAACTGACATCGATTGGTGAGCAATATGGTTATCCCGTTTTGGTTGAAGAGTTTTTACCGGGGAGAGACATCACTGTTGCCGTGTTTATGACACCAGAAGAGCCGGTAATTTTACCGACATACTACGATATTAATCTCTACGATAACCCCAATGCAGTATTAGATTACGACGTACGCATGCGTGATTGGGGTGACGGTAAATGGTTAACTGTGGTTACCGAGGCAGAATTACTTGAGAAAATAAAACAAGCGCTCATTCCTATCTGTAAAGCCTTAAACATCAACGACTACACCCGAATCGATTGCCGGTTAGACAGTAACGGCGAAGTAAAAGCATTCGACGTTAACGGTCTTCCGGGACTGGAAATGCCTTTCAGCACCACTGTATGGCAAATGATTGTACGGATGAAAGACTACCCAGAACAGCACGCTTTTGATTCTTTGGTTGCGTTAGTGGTTTATTGTGCTTGTCATCGAAATAAAATCAGTCCGCCTACTAAAATTACAGAGCTTGCCGAATCTTGTATTGATTTGCTTAAAAGCTAAAGTGTTAGCGCCCTAAAATAGGGCGCATATCTACACCAGTTTGTTCTCAGACGTTAAATCCAAATACAACACACAACGACGTAATTTCTGCTCAAACATTTCCCGTTCTTCCAACACTGTAAATCCTAATTTTATGAGCGATTGCATGCTTGCCGTGTTTTCTGGGTGAACTGTCGAGAACAAATGGTTTATACCGTGTTGCTCAGCAATAGAAAGTCGACTTTCACAAAGTTTGCGCCCCACACCCTTGCCACGCCATTTAGGATCCACCAAATTAATTAACATTAAACCGCATTTATTGATTGGAAGATTAACTGGCGTCAAATAACTTGGCCAAGGGTCCATTCTTCTGAGCGCAGCATAGCCAATAACCGTATTATCAACCAGAGCAATGCTGTTTAAGCATTCTCCGGTTAGATTTCTCTCAAAAAAAGATACATCTTGAGAATACAAATACGGAGTCGAATTTTCTTGCTGCGATTTTTCATGCAGAGCAACGATGTCGTTTAAAAACGAAACATCGCTCGCCGGACTAATTAACTCTTTAATTACGATTTCTGTCATTCAGATTAACTTAGAAGCTTTAAGTATGAGTTTAAAAGTTTGGATAAATAAACTAATTATATAGGATTGTGCTCTTTTAAAAACTCATCAATGGCTTTTAGCATAGAAAGTCGGGTTTCGCTTTTTGATAACCAGTGATCTTCGCCTTTTAGTGTGACTATTCGAACGGATTTTTTTGCACGTTTGAGTTTCTTTGCTATAGCTTTGGATTGTTTCGGTGAAACCACAGTGTCGTTTTTGCTCACAATCAACAGGGTTGGCGATACGAATTTGTCGACATGATGAATTGGTGAGATGTCTTTTAGATCGTTTTTCTTGAGTGTTCCGTTGGCGATAACTTTATCCCAGTAATTAACCACCCAACTGTTTCTTCCGTAAACATCTTTGTCGTAGGAAAGCATTTTAGGAATGTCAGAAACGCCATTGACTGAAATCACACAGCGGAATTTCTCCGGTGTAAACGCACCTCCTGCTAACGCCGAATACCCGCCGTAGGAAGCCCCCATAATGCAGACACGATCAGGGTCGGTGATGCCTAATTCAATGGCATGATTGAGAGCATCGGTAACGTCGTTCTGCATTTCTTTACCCCATTTACCGTTCCCTGCTTGAGTAAGTTCTACGCCAAAACCAGTCGAACCCCGAAAATTGGGTTGAATAATAAGGTAACCTTGGCTTGCGAAGTACTGTGCCCACCAATCGAATTGAATGGAATCGTACGCAGCTGGACCACCATGTGGAAATATTAACGTAGGAAGATTTTTTTGATCGGAGTCTGTTTTTTGCAGTGGCCAAGTAATCACAGCATTGAGTGCTAAGCCGTCTCGGCTTTGATAGGTAAAGGACGAAACGTCTGCGACATCGGATTCAGCAATGCTGCTGAACTGCCGACCGATGCTGTTTAGTCTTACGTTTTCTGTATCGAACAGGTAGACCTTCTCTGGTGATTGTGAGCCGGACACTATCACAACAATCTTTTTGAAATCGTCACTGTAAGACAATAAATTAACGGATTTATCTTTAAACGTGCTCAGCAATCGTTCAAAAGAGTGGTCGATTTTTTCATCAAAGAAAACGTAATCAGGTGTTAAACCAGAAATACTTAATCCCAACAATTCATCGTTATTACTTTTTATATAATTCTTGATATTGGCATCTTGTATTGAGAATAGATTGTTTTCGAGTTCCCCGGTATCTAATGATAAATCAGTAAGGTATTCATGAGTGCTACTTCGGTTGTAGACAATTAATGTATTTTTTTCTTCATTGATTCCGACGATGTCCAGGTTCGGTAACGATGTCTCATTTTCGTAAACAAGAACCGGTTTTTTACCTTGAGTATAAGAATAGACGCGATAACGATCTTTCTTACCGTCAAAGTCTTCTCTTGCTATTACCTCGCCTGCAGAGTTTGTGTGCCAATTGATTGTTTCTTGTTTACCCGGTTTAAATCGCTTTGCCTTACCTGTGTTTAGATCAACAGAATACAAGTTAAACTTTGATGAGTTATCAATAGCTGGCATGAGCGCGGTTTCTTTTTCTTTGTTAAAACCGACAATCTCAGCCAAACCTGTTTGAGCAAAATAGATATCCCGGTTTTCTCTGAGAAGAATAGACGTCTTCCCTGTCTTAACGTTGAAAGAAAATGCTGCTGAGTCTTCGTATTTTTGGCCGACATAGGTGAGCTTTCTGGCTTTTGATATCTCGATAATAATGTGTGTATTCGTGGCAAAATAGACCTTACGAATGAGTGCGTCACCCAATTCCAACGCTTTAATAACTTTTAAGTCGTCGGAATTGGCAACGTACAAAGTTACCTTTTCGTCGAGTTCTTGAATCCAGGTGATTGCTTCTCCATTGGGAGAAATTTCCAGCGATCGATTGGTAGGTAAATTCCCGTAGTCCTCTATTGATGCTGCAATGACTTCACTACTGATGACAACGAAAAGAAGGAATGCGAGCAGGGTTTTAATAGTCACCAGAGTCTGACCGTTTTCATGAAAAGTACGAGCCTGAGTTCGGTTATTGGATTCACTCATTAAAACGATTCCTTCGTATGCAGTTATTACTTGAAACTGCGAGTTAATACTTTAGTTTATTTTTGAATTAAGGTTATCTTGTCCTAATTATAATCACAGACGTATTTGTTTTGTCGATTATATTTGTGGCTAAACAGTACTCATTTGACTTTCTATTTCGTCATTAAAAATCAATTTATTGGCACGTGTGAAAAGGGGGCGGGTAGATAGGTTGGTTGAGTAGTAGTTATTCTCACAGTAGATGTAAAAATAAAATTATCTACACTGTTATCTCGAAGGGCTTGAATTGTTACAGGTTGCTTAAACTAATACTTTAGTTTACTGATGTTAAGGTTTACTTCCTGCGTTGCCATCCTAAATGCAATATTAATATTGAAAGCGTTAAACCAATACTGGCCGTAAAATTGCCGTAGAAGATTGCGACAATAGAGCTTATACCGATTAAGCCTCCAACGCTAAATAAAGTGAATGATGACATTATGCCTTTATCTTTGGACGCCTTACCAAAAGTAAGTGACAGCAAAACGAGTGTTAGCGGAAAACCAGCGACCCAAACGAAAACGGTATAAGTGCCGCCGTACATGAACGCAAGTAACACTAATGCAGTAATCACAATTGATAGTATGGAAATAAGTATGCGCTTTGAATGTTTACTGATGGGTTTTATGGCTTCGTCAAATAACATGGCTTACTTTTCTGATAAAAACATACTGTCGTCTGTAACTACAGTGGAGATACTTATGAAAAGCTCTCATCACTTGTTTTCGTGATATGTTTTTTAATTTTGTGCCAATGTTTTCAGTTTCGATAAAATACCATTGTTAGTTATATTTTGGTTTTGGTGATTTTCTAAATGGAATAGCACTACAAGACACTAAAATATTAAATAGACAAACCTATTAAAGCTCAATTTAATTTATTTGAAATTAGCATCAAATTGCGCTTGAAAATCTGGAATAAGTCTTTCCAATCTCTCCAAATCGTCATACATTTCATTTTGCTTATCTTCATCATCGATAGAGTCCACTTTAGCATCCAGATCAGCTTTAAAGGCATCTAAAGCTTGAAGGACTAATTTCCATTCCGATGCTAGAGCTTTAAAATTAGTTGCGTTAGGCATTAGCTATGTCCGGTGAGAGTAGTTTCACACATTTAGATTTATCAAGGCCGAACTCTTCAAGGATACCAAGGTATTTCTTGAAAGGTGGGGGTAACCCTCATTCTTCTTTCATTTTCATAAAAGCACTAATTTTTCTTTCAGTGTACTCGGTTGCACCATGCGTACATAAATGTTCTATTACATTTTTCATACGAGCCACTTCCTTACAAAAAAATTTAGTCTGCTTGTGTATCCTGTCCATACATATAGAAATGAATGGGCGTTCTGTGCCAAGAAAAGCAATTTTTAGAGCCTTTTTTTCTTTTCTTTTTCCTGTTCAGAAAGAAGTTTGCCAATGTTACTTTTACCTTTTTTCTTCTTAGCTTCTTCTAGGGTGACTCTTATAATTTTACCTTTACTTTCCATTTTTCACATTCCTAGCCAAGTTGAATTGCGATAGTTCTTCATCGGTTAAATGATATAAATCTGGGTCTGATTCTATAATTTTTTCTATCTCCTCATCGGTCATCTCTTGTATTCGACGGGCATCAGATAGCCCCCTTAACTTTCTAGCTTGCGCAAGTGTTATACGTGTTATTTTTTCACTCATACAACTAACCCTTGTGGAAATGTTCTATTTTTGTACATTTCAATCTCTTTCTTCTTTGCCGGACGGACAGAAATAATTCTATTTACGAAATGCCCATTTTCATATTCACGAATAGTGTATGCAACAAATAATATGCCAACAGGTCCTTTTCCAATGGTTTGATAACGTTTTTCTCTGTAGTCGTTTCGAGTATCAAGGCGTTCTTGCCTTAATGGATCATCCCAGATTAATACTGCATCCCAGAAATCGATTCCTCTCTGTTCGAGAGTTTTTAATCGTTTATTTTCATCCCATTCAAACTCCATAATTGCTCCTTAATTTGTGTTTATATGCAAGCAATGTAATATGTTTTCTAATAAGGTTTTTACAAATATGCAGACGTCGAGATAGATCTCTCGGTTAAATTTTCTAAACGCTGTCTTTAAAGTTCTCTTGGAAAGGCTATCCAGCTCTATTCTTCTTATATATCCCTCCGTAGTTTTTGTATGAGAGCCTAATAAGGTTGCAGAAAAACTTCACCATCTATCTGTGCTCCTCAATTGTAGTTTTCCAACACTCAACAAGAGAAGCTAATACGGTTGTTAACTCAACTTCAACTCCCGATATATCTACATAATATTTATAATGATTAAAAGTTCCAGCTACGGCTTCTGGTTCCCCAGCTTGCATTCCTACCTCACCAGCACCACAGGTATAATTTTTTTGCTGTTGCTCTATAGCTTTCTTACTAAAGTGCTTTGCTTTATTACATAGCTCTCTAATTACTTCTTGGTATTCATTAGTTTGTGGAAAGCATTCTTCGTTGTAGTATTTTTTTAGACCATCGGCGACACGCTTATAGCATCTGTAGGGATTAAATTCCTTTATGATTCTAGCCTTAAGATTAGTAGATATTTCTGGATCTTTTATTGCCCATTCATACAAAGGATTTAACCCGAATACGATATTAAAAATTAGATAATCGTATTCAGGATGTTTAGAACATGTATCAAGCCTTTGTAATTCATAGTTACACTTATCTAATATATTTTGATAATTTGCGAACGATAAAAAACCCATACTACTTCCTTACATGACGTTTAAATAACTAGCAATAAATACTTCGCAGAATTTGCTGTCCGGTTAAATTTTCCTCAACGCTATCCTGAAAGGCATCCTACGTCAACTCTTCAAATAATGTGGCGCGTAAATTGTTTTTCATGTCGTCTTATGACCACTACTCCCCAAAAGCTCGGCTTTAATTTTTGTTTTCGAACTCTTTACGACTATATGGAAAAATCATTTCGTATAAATTAACCGTTAACTTTTAAGTTTTACCTATCCATAAATACCAACTCAATTAAGAGTTGGTATTTAAAATCACTACCAAGCATTATTCGTCGGATTTTTTGACTTTAATGGTAATGCAGCCGTCTTTTACGTGAACAGAAAGTTCGGTATCTATGGTGAAACCAGCTTTGTTGAGCCAGTAGCCTTTGAGCTGTATTAAGGGAACGGTTGGGAAGCGTTTGTACCGATTGACGTAGGGATCACCGGGTATGTAGGGGTAATAGCTCTTTCGAACCTTGAGTTTGCGGATTTTGGAAGATTTTCCTTGGGCCGAGCGATGCTCTGGCGTACCATTACGTTTAGCCATGATTGATACTCACTATATCAGTTGTGGTTAGCTGCTTCTGGGTGTTGGTAGCACCTAGGAGTAGCGACTCTTAAATACAAAGACTTTTAATACTAAGTTATTACAATAAAAACTGCCTTGCCTGCCTGAAAAACAAGCGCTTATTACGCACTAAAAAATTGCGCAAATCAACCCATTGTTTTTCTTTTTAAACAATAAAATTACACATTATTTTTTTTAATGGCGTAGGAATAATTTTTCTGAATTCACTTCCAATTAATTGAAATTTTTTTCAAGAGAAGGTTTTTCTTGCGAATTGTTTTTTATGGAAGTGTTTTTAAATTGGGGTTGCATTGAAAATACAACCCGCGCGGAACTTAAAAGGCGTTAATTATTTGGGGTGAGTGTTATTTAACGTGGAATTTCAATTTTTTTAGTAACAGAGCCGTAACCGTGTCTTGAATCGTGGGCTCTGATTTCAACGATGTTAACTTCGGCAGGAATGGCGACGTTACGTAAACCTCTTGTGAAGGGTTGCTCGTTATCGTGTGGGTGGTGCAATACACGTGTCGCGATAATTTCGCCGTTTTCGTCGAGAATTTCCCAGCGATTGGCGTAGTGTTTCCAACCGGCGTCTGCGTGTTCTACGGTGACGCGAAAATCATAAACGTTGGAACCGCGATGTTTGATTTTGACATCAATAACTTTGGCTTCGCCAGCGTGTGCGGTACTGAATAAGAACAGTGTGGTGGTGAAGGCAAGAAGGCGTAGGAGTGACTTTTTCATTGCTTGTCCCAATATTTCTGATTAATGCTATTTGGACACATTCAAGCGCGTTAAGTCATGTTGAGGGTTTTGCTTAACAGTGACTTGAATGCCAAGGCTCGGGTTGATGAAAGAGCCTTGGCATTACTGTACTACAGGGCGTTGTTCATTGTTGTGGTGAACAGCTCAAAAGCTTTTGTTGCGTTGGTTTTACGACAGATTTTTGCCGGTGGGTTATCGCCACCAATACTTAATACACCAAAGGTTTTTGGGTCGTAATGTTGTCGTGTTTTGCCATCGCTGGTGGTGGTCGGAAATGGAAGGGTCCAATCGGTGGCTTTTTGGGTGAGGTCAAATTGCACGTTAACTGGTGCAAGTTCGCCTTGGCAGTACTGTGGGTCAATGACGACTAAAGCCGCTAGCACGTCCCAAAAATAGTATTCGCCGGAGTCGATAAACCAGTCGTTGTCATCTAGCACTTTATCCCAAAAATCGGCGGCGGGGGTTTGCACGTGTTTTTTAAAGTTTTGTGCGAACTCACGGGTCACTTTGACTTCGTTGGTTACGTCCAGTCCGACTACTTCAATGCTTAAGCCAGATTTAAAGACGATGTCTGCTGCGAGGGCGTCTACGTAAATGTTCCACTCGGCTTTTGTATTTGGGTGTTCGTCGGTAAAGCCTGGAACAATAATATTGCCCGGTGCGTCGAATGCGCCGCCCATAATCACGAGCTTGTCGATCTTGTTTTTATCTTGTGGATATTTTGTTAGCCATTGTGCGATGTTGGTCAGGCTGCCTGTGGCCAGTAGTGTGACTTTGTCGGTCTCGTTGTTGAGCACCTTGTGGATAACTTCTACGGCGTGGTCTTTCGAGACGGGACGATCGCTGTCGGGGATTTTTACGCCTGAGAGGGTATCTGCCTGCACTCGCCAAGGTTCTGGGAAGGCAAAGTAACCGTCGAGCGGGTAATCGTCACCACAGGCAACTTCTACGTGGCCTTCTTGAGTGAGATCGAGCAGGGCTGGAATGTTGCGCATGGCGGGTTCACAGCGGGTTTCTCCGGCGCCATTAGCAACTACTGAAAGCAGCTCGATGTTCGGGCTTTTGGCCAACAGTAATAAAGCGGACCAATCGTCGATCGCCATGTCGGTATCGAAAATAACTTTTGTTTTGGCACTGATTTCGGCGCTATTTTTATCAGCAAATAAGCTGGGGGAAACCAGTAGGGCGCTCAGTACACTAAGTAACCACAGGACAGGCAGCGTTTTATTAGCAGGCATATTTTTCCTTTGTCTTCCTTTGAGTTTTATTAATTGTGAATACAGAAATTGATGATTAATGCTTTTTGGCAATGGCTTGCACAACCGCACTCAAGCCTGTGTGGCGAGAGCCTTCGATCACGTCTCGTTCAATTTCATGTAATTGAACGAATTCTAACGACGGTAATTCTGCACGTAAGATCGATTCCGACAGCATTAACTCCGCACGTTTCGGGCCACCGGTGTTGTAATCGAGCTGTTTGGGTGTGTAAGACTCAACAAGATAAACCCCTTGGCTTTTCAGTAATGTTGGTATCACTTCATGGACGCGATTGCGCAGCGTTGGCGGAAAGTGGGCAAAAATTGAAACGACGGCTGAAAATTCTTGGTTGTTCATTGCTTCCCTGGCCACTTCTTGCTGGGTCATGGTGTAGTCGTTGAGATCGGCACATACATAGTTGACGAATACGTCAGCTTTTGCCGCTAATTTCTTTGCTTTTTCTATTGCGTGGCTGGAGTAATCAACGGCGGTGACTTGATAGCCTTGCTGGGCGAGGTACACCGAGTTTCTGCCTTCGCCATCGGCTAAGCAAAGTACGTGGCCTTTGGGAATGTGGTGCAGGTTTTCTACTAAGAAGTCGTTGGGTTTAACTCCATAGATGTAGTCATCGGTGTCGTAACGCGAATCTTGCATGTTGATCTCGAAGCGGTTTGAAAGGCTCAGATGAGCTTCTTTGAATGTTTAGGCGAACAGAGGTAAAAATTTATCAGATACCGCTGATGTTAAAAAGCGCGCCAGATAAATTGAATTCTGAGTCTTGAATGGTTGTGTGTTTGGGGTGAATCGACAAGAGGGCACTGCATCGATTTACACAGTTTTGACAAGGTCACGGCTGGATAGCCAACACAGGTTTTTGTTTATGACAGGTTTATTAACGAGCGTAAGGCCGTCAATAAATGGCCGTTAGTATCCAGCACGCGGCGGCTAAAATCATGGTCATAAATACCGCCGCAGAGCCTGCGTCTTTTGCACGGCCTGACAGTTCGTGGTGTTCCACACCCACACGATCAACAATCATTTCAATACCGGTGTTCAGCAGCTCAACAATCATTACCGCAATAACACTACCGATTAAGAGTAAGTATTCAAACGGCGTTTTGGCGATCAACATGGATAAGGGAATGGCCACAAGCAGGGCGTAGACTTCAAAGCGAAACGCTTGCTCATAACGGAAGGTAGTGCGAATGCCTTTGATGGAGTAATAGGCGGCTTTGGTTAAACGCTTTAACGGTGGAGACGGGCGCTTAAGGCCGTAAACTTTGTCTTCATTGTTGTTGGATGCAGAGTTGCTGGATTCTGAATTTGTTGTCGCAGTATCGATATCGGGGCGGGTCATTTTTTCAAACTCAGAAACAAAGGTTAAACAAACAAGAGTTAAACAAACTTCACGGTTTGTGTATTGGGATCACGAGATAAACCGGCTTGATCGAGCTTATCGAGATATTCTCGCCAAAGGCGATATTGATTCTGACACAGTTCTTTTAAATAGTTCCAAGAATAGAGGCCAGAATCGTGGCTGTCATTGAAGATAATGCGAATGGCGTAATTACCGCAGGCTTCGATATGGGTGATGGCAACGTTCACTTTGCCGTGTTGCAACACTTCTTGGCCTTCACCGTGGCCGCGAACTTCGGCCGACGGTGAATAAACACGTAGAAACTCTGAGGGCAAACGGTACGAAACACCGTCAAAAGCGAGTTCCAATTGTTGGGACTCTCGATGTAACTTAATCTTCTGTGGTGCGTTCATACTCTCTTCACCCAAATACCAAATTGCGGGGTAAATTAACTTTAACCGAATTAGGTTAAGTTTACAGAATGAAGCGGCTTAAATCCTCATCATGCGACAATTCGCCCAGCTGAGAGTCAACAAAAGCGGCGTCTATAACCACTTCTTTTTGGCTCTGCCCGGAATTAAACGAAATTTCTTCAACCAAGCGTTCCATGACGGTATGCAAACGGCGCGCGCCGATGTTTTCGGTGGTTTCGTTTACCTGGCAGGCGGTCTCTGCAATTCTGCGAATACCGTCTTCGGTAAAGCTTAGGCTGACACCTTCGGTATCGAGCAGGGCAATCTGCTGAGCCGTGAGCGAGGCGCTTGGTTCCGTTAGGATGCGCTCGAAATCGTTTGGCGTCAGTGCGTTGAGTTCGACTCGAATCGGCAAGCGGCCCTGCAATTCTGGGATCAAATCAGACGGCTTAGAAAGATGGAACGCACCAGAGGCAATGAACAAGATGTGATCGGTTTTGATCATTCCATGTTTGGTGCTGATGGTGGAGCCTTCGATCAATGGCAACAGATCGCGTTGCACACCTTCGCGTGAGACGTCGGCACCGCTGTTGCCTTCGCGTTTGGCCACTTTGTCGATCTCGTCGATAAAGACGATGCCGTTTTGTTCGGCGGCTTCAATCGCTTTGGCTTTGGTTTCTTCTTCGTTGATCATTTTGCTGGCTTCTTCATCGGAGAGAAGCTTCATGGCTTGCTTGATGGTCAACTTGGATTTTTTGGTTTTGTTCTGGCCGATGTTGGAAAACATGTTTTGCAACTGGCTGGTCATTTCTTCCATGCCAGGAGGCGCCATGATTTCTACGCCCACTTTGGTGGCGGCAACATCGATTTCGATTTCTTTGTCATCCAGCTCGCCTTCACGCAGTTTTTTGCGGAAGATCTGACGTGTGGACGATTCGGTTTTGCTCTCTTCGCCTTCATTGCCGCGCGCTTGTGGCAATAAGGCGTCGAGAATGCGATCTTCGGCCGCGTCTTGGGCGCGGTGCTTCACTTTTTCTTTTTCTTGTTCGCGGTGCATTTTGATCGACATATCGACCAAGTCGCGAATGATTGAATCTACGTCGCGGCCTACGTAACCAACTTCGGTAAATTTGGTCGCTTCAACTTTAATGAACGGGGCGTTGGCAAGCTTTGCCAAGCGACGGGCAATTTCGGTTTTACCGACACCGGTTGGCCCAATCATCAAAATATTTTTGGGGGTAATTTCGTTGCGCAACTCTTCGTTGAGTTGCATACGTCGCCAACGGTTTCTCAGTGCAATCGCCACTGCGCGTTTTGCATTGTGTTGGCCAATAATGTGTTTATCTAATTCGTGAACAATTTCACTGGGTGTCATGTTCGACATAGAGAATCTCTTCGCAACAGATCTTGCTGAATTAAAATTCCAGCGTTTCAATGGTGTGGTTGTGATTGGTGTAGACGCAAACGTCTCCGGCAATGGTCAAGCCTTGCTTGACGATATCAATCGCTGCCATGTCGGTATTATCGAGTAAGGCACGCGCTGCCGATTGTGCAAATGGGCCGCCGGAGCCAATCGCAATTAAATCGTTTTCAGGCTGAATGACATCGCCGTTACCGGTGATGACTAAGGAGGCGTCTTTATCAGCCACGGCTAATAATGCTTCGAGGCGACGCAATGCGCGATCGGTACGCCAGTCTTTGGCTAACTCAACGGCCGCGCGAACGAGCTGACCGTTGTAGGATTCTAATTTTGCTTCAAAGCGTTCAAACAAAGTGAACGCGTCGGCAGTGCCGCCAGCAAATCCTGCTAAAACCTTATCATTGTACAAACGGCGAACTTTGCGCGCGTTGCCCTTCATTATGGTGTTACCCAAAGATACTTGTCCGTCGCCACCTATAACGACTGTGTTACCACGGCGTACAGACAATATAGTTGTTCCACGATATTGATCCACAAAGAATCCTTAGTGATATTTGTGAGAGAATACCGTGCAATTTGGGGATTCTGATCAGGAATTTCAAGTCAATGTGACACAATTATGGGCGTGGTCTTTTTAGCACCAATGGGCTGATATCGTTGGATACTAAGGTTGCTCGCGCCGCTGACATCTGAGATCGATTGTCGAACGGTCCTACCACAACGCGATGCCACACTTGTTTGTTATCTAAGGTGACGTCTTCGATGGCGGCGTCGAGGTTCATCAAAATTAATTGCGCACGCATACGATCGGCATCCGACAATTTCTGAAACGAACCGGCTTGCAGCATGTACTGCTGATTGTTCGCCAGTGACCCTGAATTTTGGTTCTCGGTGGCAGTGGGTTCCGGAACTTCAACCTCACTTTCTTTTAATAGCTGATAAAACTCTAACCGAGGTTTGGGAACAGCAACCTCTTCCGGTTTATTCTGTTGGCCGTTGTTGTTTGAACGTTCGACGGTTTTAGCCGGTGGGTTTGGCGATTGGCTCGGGGTTGGCGCTAGACCACTTAAATAAACCAAGAACATCGCAAAGGCGCCAATAACTGCGCCGGATAATAGCCACACCCAACCCGACAATTTGCGCTCAGGTTTAGACGGCGCACGACGGTTGTTGTTTTTACGCTTAGGGGAGGGTTTTGATTTTTTTGCGAAATCGCGAGTCATATGAAATCTAACGTTGGGTTATCGACCGATATCGAAGTCTGGCTTAATCTGAGAATTATAAACACGAACGCCGTGTAAGTATTGTGAAATAGATGTATTGCTTTAATCGTATGAGTAGGGGCCGCTGCGTTTGTTTTACCTGTTTTTTCGATGTGTTTTTACCCAGGCCAGAATGTCAGCAATACCCTCATCCACCCATAGAGTGCGCAGTGTGTAATAAAGCTCCCATCCAAACAACCTGAGAATAATATTGAACAACTTTGGCCGTTTTTTAATTCAGCAGATAACGCATGGAAATTGAGAAGTGACTACCGGGCTGCGTCGATGGCGATTATGCGAACAGGCGGATGAATGACAAATGAATCCATAAGCTGATGATTAAAAACAGGATGGGCATGATTAGGACAATAAACAGCTCGGCAACGAAATATTTGTACCAGTTGCTGTGAAAGCTAGACACCAATTTTTCTCTCTGCACCGACAACAACTCAAATTTTTTCAATAAAGATTTGGCGTGTTCTTCTGAGGTTTTTGCGGTGGAGTCGGGCGTAATTTCGGAATGTAAATAACGCAGATTAGTCCATTGTTCTTTGGAGTGATGAGTATACAGCTGATAAGAGCAGTACGATGAAAGGTGCAGTGAATAAGGGATTACGATTTGAGTGGAAACAAATAAAAAGAAAACAATTTTTAAACTGGTTTTAGACAGTGTTTTTAATCGTTCAACAGCAGTGAGTAGCAATAAATTATGAATAATGCCAATGATCAATAAAGCGTTTAAAAAAACCAGTGACGCCGAGTGCGTCATAATATGCACCAAACCAACAGTCGCAATTGCAAGCATCAGATATTCAGTGCCGGAGGTTGCATCGGTAATCACTTCTTTTAGCGCGTTTATTTCGCTGCCAACTTGAACCTTCACATTCACGATAAACTCGAACCCAAAATCGGTTGAGGTGATTGCGTCTAGCGTGCCTTTTGCGACGGACAGTTCCGACAAATTAATCAGCAATCGTTCTTCGGTTTTTTCTAAATAAAGCCGATTTTCTTGAAACAAGGCGTCGTTGTTCAAGTCTTTGAATAAAAATGCTGGCGTTTCTGTCAGTGACATCAACAATAATAAGCTCAAACCCGCAATCCAATACGATTGAGTAACAGAAAACGTATTTGAGATAAATGTTACTGCGCGGTTGTTCAATGTTTTTTCAATCATGGGTTTAAACCACACGTGGCCGAAGCTAATTTTTCGGCGTTGCCGTTAAATATGTCGTGATCGACTAATGTTGTTACCCCATCTATTTTTGCCTGATTGGTATTTTGCCAGAAAAGCCATTGATCGACTCCGCTCGGGCGTTGTAATGACGTGGTGTAATCGGCGATCCACAAGGGAAATCTATTAAATTTATCGCCTAGATTCTGATTCCAATAATCGGTACTGGTATAAATGATGGGGGTGCACGATATTTCTTTTTCAACAAATGTTAGCCATTGCAATACATTTTGCTGAATGGTTGCTTTGTCAACGCCTGCCGTTATTTCAACATCAAGCACTGGCGGCAAATTATGTTTTTTACCGGTAACTTGTAAGAAAAATTTCGCTTGTTGTAAGGCATCTTGTGACGGATCAAAGAAGTGATAACTGCCGAATAGAAGTTTGGTGGTTTTTAGAGCGTCAATATTTTCTTGGTAGCGGGGATCGGTAAAGTCTGTACCCTGTGTTGCTTTGACGAACGCAAATTTAAATCCGTCGTGATTTACCGTATTCCAGTCGATGTCGCCTTGAAAATGCGATGCATCCAACCCCGTAATTGTTGCTGTACTTTGAGTTTTATCAAGCGACGTTTGATTGATGGATTGATCAGAGCCATAGGATTGGTGAAAGGTGGGTCTTGTCCACGCTACCAATGCCAAAAATATAACTAACAGTGTTAAGTCTCGAGTTTTTATCCTATTTTTTATGTCTTTTGAAGTCATTGTTATTCAATTAAAGGTGGATTTAATTTCTTTCATATTAGTTATTTGAATGTGGCTGTAAACGAAGTTGAATCGTTCTAATAAGATGAAATAACGTGTAATTTTTTTGTTCTTTTAAATTATGTAGCTTACTTCTCCCGTCAATTCTTATAAAAAAGGGTATATGTTTTTATGGAATCATTTATTGAAAAGAATTCATCGGTATTAGTTTTTAACGCACCAGTGGGAATGATGAAAGGGGTAGATAACCTTTTTGCTCATGCCCTTGAAAAATTAGCAGAACATGCATCCAGTGTTTCATATCGGTTAGAAATATCCAAAGCGTCTCTTGATGAGCTTGGAATATCAAAAGAGTATTGTCTACTGAATAAAACTGATAGCTGTTCGCCAATAACACCCATAAGTCAAAAAAATGAAATCACTGTGTGTGAAAAAAGCGACAAATTAATTTTTACTCATTATATCGAACAGGCGCATATCAACAACGCTTTAAAGGCGAAAAAAACATTTCCTTTACGCATTTATGGTCAGGTTGTGGGCAGTTTAGTCGTCAACGAATTTGATTTTTATGCGGATACAAATTTAGACAGTGCTGTCACTACTGCTATTAAAGAAATTGAGTCTTCCATAGAGTGCCAAAGTGTACGTGCCCGTGTAGAAAAACAATTTAACGCCTATTGGTATGGAACTAGCTTAGCACTGCTGGAAACCCGACAAAACTGCCGTTTATTTTCCAAGTTACCCATGCCAGTGTTTATTTCTGGTGCTCCTGGCAGTGGTAAATTAATAGCCGCGTACAGTGTGCATTGTCATTCTAATCCACCGGATTCACCTTTTATCACGATAGATTGCGCGGTGGCAAGAGAACAAGACTTTTCGGCACTTTTATCTCATAAATTATCCGATGCAAATCATGGTTCTCTTTACATCCGGGGAGTTGAAAAGCTGACTTCAGCCGACTTGATTTATTTGTTGGATATTATCCGAACCACAAACCGCAATAATATGGATGCCCCGTTTCATGTGCGAATCTTTTTGGGAATTACAGACAGCAATAATGAATACGATAATTTAACGCAACTGGAAGAAATTGAGTTTTATTGCCTTCGCTTAAAAATGCCGTGTCTGCAAGAACGTTGGCCGGACGTATCGTTTACGATAGAAGCGTTTAAGCAATTGGGTGTCATTCATCAAAAGTTTGAGCTCACTGATGATGCTTGGTCGGTTATATCGGATTATTCCTGGCCGGGTGGTTTTGGTCAGTTTGAGGCGTTTTTAAAAAAGGCAGATTTGCTGGCGGTTGATCACCTGGTTAATGTTAATACCCTTCGAAAATACTTTCCTAACATTGAGGCGGTAATAAAAAATAACACCAATGTTGAATCGAGCAATAATAAAAAAACCACAATAGAAGCTGTAATGGCTGGTGAAGTGGTTTGTCATCCAGCGTTACAGCGTGCTTGCGAATACATCCATAAGAATTTCCAACAATCGATTACTATGAGTGAATTGGCTCAGCACAGTTATATCAGCTCGTCTCATTTATCCAGTTTATTTAAAAAAGAACTGTCGCAACCCTTTAAGCAAGTGTTGAATGAATACAGAGTGCATTTGGCAAAGAGCTTTATTTCTGAATCCTTATCAAAACAAATCACTGTTATTGCTCAAGACGTGGGCTTTAGTGATTTTAGTCATTTTGAGAAGACATTTAAGAAAAACGTGGGTGTGAGTCCGGGTACGTACCGCAATAAATTCAGAATGGCACTGTCGACCAATCAATAAAGACAAAAAATATTTTGATGTTTAGTTCATAGAATAAACCTTATAGACCGTACATTAAACCACTCACGTTGTTGTTTACCGAGTTATAGTTTTTACACGTAAGGCACTTCTAAGTTTAAAAACAGTGTAAGGAAAAATTAGGAGATACTATGGCTTTTCCAACCTCAGTAAATGATCAAATCACCGATTCGGTGACTCAGGCCAATGTTAAAGTTCTTGGTGATGCACCAGCGCTTTCCATGGGTAATTTATTTCAAGCAACTTCTCAAGCGTTAGGTAATGCCGCGCACAATGCAACTACGGCTCAGCAGCAAACTTCTGTAACCGCACAAGCGGCGACAACAATGGGTGTTGCGACCTTGTATTCATTGGATACGGCGTCAACCGGCAAGGCAACTCAAGCCATTTTGTCGTCGAAAGTTAAAGGCTTGGGTTAATTGAATATTGTAACGTGCTGTAATTTCTAACGAATTATTACAGCAAGTAATTCTGAGTTTAGTTCACCTTAACCATCTATATTTGGAGTATTTAATAATGGCTTATCCCACTTCTGTAAATAGCCAGATAACCGATTCTGTTTCTCAGGTAAATACCAAGGTACTTGGTGATGCGCCTGCGATTTCTTCGGGTAATTTAATGATTGCCACCAGTCAAGCCTTGTCGAACGCAGCTCACAACGCAACGAGCGGACAACAACAGGCTGTTGTTACCGCGCAGGCTGCGATGACGCAGGGAATTTCAACGTTGTATTCCTTGGATATCAGCTCTACCGGTATCGCGACAAAAGAAATTTTCCAATAAATCATTGGCAATGGTAATCCAATAAATTCGAGTAAATTCTTATGGCCTTTCCAACTTCTGTAAACAGTCAAATCACCGATTCGGTCACTCAAGCCAACGTGGAGGTATTGGGCGATGCGCCTGCCGTTGCAATGGGTAATTTATTTCAAGCTACTGCGCAAGCGTTGGGTAATGCAGCACATAACGCAACCATTGCTCAGCAACAAACTAATATTACCGCACAGGCGGCGACTACCATGGGTGTTGCAACGTTGTATTCCATTGATACAGCAACCACGGGTAAAGCTACTGCCGCGATCTTGGGTTCTTAAGTTTATTTCGACACCTTTTTGGGCTTAGTGATTTTAAAAAACCACTAAGCCCTGAAACAACACTATGAACGATTCTAATTTAATTTCGATTGCGGCCGCGCCGCCAGAATCAATGGCTTTTGTCAGTATGTCCATGGCTGAGTCTATTAGCATCATGCTGGAAAATGCGGTTAATGCAGAAAAGAATGCTCAAATTGTTCAGACCGCAGCAGTTGCACAATGTTGTGCTCTTATGATTTCGGTTGGTGCAGCTGGAGCGGCGAAGTAATTCAAGAATAATCTCTCATCAAGCGTGTTTATTCGACGTTTTTAAGTCTTGCAGGTGCTGTGTGAGCCGAGCCACTCGCTGTTTTCAACAGGCTGCTTCTCGCGCTTAGCAGAGATTTTATTATTAATGCAAAGGTTAATAATCATGGAAAATGACGGCACAACGAATGATCAGGTGACGGATTCAATCAGCCAATTAAATACCTTATTACTTTCGGCATCGGCGCCACAATCTTTGGCATTACTGGATGTCACTGGCGCTGAAAGCATGGGCATGGCATTACACAATGCTGTTTCATCCCAGCACAATGCACAGATATCGGCAGGCGCTGCTATCACCTCTGTGTGTGCAAAAATATTGCAAGTTCCAATGGCCGTGAATGCTGAAGAACCAGATAGCGATAAGAAAAAAGATATTCCCCCTTTTTTGCCTTTGTCGGGTAATAGTGCTGACGATACCAGTGCATTAATTTCTCAAGCACAAGCATTGGTGAAAAATGCCGAAAATATGGACCCGAAAGAGTTGGATAAATTAAGTTCCGTTATTTCTGATTTGCAATCTGTGTTGGCTCAGAAGCATTCATCGGATAGCACGTCATCGAACACAACCTCATCAACCACGCCCGATGCAGCAAAATCTACATCGGCGGACAGTAAAACTGAGGCGAGTGGCACTGACTCAAAAAAGTCTTAACCCGCTTGTTGCAAGATTTTTTTAATCCTAAATAACGTCTAACTGCTAAAAACGGAGTGACTAATGGGTAACGTAAACCCGCAGATACTGAATTCTGTCGAAGCTATGCAGCAATCCACCATGACCTCGTCTGTGATCAAGCAAAGCGGAGCGGGAAAAGCGTATCAATCAGTATCGCAATCCACTGCAATAGCCGTACAAGACGCTGCTGATAATTTACGAAATATCAGCAATATGGGAGCGGTTGCAATGGGTGTGGCAATTTCACAAATGTTGGCCACTGGTGAAGTAGACAAGTACGCACCAATTTTAGCGCAAGCCAACGAAATGATTTCCAATAGCGCAGATAATTTCAAAACCATCGGTGAGAATGCCAATTCAGTACTCAGCCAGTTCTCAACCGGTGAGTAACTATTTAACTTTTTATTTAATGGGTGATTTATGACGATTCATATCGCGTCACGATCAATCGCTCAGTTGACTGATTTAAGTGTGTTGGCGAGAAAACTTTTACAACAATACCCGAATGCTAATGAATGGATACAAGCGAATCTCAACAGCAAAGATTTTTACCTGTTCGACAGTGAAGTCGATTTGCTAGACAGATTGCTAAAAACTCTCTATTCAGCAAGTTATGTTTGGTTTGAACGGTTTGATTTTTTCGCAACAGTAGAAAAAATATTCGACTTTGATGCCTCCGATATAGACACGCTTTTTAGTGATACCAGCCTTTCTGGGCAGTCATTAGTGGATTTTTCCAGTACGTTTCATCGCAAATATTTCATTACTGATACGCAAGATATCGAAGCAACCAGAGCGTGGCTTTCAGAAAGAGCGTATTTTAATTGCAACGCTATTGTGGGTTTCGATATTGGTGATATCGACTATCTGTCTTCAATAATAACATTGCCTGCTAAATACAATGCAGATGTTATTACTTGGATAAAAAACAATACACGCAGTGCCGTTGAGTTGGTTGCGAATATACAGTTAATCGAGAAGTTTTTGCAGCAGGAGACCGATTCTTCAGAGATTACGGAGCAGCAAGAGAAGCAATTAAATGAAATATCTGCCGTTAAATCGACTTTAGTACATTGTGCGGAAGCTCACCTTAGATGCCCGATGATTGATGAACCACCGGATGAAAAAACTCTGACGGATACCGTTGCGAATTGGATGCGTAATTCAATGATTGTTGGTTTTGATTCATCAATAACTGGGTTAATTATCGGCTTAAATCAACTGAGTGATCATTCCGATAATACTGATTTTTATAAAACTGACTTCAATAATTTCCTTACTAAATTACGTTCTTTTTTGTTGGATGTGAAACCGACCAGTGCGCAACCGTATCAATTTGGAAATGCATGGGATTACCGTTATGAAACGTCCGAAGTTCTACTGATACTCAGGTATCAAGGCGGATGTTTGTTTACCCATAAATGGATCAATAAGTCGTGAGCTTCAAATAGGTTAATTTTTAAATAGAGAAAAATAAACTGTTGGTACTCTTATGGCCAGTAAAGAAAAAGATACCCAAGGTACAGATAAAAACTCAAATCAGCCTGCATCGCAACTCCGTGAGCAACAAACGGGTGAGTTGACTGAAACTACCGATAAACCGCTAGGTAATGCCGTGTTAGAGCAAGGCGGTTTAAGTGAAGATAAGTTAGATGAAGGCAAGGGTGGCGGCTCCAGCTTGATAGCGGCCTATTCAAAAATGTTAATTCCTGAACAATTCGACACTATTTTAAATCAAATTGAAAAAAATATTCAGGACTCGCAAGCCGTTATTACCAATACGCTTGCCGATACTCGAAAAATGGTTGCCCAAGCTAAAGAGATGTTGCAAGCACCTACCGATGCTGGAACCCAGCAGAGTACCTCAAGTGCTCAAGTAGCAGGAAATCAGTTTCTTGATGCTGTTCAAAAAAGCCAGCAACAAATAGCGAATACCTTGGCATCGCAAACTCAACACGAGCAGACCGTGTTATCGGAAAGTAGCGGCCATGCGGATTCCGCGCCGGAGACAGAGATTCATTCTCAAGCGCAACTAGCGCATCAACAAATTGCGGAAGCAGAAAAAAATATAACCAACACCATTATGGGCGTAAATTCGTCGCTGCAGGGTCAATTTGCTTCCCAAAATGAATCCATCAGTCGTAAGCAACAGGTCTTACAGAATTTATTGGCAAATACACAAGTTGGGCAACCAGAAGTTCCACAAAATACTCAGCAATCTCCCGGTGTTAATCCTAACGGAGAACACGGCGGTGATTCTCAAATATAAAGCCTTTTACAAAGGTAGGGCGATTAGGTGAAAGCAAATGATGCCCATCAAATACTCTCCATTACAGCCGGATGGCAATGAACGGTTAAAAGCGGCCACAGCAACCCAACAAATAAAAGACATTTTAGAAAGAGTAGCGGTTAATTCACTCTATCAAACGTTAACTCAGAAAGACAGAGGTTTGCTGTTTGATGAAGGGTACGCGGGAACGCTCATTGATAATCTTGTTTTTTTAACCCTGCGCAGTTACGACAGTGACGGTCATTATAGCGATGATATTGTGGTGGGGCTTAATAATTTTGCTGTTGATCCTTCCTTGTATTCAAGCCGTTACGTAGAGCAACACTTTACTGCAATGAATCACTGTCGATGCGCTTATTGCGAAACCTATATTCCGAGTTCTGGTGTTGTTTGTCATGTTCGGCCACCTGTTGTATTAAAAAATAATAATAAAATTCAACAGTCACCCTACGGTGTGCTTGCTTACGATTACGAGAATTTGGTACTTATTTGTTCGGATTGCTATACCAAAAAATCCGGCGTGTTTCCGTTGATTTCGGAAAGATTTAGGGGAGACGTGACAAAGGAGCAGCCTCTTTTATTAAATCCTTTCAAGGATTCTACGAGAGAGTTTATTCGCTTTAATCCAATAACCGGGTTGGCATTTGCTTTCGATGCTGTTAAAGATTTTGCCAAAGATACGTTTCATTTGTCTGAATCTGAGTTGGAAAATGAGTTGTATAACAATCCTAATTTTGTCCCCAGTCAGCTTTATGGATGTGATAAATCTGCTCTAGCAGTACCTTCGAGTGATAACGATAAAGCGTTTTCTAAATGGATGATCGACAAGAAACTGTCTATTTATCGAGGGTTCGAGACAATACGGTACCTGAATTTAAACAGAAATTCTCTGTTGATTGAACGAAGGGCGCATATCAATAGTATTGAGTGTTGTGGTCAAAAAATTGATGATTCTGAGTTAAATAAAGATTTGGCGGACTCTGAGATTCTTGCATGGTTTGAGCATCAACTTGGGTGCGTGCATCGCTTTCAATCTCTTACGATCGATTGTTTTCGATTCTGGTTGCAGCAATATAATATTTCCTCTACCTCAAACGAAGTTAAGAAAAATAATACGAAAAATACAACTGTTGATAGTGAAGAGTCAGAGAGTTTTCCGGTTAAATTAGGTCGGCCAAAATTAAATGAAAAGGCATTTATTCCAGAATGGATTCAGTCATTATTGATGTATATGGTTATTGAGTCGGAGTTAACGATGGAGAATAAACGGAGAATTGTCAGTTTGAGAAATTCCGATTATTTGTACGGTACCGATAATGATCAGAAGTGCGTTTTTCTTCCCATCGATTGGCAAGGCGATTTTGAGAATGTTATTAAAGTACGAGACAGCCAACACACTTGGGAAACATCGTTTTCTGAACTGGCGGCGTCGATTCCACTGGAAGTGTTACAAATTTTCTCCTCAGCTGAGGTCTGGGCCGAAGGCGACTACGCGCCTTTGGTGAAAACACCATAATTATTGTTCAGTTAGAGTTTACACCATGGAAACAGAAGATCAGCGTCACGCACGACGGTTGTTCAGCGGTTGGGTAACCGAACAACTGAATACAAAATCGTTTCACGATGATTTTGGGGCGCGAGTGCGTGGTGAAGTGTTAACGGCGTTATCCAAAATCAACGACGGGCTTACATTAATTAATCAGCGCTTGATAGAAAAAGAAAAGTTGGTCGACGGCCGAGAATATATTTGTTTCTACATGAAAGGTGGCAATGCCTTCGACTGCGTTGTTGATCCTACCGGCCCTAAGGCGTTAAAAGACGGCGGTGGCAGCTCCGATTGGGATACTCAAGTTGTCGTTGACCCTTGGCTCCCTGAGGCCATTCAAAATACGATTTATGGCTTGGTCGAAGATACTGTACTGGACGTTTTAAATAATGCTGGCGTCGAAATTGCGAAAATTGCTGGCGATTCCATCAACGATTCATTTCCCGAAGATTTTGTTAAGGATATTGAAAATCTCTGGTCTGATAAGCGCAATAACATTAAAGGTTTTGATGCTTCTCTGTACACCTTATCTTTGGACGATCCACAAGCGTTAAGAAAAATCTATGATCGTGACAAAACTGGATTGTGGATGAACGACAGTAAACGTTTAGCCAATAAAACGGTTAAATACCCTAAATGGATTCCCGGAATGACATTTAACGATGCAATCAAGCCGTTTGTTTTATGGCGTTTGGGATACACCTGGCATGCTGATAAATCCGCCGGGCCGCCAGGAGGTGCATTTAAGTTAAATGTTGATATTAATCGACCCATCTTGGCGGAGTTAATTGATGTAACTATTCCTCGTTCCAATACCGTTGAAGCCGTTGAAGTATGGGAACATCTAAAATCAAATCATATTTCGGTGGAAGAGCAAACCGTTAATGTGGAATACGGAAGCGCTTTGAATAAACAAAGTGTCAGTGCTGATTTACCTTTACCCGATGTTTTTTATCATTTATCTGAAATATTGGAAATGATGTGCGAAATTGCGGATGGTTCTTCCAATCACAAAGATAAATTACCCAAAAGAATCAACCGGTTTGTAGAGATCTGGAATCGAGTGCCTACCAAGCGCGACAAAATAAAACAGATGGTTTTGTCCAGAATTGGCAGGGATTCTATTGACGAATTAATTGATGATGAACTGGCTGAAGGTCGCGGTGTTGTTAATAATTTAATTGATGAATACGTCATTGTAACGCCGACGGATAAAAAGTGGGAAAACCTGAAAAAAGAACTCGCGAAAACGGACGACATAAAGCTTGAATACAATATTGCTAAATCCATGATGGCTTATGTGGCAGAAACCAGCGTTAAAAGTCAGCAAGACTTTGATGATCTAGGTCGGGTAAGTACAGCTCGACTTAAGACAATGAGTGAGGCTTGGCAGGCGTTTACTAAGCTAGAAGAAGTTGCGTTATTAGGTGAAGCGGCGGTAAAAGCAAACTATACGGAAACTCTCTATGCCGCAAACAGCGATGATTTAACACTGCTGGATTTTATCTACGAAAACGATTATTTAACGGCGAAGAGAATTGGATTTTCTCACGTCGATAAATCCGCGATCTTTCGCGTTGATAATTTGATGAACTTAAAAGTTATTGCCGGCCAGTATCTTTCGCTGTTTCAAAAATGGAATGCAGCGATTAAGGGTTCAAAGGTTGTTGCCCACCGGTATTATCAAATAGAAAAGTTCGGTCGCTACATGAACGAATGTATTTTCGTTACGTTTGATTCTGGCAAGGCCACCAGTTTTATAACCTTAACAACTGGTGACGCTAGTCAAGTTCCTTTCGCCAGTGCGCCCAATAATCTAAATAAAAAATACGCTTCAATTGAAGACATTGGTCGTCAACGTAAGGTGGCGGCAGCTTTGGTGGAAGATTATCTCATTCGTACAGTTTTATCACGGCAATACGAAGCAGTTAAAGCATTGGTGAATGTTTCGTAGTATTCACAGAATTAAACATCGATTTGTGTATTTCATACAAAGGCTATGAGTAATGGCAAAAGAATTTATACTGAATCAACGATTTTCTCAGCAGGTGGAAGATTACGACGAAATCATTCAAGTTGAATCCGATACGATCGTAGTCGCAGTTATTATCGGATTTGTTCTTACCCGTTTTTATCAGAATCAACCTTGTCAGTTTGATATCGAACATCCTACCGATAAAAAAATCAATAATGCTGAAAAACAAGCAGAATATCTGTCGGAATGGCAGGATTTTTTAAACGTCCTGAATGCGTTGGCAGAAGTTGTTGATCGATTCGAACCGGGTTGTGGTAAATGGCTGCGCGATGGTCAATCGGCAACTGGCGACGAAGGTGCTCTCATTACTGGAAAATCCGGTGGCGCAACATCAGAATCTAAAAGTCGAGCCACCCCAAATAATTACAGTAAGATGGCAATGATCAACAATGCGATGAGTAAACGCACCACGGTTTATCAAGGGCGCGGAGCTTATACCGGACTTGTGGAAAATCCAATCAGCGCGAATGCAAATTTATACCCAACTATGCGTGTCTCAGCAAATACAACGGAGCGACCTTGGCCTGGAAAAGACGATAATTACTGGGGTTTAATCAGTCCTGAAAATAACCCGAAAGTTAATTTAAGTACCAATCCTGCTGAGGGAATGGGGCCGTTACCAACGGGTACGGAGAAGTCCGTTAAAATTGGTTACGTTCACGGTATGTGCACGGCGATTAGTCACTGTGTTGATGAAGGACCTTGGGCAACCCCTTATGAAATGACCACTGGTAGCAGCACCACTAAGCTTGCCTCTTGTTTTCCTTGTACAACGTTTATGTACAGTTCCGGTTACCCACCGTCTTCCATTCATTTGGGGCGTGGTGAATCTTGGTTGCCACCGCGTGCTGGTGACCGATTGGAGGTTAATGTCGCGCGAGGTAATCAATTAGAAACCCATTGTGACAGTGCTATTTGTTCGAATTTATCAAAAAGATGGCATCGAGAAATTTATCAGCAATTGTCGCTAGGCTCGCGCGTATTAATGCATGAAAGAGTAGAGGAATTAATCGGTGCTTATGATGTGTTAGCTGCTAAGATATTATCGAGTGAATTAAAACTCTACGGTAAATCCAGCCAAACACCAGTGCCTCAATTTGATGTCGAAACTCAAGGCGGTTCATTATTTTTGAGTGCATTGTCGGTGCACGATTCGGAGGTCAATCGCTTAAAACGTTGTTTACAGCCAGCGTACGCAACTTACAATTTTGCCACCAACTATGTTTTGCGCGATGTTGGGCAGAAAAAATGATTTATTATTTTTGGATGTTAATCAGAGGCTCCTTAAGATTAATTATCGATAAAAACACGTCCTTGTGTTTTGATTTTTTTGTTTGAAACATGTTGATATTACGCACCCGGACCGCAATCCAAACAGCGTTCTACTACTTCGGGGCCAATATGCAATTTGTGATTTAAATCTCGAAGGGCGGTGCGTACTCCTTCTTCAATAACCGGATGATAAAACGGCATTTCGAGCATTTGCGAAACGGTCATTCTCATCTGCACCGCCCAACTTAATAAGTGAGCGATATGCTCTGCCGCAGGACCAAACATTTCTGCGCCCAAGAACAATCCGGTTCCTTGCTCTCCGTACACTTTTAACAATCCGTGGTTAACCGCCATAACTCGGCTGCGACCTTGATCTTCAAAGCTTACACTACCGGTTGCGTAGCATTGTTGGCATCGATCTTTAACTTGTTGCAACGATAAGCCGACGGTTGCAATTTGCGGCTCACTGAATACAACGCCGATGGGTGTTCGTCTATTTCCTGCCCTAACATCAGGAAATCTCGCTGCATTTTCACCAGCAATTTTTCCCTCGTCAGCGGCTTCATGCAGCAGAGGTCGAAAATTATTAACGTCACCGGCAATGAATATATTGGAGTTACCACATTGCAGGGTGTAGGTGTCGAATTCCGGCATGCCACGATCCGATAATACTAAGCTGGTATTTTCCAATCCAAGTTTGTCGACGTTGGGTCTTCTTCCCGTTGCTGCAACAAGGTAATCAAATTCTTCTGTGATAAAACCTTGGCTTTTATGTTCAAACTGAACAAGAACTTTATCTTCTTGCCTATCAACTTTTTCTACTTTTGCGTCGATGTCTAAATAAAATTCATCGTTAAAATGTTGGTAAGCATAGTCTTTTATGTCTGGATCCGATAATGGCCCTAATGCATCACCCACACCTAACATGGTGATATCAACACCCAACCTGTGCAGAGCTTGGCCTAATTCCAGGCCGATCACACCGGGCCCAAATACAACCACTTTTTTTGGCAATTTTTTCAGTTCGAAAATGTCGTCGTTGACCAGTAAACGATCGCCAGCGGCTTCCATAAATGGAATGATGCTTGGTCGTGATCCGGTGGCGATGACAATTTTTTTCGCGTTTACGGTTATTGCTTCTGAATTTTCAGATTCAACACTCAGTTGTGTGTCATTAATAAATTTTGCGTAACCACGAATACGATCTTGTTCTGGGAAATTTTCCACAGATTCTACAACGAACCCTGAAAACCGATCGCGCTCGCTGCGGATTCTTTCAAAAATCGCATCTTGACGTAATTGAGGCTCTTGGTAATCAACACCAAACACCGAAGATGTTTTATGAAAGTGTGCAGCATTCGCGGCAGAAATTAATAATTTACTTGGCATGCAGCCTACGCGTGCGCAGGTTGTCCCGTAGGGGCCACCTTCGATAATGACAACGTTTTGAGTGTGATTTTTTGCTGCCCGGTAAGCTGCAAGTCCTGCTGTACCGGCACCGATGATCGCGACATCAACTGATCGAGTTTGCATTTTTTTGCCTATCATTGATCGTGGTTTGGATATAAAAATGCCGGGCTAAACCCGGCATTTTTATTCGGGATGTATTTATGGATTGTTAATTTGCAAAGTACGCTTCTAAGTCGTCAGCAGTACCAATTAATTTACCTTCGATAAATACTTGCGGTGTTGTGCCAGCACCGGTCACGGCCATTAAACTTGAGAAACTTAAACCTTTTTGGCCGAGTTCGATTTCTTCGTATTTCAAGCCTTTTTCGACCAAAACATTTTTAGCGCGTGTGCAGTGTGGGCAGCCAGGTTTGGTGAAAATGGTCACGCGTTTTGGTTGCTCAGCGTTGGGATTGATGTAATCAATCATGGTATCGGCATCAGATACTTCAAACGGGTCGCCTGGTTTTTCTGGTTCGATAAACATTTTTTCGATTACACCGTCTTTTACAAGCATGGAGTAACGCCAGCTGCGTTTGCCGAAACCTAAATCTTCTTTGCCGACCAACATTCCCATACCTTCTGAGAATTCACCGTTGCCATCTGGAATAAACGTGATGTTTTCGGCGTTTTGGTCTTTTTGCCAAGCTTGCATGACGAAACCATCATTCACTGAAACACAGACAATGTCATCGACGCCGTTTGCTTTAAATACCGGTGCTAATTCGTTGTAGCGCGGTAAATGAGTGGTTGAGCAAGTTGGTGTAAATGCACCTGGAAGCGCAAATACGATAACGGTTTTTCCAGCAAATAATTCGTCGGTAGTAATGTCTTTCCAGTCGTTGCCGCTGCGGGTGCGGAAAGTAACGCTAGGAACTTTGTGGCCTTCTTTTGTGTTAAGCATGTTGAATTCCTCTCTTAGCTGTTGTTCGTTTCGATGAGGAGAATGTACGCTGTTCTTAATGATTGTAGAAATTAATTAAAGAAATTCAATTAATAGTATATTTAAATTATCGCTATCGGTTCGTGCCGCTTAATAAATATTGTCAATCACGGCATCTCTTGCGGATCAACATCGACCGACCAGCGAACTTTGGCATTCCCAGGTATCTTTTCAAAGCTGGGTACGGCGGAACATAGAAGTGCCTGTAACGTCGGTCTGTTTGTTGACTTAATCTGTACGAAAAATCGGTAGTTTTGGTTTTTACGCTCCATGGCGGCTGGCAGTGGCCCCAATAGGTGGACGTTTGCTGTAGCACTGCTGTGGTGATTCAGCGATTCTCGGCAGCTGGTTAAAAATTGGATAGCTTCTTGTGGATTGCGTGATTCTGCTCTAACGATAGCCAAATAACTGAACGGTGGCATCTCTGTGAGCTGGCGTTCTTCCAGAAGCTCGCTGGCAAACTGGCTGTAGCCTGACTGAAATAATGTCTCCAGTAATGGATGGTCTGGATGATGAGTTTGAATAATGACTTTTCCCGACAACTCTTCTCTTCCTGCACGCCCTGCAACTTGCAACAGAATTTGTGCCGTGCGTTCGGTGCCCCTGAAATCGCCACTGAGTAAGCCGCCATCAGCATCAACCACCACCACAAGGGTTAGTTTCGGAAAATGATGGCCTTTGACCAGCATTTGAGTGCCGATTAGAAGGCTAGGTTGGCCCTCATAAACGGGCTCAAGTAGTTGAGCAAAGGCGTTTTTCCTTTGTGTGGTGTCGCGATCGACTCGAATGACTGGATGATCTGGAAATTGTTGTTGCAGTAATTGTTCTACTTTTTCGGTGCCGGTACCGATGTCGGTGAGTTCTGGGCTAAAACAAGAAGGACACTGGCGCAGTAAGGGTTTTTGGTGGTCGCAATGATGGCAGCGCAAGTGATGTGGATGATGATGCACGGTCATATTGGCATCGCAATTTCCACATTTTGCAACCCACCCACAGTGGTGGCAAATCAGCGCCGGTGCAAAACCACGTCGGTTGATAAACACCAGGGCTTGCTGGCCTTGATCCAAAGTGTGTTTCAGTTCTGCCAGTGATTCCTGGCTCAACCCTTGGTACAGCGTTTTTCCACACACGTCCTGCAAATCAATAACCGTTTCTGATTGATGTTTTGGTTTGGCGGTGAGTTTTAGGTGCTGGAAGCGGCCGGAACGAGCGTTGTGCAGTGTTTCTAATGTTGGTGTGGCTGAGCCGAGAATCACGGGAATATTCAGCTTTTGTGCACGAACAATGGCGAGGTCTCGGGCGTTGTATCGAAGTCCGTCTTGTTGCTTAAACGATAAGTCGTGTTCTTCATCTATGATGATCACGCCAAGTCTTGGCATGGGCGTGAATATTGAAGAACGGGTTCCGATGACAATATCGGCGATGCCCAATTTTGCTTTAAGCCAGCTTTCAGCACGCTCGGTATCGTTCATGGCTGAATTTAACGTCACGATTTCGGCATTGAATCGGGCATTAAAGCGAGCGATGGTTTGTGGGCTGAGACCAATTTCGGGAATCAAAACCAACGCTTGATTTCCGTTGCTGATGGCTTGCGCAATCGCTTGCAGATAAATTTCTGTTTTACCGCTGCCGGTACTGCCCTCAAGAAGCCAGGTGTTAAACCCTTGCAAACTAAAATGCTCAAGCGCCTGGGATTGTTCTTGGCTCAACGAGTAAGGTGTCGGATTTACCGAGGGCGGGGTTGGTTTGGGGGTTTGCTCGATTTTGACGGCTAGGTTTTTCTTCTCAAGCTCTTTCAGGGTCGTATTTTTTATGCAAAGGTCTTTCAGCTCTGCCAAGGAAAGAGAGCGATTGATAAGGTGGTTGAGAGCGGCTTTTTGAGTTCGTGCATTCTTAAGGGCGTTGTCCGAGAGCCCTCGGGCTTCGGTGGTGGCAGACCACAGAATTTGCGGTGTTAGTGTGATTTGCTCCCCTTGGCGCAGTTTTTTAGGTAAGGCTGTATCAAATACCTCTCCGAGAGCGTGTTGGTAGTAAGTACTTGCCCACATGCAAAGCTCAAAAAAGTGTGTCGACACCAGAGGCGATTGATCAATCAACCGAGTAATGTGTTTGAGTTTGCTGATGTCGAGTGATGCTTCTGTTTTTATGTCGGTAATAATACCCACCAGCTTGCGTCCGTTGCCTTTGCCAAATGGTACTTCGCAGCGACAGCCAATAAATTCGGAACGATTGGCTGGTGTTAGATCGGTTTTGAATTCGCCATTGGGCAGGTAGTCGAAGGTTCTTCGAAGAGGGACGGGCAGAGCTATTTGAAGAATAATCACGTGTAATACAAAAAATTAGGAGTAATAACCGTTATTTGTGGTTTACAATAGTTGTCTTGGGTCGGGATTCTGGTAAGATCGCGCCCTCGCAAATTTCGCTAACATTAACCGTTGTGCGGTGCTCAACACAAGATTGGGTGGCGGCGCAAAAACGAGTGAGCTATTCTTATGAAAGCAGATATTCATCCTAAATACACTGAAGTTACCGCAACTTGCAGCTGTGGCAACACCATCACTACTAAGTCTACTCTAGGCAAAGACATCCACTTAGATGTATGTTCTTCTTGTCACCCGTTCTACACCGGTAAGCAAAAAGTAGTAGACACTGGTGGTCGTATTGATCGCTTCACCAAGCGTTTCGGCAGCCGCATCAAGAAGTAAGCGAATCCGAATTCCTACAAAAAAGCCCTGTTTTAACAGGGCTTTTTTGTGTCTGGCGTTTGGGTCAGCTAAGTCTGACCCAACGTGATTTGTTAAAAGAGTTCTTCGATGGAATCGGCTACTTTATCGTCTTGGTTGCCGATAATAGGCTGAGGTGCATTTTCGGCGCGGAAAACCTCAAAGATTGCATCGGGATCGTCTTGTCTGGCTCGACCGCCAGTTTCGGGATTGATTTTCACCGACACAATACCGTTGGGTTGGCGCACGTTATCTTCTGGCACTCCGTTAAGGGCGGTTTCCATAAATTCTATCCAAATGGGTAATGCCGCAGAGCCACCAAATTCGCGAACGCCAAGCAGCTGGTTTTGATCAAAGCCGACCCAGGTCGTTGCAACCAGTTGGCTGTTGTACCCCGAAAACCAAGCGTCGGTTGGGCCGTTAGTTGTGCCGGTTTTACCCGCAAGATCATCGCGCTTAAGTGTTAACGCTTTTCGGCCGGTACCTCTTTTTACGACGTCGCGGAGCATGGAGTTAATCAGGAAGTTTACTTGCTTCGACATGATGCGTTTTGCTTGCGGTGTCGGTTCAAGTTCGGATTCATAGACGTCATCTTCCAAATTCATGGTCTCTGTCTCGAACGCTTCGAATCCCAAGCTGGCTTCATTAATAATTTCTAATTCTTGTTCCGCCAGAGCAGTTAGTTCAGCAATTTCCTTTTCACGCTGACAAATGTCATCGCAAACTGTTTCTGGGCGGCTGAGATAAATGCTGTTTTCGTCGGAGTCTTCGATCTTGTCGATCAAGTACGGACTGACTTTGTAGCCGCCGTTGGCAAACGAGGAATAGCCTGTCGCAATTTGCATTGGCGTTAAAGCGTGACTGCCAAGAGCGAGTGATAAATCTCTGGGAAGATTGTCACCTTCAAAGCCAAACCGTTCGAGGTTTTCAATGGTGGTATTGATGCCCATGCTTTGGAGCACGCGAATGGAAACAAGATTTCTGGAGTTGTAAAGCGCAACTCGCAAACGAGTCGGGCCGTAGAACTTTCCGGAAGAGTTTTCAGGGCGCCATGTACTTTCTAAGCTGGCATCGTCGAAAACAATTGGCGCATCGTTGACAATCGTCGCTGGCGTAAAGCCATTTTCCAACGCTGTGGTATAAATAAAAGGTTTGAAGTTTGAGCCCGGTTGTCGAGTGGCTTGTACAGCGCGGTTGAAATGACTTTGATTAAAATCGTAGCCGCCAACTAAAGCGCGAATACCGCCATCTTTTGGATCGAGGGCAACAAGTGCGCCTTGAGCTTCTGGAATTTGACCAAAGTGCCAATCATTTTCTGTTTCAAAAACTCGAACGACATCGCCCGGATTAATAAAGTCACGTGGAGATTTGTGCGGTGCAGTTCGGCTGTTTTCACTTAAGTAAGTTCTAATTTTCTCTAAACCGTTTTCAACAGGTACGAATATTTCGTCATCGCTATCGAGCAACACATGAATACCGGCATCAGAAACTCGTGTAACTGCACCGGGAATTCTTCCTGCGTAAGTGGGAATATTCTTTAGAAATTCCAACCATTGCTCTTTGTTGTAATCGGCGACTAGCGTGTCGAATAATTCTTCTTCGATATCGGTTTTTACATTTTCTGCTAGATCAGTCAGGTCACCGATTGGGGTTTGGGAATTTAAAATTTGGGTTTGATCTCTAACAAGTGTTTTGTCGTCGTTGAGTTCGAATTCACCGACAGCAGGTTCATCGATAGCGACAATGAATTTTGGCAGCGCTTGTTCTGTTACTGCAGTTGTTTCTAATGTTGCTTCTGGACCTCGATAACCGTGACGCTTATCGTATTCTTCCAGACCATTAACCACCGCTGTTTGCGCCGAAGCTTGTAGCGTAGAGTCGACGGATAGATAAGCGCGATAACCGTCGGTATAAGCACTTAAGCCAAAACGATTAATAATTTCTTTTCGCGCCATTTCGGCAACGTAAGGTGCGTAAAGGTCAACGACTGCGCCGTGGTTTTTTGCCGTAACCGGCTCTGCTATGGCAAGGTCGTATTCGGGTTGAGAGATGTATTTAAGCTCCAGCATGCGCCCTAAAATCCAGTTGCGGCGAATCAACGCGCGTTTTGGATTGACGATAGGGTTGAAGGCAGAAGGTGCTTTTGGCAGACCCGCGATCATAGCGATTTGCGCTAGACTTAATTCATCAATATTTTTTCCGTAGTAAACTTGTGCGGCGGCTTGAATTCCGTAAGCGCGATTGCCTAGGTAGATTTTATTCACATATAAAGTGAGAATTTCTTCTTTTGTTAGCTCGCGTTCGATTTGCAGTGCCAAAAGTATTTCGTTGAACTTACGCGTAAATACTTGTTCGCGAGTTAAGAAAAAATTTCGGGCGACTTGCATTGTAATCGTGCTGCCACCGCCTTGAATTTCTCCCGTTTGTAATATTTGTGAAGCTGCTCGCAAAAGGCCTTTTATATCGACGCCGCCATGTGAGTAAAATCTGTCGTCCTCGGCCGATAATATTGCATGCGTGTAGTTTTCTGGAATTTCGTCGAAACTGACTGGGCTTCGACGTTTTTCTCCAAATTCGCCAATCAATTTCTCATCGCGAGTGTAAATTCTTAGAGGGATTTGAAATTTAGTTTCCTTTAAGGTTTCTACGTCGGGTAATTTAGGCGTTAAATAAAGATAGATACCGGCTAAAAATACGGCTGACGACCCTGCGAAAAACAGTGTTAGCCAAAACGTGACAGAGATAACGATTTTTGTTCGAGACATTTTTTCTTTATTAATTAATGGCTTAGGGTCAAAGATTGAGCATTAGAACATTATAAGTCGTTTTTGTTGCATTAACTAATTGTTGTCATATTGCACGTTTAAGTTAAAGTGCTATAACATAAATGCTAGCTAAGTAGCGGAATTTGATAGAAAAATGGGAATTCTTGACATATTCGAAAGCAAGCCAAAACCTGTGCTTGGCCTGGACATCAGTTCAACTGCGATCAAGCTGGTGGAACTCAGTCGAAGTAGCAATGGCTACCGTGTGGAAAGCTATGCGGTTCGACCACTCCCGGCAAATGCTGTTGTCGAGAAGAACATCAACGAGGTCGAAGTTGTCGCGGAGGTTTTACGCAATCTTATCCAAGGTTCGAAAACCAAAGTAAAAACTGCCGCAGTTGCTGTTGCCGGATCGGCAGTAATTACCAAGGTCATTGAAATGCCCGCCGGGCTTTCTGATGACGCGTTAGAAACTCAAATTACCCTCGAAGCAGATCAATACATTCCCTACCCCTTAGAAGAGGTTGCACTGGATTTTGAAGTTCAGGGCGAATCTACCTCCAATGAAGGCCAGCTTAATGTTTTGTTGGCTGCTTGCCGTCGCGAGCACGTTGATTTACGAGCTGAGGTTTTAGCGCTTTCTGGTTTGACCGCTAAAGTAATTGACGTTGAAGCCTATACTATGGAGAGAGCGTTCTCTCTAATTTCTGATCAGCTCGAAGACCAGGAAGATCAAGTGGTTGCCATTGTTGATATTGGCGCAACCATGACGACCTTGAGTGTACTTGTCGATGGTAAAACGGTGTATACCCGTGAGCAGTTGTTTGGTGGAAAGCAGTTAACTGAAGAAATTCAGCGTCGCTACGGTTTATCAACAGAAGAAGCGGGGCTTGCGAAAAAGCAGGGTGGTTTACCTGACGATTACACTCTTGAAGTATTAGAGCCTTTTAAAGAAGCTGTAGTGCAACAGGTCACACGTTCGTTGCAATTCTTCTTTTCATCCAGCCAGTACAGTGATGTCGATCAGATTATTTTGGCCGGCGGTGTTGCAACATTAGAGGGAATGGCTTCAATGATTGAAGAGAAGCTCGGCACGCAAACGACTGTGGCTAATCCATTTGCGAAAATGTCTGTTGCATCGCGAGTGAATTCCACCGTATTGGCAGGCGATGCTCCTTCATTGATGATTGCCGTTGGTTTGGCTCTGAGGAGTTTTGAATAATGGCCAATATTAACCTTTTACCCTGGCGCGACGAACTCAGGGCAGAAAAACAGAAGCAGTTTTACACCGTATTAGTGGTTGTTTGTATTGCCGCAGGCGCTGCGGTTTTTGTTTGGTTTAGCGCCGTTAATACCGATATTGAATCGCAAAGAATTCGCAACAATATGTTGCAACGAGAAATTACTCAGCTTGAGCAAAAGGTCGATGAAATTAAAGATCTGCGTCGCCGTCGTGAAGAGCTGATTGGCCGGATGGATGTCATCCAAAGTTTGCAGGGTAATCGCCCGCAGATTGTTCGTGTATTTGATGATCTCGTTAGAATGGTTCCCGATGGTGTTTACTTTACGCAGTTATCGCGTGAAGGCCAGCAGATATCAGTTTCTGGTATCGCTGAATCTAACAACCGTGTTTCATCTTTAATGCGGCAGTTGGATGAATCGCAATGGTTTGAAAGCCCGAATCTTCAAAGTGTGAGTCGAGCCCGTGAAGGTGGTGATGACGAGCTGATTCCAAACGCTTTTAAGATGACTGTGCAAATATCGTCTCCTGACGACGGCAAAAAGGATGGGGTGTAGAGATGTCTCTTGCGGATACCCTAGATCAGCTCAAAGAATTAGATTTTAATGATCTAGATTTCGAGAGAATTGGGACTTGGCCAATAGCCGGTCGGATTTTCATTTGGATAATGGTGTTTATCCTAATTTTGGTTGGCGCCTACTTTTTTAAAGTTAAAGATTTGAATGCTAGCCTTAATCGGGAGGTTGCCAAAGAAACCCAGCTGAGGACCACGTTTAATAATCGTGCTTACGAAGCGGCAAACTTAGATGCCTACCGTAATCAGATGATGGAAATGGAAGAAGCTTTTGGCGCGCTTTTATCGCAGTTGCCAAAAGACTCAGAAGTGCCCGGTTTGTTAGAAGACATTACCGAACGTGGTAATGCGGCTGGATTGGAAATTAAAGGCATTGATCTTCAAGAGGAAGTTATCAAAGAATTCTATGTAGAGCTGCCAATTTCTATTAACGTCGTTGGTGGTTATCATCAGTTGGGGTCGTTTGTCAGTGGTGTGGCCTCGCTGCCGCGAATTGTGACTTTGCACAATTATTCTATCGATAAAAATGATCGCGGCGCCTTGCTTGAAATGAAAATTTTGGCAAAAACCTATCGTTATAAACCTCAGGAATAGTTAATTTTATGATGTTAGATAAGATTGCCCTGCGGCTAAATATAACTCGGTTGAGCAAGCTGATTTTGTTGGTTGTAACTGCGGGCGTGCTTAGCGCTTGCGGCGGAGCTAATAACGGAGATTTGACCCAGTACATCGCAGAGACAAAGCGTCGTCCTGCTGGTGCTATTGACCCACTCCCGAGCTTTACGCCTTATCAATCCTTTACGTATTCCGCTGCGACAAAACGCAGTCCCTTCCAACCTCCTGTTCGAGCTATTGAAGAATTTGTGGGTGGTGGCAGTGCGGACATACAGCCAGATTTGAACCGAGTGCGTGAGTTTTTGGAGAACTTCTCTATCGCATCACTCACTATGGTGGGAACCCTTGAGCGTGAAGGTTCATTGTGGGCTTTGATCGATGATGGGCGTGGCGGTATTCACCGCGTTCGAAAAGGTAATTATCTCGGTCGTGATCATGGAAAAATTGTCACGGCTTCTCAAAATCAGTTAACCGTATTAGAACTTGTTTCAGATGGTCTGGATGGTTGGATTGAGCGACCACGGACAATAGAGCTTTCGGTGCAGGAATAAAATTATGTTGATAAATAGTCGGCAGGTATTTGCGATTGGGTTTGTAGCCTGGGCTCTTGCGTTTTCAAATTGGGTGAGCGCTCAGTCAGTTACTCTTGATGATATTGGCTTCTCGTCATTACCTGGCGATAAATTTGAAGTAACCTTGGATTTTTCTGAATCTCCAGAAGATCCGGTCGGTTACATTATTGATGAGCCTGCTCGAATTGTTCTCGATTTTCCGAATGTTGAAAGTCGACTCGATGAAAAGCGTTTCCCGCTTTCTTTCGACAATGCTGACAGTGCGATTGTGTTATCGGCTCAAGAGCGAACGCGTTTAATTTTGAATTTAAACAGTGCTTCTGCTTATACGACTCGCCAAGACGGCGATAAGTTCTTTGTTACTGTCGGTTCTGATACCAGCCAAAATACAGTAGTTGCCGAAAACACAAGTTCAGTGTCTGCTGAAATAGATTCTGCTCCACCTGCACAGCGTTCCGTTTTTGATCGCTCTAAAGTTTCAATTACTGATGTTGATTTCCGCCGCACTGAAGAGGGTGAAGGTCGAGTCATTATTCGATTGTCAGAGCCTACGGTAAATGTCGACGTTGAAGAGACGGCTGCCGGCATTAATATTAGTTTGGTGAATGTATCGCTTCCTGCGGAATTCAGACGTCGATTGGATGTTACCGATTTTGCTACGCCAGTGAGCTTTATCGACGCCGACAGTCAGGCGGGTGTGACCACAATCAGCATTGATCCAAGCGGTGAATACGAATACCTCGCTTATCAAACAGATAAAGAGTATGTCGTTGCTGTTAAACCTTTGAGCGATGCTGCTATTGAAGAGCGCAAATCGAAATTCCAATTTGTGGGCGAGAAGCTGTCGCTGAACTTCCAGGACATTGAGGTTCGTGCGGTGTTGCAGTTGATCGCAGATTTCACAGATTTAAACTTGGTCGCCAGTGATACAGTCGATGGCCGTATTACCTTACGCTTAGAAAATGTGCCTTGGGATCAGGCGCTGGATATCGTGTTGAAAGCCAAGGGTCTCGACAAGCGTCAAATTGGTAATGTTTTGATGGTTGCGCCAGCGGCTGAAATTGCCAACCGTGAGCGTCAAGAGCTTGAAACACGTCGTCAATTGGCTGAGCTTGCTCCTTTGCGTACTGAGCATATCCGTGTTCTTTATGCCGATGCGACAGCACTGTTTAACTTATTCGATGACGGGTCTGGTGAGGAATCCACTTCCAGTATTTTGTCCGAGCGCGGCAGCGTTATTGTTGATGAGCGTACCAACTCGATTATCTTGACCGAAACCGAAGAGAAAATTGAAGAGTTTAAACGTCTCGTCAGCCAAATTGATATTCCAATTCGACAAGTATTAATCGAGGCGAGATTGGTGACTGCCAGTACCGATATCGTGCGCGACTTAGGTGTTGAGTGGACTGCGGGTTACATCGATAACGGAGATGACTCAAGTGCGTTTGTCGGTGGTAACTTGAACGACGACATCGCATTGAACAATGGCGTTTTAACCGGTGACTTCGGTTCGGTTGATTTGGGTGCCGTATCTGCAACCAGTGACATTGCCTTCGGTTATGTCACTGATAATTTCTTGGTTGAACTTGAGCTCAGTGCTCTTGAATCAGAAGGGTACGGTGAGATCATTTCTCAGCCAAAAGTTGTTACTGGTGATCAGCAAACCGCTGTGATTCGCTCCGGTTCTGAGATTCCGTTCCAGCAGGCGTCTGCATCGGGTGCGACTACAACCGCTTATCGTGATGCAACGTTGAGTTTGGAGGTGACGCCACAAATTACCCCAGACGATCACATCATTCTGAATTTGACTGTTAACCAGGATGCTATTGGTGAGGTGGTTGCCTTTGGTGCAAACAGTGCGCCGACCATCGACGTGACTGAGGTCGATACTCAGGTTCTGGTTAAGAATGGCGAAACCATTGTTTTGGGTGGTATTTTCCAGTCCAACGAAACCTATGCGGAAGTAAAAGTACCGTTTATCAGTGACATCCCTGTTGTGGGCAATCTCTTTAAACGTACTACCCGAGACACCGACAAAACTGAGCTGTTAATTTTTATCACCCCTAGACTGCTGGAAGATCCTGTTCGACGTCAGTAAACTGGCGAGATTTGAGTGAGCTGGGTTTTGAGGTATGTCTTTAGACAGTAATATTGTTTTGATTGGCCCAATGGGGGTTGGTAAATCGACGATTGGTCGTGTGTTGTCTCAGATGACCAATCGCGAGTTTAAAGACACGGATCAGGTTGTTGAAGAAAAGACTGGTGCGGACATCCCCTGGATTTTTGATGTCGAGGGCGAAGAAGGTTTTCGTGACCGTGAATCCGCCGTCTTATCTGAACTTTTGAACGAAACCGGATTGGTATTAGCAACGGGTGGCGGCATCGTTATGCGTGAAGCCAATCGCGAGTTGCTGTCTACGCAAGCAAGGGTGGTGTATCTCACCGCATCGGTTAATCAGTTGCTTAAGCGCACCCGCCGTGATCGCAAGCGCCCTCTGCTGCAAGTTGACGATCCAAAAGCAAAAATTGAATCGCTTATCAATTTGCGTCATCCGTTGTACGAGTCTATTTCTCACACACAAATTTCAACAGAGAATCGTACGCCCAAATCCGTGGCAGAAGAAATAATTTCCAATTTAGACATGCTTGACGCCTAAAGTGCAGTGAATGTGTACTTAGTATGTGATAGATTTTCCCGCTGTTTTGGATCGGAATAGAAACATGGAAACTCTTCACGTTGATCTTGGTGATCGCAGCTATCCTATTTTTATTGGCTCGGTTTTAACGAATCCGGAGCTGATAACGCCCTATATTCAATCTTCGCAAGTGTGTGTGGTTACCAATACCACTGTTGCTCCACTTTATTTAGACAAGTTTTGCGCGGCGTTGGATGGCTATAAGGTAACTCGGGTCGTTTTGCCCGATGGCGAATCCTATAAGAATCTAGATACCGTCAATCTTATTTTTGATGACCTTTTGTCAAATCAACACAACCGTAAAACAACACTCGTTGCTTTAGGTGGCGGTGTGATTGGCGATATGACCGGTTTTGCAGCGGCGTGTTATCAGCGTGGTGTTAATTTCATCCAAGTACCAACGACCTTGTTGTCCCAGGTTGATTCCAGCGTGGGTGGTAAAACGGGTGTTAATCACGCACTTGGCAAAAATATGATCGGCGCATTTTATCAGCCGCAAGTTGTTTTGGCGGACACAGAAGTGCTCGAAACCTTGCCGCCGAGAGAGTTGTCTGCTGGTATTGCAGAAGTGATTAAATACGGTTTATTAGGTGATGCAGAATTTTTCTCTTGGCTGGAAGAAAATGTCGAGAGATTGCTCGCGTGCGATACCGAGGCGCTGACCTACGCAATTAAACGTTCCTGTGAAAATAAGGCAAAAATTGTTGCCTTGGACGAGAAAGAATCCGGTGTCCGAGCGTTTCTCAATCTTGGCCACACCTTTGGTCACGCCATTGAAACCGCAATGGGCTACGGCGAGTGGTTGCATGGAGAAGCGGTTGGCGCTGGTTTGTTGATGGCGTCTGACTTATCTCATCGAATGGGGTTGATTGACGAGTCTGTTGTACAGCGAACTCGAACCTTGTTGGAGAGGTCTAACCTTCCTGTTAAAGGCCCTGCGTCAATTTCCAATGATCAGTACCTATCCCTGATGTCGGTGGATAAAAAAGTCATGGATGGCCGGTTGCGCTTAGTGTTATTGAAGCAATTGGGTGAAGCGTTTGTCACCAGCGATATTCCTAACGATTTGTTGATTGATTGTTTGAATAGCAACCGTGAATCCTAGGTTCTCATTGTTCTTTAATCATGGTTTTTCTTGGAGCTTAAATGTCTGAAATTTCTTCAGTAGGTGAGCCGTTGAAAGATGATGTTTCTATAGGTGCGCCCACTGTTCAACCGCAAGCCTCACAACGGTTTTTTAACTCTGCTCGGGAGCAAGTTCTCCAGCGCGCAGCGCACCTGTGTCGCTATGGCGAGCAATTGTTGGTTGTGGTTGCCGATAACGACCAGGGTAAGAGCTATTTTTTAGAGCAGCTCGTCAACGACCTTAAAGTCTCCACACGATCGGTAGTTGTAAAGTCTAGGGAATCTGATTCTGCGGTTGAAGTGCTCTCTCAGGTGTTAGAACTCCTGATTGGCGAACCTGTGGAAACTGAGGACAACAGTATTGGCGCATTGTTGGCTCGGATTCGAGTGTGTTTGAGCCAAGATTCTATGGGTTCGCCTGTCGTTATTATTGATGATGCCAACTGGTTGACCGATGAAGTTCTGTCAATGGTGCTGAGTTTGCTGACCTCTGGTTTTGAGTCGTCTCCGCTGAAAGTCGTGATGGCGGGTAATCAAGAATTGGTGGCAAGGTTGGATCGCCTTGGCGGCATTGAGGCCATGATCTATGACTTAGAACTGCCTTTGCCAGCTGCGTCTGAATGGTTGGCTTACGCGGACGAGTTGGGAGCTTCTTCAGCCATAGATGAAGAAGGTATTGAACAGATTATCAAGGCAAGTCAGAACCGATATTCTCGTATTATTGAAGACATTGAGCAGCGTGTTTTCTCGTCGATTGCTGAGCCCGAGGCTTCATCTCGGCTTGGTCTTCCGCCTCTGCATTTGGCAGCGGGTGTGGTTCTTTTGGCGCTGTTACTTGGTATCTTTGTGTTTGGTGACTGGTTGTGGAGCAGTGATTCGCAAACAGCCAATGCAGATGTGCCAAACGATATCGTTGTTGTTGGTGCGGGCTCGGTGGCATCGGGTTCGTCTGAGTCCACTCAGTATTTAAATTCTGATGTTGCAGTAGCTCCGGCAATTGATCCGGGCGCTATTGAAGAAGATATTGAAGCGTCTTTGGTGGTGAATTCTGGTGAATCCGAGTCGTCTAACCCACAGGGGCAAGAAAATAATGCGGATGCGATAGTTTCCGAGCCTGTGGATAACGCCGAGCCCAAGAGCATTCCCGAGTTAAAGAGCAGTCCTGAGTCATCAAGAGTTGCAGTAGATGAGCAGAAGCAAAGTTCGGCCGGTGACAATAATTTGCCTTTGGAGGCGAGCTCTGAGGCTCCGGTTTCAAGAGAATCTGCTTCTGTTCAGTCGGTCTCGAACGCTTCATCTTTTCTTGCTCGCCCGGATTCAAATTATGTTCTGCAAATTATGGCGGCGCGTAATAAAGAGACGTTGGAACAGTTTCGCCGAATTCAATCGAATCGAGCGTCTATTGAGCTGGTTGCTCTAAAAAGAAACAATCAAGATTGGTTTGTTTTGCTTCAAGGTAATTATTCAAACGCTCAACAAGCCAGAAATGCGATAGAAACTCTGCCTGAAATACAGAAAAAGGACGGAGTTTGGCCAAGAAGTGTAGGAGAAATCAAAAGGTCGATCACAGCAAATTGAGGAAGTTGGCGTAATTTAGGCGAACTTAAACGTTATATAGTTAAAATTTGGTCTGTCAAGATTGCTATTGCTTGACCGAGACGGTAACATCTTGCGCCCATTTGCAGACAAGCCCCTTAACCCAGGGGCTTTTTAGTCTCAAAGGGAGTGAAAGTTTTAGATGTTTCTAAATCAATTATTCAAATTGAAATGTCTGCGCCGTATAAAACGTAAAGCCAGTTAGAAGTCAGCGTCATAAGAGCCTGATATTACTTCCAACAAATACTGTGAGAGACCGTCTATGAGCAATGGCCTCTATAATCTTGATGAATTTAAGGATAACTGTGGCTTTGGCCTGATTGCCCATCTTAAAGGCAACGCCAGTCATAAGCTCCTTCAAACCGCTATTGAATCCCTTACTTGCATGACCCACCGTGGCGGTATTGCTGCCGACGGAAAAACCGGTGACGGCTGTGGTCTACTTCTGCAAAAACCCGATGGTTTCTTGCGTTATGTAGCAAAGCAAGAGTGTCAATTTGAGTTGAGTGAACTCTACGGAATCGGCTCCTTCATGTTGAGCCAGACCGAAGAGCTTGCTAACTCGGCAATGCAAGTCGTTGAACAGGAATTAGCCGCCTTAGGCCTCAATGATGTCTGTTGGCGAGAAATCCCAACTGACCCGTCGTGCTTAGGGCCAATCGCTTTAGAATCTCTTCCTGTTTTTAAACATTTGTTCATCAATAGTCGGGATCTCAGCGAAAAAGAGCTGGCTTCGAAACTATTTATTGCGCGCCGTAAAGTAGAGACTCTTCTGAAGGAAGATCCCTCATTTTATGTTGCGAGTCTCGCGACAAAAGTCCTTTCTTACAAAGGCCTAATGATGCCTGTGGACATCGACAAGTTCTATAAAGATCTTGCTGATCCACGTTTGGAAACCGCAATTTGTGTATTCCATCAACGCTTCTCAACCAACACCTTGCCGCGTTGGCCGTTGGCTCAGCCGTTTAGAATGATTGCACACAACGGTGAAATTAACACCGTAATGGGTAACCGCAATTGGGCTGTTGCACGTACGCCGAAATTTGAGAGCGAATTCTTACCGGATCTTTCCGAAATTCAACCGTTGGTAAACCGCGAAGGTTCTGACTCTTCAAGCCTTGATAACATGCTTGAGGTTATGGTTACCGGTGGTATGGAATTGCATCGTGCGATTCGAATGCTTGTGCCGCCTGCTTGGCAAAACGTTGAAACCATGGATCCTAACCTCCGTGCGTTCTACGAATACAACTCCATGCACATCGAACCTTGGGATGGCCCTGCGGGCTTGGTAATTACCGATGGCCGATACGCAGTGTGTACCCTTGATAGAAACGGTCTTCGTCCGTCTCGCTGGGTTATCACCAAAGATGGTCACATTACGGTTGCCTCTGAGGTTGGAACTCACGATTACAAGCCAGAAGAAGTGGTTGCCAAAGGTCGTTTAGGACCTGGTCAAATTCTGTCGGTTGATACAGAAACCGGACAATTGCATCACACCGATGATGTCGATAACGATCTCAAGAAAAGCCACCCTTACAAGCATTGGCTTAAAAAGCGTGCTCTGCGCTTAGAATCGACGTTGAATGCGGATTTAGAAGAGACAGATCTCAACGCCGACGAGCTGAAAGCAGCAATGAAGCTGTTCCAAGTCAGTTCCGAAGAGCGTGATCAAGTGTTGCGTCCGTTGGCGGAAGCCGGCCAGGAAGCGGTGGGTTCAATGGGTGACGATACCCCAATGGCCGTACTGTCTAAGATGCAGCGCACCACTTATGACTATTTGCGCCAGCAGTTCGCTCAGGTGACCAATCCACCTATTGATCCGCTGCGTGAAGCGATTGTTATGTCGCTTGAAACGTGCATCGGTCGAGAGATGAATGTTTTCCAATTGTCTCCAGACCACGCGGACCGAATTATTCTAACTTCGCCAGTGTTGTCGCCTGCGAAATTCAAATCTATGTTGAATTTGAAGCGCCCTGGCTACGAAGTTGCGCAGTTCAGTTTGTCTTATGACCCTGAACAAACCAATCTGAAAGCAGCAATTGAATCCCTATGCACTGATGTTGCGGCGGCCGTTGAAGGCGGTTCGGTTATCGTTGTCCTTTCAGATCAAGGTATTCCTCAAGGCAATCTACCGATCCATGCCTTGTTGGCAACCGGTGCTGTTCACCACCACCTCACTCACGCCGGTTTGCGCTGTGATGCCAACTTAGTGATCCAAACTGCGACTGCTCGTGATCCTCATCAGGTAGCGGCGTTGATTGGTTACGGCGCTACAGCTGTGTATCCGTACTTGAGTTATCACGTACTGAGCGACCTGATTCGCACCGATGAATTGTTGGTTGATACCAATACCGCTTACAAAAACTATCGTCGTGGTATTAACAAAGGCTTGTTGAAAATTCTTTCTAAAATGGGAATTTCAACCATTGCCTCTTACCGCGGTGCTCAGTTGTTTGAAATCATCGGTCTTGACGATGATGTCGTTGATCTGTGTTTCCCTGGCACGCCAAGTCGCGTAAAAGGTGCAACTTTTGAAGATCTAGAAGACGATCAGAAAATTCTTGCTGCCACAGCGTGGATCAATCGCAAGCCGATTGCCCCAGGCGGTATCTTGAAATACATGCACGGTCAGGAATATCACGCCTATAACCCAGATGTGGTTCAGGCGATGCACCGTGCGGTTAAGTCTGGTGAGTATTCGGCATGGCGCGATGTCGCCGCGTTGGTGAATGATCGCCCGACTGCAACCTTGCGCGATTTATTGAAATTCAAACCTGACCTGAAACCGGTTCCTCTGGATGAAGTTGAGCCTGTTTCGGAAATCGTTAAACGATTCGACTCCGCCGCTATGTCACTCGGTGCGCTTTCGCCAGAAGCTCATGAAGCGCTAGCCGAAGCTATGAACACCTTGGGTGGCCGCTCGAACTCAGGTGAAGGCGGTGAAGACCCTGCTCGTTACGGCACGGTTAAATCCTCCAAAATCAAACAGATTGCCTCCGGTCGATTCGGTGTGACTCCACATTACCTTGTTAACGCTCAAGTGTTGCAAATCAAGGTGGCACAGGGTGCAAAACCGGGTGAAGGTGGTCAGTTGCCTGGCGGTAAAGTCAATGACTTGATTGCTCGCTTGCGATATTCCGTACCGGGCGTGACGTTGATTTCTCCTCCGCCGCACCACGATATCTACTCGATTGAAGACTTGGCTCAGTTGATTTACGACTTGAAGCAAGTCAACCCAGAAGCATTGGTTTCTGTGAAACTGGTTTCTCGCCCGGGTGTGGGAACAATTGCTGCCGGTGTTGCAAAAGCCTACGCCGACTTAATTACTATTTCTGGCTACGATGGCGGTACTGCTGCGAGCCCGTTGACGTCCATCCGTTACGCTGGCTCTCCTTGGGAGTTGGGTCTGTCAGAAACTCACCAAACACTTCGTGCCAACGACTTGCGCGGCAAAGTAAGAGTTCAGACTGACGGCGGCTTAAAAACTGGTTTGGATGTTATCAAAGCGGCGATGTTAGGTGCTGAAAGTTTCGGTTTCGGAACCGCACCAATGGTTGCGCTTGGCTGTAAATATCTACGAATTTGTCACTTGAATAACTGTGCAACCGGTGTTGCAACTCAACGTGATGATCTTCGCCAAGACCACTACATTGGCACTGTCAATATGGCGATGAACTTCTTCAAGTTTGTTGCTGAAGAAGCGCGTGAGTGGATGGCCAAAGTTGGTGTTCGCAGTATTCAAGAGTTGGTGGGTCGAGTCGACTTGCTTGAGCTGGTTGAAGGTGAGACCGCAAAACAATCGCGTTTGGATTTGAGTCCAATTATTCATACGGACGATTTCCTAGAAACCAAGCCTCAGCATTGTGAAGTTGAACGCAATAAACCGTTTGATGAAGGTCTGAAGGCAGAAGAAATTGTCGAAACTGTACTGCCTGCAATCGAAGCTAAGTCTGGCGGTGAATTCGAATTTGAAATCACCAACTGTGATCGCTCGATTGGCGCCCGCGTCAGCGGTGAAATTGCCAAGCGTCACGGTAACCAGGGTATGAGCGACGCTCCGATCAAACTGAAGTTATCCGGTATTGCGGGTCAAAGTTTCGGTGTTTGGAATGCCGGTGGCCTTGAGTTGTACCTAGAAGGTGATGCAAACGATTACGTCGGTAAAGGTATGGCTGGCGGTAAGATTGTGCTGCGCCCACCTGTGGGTTCAGGCTTTGATAGCCACTCTACCAGTATTATGGGTAACACCTGTTTGTACGGTGCAACAGGCGGTAAGTTGTTCGCCTCTGGCCGTGCTGGTGAGCGCTGTGCAGTGCGTAACTCTGGCGCCCATGTGGTTGTTGAAGGTGCCGGTGATCACTGTTGTGAATACATGACCGGTGGTGTGGTAACCGTATTAGGTGAGACTGGCGTCAACTTCGGTGCTGGTATGACCGGTGGTTTCGCGTATGTGTTGGATCAGTCCAATACCTTTGTCGACAAATACAACCACGAGCTGATTGAAATTCAACGTATTCACCGCGAAGCGACCGAAGGTCATCGCAACCACTTGCGTGGTGTGATCGAAGAATTTGTTAAAGAAACCGACAGTGCCTGGGGTCAGGAGTTACTGGAGAACTTCGAAGATTACTTAGGTAAATTCTGGTTAGTAAAACCGAAAGCGGCCAATTTGGCAGGCTTGCTCAACAGCGTTAAGAAACGTGGCGAGTAAGTATTTACTAATCGTAAAAACCTGAGTTGAAGCGAATTTAGAGGTGCAAACCATGGCAGAACGTTTAGATAACAACTTTCAGTTTATCGAAGTTGGCCGACAAGATCCGCAAAAGAAAAGCTTATTTACGCGCAAGCGCAAGTTTGTCGAAATTTACGAGCCTTTCACTAATCAGCAGGTGCAAAGCCAATCGCACCGCTGTCTAGAGTGCGGAAACCCATACTGTGAATGGAAGTGTCCCGTTCATAACTTTATTCCTAACTGGCTTAAGTTAATTTCTGAGGGCAATTTGTTCGAAGCGGCGGAATTGAGCCATCAGACAAACTCCCTCCCTGAAGTGTGTGGTCGAGTTTGTCCACAGGACCGTTTGTGTGAAGGTGCCTGTACGCTCAACGACGGTTTCGGTGCGGTGACCATTGGTAACGCTGAGAAATACATTACCGATACCGCTTTCGCAATGGGCTGGCGCCCTGACATGTCGAAAGTCGTAAAGACCGACAAAAAAGTTGCCATCATTGGTGCAGGCCCAGCTGGGCTTGGTTGTGCCGATGTTCTCGTTCGAAACGGCGTAAAGCCGGTAGTATTTGATCGCTACCCTGAAATTGGCGGTTTGTTAACGTTTGGTATTCCTGAGTTTAAGTTAGAGAAATCCGTTCTTTCTCGCCGCCGTGAAATTTTCACTGAGATGGGCGTTGAATTCCGCTTAAACACCGAAATCGGCAAAGATATTTCTATGGAGCAGTTGTTGGAAGATTACGACGCTGTGTTCATGGGAATGGGAACCTACGAGTACATGAAAGGTGGCTTCCCAGGTGAAGACCTCGATGGCGTTTACGATGCGTTGCCATTTTTGGTGGCCAACGTAAATCGCAACCTTGGTTTTGAAGAGAATCCAGAAGATTTCATTGATGTCAGCAACAAGCGTGTTGTCGTACTCGGCGGTGGTGACACTGCGATGGACTGTAACCGTACTTCGATTCGTCAAGGTGCCTCTTCTGTAGTTTGTGCTTACCGTCGTGACGAAGAAAATATGCCGGGTTCGAAGCGCGAAGTGAATAACGCAAAAGAAGAAGGTGTTAAATTCTTGTTCAACCGTCAGCCAGTCGAAATTGTTGGTGATGGCAAGGTTGAAGGCATCAAGGTTGTGACCACACAAATGGGTGAGCCCGACGAAAATGGTCGTCGCCGCGCTGAGCCTGTTCCTGGCAGTGAAGAGATTTTGCCCGCGGACGTTGTATTGGTTGCATTCGGATTTAAACCGGACCCTAAAGATTGGTTTGCCGATCACGATATCGAAACCAACAGTTGGGGTGGTGTTGTTGCACCAGAAGAGCAGACCTACAAATTCCAAACCAAGAATCCAAAAGTCTTTGCTGGCGGAGATATGGTTCGCGGTTCTGATTTGGTAGTTACTGCAATTTGGGAAGGCCGTCAGGCGGCAGAAGGTATTTTGGATTACTTGCAAGTGTAATTTTTTACCAAGTTTTTCAAATTTTTTATCGTTGCAACAGGGCCTTTTTGGCCCTGTTGTGCGTTTTGGCACTATAATTCGCCAGCTGAACAATGGCGGAAAATAATGGAAGCTTATATGTCGAATTTAAAAAATGATCGGTTTTTGCGCGCATTGGCACGTGAACCCGTAGATGTGACTCCAGTATGGATGATGCGCCAAGCGGGGCGTTATTTACCGGAGTACCGGGCAACCAGAGAAAAAGCGGGTGATTTCATGAGCCTGTGCCAAAACCCGGAATTGGCATGTGAAGTAACCTTGCAGCCATTGGATCGTTATCCACTGGATGCGGCGATTTTATTTTCCGATATTTTAACCATCCCAGACGCAATGGGTCTCGGTCTGTATTTTGAAACAGGTGAAGGACCGCGGTTTAAAAAGCCCGTTAATTCCGTTGCCGATATCGACGCCTTAAAAGTAGTCGATCCAGTAAAAGACCTAGGTTATGTGATGGATGCCGTGAGCCTAATCCGTCGTGAACTCGATGGCCGTGTTCCATTAATTGGTTTTTCAGGAAGTCCTTGGACGCTAGCAACTTACATTATTGAAGGCGGTTCGAGTAAAGATTACCGCAAAACCAAAACCTTTATGTACAACGAGCCGGAAGCGTTTAAGCGGTTGTTGGACACATTATCTGATTCTGTTGCTGCCTACTTAAATGCTCAAATTAAGGCAGGCGCACAAGCAGTACAGATTTTTGACTCTTGGGGTGGCGCGCTTTCACACGCGGCTTATCAAGAATTTTCTCTGGCGCCGATGAAAAAGATTGTCGATCAGTTGATTCGTGAAAATGAAGGACGGAAAGTTCCGGTCATTCTTTTCACTAAAGGTGGCGGTCAGTGGCTCAATGCGATGGCAGACACTGGTGTTGATTGTTTGGGGCTCGATTGGACGACCGATATTGGTCAAGCTCGCACACAAGTTGGCGACAAGGTCGCATTGCAAGGTAATATGGACCCGGCTATTCTTTATTCTAAACCGGAACGTATCCGCCAAGAGGTTAAAACTATTTTAGATAGATTTGGCTCTGGTTCAGGTCACGTCTTTAATCTTGGCCACGGCGTAACGCCGCAAGTTGATCCAGAACACGCCGGTGTTTTCTTCGAGGCTGTGCACGAATTATCGGAGCAATACCACAAATAGTGTTAATCTATTCAGTCTTTAGAAAGCCAGTTCCTCATCTATTTTACTAAATTAGGATGTCAACGCTGGCTTTCGATAAGATTGACAGGTATTTACCGTGAGTTAACCTTTTTTAGTATTAGACTGCTGCGGTGAAAATCGATCATCAGCTAAACTAAATTAAGCGTTCTATCGCGATTTTCCTGTGACTTTGCCGATAGCTACTGTACAAAATAGACAAGTCTATAAAATAATTAGGTGACAATTTGGGCGTAAAACAGGTCAAAATCGACGTCAACGAACTTCTTGTGGGAATGTTCGTGTCCGGATTGGACCGCCCTTGGAGTCAAACCCCTTTCCCTCTGCAAGGCTTTTACGTTCGCGATCTCGATGAAATTCGTGAGCTGAAAGCGCATTGTCGCCACGTTTATATTGATGTTGTTAAAGGCAAAAGTCCCCTTCAAGCCAAGCTGCGCACGCTCAATGGTCGTGATCCAACTGCGTTAAAAAAGCCCGTTCGAGCAGGGCGAACAGAACGCGTTAAAGTTGAGGTCGGACCACTTAAAATTCGCCCCGGTAGTTACGGTGATGTTTCTCAGCCGTTAAAAACTGAAATCTCCAGTGCTCAGCAATTGCATTCTAAGGTTTACCACGCAGTCTCCGAGGTCATGGGCCAAATTGGCAGTGGTGGCCCGGTCCCAATTGCAGAAACCAAACACTACGCCAGTGAAATGGTCGACAGTGTCGTGCGAAATCCAGATGCATTTACCTGGCTTGCCCGTGTAAAAGAGACGGACGAACACACCTATGCGCACGCTGTGCGTTCTGCGGTTTGGGCTATTGTTTTTGGTCGCCATATCGGTTTGCCAATGTCAGACCTGAAAACCTTGGCAATGGGGGTGTTGCTGAAAGATGTGGGTAAAACCAAACTGCCCAAAGCGCTGCTTCAGAAAAAGCAGCTCACGCCAGATGAAGAATTAGCGTACGAAAAGTTTGTCCAATTTGGGGTGCTTATTCTTCGCAAAACCTCCAATGTTGAGCCACGTACTATCTCAGTGGTTAAAACTCACTGTGAGCGATTGAACGGCAGTGGTTTTCCACAGCATTTAAGCGGCGACAAAATCCCGCTGTTGGGAAAAATCGCCGGTATCGTTACCTTTTACGACAATACCACCAATCCTCGCGGTCAGGCGCAGCCGCTGGCACCTTCAAAAGCGGTTGCCAAGCTTTATGAAATGCGTGATATCGAGTTTCAGCAAGAGTTGGTGGTGGAGTTTATTCGTGCCATTGGCTTATACCCAACCGGAACGTTGGTGGAGTTATCCACAGGCGAAGTTGCCGTAGTTGTCGAGCAAAACTTTAAGCGTCGTTTGCGCCCGAAAGTGATGGTGGTCATGAATGCGATGCGCGAGAAAATCGCCAAACCACAAATTCTGGATTTAGCTGAACTGGAAGAAAAACATCAAAAAATGATGCAATCGTCCAAGAAAGCTCATGATGTGGATACGGTTGAAATTGCTCGTGACTTAGAGCCAGGAAAGTTTGATTTAGACATCGCTGAGATTCGCGATACCTACTTAATTAAATCGGCGACAAAAGATAAAAAAGGCTTGTTTTCTTTCCTTCGTCGCTAAAATTTTAAGACATCACAACGATCGAATTAAATCGTTGCCAAATTCTCCCCCATTTGAATTTTTGCTTCCGCCACACACTCTTGTTCAAAGTTGACTGTGTTTTTCGGAAATAACAGCACGACGGTCGACCCTAATTTAAATCGTCCCATTTCATCGCCTTTGTTCAGCACAATCTCGTCCGTATTTGTGTACTGCCAGCTTCGTATATTCTTTTTCTGTGGTGTAACCAATCCGGCCCAAACGGTTTCAATACTTGCGACAATCATGGCGCCAACCAAAATAACGGCGACGGGACCAATTGCAGTGTCAAAGATACAAACCAAGCGTTCGTTGCGAGCGAACAGTCTAGGAACTTTATTCGCAGTCGCTTGGTTGACCGAAAATAAATCACCGGGAATATGAATCATCGACGTTAATTTGCCTGCGATTGGCATGTGCACTCGATGGTAATCCTTAGGCGATAAATAAATAGTTGCGAAACTACCGCCTGAAAATTGTGTGGCTAAGTCGTGCTGGCCACCGAGCAATTCGCCGAGGGTAAACCACTGGTTTTTGGCTTGGACAATGCGGCCGTTATCGATGGGGCCGAGTTGGCTAATTGCGCCGTCGGCAGGGCTAATGATCTGATTTTCTGCATCACTGAAGGGGCGAGCATCAGCTACTAATTCACGCGTAAAAAAGTCATTAAAACAAGTAAATTCATCGGCAGTTTTTCTGACTGCTTGGCTCATATCAACGTCGTAATGGTTGATGAAGCGATTGATGAAGAAGTTTTTAAAGCGCTGATTGGTCGATTCGGCAAGGCAGCCCGCAGCGCGAGACAATAAATGTTGTGGGGTTAAATACTGAAATGCAGAAAATAAGGTGTCTTTCATTCGTGTTTTTATCAATAAAAAAGTGTTTAGAAGCCTTTTGGTAAAGGCTTCTAATTAAAACTACACCTCTATCGGTGTGTTGTCGAGGTTGCCCCATTCAGACCAAGAGCCATCGTAGGCGCGAACGTTATAGCCAAGCTTTTTACCGACTAAATAAGAAAATGCTGAACGGTGATGACTTTGACAGTGGGCAACGATATTTTGGTTGCGAGAAAAACCGAGACTTTGTAGATATTCATCGGCGTCATCGCGAATACGTAACCCGTTTTGATGATCCATCAAGTTGATCCATTCGCAGTTTATCGCACCTGGCATATGGCCACCGCGTTTTGCCAGGACTTTTTCGCCGCTGTACTCCGCAGGTGTTCTGGCATCCCACACTTGGAAATTTTCTTGGCCAAGAGATTCCATGATTTCTTCGGCGCTGGCAAGTGGTGCTAAATTCAATTCACCGACAGTGTATTGGGTTGGTGTTGGTTTATGAATCTCGTTTGTCACTGGCAAGCCATCTTTTAACCAAGCGTGAATTCCGCCGTTGATGTAGCTGTATTTGGTGTGGCCGATCACATCGAGTGTCCAAATTAGTCGACCTGCCCAGCCGCCGCCTTCATCGTCGTAGGTAACAACGTGAGTATCGGGCGTTAAACCCAGTTGCGATAAAACTTCTTGCAGTTGCTCTTTGCCAGGTAGTTTTCCAGGAGCCGGTGGTTGGCCTGCCATCAAATATTTAAACGGTAAGTAAATAGCGCCTTCAATGTGGGCTTTTGAATAATTTTCATCAGTGGATAAGTCCACAATGAGAAGGTTGCTGGTATCGGCATCTTGAAGCCATTCGAAGAATTCTTTTGGCTCAACGATTAGGCCCAGTTGTTCAGTCGTAGTCATGGGTAAGCTGCTCTGTTCACGTTAGGTTTTTGGTTTGCATCAGATTCTGACACACCTGCTGCCAGAGTATAACCGTTAACGCTAATATAAATTCGTTCTTTTCTAATATTTGAGTTTTAGGTCAATGACCTCAAAGGGATTGCAGAATTTGTCGGTAGCTGGCCAGGCGTTCTGGCAAGATAGTGCCGTCGTTTTCGGCGGCGAGAATCGCGCATCCCGGCTCTTTCTGATGGCGACAATCCCGAAACTTACAGTGGCCAATTAACTCGCGCATTTCAATAAAGCCTTCTAGCACTTGCTCGGGTTCCATGTGCCACAGGCCAAATTCTCGAATTCCAGGTGAGTCAATTAAATCGCCGCCACCGGGGAAATGAAACAGCTGTGCTGTTGTGGTGGTATGAGTGCCTTTTTGTTTTGCCTCGGATAAATCACCAACACGAGCTTGGGCATTGGGTAATAGTTTGTTAACTAAAGACGATTTTCCAACACCTGATTGACCGACAAAAATGCTGATTTTTTCACTGAGCTGATTGGTTAATGTCTCCATGCCTTCGCCGGTCGCTTTAGAGACTTTAAGCAGTGGATAGCCCAAACCTTCGTAAATGCCGGTGAGCGCGTCGATTTTTTCTTGATTGTTGCCATTGATTCGATCGACTTTATTGAGCACTAAGCACACGGGAATGTTCAGCGCGTGTGCAGCGACAAGATAGCGATCAATCAAGTTGCCGTGTGGTTCTGGGTAGGGAGCGAAGACGACCACGATCTGGTTGATATTGGCGGCGACGGTTCGTTCACGTCCGTGAGCGTCGGGTCGGTTGAGTTCACTGGTGCGGGGGAGCACCGCGACCACCACTCCCAATCCGTGTTTGGGGTGAAAGCGCCAAATTACGCGATCGCCAGTGACCAGTGAGCCTAAGTTAGTGCGCATATGACAGCGAAAATGGTTCTCTCGCTTTTCATCATCAATCGCAACAATTTCTACCTGCGTGCCGAAATGGGCGGTCACCAGTCCCTCTTGTTCGGGTTCAAGTTCGCCGTCCTCCAACCATTGATTGGCTTTGTGCATTTTCTTTGCCGCACGGTCGGCACGTTCTTTTTGAATTTTTTCCACGCGCCAAGCTTGGCGTCGAGACAGCTTGCGATTGGCCATGCTAAATCGTGTATTTGTTCATATCGATGATTCTCAGTTATCGTCTGCACCTGCTAGACTAGGGCGTAATAACGGCCCTAGAGGTCATATGCTGAGTAAGACAGTTGCGCTATTTTAGAGTAAGGAGCCACAAATGACGATGAATGACAGCAATCTTATTTGGATTGATCTGGAAATGACGGGCCTTGATCCCGATGAGGACGTCATTATTGAGATCGCTACCATCGTCACCGATTCCAATTTAAACATTTTAGCTGAGGGCCCTGTTCATGCCGTTTCCCAAGAAAAATGGCGACTCGATGGCATGGATGAATGGAACACCAACCAACACGGAAAATCTGGTTTAACACAACGTGTTCTTGACAGTTCTGTGGATGCAGAGCAGGCGGAGAATGAAACCATCGAGTTTTTAAAACAGTGGGTCACACCTGGAAAATCGCCGATGTGTGGTAATTCTATTTGCCAGGACAGACGCTTTTTAGTGCGTGGTATGCCAGAGCTTGAACGTTATTTCCATTACCGAAATTTGGATGTAAGCAGTTTAAAAGAACTGGCAAAACGTTGGGCGCCCGAAGTGGCTGCGAGCGTGAAAAAAAGTGGTGCTCATCTCGCGCTAGACGATATTAAAGACTCTATTGAAGAGCTTAAACATTATCGAGAACACTTTATTCAATTGCCAAAAAATAACTAATGTATTGGATTATCGCCATTTGTGACTGGCGATAATGCGTCGGCGGCGGGTGTTATTTTCCTGCTGACCGAGGCTCCATTGAACGTGCTCTTGTACCAATGCCGACGGAAACTCCAACCGTTGTTTTAGCGCCGCCTTATTTTTTTCTTCCCGCTTAGCATTACCAAGACCCACCGCCAAATTTCTCAGCCAGCGTTCATAACCAATTCTTCGAATCGCTGAGCCCTCGGTTTTTTTCTCGAATTCTTTTTCGGTCCATAAAAAAAGTTCGGCGAGGTCGGTTTTGTCCAGATCGTGTCTCGGTAAGAAATCGTTTTCTTGGGTGTAATGGGCGAATTTATTCCACGGGCAAATCGCTTGGCAATCGTCACAACCGAACACTCGATTGCCTATGGGTTGGCGAAATTCTTCGGGAATCGGGCCTTTGTTTTCAATGGTTAAATAGGAAATGCAGCGTCTGGCATCCAATTTATAGGAATCGACAAAGGCATCGGTGGGGCACACTTTTAAGCACGCTTGGCAGTCGCCACACTTGTTGTCGATGATGTGTTCGCTGATGGGAATCGGCAAACTGGTAAATAGCTCACCAATAAAAAACCACGATCCTGCCTCTGGGTGAATCAGCAAGCTGTGTTTGCCAACCCAGCCGAGCCCACTTTTTTCTGCCAAGGGGCGTTCTAATACAGGCGCGCTGTCAACGAATCCTCGTTGTGTCGGTGCAGCCAGTCCATGATCAATGGCGAATTTTTCAATTTTTTTCGCGAGCTGGGCGAGGCGTTTACGAATTAATTTATGGTAATCCCGGCCTAAACTGTAGCGTGATACATAGGCTTTATTTTCATTTTTGAGCACCTTTATTTGCTCGGTATTTTCCGGTAGATAATCCATTCTGACCGAAATTACCCGTACCGTGCCGGGTAGGAGTTCGTGGGGACGGGTGCGCTTGGTGCCGTGGTCGGCCATCCATTGCATTTCTCCCTGAAAACCTGAATCCAGCCACTGTTGGAGTCGAGGTTCTTCTTTAGACAGATTGCCGTCACTGATGCCGAAGGATTGAAACCCTAATTCTCGGGACCAGAGTCGTATGCATTCCACCAGCTCCAACAGAATTTTCGTCGGCGGTGTGCTGTTACTGTCGGAGCTTATTATGTTCATTCAGTTGTTGGATCGATCAAACGATGGGTCAATTTTGACAGTATTTTATCGTGTTATTTGATGTTTGGCTTTCTCCTTTGCTGTGTGGGGCGAGCTTGCCATTCGCAGTGCCTTAGCCATGCGCCGAGCGGTTCAGGGTCTGGTATACTGAAAAGCTCGATCTTTAGGCTGGCGCAACGAATAATCATGACGCAACAACAACTTTTGAACCCTCTTGCACGCAAACTATTTTTGGCAGAACAAGTACGTAGGCTCGATAAAACCGCCATAGAAGACTGCAATATTCCCGGTCGTGTTTTGATGAAGCGCGCTGGCCGTGAATGTTTTGAATTCCTGCTAGCGCAATGGCCGAATCCAGAAAAAATGACGATTTTCTGTGGCGGAGGTAATAACGGTGGCGACGGTTATGTGATCGCTGCACTGGCTGCCCAATCGAATATACCTGTTCAAGTCCTATCCCTGGTTGATCCCATGACATTGAAGGGCGATGCAGCTCTCGCCTTTCAGTACGCATTGCAAGAAAACGTCGAGGTGTTGCCGTTTTCATCGAACGTTGCGGCGCCTGAGCAAGGTGTCATCGTGGATGCTCTTTTAGGCACGGGTTTATCGGGAGTGGTTAAGCCTGAATACCGCCAAGCCATTGACCTGATCAACAGTTCGAACTTACCCGTAATGTCTGTGGATATTCCCTCCGGAATCTGTGCCGATACTGGCGCTGTTCTTGGCTGTGCGGTTAAAGCACAAGCGACAGCGACGTTTATTGGAATGAAGTTTGGGTTAACCACCGGGCGTGCTGTGGATTATGTTGGCGAGTTGCGATTTTTTGATTTGCAGGTGCCAGCAGAGATTCACGAACGTCTCACCCCATTCGCTGATTGTCTCTACTTAGACGAATTATTATCTCAAGTGTCGGACCGAGCTGCCGGCAGCCACAAAGGTGATTTTGGCCACTTATTAGTCATTGGCGGCGCAGAAGGCATGGGCGGAGCGGCTTTAATGGCGGCAGAAGCCAGCGTGCGTCTAGGGGCAGGGCGTGTCAGCGCGGCAACGCAAGGAGCCAACAGCATTGCTTTTCTCACTCGCGTTCCCGAGGTGATGGCGCGGTCTGTTTCCGATGTTCATGAGATTGCACCGTTATTGGAGCAGGCAACCGCGATAGCCATTGGGCCAGGGCTTGGTCAAACTCCATGGTCAGAGCAAATGTTTCAGGCGGCCGTTAATGCTAATAAACCGTTAATTATCGATGCAGACGGCCTGAATTTGTTGGCGCGTGACAGTTATGCACAGATGCTCCGCAGTCATCAAAGTGCCGATTGCATTCTTACACCGCACCCTGGCGAGGCGGCGCGTTTACTGGGAGTTTCTACGGCCGATATCCAAAACAATCGACACCAAGCCGCGCAACAACTCGCTTCTAAGTATCGTGCCAATGTTGTTTTGAAAGGCGCCGGAACCCTTGTGATTACCGGATTTGAAAACGATCAAACCGTATCTGTTTGTCGCTACGGAAACCCAGGCATGGCCGGTGGCGGTATGGGCGATGTGTTAACCGGTGTGATTGCGTCTTTGATTGCTCAAGGTTTCGAGGTGGGCTTGGCTGTGAAGCTAGGTGTTAGTTTGCACAGTGTGGCGGCGGAGCAACTGGCAAATCAGTACGGCGAGCGAGGATTATTAGCGACGGATTTAATTCCCGTGATTCGCGCGTTATTAAATAACGTGGAAGATAGTTTCCATGACTGATTTGTTCAAAGTTTCCCTTCCTGATGCAGATGCAACAGTTGCCTTAGGAACCGCTGTTGCCAATGCCGTTAAATTATTGATCGAATCCGAGCCATCGAATACGCAAACCCCCGGTATCGTGTTTTTTTTACAGGGTACGTTGGGGGCGGGAAAGACAACATTTTCTCGTGGAGTTGTTCGTGGCCTGGGTCATACAGGCGCGGTTAAGAGTCCAACTTATACGCTAGTAGAACCTTACGACACGTTGCAAATTCCAGTTTTTCATTTTGATCTGTATCGCTTAAGCGATCCCGAAGAATTGGAATTTATGGGATTTCGAGATTATCTCGATCAAGCAGCACTGTTATTAATAGAGTGGCCGAGTAAAGGCAGAGGGTTTTTATCCGAGCCTGATTTAATGATTAATCTGAACGTTGATGACGCGGTGTCACCTCCGGGGCGAGCGGCAACTTTTGAAGCGAAAACCACAAAAGGGCAGTTATTTTTAGAAAAGTTAAAAATCTAACGTGTTTGCAAGCGAGCCACGGTTTTTGTTTCTGAAGGAAAATTGATCAATAAATTTGCGAAACTCATAGAAACACAACACACTAAAGAATAGCGAACTAATTTTATTGAGAGGATTCTCAGTACGTTAAACAACGTAATACTTGCGTTCTTGATGAGTTGGCGTTGTTTAATTGGGTGTTACGGATGTCTATATTGATATGTTGAGTCGAGATACGAAACCGAATTTCTGTTGGCAACTTTATACCTTTGTCAGCCTATGCCTGTGTGCATTTTTTATCGCTGATGTTGCCCACGCTTCGGTTTCGGTGGACGGTGTTCGATTGTGGCGAGCACCCGATAACACTCGCATTGTGTTGGATTTGAGCCAACCCGTTGAGCATCGGCTGTTCAGTCTAGAATCTCCCGCTCGAATTGTTATTGATCTTTCCGACACTCAGCTTAATGCCGATATTAAAGCGCTGAATCTTGAAAATACTCCCATCAAACGGGTGCGCAGCGCCGCACGAAATGAATCTGACTTACGCATTGTTTTAGATCTGAGCGGTAAAGTGAAACCGCGCAGTTTTGTTTTGGCACGTCAAAGCGGTAAATCCGATCGATTGGTGATTGATTTAAGCGATGAAATTAAATCCACGGTAAAGACCGTTAAAACCGTCGAAAATCGATCCGAATCCAAGCGCGATATTATTGTTGTTATCGATGCTGGACACGGCGGTGAAGACCCAGGTGCAGTAGGTCGAAAAAAACTGTACGAAAAAGACGTAGTGTTGGACATCAGCCGTGAGCTTGCCAAGCTCATTGATAAAGAACGCGGCTTTACCGCTAAGCTCGTGCGCGATGGTGATTACTATGTACCTTTGCACAAGCGCCGCGATTTCGCCCGTAAACAGCGCGCGGATTTGTTTGTGTCGATTCACGCCGACGCCTTTACGAGCCCGCAGGCAAACGGTGCCTCTGTTTTTGCCCTTTCTCACCGAGGTGCGACCTCCGAAACCGCTCGATTTTTAGCGCAAAAAGAAAATGACGCAGATTTAATTGGCGGCGTTACCAACGTTAATTTGGAAGGTAAAAGCCCCGATGTGCAGAGTGTGTTGGTCGATTTATTTATGAAAGCGACGTTGACCTCAAGCTTGGAAGTGGGCACCGATGTCCTCGGAGAAATGTCTAAGGTTGCACGGCTGCATAAATCTCACGTCGAGCAGGCGGGTTTTGTGGTGTTAAAGTCACCCGATGTGCCTTCCATTTTGGTTGAAACCGGTTTTATTTCAAATCCGGGAGAGGCAAAAAAGCTCTCAAGTCGTGCTTACCGTAAGAAAATGGCGCGGCAGATTTTTAATGGTATTAAGTCGTATTTTTATCGTTCACCACCTGCGGGAAGTTACGTTGCTTGGCGCCAGAGCAACGGTGATTCCGATTATGTGATTGCACGCGGCGATACCTTGTCGACCATTGCTCGCAAACACAATGTCTCGGTAACGGCTCTGCGTCGTCACAACGGTTTACGAAGCGATGTCATCCGTGTTGGTCAAAAGTTAAAGATTCCTTCAACGTAAACACTCATTCCTTCTGGGGTTTCGCCCTCTTGTTAAATTCATCAAGCCTTTCACGCGGCTTTGAATGAAATCGTTGCTGTTATTCGCCAGGTTTGTATCTGTCATACTTGGGCGAAAAATCTTCCTCCGGTAGAATTAACCCAAGCGTGTTAATAGGCCCCAATGCATGAGTAAAATTCGTCTCCTTTCGCCTCGTCTTGCCAACCAGATTGCCGCAGGAGAAGTGGTTGAACGTCCAGCCTCTGTCATCAAAGAGTTGTTGGAGAACAGCCTCGATGCGGGCGCGCAACAATTACAAATCGACATTGAGCAAGGCGGCGTAAAACTCATGCGCGTGCGCGATGACGGCAACGGCATTGAAAAAGACGATTTGCCGCTGGCACTGAGCCGTCACGCCACCAGTAAAATTTATCACCTCGACGATTTAGAGGCCGTTGCGAGCTTGGGATTTCGCGGCGAGGCTTTGGCTTCAATCAGTTCAGTGTCACGCCTAACCTTAACCAGTAATACGGGTGAGTCTGCGGCTTGGCAAGCGAAGTGCGAAGGCCGAGATATGGAGACCGAACTTGCTCCAGCGGCACACCCGCAAGGCACATCGGTGGAGGTTCGAGATTTATTTTTTAACACTCCCGCGCGGCGAAAATTTTTACGCACCGAAAAAACAGAATACAACCGCATCGAAGATATTGTTAAAGGCTTAGCGTTATCTCGATTTGATGTCGGTTTTCATTTGCGTCACAACAGCCGATTAATACACAGCTTTCGTAAAGCCGAGCAAACCCTGGAAAAAGAACGTCGCGTGGCGCAAATCTGTGGTGCCGGGTTTATGGACAATGCCGTTGCCATCGATATCGAACGAACGGGTTTGCGCTTGTGGGGGTGGGTGGCACTGCCGAGCTTTTCGCGCTCACAAGCGGATTTGCAGTATTTTTACGTTAATGGCAGAGCCATTCGTGATCGCTTGGTTTCACACGCTGTGCGGCAAGCGTATCAAGATGTTTTGTATCACGGCCGCCATCCGGCGTTTGTGTTGTATTTGGAATTAGACCCCGCCAACGTTGATGTAAATGTACACCCAACTAAGCATGAGGTTCGGTTTCGCGATGGTCGCGTAGTGCATGATTTTCTTTATCGCAGTTTGCACCACGCCTTGGCCGATGTAAGACCCGAGCATCAATTGGCGAAATCTGAGGAGAGCGTCTTAGATTCTGCCAATACCAACGAGAAGCAACCCCCAACACCGGATACGACCGGAGAGTTTGCTGGGCAAAACAGTCTGAGTTTCTCTAAGGCTTCCGCGCAAACGGCGTTTTCCGAACCAGCACAAGCATTTTCAAACGGAAAAGAGATTCAGCAACAAGCACCTCCATCTGAATCGTCTCACTCTCAAGCAGCGCCTTCGTTGTTCTCTCCAAAACCCGCGAATTTTTCCCAAAATGGGTTCTCCGGCAACAAAGTCGAAGAGCAGATATCGGCGTACTCGGCCCTTGCTCCGAAAGGAACAGCTCATTCGCCGGATATAAATCGTGTCGATGATCAGGAAATTCCACCGTTGGGTTTTGCCATTGCGCAGTTAAAGGGGATTTATATTCTGGCTGAAAATGCGCAAGGCTTGGTGATTGTAGACATGCACGCAGCTCATGAACGAATTACCTACGAACGAATGAAGCAGGCATTTGATCAGCAAAGCATTAAGGCACAACCTCTGTTGGTGCCTGAGTCGATTGCAGTGAGCGAATCCGAAGCCGATTTGGCCGATACACACAGCGATATTTTTTCGCAGTTGGGTTTTGAAATTCAGCGCGCTGGGCCAGAAACCGTCGTCGTTCGGCAAGTACCCGTTTTATTGCAAAAAGCGGATGTGACTCAGTTAGTTCGCGATGTTCTGGCCGATATAAAAGTCTACGGCAGCAGTAAACGAATCCGCCAACACATTAACGAGATTTTGGGTACCATTGCTTGTCATGGTTCTGTGCGGGCAAATCGCAAATTAACGTTGGCTGAAATGAACGCGTTGCTTCGAGATATGGAAATTACAGAACGCAGCGGGCAATGTAATCATGGTCGTCCCACTTGGGCGGTACAATCATTATCTGAGTTAGATAAACTCTTTTTGCGTGGGCAGTAAATAAATATTCCGTGAAAAAACTCCCTTCTAATTTCGCTATTTTCATTATGGGACCAACCGCCTCTGGTAAAACGGCGTTGGCACTGTCACTAGCAGACTATTTTCCAATAGAAATCATCAGTGTTGATTCTGCTTTGGTCTATCGAGAACTCAATATTGGTTCGGCAAAACCCACGGCTGAAGAAATGTCTCGTGTGCCTCATCATTTGATTGATGTGTGCGATCCTAGTGTGCCTTTCAGTGTTGCTGATTTTTGTGAGCAGGCAGAGCAAGCGATGCGAGCCATCACCGAGCGAGGAAATATTCCCGTTCTGGTTGGCGGCACTATGATGTATTTCCGATCTTTTTTGGATGGACTGGCACAAATGCCAGCAACCAATGACGACGTTAGAGCGTATATTGAATCTATTGCTTTAGAAAAAGGTTGGCCCGAAATCCATCGACGCTTGGCAGAAGTTGATCCGATCAGCGCCAAAGAGATACACCCGAATCACTCACAGCGGTTGAGCCGCGCCCTGGAAGTGTATTTATCCAGTGGCAAAACCATGACTGAGTTAAGGGAGAATCAAGCGAAGCACAACGAATTTTTACAGAACTACCAAATCGCTCAGTTTGCTATTGGAGCAAACGACCGAAGTCTGTTGCATGAAAGGATTGCTTTGCGTTTTCAGCAAATGCTTGAGCTGGGATTTATCGAAGAAATTGAATCCCTCTATCAGCGCGGCGATCTCAATGAAAACTTGCCGGCCATTCGTGCGGTCGGTTATCGACAATTTTGGAACTACTGCTCAGGTGAGAGTTCTCTAGAACAGGCCCATGAAAAAGCAGTGATTGCCACAAGGCAACTGGCCAAGCGCCAATTGACCTGGCTGCGTGGCTGGAAAGACCCGCTATACTGGCTTTATATCGATGATAACGACGGTAATTTAATACCAAGTCAACAAATTATTGTTAAAGCCTTGAAAATTATAGAGCAGTTCGCCATATAATGATGTTACTTATTAGTTGCTCGTGTCAGTTGTTACGCTTGTAATCAATTGTTTTGAATTCTTAAAACTTTACACGGCTTATTTGTGTTGGTGCGGAATTTAAGTTGATTACGTTTTAAGTTTACTTATTAGGAGAATAATTATGTCAAAAGGGCATAGCCTACAAGACCCTTATTTAAACGTTCTAAGAAAAGAGCGTATTCCAGTATCCATTTATCTTGTAAATGGCATTAAGCTTCAAGGCCAGGTCGAATCGTTTGATCAGTTCGTTGTGTTGTTGAAAAACACGGTAAGTCAGATGGTATACAAGCACGCAATTTCTACCATCGTGCCTTCACGCGCAGTACGTGTACCTATGTTGAATCCAACTAATCCTGAAGAATCGGAATCTGAAGAATCATAATCGTAAAAACTTGTGCTGATTGGGTTCGGCACAAGTCTCAAACCCTGAGAGGTAATCGCTTCTTTGTTTTTTGAACGTCCTAAGTCGGGTGAATTGGCTGTACTCGTTCACTTGCAATTTAGTCATCAACAAGAGCCCGACGATCCTCGCGAATTCGAAGAGCTGGCACTGTCTGCTGGTGCTGATCCCTTAACTCTAATCACTGGTTCTCGCGATAAACCTGAGCCACGGTATTTTATGGGTTCGGGAAAGCTCAATGAGTTGCGAGACATTGTTGTTGCTAATGAAGTCCAGTTGGTGATTTTCAATCACAGCTTATCGCCAAGCCAAGAGCGCAATATCGAAAAAGAACTGAAATGTCGCGTACTTGATCGCACTGGTTTGATTTTGGATATTTTTGCTCAACGTGCCCGCACGCACGAAGGTAAGTTACAAGTTGAGCTGGCTCAGCTTGAACACATGTCAACGCGTCTTGTGCGAGGCTGGACTCACCTTGAGCGACAAAAAGGTGGTATTGGTCTGCGTGGACCTGGTGAAACGCAATTAGAAACAGACCGTCGTCTTTTACGCGCTAGAATTAAGTCGATTAAGGCGCGTTTGGATAAAGTTCGAAAGACACGTGAACACGGCCGTCGAGCGCGAACCCGAAACAGTGTGCCAACGGTGTCTTTGGTGGGTTACACCAATGCCGGTAAATCGACACTGTTTAACTCTCTCACGGATTCCGATGTTTACGCACAAGATCAGTTGTTTGCGACCCTAGACCCGACCATGCGTCGCCTAGAGCTTGCCGACATCGGTTCTTGCGTTTTAGCCGATACCGTAGGTTTTATCAGTCACCTGCCGCACCGGTTGGTGGAATCTTTTCGCGCTACGTTAGAAGAGGCCTCAAATTCTGATTTACTCCTGCACATTATCGATTGCGCTGACCCCGAACGGGATCGCAACATTGATGAAGTGAACAAGGTGCTCGAGGAAATTGATGCCGAAGCTGTACCGACGTTGAAAATCTATAACAAGATAGATTTGCTGGAGTCGGCATGCGGGCGTATCGATCGAGATGAAAACAACAAGCCTGTTGCGGTTTGGTTGTCGGCGCAAACTGGAGAAGGACAAACGCTTTTGAAGCAAGCGCTGTCTGAATGTTTGGCGGTTGAATTAGTCGACGGTTCTCTGTGTTTGGCACCAAATCAGGCTTCATTGCGATCTCGGTTGTACCAACAGCATGCTATCGTGAGTGAGGACTTTACCGACGACGGCAGCAGTATCGTGCGTTTACGCATCCCAAAACCTGACTTAATGCGTATCCTTAGTCATACCAATCACCAATGGTCAGAACTTAAATGGGCAGGTTGATCGGTTGCAAATCTGAATATAGTTTTAACTTTGCAATCTAAATTACAGATAAGTAGTGAAAATTCACTGTAGCGCTTGCTAAAATTCTGTCCTGTTTTGTCTCGTGGCAGGAATTGTTCTTACGGACAACGAAATTTTTACATAACAATAGATTCGCTTGCAGAATAAACGGAGAGCTTTATGGCCTGGAATGAACCGGGTGGAAATAACCAAGATCCCTGGGGTGGAAAACGTGGTGGAGATGGACCGCCAGATTTGGACGAAGCCCTAAAAAAATTCCAAGAGAAGCTCAACGGCGTATTTGGAAATAAAAAACCAAACGGCACCGGTAACAATGTACCGTCACTCGGAAAACTACCGATTGGGCTCATCATTCTGATTGCTGTTGTTGTTTACTTCGCATCAGGTATTTACCAGGTAAACGAACAAGAAAAAGCCGTAATTTTGCGTTTGGGTGTATTTAACCAGACCAAAGGTGCGGGCTTACAATGGAACCCACCCCTTATTGATCAGGTAACCAAAGTTAACGTTACCCGTAAGCGTTTCCATTCCAGCAAAGGCACCATGTTGACCGAAGACTTGAATATCGTCGATATTCAGCTTTCTGCTCAGTATGTGATCAATGATGCCCGAGATTTTGTCCTCAATGTTCGCGAGCCAGAGCTCAGCTTACAGCAGGCGACAGAATCAGCATTGCGTCATGTGGTTGGTTCAAGCGTGATGCACGAAGTGCTAACCGAAGGTCGTGAAGCGATCGCGGTTGATGTTCAAGCGCGTTTGCAGCAGTACTTGGATTCCTACACGACCGGTATTTTGGTCGACAAAGTCAACGTTGAAGAATCTTCGCCACCGCAAGAAGTTCAGGCGGCATTCGATGACGTGAACCGCGCGCGTGAAGACGAAGAGCGCTTGAAGAACGAAGCGCAAACATACGCAAACGGAATTATCCCAGAGGCACGTGGTGCTGCACAAAGAACCATCGAAGAAGCCAACGCATATCGCGATCGTATTGTGGCTCAGGCAGAAGGTGAGGCGACACGCTTTAAAAACCTGTTAACTGAATACGCGAAGGCGCCGGAAGTTACTCGTGAGCGTTTGTACATCGAAACGGTTCAGCAAGTGATGGCAAGCAGTTCTAAGATCTTGGTTGATGTGGAAGGCGGTAACAATATGATGTATTTGCCGTTGGATAAAATCTTCGACCAATCGAATACCAGTATTACTCGATCCCAGCAATTATCTCCTGATGTTCTTCGACAGATTACTGATCAAGCTATTGAGCGAATTCGTCGTGAAAACATAAATACACGTCCAACCCGGGGGAGCCGATAATGAGTCCTAAATCACTTGCTATAGCCATTGTTGTTTTTATCGGAGTGGTTATTGCCTCGAACAGTATCTACATCGTGAAAGAGACTGAGCGTGCGGTGCTATTGCAGTTCGGTGCATTGGATCGAGCGGACATTAAACCCGGTCTTCACTTCAAGATTCCATTTGTTCATCAAGTGCGAAAATTTGATGCCCGTGTCTTAACCTTTGACGCTCGTCCTGAACGCTTTTTGACGGTCGAGAAAAAAGGCATGATGGTGGATTCGTTCGCTAAATGGCGAATTCGCGATGTGAACACCTATTACACGTCAACCAACGGTGACGAGTTGCGTGCTGAAACATTGCTTGCGCAACGAATCAACGAAGGTTTGCGTAACCAGTTTGCTCAACGCAGTTTGCTTGAAGTGGTTTCTGGTGAACGCGATCAGCTAATGACTGATTTGACTAACGCTTTGAATGAATTCACTAACTCCAGTTTGGGAATTGAAGTGGTTGACGTTCGCGTTAAACGTATCGATTTGCCCGATGATGTCAGTGAGTCTGTATTCCGTCGTATGACCTCCGAACGTGAGCGTGAAGCGCGTGAACACCGGGCTAAAGGCCGCGAGCAAGCAGAAGTGATTCAAGCCGATGCCGATCGTCAAAAAGCGGTGATTGAAGCAGAAGCCTATCGTGATGCTGAATTCCTTCGCGGTGAAGGCGATGCTAAAGCGGCAGCTATATACGCAGAAGCCTACAATCAAGATCCTGAGTTCTACAGTTTCTTACGCAGCCTTCGAGCCTATAAAGAGACTTTCAAAGGTCGCGGTGATTTACTGCTGGTTGATCCAGAAAGCGAATTCTTCCGTTACCTAAACGATCCTAACGGCGTGCAGAAAAACTAAGCTAAAAGCTAAACAAAACGCTTTTACACGTGGTAAAATCAGACAAACCGGGCAAAGCGCCCGGTTTTTTTGTGTCTGTATGCCCATCACTGGTTAAAAATTATCAGGTGCTTCTCGCAGAAGCTCTATGAAATTCAGACATTTAGGCGTGAACACCGCACGTTCTAGGAACGCGTTCTAATGTGGGACACATTTCTGCAAGCTGTTGGCTTGATGTTGGTTATTGAAGGAATTCTTCCTTTTATTTATCCAGGGCGCTGGCGTTCATTGGTCGTTCAATTGGCAACGATTCCCGACAATCAGCTGCGATGGGGCGGATTGATCACGATGATTGTTGGTGTGTGTTTATTGATTGCAATGAGCAACTAAAACACCAGTATTCGCGCTGGTATAAGCACAAAGAATGAAAGAGCCTTTGGCAGAATTACCGCTAAGGTCTAATGGAAAATCTTGTTATGAATTACGAAGATCGTTGGCTGCTGCCAGACGGTATTGAAGAGATATTGCCTGAATCGGCCGATCAAATTGAATCATTGAGACGGCAATTGCTCGATGCCTTTCGTCTCTGGGGATACGAATTAGTAATCCCTCCAATGATTGAATACACAGACTCTTTGTTGATTGGTCTCGGTCAAGACATCGACCTTTTGACTTTTAGAGTCACCGATCAACTCAGTGGCCGCATGATGGGTATTCGTGCTGATATTACGCCACAGATTGCTCGAATGGATGCACACAGCTTCTCTCAAGAAGGTGTCAGTCGTCTGTGTTACACAGGCCATGTATTGCATACCAAACCAAAAACGCCTCTGGCAACGCGATCACCGTTGCAAGCTGGGGTGGAATTATTTGGTGGTGCCGGTGTTGAATCCGACATCGAAGTCATCACCTTGCTTTTAGAATCGCTTCAGCAGCTGGATTTGCCAAAGCTTCATCTCGATCTTGGCCACGTGGCTATTTATCGAACGCTCGCTGAAGAGGCAGAATTCACCAAAGAGCAAGAACAAGAATTTTTCCAACTGTTGCAGAGAAAATCTGCCACAGACATTGATCGCTGGGTCAATGAGCACGTGAAGAAACCTCAACACAAAAAGTGGTTGTTGAAGTTGCCTGAGCTGGCCGGTGGTCCTGAAATTATCGATACCGCGCGCGAGTTCTTCAAAGGCGCACCTGCGGCAATTTTCGATGCGCTCGATCAATTGAGTAAGATCGCTCAAACCATTGGTCAGCGTTGTAATTTCGTCAATATGTACTTTGACCTCGGCGAAGTTCGTGGCTATCACTATCACACTGGCGTTGTTTTTGCGGCGTTTGCTTCCGGTTTCGGTGAAGCGATTGCTCGCGGTGGCCGCTACGACAGCATTGGTAAGGTCTTTGGGCGTGCGCGTGCGGCTATTGGTTTTACGGTCGATATTACTTCTGTCAGCCAATTGACCTTGAGTCAATCTGGACAAGAAAATTTAATTTGGGCTCCGTATTCAGAAGACCAAAACTTGTGGTCGGCAGTACGCCGTCTGCGAGATGAAGGTCGTTCGGTAATCGCTGCGCTGGATAAAGACGACGATATTCCGGCGAAGTGTAAACAACAATTGGTATTTGTCGATGGTGAGTACCAAGTGCTTCCGCTGTAATACGGATGCAAAAGACAATATTCAACCCTTTCGAAAGAAACTGTAAAGGCAAGCTATGGGAAGAAATGTAGTAATTTTAGGTACCCAGTGGGGCGACGAAGGCAAAGGCAAAATCGTTGACTTATTGACCGAGCAAGTCGCATTAGTGGCTAGATTCCAAGGCGGCCATAATGCCGGTCATACCTTGGTAATTGATGGTAAAACCACAGTATTGCACTTAATCCCTTCAGGTATTTTACGCGATGGCGTGAAATGTTTGATTGGTAACGGCGTTGTCTTGTCACCAGAAGCTCTATTGAAAGAGGTTGCTGAACTTGAAGCTAACGGTGTTCCCGTTCGTGAACGTCTGCTACTTTCTCCCGCATGCCCACTGATTCTTCCATTCCATGTCGCGCTCGATCAAGCGCGTGAGGCTGCCAAAGGGGAGGCCAAAATCGGTACTACCGGCCGTGGTATTGGACCCGCTTATGAAGATAAAGTAGCTCGTCGTGGTCTTCGTTTGGGCGATGTTTTCAATGAAGAAAGCTTCGCGGAAAAACTCAAAGAAGTTATGCACTACCACAACTTCGCGCTTGAGAAATACTTCGGTGTTGAGCCTGTGTCTTATGAAGATACCTTGGCGCAAGCACTAGAGTGGGCGAAAGAATTGAAGCCAATGGTGGCCGATGTTACCGACATGCTGCACCAAGCACGTGAAAACCAAGAGAACATTTTGTTCGAAGGTGCCCAAGGTTCACTTTTGGATATCGATCACGGTACTTACCCATTTGTGACGTCTTCAAATACCACAGCCGGCGGCACCGCGACGGGTTCTGGTTTCGGTCCTTGTTACCTAGATTACGTACTTGGTATCACCAAAGCTTACACAACCCGTGTTGGTTCTGGTCCGTTTCCTACGGAATTGGATTGCGACGTAGGTGAGCACTTGGGTGTTAAAGGTCACGAGTTTGGTGCTACCACTGGTCGTAAGCGTCGCACGGGTTGGTTTGACGCTGTAGCGGTTAAACACGCTATTCGCATTAACTCGATTTCAGGTATTTGCTTAACTAAGCTCGACGTTTTAGATGGCCTAGAAACCGTAAGAATTTGTGTCGGCTATCAAGACAACAACGGTCAACCGGTTGGTATTCCTTACGATGCCGATGGCTGGGAAAATGTTAAGCCGGTTTACGAAGATATGCCGGGTTGGACAGATTCAACGTTCGGAGCAAAATCACTGGATGAGCTTCCACAAGCAGCGAAAGATTACATCGCTCGACTCGAAGAGTTAACCGGTGCGTCAATTGACATTATTTCAACAGGGCCGGATCGAGTTGAAACAATCGTGAAGAGACACCCATTTGAATAGAATCATAGAAGCCGACGTTAAGTCGGCTTTTTTGTCTTTACGGGTTGTTGGTATTATTTTGATGCGCAGACAATCGATCGTCTGCGAAAGGACAACAAGCTGAAATTAATCGCTTTATTATTTCTTATAATAAAATAGTTAGATTCATATAATAAAATAAATGACAATTATATTTTGAAGCTGTTATTGATAATACGGTTTTTACAAAAATAAGACTAAAAAACGATTTGTTCTATTATCAAGTAAAAAACAAAATATGCATCGTAAAAGAGTGCTTGAGTATTAGAGGCTTTATTAAGGTGTTGCCATGCCTGATATCACTGTTGGCTGGATAGCTGATAATTTATTTTCTGTATTGTTGGTGCTTGCCGTTCTATGGTTGCTCACCTCAAAAAAGTTTGGTCCCAGAGCCTCCTATCTGTCTCATAAGAAAAAACAAAGAGCGGATTTTATTAATCAATATATTTTTCCGAATCGACTCCGAACAACGTTAAAACAAATTTACCCTCATTTAAGCGACGCCGATGTTTTAATTGTTGAACGTGGGCTTAGAAACTATTTTGAGCTTGGCGTATTATCAGGTAAGAAAAATCTCGCCATGCCTTCTCAAGCGGTTGATGTTATGTGGCATGAATTTATTTTGTTCACTCAACAGTACCAAGCGTTTTGCAAAAAATCCTTTGGGCGCTTTTTGCATCATACGCCAACGGAGGCTATGAAAAAGCCCACGCAAGCGCAATCGAGTATAAAAAATACATGGTATTTCGCCTGTAATTTAGAAAATATTAATCCTAAAGAACCAACAAAATTGCCTTTATTATTTTCCCTAGACGCTGATTTGAATATTTCTGATGGATTTCATTATCAGCTCGATTGCCGCTCAAAGGCCTCTAGTGCTCATAAAAACAATTACTGTGCGAGTCACATAGGTTGCAGCTCAGGGTGTTCTTCAGGTTTTGACTCTGGAGATTCTGGGTTTGGTTCGAGTGATAGCGGAAGTTCGTGTGGCAGCGGCTGTGGTGGCGGAGATTAGATAATAAAATCCAATCTTTGTGAGGCAAACAGTGTTGTTCTTGTGTCAATGAGACACCGTTTGTTGATCTTAATCAGAGAGCATTTTGGTGTTAATTAGCGCTTTATACTGGCCTATTAGGCATTGTTGTTTTCTATACCCCTTTGAATAATCTTTTTAGTATAAAATCAGGCTAAATGATCTTTTATAATATAGAATTGTGTGGATAATAGATGTATACAATAGGCGTTGTTAATTAGAAATGTCGTCTATTAGCCGCAATTTGATTTGCTACCTGTTTGAGTGACTTATGTGTGATGTAAATGCCTTATAGTTGGCAGTTTACTGTTTACATTACACTAGGAATTTCCAGTTATTATTTGATGTACTCATTGGAAATATTCAACAGACAGATAGGTTTTTATTAATTTAGAAGCAATCCATACCCATAACACCTGCATGGAACGCGTCGATAGAAATACAAGAAGTGGAGGGCAAATGTCGGTAGATGTTGGTGAACGTTTGAGAAATGTTCGCAAGGCAAAAGGCGTATCTCAGCGCGAACTTGCCAAGCGTGTGGGTGTAACAAACAGCACAATTTCTCTAATTGAGCAGAACAGAGTTAGCCCTTCCGTTGCTTCATTAAAAAAAGTCCTCGACGGCATTCCAATGACGTTATCGGAGTTTTTCACTCTGGATGTCGAACCTAACGAAGACCATTATTTTTACCTGCAAGATCAACAGCCCAATATTGGTCAAGGCAATTTAGATTTTTTCCTTGTCGGTGCTGATCATCAAAATCGTAATATCACCTTATTGCGAGAAGTTTATGAGCCTGGTTCAGATACCGGTGGAGACATGATTTCTCACGAGGGTGAAGAGTGCGGTGTTGTTGTGGAAGGGCAGGTCGAAGTCACTATCGGTGATGCGGTAAAAGTGCTTTCGGAAGGTGAAGGTTATTACTTTAATACCAATCAACCACATCGTTTTAGAAATTTAACCGACGAAAAAGCCACCATTATTTCTGCCAGTACCCCGGTCACTTTCTAATTACTATTCTTTTAAGTATTTGGTCGCAATCTGTTTTATGAAAAATCATACACGAAATAGATTGTGGCTGAGTTGATCAATTAAATTCAAATCAATATCTAATGCTACGTTTTAGGACCACAGCTTTAAACTTTTAACGTTTATTTTCCAGTCTATTTTAGTTTTACCTCTCCTGCTGGTTTTTCCTGTTTCTTCCTTTGTAAACAAAATACTAAGTATTTTTTGATCTTGTTCTGTCTTGTCGAGTTGGCGTGGCATTGCCAAAGAAAACGTATTTTCTCATGTTTACACCAGTGAAATGGATTCACAGATTAGATTTGTAATTGCAAAATGCTAAGTTCAGTTCTTGAACTTCTGTTTAAAAGTCATTCATAGTAAAAGTGCTTATATTTAAGAGTTATTACGAAGGTCTTGTTGTTTGACAGCTTATTCTGGCAAATCTTATGTTGTGAGAAAAACTCACGATTGACGTTAAGAATGTTTGGTGGGCATTATTGGATAATTTCGAGAGAATTGTCAGATCCATTCATTGTCTATTGTTCCAATTCAATTCACACTAGGCTTTTTTCTCAAATACAAAAGCCGTAAGAATTGTCTATCAACATAATAAATACCACGAGGTAGGGTTATGGCACAGACCAAAGATAAAAACTACTGGGTTCAACTCGCTGAATCAGTCACAATCCCGGTCGATAATATTATTGACGGTAAGCCCGTTCAGGCGACATCCGGTAAAACCTTCACGTGTATCAGCCCAATTGATGGTCGGGTGCTGGCCGAAATCCCGTCTTGTTCACAAGCCGATGCTGACGCAGCGGTCGAAAGCGCCCGCAAAGCCTTTGATTCTGGTGTGTGGTCACAGACAGCACCTGTTAAACGCAAGAAAGTTCTTATTAAATTTGCTGATTTAATTTTGCAACACGCCGACGAGCTGGCAATTTTAGAAACCCTTGATATGGGGAAACCCATCGGCGATTCAACCGCAATTGATATTCCTGCAACCGCTAATTGTATTCGCTGGAACGCAGAAGCGATTGATAAAGTCTACGACGAAGTGGCTCCCACACACCCAAATGAATTGGGTTTAGTAACTCGTGAGCCGCTCGGTGTTGTCGCCGCGATTGTGCCATGGAATTTCCCGTTGATTATGGCCGCGTGGAAATTAGGACCTGCGCTTGCCACCGGTAACAGTGTTGTCTTAAAGCCATCAGAAAAATCCCCATTAACGGCGCTTCGTATTGGTCAATTAGCTCTAGACGCTGGTATACCTGCTGGGGTTCTTAATGTTATTACCGGCTTTGGTAAAGACGCTGGTGAGCCTTTGGCAAAACATATGGATGTCGATGGCTTGGTGTTCACAGGTTCTACTGCGGTTGGAAAACATCTTTTGTCGCTAGGTGCAATCAGCAACATGAAGCGCACGTTTGTTGAGTGTGGCGGTAAAAGCCCTAATATTGTTTTCCCAGACGCACCGGATTTAAAAGCAGCAGCTAAAGCCGCGGCTGTGGGTATCTTCTTTAATCAGGGTGAGGTTTGCACTGCCGGTTCGAGATTACTGGTACACAACGTCATTAAAAAAGAATTTATAGCAGAGGTTATCGAGGCCGCTAAATCGCTGCAACCGGGCCACCCGTTAGATCCAGATACGAGCATGGGTGCAATAGTCGATCAACAACAAATGAGCCGAGTACTTGGCTACGTGGACAAGGGTACTGCAGACGGTGCAACAATTGTTGCCGGTGGCAAGCAAGCGATGTCAGAAAGCGGTGGTTTTTATATTGAGCCCACCATTTTTGACGATGTTACCAATCAGATGACCATTGCTCAGGAAGAGATTTTTGGTCCTGTTTTATCGTGTATTGGCTTTGACTCTGAAGAAGAAGCTATTGCCATTGCTAACGATACCGACTACGGACTTGCCGCCGCTATCTGGACTTCCGATTTAGCGAGAGCGCACCGTGTTTCAAGAAAAGTTCGCGCTGGATCCGTGTGGGTAAATTATTACGATGCTGGCGATATGACTGCACCATTCGGTGGTTTTAAGCAGTCGGGTAACGGTCGAGACAAATCTCTGCACGCGCTTGAAAAATACACCGAGCTTAAAGCAACTTGGATGAATTTAAATTATTAATCTTTGAATCTCTACATTGTAAGTAAATGAAAAAGCCGCTGATTGTTGAGCGGCTTTTTTATAACTTACCGAGGGGAAATATTTAGGGCAATAAATCCTGCAAGCGATACCATGCCATTGCTAATACCAGTGCGGGTGTTCTGAATAGTCGGCCGCCAGGAAACGAGTGATGCGGAATTTTTGAAAAAACATCAAACTTTTCTGCGGTGCCCTGAATTGCGTCGGACATCAATTTTCCGGCAAGACCCGTTGCCGCAATACCATGACCTGAAAATCCTTGCGCAAAAAATATATTATTGTCGGCGCGACCAAAGTGAGGTGCGCGATTCATCGTAATAGCAACGTTGCCGCCCCAGGCAAAATCAATCTTTACGTTCTGTAATTGTGGAAAAACGTGTTTCATCCGCTCGCCCATCGACTTTTCTAAATCCGCAGGCGCTAGGGTCGAATAGGAAACCCGGCCACCAAACAGCATTCGAAAATCATTCGATAAACGAAAATAATCGAGAACAAAATTGATGTCACATACGGCAGCGTTGTTACGAATTAATTCTTTGCATTGAGCTTCGCCAAGTACTTCGCTTGCGCAAATGTAGGTACCTACAGGCATTACTTTGTCGTAAATTCCCATTCCCAATTCTGGCAGATAGGCGTTTCCCGCGAGCACGACAAAGTCTGAGATAATTTCGCCGTCGTCTGTGCTTACAATTACCGGATCACCTTTCGTCACTGAACGAACGGGGCTGTGTTCAAAAATTTTAATGCCGAGTTCGTCGGCAGCTCTCGCTAACCCTAACGTGTAATTTAAAGGATGGATGTGACCGCTGTTGGAATCGTGAAGTCCGGCTAAATAACGGGGGCTGTTAACTTCCTCACGCACTCGATCTTGATTCCAAAACGTTAAGGAAGAATAGCCGTAGTCATCTTCTAAGGATTCCTGCCATTGCTTTAATTCATCAATTTGACGGGTTTTGACGGCTACATTGACTTGCCCGTGCACTAAGTCGCAATCAATAGCGTGCTTTTCTACTCGGGCGCGCAGTAAATCAAGGCCTTCGAGTCCGGCTTGCCAAATGACATCGGCGTTGTCTTTACCCACCAATTTTTCAATGGTTGGTTGTTCGGCGGCAAAACCAAAAATCATTTGGCCGCCGCTTCGGCCCGATGCTCCGTAACCGACGTAATGGGATTCAATAATTGCGACTGAATATCCAGCTTCTGCCAAATGCAGGGCCGTTGTGAGTCCAGTAATTCCAGCGCCGACAACGCACACGTCAAATCGCTGTGTGTCTTCCAATTTGGGAAAGGAGTGTGACCAATTCGCTGAAGCGTGATACCAAGAATTTTCCATGATGTTTACTGTTTAAATTGTTTGCAAATACCATTCGTATTCTAAAGGAGTGATGGCAAGGTTGAATTGATTCATCTCCTCTTGTTTGAGTGCAGTAAACACGGATAGAAAATCTTTATTAAAGTAATTTTCTATAAATTGACTGTTTTTAAAGTGATTCAACGCATCTTGCCAATGCGTTGGATTGGTCGCTTGAGTTTTTTCGTAAGCATTGCCTTCAATTGGCGCGTCGCATTCCAGTGAATTTTCTAAACCGTAATGCATGCCTGATAAAATAGCGGCAACCACCAAATAGGGATTTGCGTCAGCGCCGGCAATTCGGTGTTCGATGCGTAGGTTGTGTTCGGAGCTAACCGGAACTCTTAATGCTACTGTTCGATTATTAAATCCCCAGGAATTGTTCATTGCAACATAAGAGTCAGGTTGAAAGCGGCGATAAGAATTGGCGTGTGGGGCGTAAATTAGCATCGACTCCGCCATGGTTTGCTGCATGCCAGCAATAGCTGATTGTAAGTGTTGATCACTTTTTGCAAAAACATTGTTACCTGATTCATCGTAACAACTGACGTGTACATGGGAGCCACAACCTGAATGGTTGGCGTAAGGTTTTGCCATAAAGCTAGCAATAAACCCGTTTTGTCGCGCGATCTGCTTGATGACGCGTTTTAATAAAATGGCATCGTCACAGGCTTTTAAAATATTACCGGAGTATTTTAAATTTATTTCAAACTGCCCGGGTGCACACTCTGAAACCGCAGCCTCGGCATCGATATTTTGTGCTTCGCACGCAGTACCAATTGCGTCAATTAAATCCTGATACGCGTCTAAATCATCCATGTAATAGACTTGGCTGCTGGTTTCCGGGTTTTTAGTGACCGGATTGATCGGCGGTTTAGGCTGCTGAACAAAGTCTTGTGAAAATAAGAAGAATTCCAGTTCGACTGCAATTTTTGGGAAATAACCGTCGTTGTTTAAGCGCTGGTTGACCGAATTTAGAATTTCTCTTGGATTGCAATTGAATGCTTCATCTTTGTCATCGCGCATTGATAGCAACACTTGCGCTCTATTTTTTGCCCACGGAACCGGCACCAAGCTGTCAGGAATGATAGGGCAGCAAAAATCTGCGTCACCGGTCTCAAAACCTAAGTGTGTTTTTTCGCAAGGCTCGCCACGAATATCCACCGCAAATACGGAAGCTGGAAACAAGACACCGTCAGAAAAAACTTTTTCAGCAGCGCTTGCTGGAATTCTTTTTCCACGAATCACGCCGTTGCAGTCGGGAAGTAACAAATCCAACGAGTCATAGTGCTTTAGGAAGTCATCATATAATTTATTTGCGGTCATTTTGTTTCAAGCTTTATTGAATGGATATATGAACTAGATTTATTCAGTAAATTACCTGACAAACGTCTCAGGTAATCCGATGTTGTGCATGAATTAAATTTGTGTTCTGTTGTAGTGCATCAATTTGAGAAAATACTCATACATTTAAATGAATCTATACTTCAAATTACTGACAAAGAACGGTCTAGAGTACGTATTGTGTTATTTTCTTGACGCTTCTGAGGTTGTCGATTCTCAAGATGCTTTTAAACATACTCGTTGAAAACTTGGTATAAACCTAGCAAGTGTTGATAATATTAAACATAAGCTCTAAGTTAATGTAAATAAACAAAATCCACTTATGACCAAAAAAACTTTACAGTGGTGTTGATATAGCTAAAAAATTGGAATAAATCGATCTGAAATTTAGTTCCAATTTAATTCAGTCACGAGTGCAAAATAATACATCTCGACTGTTGAATATAATCAACATGATAGTGTAAGGTGGTCCAACGAGGTAACTATGAGCAATTTAATTATTGGCTTGCCAGCGTGTCGTAAAGAAATCACTCCTCATTATTATCATTGTGTCGGAGAAAAATACTTGGAAGCGGTAAGTACCGTAATGAACGCAAGTCCAATTATTATTCCCGCTGTGAGTGAATCGCTCGAAAATTACCTCAATTTAGTCGACGGCATTTTATTAACAGGCAGTTACTCCAACGTTCATCCAAAATATTACAGCGATGAACAACCAGTTGATACGAATCACCTAGATGCAGCGCGAGATAAATTAACGTTTGCGCTTATAGAAAAAGCGGTAGAAAAAAATATTCCAATACTGGGAATATGCCGAGGTTTTCAAGAATTAAATGTTGCGTATGGTGGCAGTTTATACCAAGAGGTTCATAAACAACCTCACCTGAACGACCACAGAGAAGATAAAGATGCACCGGTCGAGGTTCAATACGGCTTCAGCCACAAAGTTCGTATCAATGATGACGGCGTTTTATCAAAAATATGGCCCGAGAAAGAAACTGATGTAAATTCGGTTCATGGCCAAGGCGTTAATCGACCGGGAGAAGGTCTAACGATTGAAGCTCAAGCCGAAGACGGATTAATTGAATCTATAAGCGTAAAAGATAAACCTGTATTAGCAGTGCAATGGCATCCCGAGTGGTGTGTTAATGACATTGCTTTTTATAACGCTATTTTTACGTGGTTTAAGCATCAGTGTGAAAATTATCGGGCGAACGTTAAAGCGTAATAAATATTAGGATGTGTTACGGCATTTAGAGTGGTTTGGTTGAGCTTTTGTGACATACGTCAAATTTACTTTAAATTCGAGTTATCGGCGAAAATAATAATAAAGGAGCCGCTGATTAACCTCAAGATCACTCAGGCCAAGGAGTTTTTTTCTGATTAAGGCGTGCTTTTGAAGATCTAACGGGTTAAATCGAAAAAGCACAACGCAGAGCAGGAAAAAACTGGCAGGCCCTGAAAGGCGCGGTCTCAAGCGCACATTTGCGGCGTTGCCGTTCTTATTAAGGACTAAAGCCATTAATTACTAACGGCGCCTTGCAACTGCACGCTTGAGATCACGCTGAGTAATGTTGAGGTTAACCAGAGGCTCCTAAAGTAATGAATCCAGTATTAGAATGTGCATTACATTGGAATCTTCCCAATGTTGTCTTGTGCTAATAATTTGGTTTTACCTGAATCAACGACAAATTCTAACTTTGATAAGAGCGATTGAAATATAAAATTCGACGTTTACTCAAGGATGACTTTAATAGGCATTGTTGAGTTGTTACGCCGAGTTTATAGAAAGAAAGATAAGAGACATTGTCGAAATAATACACTTGCGATATTAACTTGTATTTTCAATGTAAATTTTCAAAGGAATAAAAGTAACTTTGATTCGTTTGTTGATCTACATTGCATTGGCTTGTTTCATTTATATTACATATTAAATTCAAAATAAATTTTAAATAGTGTTTACATGATAAACAATGAGATAGAACTAAAAGGCTGGCTGCAAAACAACGGAATTACTGAAATAGAAGCGTTAGTTCCCGATATGACCGGTAATGCCCGCGGTAAGATTTTACCGGCCAGTAAATATCTTCATGGCGAAGGTACGCGTTTACCCGAAGCCATCTTTATTCAAACTGTCACCGGTGATTGGCCCGATGACGAGGCCATTGATAATTTAGTTCATCCAGCCGATATCGATCTCTATTTAAAGCCTGATACTAAAACCGTTCGAATGGTACCTTGGGTAGAAGAACCTACGGCTCAAATCATTCACGATTGTTTTGACGCGAACGGAAATCCGCATCCACTGGCACCGAGAAATGTTTTAAAACGTGTGTTGGCGTTGTATGAAAAAGAAGGGTTACAGCCCATCGTTGCACCGGAATTAGAATTTTATTTAGTGCAAAAAAATACTGACGCGGATTTTCCATTGCAACCACCTGTAGGGCGCTCCGGTCGCGCAGAGCGTGCGCGCCAAAGTTACTCGATTGATGCAGTGAACGAATTTGATCCGTTGTTTGAAGAAATGTACGACTTCTGTGATGCCATGGAATTAGATGTCGATACATTAATTCATGAATCGGGCGCGGCTCAAATGGAAATTAACTTTGAGCATTCCGATCCGCTGTCGCGTGCTGATCAAGTGTTTTTATTTAAACGCACGATTCGTGAAGTTGCTATGCGTCATGACGTCTACGCGACGTTTTTAGCAAAGCCGATGCAACACGAGCCGGGGAGCTCAATGCACATTCACCAATCGTTGATTGATTTATCTTCGAAAAAAAATGTGTTTACCACGGGCGACAACGAACACAGTGAAACTTTTAAACATTACCTCGGTGGTCTTCAACGTTATACACCCGATGCCATGCTGTTTTACGCTCCAAATGTGAATTCCTATCGAAGAATATTATTTGGTGACGCTGCACCGAATAACACCCATTGGGGAATAGATAATCGCACCGCTGGATTACGTGTACCAATTTCATCCGCGGAGTCGACCCGAGTCGAAGCGAGATTTGCGGGTTCAGATGTAAACCCTTATTTAGCCATTGCGGCGAGTTTAGCCTGTGGTTATTTAGGCATTAAAAATAAAGTACAACCCTCTGATCCAGTTAGCGGCTGTGCACAAGAATTACCGAGCAATTTACCTAAAACGCTAGAGCATTCTTTAAGTCGCTTGCAAGAACCGAATGAATTATCGGAAATCCTCGGTGAGGATTTCGTTCGCGCCTATATGGCAATCAAACATAAAGAGTATGAAACGTTTTTCCAAGTTATCAGTTCTTGGGAGCGGGAATATCTGTTATTAAATGTGTAGGAATTCGCAATGACAACTACAACAAAAACAAAATTACAAACCATTGACGCACAGCATCATATCCATCCATTTACTGATTCTGGGGATTTGGTAAAAAAAGGCACGCGCGTTATTGAGCGGGCAGAGGGCGTTTATCTTTACGATTCCGAGGGCAACAAAATTCTCGATGGTATGGCGGGCCTTTGGTGCGTGAATATTGGTTACGGAAGACAGGAATTGATCGACGCTGCAACCGAGCAAATGCAGCAGCTTCCGTACTACAACAGTTTTTTTCAGTGCACGACACCGCCGACCATTGAGTTAGCCGAGCTACTGAGCGAACTGGCACCGGATCATTTAAATCACGTATTTTTTACGGGATCGGGATCTGAATCAAACGACACCATGTTGCGCTTGGCAAGACATTATTGGGCGTGTAAAGGTAAGCCTAACAAGCAAGTCATTATTGCCAGAAAAAATGCCTACCACGGTTCGACAGTTGCTGGTGCCAGCTTAAGCGGCATGACGGTTATGCACAAACAAGGGGCATTACCAATTGCAGGTATTGAACATATTAATCAGCCTTATTGGTTTGGCGAAGGCTTTGACGAAGATCCGAACGAATTTGGATTGCGAGTTGCTCGGGAGCTGGAAGAAAAAATTCTTGAGCTTGGTGAAGACAACGTTGCCGCGTTTATCGCCGAGCCGGTTCAAGGCGCTGGCGGGGTTGTTATTCCACCTGAAAGTTATTGGCCGGAAATACAGCGCATTTGCGATCAATACGAAATTTTACTCGTGAGTGATGAGGTTATTTGCGGTTTCGGTCGTACGGGAAAATGGTTTGGCTGTGACTATTTCGGAACTAAACCGGATTTAATGCCGATAGCGAAAGGAATTTCCAGCGGTTATTTACCCATTGGCGGTGTGCTTATTTCTGATGAAGTGGCGGAGACACTGAAAAACAGTGGCGATGAGTTTTACCACGGTTTTACGTATTCCGGTCACCCAACAGCTGCGGCGGTTGCGACGGCCAATATAAAAGTATTGCGCGATGAAGGTATTGTCGAGCGTGTCGATCAGGAAATCGCGCCTTACTTCAGTGAGAAATTACAGCAGTTGGCATCACATCCTATTGTAGGAGAGGTAAGAACGCTTGGGCTGCTTGCAGCAATTGAATTAATGCAAGATAAAGAACAGCATCTGTTTTTTGAAGATAAAGGGGCAGTGGGCACACGTTGCCGTGATATCAGTGTTACCAATGGTTTGGTAATGCGCGGTGTTGGGTCAACAATGGTCATGAGTCCTCCGTTAGTGATCACAAAAGAAGAGATCGACTTGCTTTATGAGCGAGTATTGAAAACTCTGGATGACACGGCTGCCGAATTCCTTTAATGCCAAAGTACGGTTCTTTAATTCCATTAATAATGTTATTCCAGAACCAGTTCAAATTATTGGAATCTATTTTTCGAAAAACGGTTATAAAAAGCCTAGAAACCTCTAATCAATTTGTTTGTGATTTATTCAAACGATCGGTGATTTTGGGGCGTACGTAAGCAATCGGATATTCCATTCGGCTATGACATGCGAGTATTCAACAGATGTCTATCGTACTTTCACCGATTGTTGAATTTAATTTATAAAAATTAAAAAAATTTTTCGATTTTAGCCAGTTGTGCATAGACAGTTATGTAAGAACTTTTAAACTGGCTAGGGTGTAAAGAGTCTATATCAATCTTTGCACCTGATTAAAAAGAACTCATGTGCAGAACGTTGATGAATTAATCAACCTCTGCGTTACGAGTCGGTTATTTAACATCTTGGCCACAGTAATACTACGCTGCCCAACTAAGATCGAAAGATCAAACAACCACAATAAAGGGGGTTTTAATGAAACTAAGTCCACGAGCATTGACCGCGATCACAGTTGCTGGATTGCTTGCTAGTGCTAATGTATTTGCTGAGAAAGTTGTTAACGTCTACAACTGGAGTGACTACATCGGCGACGGTGTCATTGAGAAATTCGAGAAAGAAACGGGTATTAAAGTAACCTACGATGTATTCGATTCCAACGAAGTATTGGAAGGGAAACTGCTAGCAGGACGCTCTGGGTACGATGTCGTTGTGCCGACCATCGATTTTATGTCTCGCCAAATCCAAGCCGGTATCTTCATGCCATTGGATAAGGCTAAATTAGACAATTACAGCGAACTTGATACGGATTTCTTAGCAACCCTCGCTCCTCTTGATCCAGGTAATAATCACGGCATTCCTTACATGTGGGGAACCACAGGAATTGGATTTAATGTCAAAAAAGTCGCTGAGGTGCTCGGCGAAGATGCGCCTACGGATTCCTGGGATTTGGTTTTCAAGAAAGAAAATTTGGAAAAATTAAAGTCGTGCGGTGTTTCGTTCTTGGACGCTCCGACTGAAATTTACGCGGCCGCTTTGCACTATGTTGGTAAGAGCCCTAATTCCACCAATGCCAAAGATTATCAGGGCGAAGCAAAAGCCCTCCTGAAAGAACTTGCACCTAGCATCACTTATTTTCATTCTTCAAAATACATCGACGATCTCGCCGGAGGTGAAATTTGTGTTGCCGTCGGTTGGTCAGGTGATATTGCTCAAGCAATGGCCGACGCTGAAGAAGCTAAAAATGGTGTAGAAATTAAATACATCATTCCAAAAGAAGGTGCGTTGCTCTGGTCTGATATGTTGGGTATTCCAAAAGATGCCGCAAATGTTGAAGAAGCATTGGCATTTATTAATTTCTTAATGCGTCCTGATATTGCAGCGGCGAATACCAACGAAATTTGGTATCCAAACCCGATTCCTGCATCACTTGAGAACATTGAGCAAGAAATTAAATCAGACGAGTCGATATACCCACCTGCTGATGTAAAAGCAAAACTTTATACCGCAACAGTTAAGCCTCCAAAAATTGATCGTGTCATTAATCGCGCCTGGACCGAGATTAAAACCGGACAATAGTTCAAACATCTCGTGTCGTCTCACCGCCGCGCAAGCGGCGGACTCTCAAAATATCATTAGGGTAGAACAGTGGAAGTAGTTGAGTCATCGAGCTTCGCTGCCAAACGCAATAATCCTGATTATTTGTCCGTTGACAAAGTCAGTAAACAGTTTGGTGGCTTTACCGCAGTAAATAACGTCAGTTTAACAATAAAAAAAGGGGAAATATTCGCATTGCTTGGAGCATCCGGCTGTGGCAAATCCACGCTGTTAAGAATGCTCGCAGGTTTTGAAAAACCAAGCTCAGGCGATATTTATTTGCAGGGTGATCAAATAAACAATCTGGAACCCTATCAACGCCCAATCAATATGATGTTCCAGTCGTACGCGTTATTTCCCCACATGACGGTGGAACAAAATCTTGCTTTCGGTTTAAAGCAAGACAAGCTCGATAAATCAAAAATACAAAAAAAGATTGATGAAATGTTGTCGCTTGTGCAAATGGAACATTTAAAAGCGCGCAAACCTCATCAACTTTCCGGTGGCCAACAACAACGTGTTGCTCTCGCACGGTCTTTAATCAAAGAGCCAAAATTACTCCTACTCGACGAACCTATGGGTGCGTTGGATAAAAAGCTGCGCGCTCGAATGCAGCTAGAAATTGTTAATATTATTGAAAGCCTGGGCGTTACCTGTGTCATGGTAACCCACGACCAGGAAGAAGCCATGACTATGGCCGATCGAATCGCGATTATGAACGCGGGCGAAATTTCTCAAGTTGGCACGCCGAGTGAAGTCTACGAGCAACCCAACAGTCGATTTACCGCAGAGTTTATCGGCTCAGTAAATATCCTAGAGGGCGTTGTCAAAGTCGACGAGCCTAATTACGTAACCATTCACTGTAATGACACAGAAGCGGATGTTTACATCGGTCACGGCATTACCTGTTTTGAGGGCCAGCCCGTTGCCGTTGCGTTACGACCTGAAAAAGTAGCAATCAGCAGTTACGCGCCTGATCAAAAGTACAATTATGTTACGGGCGTGGTCAAAGAAATTGGTTATTTCGGTTCTCATTCTGTTTATCACGTAGAACTGCCGTCGGGCAAAGAGATGTTGGTAACGGCGCTAAACGATATTCGATGGGGTAATGAACGACTTACCTGGGGCGATACCGTTTGGGTTCACTGGGATGACAACGCTGCTGTGGTAATTACTGAGTGAAGGTGACATGTCTCGATTTAATTTAAAATGGCTGTTAATTCTCCCTCCCTACATTTGGCTGCTGCTATTTTTTGCTGTTCCATTTTTAATTATTTTTAAGATATCGCTCTCAGAAGCCGCTATCGCTCAGCCGCCTTACACCGCTTTATTTGAATACGTCAATGAACAACTGACAATCCACCTAAACCTGGGTAACTATACTTGGCTGTTTGGTGATCCGTTGTACTTTAATGCCTACATGAGTTCGTTGAAAATTGCGGCAATTTCAACGGTGTGCTGTTTGTTGTTGGGGTATCCGATCGCTTATGGAATTTCTCGCATGAGCGGATCGGCGCAAAGCTTGTGTTTGATGCTAATTATCTTACCTTCTTGGACGAGCTTTTTAATTCGCGTCTACGCATGGATGGGAATTTTAAGAAATAACGGAATTATTAATAATATTATTATGTCGCTTGGCCTCGCCGACGAACCCATTCGATTACTCAATACCGAATTTGCTGTTTATATCGGCATTGTTTACACCTACATTCCGTTTTTAATTTTGCCGCTGTTTGCCAACCTTGTGAAATTAGATAATCGTTATTTGGAAGCCGCCGCTGATTTGGGCGCAGGTCCAATCAAAAGCTTTTTCACCATCACCTTGCCGTTATCAAAAAATGGTGTCATTGCAGGTTCATTGCTGGTGTTTATTCCAGTGGTGGGTGAGTTTGTGATACCAGAACTTCTCGGTGGCTCCGAAACGCTTATGATTGGTAAAGTTTTATGGGGCGAATTCTTCGGCAATCGAGATTGGCCTGTCGCTTCTACCGTGGCAATCATTATGTTGCTTATTCTGTTAGTTCCCATACTGCTGTTCCATCGTTTTCAATTTAAAGAAATGGAGGATCGGTAATGACATCCTCTGTTTCTAAATTAAACAAAATATTTTTAGCGATTGGTTTTTTCTTTTTATACGTACCCATGATTGTGCTGATCGTTTACTCATTTAACGGATCAGAACGAGTTAACGTTTGGGCGGGCTTTTCGTTTAAATGGTACGGCGAGTTATTTCGCGATGAAGCCATTATGTCTGCCGTGTGGGTGAGTGTTAAATTGGCTTTTGCGAGCGCTTCTGCCGCAGTGGTAATGGGAACGCTGGCGTCGCTGGTGTTAACACGCGCCGGAAAATTCAAGGGTAAAACCGTCTTTGGTGGTATGGTTACAGCACCTCTGGTGATGCCAGAAGTCATCACGGGTTTGTCGTTACTGTTACTGTTTGTTGGTTTGGCAAACAGTATCGGTTGGCCAGAGCAGCGGGGTTTTATCACTATCTGGATCGCGCACGTGACCTTCTGTATGGCCTATGTAACGGTTGTGGTGTCGTCCCGACTGACTGAAATGGATCGTTCTCTTGAAGAGGCTGCCATGGATTTAGGCGCAACTCCATTAAAAACGTTTCTCTTAATTACGTTACCGATCATTTCTCCGGCGCTGATTTCCGGCTGGTTGCTGGCATTTACTTTGTCGTTGGATGACTTGGTGATTGCAAGCTTTGTATCGGGTCCGTCGTCAACAACGTTGCCAATGATTGTCTTTTCATCAGTTCGTTTAGGATTGAGTCCTAAAATCAATGCGCTAGCAACAATTATGATTTTGACGGTTCTTATTGCGGCGGTGATTTCCTACTGGTTAGTGGCTCGTAATGAAAAGCGCCAACGTAAGCTAAGCGAAATCAGTCATTAAAAACGTGTACTTTGTGTACGAAAGGGAGCCACTTGGCTCTCTTTTTTTATGGCTATAAAACCTTCCTGTAAAACTAACAGGTTTTGATGTGCATTAAATATTGATGATTAATACGTCAGTTTATTTTTGGAGGAATTTTTTATCGACGTATTTAGTGCAGTCATCCTAATTTGGTAGCTGCCTACCTATTTAATCAGAGGCCATTAATGGTTTGTTTTTGTATTGTTATTTTTCCCGAATGGATATCTCACATTTTTTGTGACGTTTTTTATTTTTCATGGCCAATAAAACATACTCGATTTTGTCTCAGCCAAACTTAAAAAAAATTGCTGCCTGTGTCTCATTTTTTAAATAAGTTTCTATATTTTACATTTATTTTGGCAATAGTTTTGATTAATTTATTCAACAGATTTCTAAAAAAAAAGATTTATCAATAAAACGACACTATTTTACGGTGTTAATTATTGATCAATTAGTTGAGCAATTATTCTTACCTTCAAACAAATCCTGTCGTTTTACTCTTTTGTTCACCTGTGAATTCAAATTGTCGCTTAAAACTACACTTTTGTTATTTTTGGCGTACATATTCTAAATTTAATTTTTTATGTCTAATAAGGTGACTATTTTATGGATTTAAACGTAGGGTTTTTCAAGAAATCGACATCGAGGTTATGAACAAACACTTATTAGTCGAAAGTGAATACTTTATTCTGATTTTTATGTCATTTGTTCACGAATTTGATTTTAGATAAAAATTCCACTTTCCATAATTATTTATTCCTTTTTAATGAATAAATAGAGCATTAAAAATATTTATTGAAGTTCCTGTTTGTCTGGTTAGTTAGGCTCTAAATAGCGTCATTTCACTCAATTGCAAAATCACAACATATCTGGTCTTATGGCTACGTAAACTAAAAACTGAAACTTTTAGGTTTAATAAGCATATAAATTTTGTTGTCGAACAGACCTAAATAAATTCAGAGCGGCGTTTTAAAACACGCTACTTCTTAATTATCACTTCCACACTTTTTCTAGGGGTACTGTATGGACCGAAAGGATTTCCGAGACCTTGAGCTAGCTCTAGGAATTCAAGCACCGTGGTTTATCAAATTTGCTCGCTTTAATGAAGGCGACAAATGTTATGACGTGGTGTTAGATACTGGAGACAAAAATCTGTTATCGACCTTTTTTTCCACGGCAAAAAAAGTTGATGACTCCGATTTAGTCACTGGCCGTTGGCGATACATGAATGTGGGTATTTACCCGGTTTATGTACACGCAAATGTGCCGAAAACAATTTCTACTGAGAACGGACACATCAGTCGAGAAATTATTTCCCGCATGGCTTTTCTAGGCGATACGACGAGAAACTACTCGAATTTTTTACGACAGCAAGTGGCCTTAGCGCAGGCTAAAAATATCGATCAACAAAGTATCGCTAACTTTTTAGGCGTAAACGACAACACTGTGCAAGTCATTGTTGAGGATTTGCGTCGCAGTGATGTTAAAGTCCAACGTTTAGCGCTTATCCCAACAGAGGTGGATAAAATTTGGGAGCAGCTGATACGTAACCATCATTCATTGCGTACCCAGGTGCTGCCGCTGAAATTCTTGTTGTCTCGTTTGAGTCTTGCTGCTGCAAAAGTCACCGATCCCAGCAAACTGTATAACTTAACCATTGAACTTCGAAAGTTTTTTATTGAGAATCATGTACAGTTAGAAGTTGAGATTGAACAAATTTGCGGCGTTAATACCGATCATCTGCGTCAACAAGTTCGCCAAAATGCGGTTAAACAAAAGCTCGTTTTACCGTCGGTGAGAAGCTCTGTCTGGATTGATTTATTAACCGGCAAGGTGAATTTAAATTCCGGCAGCGTGCCATTGAATCTGTTGATTTCTAAACAGCGCAACGTTTTTGTTCAAGGCAACACCGATAACGAAAAGCTGCAAGCCATCGAAACCATTCGACAGTATTTCAAAAAGAATTACCGCACGTTAATTCAAGAGCTAACACTGCTGAATAAATCGATGAAAAATGTATCGACTTCGGAAATTTTATTGCCAGAAGTGGATCATAAAGTGTGGCAGAAAATTATCGAAGACGAGAATTTTATTCCAAGCGAACACATGGCTTATCGTTTGTTGCTTGCAAAACTTCGTGCACAAGTAATGACCAAACCTGATCCGGTCATTAAATTGCAAGCTGCGCGTCGTATAAGAGATTTCCTAGGTCAAAATAGAAAGTCCATGCGTCAGGAAGTTGGTGTGCTGATGAAGCAAATGGCTGCCGTTTAAGAAAATTTTATAGATGGAGATTTAGATGTCTGGAGAAGGATTGGTAACGTTTTCCAATAAAATGGCAACCAAAGAAGAAGTAATTGAGCTGATTTCAGCTGGCGAGTATTTAGTCATTTCCGGTGACGAAGCTGTGCTCGATGGTTTACCTTCAGGTAATTGGATAGCAGGCACCATTCCTTATTTTATGGCGCATGATGGCGGTCGTGTTGATCAAACCATGTTGCATGTCAACATCATCAGTGGATTTGCCGCCAGCGCCAGACCCCATCTGACATTGTACGATGTCAATTCCGTTTCTCGCATCGCGACCGAAGCACCGGAGCACGGTTTTACCATTTTATTGCTTCCCGGTGAGTCAGAGGTACATACCGAGTACGCCCAGAATGCACCTGATTACGCCAACATGTATTTTTCTCCTATCATTGGTTGGGTGAGTGGTTTCCCCATTGATGAAATTGGTGAGCGCACCGCTAAAGTTGGTTTTGGTCCCGCCAGCGGTATGTTGAGTAACAACCACGCTGTAGCCATTCATGTGCAATTGCCCGAAGAGCAAACCGCACAAATTAAAACCGTGAATTTATTCGAGCAAGGCGACGGCCCGGCTATCACCTTTAAGCAAACAGGCTTTGAAGTGACCAGTTGCGAGGTCAACGGACAGAGTTGGAACTTCGCCGAATACGTGACCGAAAACCACATCGATGTGCGCTGGCCATTGGTGGCAGACTACGCCGGTGTATTGGTCAATGTCGCAATTTTAGATGTGAGCCGCGAAGATGCTAAGTTTTACGCGCCAGTATTCCCCGACATCGAATATAAATTCGCAAAGCCAGTTGATGATTACATTGCCAAATTCGACAAGGCGCTGTCACAGGCCGATATGAGTAACATTGGCTTTTCGTGCAACAGCCTGTTGAACTTGCTGTACTGCGATTTAGAAGGCAAGAAAACCGGTGATATTACCGGGCCTATGGCGTTTGGTGAAATTGCCTACCAAAACCTAACGCAAACACTGGTCTATCTAACACTCGATACGCTCTAATGTTTAAAACTGGCGAGTGTTAACGAACTAGCCTTCACAGTATTTATCCAAGAGTTATAAGCCAGCGTAATGCTGGCTTTTTCGTTTTTAGCCATGACCGCTTTCTATATGTTTTAATGGGTGTCTAATTTGTCTTTTAAAACACAGGTTCAAGTTACATGGTTGAAAATACCGGTGGGTTGCCACTCGAAGTTGTTGTTATTTTTACCGCCTTCATAGCTATTGCCGTTGGCTATTTGCTTGCTCTGGTTATCATGCGCCCTAAACTGGCAACTGCACAATCTCAGCTAGAAAATCTTACCCAAGAAGCCGCGCTGCAAAAACAAACGCTTGTCGAGCGTGAGCAACAGCTGAAAGTTGCAGAAGATAAACATCACGCGTTAGAAGTGACCAATACCGAGTTATCCACAAAAAATCATTCTCTCGCAGAAGTGCTCGCGGAAACTCGTAACAAATTAAGTGCCACCGAGTCATTAAAAACTCAATTAGAATCGCAAAAACACACGGCCCAAACCGCGTTGGAAGCAGTAAAAGTAGAATTAATCGAAAATCAAAAAGCACAGAATGTATTAAAGGAACAATCGTCAGAGCTAACCAACAGTCTACAACTGCAGTTAGCCGAAAATAAAAAACAACAAACTAATATTTCGCAGTTAGCTGAGCAAAAACGAGCCGCAGAAGTAACGGCTGAACAAAACGGAAAACGTCTTGCAGAAGCTCAAGCTCGAATTAACGAATTGTCAGAAAAACTAGAACAGGTTTCGAGCAGCTACGTAACCTTGCAGAAAAGTTATCAACAGCTAGAAACCAGTCTTGAAGAGCGCGATAAAAACTACCAAGAGCAAATCAAAAACTTCGAATCGCAAAAGCAAGCACTGGCCAAAGAATTTGAAAATATCGCCAATAAAATTTTTGAAGAAAAAGGTAAGAGTTTTTCTCAAACCAGCCAGGCCAATATTAATTTGCTGTTAAAACCCTTTCGAGATCAAATTGATTCATTCCAAAAACGTGTCAATGAAGTGCACGAGCAATCCATTAAAGGCACAACCAATCTGAACGCAGAAATTAAAAAAGTGCTGGAAATTGGCCTTAAAATGAGTGACGAGGCCAGTAACTTAACCACTGCCTTAAAAGGCGATTCTCAGCAGCGTGGTGCCTGGGGTGAAGCGCAGCTTGAACGTACGCTGGAAATGAGTGGCTTAATTGAAGACGCGCATTTTGAAAAACAGTCCTCTTTTAAAGATTTAGAAGGTAAATCCAAGCAGACCGATTACTTAGTTAAATTGCCTGACGATAAACACATTATTATCGACAGCAAAGTGTCTCTCATTGCTTATGATCGAGCTATTTCAGCAGAGACGCCAGAAACACAAACAGTGTTTATGCAAGATCACGTAAAAGCCGTTAAAAAACACATTGATGATTTAGCATCAAAAGACTACACCAATTTAATTGGAATGCGCAGCCCAAGTTTTGTATTAATGTTTATGCCCATTGAACCGGCCTACATCGATGCGTTAAAAACCAATAAAGACTTATTTTCTTACGGTTACAATCGCGGTGTGGTTTTGGTTTCTCACACCACATTAATTCCGATTTTAAGAACCGTGGCCAATTTGTGGATGTTGGAAAAAAGCAACGTTGAAGCCCGAGAAATCAGTGAAAAAGCGGGCGACATCTTCAATCAAGTTTGTATTATTGCTGAGCGCTTGCACAAGCTTGGTGGCAGCTTGGGAACGGTGAGTAATCATTACAATAACACGGTGAAAGCGCTGGCTGGACAGCAAGGTTTGTATGGAAAAGTGGAGCGTTTTAAAACCATTTCTAGCAAGGTGAGCAAATCACTGGTCAATCTAGAAACCAATCATCTAGATTTCGAATCCGAAAAACTCAGCTTAATTGCTGAGCCGGTTATTGAGCAGGAATCAGAAAATTCTGATTCCACAACCGAAAGAAATTCTTAATTCGAGGCTCTTTTATTTAATAATTCGAGGGTCAAAATCAAATGGACGAATACTACCAAAAGTCACTTCGTCCATGTGCGGATGGCTTGGATTTAATAAATAATTGTACTCGCCAATCACCGCAACGCTTGGAACTTGCAAAATTAACGAGCTTCTTTCATGAACCCAATAATCGCCGATGTATTGGGTTTCTGGCACCATGGTTTCTTCTGCCCAATCTCCGGGTAAATCGTCCAAAGCGATGTGAGCAATATGGTCTTCATCGAATCGTACATCCAACAAATGGAATTTACGGAGAATGTCTGAGCGACCCAAATGCACAAGTAATTCCATCGCCGCTTGGGCAATGCTAGAGCCTAAATAAACAACGCGCGTTCCCTTACTGTTCCATCGTCCTCCGTATAAAAATGCGCCCTCACCAGACATCATTTGTACGGCATTATTCGAAAATTCTGGAGCTGCAATGCGCCAAGCGCTCACCGTCAACTAAATACCCCGTGTCGTATTCGTCCAATTAAATCCTCCACATCCCGCGCACCCATCTCGGTACTGGCATGTTGAATGGGAGTTTCATTATCGAATATCTCTAGGGGGGTTCTCAACCAGTTTATTGCCGCTTCATTGTCGCCTTGCATCATGGCAACAGCCGAGTCTTTGAGGCGCGCAAGACGGGCAACCCGGTCGGATTCGTCGGTATTGAGCGTGCCGGCCTTCTGGCGGCGAGCGAGTGTAGAGGTTGGAATAGAAAGAATGGACGAGAGTTCTTTACGGTTGCTGTGTAATTCTTGTTCAAGCAAAGGTATGCAGCCGAAATTAAACCCTTTGCGGATGCTAGAAAGCATCTCCCTGTGATTGCCTGAACTCACCCCGGTAACCCTTGGCAACAGCAATCCTGTGGATAAGTTGACATCAGCCGGTTGGCCACGGGTAAGCGCGCTAGCAACCGTTTGATTTGAGCTTGCTTTACCTTTTTTAGGCACCGCAATTGGACGATTCTGAAAAGCCATTAAAGACTGCCATTTGGTGATTGTTAATATTCCATATGGTGATCATAGCGCGCAATCAGATGGCTTTCAAGGTTGAATTTTGTACAGTTGTTCCAGGCACGTTGAATTTACGTAACTGCCTTAAGTTTGTTTAAAACTCGTAGATTTTATTACGACGTGTATTAAATGACTGCAATTCCTATCGTTAAATCTAACTCAATGAGAAAAACTGAAATCTGATTATTTGTTAAAAATATCAGTATAAAAACTTCTAACACTTTAGTTTAAAAAACAAATTAATTGTCATTAAAAACTATCACTTCAGTGGATCAAAAAATTCTAATTTGAGTTATTTTTCAAAAAAATTAACGACTTCAGAGTGATTTTCTGTAGAGTTACAGGGTAATCAGCGAGTGTTCTATGAAATGACCGAATAAAGCCTTATTTGGCATTTCTAAAATTATAATGTGAGGTTGTCATGCCTGAATATAGTGATGAAAAACTATTCTTTAAAAAATTAACAAGCTATTTATCGAATTATGGATTTAATAAGCTTGAAGAGGAGCATAGTAACCTCTTTTCTGTGATTACTTATCGAGCTGAAGCTGGAATTTACCTTAAGGTTGATGTGGAATATCTGGATCAACTGATAATAATGAATATTGGTAATAGATATTGTTATAAAGGCAATACAGACCAATGTTATATCAAGGGGAATTACGAAAAAGTATTAAATATGTTGAACATTGAGTACTCAACGGATTGCATGAAAATCAATCGCCATAAGAGTTGGAAAAGTTTTGAAAGTAATTTTTTTGACTTCTTAAATAACACTTTTCCTATAGTTACAAATAGCATTAATGATGAACTTCTGACTCTTATCGATGAATCTGGAGTACAACTTTCATCGGATTTTATTAAATCTAAGTGATGTATTTAACGAAAGTTGATATAGCAATGTTATCTCTACCTTTCATGTTCGCACGTTTTACCCACTCTACTTTTCCAGAAATTTATGCCAATTTAGATTTTGGAGGAATTGATTTTAAAATCTGATCTCCAAAAAAAAATGAGTAATCAAAAAAGTAATCTTATTGTTATTCCTATGATTGGTAATATTTATCTGTTTATCTTGCTCACTATTACATCTAACTAATATCGATTCTAAAAACAGGCCTGCCTCATGATAGAAAGCGGGTCTAACCCTGCTGTGATGGTTATTTCAAACTTTAAGTGTTCGTACAAATGTTAGACTATTCTATAAGTGATAGCGGATTCTGGTTAAACGCATTACACTGCCCGCCATCAGACATTTCGGCAGCTGTAGCTGCTCACTTTTAGGATTTCAATGAAAAAGACCTTCAACTTAGTCCATCCCAAAATCAAGGTGCCCCGTGTTGTCGATTCGGTAAAGCACGATATAAGAAAATTTCTAAAAAAATCCCGCAGTAAGCCTTTGCCTCCTGGCGCTACCTATTGGGGATTTGATTGCAAATTCGGCCAGTCTGAGGAGACCGCAGTCAGCGTAAAGCCATCCTCTATAATAGCGGGAATTGATGACCTTGTTGCCAACAATATTATGACTATTTATGTCGATATCACCCCAAAAGCGATTACGCGTGATAATACGTCTTCAATACAGGAGGGTTAGTCATTAACAATAACGATGTCTTACACCGAGTGCGTTATATTTTTGATTACAGTGATCAGGTGATGTTGTCTATCTTTCAGCAAGGCGGCTATGAATCCAATCAGTCAGAATTGCTTACGTGGTTGAAACGTGAAGAAGAGCCTGGTTTTGTCGCCTGCAAAGATATTGAATTAGCGCGTTTTCTTAATGGTTTGATCATTAATAATCGCGGAGCAAAAGATGGTGTTATTCCTGAGCCTGAAACCGTCTTGAATAACAATATCATCTTGCGAAAACTAAAAATCGCATTAGATTTACAGGCCGACGATCTATTAGCCATACTTAAGCTTGTTAACGTTGAGCCGAGTAAGCATGAACTTAGCGCTTTGTTTCGTCGCGCCGATCATAAAAATTATCGACAATGCCAAGACCAGTTGTTCCGTCAGTTTTTAAATGGGATGGAAAAACGTTACCGACAAGGTCAGGTGTAAGTATTTATCGATACAGTTTATTTGGAATAAAATGAAAATATTAGTACGTAATTTAGATCGAACAACAACGGAAGAAGAATTGAGACATTTATTTGAAGAGTTCGGTACCGTTCGATCTTGCAATCTGGTGATGGATAAAGAGACTGGCGCTTCCAAAGGGTTTGGTTTTGTAGAAATCCCAAAACCTGGCGAAGCCAAAGCAGCCATAAAAACCCTAAATAATAAAATAGTGGGTGAGAATAAAATACGCGTTAAAAAGGCTGAAGCTAAAAAGCCCTAATATAATTGGCGGTAAGATTATAAATACTTCCTCTAACTTCTAATGAAAAGTAAAGGAAGTGTTTATATGTTTGCCTAGATGGGTTTTAACGTCGTGCAAACAATTTTTCCGCCAACTCCAATACTTGTGTCCCGCCTTCAATTAATTCAGTTTGATTCAATAAAGAATGGCAGCCATTCGCAGCTCCCCAAATGGCGCCTGCCATTGCGCAAATGGTGTCTACGTCCCCGCCGAGTTTGAAGATGGATTGAAGCATGGCTTCAAAGTTGCTCTTGCGAAATTTTAAGGCAAAGTAAATAGCGGTGATGCTGGATTCGTGGGCGGCCATTCCATTGCCTAATGTTGATTTTACGGTTTTGGTATTGATGTCGGATTGATTGATTAAATCAGCGCAGGTTTTTATTTTCTTTTTATAGATGTCAGTGTCACTGTATAGCAATAAATCTTCAATGATTTTATTGTTACTTGAATTCAGCAACGCGTGTTGTGTTGTCAGTGCAACCAGCTTAGCGCCTTCTATTCCTAAAGGGTGGGAGTGAGTAATTTCAGCACTTTTGACAACATTGTCTAACATGTCTGAAACATTATTTGGAAAGCATAAAGCTAAGATTGGAGCCCGCATTGCAGCGCCATTGCCAAAAGAGCCTAATTTGAATTTCTTTGTGTTAGCTTCGCGCCAATGAACCCCTTTTTTGATGAGTGTTAAAAGCTTAGCCGCAGAAGGACCGTAACCTCGAGACCATTGGTAGCTCTCGGCGAAGGTAAGCGCTAGATGATCCTGATTAATTGCGTTGTGTTTTAAGAAAGAAGCGGCTATATCAATCGACATTTGTGTATCGTCGGTGTATCTAAGTTTACCGTCTTTGGTTTTGCCGATGGATTTCCACAATAATCGCTCTAACGGTCCGCCTTCGTAAGGAGCACCTAAGGTGTCTCCAAGTGCCAGCCCCAAAAAACATCCCTGGTATTGATCAATATGCATGACGTGTGCGCTTTCATTGAGTAGTTTAAATAAATTACCCAAATTAGCCCGGATAGTTCCTTTGTCGTTAAGCCCTCACCGGTGAAGTTATTGATACGTGATGTCTATTCACGTTGTTTAAAGCTTCGACAACTTCGATAGGTTAATTCGGTCGACTAAGTATTGTCCAAAACTCAGCCTTTGGGACCAATCCTATAGAATTATAGACACATAATAACCATCTATATAAATTTAGAGTGGTTACTAAAACTATAAAATGGTGCTTCTATGAAAAAGTTGGTGTTGGCAGCGGTCGCTGCTGTGTGTATGGCTTCTTCTGCTTTCGCAAGTGAGTGGATTGAGGTAAAAAAATCGGTTGTTTTGGATGCGAAGCCTTCGGCTGTGTGGGCGTTGGTTGGTTCTTTTAATGGTATCGAGCGCTGGCACCCAGCGGTAAAAGAAAGTCGTCAAATGGGCGATGTTCGTGCACTGTATTTGGGCGACGGTGGCGTTATTTTCGATCAGCTTTTAGAAGCAAAAGAAGCCGAGCATTCTTACCGTTACATTGTCATCAGTGCACCGTTACCGATTCAGGATTACGAAGGCGTAGTTGAAGTGAAATCTCGCGGTAAGAAGAGTGAAGTGGTTTGGCGTTCACGCTTCCAGGCCAACGGTGTGACCGACACCGAAGCCTTTGAATTAGTCAGTGGTATTTACCAAGCTGGTATGGACGAGTTGGCAAAAATCTACAACTAATTTTTCTGTGTAATTCTGCCGTATAACCTTTATTGTGTAACCTGGGTGCAACGCCCAGGTTATTTAAAGTGCGGTAAAGCCAGAGCGCAAACCTCCCCAATGACGACCTTTCACATAAATCGGAACACTGAAATCATGCATGATTTCTCCGGTATCACGTTTGTAAGTTTGCACTAAAAACGGTTTTACATTCGATCCGCAACGCGAACCTGTGCGATCCTTAAAAATGCGTTTGGTGCGATTGTTGGCAAGGTCGGTATTGTAATCCCCAGTTAATGGTTTCGAAAATTTTGTGTTGTGCGTGGGAAAATAACCGTTGTTGTCCACAGCTCCGCAATAAATAATAAAGGGTAATTGGGAAAGAATCGGCTCCTGAACTGCGGGCAAGACTTGGTCGGTAAATTTATCAAACCGAGTGCTGTATTTGGTTGGATTCGTATTGGCGATGGGCTGGTAGTTGCGATCAAACAAATCTTCCATCGAGATTACACCGCTATCAATAGAGCGTTCAAAAACGGCTTGAATTTCTGTGGCGGCGGCTTGCAACGTGTTGTACAAATCTTTCCATTGTCCTTCAAACGAACTCGCTCCTTGCAAGTCGTAAATGACTTCCGATTTATCCGCCAGTTGAAGCGACTCCGTAGCAATTAATTCAATGTCGGCTGCTGTGCTTTCTAAACCGCCCGCTAACGATGAAATCGAAGTAATAATATTGCTTTGATAATCTCGACTTTCTCTGGATTGTTCCCCCGTTTTGCTGATACGTGAATCAATATCTTCGGCGTAAGAGAGAATGTCCTGCAATTGGCGATCGACAACCTGAATGGTTTCAACACCTTTTTCTACGCCGACCACGACCGATTGCATTGCGTCGCTGGTCAACTTGGTGTCTTTGTTGATCTCCAGTGCCATGTCTCGAATTTGATTGGTGGAGTCCGCCGTGCGATTGGCCAGATTCCTTACTTCTTCGGCCACCACAGCAAAGCCGCGTCCCATTTCACCAGCGCGAGCGGCTTCAATGGCTGCATTTAGTGCAAGCAAATTGGTTTGGTCGGCAATGTCACTGATCACTTTAGCAATGTTGGATATATCGGAAGCGCGGGTTTCGAGCTGTTCAATTAAATTCGCAGTTTTACGAACCTCTGCGCCAGTATTGTTCATTTCTTCATTGGCATTGCGTATGGATTCTCGCCCGGTTTGACAAGCAGAGTGAGTCAGCTGAGAAGTTTCTTCTAATGTAGTGATACTTGCTGCCGAATCATCAATGATACGGGTCACCGCCATGGAGTTTTCATTAATTTCTCGGGTTTCCCTGACTTGCGAATCAACTCTGGCTTTTAGCACGTCTGCCGCATGAGATACTTCCGCGGCGGCAATGGCAATGGAGTTACAGCACTTAGAAATACCGCTGGCTTTATCTTTGCTAATTGAACCCAGGCGATCAATGCTGTCACTTGTGAGTTTTACGTTATTGAGATTAATATCCAAATCAGAACAGTGCGCTAATTTTGTGAGCATTTGCTCAAGAGGTTTTATCACATGATGAACGTAATAAAATGCAACGATAAGCGCAATTATGGCAGGTACTATACTGCCCCAAATGCCGAATAGCCAGAATCCGGCAAATGCAGCGCATAAACTCAGAAATGGAACAACAATGAAGGCTGTTATTTTATTTTTTAACATTGATAACGCTCTGACATTGAGTAAAAACCGGTGTGCGTTATTGCGCAGAATGGAACAAGCTAACACGACTGCTTGGCACTATTGATGACTCACGGCATGTCATCTTGAATGGAGACCAACGATATTATTTTTAGCAACACTACGCGTGATTTACCAGCTTATACGGATTTTTATCTCATCAATTTATTGAATTCCTGTACCGGCCGAAAAATTGTATGAGTAACTCACAAAAATTCGTGCGTGGCTTTGTCTAGGAATTAGTAAATACAACGGCCGAGGTCATAAAAAGTTGAGTGTTAATGCCATCATTATTCAATGAATAAGAATATGGTATAAATAAAACAATTGTTTTTTTCGGGGTGTGATTTTTAAGATGTATCGATTTATAGTTAAAAATGTATTACGGCCAGTTATTGCGTTGCTGGGTTCAATACTATTTGGTTTAACACTGTTTGGCTCAACACTCGCTTATAGCGAAGAAACGCTGTTGCTCAATGAATCCACCGAAGCAACATGGAATGCTTCCAAGGCAAAATCGCCTCAAGCGTGTGTACTTATGATTCACGGTTGGGTGTCGTCAATGGACGAAGTTGGCGGCATGTTTAAACGTTTGGCTCAGCAATTGGCAGAAAACAACATCGCCTCTATTCGGGTTAACGTACGTGGGGAAAGCGAGCGGGAGCGCTCCCAATACCGACTGACCAGTACCTTTCAATCTCGAATAGAAGACGCGCAGCGCGGGTACGATTACCTAACTCGCCAGTGCCCCGATAAACCCATCGGCGTGGTCGGTTTCAGTTTGGGTGGTGCAACGGCAATAGCTCTGGCCGGAAATATCAACAACAGCATCAACAGTTTGGTGTTGTGGTCCTCTGCGGTAAACCCCAGCGAAATATTTACCAATATAAAACCGCAAAAAAATATTCGGGATATCATCGAAGAAGGTGAAGGAATTTTTAACGAATTTACCGATATTACCGTTACCAAACAGCATTATTTAGGTATGCAGGGATACGAGCCTCTAAAAACATTGCATCACTATTCGGGAGAATTACTGACCGTCAGAGGCACCGAAGATTTTGTTCCCATGCACGACCTCAATATCGTCAATTCTTCATCTTCCAACCACGCCGAAGTTCGATTAATCAAAGGCGCCAATCATATATTTAATACCTTCGATACCAACAGCCATTCCGATGAGCAAGTTATTGATTATTCTGAGCAATGGTTTGTTAGTAGCTTGCTGACTAACAACAAATAAGTAACAGTCGGTCAAAAACTGAGTCGCAAAACTGACATAAAAAAATACTAGAGTCGATGACTCAGTTTTTTACACGAACTCTGTTATGTCGATTAACGCATGGATTATCAGTCTTGAGCCTTATACAGAAGAAGCGAAAACGTTACAGGCGTATTTGCGTGATGAAGGCATAAACGCGGCGATTAAAACTGGCGTTGATGGTCGTCAAGGAATGCCTAAAACAAAATCAGGTGAGACCTTATCGCAAACACAATCATTAGTTAATCGTCGCGTAGAGCTAACGCCGTCCGAAGTAGGGTGTTATTTATCCCATTACCGCCTGGTTAAAGAAGCTTACGAACAAGGGTTGGAGCACATTTGTATCTTTGAAAGTGACGTGCTACCCGAAGACGACTTGGGCCGTGTGATTAAATCTGTCGTTGCCATGGAATCTAAATTTCATTTTGTACGACTGATGAATTTAAAAATGCGTCGGCGTAAAGCGATTAAAGCTATTTCAGATAAGCACACCATTACTCGCCTTGTGCGCGGTGGTTTAGGTACCCAAGGTTATATTGTTAACCGAGAAGGTATGCGCAGAATTCTAACAAAAGGGGCCGAGATATCACTGCCTATTGATGGCTTCTACGACAGCTTTTTCTTAATGGGGCTCAATTGTTATTGCGTTGAACCACACGTTATTTATGAGGTAGGAGAGCACAGCACGATAAAAAAATCGTCAGCTAAAAAAGTTGATCAACGTTTATCAATTCGTCTGGCTTGGTATTTTACCAAAATCTATAAAAGCCTGTTACGCCGGTACGATTTTATCGTGAATGTGGCAGAGTATTTTCCGGCAAAAAAGCAAACCAAGGATATCGGCAGAAGCTTTAGAATGCGCTAGTGTTCTTTATGTTAATTAAACGCTTCTAAAGCACTTTCGGATCAAAAAATTTTCGAATTAAAAGCACATTCAGATCAAAATAGTTTATCAATAAAAACCTATTGCGCAGTGATTTCTTCTTCCATAAACACAGGAGTACGCACGTGATTAGCTTTAATCACCCGTTGTTTTGTCTGCTGGTAGATATCTTCCAAATGCGCGTCGTAAGATTTTTCCGGTGCAAATTGGGTAGGTTGGTAAGTGGATAACTTGTGTATCTCTATCGGGTCGATTAAACCAATCGACGTCATTCTATCAATTGCTTTTCGATGAATTCCTTGGTTTGACGTTTTCTCTGGTTTCACCGAAATAACCGGTTTCGCCAGTGATACAGACTCTGACAACATAGAGAGACTGTCTTCCGTACAGAAAATACGCTCGCTGGCACCGACTATTGACTTTATGCAAGAGTTTTCGCCGGAATTATAAAAACAAACATCAGACGTGGTTTCGTGGGTTAAATATTTTCTAAGAATAATTTCGGCAATAACATCGGTTCTTCGAGAAGTGGTTACCAACCATTTAATTCCGTATCGATAACTCAATTCTGCCATTGAGCGACCCAAATGATGAAAGTCATCCTCAGTGTATTCGTACCCGCTTCCGTTACCGCCAATCAACATAGCCCAATGACGAGTGTTGGAATATTTACTATTTAACTGTTTGCCTAAGCTCAAACATTCTTTTCGAGAAATACCAGAAAGAGCAACAAAACTGGCGATGTTTTTTGAATGATTCTCTTCGCCGAACATTGTAATCTGAGCATCGAAAAACTGGCTCGGTATCGAATAGCAATTTCCAATAACAATATTGTTAGCTTTCCAATAATTTCTGAGAGCGACATTAAGTGCTATAACATTGCCACCAAACGATACAATTAAATCTGGTCGCGCTTTAGGAATATCAGCCCGATACGCTTGTTTAACAATCCAGGTTATTATTGAATGGTCAATTACGCTCAGTCGTCTTAGTAATCGATTAAGTAATTTAATTTCAGGCTTAGCAATTAAGTGATCAATACTAACTGTTTGCGCTGTTCGAGCGGCGATTAAATTGGCTAGACCAAGTGATTGCGATAGGTGACCTGGCTTGCCATCGTAAATAATGAGAATACGCATTTAATTAAACCGGATCGTTTTAATAACAAGGGCTTTAGAATCGAGCAGTTGGAAATTCAACTGAAAATAGAGTAATTAAATGCGATGGCAGAACTGTTTCTTAAATATTAAATTTAAGCGACAAAAATATTTAGGTGATTGCTTAGTAAACCTCAGGTTAGTGAACCTCGGATTAACTGATTAATACGTTTTGAATGAAATTTATTAACGCGAAAAATTCGAAATTAACAGCCTGTTTTGAAATAACAATCAGTCAAAAAAAGGGATGATCCCTTTCTGCAATTATATTTACGAACCGTCTTGGGAACTTGGAACGATAGCGAGTTGTGACCCCATGAACAGACTCAGGAGTATTCAGTAACAGTACAAATGTGTTTTTGTCGTAGTTGATCGTCGATATTTCTTCCACCGTACTTTCCGGTTGCCATTTTAGGTTTTTGTCATTGACCGGAACTTTTCGTTGATAAATCTTTAAGTTGCCGCCACCCATGTCTTCCTCATGCTGCATATAAAACAACCCTATAAACAACTTGTTGGGATGGTCTGTATGAGGTCCGGTTATTTTGCCTCTAAACCAAGAAGGCGTATTGATGGCAACCATGGCGTCAACGGAGAAGTTGCCGTCTTGGGCGGAATTTCTTCGTTTTGCAGTGGCATCATGGGTATTTAATTCAGGGAAACGCTGTTGAATGGCTGCTTCAAAGAGTTGTAGCATTTCTTTAAAAAATTGGTCGGAACTGTGATAGTCAATAAACCGTTGCCAGGTGTTGGTAAGACTGTGTGAATGATCGTGTGAAGGACTGTGTGAAGAGCTATCAACAACCAAAGACGAGGGAATATTAACTCTTTTGTTTCTGCGCCCTAAATGTCTTAACGTTCGTTTATAGGATTTATTATTCGGTTCAGCGGCAGAGGCTTCTTGCATAATTGATTTCAATTGATCAATACCAGGGAACGACTGTTCTAGGTTTGCGTAATAGTCGCTCGGCAACGCATTTTTAATGACGATATGCGGATAGGGTTCTAATCGAATGTCTGACGACGAGACTTTCGACAATAAGCTGATTGGATCGGTCATTGTTGGCAGTAACTGTTTTTGATGAACACGGATAATTTTGCAGGTTTATATAACCAAGCCAATATGACAAGCGTTTGACTTACCCAATCTGAAATCAAATCCTATCGCGATCTTAGATAGGATAAGTCAAAAAGATAAAGTGAAGTGCGTTTACAGCAAAGTGCAATAAAATGGCAAACAACAGGCGATTCGTCAGCGTATACACCAAACCGTAAAGAAGCCCCGCCAGCGCAAACGTTATAATTCCACTGATCTCAGATACACCGTGTAGAGCCACAAATAAAACGGTGGTTATTAGGATAGGCAAGCCCTTGATAATTACAGAAGACCTAAGCGCGCTCGATAAAAAGCGTTCTAAGGGTTTTTGTAAAGAAAGCCGAATAAACGCTTCTTCGGCAACACAGGTGGTTAGCAAGTTTACCGGTAAGAATAACGCGATGAATACCCAGTTTTTTAAGTGAATATCCAAATCCAGTAATACCCACGCCGTGCTGATTATTAAACCGGTAAACGCAAGCGCAATGACCGTCGATTTACGGATTGATAAGGTTCTCTTTTGGTTGTTTAACCACAAGGGTAACAACCAAACCAGCAATAAATAGCCTGCTAACGTTTTGCCGACATTCAATTGAAGATGAAACGGCTTCCCGCCCGGATAAAGTTCTTCTGCGTAAAAAACCGACGGCTTAATAATGTCGGAAGATTTTGTCGTGGCGATAACAAAGGCAACGGCAATAATTGGGAAAATGAGTAGTTGCCAAAGACGCGATTGCTTGTAAATTGGTTTTTTTGTGTAAGCCAATAGCAGCAATGTGATTACAGCCAGTAAGGCCAATTGAGATCCGCTTAAAAAGGACAACTGACTCAGAATGAATCCAAGTGCTAGGATCAAGCCTGAAAATAGTACACCGCGATAACATTGTGTTTGGCTTAACGTACTTTGCATAGATATACTGTGCATAAATGTGTTGTGCATAAAATTTATAGCTTCTAATTAAGCAGGTTACGTTAGCACAGTCGTTGGTAATTCCAAACTCGGTGCTAGGGCCTGTTCACACTAATTTAATCACACCTGCTGGAGCGTATTTTTTTCGTATTTTAGGCGCAGAGAGTGTGATTTGGTTGTTCCAAATGAACGAGCTGCAACACGAAATACGGGAAAAATACGCCGAGCCCCTAGGGTCGCCCCTAAAACACGCCATTCGTTGTTGTTCGTCGCTTATTTAGCGCACTAAATTGCACTCCTCACGCCTAGACTGACGCGTTTTAGGGGCGACAGGTGCGGTTAAATTAGTGTGAACAGGCCCTAGTTCTTAAAACGTAAATTTACTTTAGCGATTGTTTGTACAAGAGCCGATTGATGGCGTGTGACTCTTATAGTGAGGTGCGCTCAAGAACTCTGACTTGTGGTCGATACGCTTTTTGCTGGGCAGTTTGTGTGACGCATTGTTATTCAGGGATTGTTATCCACGGATTCCTAATATATCGACAAATTACTTAAATCGTATTTTTAATATTTTTTTAAGGTTTGCTGATTGTGTGAGGTGTGTGGTTTGTGGATTTTTGTCTATTCTCTATGTAGGCAAAGCTCTGAGTAATGGCTTAAAAATCATGTCAATTTCATAACACTAGAGAATCATCTTATGTTTGGCTTTTTTGGTAATAATCACAAAGAAGAGACTGAATCAGCGGACCTCGAAAATCTTCGCGATTCTCAGTCGTTAATTCAAAGCTTTAAGGACAATCTGCCTTATATTGAATTTACTCCGAACGGTGAAATTCTCTTTGCGAACCCATTATTTTGTTCCGCAATGGGGTACAGCGCCGATGAAATTATCGGTAAACATCACAGAATGTTTTGCTCCGTTGAATTTTCAAGCAGCTCGGCATACTCGCAATTTTGGTCGGATTTAGCCGCTGGTAATTCTAATCACGGCACGTTTAGCCGTGTTAAACGCGATGGCAGTACGATTTGGATCGACGCGACTTATACGCCAGTAAGAGATTCTAACGGAAGAATTTATAAGGTATGTAAGGTTGCCTCTGATGTGACCGAACTGAAATTAAAAGTGGATGAGCAAGAAGCTTTGACAGAAGCGCTAAAACGCTCGCTTGCGGTTATTGAGTTCACACCGGAAGGTAACATTATTAAAGCGAACGATAACTTCTTGAATACCACCGGTTACAGTTTGTCGGAAGTGGTGGGCAAACATCACCGAATGTTCTGCAAAGACGATTTCTACCAGAATGAACCGAATTTTTGGACCAAACTGGGCAATGGCGAATTTCGTTCCGGTTTGTTCGAGCGTATTAATAAACACGGCGATACCATTTGGCTTGAAGCCACTTATAACCCAGTAATGGATTCTGACACCAAAAAAGTGGTTAAGGTGGTTAAGTTTGCCAGTGATATTACATCGCGAGTGAGCCAATCTGAGCAAGTTCTGGAAGTGTCTAAATTAGCGGAAGAAACTTCGTTTCAAACGGTTTCTATTGCCGATCAAGGTCGGCAAACACTGGAGCAAGCCACGGTTATTTCAAGAACCATCGAGACCTCGGTGGAGTCTGCGAATCAAGTAACGCAAGAGCTGAGTGATCAATCTCAGAAAATTACCCAAATCGTAACCACCATTGCTTCTATCGCCGATCAAACCAACTTGTTGGCATTGAATGCGGCTATTGAAGCGGCGCGTGCCGGTGAATACGGACGAGGTTTTGCGGTGGTTGCCGATGAAGTACGATCGCTGGCTGCTAACACTTCAAACGCAACCTCTGAAATTGAAGAGATTGTTAAATTAAACAGCCAACTGACGGGTGATTCGGAACGTAAAATGGCAGAGATTTCGAAAAACGTTGAGTCTTGTAATGAAAAACTCATTGAGACCCAAGGTTTAATTGAAGAGATCAGCCAAGCGGCAAACAACGTTGCCGAAACCGTCGGTCGTATCAGTTAATGCCAGACGAATTCTGATGTGTACGACCGTTAATTACCGGCGGTTACCACCAAATAACACAACAACTCTGAATCGGTATTATTGGCAATACAGTGTTCAACATCCGCCCGGTAATGGGCGGTATCCCCTTCGTGCAAACTTGTCTTTTCTTCGGCGGAAATAATTTCTGCCGAGCCGTGTGTTACGGTCAGCAATTCCTTAGTACCTTCGTAGTGAGCGGAGCTGATCAATTTGGCTCCCGGTGAAATGCGAATTTCATAAAACTCAATGTCTTTTTCCATGTGCAAAGGCGACAGGGTTCTTATAGAAACTTCTTCGTCGCAGCGGAAAAGGTTTTTTTCGTCGTTGCCGTGAATGACTTCAATGGTCGATGTTGACCAAGAATGGTCGACCAGTTCGCCAATCGTAATGCCAAACGCTTGCGCAATTCGAAAGGTGACCGCCAAGGTAGGATTGGCTTTGCCGCGTTCGATTTGGCTCAACATAGAACGGCTCACGCCCGATACCGACGCCAGTTGATCGAGAGTTAATTTATTCTTTTTGCGCAGCTTAGTGACCCGTTCGCACAGGGCTTGCGTGGCGGGATCAATGGTGGCTTCGGGTTTGAGGCTTTCGTTATCAGTATTCATGATGACTAAGATATTCGATGGCTAAGATATTTGTTGATCAAGACAGTTGGTGATCAGGATAGTGGAAAAAATCTTGTATGTTGGAAAATCGTATTCTATTATATCGGAATTGTTTCCTCAATATTAGAAATAAAAGTTCAAATATTGAGCGATTGAGCACCGGTCGCCGAGTTTCGTTGTCAGAGTTCTAGATTCGCACGGTGTTTTGTTGGCTTCATGCTTTTATCCAAAGCCATGAAGTTGGTATCGATTTTCTTAACCAGAAAGTACTGTCATGAAAGCGCTAGTAAAAAAAGAATCCTCTGTAGGACTTTGGCTGCAAGACGTGCCCGAGCCCGAAATTGGCATTAATGATGTCCTCATCAAAGTTCTTCGCACCGCCATTTGCGGTACCGACCTTCATATCTACAACTGGGACAATTGGGCACAAAAAACCATTCCCGTGCCGATGGTAACCGGCCACGAATTTGTCGGTGAAATTGTCGATGTTGGCTCCAACGTAAATTCCTTTAAAACCGGACAAATTGTGTCTGGCGAAGGCCATGTTGTCTGCGGGCGTTGCCGCAATTGTATGGCGGGGCGTCGGCATTTGTGCGCCCACACCAGTGGTATCGGCGTCAATCGTCAAGGCGCATTTGCGGAATATGTATCGCTTCCGGCGGCAAATGTTTGGGAACACCGCCCCGGTATTGATCTTGATATCGCCGCGCTTTTTGACCCACTCGGCAACGCGTTACACACCGCGCTGCAATACGATTTATTGGGCGAAGACGTGCTAATTACCGGCGCCGGTCCCATTGGTGTTATGGCGGCGGCCGTGTGCAAACACGCCGGTGCGCGCCATGTTGTTGTTACCGATATTAATTCTGAGCGCCTAAAGCTCGCTAAACAACTGGGCGCGACCTATACCGTTAATCCCACCGAGCAAAACCTCTCGGATGTACAAGCTGTTTTGGGCATGCACGAAGGTTTTGATGTGGGTTTAGAGATGTCGGGTAATGCCTCTGCGTTTCGCGATTTACTGGCCAATATGTGTCACGGCGGGAAAGTGTCGATTTTGGGAATTCCCTCTCAGGATACCGCCATCGATTGGAATATCGTGATATTTAATATGCTGACTCTCAAGGGTATTTACGGCCGCGAAATGTACGAGACCTGGTACAAAATGTCGTTATTTATCGAAGCGGGGCTGGATATTTCGCCGGTTATTACGCATCGGTTTGGCTATGAAGATTTTCAAAAAGGGTTTGATGCCATGAATAACGGCGAAGCCTGTAAAGTGATTCTCAATTGGGACGAGTGACAAAATAATGAATGAACAATTTCAAGACTATATTGGTACGCGTTTGGATGAGATAAAAAACGCGGGTTTATTTAAAAGCGAACGCTTAATTGCATCGCCGCAAAATGCCCACGTTGAAGTCAGTAATCATCAGGTTTTAAATTTATGCGCAAATAATTATTTAGGATTGGCGCAACATCCAGACGTGAATGCGGCGGCTCAACAAGGGCTGGCCGATTGGGGCTACGGAATGGCCTCGGTACGTTTTATTTGCGGCACGCAAACCTTACACAAACAATTGGAAGACGCGCTCAGCCAGTTTTTAAAAACCGAAGATACCATTTTGTATCCGTCGTGTTTTGACGCCAACGGCGGTTTGTTCGAAACCCTTTTGGGGCCAGAAGACGCCGTTATTTCCGATGCGCTTAATCACGCCAGCATTATTGATGGTGTTCGCTTGTGCAAAGCACAACGCTATCGGTATGAAAACAACGATCTTGCCGATTTAGAAACGCAATTACAAAACGCCGATAAAGCCGGTGCGCGCTTTAAGCTCATCACCACCGACGGTGTATTTTCGATGGACGGCTACATCGCGCGTTTGGATGAAATCTGTGATCTTGCCGAAAAATACCAAGCGCTTGTGCATTTCGACGATGCTCACGCTACAGGGTTTGTTGGCAATACCGGTCGTGGCACTCACGAATTCCGAAACTGCATGGATCGTGTCGATATTATTACCGGCACACTCGGTAAAGCGCTGGGCGGCGCCAGCGGCGGTTATACCAGCGGCAGTAAAACGATTATTGAGTTGTTACGCCAAAAATCGCGCCCTTATTTATTCTCAAATACCGTAGCGCCGCCAGTGGTGGCTGGCGCACTCAAAGCGCTGGAATTAGTGACTCAATCAACCCAGTTGCGCGATCAATTATTTGAAAATACGCAGCTGTTCCGTGAAGGTTTGGAGAGATTAGGTTTTGAGTTGTTACCGGGAGAACATCCCATTGTGCCAGTTATGTTGCACGATGCTGTAACGGCGGCAAAATTTGCTGACATCATGCTGAAGCACGGTGTTTACGTGGTGGCGTTTTCATACCCGGTGGTTCCCCACGGCAAAGCCAGAATCCGCACACAAATGTCAGCGGGTTTGAGTAAAGACGATATTGAATTTGCGTTAGAGGCGTTTGCAGCGGCGAAAAAAGAACTGTAGGGAATTTTGATGCATCGGAACTCGGTTATATTCAGAGTTCCGAAATAAAGCAGCGCGTATTCTGTTGAGATTTGCGTCTCTTTATTTAGGTTTTTTAAGGGCTGGTAATTAAGTCGTTCTTTAACTAAACCGTTCTTTAACTTAGTTGTTCTTTAATTAAGTCAATACGAAATTAAAGAACTGCTTAATTATCGGAAATTTTAGAACTTGATTTTGTCTGTCCGCGAATGGCCCAAAACAAAACACCAAACCAGGCAAACCAAGAGATACCAGAAATCAGGTTAGCGGTGAAAATTTTTGCCTTCTGTTCACGTTTAAGCGCAAAGCTTAAAATGGTTGGCATAAAATAACCCACTAAAAACACCGGAACCAAATACATTAACAATGTTTTGTGTTCCATTATAAATTCAGACATAACGACTCACTAACAACTTATACTCTATCTTCCAGCACTGTCTTCTAGATCTTTGTTTAAGAATTCTCTTTAAGAGCTCTCTTTAAGAACTAGGACACGCTTCTTAAAGCAGGCGATGGTATTCATCAACGATGATCCTCGACTGCGTATTGTCTGGTTTAGAAGCAATACTACTTAGCCAGTTCTCAACAAATTATCAAGAAAGTCTAAAATAATCCGTTCCATTTGGCGTTGTAAACCAATGATTATTTGTTCGATGACTATCTGTTCGAATTGATGCCTGTTCGAATTATAGCCACTTGGGCTGAGTTGAGTAATCATTGGGCGGGCAAGTATAGAATAAACCGAGCTTCGATCACACTCATTCGGCCCATTTACCCGGATGAACTCCAGGTTTTGCGCCGAAAGTTTTACTCAGGTACCAGAACTTCACTGCGTAAGCGCTGCTTTTCATCTTGTGACAAGCGCTTAGCAACGTTCGGCAGTGTGGCCTGGAAAGACTGAGCCAAGGTCCACGGTGGATTCACCGCAATCATACCGGAGGCGGTCATGCCCGGGTTGTCATCGTCATCAACCCCCAACTCAAAAAGCTGCACATTGCGCATGTTGGTTTTTTTGATTGATGCTTCTAGCGTGTTAATTCGCGCGCGTTCGACAACGGGATACCAAAGCAGAATCACGGTTTGGGGCATTTTCTCGTACGCCTTCGCCATGATGTCGACTACGGTTTGGTAATCTTCTTTGATTTCATAAGAAGGGTCGATCAACACCAGTGCTCGTCGAGACGCCGTTGGCAGCAGTCGCAGTAGCCCGCGAAAACCGTCCTGGGCTTGCACATGGCATTTGCGTTTCTCTTCGCAATGGTCACGCAATTCCCTAAGCGTTTGGGGGTGCATTTCAAATAACCAAGCTTTGTCGCCTTCGCGCAGTAAGCGTTTTGCCAACAGCGGTGAGCCTGGGTATTGATTGTTGGCTAAATCCGATTGCACAGCGCGTTGGTAGTGTTCTAACCCAGGCAAATTAAGCTCGCCGAGCTTTAGCACGCCAGCGAGACTTTCCTGGGTTTTTAACGCCGCTTGCGAGTCTAAACGGTACAAGCCCGCACCGGCGTGAGTATCAATGTAATCAAAGGGTTTGTTCTTCTTTTGCAAATAGTGAATGCACTCAAGCAGTACCCAGTGTTTGATAACGTCGGCGTGATTGCCTGCGTGGTAGTGATGTTGGTAGCTGAGCATGTGTTTGGCCTGTTGGTTTGTGCAATCAAAAACGGAGTGTTTTTTACTGCTTTCGGTGACGTTAAGCAAGCCTCGATGATAATAAACCAGTCTGATTTACTGAGCTGTACCGATGTGTATCGATTTAGATTGGGGTGCGTTCGAAGATTGGCTTAATGAATGTTAACCAGCTAATGTTGACCGGCTATGGGGTTTTAAACCCAAATTTATTTCTAATTAAAAAACAAGTTTTTGTGTTTTGGTTTAATACAGGCAATTTCACCTTATCGATTTCAGTATACTTCGATCATAAAATCATTAAGGACCGATTTGTTTGAGCGTGCAATGCGTTTCAAACCGAGGTTATTCGATCAGTCACTTGATATTTGTACATCTGCATTATTAATTTCATTATCGATTCCGTTTCTGGAGAATTTCATGAGTGATACCAGCACTCCAACAAAAAAAATAGTGCTAGACCAACTCGCTGAGGACATAAAAAAACGTATTGAAGGAAAAGAGGCCGACAAGGTTATTCAATTTTCTAAACAGATTTTCAATGTGTTGCCTTCTGATGAATTAATAAAAGAAGACAGAAGTCGACTCTGCGCGAAAGTATTATCCCTTTGGCAAAAATTTCGAGTACGTTCCGACGCATATCCCCAAATAGACGTATTTAATCCGGTATTGGATGAGCACGGCTGGCAATCAAATTATACGGTTATTCAAATTCTCAGTTGCGACATGCCGTTTATTGTCGATTCCATCAGCGTGGCGTTAACTCAGCACTCGTATTCAATACACAGTTTGTGCAATGGCGTAATAAGTACACGCCGAGCTGAAGCGGGCGAGCTAATTGATATTGTCGATAACGATTCCGGCGCGCGGTTAGAATCGGCGGTTTATATTGAAATTGATCGTCTTACCAGTTCTACGACTATCAACGAGCTTCGTGATCAGTTGATACAGGTGTTATCGGATGTAACCATAGTAACCGGTGATCATCGTGACATGTTGGCTCGGGCGAACGAATTAAAAGCTCGTATCAGTGCAACCGCTGATACTAAAACCATTGATACTAAAACCACTGATGCTAAAACCCAGCAAGATTCTCTCGTTTCAAATGCGGAGACAGCCGCTTTGCTAGCGTGGTTAGAACAAGATAATTTTGTTTTTCTTGCCTATAAAGAGGTTATTCCAAACACCAGCGTAACACCTGTCGTCGTACAAGATTCTAGTTTGGGATTATGGCGGTCAAATCAGGATGATCCGAACGTTGATGCGGACTTTTATAAAAGTACCAACGAACCCGTATTTTTTGGGAAAGATAATCGCCGAGCCAGCGTTCATCGCTTTACTCACAGTGATTATTTGATCTTCCGGGAATTTGATAGCAACGGTGAAGTTGCAAAAGAACATCATTTTCTGGGTTTATTCACTTCGCGAGTCTACCGCCAATCGTTGCAGGCTATTCCGGTTGTTCGAAAAAAAGCACAAGCGGTATTGCATGCCACGGGTTTTGAACGCGGCGGTCATAATTATAAGCTTGTCGAACACATTCTCGATGATTTACCCCGAGAAGAATTACTTCTCGCCAGTGTCGAAGAGTTACTGTCTACCGTGACACAAGTTTTCGAAATAGGAAAACGTCATGCCCCACATTTATTGATTCGCCCAGCCCATAAAAACGGTTATTACTCTTGCTTGTATTATGTGCCACGGGATTTATTCAATACCGCGTTACGAGCCCGTGTTCAGGAAATATTGGTCTGCGAATGCAGCGCCTTTGATGTGGAATTATCGGCCCAGTTTTCTGAATCGACGTTATTCAGAACCCACTTTATGTTGTACGTAAATACCGATCAGCAACCTGTAGATACTGTAATGCTGTCGGCAAAAGTTCTTGAAGCGTCTCGGTCTTGGGATGAAGATCTTCGAGTGCAACTCTTAGAAAGCCTGGGCCAGCAATCGGGTAACGTAATTAACAATGCATTTAATGGCGGTTTTCCCCCTGCTTACAAAGAACATTTTTCCGCAGAAAACGCCGCCAATGACATTCGCATACTTCAGGAATTAACCGACACCAACCGGCTCGCATTGCGGTTTTATCAGCCGATTATTGTCGATGAGAGTGAACTTCGATTTAAAATTTACAGCCTTGATAACGGCGTAGTCTTGTCTGATGTTATTCCGATATTAGAAAAATTAGGCATGCGTGTTTTGAGTGAGCATCCCTATGCGATTCAATCCCGTTGCGGACGTTCCTATTCAATCAGCGATTTTAAAGTGTGTTGTGCGGTCGCCGATCAAGACAAACTCCAGTCATCGAAACAATTAGTACAAGAAGCTTTCTCTCAAATTTGGTCCGGTGTGATAGAAAGTGATCGTTTTAATCAGCTGATTGTTTGCACGCAAATACCGTGGCGCGATGTTGCCTTATTGCGAGCGTATTCGCGTTACATGAAACAAATTCGTTTTGGTTTTAGTCAATCGTTTATTGCCGATACCTTGGCGCGTTATCCGGTGATTACCAAGCAGTTGGTGAGTTTATTCCAGGCGCGATTTAATCCTGAATTGCAAAGCAAAAATACCGAGGGTGAATCTGAAAGCGCGTTAGAACAAGCCATTATCGATGATTTGGAATCGGTAGACAGCCTGAACGACGATCGTATCTTGCGACGGTTTTTAAATTTAATTAAAGCGACATTGCGTACGAACTTTTTTCAGCGTGAAAATAAAATCTTAAAAACCTATTTTTCATTTAAGTTGGATCCCCAACAAATTCCAGACATTCCGTTGCCGTGCCCAAAATTTGAAGTGTTTGTTTATTCCCCGAAGGTTGAAGGCGTTCATTTGCGTTCGGGTTCGGTGGCACGCGGTGGTTTGCGATGGTCTGATCGATTGGAAGATTACCGCACCGAAGTATTGGGATTGGTGAAAGCGCAACAGGTGAAAAATTCGGTGATCGTGCCGACCGGAGCCAAAGGGTGTTTTATCGTTAAACAACAACCGGCCGCGCAAACCCGTGAAGCCTTGCAAGAAGAAGGCATCGCCTGCTATCGATTATACATTCAAGGATTGTTAGACCTAACCGATAATCTCGTTGATGGACAAGTTGTTACACCAGACAATGTGGTTCGCCACGACGGCGATGATACCTATTTAGTGGTTGCCGCGGATAAGGGAACAGCGACGTTTTCGGATATAGCCAATGGCTTAGCGAACGATTACGGGTTTTGGTTGGGCGACGCTTTCGCTTCCGGTGGGAGTGAAGGTTACGACCATAAAAAAATGGGTATTACCGCCAAGGGTGCTTGGGAATCGGTTAAGCGACATTTTTACGAACGTGGTGTCGATGTTCAAACTCAAGAATTTACGGTTCTCGGCATTGGCGATATGGGCGGTGACGTGTTTGGTAACGGCATGTTGCTGTCAGAAAAAATTCGTTTAGTGGCAGCGTTTAATCACAAACATATTTTTATTGATCCAATGCCCAATGCTGAAACTTCGTATTTGGAGCGCAAGCGCTTGTTTGAGTTACCGCGTTCTTCTTGGCTTGATTACAACCGCGATTTAATCAGTGACGGCGGCGGTATTTTCAGTCGCGCCAGTAAGTGGGTGTATATTTCACCGGAAATGAAATCAGCCTTTGGGATAGAGGCGAACAGATTAACGCCCAATGACTTTATTAAAGCGCTGTTAAAATCTCCGGTTGATTTATTGTGGAACGGTGGCATTGGTACTTACGTAAAATCCTCTGGTGAAACTCATCTTGAAGTTGGCGATAAATCAAACGACAACTTGCGCGTAAATGGCTGTGAATTGCAATGTAAAGTATTGGGAGAGGGCGGCAATCTGGGGGCGACACAGCTCGGTCGCATTGAATTTTCTCAACACGGCGGCGCTGCCAATACCGATTTTATCGACAACGCCGGGGGTGTTGATTGCTCCGATCACGAAGTGAATATTAAAATTTTACTCAACGAGTTGGTTCAGCAAGGCGATTTAACCATTAAGCAGCGCAATCAATTATTGCGAGACATGTCTGATGAAGTCAGTGACTTGGTGCTGAAAAATAATTATCGCCAAGCCCTGGCGCTTAACATCGCCGAGAGTAGCGCCGTTGCGTCGGTCGACGACTATATACGTTTAATCAAACGCTTAGAAAGCGAGGGTAAATTAGATCGCGCCTTAGAGTTTTTGCCAACCACCAAAGCACTCTACAAACGCAAAGAAGAAGGCAAGGCTCTGACTCGCCCCGAGCTGTCGGTATTAATTTCTTATTGCAAAATTGAATTAAAGCAGGCGTTAACTCATTCGTGGTTAACATCTGATCCTGAATTCTCCGAGGAAATCAGCACGGCCTTCCCGGCAAGATTGTCTCAAGAATTTCCTGACGCGGTAAAACAGCATCGTCTACGACGTGAAATTATTGCAACCCAGATTGCCAATGATCTCGTCAACCGTGTAGGCATCACATTTGTCGATGCTATCAGAAATATAACGGGAGCCGATTATTCACAGATTGCGGCGGCTTATTTAATCGTACGAAAAATTTATAAAATTGAAGCGCGCTGGTCTGAGATTGAGTGTTTAAGCAGCGACGTTGCCTCAGATACCAAAGTCGACATGATGAACAATCTCATTGTTTTAATGAGACGTGCGACCTATTGGTTTTTGCGACATCATCGTTATAACTTGGGCCTTTCAAATTTCGTTAAACTATATGAAACCAACTTGGAAAAAGTTTCATCGCCGGTTGAATCGTTAAGCGCAATTATTCCTCAGGATCGATGGCAGTTAAAATTTAACGACTATAAACAAAAAAATATTCCCGAGTTATTAAATGCCTTTTGTGCCTCCGCCAGCAGCCAGTATTGGTTATTAGATATTATTGATATTGCTGAACATCAAAATCAAACAATAAATTCTGTTGCGTCTGTTTATTTTGAGCTTGGAGGTGAGTTACACTTAACTTGGTTAGACGATCAAATTCGCCAAGTGAAAGCAGTAAATCATTGGCAGGTTTTGGCGTCTATCAGTTATCGCAATGACTTGGATCATCAATTGCGCCAGTTAACAACCAGCGTATTTAATACTCATAAAAATAATGATGCTTCCGATATTACCGTTAAATCTCTTTTATCTGATTGGTATGAAAGCAAGCGCACACTAATTCTGCGTTGGCGTCGAACTTTACAAGATATCCAAGACAGTAAAGTTAATGACAGCGCGGCGTTCTCTGTGGCATTGAGTGTCTTACTGGAATTGGTTTGATTGAATTGCGTTGTTCAAATCACTTCTTGTTTTAACAGTGTGATGTGAACGATGTCTCTTTTTACACATGTTTTTATTTCTAGGAGTAACTTCTACTCAGATTGTTACTCCAAAGAATAACGAAAACAGTTTCTCTATGTTGACTAAACAATACGAAGGTAGCTTAAATGTCCTCTAATCCGGAAGTTGTGTCCCCCGCGCCCTCTGGGGCGAAATCGACTTTTGAACTCGTTAAAAAAGTTTCAAATAATAACAAACCAGAATTGTTAGTTTTTTCATCAAGCACTCGCAGCAGTTCTTATGAGCCCGAGGAACGTTGCTTTATTAGATCGACTAACTAGTACAACATTACTCTCCCTACCGGTAATGGTTCGAGTGATTCTTTAGATTCCTTTCCTAGCGTTACCACGTAATATTCCATGCCATAAGTGGCTTTTTCTTGTGGCATGGCCTTTACAGAATTCAATCATCCTTGTTGTTTTTTCTTTCCTCCCCTTTGTCTCTTTTCTTTTCATTTGAGTGACACAAATCACAATATTTTTTTAATGCTCGATACCTGTTAATAGGCACAGCTTATTAATAGATAATGATTAGATGGGTGGATAAGTACCCATTGCGATTGTGTATAAAGTTTGAGTTATTTATTCTCGTTTGAATTTATTTGGTTATCAATTTATATCGTTGTCGATTTAATTCGTGAAATGAACGTGTTTCAATTTTTTGAATGTGTCTAATAAATTCAAGACATCAATGCATATCGATAAATGCGAATTTAAATAAGTGTTCCTTTATATGTCCAACTAATATATATCCAACTAATACATGTCAAACAATAAAAATTCAAAAAATATTTGACGTTGAAAATTCAACAATGGTTGAGTAAGTCGCTGTATTTTTCATCTGGTATGAGGGAGTGTTCATTCTATTTTTGTTTAGAAATTATTCTCTAAACCTTTCTATCCATTTTCTAAATTGAACGATTTTAAATTAATGAATGAATCGTTTAACAGTTGAATTAACCACCATATGACTTTTTGGGGGTTAAATTTTAGTTAATTATCTTCTTCGATCGTCAAGAACAGACAGTTCGACTTTAGCCATTTAAATACAATTATCGAGCAACTCCTCTCCAGAAAACGATAAATCGAATAATAATATTATGGCTAAAATACAAAAACTTTTCTTGTCCACAGCAGTGGCATTTGCAGGTGCTCTTTCACAAACTTCTCTAGCAAGCGATGTTGAAGTCAATGGCAATTTACGAACACTGTATTTTAATCGAGATTTCCAGGACGGAAATACCGATGTTGTGTCGTTAACTCAAGCATTGAAATTGTCTGCTACCGGCTCTCTCACTGATTCTATTAATTTTGGCGCTACATTTATTGGTAATGCCAAATTAGATGGTCACGGTGATGATCAATCTATTGGTACGCTCGATGAAGACAGCGATAGCTTTGCCAAACTGGCTGAGGCCTACGTCGATGTACCTTTGACTGAATCTACCACATTGAGGGCAGGCCGTTGGATTACGTCTTACGCTTTGTTTAATGACCAAGACAACCGCGCGACTGAACCGTCTACTCAGGCCATTCGGTTAGAAAGCAAGTTGGGTCGAGCTACCGTGTACGCAATGTATTCAGACCGGGCTTCTGCAAAAGAGCAAGCGGAATTCGAGCAGTACGTTGATGCTAACGGCGATAAATACGGCGTTTATTTTGCTGGCGCTACCGGTACTTGGGGAAATTTAAATGTAACCGGTGAATTTGGTTTCGCTGAAGACTTTGCAACCCAAGGCTACGTGAATGCTTCGTATTTGTTTGACAGCGGTGTGTCGGTGGATTTCCACCAATACATAGCTGATTACGGCAGTGCTCACACAAGCTCGGCGGATCAGGATTCACGATTGACGAATGTCGCGGTTCGATTGCCGATTAATGACATTTTAAAATTAACCTTGAGTTATCAGGGTGTCGGAGGTGATGTTGCTTACAATGCTCGTTGGGGCGGTGCGGACGATCCTTGGTATGTTACCTGGAATGCCGTTCAGTATTCAGATTTTAACCGTAAAGATGAAGATTCATTTCTGGTTCGATTTGATTACACAACACCCATTGAAGGCTTGAATGTAATGGTGCGTTACGCCGACGGTGAATTTGAACAAGAGGGTCGAGATCAAGATCACGAAGAAGGAAATTTATTGCTTCACTACGACGTTGCCAGTGTTCCGGGGTTAAGTTTCCGAGCAATGCTGGCCTATATTCGTGTAGAAACCGGAGGTGAGGACATTAATGAAACCCGCCTATTTGCGGATTATAAATTTTAATCGCGTTTGATCGTATTTCGCTGCTCATTGCATTTATGTGTTCTTATGCAGTGGCAGCGGTATTACAGCTCTTTTGACGCGATGTCTTTTATATCTTCCATGACGGCAAATGTACTGGTTTGCTTAACATGAGGTAAGTTGGAAATTTTTTCCCCGAGGACTTCTCGATAAGATTCAATACTGGTTGTGCGTACTTTCAACAGATAATCAAAATTACCGGCCATCATATGGCATTGTTCAACTTCGGGAATTTCTCGAACAGCGTCATTAAATGCCCGTAAAGCCTTGGTTTTTGTGTCGTTCATGGTTAATTGAACAAACGCGATATGACTGGCACCAAGTTTTTTTTGATTGATGATTGCGGTATAACCTTGAATGTAATCCAGTTCTTCTAACCGCTTTACCCGGACTTGGCAGGGGGTTTTGGATAAACCGACACGCGAAGCTAATTCAGTGATGGTGATTCGTCCGTTTTTTTGCATTTCGCGCAAAATGGACATATCAAGTTTATCCAGATTATCCATGACAAGGTCTCTACTAAGTGTTAGTCAAAAGGTCTTATAATTTTTATCAAGATAGATATATCGCCTATTTATTGCAAGTGTTAGTTTGGAATAAATCTATAGAGTACTTTTACTGTAGGGTAAATGGCTTTGGCGAATAGATTGGGGGTAAAATTACTCAAATCTCGGTTATAAATTACTACAAATGCCTACTGAATAGGCGAATTCGGAGGAAAAACCTATTCGCATAACGGTATGCTTTCATTTCGTTATTATTGATCCTTTTTATATAAGAATTTAAAAATTCAATACCTGTGGCAACCCGCAGAATTTACAAAAAGACTGATATAACGCGAAAGAAAGAATAATAATCAGAAATTAAAAATATTTCCTTAAGAGGTATCTAATGATCACCCTGACGTTTGTTATTTATTTGGCGTTGATGCTCGCCATCGGTATCGTTGCGTACCGTCGCACACAAAACTTATCAGATTATGTGCTCGGTGGTAGAAATTTAGGGCCCATTCCCAGCGCCTTGAGTGCGGGTGCTTCCGACATGAGTGGTTGGCTCTTACTTGGACTGCCAGGGTTTGCTTTAGTTGCCGGGTTTGGAGCGTTTTGGTTGGCCATTGGTTTGTTAGTTGGAACTTGGTTAAATTGGTTGTTGGTTGCACAACGTTTAAGAGTTTATTCCCACCGAGCCAATAATTCCTTAACCATTCCCGCCTTCTTCGAAAACCGCTTTAACGACACCAGTCATACTCTTCGCGTTATTTCCGCAACCTTTGTTCTTATTTTCTTCTTGTTTTACACCAGTTCCGGTTTAGTCGCTGGTGGTAAATTATTTGAAACCGTATTCGGCTTTGACTATACCTGGGCCGTTTTAATTGGTGCGGCAGCGGTTATTTCCTACACCTTGTTTGGTGGTTATCTAGCGGTTGCCTGGACCGACGTAGTTCAAGGTTTGTTGATGGTCGGTGCGCTGTTGTTAGTGCCGTTAATTACTTTAGGTGAAGTTGGTGGTATTGATAGTGCACTTAATGCAGTCGAGACAAAAAATCCCGAGCTATTAAACATGTTCACCGACGCAGAAGGCAAGGCCATCACTTGGATTGGCACTTTATCGCTGTTGGGTTGGGGATTGGGTTACTTTGGTCAACCTCATATTTTAGCGCGTTTCAAAGGCATTAAAGACAAAAGCTCCGTACCTGCGGCACGTCGAATTGCAGTCATTTGGAGTGCGGTATCTATGGCTGGTGCGTGTTTAATTGGCTTAACCGCCATCGGTTATTTACCGAATAATCTGGCCGATAGTGAAACCGTATTCATGGTTATGGTTGATGCTTTGTTCCACCCAGTCATTGCGGGTATTTTGTTGGCTGCCATTATGGCCGCGGTTATGAGTACAGCGGATTCCCAATTGTTGGTGGCTTCTTCGGCAATGACCGAAGACTTCTATAAAACCTTGCTTAATAAAGACGCGACCGAGAAACAATTGGTCAACGGGGGCAGAATTGCCGTGATCGCTATTGCCGTCATTGCTACCATTTTAGCGCTCGATAAAGACTCTAAAGTTCTATCGCTTGTATCTTACGCTTGGGCAGGTTTCGGCGCTGCATTTGGCCCGGCAATATTGATGTCGCTGTATTGGAAGAATATGACAAAAATTGGTGCCCTAGCGGGTATTGTTGTCGGTGGTGTTACTGTGGTGGTATGGAAGCAACTTTCTGGCGGTATTTTCGATTTGTATGAAATTATTCCCGGTGTTATTTTGGCATTCATAGCCATTGTTATCGGATCTAAAGTATCAGCTGCGCCATCTTCAAAAGTGACTGATCAATTTGAAGAAGTATTGGCTGAAGTTAAAAGTTAATACTAAGTAAAATATAGGAGCTTCTGATTAACCTCAAGATCACTCAGGCCAAGGAGTTTTTTTCTGATCAAGGCGTGCTTTTGAAGGTCTAACGGGTTAAATCGAAAAAGCACAACGCAGAGCAGGAAAAAACTGGCAGGCCCTGAAAGGCGCGGTCTCAAGCACACATTTGCGGCGTTGCCGTTTTTATTAAGGACTAAGGCCATTAACTACAAACGGCGCCTTGCAACTGCACGCTTGAGACCACGCTGAGTAATTTTGAGGTTAATCAGGAGCTCCTTTAATAAATTTTTAGCAGTAAATAAAAACTCTGGCTATGAAAATAGTCGGAGTTTTTTTATGCCTAAAGATAATTTTCCTAAATTTGGTTCTAATAAAAATACGCTTGGCTAGTGGGTAAGAAAAAAAAGGGAAAATTCCTAGAAAGCTTTTGAATTAAGGTGAATAAACTTTTTTTTCGACACTACACTAAAACCTCAAAAGCACAGGAGGGCAATCGAGTTTTTGTCGTCACTGATATTGCAAAGATAAAAAGAGGTGAAAAAAGAATGTGCTCCACAATTAAACATTTGCGCCGTGATATTCGAGACCACTACTTGGCCGATGAATCCCAAGCGATTGATTTGCTCGCGGGTAACTCCAGTTTAAGTTTGCAAGACCGACGTACCATTTCTACTAACGCTGCTATCTTGGTGGAAAAGGTTCGGTCTGAAAGTGCTCCTTCTTTGATGGAAAAATTTCTTGCTGAGTACGGCTTATCAACCAAAGAAGGTATTGCGCTGATGTGCTTGGCAGAGGCTCTGTTGCGAGTTCCCGATAGCACCTCAATTGATGCCCTTATTGAAGATAAAGTCGTCCCTGGCAACTGGAAAGAGCATTTAGGCCATTCTTCTTCATCGTTGGTAAACAGCTCCACTTGGGGATTATTGATTACCGGCAAATTGCTCAAAGAAAATGAAAACAAAACCGTGACTTCATCATTAAAAGGCATGGTAAAACGTTTGGGTGAACCCGTAGTGCGTGCCGCAGTTGCCCAGGCGATGAAAGAGTTGGGCCGACAGTTTGTTTTAGGCAGAAATGTTGACGAAGCCACAAAGCGCGCCTCAAAACTTGAGAAAAAAGGCTACACCTATTCTTACGATATGCTCGGCGAAGCTGCGCGCACCGACGCCGATGCCGTGCGTTATCACCGCGCTTATTCAAACGCCATTAAAGAACTCACCAGCGCGTGCAAGCACGACGACATTCGTGAGAATCCAGGCATCTCGGTAAAACTTTCGGCGTTGCACGCACGTTACGAAGTGGGTCAGCGCGATCGTGTGATGACAGAGTTAGTCGAGCGAACGCTTGAACTTGCCATTCAGGCAAAAGAAGCCAATATGGGTTTCAATATCGACGCCGAAGAAGCCGACCGTTTGGATTTATCATTAGACGTTATTGAAGCAGTACTAAAAGACGAGCGCTTACAAGGTTGGGACGGGTTTGGCATTGTCGTGCAAGCGTTCGGTTTACGAGCCAGCTTTGTTTTGGATTGGTTTTATAACCTTGCCAAACAGTTAGATCGCAAAGTGATGGTGCGATTGGTAAAAGGCGCGTACTGGGATACAGAAATTAAGCGTGCTCAGGTTTTAGGCTTAGATGGATTCCCGGTATTTACTCGTAAATTTAATTCCGATTTATCGTACATTTGCTGTGCTGAAAAACTCTTGGCGATGACCGATCGAGTTTATCCCCAATTTGCGACTCATAATGCTCATTCCTGTGCGTCTGTTTTATTTATGGCGCAAAAAATGAAAGTCACCAATTATGAATTCCAGCGCTTACACGGCATGGGTGAGTCTCTGCATGAATCGATATTGAGTTCGAATAAAACTCGCTGCCGAATATACGCGCCGGTTGGTGCTCACCGTGATTTGCTTGCCTACCTGGTTCGTCGTTTGTTAGAAAATGGCGCTAACAGCTCGTTTGTGAATCAAATTGTTGATAAAAGTATTTCTCCACAAGAAGTAGCAAAAGACCCATTTGTGCAAGCGGATCAAGCGCAATGCGAACAAGCGAGCGCCTTTATTGCTAAGCCTTCCATGATTTTTGGAGAAAAACGTTTAAACGCCAAAGGTTGGGACATTACTGATGTTCCAACCCTAGAAGAATTGGATGGCCAACGTGAAGCATTCCAAACCACGCAATGGTACGCAAAGCCTATTATTCACGGTGAATTAAGCGCAGAGAATTTTCAAGAGGTAAGAAACCCAGCCAATCCCGATGACTTGGTGGGTTACTTAATGAATGCGACTGGTAATGAAATCGAAACCGCCATTGCGGCTGCTGAGCAAGGTTTTCAATCTTGGTCGAAAGTACCTCCTGTAGAACGTGCTAAGTGTTTGCGTCGTATTGCCGATTTATTCGAACAAAACGCACCAGAATTATTTGCGCTTGCTTGTCGTGAAGCTGGAAAAAACTTGTTGGATGCCGTCGGCGAAATTCGCGAAGCCGTCGACTTTTGTCGCTTTTACGCTAATGAAGCAGAGCGTTTATCTGAGTCAGAATCTGATGTTAACGCTCGGGGTATTGTGTCTTGTATTTCGCCGTGGAATTTCCCGTTAGCGATTTTTTCCGGCCAAGTGTTAGCGGGTATTGCGGCGGGTAATGCCGTGTTAGCAAAACCTGCCGGACAAACGCCGCTGATTGCCGCACGCGCTGTTGAGTTAATGCACGAAGCAGGGATTCCGACCGATGTATTGCAGTTGTTACCCGGTGGCGGTTCAACCGTTGGCGCGGCGTTAACCTCTGACCCGAGAATAGCGGCGGTATGCTTTACCGGTTCTACCCAAACTGCACAGCACATTAACCGCGTGATGGCCGATAATCTTGCGCCAGAAGCGCCACTGGTGGCCGAGACTGGTGGTTTGAATGCAATGATCGTTGATTCCACAGCATTGCCTGAGCAAGTGGTACGTGACGTGTTAATGTCATCGTTCCAAAGTGCCGGTCAACGTTGTTCCGCTCTTAGAATTCTTTATGTTCAAGAAGACATTGCTGATAATTTATTAGAAATGCTATTCGGCGCGATGGAAGAATTACGTTTAGGTAATCCTTGGTACATCAGCACCGACGTAGGCCCGGTAATCGATAAAGCCTCAAAAGAAAAAATCGATAAACACTGCGCTGAGTTTGAATCTAAGGGTAAATTGTTAAAACGCCTGAAAACTCCAGCGGCCGGAACTTTCGTTGCACCAACGGTATTAAAAGTATCGGGCATTGAAGAAATCGAAGAAGAAATTTTTGGCCCAGTATTACACGTAGCAACTTTCTCGGCCAAAGAAATCGACAAGGTAGTGAACGACATTAATGCCAAAGGTTTTGGTTTAACGTTTGGGTTGCATACCCGCGTTGATAATCGGGTCGATCAAATCGTGAATAAAATTGCCGTTGGTAATATTTATGTCAACCGTAATCAGATTGGCGCGATTGTGGGTTCACAACCTTTTGGCGGCGAAGGTTTATCGGGAACAGGTCCCAAAGCCGGTGGTCCTCATTACGTAAAACGTTTTACTCAGTCACATTGCGATACCGAAAAAACACCGTTTACCGGTCGTGAAGTTAGCTCGATAGAGTTAAATCAGTTGATCGATCAACTGGATGTAACTGAATGGGAAAAGGACGAAAACCGATTGCAAAAACTAGAAGCTATTTTTGCCGAGCAGTTAAAAGCAATGACGGCATCTAGCTTACACCGCACTGAAGAAATGCCCGGGCCGACCGGCGAACTTAATTTATTATCGCAGCTAGGTCGTGGTGTATTGGTTTGTCTTGGGCCCGACAAAGGCAGCGTGTTAAAACAAGCCGCAGTTGCACTTGCGCAAGGCAATGGTGTTGTTATTGTCGCCGAGGGTATCAACGATTTATTGGCGCAATGCAAGCAGCATAATTTGCCTGTTGTTGGTTGTGAAGGGCAATTGACTGCATTGGCAGTTGAGCAATCCGAAGGTTTCGCGGCAATTGTTAGTAACGCTAACGACGATAACCAACGCGAGATACGCAAAGCCTTAGCGTTGCGCTCGGGTGCGCTGTTACCGTTAATTACCGAATTGGATCAACCAGAACGCTACGTGATCGAACGCCATTTGTGCATTGATACCACCGCTGCCGGAGGCAACGCCAACCTTATTTCTGTTGCAAGTTAATCACTGAATTAAATTCAGTAACCATTTCTCTCGTTGTATGTCTACACAGTTGGTAGGAAGTGCTTCAGCCCCATGCTCATTGGGGCTTTTTTTTGCCAGTCAGAAAAGTCATTGATTTATCCATTCGATCATTAGCTTCATTCATCACGTTATTGTTTTTATAGTCGTCTTACACACAATTAATTACTAATATAAAATTTCCTATCTTAATCAGAAGCTCTTTAATTGTTGGTCGGCAGACTGCTCAGGTAGGTGCAAGAAGATTATTTCTCGCATAAATTTATCTTGACCAAAAAAATACGCATAAATCACAAGTCGTAAAACGCTATTTTTTGATTGAAAAAGATGCTTTAAAAGACAGCTTTAATTAACCCTAAAATAAATGAAATTTAAATAATAAAAGTCGCTATTTTTTTATTATATTGAACGGTTAATTTACAAGTTCTTTTACAAAAGGGGAAAGACAGGAATTAATTGGTTTGAGTACAATTTTTGTGCTTCAAAAAGAAGCTAGTTAAAGAGCAAAAAATAAATCTCATTAAACCAATAATAAGGATATCTATTATGTCATCTTCAAAAAACACAGCTCCTGGAACTGCAACTTTCTTTACCCAAACCAACTATGAGGGCGATAACCTAAATTTTTCTGCCGCTGACGGTGTTGTCGATTTGCAAAATTCAAACAGCGAATATTATCAGTACAACGATAAATTTGATTCTGTTGAATTAGGCGAAAACACAAAAGTCTACCTTTGGCAGCACGGTGGTTTTGCAGGCAAATCTCAGGTGTTGGAACAGAGTGATCCTGATATTACCGACATTGGCGGCTTGTCAGTTCTGCAAGTAACGTCAGTTAACACCAATGGAATTTACGTAAGATTTCGCAATGATATTCCCGATGGCGGTAGCGATAAGCCCTACGCCTTAGATATTAAAGTGTCGGAAGATATCGGTAATACTAATATCAGCGAAGGTACGGAAGAATATTATCTTGTTGGTGTTATTGGCGATGAGTACGTTGAGCACGTTGCTCAAGTGAGTGTGCGCGGTAAATCAGGTGTCTATTGTGCAAACGGCTCATGTTACTTCAAAGACGATAACGGTGACGTTATTTGCGAAAAACACGACGACTTTCCAACGAATATGGACGTTGTAGAAGGCGAAAACGGTTACTTTACGTTTATTCTTAAATCTGAGTCTTAAGCTGTAAGTAAACTTGCTTCGGTTGTTGGTGAGATTTAGTCGGAGCGAGTTTTATTAATTATCTAATATAGGAGCCTCTGATTAACCTCAAAATTACTCAGCGTGGTCTCAAACGTGCAGTTGCAAGGCGCCGTTTGTAATTAATGGCCTTAGTCCTTAATAAGAACGGCAACGCCGCAAATGTGCGTTTGAGACCGCGCCCTACGGGGCCTGCCAGTTTTTTCCTGCTCAGCGTTGTGCTTTTTCGATTTAACCCGTTAGACCTTCAAAAGCACGCCTTAATCAGAAAAAAAACTCCTTGGCCTGAGTGATCTTGAGGTTAATCAGAGGCTCCTGTAATAAATAAGTAGGGTGTTCTACGTTACGTTAATATTTTTTATTGAGTTTTTCTTTGGTTGATTTAGCGGCTATATTTTTAAGGTAAATTTATTTTTGCCGCTAATATGGGTAAATAAAACCAAAGGAATTCTTGTGAAAAATATTACATTTGTCTTAATGATGTTGGTCGCATTTGTTGCAAATGCTGCCGATCCTGAGCCTGTTCCAGTTGATGGTGTTTTTAGTAATCCCGTTCATTCCTGCAATGTGTACGAACCTACGTTTGATTTCGATGTGAACATAGAAAATAATAATTTTTCTATTTATCCACACACAGGATCTGTACGTTTTCGATGTTATATAGCCATCGATAATAATTTAATTTTCTCCAGTGTAGGCATGCAGATCCATTCGATTCCAAAGCCGCCTTATTCATCATTCGACGCCGCACCTAATTGTCGATATGTGGCAGACTATAATCAACCCTACGTAGATACCCGCGCAAATGACGTCGTAACAATGGAGAAACGCAGATCCGTAAGCTATGGCAATTATGATCACGTTGAGGTAGATAATCCTAGAGTTGGAGCAAAAATCAGAAGTGTTGTATTAGATTGCAGTGTGAGTGCAATTGCCGCAGAAAGGCTAACGGTGTTTGGTGTTTATATCAGTTATTTGTAGAGAGGTTGGAGGGTTGCGTTGTAATCCTCCATTACTGAAAGTTTTTAATTGAATGATGGATAATCATAGATAAAGAATTCTTTACTTCGCTATTGCCCTGGTATTTGGATGATGAGATGCGGAAGTCACGGGGTAGGAAATTACATTTTCTGAAAAACGATACTATTTCCGCCCTAGCGAGTTAAGTTGTAGAGTGTTGCGTTTTGTATATTGCCGATATTAGGTTTTTTACCTTTAGGGTTTTATGGTTGTGCTGTCTTTAAGGTGTGTGAAGCCATTTTGGATCTTCAAGCTTAATTTTTTCTACTTATCTTTACGTAATAATTGGAATAATATTCTAAGTTGGCGCTAGCGTAATACATCTTTTTGAGGGACTGTTTTCTGGAAATTTCATGTTTTTTTCTAGTTAGTAAGATAGTGCAAATAAAGAATAATTAAAGCTGTATGTTTCGTATCGATTCCTAGATAATCGCCCGTATTCGTTAGGTGTTTCTTCTATATCGTTGATTGAATAAGATCAAAACAGTAAGTTTTGATGTTTATATTGTTTCTTGAAGGTATTTTTTGTGGGTTTGAATTGCGAAAAGAATCATGCATTGGGAATGTAGTTCATGTTTTTCAATGATAGAAAAGTTCTTGGTTACAGTGAAAGTGTTATTTAGTCTAAAAGTTAATTGCTTTATTGGTAGTATTTTTTTTGAAAAAATATGATGATTTGGGGTGGGTGTTAACATTTCTGAAATTGGAGTGGTTTTTCTGCTTTTTCTCTATGCCTAAATTATAATTGGCTAATAAAATTTACATTGCTTATTGGTTTAATTTAGTTGGAATTAACTGAATAAAAATGACACTGGACGAGTCTAGTCGCCCTGTGTTTTGCTAATCTATTCGTAAATATATAAAATATTATCTGGGTTCATTTTTGTTGTTTTTAGCGGCATATACTAAAGCGCCTAATGCGGCACCACCTAGTAAAAGAAGCCCTGACTTAGCTAGGTCAGCTTTTCTGCTCGGCTTTTGATATGAAACATCTAGGTCTTCCATTTTCATTTTCTCCACTGTTTGATCCGCAATTCTTAATATTTCTGAAGGTGAAATATTAAGCCCTTCTGAGGCTCGTGCCAGCTGATCAATGGTTAAGGCGCTTTCACCCTTTTCTATTCTGGACCATGCAGGCTGGCCAATTTGTACATAATTAGCAATAGTAGTTTGTGAAATCCCTCTATCTTCTCTTTCTTTTGCTATCACGGCGCCAACAATAGCTGTGTAAGTTGATCCTGGTTTCATGTTGACTCCATATTCAAAATGTGATTTTATTCATTTAAACGCATTTATGCCAATATTATTAATTATGTCTCAGAAGAATATATGGCGTTTTGCTATTGTTAATCATTAGAAAGAGCGAAGTTACATGCAAGTAAATACTAATTCAACCTTATTACCTGGGGATATTATTAAGGTCGACTGTGGGAGTTATTATCATTATGCAATCGTCTCAGATGCGATAGGGGGTGATGGAATGTTCTTATTGATCGATTTATCTCGAGCAACTGGTACCGTTTCAGAACGGGCTTGGTCGGTGGTAGTTGGTTTGAGATGTTGGTCTGTATCAAGGATTCGGAGCCTATTTTCTCCTGAAGAAATTATCCAAAGAGCTAGAAAATGGATTAATTATTCAGATTATTCGATTTTAGGAAATAACTGTGAATGTTTTGTTAGGCATGTTGCCGAAGATAAGCCAAATAGTCGGCAAGTAACAGCTGGTTTGTCGTGCGGAACAGCTGCTTCTATAGTTGCTTATAAAGCGAGTGATGGGAATGTATTGATTACTGGATTATTGGGTTTGGGTTTCGGGTTGTTGGCAGCTAAGGCTTTTGCTGAATAACCGGTAAATTTTAAAATCTAATGTTGTCAGGTATCTAATAAATACTATTTCTAGGTAAGGTTTTTAGGGTTGATAGGAGTTATTTATGATTAAGTTGCTCTGGTGGAGTATTAATAAAGCAAGCTTTTGGATTAATGTTATTACAAATATAACCCTAAAAATCAGAAGTTTTTAGATTCGAAATTTTGCTTAAAGCATTAGCATTGATTGGTGGGCCCTCACGGACTTGAACCGTGGACCTATCGATTATGAGTCGAGTGCTCTAACCAGCTGAGCTAAGGGCCCCAAGTGATTTCTGTTGCATGCTTGTTGATAACACACGTTGAAATCGGTAGGTAAATCGGCTTTCACCGATTTTGAACAAGGGCGCATTATAGGGCGCCCTGTGTTCGGTTTCCAGCTTTTCGGCGAATTTTCTTTATTCGTCTAAGAAGCTGCGAAGGTGGTCTGAACGTGAAGGGTGGCGCAGCTTACGCAACGCTTTTGCTTCGATTTGACGAATACGCTCACGGGTTACGTCAAACTGTTTGCCCACTTCTTCGAGGGTGTGGTCGGTGTTCATGTCGATACCAAAACGCATGCGCAATACTTTGGCTTCGCGTGCGGTAAGACCGGCTAATACTTCGCGAGTGGCTTCGGTTAGACCTTGGCCGGTAGCGGTATCAACCGGTGAGTGCACGGTGGTATCTTCAATAAAGTCGCCAAGATGTGAATCTTCATCGTCACCGATTGGGGTTTCCATGGAGATCGGTTCTTTGGCAATTTTTAACACTTTGCGAATTTTGTCTTCCGGCATGTCCATGCGTTCGCCAAGTTCTTCTGGCGATGGCTCACGACCCATTTCTTGCAGCATTTGGCGAGAAATACGATTGAGCTTGTTGATGGTCTCAATCATGTGAACCGGAATACGAATGGTACGTGCTTGGTCGGCAATAGAGCGGGTAATTGCCTGACGAATCCACCAAGTGGCGTAGGTTGAGAACTTGTAACCGCGACGGTATTCGAACTTATCCACCGCTTTCATCAAGCCGATGTTACCTTCCTGGATAAGATCCAAGAATTGCAAACCACGGTTGGTGTATTTTTTCGCGATGGAAATTACCAAACGTAGGTTGGCTTCAACCATTTCTTTTTTGGCGCGACGAGCACGGGCTTCGCCGATGGACATGCGACGGTTGATCTCTTTAATAGAGCCTAGGTCGAGTCCGGTTTCTTCTTCAATTTGGGCAAGCTTGCGCTGAGAACGAATGATGTCGTGTTGGAACGGCACTAGATTGTCAGAGTAAGCGCGGGCTTTGCCGATAATACCTGGAATCCAGGTTTCATCTTGCTCGTTGCCTGGGAATTCTTTGATGAAATCTTTGCGTGGCATTTTACCTTTGCGCACACACAGGCTCATGATTTTGCGTTCTTCTTTACGAACACGATCTAGAACGTCGCGAATGTAAAGGTAAATTGGGTCAAACTGGCGTGGCGGCAGTTTGAAGAACTTAAAGATTTCGCCCAATTTTTCTAGCTCAATGCCCGCTTCTTTTGAATGGCGGCCTTTCTCAACAACAGTTGAGTTAGAGATGATGAGTTGCTCTTTCAGTTGACCGAAGCGCTCTTTGGCTTCTTCGGGATCAACACCGCTTTGGCCTTCTTCTTCATCGTCATCGCTGTCGGAATTCGAATCTTCTTCGTCTTCTTCTTCCTCGTCGTCCTTCTTGGCGTCTTCCTCGTTCTTTTCAGCAACGGCGGCAGGAATCGCTTCGGTCGGCAAAGTCTCGGTTGGGTCTAACCAACCGCTGATGATATCGGGTAAGCGACGTTCTTCTTTTTCAACCAGCTCGTACTCGCCGACAATTTTGTCGACAGCGCCTGGCCAGTAGGCAATCGAATGCATGAGTTCGCGCATGCCTTCTTCGATGCGCTTAGCAATGGCGATCTCGCCTTCACGAGTAAGCAGTTCAACCGTGCCCATTTCACGCATGTACATGCGCACGGGGTCGGTGGTGCGGCCAGCTTCGGTTTCTACGGCAGCAAGTGCAGCAGCAGCCTCAGCAGCGGCGATTTCGTCAGTGGAAGAGTCGTTGTCGGCCATGATCAACTGATCGGCGTCCGGTGCTGTTTCAAACACACGAATGCCCATGTCATTGATCATTTGGATTATTTCTTCAACCTGATCCGGATCAGAGATGTCATCGGGTAGGTGGTCGTTAACCTCGGCGTAGGTGAGGTAACCTTGTTCTTTCCCGCGAGAAATCAGTTCTTTAATTCTGGATTGTTGCTGGGCGGTATCGGCCATTATCAACCTTGTATAAAACCAGTGAAAATGAAAAACGGTAAACGCTCAATTATAGCGTGAATATGGTGCTTGGTTCCATGAAATCAAGTGTACCAAGTAGTCAAATTTGGTTGAGTGGTGGTTTTTTGTGCGTGGAGAAGCGCAAGGTTGCCTCCTTTTTGTGAGTAATTCGTTTGCTGTGGTGCATAAATAGCGGCGCTTTTGGCAATGATTGTGACTGTTACGAGCGATTACTGCCGATGACGGTAAATACTTCGCCGATTGTAAAACTGTCGCGCGGTTGGTTCGTTGCGTAAGGGCGCTTGTGTATCAGTGTTTGTCGGTGTTGATGTTTAACTCTTGCTGTCGTTTTAATATCAGCTGCCGGGCTTTCTCTTTTTCGGCGTCTGAACCTGCACCTTTAACGGTTGATAAACTTTTTAACTCATTGTTTGTATTGAGCTTTTTGATCTTTGTTTGCACCTGTTGCAAACAGTGTTCAAATTCACTGATGGGATCGTAGTCAATTCTCTCTTGGCATTCGGCCAAGTGGTCTCTTTTTAGGATCTCCGAAATTTGGTCGATGTCGTTGTTGCCGTGAGTGTGTAGGCGTGAACCGACAATCTGGTGCTTACTTTTGTAATTGGGCCGCTGTTTTAACAGCTCATAAATTTCAAGAAAGCGCTTAATATCTTCATTTTTGGAGCCTCTTAATACACTGAGGTCTCGATCAATTTCTGCAATGCTTGGTGTTTGTACCAACAACATGGTTAAGCGTTTTTCCGGGGTAATATCGATCTCACCGGAATGGTCAGTAACCGTTTGCGTTGGAGCTTGTTCAACCGGGTTTTGTGTGTAATACGGCGGTTCGTCTTCTCGTTCAATCTGTTCATAGATTGCGTGAACGTCGTCTGGCGCAAACTCTATGTGTTGTGGCATTTCAGCCGCAGTAGAATCCTCCGCTTGAGGCGTTAAATCCGGTGTTTCCGTCATTAGCTCGCGCAGGGTTTCTAGGTCAAGCTCGGTACGCCTTGCCAGGTTCGAGAACATCAGTTCTCGGTAAATACCTTTGGGCAATAAATTAATTAATGGCGCCACTTTTTTACTGAGGCTGGCTCGGCCTTCCATCGTTGCCAGATTCATATTTTCGGCAACGGAATCAAACAAATATTCTTCGAGCGGCATGGCTTTGCCAATCATTTGCTCGAAGCTGTCTTTTCCTATTTGACGAACGAGTGTGTCTGGGTCTTCGCCTTCGGGTAAAAATAAAAATTTAACTTGCCTTCCGTCTTGCATGGTTGGAAGGCAATTTTCTAACGCGCGCTTGGCGGCATTGCGTCCGGCTTTATCGCCATCGAAGCAAAAAATGACTTCTTGGGTGTGTTTAAAGGCCAGTTCTAAATGGTCCTGGCCGCACGCAGTACCCAAGGTAGCCACGGCGTAGTGAATGTCGAACTGCGCCAGCGAGACCACATCCATATAACCTTCAACCACCAATAATTGTGGAATTTGGCTGAAGATTTTTTTTGCGTACGTTAATCCGTAAAGTTCTTTGCCTTTATGGAAAACCGGAGTTTCCGGCGAATTCAAATATTTGGGCTGTTTTTTGTTGTCTTCGCTGTTGCCCAGTACGCGGCCACCAAAACCAATAACTCGATTTCTAACGTCGAGAATCGGAAACATGATTCGATTTCGAAAACGATCGTATCGACGCTGATTTTCTGGATTTTCTACTAATAATCCGGCTTCGATAGCGAGCTTTTTAACGGTGTCTTCGCTGAGCGACGAGTTGGCTTCAATTAGGTGGTTGATGAGCAAATCCCAGCCTGGAGGTGCTAATCCTAATTGGTAATTTTTTACGATGTCGGCGCTCAGGCCGCGTTTGGTTAAGTACCTTGCCGCTTCAATTCGGCTTTCATGTTTGCGCAGTTGCTGTTGGTAAAACGCGGTTGCTTGGGTCAGTAATTGGAAAATTTGTTTGCGTTTTTTATCTGCGGCGATGGCTTGTGATGAGCGCTCTTTGGTTTCTGGAATGCTCACCCCAGCCGTTCGAGCGAGGCTTTCAACAGCGTCTCGAAAGCTGACCCGATCGTAGTCCATGACGAAACCCAAAGCATTGCCGCTGGCGCCACAGCCAAAACAGTAATAGAACTGTTTTTCTGGGCTGACAGAAAATGAAGGGGTTTTTTCGTCATGAAATGGGCAGCACGCTTGATAATTTTTACCGGCGCGTTTGAGTTTTACACGACTATCGACAATGTCGACGATATCCAGCCGATCAAGTAGATCATCGATAAACGCTTGTGGTATGCGCTCGCCCATACAGTGTGTGCTCTCAAGAGCATCAATAATTGATGGTGGTGATTAGCTTAACTTGCTTTTCACTAATTTGCTGACCAAGCCCATGTCGCCGCGGCCTTGTACTTTGGGTTTGACCAACGCCATAACTTTGCCCATATCTTGTGGGCTGGCAGCGCCAGATTCTGCGATTGCCTCTGTGACGATGGTATCGATTTCGTCTTCAGACAGAGCAGCAGGTAAGAATTCGGTAATTACTGCAACTTCTTTTTGCTCTTGTTCGGCAAGATCGTCACGACCGGCGTCTTTGAACTGATTGATGGAGTCTCTTCTTTGCTTACACATTTTATCGAGCACCACCAAAATACGTGCGTCGTCCAGTTCAATGCGTTCGTCTACCTCAATGCGTTTAAATTCTGCTTGAATCAGGCGCAATGTGGATAAGCGCTCTTTATTCTTGCTGCGCATTGCTTCTTTAACGCCGTTTTTAATTTGGGTATAAAGCTCTGAGGCCATTAGAAACTCCGAATGTTGTTACTCAGCTACTGTATTTTTGATTGGCGAGTAGGTGAGTTTGTCGGGAGGGATGCCGTCTGGTTGCTATGACTGATCATTGAACAGTTTAGGTGAAGTAGCAACGATGAAAAAGTGCGGCGGTGTATTGGTGATGTTTAATTCATGTTGTCCGTTGAAAAATTAAAGATCACCAATAAAAATACAGCGCGGCTGAACAGGTTAACAGCGGCACTGTATGATCTAGCATTAGCTTGATAGTCCAGGCAGTTGCGACAAATGAAGCGCAGGCCTGGAAATGCTATTAGTAAAGACGTTGAAACTTACGGCTTTCGCGCTGAACTTTCTTAGCGTGGCGCTTAACCGCTGCAGCTGCTTGACGTTTACGAACAGAAGTTGGCTTTTCGTAATGCTCGCGACGGCGAACTTCGGCAAGAATACCGGCTTTTTCGCAAGAACGCTTGAAGCGACGAAGAGCTACGTCAAATGGCTCGTTTTCTTTGATCTTTACTGATGGCATAGAACGCTTTCACCTGTTTAAGTCATGTAATTGAGTCAGTATTGAGGCAAATCTTAGTTTAGTACGCAAACACATTGTGTTGCGTTGGAATATTGCTCAATACCTATTTAAAGGGGCGCAAATTCTAAACTTTCATTGCTTATGCCGCAAGCTGAATTTAATCGAGAATTCGAGTTATTAGTAAAATTCGCGACAATTCAACAATAGATTGGGGTTAACCGATCGGTCTCTTGCTCGAAGATGCTCTGAAAACCGCGATTGTAGTGGTGCAAGCTGCACTTATTGGGCTTGTTTAGCAATCTCTGTTGTTTAAAAAGTGGCTCAATAGACTGGCGATCATTGGTTTGGAGGTCTATTATTGCGCGCCCGTGACGTGCTGATTTTGCGCCGTCACGTCAGCTTTTCTAAATAACGATTTGGCGGCTAAGTGTATGCGTGTACTGGGTATTGAAACTTCCTGCGATGAAACCGGTGTTGCGGTTTACGATTCTGAACGTGGATTATTAGCCCATAACCTTTATAGTCAGGTTGCTGTGCACGCCGAGTACGGCGGCGTGGTGCCGGAGCTTGCCTCTCGCGATCACGTGGTTAAGTTGTTGCCCTTGGTAAAAGAAACACTGGCCGAAAGCCAGACGGATACCTCCGATATTGATGCTATTGCCTATACTGCTGGGCCGGGATTAATCGGCGCACTAATGGTCGGTGCCTGTTTTGCTCGATCGTTGGCGTTTGCCTGGGGATGCGAAGCCCTGGGTGTGCATCATATGGAAGGCCATTTGTTGGCGCCAATGTTAGAAGATAGGCCACCAGAATTTCCGTTTGTGGCGCTGTTGGTTTCTGGCGGTCATACGCAGTTGGTTGATGTGCGCGGTTTGGGTGATTACGACATTATCGGCGAGTCGCTCGATGATGCAGCTGGTGAGGCATTCGATAAAGCCGCTAAAATGCTTGATCTCGATTACCCTGGCGGTCCGGCAATAGCTGCGTTGGCAAAATCTGGTACGGCGAATCGTTTTAAATTTCCTCGCCCCATGGTGGATCGACCAGGATTGGATTTCAGCTTTAGTGGCTTGAAAACCTATACCTTAAATACCGTCGCCGAGCACAAAACTGAAACCGGACTTCCCGACGACCAAACCTGCGCTGATATCGCTTTCGCGTTCCAAGAAGCGGTGGTTCAAACCCTGGCGATTAAATGCAAGCGCGCCATTGAACAAACAGGCTACAAAACCCTGGTGATGGCCGGCGGTGTTTCTGCAAATATTCGCTTGCGAGAATTGTTGTCTGAAAATCTTAAAAAAGTCGGTGCCAGTGTTTTTTACGCACGCAATGAGTTTTGTACCGACAACGGTGCCATGATTGCATTTGCCGGTTGTCAGCGACTGTTGGCCGGGCAGTCGGAACCGCTGGAGGTTCACGTTCGCCCGCGTTGGGATATGACGCAACTGCCGCCGCTTGATAACGCATCATTATAGAGTCTCTGTTTATTTACTCCGTTTGCGCGGTTATGAATGAACAATTAGCAAAATAAGAGAAGTACCTTGGATACAGTTTTTATTGAAGGCTTGACGGTAGAGACAGTCATTGGTGTTTATGACTGGGAGCGAAACGTTCGCCAAACGTTAAGCGTTGATCTTGAGATGGGTTTTGATGTCGCAAACGCCATGGCGAGCGATAATTTAAAAGACACGCTCAACTATGCCGAAGTCGCAAACGACATTCAGCAATTAGCGGGTAATCATCAGTGTCTTTTATTGGAAGCGTTTGTCGGTATTTTATTGGATCAATTAATCCAAAAATATCACCTGCCTTGGGTTCGTATCAAAGTGAGAAAACTGGGTGCAGTGGCAAATGCTGCGTCTGTCGGTTTGGTTGTCGAGCGTGGTTCACGCTAAATAAGGTTCATGGTTGTGGCGCAAGTATTTCTTGGTTTGGGCAGTAATTTATCTCCTAAAGAAAACATTGTTAAAGCGTTAACCTCGTTGAAGAAAATCGGTGAGATTAATCGAATCTCTACGGTCTTCGAGTGCGCTGCAGTGGGGTTTGATGGGCCTGATTTCTGGAACTTAGTCATTTCGTTATCAACCGATTTATCGGTCGAAGACTTACACCAAAGTTTGCGTGCGATCGAATATCAGCACGGAAGACCCGAAAACGCGAAGAAGTTTTCCAATCGCCATTTGGATATTGATATTTTACTGTTTGATGACAAGGTCGGTGAATTTGCCGGTGTCAGTTTGCCGCGAGACGAGATTACTTACCACGCGTTTGTATTAAAACCGTTGGCGGAAATTTTCTCTGAGGGTGTTCACCCTGAACTTGGCTTCACTTATCGTTCGTTGTGGTTGAGTTATTCTGGGAACGAACAATTGTCACCGGAGTACGAGTTCACACATCGTCTTAAAAAAGAATTTTTATCCGTTAATTTAAGTTTAACGGCTTGACCTCGATCTGAATCTGGCACAGACTAACCGCATCTCGAATTGGGGCGATATTTCCATTGCTCTTGTTAAACTCCGTTTTTATTAGTCAGAATTTTATGAAGCTTTTTGCTTGTTCTCCGTTACATATTGTCTCTTATTGGTGGCGCCCAGTGCGACTTCGCCAACAAGTGCCTTTGTGTCAATTACTAAGCAGAGAGTAATGCCCGTTTAAGTTATAGTATTCGCTTAAGAATTTCACAAAGGCCGCAGCATAAACACTGCGGCCTTTTTTGTTGCTTTAAAAAAGAATGAGGCTAGCGTGAAAGTTTTCATTAGCTACATATTGGTTATTTTAATTTGGTCAACGACGCCGTTGGCCATTCATATCAGCAGTGACGACCTCGGATTTATTTTATCCGTTACTGCGCGTATGACGTTAGGTGCAGCTTTGGTATGGGCGTGCTTATTGATTTTGCGTAAACCTCTATTCTTTAACAAAGATTCTTGGCGCTTGTATTTGGCGGCATCGATTGGTGTCTTTCCTAATATGCCATTGGTTTATTGGGCCGCTGAAAAAATCCCAACGGGTTTGATATCGTTATTATTTTCTACGTCGCCTTTTTTTGTTGGGCTGTTGTCTAAAATAATATTAAAAGAAAAAATCGGTTTTCATCGAATTGTTGGAATGGCCATCGCTTTTGTTGGTATGGCGGTTGTTTTTAGTGATCAAGTGCGATTTGGTCCAGAGGCAGTTGCCGGTATTGTTGCTATGGTTATGTCGACCTTTTTATTTTCTACCAGTGCGGTGTTAATTAAAAAGCTCGGCGTTAACTCCGGACCCCTGGAACAATCCGCAGGGAGCATGCTGTTTGCATTGCCGGGTTTGTGGATAACGTGGTTTATGTTGGGAGCGCAAACTCCCGCAGAAATTCATTGGTTACCAACCTTGTCGTTGGCGTATTTAGTGGTGGTTGGCTCGTTAGTTGGATTCAGTGTGTATTTCTTTTTACTTAAGAATCTTTCGGCGAGCACGGTATCGCTCACCAGTATGATTTCTCCTATTTTTGCGATGTTTCTCGGTACCTTTTTTAATAACGAATTATTCAATCCGTTATTGATTTGGGGAGCCGCGGTTTTGTTAGTAGGGCTTGGGGTTTATCTGGGGTTGGTAAAACGAGTGATGGGTTTTTTCGTCAAAAAACCGCCTGTTGAAAGTGATATTACGAATTCTGATGAAGGCAGTTTTACGTCTGATTTTGCAGCGAGCAAAGTAAAATAGATTAATTTCTTTGTATCGGTAAGGTGATGGTAAATGTAGTACCTTCACCTTTTTTACTGTCAACTTTGATGGTTCCGTTGTGTGCCTGAATAATTCCGTAAGATACCGAGAGCCCAAGGCCGGTTCCTTCGCCGACAGGTTTGGTGGTGTAAAACGGATCAAAGATTTTAGATTGGTTTTCTTTGTCAATGCCAATTCCGGTATCGGCAATTTTTACCTGGATGGATTCATTGTTTAACGCTTGAGTAACAATGGTAATTTCACCGCGATCTTGAATGGATTGTGCAGCGTTTACCAATAAATTGACAAACACCTGATTGATCTGCGGGGCAATGCAATCAATGGGTGGTAGGTCTTCAATTTCTTTATTAATTCGAGCTTTGTATTTAAGAGTGCTGTTAGCGATATTAATGGCCGAGTCCAAACTTTGGTTAATGTCGGTCTGTTGCCAAATTTTTTGTTCTGGGTGAGAAAAGGTTTTTAAATCATTAACAATTTTTTTGACGCGTTTAACCCCGGATAAAGATTCGTGCAGTATTTGATTAATGTCTTCAAATAAAAACTCAGGGTTAATTTTTCTGGTTAATTGCGCGATATTCTCAAACGATTTGTCGTCTTTTTTATCCACTAAAAGCTCGGAGTAGGCTTGAATCAATGCGCCTATATCTTTGCAGTAATCGTCTAGCATTTGTAGATTGGAATTTACATAAGCTAAAGGATTATTAATTTCATGGGCAACGCCCGCCGCTAGCTGCCCGAGAGAAGCCATTTTTTCGGCTTGCATCAGTTGGGAATGGGTTTCTTTCAGGCGTTGGTTGGTTTCGGTTAATTCCCGAGTTCTTCGATTAACCAATTCTTCTAAGTATTGAGAACGGCTTCTTAACGCCAGTTGGGTTGTCACTCGTGCGAGTAATTCTTCTTTACTGTACGGCGTTTTTAAATAATCGTCGGCGCCCAATAAAAAGGCATTGGCTACGGTTTCTGGAGAATGATCGGCTGAGACAACCATAATTCTCGGTTGTCTGTTTCTGGGTAATTTAGCAATTGCCTCAATGACTTCCATACCTGATAGATTTGGCATGTTCATATCGAGCAGTAATAAATCGAAAGACTTTTGTTGGACGGCTGCCAAACACTGTTCGCCATCGTGGGCTTTTTCTATCTGCGAAAATTCGCTCGATAGAATTTTATTCAGTATGCCTAAATTAATTAAGTTGTCGTCAGTAATTAAAATTCGAGCCGAAGCTGAATAATTGGCAATCATTTAGAAAGTCTTTTTCAGAGTCATTAATCATTTATTGAGCTTAAATAATTAGGCAAGTATACACATAAAAAAAGCCCTAATGTCTATTAGGGCTGAACACTTTATTGAATACAAGGATGTCTAAGAAACTAGCTGAAAAAAAATCCCCTCTGTACTACCGAGGGGGAAGGGTCTTAGGGTGTTCTTGGCGCGTTCGGAATTAACGCGCATAAATCGAAACAAGGAAGAATAAACCGAAACTATCGAGCTTTTCCGATCATCGGTTAAGGGAAGTGCTTCAATTAATGTTGATAATTATACGTTACATGTCTAACCTGTCAATTGTGTCGTTTGTAAAAGTGCGTGTTACAAAGTGATAAAATTGTCATTAATGTCATTTTTGTCAGGTTCGATTTTCGGTTAAAGTCCCGTTCCTGATAAAATTAACCCGTTAAGGTGATTGTCTAAAAATTCCCTTGGCGTTTCGAAGAGCCATAAAGGTTGGTTTTTATGTCTGAAGTTCGCGTGCTGACAACCGGCGAAGCGGCGAAATACTGTGGTGTTAACTTTCGTACGATAATTCGTTGGATTGAGCGTGGGCGTTTAAAAGCTTACAAACTTCCCGGGCGCGGTGATCACCGTATTCGCGAAGATGATTTTGTTGTGTTTCTCAAAGAGAATGATTTCCCCATTCCGGAAGAGTTTGAAGCACAGAGCAGTCGTGTTTTGGTGGTTGAGGACAGCAAAGAGATGGCCTCCGCCATTGCGCGTGTGTTGCGACGCGAGGGTATGGACGTTGCCATTGCCCACGACGGCTTCAGCGCCGGTGCCATGATGTCTTCGCACAAGCCTCGAATGATTACTTTGGATTTGAAAATGCCAGGCTTAGATGGGTTTGGTGTTTTGGAATTTATTCGCAACAACAGTGAATATAAATCGATAAAAGTCTTGGTGATTTCCGCAGAACCGCCCGCGGCGCTAGAAAGAGCGTTGGTTGAAGGAGCCAGTGCGGTGATGGAAAAACCCTTCGACAATATTGAATTGGTTGAAAAGATTCAGGAATTGTTATCAAATTAATTTAAATTCAATAGTGTTTAAATAAAGTGATTTGTAAATGGAGTACTTTATAAATAAGGTGGCGTGTAAATAAAGCCCAATGCCCCTGACAATATTTGCAGTCAATAAAAAAGCTCTGAAATACTCAGAGCTTTTTTATTATTGGAATACTCACACGGGCTGTGTGAGTAATTGAACAGAGCTTTTAGTCATCTACCGGCGCTGGGCATTGGAAACTTTCGCAGAGAATGCCGTTGTCGGTAGAGTGAAGGTGAACATCAAATCCCCAAATGCGGTGAATGTGTTTTAACACTTCTTGCGTGGATTCACCCAAAGGTACTCGATTGTGTCGTGCGTGTTCCAACGTAATTGAGCGATCCCCACGAATGTTAACTTTAGTGACCTGAATGTTGGGTTCGCGATTTCCTAAATTATATTGCCCCGCTAACGATTCTCGTATGGCCTGATAGCCTTCTTTATTGTGGATGGCTCCTACAATAATATCGTCTTCGAGATTGTCGTCGACAATGGAAAACAGCTTTAAGTCTCTCATTACCTTGGGTGACAAGTATTGAAGAATGAAGCTCTCATCCTTGAAGTTGCGCATTGCAAAGTCGAGAGTTTTTATCCAGTCTGAGCCCGCGATATCTGGAAACCATTCTCTGTCTTCAGCCGTTGGTTCTTGGCAAATTCTTTTGATATCGCAGAACATGCTAAAACCGAGCGTATAAGGATTAATACCGCTGAAATACTGGCTGTTGTACGGCGGTTGGTAGACAACGCTGGTGTGGGATTTTAAAAACTCCAGCATAAAACCTTCGCTAAGTTTACCGCGTTCGAACAACGTATTTAATAAGGTATAGTGCCAGAAGGTAGCCCAGCCTTCGTTCATCACTTGTGTTTGTCGTTGCGGATAAAAGTACTGCGCAATTTTTCGAACAATTCTTAAAATTTCTCGCTGCCAAGGCTCAAGCAATGGGGCATTTTTTTCAAAGAAGTACAGTAAATTTTCTTGTGGCTCAGGTGGAAACTGAATCGCTTCTTCTTCAATTTCTCCACCTTCGCTTTTGGGTATTGTCCGCCACAAGTCGTTGATTTGCCGCTGTAAATATTCTTCGCGTTCTTTTTGGCGGAATTCTTCTTCTGCGTTAGAAATGGGGTAGGGCCGTTGATATCGATCGACGCCATAATTCATTAATGCGTGGCAGGAATCTATCAGTTGTTCGACAGCATCAATGCCGTAACGCTCTTCGCACTTGGCAACGTAATTTTTGGCAAACACCAAATAATCAATAATGGATTCGGCATCGGTCCACGCGCGAAATAAATAATTACCTTTGAAAAATGAGTTGTGACCGTAACAGGCGTGAGCAATAACCAGAGCTTGCATCGTCATGGTGTTTTCTTCCATGAGATAAGCGATACAAGGGCTGGAATTAATGACGATTTCGTAAGCCAATCCCATGTGGCCACGGCGATATGATCGCTCAGTATTGAGGAATTGTTTTCCGTACGACCAATGACTGTAACCGATCGGCATGCCCACCGAAGAGTAGGCATCCATCATTTGTTCAGAACTGATAATTTCTATCTGATTAGGATAGGTATCTAGGCCGAATTCTTTGGCAAGTGCCGAAATTTCTCGGTCGTATTCTTCCACCAACTCAAAGGTCCATTCGGAGGAAGTTGAAATGGGCTGTTGTGCTGTCATGCGCTTTTCTTCTGAAATAGTTCTCTAAACACGGGATAAATATCACTGGGATCAACGATTTGTTGCATCGCAAATTGATCGGGGAACTCGTCTGCGACGCTTTCGTATTCTTCCCATAATGCCTGGTGTTGCCGCGGCGTGATTTCTATGTAGGAGTAGTATTGCAGTTTCGGTAATATTTCTTGTGTGAGTAATTTTGAACAAGTGGTGGAGTCATCGTTCCAGTTGTCACCGTCGGATGCCTGCGCTCCGTAAATATTCCACTCGCTGGTTGGGTAGCGATCTTCCAGAATTTCTTTCATTAGGTACAGTGCGCTGGAAACAATCGTGCCGCCGGTTTCTCTGGAATAGAAAAACTCTTCTTCTTCCACTTCTTTGGCGCTGGTGTGGTGACGAATAAAAACAACTTCGGTGCGCTCGTAATTTTTTTGCAAAAATAAATACAGCAAAATAAAAAATCGTTTTGCCATATCTTTCGTTGCCTGGCTCATGGAGCCCGATACGTCCATGACGCAAAACATCACCGCTTTGCTCGATGGCACAGGGTATTTAACCTGTAAGTTGTATTTGATATCGAAATCGTCGAGCCAAGGAACTTTTTGAATTCTTCCTTTTAGAGCGGCAATTTCTTGAAGCAGTGATTCGATCCGCTTGTTGTCTTTAACAACGGGGTCTGCCGCTTCCAGTTTTTCTAATTCTTCCTCTAGGACTTTTAATTTTTTACGCTTGCTGCCAGTCAGTGCAATGCGGCGGGCGTTGGCCGAACGCAGCGAGCGAACGATATTAATTTGACCGGGAGAACCTTGATTAGAAACACCCGCGCGGCGAGTTTTGAATTCCTCGGCACCGGCAAGTTGACGTTTGACGAGATTGGGCAGTTCCAAATCCTCAAACATAAAATCGAGGAATTCTTCCTGGGTGATTTGGAAGACGAAATCGTCCATTCCTTCACCTTGGTTGCTGGCGTTACCTTCGCCAGAACCATTACCCTCGCCACCGCCTTCTGGCCGGGGAATATGATCCCCTTGCGAGAACTGATCGTTACCGGGTAACACTCGCTCTTGGTAACCGCCTTGGCCGTGGTGAAATACGGGTTCGGAAATGTCTTTGGTGGGAATGCTGATTTGCTCGCCGGTTTGCATATCGGTGATAGACCGGCGAGTGACGGCTTCGGAAACCGCCTTTTTAATGTGTTGCCTGTAACGACGCAAAAAGCGCTGCCGATTAACTGTGGATTTGTTTTTGGCGTTGAGTCGTCGGTCGATAATATAACTCATCAATACTCCTAACAGTGATTTCGAACAGCGCTTTTGGCTTTTCTATTGTGATTTTCTTACACGTAAATACCATTCAGAAAGCAATCGGACTTGTTTTTCGGTATAGCCACGTTCAACCATACGTTTGACAAAATCTTGATGCTTTTTCTTGTCGTCGTTTGAAGCCTTAGCGTTAAACGAAATAACTGGCAGTAAATCTTCGGTATTTGAGAACATTTTCTTCTCAATAACGGTTCGTAGTTTTTCGTAACTGTTCCAAGCAGGATTCTTACCGTTATTGTTAGCGCGTGCACGAAGTACAAAGTTAACAATTTCATTTCGGAAGTCTTTTGGATTGCTGATTCCAGCAGGCTTCTCGATTTTTTCCAGTTCTTCGTTCAGCGATGCTCGATCGAGAATTTCGCCAGTTTCGGGGTCTCGGTATTCTTGATCTTGTATCCAGAAGTCGGCATAGGTAACGTAGCGATCAAAAATATTTTGTCCGTATTCGGCGTAAGATTCTAAATAAGCTGTTTGAATTTCCTTTCCAATAAAGTCGACATACTTCGGCGCTAAATACTCTTTAATAAAGCCGACGTAGCGATCTTGGACTTCTTGTGGAAATTGCTCTTGTTCTATTTGCTGTTCAAGGACATACAGTAAATGAACGGGATTTGCCGCGACTTCGGTTGCGTCAAAGTTGAAAACCTTGGATAAGATTTTGAATGCAAACCGGGTAGATAATCCGGCCATGCCTTCATCGACACCTGCGTTGTCTTTGTATTCTTGCAACGATTTTGCGTTTGGATCAGTGTCTTTTAAATTCTCACCGTTATAAATTCGCATTTTTGAATAAATGTTTGAATTTTCGGGCGATTTAATTCGTGACAAAACACTGAATTGGCCGAGCATGTGCAAGGTATCTGGGGCGCAAGGCGCGCTTTGTAATGAAGAGTGCTCAAGTAATTTTTCGTAAATGCGAATTTCTTCTGAAACACGCAAGCAATAAGGCACTTTTACGATATATACCCGATCGATAAACGCTTCATTATTTTTGTTGGTTTTAAAGGTTTGCCATTCACTTTCATTGGAGTGAGCAAGAATGACGCCATCGTAAGGAATGGCACCTAAACCTTCGGTACTGTTGTAGTTACCTTCTTGGGTAGCTGTTAACAGTGGGTGTAACACCTTAATAGGTGCTTTAAACATTTCTACGAATTCCATGATCCCTTGGTTTGCTCGGCATAAACCGCCAGAGAAACTGTAGGCATCAGGGTCGTTTTGTGGATATTCTTCGAGTTTACGAATATCAACTTTACCGACAAGAGACGAAATGTCTTGGTTGTTTTCATCGCCCGGCTCAGTTTTGGAAATTGCCACTTGATCGAGCATGGATGGGTAAATTTTTACAACTTTGAATTTACCGATATCACCTTTGTATTCGTGTAACCGTTTAACGGCCCAAGGTGACATGATGGTTTTAATATAACGAGAAGGAATACCGTAATCTTCTCTCAGAATGTCGCCGTCTTCTTCGGGATCAAATAATCCTAGGGGGGATTCGAAAACAGGAGAATCTTTAATGCAGTAAATGGGTTGGCGTTCCATTAAAGATTTTAATTTCTCTGCTAGAGAAGATTTACCGCCGCCAACTGGGCCTAATAAATAGAGAATTTGTTTCTTCTCTTCCAAACCTTGTGCCGCGTGTTTGAAAAAAGAAACAATTTGCTCGATGCATTCCTCCATGCCGTAGAAGTCTGCAAAGGCTTTATAGCGTTTGATAACTTTGTTAGAAAATATTCGACTGAGGCGAGGATCGAGCGATGTATCGATTAATTCGGGTTCGCCGATCGCCATTAACATTCGTTCGGCGGCGCTTGCGTAAACACTGGGATCAGATTTACACAGGTCAAGGTACTCTTGAATCGTGAGTTCTTCCTGCTGTGTCGCGGAGTACCGCTCCTGATAGTGGTTGAAAATACTCATCGAGTGCATCCTCTTGCGTATTATTGAGCGCGGCGGGCAACTGGTCATAAATGACTGGTAGGGCGAGTGCGTGCTAAATACTTAAGTTAGTTAATATAAATATAGCTAACAGATTGTATATTGATAGGTACGCAGTACCATTAAATGTTGTCGCCGTTGCTTTGGCTAATTATTCGTCGTGGTTATCCCCCAATGCATAACCAAATATCAAAAAAATCGATTCCTATCATTCAATAAAGTTCACAGCCAATTTTTTGGCGAGTCACACTTTTAAGGAATTTTTCTTGATATTAATGCCGTCGTCAAAGACCGGGCTGTAATCAAAATCCTGTTGCAGTTATTATTTGATGATACGCCAGGAAAATACAAGCCAAATTTTTTTTATACGACAAAAATGTCAGTAAGGAATTGGAAAGAACGATGGGATTAATTTTGGTTACAGGTGGGGCTGGATACATTGGCAGTCATACTTGTATTGAGTTATTAAGCGCAGGTTTTGAATTAATTATTATTGATAACCTAGCAAACAGTAAGCGGGAATCTTTGCGACGAGTGGAGCAAATTTCGGGAAAATCGGTTTTATTTGAACAAGCAGATATCCGCGATAAACAACAAGTTAGTAAAATATTCGCAAAATATTCTATCGACGCTGTGATCCATTTTGCCGGTCTTAAAGCGGTGGGAGAATCCGCAGAAAAACCACTGGCTTATTATGACAATAACGTCGCCGGCACCGTGGCTTTGTGTGAAGTCATGGAAGAGTATCAGTGTACTAAAATTGTCTTTAGCTCTTCGGCAACGGTTTACGGTGAAAAAGCACCAATTCCATACGTTGAAACTTTACCGACTGCGGCGAGTAATGTTTACGGTCGTACCAAATTAATGGTCGAAGAAATTTTAAAAGATGCAACTGCAAAACCGGATTCAAGCTGGTGCGTTTCTCTGCTTCGATATTTTAATCCCATTGGTGCACACCCAAGTGGAATGATTGGTGAAGACCCCAATGGAATCCCCAATAATTTATTGCCTTACGTCGCTCAAGTGAGTGTCGGTAAACGCGAATTTTTAGGGGTTTTTGGCGACGATTATCCAACCCGAGATGGAACAGGCGTTCGCGATTATATTCACGTGGTGGATTTGGCCAAAGGTCACGTTGCCGCGCTGAAAAAGTTATTAACAGCTTCTCCGGGTTGGGATGCCTTTAATTTGGGTGCTGGGCGTGGTATCAGCGTATTGGAAGTAGTAAAGGCTTACGAACAAGCCTGTGGAAAACCCATTCCTTATAAAATTTTGCCAAGACGCGAAGGTGATCTCGCTGAATTCTATGCCGACGCGACAAAAGCAAAAACAGAGCTGGGTTGGGAAGTCGAATTGGATATCGATGCGATGGTGGCCGACACCTGGCGCTGGCAATCGAGCAACCCCGAAGGTTTCCCTTCGGAGTAAATATCGAAACCAACAAACACTCAGTTTCCTAAATTGGCGCAACTGCAAGTAAAGGTTGCGCCGTCCTCTAGGCGATACATGGTCATTTCTTGGCCCCAGACACAACCGGTGTCTAGGCCAACAACTTTATGACTTCCTGTTTTTCCTTCCAGTGCTGCCCAGTGACCAAAGATCAATTTGACGCTGTTTGGGTTGGCTAAATAATGCGTGAACCAGGGTTCATAGCCTTCCGGTCCGTGATCAGGATCGCCCTTGTCGGCGAGTTGTAATTTACCGTTGGCATTGCAAAAACGCATTCTCGTAAAATAGTTAGTAATTACTCGCAAACGTGTATACCCGCCGAGATCCGAGTGCCATTGGTCCGGTGAGTTCCCGTACATATTGTTCAAGAACTCTTCAATGGCGATATCACTTTGGATAACTTTTTCCACTTCTTGGCTGTAAGAAAGCGCTTCTTGCAAAGACCAGTTTGGATGTAATCCGGCGTGAACCAACCCGCACTGGAACGATTCGTCCCAGTAAAACAATGGCATGGAGCGCATCCAGTTAATCAACTCTTGGGCGTCATCAGCTTCGATGATTTCCATGAGCGTGTCGCTGTTGGAGTGTTTCTTCTTGCCGTAATAGATGGCAATCAAATGCAGGTCGTGATTCCCCAATACCGAAGTTACGCAATGGCGAATACTGTAGAGATAGCGGAGTGTTTCAAGGGATTGTGGGCCTCGATTGACGAGGTCACCGACCAGCCAAAGTTTGTCTTTTTCAGGGCAAAAGTTAACTTCTTTTAATAAAGAGAGGAGTGGATCTAGGCAACCTTGAAGGTCGCCGACAGCATAGGTAGGCATAGACTAACGATCAATCAAAAAAATTTAGTGTAGGGCGTGGGGTGGGACCAATGCGAATGCAGGAACAGGGGCGTCAAACATATCTCCGTTGGCAGTTCGCATTTGATAGCTGCCTTCCATGGTGCCAAATTCCGTTTCCAGAACCACACCGCTGGTGTAAGTATACTCTTCTCCTGGCGCAAGATGGGGCTGTTCGCCGACAACACCTTCGCCACGGACTTCCTGTGTGGAGTCATCGCCATTGGTAATTAACCAGTGGCGGCTGATCAATTGGGCCGGGTCTGCGCTTTGATTGCGAATAGTAATCGTGTAAGCGTAGACAAAACGCTGATCTGTTGGGTCAGATTGCTCTGGAATATAGTGGGTTTTGACGCTCACTTGAATAGGTATGTCTGACATGGGTAAGCGAATCTCGATAAATTAGGGTCATTCAGCGTGTTGCGCATTGACGCTTGCCAGTGCGCCATCGTGTGCGATAACAACACGATGGTTTTGGAAACAATGGCCTTTAAAGCATCAGTCGTTTAAGTATTTAACGTGCTGGCGAATCACCGTTTGAACAGTGGTTTGCAATTTTTACAAAACCTTCGATTGAAATATTCTCAGCTCGAGCGGAAGAATCAATTCCCAAAGTTTCTAAGTCTTTGTCGGTGCACCATTGTTTGAGTGCATTGCGTAAAGTTTTTCGACGTTGCTGAAAAGCGCTGTTAACGATTTGCTCAAGCGTTTTGACGTTCAAAGCTTCAAGCGGAGGACGACTGTATGGTTGCAATCGAATAATTGCCGATTCTACCTTAGGTCGGGGAACAAAGCACTCTGGCGGCACGTTAAATAATTGCTCGACCTGGCAATGATACTGAGTCATCACACTCAGTTTTCCGTATTCTTTAGTACCCGGCGTTGCCGACATGCGTTCTACCACTTCTTTTTGCAGCATAAAGTGCATGTCTTTAATTTGGCTGCCGAGTTTCAATAAGTGAAAAATCAGCGGCGTTGAAATGTTGTAAGGCAAGTTGCCGACAACTCGCAACGGCTTTTCTGGTGATGCCAGAGCTGAGAAATCAAACTTTAAGGCATCGGCCTGATGCAGATGAAATTCTGGGAAGGTTGAAAAACTTGCCAACAAAAATGGCACTAAATCTCGGTCCAATTCGACGACGTGTAATCGCGGGCATTCGGCCAGAAGTAGCTCGGTGATTGCACCTTTACCTGGGCCAATTTCAACCAGGTTGTCCTCAGGTTGGGGATTAATGCTGGCTACAATCCGCGAGATAATACCGAGATCGTGCAAGAAGTTTTGACCGAAGCGTTTACGTGCAGTGTGCTGAAATTGTTGCTTTGACAAGTTGGGTGTTCTTTCAATAAGTAATGAGTGAATAAGCGGTTTAAACGGTATTTTTACACATTAAAACCGCTTGATTTAGAGCATAGGCGAGACTGTGGTGATCTGCTGCACCAGTGCCTGCAATATCGAGTGCCGTACCGTGATCGACCGAAGTGCGTATAAAAGGCAAGCCCAAGGTAATGTTTACGGCGTTGTGGAAACCTTTGTATTTTAGTACGGGTAAACCCTGGTCGTGATACATCGCTAAAATGGTATCAGCGTTTGCCATATGCTTGGGCGTAAAGACAGTATCGGCCGGTAGCGGGCCTTCAAGAGTGAAACCGCTTGCATTCAATCGGTTCAGTGTGGGCGTAATGACGTCGATTTCTTCCCGCCCCATATGGCCGCTTTCGCCCGCGTGGGGATTTAAGCCACAGACTTTAATCAGTGGTTGTTCAACACCAAAGCGATCGTGCAAATCTTTGTGCAGGATTTTGATGACCTGCTCAAGTGTGTGAGGTGTAATCGCAGCGGGTACCTGTGCTAAGGGCAAATGCGTTGTCACGAGGGCCACTCTTAAGCCTTCGGTTGCCAACATCATAACCACTTTTTCGGTATTCGAACGTTCAGCGAGGTATTCGGTGTGACCGCTGAACGGGACTCCGGCGTCATTAATAACGCCTTTGTGCACGGGTGCGGTAACCATCGCGTCGAATCGTTTAGACATGCATCCGTCGATGGCAATATCTAGGGTGTTGAGAATGTAACGGCCATTGGCAGGATTGAGCTTTCCAACCTCAACTTTCGCTGCTAAGGAAACCGGAACATAAAATAATTCTTGGGCGTTGTTGGTTCGGTTGATGGTTGCGTCGTATTCCTTGAGTTCCAACGGCAAACCCAATCTGGCTGCTCGATTGGCGAGCAAAGTTGGGTCTGCGATGGCAACAACCTGGGTGGATAAGGCTTGCTGACACAGTTTAATAACAACGTCAGGGCCAATGCCTGCAGGCTCTCCAGGTGTTACCGCAATGACTGGAATCCGATTTGCCACAGAATTACCTTAGGGTTGTTCCAAGTCAGGAATACGAGTTTCAACGTAGGCTTGGCTGCGCAATTCCTGCAACCAAATTTCCAACTCTTCGTTGAATCGGCGACTGCGCAACAGATTTTCAGCGCGATTTCTCACGACTGTTTCAGTCATGTTCTCATCGCGGCGGTCATCAATTTTTAAGATGTGCCAGCCAAACTGACTTCTGAATGGCAAGCTAATGGCGCCGATGTCTGTGTTGTTCAGTGTTTGCTCGAATTCCGGAACAAATTTTCCGGGTAATGACCAACCGAGATCACCACCGGCAAGCATGGAGCCGATGTCTTCGGAATGTTCTTTTGCCAGTTCTTCAAAGCTGACTTCGCCTTCCAGTGCTTGATTGCGAATTTCCAACAACTGTTCGTATGCTTCGTCGTCGGTGAGAATTTCTGAGGGTTTCAGCAGAATGTGGCGAACTTTCGATTGCTCGATGACGGTCTCTTCTGCGCCTTTGCGGTTATACACTTTCAAAATGTGGAAGCCAGCACCACTTTTGAAGGGTTTGCTCAGGTCTCCGGCTTTCATGTCTTTGAGTTCGCTGGCAAAAATTTCTGGCAGTTCAACGCCACGACGCCAACCCAAATCGCCGCCTTGAAGGGCTTTTTGGCCGCCAGAGTGAGCGATGGCTAAACTTCTAAAATCGCTACCCTGTGACAGCTGTTCATAGATCGCGTCGGCTTTTGCTTGTGTATTGGTTAGGTCTTCGCCTCTGCCGTTGCTGGAGAACGACAGTAAAATGTGGCCTAACTCGTACTCAGGTGAGAGCCAGAACTTACCTTCTTCTGAACTCAGGAAGTTATCGATTTCTTGCTCGGTGATTTGAATTCGGAAATTCACACGCGCTTGCTGTACGCGCTGCACCATAATTTCGTCGCGCAGTTGCTTGCGCATGGTTGGCACGCTGATACCGTCTTGGGAGAGCGTCTCGATAAACTGCTCACGGGTTAAATTATTTGAGCTGTGTAATCGGGTAAGAGTGCGTTCGATTTCTTCTTCGGTGATTTGAATGCCCATGCGTGCACCCAGCGCCAATTGCAAACGCTTGACCACCAAGTGTTCCAACACTTGATTGAGTAAAACGTCTTCTGGCGGCAATTCGCCGCGTTGACGAATTTGCTTTTTGACTTGGTTGAGCTGGTGATTTAACTCACTTTCGAGTACGACATCTTCGTCAACAACGGCAATCACTCGATCAAGATTTTCTGTTTTTGCGTTGCTCAATTGAGCGCACAGGCAAAGCCCAGCTAACCCTAACGCGCCCATACTTTTACGCAGTGGCGATTGACCGCGCTTGAAGAATCTAATTAAACCCAGCTGCTTCATAATAATTTGTATACCTAAGTGTCAATCTGTCGTTGTTGCTCTGGACGGTCAGTTATTACGTTGCTCTCGACTGCTAAAGCCGGGAATGGCCTCAGAGAGCAATTTGTGGAATTTTCCTTGTCCGCTGCCGAGTCCTTTAAATTGAATGTCGAAGAAAAAGCCGCGTTTGAAATCCAAATCTTCTTCGTCAATGACCTCGGCAAGGTCACTGTCTAACCAGCGTCGCCACACAAATCGTGCTTTGTAGCAGCAACTGTTGTATTCGAGGCCACCGAAAGAGTCCAGTTCCCGATCGAATGTAAAGTCATGCAGGTTGCGCAAAATGATATTGACGTTATCTGTGACTGGCAAAATCATCGAAATGTCACTCTGGCGAGTGTGCGTTTCGACGTTGCGGCCAAAGTCGTCGATGCGATCGGCTCGTCTGCGAAAGTTAAAGCCCACATTAATCAAACGGTGATCATCGGTATAGCGGAAATTCGTTCTTCCTTCACCGACTTCTTGTTCTTCTTCGTCGTAAATTAAATCGGCATTCCAGGTAAAGGAATTAGAAAGTGCGGCAGAAAACTCACCGGCAATTTCAGAACTGGGGGTGATTTCTTCATTAACCGAAGTTAAGAAAACACGTCGATCTTCAAAGTAATAGATCTGACCGATACTGGCGCGAAAGACTTCTTGGCCCGAGGCATCGTTGACGAAGCGAGTGGTGAGGCCCACGGATAAGCGGTGATCGTCGTCCAAGCGGTCGCCACCGGTAAAGCGGGTGGTGCGAAAGAGCTGGTTGTAATCAAAGCTTAAATCGGCGGTATCAAAGTCGACACTTTGATTGTCGTCAGTGATTCTTAATAAGTCGCTCTGATCGGTAAAATCACTGTAGAAGTAGAACAGTCGCGGCTCGAATGTTTGTAGATAATTATTGCCAAACAAGGAGCCTTCGCGTTCGAAATACAAACCCGTATCTAGGCTGCCCTGCAAGGTGGTGTAGTCTTGTGAGGTTTCTACGCCGTCGGATAAGTTGGCGTCGTCGAGTTCAAACGCCAAGTGCTTTAGGTGCACTCCCGGTGTAAAAAAGCCCCAAACTTCTTGGTTTTGCCACTGCAAATCGTACTCAATGCGACTGCGATCACCGATGATCAAGTTGCGATCACGGAAATCAAATTCATCGCTGTGTTCAAAACTGACGAATTCATGTTTGGCATCGAGTAACCAGTTGTCGAACTGATAACTGCCGTCCACGTTGATTTTGGGCAGCTCTTGGTAGGGCTCAACAATATCAAACACTAAGGTTTGGTAACTGGTGGCAGAAATCGTCGTCGTCCAGTTATCAAATCGATAGCCCAATGTACCGTTTCTGCGCAGATGTGTTTCTGAGCTGACTTCAATAGCAGTGTTGTTTAAGTCACGAAAATAGTTTTGGTCGCTGACTCGGGTAAAGTCTATGGAGCTGAACCAACGCGTATTGTGACCGGCCGAGGCGCCGCCATCTTGGTAGAGTCCGATCAACCAGCGGTCGCGATTGATGAAGGGGTTGTCTTCGCCTTCTTCGATAACACCGGCATCCACCAGTGAATCCGTATCGCGGTTATCGACACCAGGGTCGTCATCCAAAAACGCCAGATTTAGCTCTGATTCAAATCGTTTTGAAAGATGGCGCAATTGCGATTCTAAAATGGAGCCGCGATCATTGATGTGGCGCGGACTCAAAATTAGGTCGTAATTCGGTGCTAAATTGAAGTAGTAAGGTAAGCTGACATCGAGACCGCCGTTGTCACTGAAGCTTACGGCTGGAAATAAGAAACCCGACAAGCGATCGTTGCTGGTTGGGAAGGTCATAAACGGCAGATAAAAAACCGGTACGCCTTTGAATTTAAAAACCGGATTTCTCGCAACGCCCCACAGGTTTTCTTCGCGAATATCAATCGACTCAGCTTGAATCGACCAAGACGGCGTTGTGCCGGGCGGGCAGGTGGTAATAACTGCTTGATTCAAATGGATGCTGTCGTCGCCGTGGCGTTTGAAGCGTTTCGCGTCGGAGCGGATTTGAGTCTCGTACAGCAGAATATTTACGTCATTGAATTCCGCCGTGTTGTTCAGATTATTGACCTCACCGCTGTCGCCGTAGACCCGAAATCTGGGTTCGCGAAAGGTGACGTTGCCCTGAATATCGGCCTGGCCTGTGGCTTGGTTGATTCTAATCTGATCGGCGTTAATCGACTGATTGCCTTGGTTAGCTTCAACATTTCCCGTTAACGAGTAAATGTTGCCATCCAAAACTTCGGAGCGATCTGCGGTGGCTTCAATGGGCGCGCTTGAAATATCTGAGGTTTGCGCAGTACTTACCGGCGGAAAATACTGGCCCACGCAGTGATCATTACTGAAGCGATATTGCTGTTCGTTGGCTGCGTTGCGCTCCACCCAATCAATAAACTCCACGGGTACGGTGGCGTTCGATGGGTTTTGGGATTCAGGGGTATTCTCGGCGAGCAAAGCACCGGAAAAGCCAATGCCTGCAACCGATAACAGCATTCGACCAAAGCGGCGTGCGTTAATCGATCGGATAAGTTCAGTCAGCCGCCATTGCTGGAATGTTCGCGGAGGTAAAACGGCGTCATCAAGTGGTCTTAGCGGCATGTGTAATTCTGTGACTGTGTTATCAAGAAGGCGCAGATTCTACGCGAAAGCAGGGCTCTAATAGAAGAGATGTGGAGATATAAGTGGCAAAAGTGTCAAATATTGAATAACTGGATCTAAAACTTGACAAAAAATTGCTAGAAAACAGGTTTGGGAATAACAAAACCAGTGCCTTTCCAAAGTAAGCAGGTTACAGTCTAGAAAAACACAATAGATTAACCGCTATGACTGAACCGCAACCGAATATCGGTCCCGAATTCGAACGCTGGGTGCACAATGCCGTTGCTAACCTCAGCGTGTTAAACGACTTAACAACGCAAGCATTGTCCAACCTAGAAATAACTCCGCTTTCTGGCGACGCCGGTTTTCGCCAATACCATCGAGTGAAGGTTGCTAATTTGAGTTTTTTAGCCGCCGCCGTTCCGCCGACAACCACTAATACCACGATTTTTTCCGACATCAGCCACAGCCTAAACGCCTGCGGTGTCAGCGCGCCCGAGATTCTTGCCATCGATAACGACAAAGGCTGGTTATTGATCGAAGATTTTGGCGACGATTTACTGTTCAATATCATCCAAAACCAGCCCGAAGACGTGCATTCGCTCTACGCTCAGTCGGCGATGACGTTACTCAGCATTCAGCAAAACCGCGACTACAATCTAGCCATTGACAGCTACAGCCCGAAAAAGCTGATTGAAGAAATGGCGCTGTTTGAGCAGTGGTTTTTGCCAAAATTGATCGGTTTTAGTGAACTCGATAAATGGGTTGCTATTCGCGATGAGCTATTCCCAGTGTTAGTGGCGAATGCACTGGCGCAGCCCCAGGTGTTGGTGCATCGCGATTACCATTGCCGCAACTTGATTGTCCGCGATGGTTTGCCTTTGGCGGTGATCGATTTTCAGGATGCCGTTTGGGGCCCGGTTACCTACGATGTCGTGAGCTTGCTCAAAGATTGTTATCTGCGCTGGCAGCCAGAACAGGTGCGCACATGGGCGCTGAGCTATCGCAATCTTGCCCAAGATGCGGGAATCATCGGTGAAGTCAGCGATGAGCAATTTATTCGTTGGTTGGATTTAGTGGGTCTACAGCGGCACATAAAAGTGCTCGGTATTTTCGCACGGCTCTTTTTACGCGACGGCAAATCGGCTTATCTGCACGATCTAACCAGAGTGCTAAGTTACGTCATTGAGGTCTGTGAAAAATACCCCGAAACACAGGCGTTCGGCACGTTCATCAATGACGATCTGATGCCGTTGATCAGCAGCCAAACTTGGTACGACCCAGATTCTGCAACGCCGATTGCATTGGATAAGATTTCGTAGCATGAAAGTCATGCTTTTAGCGGCAGGGTTCGGCAAACGAATGCTGCCTTTGACTGAAAAAACGCCGAAACCGCTACTTCGTGTCGGTGATGACACGCTTATTGGTCATCAACTGCGACGTATTAAAGCCGCCGGTTTCAATGATGTTGTCATTAACGTTGCCTATTTGGGGGAGCAGATTGTCGAAGCCCTTGGCGATGGCTCTCAGTACGGCCTGTCTATTGCTTTCTCAAAAGAAGAAGAACCGCTAGAAACGGCCGGTGGTATTGATAACGCGCTCGAATTGCTGGGCAATGATCCGTTTGTGCTGGTAAATGGCGATGTTTGGTGTGATTTCCCACTGTCACAATGGCGCAGCTTTTCTCTGGATAACGACTTAGGCTGTTTGGTGATGGTGGACAATCCGAATCACAACCACGGCGGTGATTTCCAAATCGTTGAGGGTTACGTTCGGCCTTGCGATGTTGATCGTCACCAGTCGACTTATACTTACAGCGGCTTGGCGTTACTGACACCACAATTGTTGTTTGATTACCCGCGTCGGCGCTCAGCCTATCCTTTAAAAGAAGTGTTTGATTGGGCCATTGCCCAAAACCGTTTGCGCGGTGTGGTGCACCAAGGGGATTGGGTTGATGTGGGTACGCCCGAGCGTTTGCAGCAATTGAACAGTCAGCTCAGTTAAGGCTGGTCGCTCGCTGACCGAGCAGTGATAAAGCTGGCCACGCGATTGGCAACGAAACTTGCTGAGTTTCTGTCAGTGAGTAAGGTTTGTTGGAAGTATTGATCGAAACCCTGTCTGACAGCTGCGGACTTTCTCTGCTGTGCGCGGCTTTTTTGCAGCCCACTGTTAATGTAGATGTCGAGTACTGGCACGGGATTATTTAAATAGTCGGCAAAGTCTAAGGTCTGCATGTCTTTTTCATTGACTGCAAAGTGGGTTTCATTCTGGGCGTTAATCAACACTACGGCAGCTGCGACGCGATTGCTGCCGCTTTCTCGGTTGAGTGAATCCGCGTATTGAGTGGCCCAAATTGCCCCCTCACCAATACCAATCATGACAATAGGGCCGCGGTTCTTGGATTGAACCAGTGTCAGCAATGCATTTAGTTGATCCACCACTCGCTCGTTGTAGGGTTTTGGCATGAGCTTGTTGGACTCTTCTGCCATCATTGCCATGTCTTTTGGTTTTTCCTGCATCTGCATTTTTTCATCGGTCATCATCTTGTTTTCAGTCATGGCGTTTTCTTGCATTGCCATGGATTTATCTTTGTCAGATGCTTCTGATGATGTTTCTGAAGACTCATCATCTTGGTTATCGGAGGTATCGTCGTTGGCTGAGATTGGCGGCTGTCTCTCAGCTTTGGGTGGGTCGGGTTTTAAATAGAGTGAGAACGAAATATTGTTCCAGCCAAAATCAGCGAGACGTTGACTGATCGGTTGCACCCACTGCGGCCAGGTGCCGTGTTGCTGAGAATCGGGAACGATAATGACATTGCCGTGAATATCGGCTTTGAGTGCAGGCTGAAAGATGGCCAGGAATTCTCCATCGTCGGTGGACAGCCAGTGGTTTTCACCGCGCGTATTGGTATGGTTTAACAATTCCATATTTTTCTGGAACTGATCTGCGCGATTGACCGAAACCCGTTTTACCGGCGCCTTTTCTTGACTGGTTTCGGTCGATTCTTGCGACTCTTGGCTCTCGGCGGTTTGAGCCTCAGATTCTGGTTCCTGGCTGTAACCGTTTGATGCCAAAAAGCTCAAGGTAAGGGTTAACAGCCAGCGTGTGATAGCGCTCATTCGAAGATGAAAATATTTTGCTGGTAAGAAAGGCGATATTTTGGTGATTCGGTGGGTTATTTCACGTAATTTCAGTACAATGGCGCGCCTTTTTTGATGGTATTGATTTTGAAGGTATCGGTTTATCGAAGCCTTCGCAGTGTCGCCACTTGGGCGATAACAAAGAGATTTAACGTTTTGGATCACAGTTATTGATCGAAAGCGTTTGAGAGAAACCAACACAATTAACACCAAGGACGGAGATAGCATTGAGTAAGCCACATGCAAGATTTTAAGATCGCTCCATCTATTTTAGCCGCTGATTTCGCCCGCCTTGGTCAAGAAGTCGATGATGTTCTCGAAGCAGGCGCCGATATCGTTCATTTTGATGTCATGGACAACCACTACGTACCTAACTTAACCGTTGGGCCAATGGTTGCCAAAGCACTGCGCAACTATGGAATTACCGCACCGATTGACGTTCATTTGATGGTAGAGCCCGTCGATGATTTGATCGGTATGTTTGCTGACGCCGGGGCAACCTACATTACGTTTCACCCAGAAGCGTCTCGCCACGTTGATCGTTCCATCCAGCTCATCAAAGCCGCAGGCTGTAAAGCGGGTTTGGTGCTGAATCCAGCTACCGAAGTCGATAGCATCAAAACCGTGTTGCCTCAGCTGGACATGTTGCTGCTGATGTCAGTTAACCCAGGTTTCGGCGGTCAGAAATTTATTCCCTACACCATCGATAAGCTTCGCCAAGCGCGCGCGGCCATTGATGCTACCGGTCAATCTATTCGTTTAGAGATCGACGGTGGTGTTACCGCTGATAACATTCGCGAAATCGCCGAAGCTGGCGCTGATACGTTTGTTGCCGGTTCTGCTATTTTCAGCAAACCCAGCTACAAAGACGCGATCACCGCCATGCGTGAGCAGTTGGCGTTGGCCGGTGCCAAAAGCGCGTAACTGATTATTCACTGAACCTATTTTGGATGAAGTAATGAACCAAATTTCCACGCCTACCAATATTTCTCAAACCGCACTGGTTGAGCGCTTTGGCGATATTCCTAAACTGGTTATGTTCGATTTGGACGGAACCCTAGTGGATAGTGTGCCGGGCTTAGCTGCTGCTGTTGATGGCATGTTGATCGACCTGGGTTGTAAGCCTGCGGGCGTGGATTTGGTGAGACGTTGGGTCGGTGGTGGACAATGGCTGCTAGTCCAACAAGCCCTGGAGTTCGCGGGGTTGCCAGAAGCCGACTACCTAGATGCAGGCGTTAAAGGCTTTCGCAAGCACTACGCGCAGTGCAGTGATCAGGGTTTAACGTTGTTTCCTGGCGTGAAAGCGTTCTTGGAGTTTTTGCACCAAAACCGTATTGCCATGGCGGTGGTGACCAACAAGCCCATTGATTTTGTCCCCAAGATTTTGGAAAGCCTCGGGATTGATCACTACTTCCCCGAGACTCTCGGTGGCGAGTGCTTGCCAGAGAAGAAACCTTCTGCGTTGCCGCTTGAACACATGATGGCGCGCTTTTCAGTAACGGCTGAGCAATCGTTGATGGTGGGTGATTCCAGTAACGATTTGCTGGCGGCACAAGCCGCAAAAGTAAAGAGCTTGGCGGTGACTTACGGCTATTCTCGTGGCGTTGATATCAGTCAATTCGCGTCTATTTGGCTGGGCGATGACCTCAGCCAATTGTGCGCTTGATGTCGGTTTTGCTGGACCTAATCTCAGCGACTGGATAAACTAGCGCGCAAAACTACGTTCTATTTGATTACTTTCTCGATTTGGAAGCGTTTAATGTTTAAACAGCTTGAACCAAATATCCCAATGACCTGCACACGCTCCGGCGTTGCGGTTATTTCCTGGCGATGGCGTCACTAATCCTCGTTTGATTAGCCATAGATTATGGCAACTTCCGAATTTATCGCTAAATTCCCGATTTCTATTGCAATCTTTGATTGTCTATTGCACTTGAGAAAACCATGACGCCAGAACAATTTAAAACTTACGCCGAGCAAGGCTATAACCGCATTCCCGTCTGCCGAGAAATCCTCGCTGACGTTGAAACGCCTGTTTCATGCTATTTGAAGCTTGCCCAAGGCAAATACTCGTACCTGTTTGAATCCGTCCACGGCGGCGAGAAATGGGGGCGTTACTCCATTATCGGTTTGCCCGCAAAAACGATCCTGAAAGCGTTCGCCGAAAAGGTCACTATTGAAACCGACGGCGAGGTGGTTGAGTCGTTTGAACTGCCTGACCCGTTAGAATTTGTCGAAGAGTTTCGCCAGCGTTACAGCGTCCCCAAAATAGATGGGTTGCCTGAATTCAACGGTGGTCTGGTTGGCTATTTTGGCTACGACTGTGTTCGTTATGTGGAGCCAAAACTTAAAGATAGCGTCAATAAAGATGTGATCGGTAATCCAGACATTCTCCTGATGGTGTCCGAAGAAGTGCTGGTATTCGATAATCTCGCCGGCAAGCTGATCTTAATTGTGCACGCCAATGCCAGTGAAGACGACGCGTTAGCTGCGGCAAATCAACGGTTGGACGAACTTCAATCTCAGTTAGAAAACCCGATTCATCAAACCGAGACCATCAAGCTTACCAGTGGCGCCGCGCGCGAAGGCGAATTCAAATCGAGCTTTGGCGAAGAGAACTTCACAAAAGCCATTGGTGAAATCAAACAGCACGTTCTCGATGGCAACACCATGCAGGTTGTGTTGTCGCAGCGATTGTCGATTCCGTTTAATGCCTCGCCATTGAGCTTGTACCGCGCATTGCGCAACCTGAATCCTTCGCCTTATTTGTACTTTTTGGATTTGGACGATCACCAAGTGGTGGGTTCCAGTCCAGAAATCTTAGCCCGATTAGAACACGGGGAAGTCACGGTTCGACCCATCGCCGGTACTCGTCGACGGGGTAAAACTGAAGAAGAGGACTTGGCGCTCGAACAGGAGATGCTCGAAGATCCGAAAGAAATCGCTGAGCATCTAATGCTGATTGACCTCGGTCGCAATGACGTTGGTCGTGTTGCTAAAAGTGGAACGGTACAACTCACCGATAAGATGGTGGTTGAGCGTTACTCTCATGTAATGCACATTACTTCCAACGTTACCGGCCAAGTCCGCGATGGCATGACGGCAATGGATGTTCTCAAAGCGAGTTTACCGGCTGGCACCTTAAGTGGTGCGCCTAAAATCCGGGCGATGGAAATCATCGACGATCTCGAAAGTGAAAAGCGCGGTATTTATGGCGGCGCAGTAGGTTATCTTGGCTGGTGTGGCAATATGGATACCGCCATCGCAATTCGTACGGCAGTTATCAAAAATGGCACGTTGTATGTGCAATCTGGCGCTGGTGTTGTGGCTGATTCCAAGCCCGAACTGGAGTGGAAAGAAACCATGAATAAGGCGCGGGCGATGTTCCGTGCTGTGGATATGGTTCTATAACGTCGGATTGAGGCTGCAGATATGATTTTAATGATTGATAACTACGATTCATTTACCTACAACGTTGTTCAGTATTTGGCGGAATTGCAAGCGGATGTCAAAGTTGTTCGCAACGACGAATTAACGGTTGCAGACGTCAAAGCGCTCAACCCAGAGAAAATCGTTATTTCTCCCGGTCCGGGCAATCCAGATGAGGCGGGAATTTCCCTGTCGGTGATTGAACAATTGGCCGGTGTGATTCCAATTTTGGGCATATGTCTGGGACACCAAACCATCGGTCAGGTATACGGTGGAAGCATTGTCCGTGCGGGTAAAATCATGCACGGCAAGATTTCTCAGATTCACCACACCGGAACCGGCGTGTTCCGCGGTTTGCCAAGCCCGTATCAGGCGACTCGTTACCACTCGTTGGTGTTGGATAAAAATTCCCTGCCAGAGTGCTTGGAAATGACAGCTTGGACCCAAGATGACAATGGCGATATCGAAGAAATTATGGGTGTTCGCCACAAAACCTTGGCAGTAGAAGGCGTTCAGTTCCACCCCGAATCGATCTTGTCAGAGCACGGTCATGCTCTACTCAAGAACTTCTTAGATGATTAAGCTCAGATGACTCACAAAGGTAGATAGCATGGATATCAAACAAGCACTTGACCAAGTCGTTTGCGGTAATGATCTCAGTATTGAAAACATGAAAGACGTCACCCGTCAGATTATGACCGGTGGTGCGACAGAAGCCCAAATTGGTGGCTTCTTAGTTGCCATGCGCATGAAAGGTGAATCGCTTGACGAGATTACCGGCGCTGCTGAGGTGATGCGTGAGCTTGCCAGCGGAGTCGAGCTTGATCTGGATAATTTGGTCGATACCTGTGGCACTGGCGGTGACGGTGCGAACTTATTTAATGTCTCGACGGCGTCTGCTTTTGTTGCCGCCGCCGCTGGCGTTAAAGTGGCTAAGCACGGTAACCGATCGGTTTCCAGCAGCACAGGCAGCGCCGATGTTTTAGAAGCCGCGGGCATTCATTTAATGCTCACGCCCGAGCAAGTTGCCCGATGCGTTGAAGAAATTGGCGTTGGCTTTATGTTTGCGCCTGCCCATCACAGTGCCATGAAGCACGCCATCGGCCCTCGTAAAGAGTTGGGGTTGCGTACCATTTTTAACATGCTCGGCCCACTTACCAATCCTGCGGGTGTTAAAAACCAAGTGATCGGTGTTTTTTCCAAGAGCTTGTGCCGCCCAGTTGCCGAAGTTTTATCGCGTTTGGGCAGCGAGCGAGTTTTGGTGATTCACGCCAATGATGGTTTGGATGAAATTTCCATTTCCGGCCCAACTCATGTTGCTGAGCTTATCGATGGCAAGATTACAGAATACGAAATTAAGCCTGAAGATTTTGGTATCGAATGCCGCGACTTAGACGGTCTGTCTGTTAACAGTGCCGAAGAATCCCTTGAACTCATTCAAAACGCGTTGGCGAACGAAAAATCCGAGGTCGCCCAAAAAGCCTTGGATATTATCGCGTTAAACGCAGGCGCCGCGATTTATGCCAGTGCCGTTGCCTCGACCCTTGCCGAAGGTATTGAGATGGCTAACGACGCACTCGGCAGCGGTCTTGCTAGAGAAAAGTTATCGGAACTAGCGTCTTTTACCCAAATCTATAAAGGCGAATAAAATTTTATTTTATTGTCGTTTTACAATCATGAAATCGACACTTCTGTCGGGTTCAATGACTCAGTCCTTGACCCCCCGACTACAACCACAGAAAAGCGCACAATGATGAATACGCCGACCATACTTAAGAAAATTGTCGAACGTAAATTTCAAGAAATAGAAGAGCGTAAAGCGCTCCTGAGTATCGAAGTTTTAAAAGATCAAATTCAAGCAAATAACGACACACCGCGTGGATTTATTCAGGCGATTGAGTCTAAGCTCGGACAAAATTCCGCTGCTGTTATTGCTGAAATTAAAAAAGCATCGCCGAGTAAAGGCGTTATTCGCGAAAACTTTAATCCTCAAGAAATTGCACTGAGCTACAAAAAAGGTGGCGCAGCGTGTCTGTCGGTATTGACCGATGTGGATTATTTTCAAGGCAGCGACGCCTACCTTCAAGACGTCCGAAAAACCGTTGATTTACCGGTAATTCGCAAAGACTTTATTGTCGACGATTATCAAGTGTTTGAAGCCCGAGCCATCGGCGCCGACTGTATTCTTTTAATCGTTGCCTGTTTAGAGCCTGAACGTCTGAGTCATCTCTATAACTTAGCCGTTGAGTTAGGCATGGATGTTTTGGTTGAAGTTCACGATGCCGCAGAGCTTCAAACCGCGCTTGAGTTACCAATTCGTTTGGTTGGTATTAACAATCGAAACCTGCACACATTTGAGGTGAGTCTAGACACGACCTTCGATTTATTAGGCACCATTCCCGACGATAAAATTGTCGTGACCGAAAGTGGTATTCATACCATCGATGATATCGCTGCTATGCGTGGTCATAACGTTAATGCCTTTTTAGTAGGTGAGTCACTCATGAGAGCGGATGATCCAGGCGAGCGTTTAGCGGAAATGTTCCTTTAATCCATTCGGTCCTTTTTCTTTCCTCTTTCTCTGTGTCTCTCATATTTGTTATTCGCCCAACGCTGGTGAATAACAAATATGAGACTTCTCAACTTACATTGCGGGCTTTTCATCGCGCTCTGTAGCTTCTGTTCTCTCTCAGTTGCTTTCACTATTTCATCGCCAGTTTCGACGTTTAAACCACTCAATTTATCGATGGGTTGCGCTTAATTGGGTGCTTTGTTGATCGTATTGTTCATAGATACGCAATACGATGATTCAATCACCAGAAATGGTGTCATATTCCAATGCTTATCCCCAAACTTATGCACAGCTTGTGATTGTTTTGGCCGTTAATGGCGTTTAAAACTTTGACTTGAAACTGATTGGTAGACTGGGTGCTTTTAAAAAAGTGTTACATTAATTTGACAGTTGAAAATTTTGCTGTTGCAAAAATATGTTCCACGAAAGTTATTAGGCAAACACCTAACTTTGGGCATTGAAATCTTGGAAAAAGTTATATCGTGCTGTTTTGCAATGCAAAATTTTTACAGTGTGTTTTTAGTGGTGTTACTTTTCGTGCACGGATTGATCAGCGTGCTGTCTATATAAGTAACAAATGGATTACAGAATGTTCGCACCTTGATTCTGTATAAATAATAGACAGTTGGCTGTGGGTTACGTATTGTGACTTTTTCGAGACATTATCCACAGCTTATCTTCAGTCCTATTCACGGTATCTGTGGGTTAGTGGATTAAAGTGGAAAAAAATCGTGAGTTAATGGATTGTGTTAATAAAATAGACGAATATTTTCCTATTCTTTACCTTAACAATTAATGTTTCACGGCAGGGTCTCAAATTCATAATGCATCTATGCGAACTTTCTGAGAACAACGGCCAAAAACGGTTTTTGATTTTTTCTTAGTGGTTGCAAGACGTATCTTGATAAACTGCTTTAAAAGACATGGCTAAGTAGGTTTCTATGCGTTCATTTCCAATTACTCGCATGCGTCGCTTGCGCGCAAACGATTTTTCTCGTCGACTTGTTAGAGAGAACCAACTCTCCGTCAACGATTTAATTTACCCCGTATTTGTCACAGAAGGCGAAGGTGTTGTTCAGCCGGTTCCTTCAATGCCTGGGGTCGAGCGTTTAAGCATTGATGTGTTGGTGCAACAAGCACAAGAATGGGTCGAGTTAGGCATTCCCGCTGTCGCCTTATTTCCGGTGACTCCTGACCATGTTAAGTCTCGATTGGCAGAAGAGGCTTATAACCCTCAGGGATTGGCTCAGCGCGCCGTTAGAGCCTTAAAACAAGCTTACCCAGAGCTGGGTGTAATGACCGACGTTGCTCTCGATCCTTTTACCACTCATGGCCAAGACGGGATTATCGACGACACTGGTTATGTGTTAAATGACGAAACCATTGATGTGTTGGTGAAACAGGCTTTATCACACGCACAGGCCGGAGCAGATATGGTAGCGCCATCAGACATGATGGACGGACGTATCGGCGCTATTCGAGAAGGACTAGAGACTCAAGGTCACATTAATACGTTGATTATGGCGTATTCGGCAAAATACGCCTCAGCTTATTATGGGCCGTTTCGCGATGCGGTAGGCTCTGCTGGAAATCTCGGTGGTGGCAATAAATACTCTTACCAGATGGATCCCGCTAATACTGATGAAGCTCTGCATGAGGTCGCCCTCGATATTGAAGAAGGCGCCGACATGGTAATGGTTAAACCGGGACAGCCGTATTTAGATATTGTGTACCGTGTGAAGCAGGAGTTCGGTGTGCCGACGTTTGCTTATCAAGTCAGTGGCGAGTATTCGATGATTTACGCGTCAGCCAACGCTGGTTGGCTGGATTTAGAATCCACAGTAATGGAATCGCTCATTGGTTTTAAGCGTGCAGGCGCTGACGGGATTCTGACTTACTTTGCACCGATGGTCGCAAGAATATTAGCAGGCGAGCAATAGCTCGCCTTTTTTGTGTTTACCCTTCTACTAGCTCTGCACTCGATTCTTCTCGGTGCGAGCTTTCCACCAATTCAGTTTGTTTTGGCGCTTCCCAAGTGCCGCTCAAGCGTTGATACAACTCAGTAAATTCCTGCGCAACTTTGTGTTTTGGCGACATAAAAATAACCGGTTTATGGGCGCGATGTGATTCGCGAATTTTAATGGAGCTGGACAGGTAGGGTTGCAGAATTGGCAGCCCTTCGTTCATCAATTCTGAGACTGCCTGGCTGGGTAAGTTTGCTTGGGCATTAAATTGATTAATGACAATGCCTTCAATAGTTAGCTGGTCGTTGTGATCTTCTTTCACTTCCTGAATATTCTTAACCAGTTCAAACAGCGCGTTGCGACTGAAGATATCGCAATCAAAGGGAATCAAACAGCGGTCGCTGGCAATGAGTGCAGATAAGGAATAAAAATTTAACACCGGCGGCGTGTCGATATAAATCTCATCGTAAATTGATTCTAGATTTTTGAGAAAATCTCGAAGCTTATAAATTTTGTGGCGTGAAGATAATTTGTTTTCTAAATCGATTAAATCCGAGTTGGCCGACACTAAGTAGAGGTTTTCGAAGTTTGTCGTGCGAACAAAATCATCGGGTGCCAAATCTCGAAACGAATAATTAATCTGCGAATCAAAAAAGTCAGCAATACCAACAACATCATCTTGGCCGTCGTGGCCGAGATAAATCGTGCTGTTCGCCTGAGGGTCAATATCAATAACTAGGGTTTTTTTCCCACTTTTAGCGGCGACCGCAGCTAAGTTACACGTGATTGTTGATTTACCTACACCGCCTTTACGATTGAAGATAGCGCGAATCATAGATTACCCTCGTCTAATAACGTGATCAGATTGTTTCGATGATTTAATTGGATTTATGTCGATACATTGGGTGAATTGACGCCATAATGAACTAATAAGGTATCTGCGGCAACTTTACTTACTTGTGCTTGGGTTTCGCTCAATTCTTATTAAAATAAAAAATTAAAAAAACTTTTTTAAGAATTAAAAATTTTTATTTAAAGAATTTAAATATTAACCTATGTTTGTAAATGATTTTTTAAATCTATTAGTTAGATTTAAAAATACTGATGCGGGGTTAATTTATAGATGCTCATTCACATCATTTGTTTTGTCATTTTGCTGTCATTAAACAGTCAAATAAAATAGATGTTTTTATGTTCCAAAAAACAATTTCCAAAAAACAATGTTGGTGAGAGGTAGAAATAAATAAAAGGGAGAGAAGAGAAGAATTGAGAGTGATTAACGTTTGAGCTGAATACAGGGTGATTGTACTCAACTCAAACTACCTGCCTAAGCAAGTTATTCTGATGTTTCGGTGCTTAAAATCAGCAAATAACTCTCAGAAAGATAAAATACCGTGTAAACGTGTATTTTATTGATCGCCTGTTAATTAAATAGCGACAACTTCTTCGGCTTGTGGGCCTTTTTTACCGTCAGTAACAGTCATTTCAACTTTTTGACCTTCAGCTAGGGTTTTGAAACCGTCGCCAGAAATAGCGCTGAAGTGAACAAATACGTCTGGACCAGACTCTTGAGAAATAAATCCGAAACCTTTGGTTTCGTTGAACCATTTAACAGTACCAGTAGTTTTAGCCATGAATAAAGAATCCTGTTTTAGTGTATTTAGCCGAAAGTCGGCGATTTAGCTGTTAAATACGGTATTTTGCTTTGCATACAGGACGCGGCACTGCTGATTTGGTTCGCCGAAGGCGTTAGCAGGTGTAACGTGGTGCGGTATAACAAGTGACAATATTGGACCGAAATTTAAGCGCTTCCATCGTACTGCACAGGCGATAAAAGGCAAGAAAAATTCTTTCAAATTTTAAGTTAATTGATGAACGTCGAGGAATTGGCGCTGAGTGTCATGCCCATAAAATAGGCTTCAGCGCCGAGTGCTAAATTTTTATGACTAATCGATACTAAAACTAATGTCCAAGTACTTTTGAGCGAATATCCGCGTACTGCTCTGGTCGTAATCTTGGACCAAACTGCTCAACCAATGTCGCCGAAGCGAGGCTGGCTAAATTTCCTGCTTCGACAAAACTGTGGCCTTGGCTGATGGCGTATAAAAATGCGCCCGCAAATAGATCGCCAGCACCATTAGTGTCAATCGGGTTGGCTTTATTTGGTGCGATTTCTGACAAGGTCTCTCCGTCAAAGACAATCGCTCCCTCAGCACCGCGAGTGATGGCGAAGGTTTTTGTGAATGCCTTGATTGCTTCGATTGCATCAGACAGTTCTGATGTATCGGTAAAACTTAATGCTTCTTCTTCGTTGCAAAACAGAAGATCAACGCCGTCGCCTATCATTTCGGTTAAAGGTTCGCGGAAATAGTTAACCATTGCTGGATCAGAGAACGTAAGCGCGGTTTTCACGTTGGAGTTTTTTGCTTGCTCTCGAAGTTTCGCAACAGCCGCGCGAGCAGTATCCGATGACGATAAATAGCCTTCTATATAAATGTATTGGCTTTTACCGATAGCAGGCAAGTACAATTGTTCTTCGCCGATTTTTTCACTGATACCGAGATAGGTGTTCATTGTTCTTTCGGCGTCAGGTGTAATCATTACCAGGCATTTGCCACTGGTACCTTCGTGATTGGCGAACTCCGGCAAATAATCCACGCCGGCACGTTCCAAATCGTTTAAGTAAAATTTACCGTTTTCGTCGTTAGCGAGTTTACAGCTGTAAAATGTTTTAGCGCCGAAATAACTGGCGGCAATAATGGTGTTGCACGCGGAGCCACCGCTGGCACGTCTCGACGCCACAAGGTGGCTTTTCAGTAATTCCATCAACTCAAATTGACGACTTTCATCCACAAGAGTCATGAAGCCTTTTTCGATGCCAAATGCTTCAAGGTCACTGTCGGTTACTTCAATTTCTGTATCAACTAACGCATTTCCAATGCCGTAAATGTCGTATTCGCTCACGTCGGTTCTCTCATGTGTCTAAAAAGTTTCAATAATAAAAGTAGTTGCTTCGGCCTAAGGTGCTCAATAAATTCATCCGTTCAGCGCGAGTGACTGAGCTGGCCGGAGTAAAACGCGCCACTGTTTCTACGAAAATTCGACACCTTAGAGATTCGAACCTAGAAACGCAAATTCCTATTAGAAGCTCCTCGAGGCTGAATTGTATAAAACCGACGTACAAGGGTGATTTGTTGGCGACTCAGGGTTAAACTGACGGCCCAAGTTTAGAACCGTTGTTAAAATGCGCCATTCAAAAGGCTCCCGCTCAAAATCTCGACGCAGTAAATCTCGCAAAAAGTCTCCCCCAAAATCCTGGCGATCAAAGCTTTTAAAGTTTTTTGGCGTTGTGTTTGGAATTTCGATTCTGGCTTTGATGGTTGGATTCGGTGTTGTTGATTACACGGTTACGCAAAAATTCAGCGGTAAAAAGTGGGCGCTGGCCGCTCGGGTTTACGCTCGACCGCTAGAGCTTTATGTCGGCGCTAAGGTGAGCGACGAAGCTCTAAAAGCGGAGTTGTCTCAGCTGAGCTATCAATCAGTGAGTTATCTTTCCAGTCCGGGACAGGTGACGTATCAACGCGGTAAAACCGAGATATACCTGCGTAAAAGAACGGTAAACGGGCAAACCTATCCAGCGCAAAAGGTTCAGGTACAAACCCGGCAGCAGACGATTGCCTCTTTGCGAGTCAACGGCAAAGCCACCTCAGATATTGTTGTGGTCGAGCCTTTGGAAATCGGTGCGATTTATCCCGCCAGCGGTGAGGACAGAATTTTAACGCGTCTGGAAGACATTCCGCCGTTACTTGGGGAAACCCTCATTGCGGTGGAAGATAAAAACTTTATCCACCACCACGGCATTTCCTTTAAAGCCATTGCCCGAGCAATGTTGGTGAACTTGAAGTCTGGAGAGATTGTTCAGGGCGGGAGCACTTTAACCCAACAGTTGGTCAAAAACCTGTATCTCAGTAATGAGCGATCCATTTCTAGGAAAGTGGTTGAAGCGCTAATGACCATTTCTTTGGAGCTTCATTATTCGAAAGCTGAAATACTCGAAACCTACATCAACGAAGTTTACTTGGGACAAGCGGGTCGTCGCGGCATTCACGGCTTTGCCTTGGCATCGCAATTTTATTTCGATGAACCCATCGAAAACTTAAACACCCAGCAAGTGGCTTTGTTGGTGGGGTTGGTGAAAGGCGCGTCCTATTACAACCCACGGCGTAACCCCGAGCGCGCAACCTCACGGCGCAATACCGTACTTGAGGTTATGGCCGAATCCGGTTTGATTAGCGCGCGCGAGGCTCGTGATCTCTCTAAAAAACCGCTGGCGGTAACCAAAACACCGTCGAGTCAGCACGCTTATCCCGCCTTCATCGATTTGGTAAAACAGCAGTTGTTGCGCGACTATGAATTAGAAGATTTACAGTCGGAAGGGTTGCAAGTTCACACCACACTCTCGCCAAGCCTTCAGAGTGTTCTAGAAAACAGTTTGTCGAAACGGCTGTCGTCTTTGGAGAAGGGTTACAAAATCAATCGCGACAGCTTGCAAGGCGCCGGTATTCTCACCGCAGTTGGCAGTGCCGAAGTGCTCGCGGTTGTCGGCGACCGCAATCCCCGCTACAAAGGTTTTAATCGCGCCCTGAATGCAAAGCGCCCGGTGGGTTCGTTGATTAAACCGGCCATTTATTTAGCGGCGCTAGAATCTGGGGATTATTCCTTGGCAACCACCGTAGACGATTCCGAGGTGGCCGTGGATTTGGGGCAGGGAGATGTGTGGCGGCCCAATAATTTCGACAATAAAGACCACGGCCACATTCCTCTCTATAACGCGTTAGCACAATCCTACAATCAATCGGCTGCCCGTGTCGGGATGTCGGTGGGTTTGCGAGAAGTATTCAATGCCATTGAACGACTCGGTATCGATGAACCCTTACCGCAAGTGCCAGCGGTGTTATTGGGTGCGGTGGAATTATCGCCCTACGATATGAGTCACTTCTATCACACCATTGCCAATGACGGGATCTATTCTCCACTGCGCGCGATTCGCTCGGTGTATACCTCCGAAGGTGAGCGACTCCAACGCTACCCGCTCGATGCCAGTGAACGTATTGAACCGACCGACGCGTACTTTATTGATTTTGCCTTGCAAGTAGCCGCACGTCAGGGCACGGCGAAATCCATTTATTCAACAATTTCACCAGATATAGCGCTAGCGGGAAAAACCGGCACCACCAACGATCAACGCGACAGCTGGTTTGCGGGATACTCCGGTAATTTACAAGGCGTGTTTTGGGTGGGAACCGATGACAATCAACCTTTGCCTCTGACCGGTTCCAGCGGTGCACTGAGAATTTGGACGGACGTATTTTCTAAAGCGCCGTTAGATGGAATCAATAAAGTAAAACCCAGTTCGGTGGAATATTATTGGATTGATTCACAGTCGGGATTACTCAGTAAATCGCGTTGCCAAAATGCGGTGTCTTTGCCGTTGTTGAAAGGTCATCAACCGAAAACGAAATCTCGTTGCGTGCCTGTTTCGGGCACTAAAAAGCCTTGGTGGCAGCGTTTATGGGGCAATTAAATCCCAACGCCTAGGGTATTTTAGCGACGTGTAATTTGATGTAATGAATTTTTACTCTGCCTTTCCCTTACAATAAGAAATAAAGACCTATGTTGTTTGCGAATTCTAGAAACCTATTCTTTGTTACAAACACTGTTACGAACATTGTTACGAACTTGAATATACGAAAAAAAGTACATTCGTTTATTCGAATATTTTTCGTAATAATTACCTGCGCAGGTGCTGTTGGTTGTGCGACAACGGGGAGTAACTCGTCGGCGCCGATTATTCCAGGGCAAGAGCAAGGACAGGCCACTGGTTCAAAAACACCACCGCCGCCAGCGCAAGCTCCGGTTAATTCAACCAGCCGTGTGATTGATGATCTTTTAGCGAAAGGTAAAAGAGCGCTTTCAAGTAAGCAGCCGATGCTTGCCATCGAACAAGCCGAGCGCGGCATTCGCATTGATCGCACGGAACCGGAATTGTATTTACTACTGGCGCGTGCCTACGACGCGTTAGGTGAAGTGACAAAAGCGGCGAATTTTGCGCGCCAAGGTTTGCGTTATGTGTCTAACAGTCAATTTTTGCTTAAGCAAAAGTTGCAAAAATTTACCGAAAATTAGTCGCTTTGTATGGAATTAAAATTCTTCATTAAAGTTTGTTTTGTAAAATTTTACGCCAAAATTTGAAATGAACGCGCAGAAATTTCTGTATATCTTTGAATAAAAAAAGTACGATTTGATATTGCAACTGAATTGTCGGTAACGGCTTTAGTTATATAGAAGTCTTTAGACAGGTATTCTGTTTTCAATGAACAGATTCGGCATTCAATCTATTGGCTACACTTTCAATTTAAGTGCGAGTGCAGCGTTGATTCATGTAACGTTACAACATGCGTGGTCAGGAAAGGCGTTGTTTTTGCTGGTGTTTTAGATTCAATTTTCGCAATAACAGCAACGAATTTTGTTAACCGAAGCAAGATTTTAGGAATTAGTGCCTAAATTGCGTGGAAAAAGTAAAACTTTATCGTCCATTTATAACGAATAACTAAACTAAAAGTTATACTGGGGCCTGTTATATTCAGATGGATTCATTAGCAGTGATATCAAGGACGTATTAATCTCGGAGAGAGTCGCCTTTTATCGACTTCTGAACAGGTTTTTCTTTCGTAAATTGACCGAGCAATTTTGCAACCTCTAGCCCACGCCACTGAGGGTGGTAATGGCGAATGACTGTAGGCGGTAAGTAATTGTGCCCATCAACGATATGAACTCGACACCCGCATCGCGTAATCCGCTGGAATCCAGCGCGCAAAGTAACGCGGAGAAGCAGCTGATTGCTCGCCTCAAGTCTTGTCAAAAGATCACATCGGATTTCATTGAAGATAGATTTCAGACCTTCTACAAGGCTTTAGATGATCGCATTGCAGAAACCATTCGTGAAGCTGCTAGTAATGCGGAGCAACGTTATTTTTACGACGTGCAACGACACCTAAGACACAACGTAGATGAACTGTTGCGCCATTTGGTCGGTTATGTCGGTGAAGGGTTCGTAAAGTTTAAGAAAGGCGACTTAAACACTCATTCGGTATCAAATTCCTCAAACAGCTTATCTTTGGTCGAGAACGATGAACTCGAAGAAGATATTGCGGTTTCTTCCGCTGCGCGTCGGGCGGACACCAAATACGTAGAAGCGTTGTGGGCACTTAACAAACGTTTTTCAGCACTGATTGGCGGCGTACCCGTGACTGACGCCAACAATCCAACGTCGCCCATTCAGTTTTGCGATTCCATGCGCAGAGCCTTGGCGATTTTAAATCTGGAATTAAAGCCCAAGCTCATCGCTTACGAAGAGTTCGAGCGTCACTACACCTCTGATTTAGAAACTTTATTGTTGCGCATCAACGATTATTTGGTGGGCGAAGGCATTCTGCCTGACCTGAATTTTCACCAGCAAAGCGCAACACCTGCACAGCAATCAGCGCCGGTATTTAATACCGATTTTGATCCCAACAGTGATCCCGCCGAGCAAGTTGCAGAAATGGCTCAGCCCGATCCTGAGGTGAGCATTCAGAATCAAGCGAATCTGATGCGAGCGATTCGCGAAATTCAAAATCACGGCAGCAATATTCCTGCTGATCCTACAGTAGCGCCAGCAGCAGGTGCACAAGAAACCGCGGTTCCACTGCAATCGTTATCTAATTTTGACGGCGATTTTGCCGGTCTTACTGCTCGCCCGATTACCGGCGGGGCTGCCGGTGGCCGACCGATGCAGGTGTTTAGTAACCAACAGTTGGTCGGTGCCCTGCAATCCATGCAGGAGCAGATTCTCAATATTCGCCAAGCGTCGGTCGATACGATTCAGCCGGTGAATGTGTCTGCGGTGACGGCGCAATTGAGTGAAGAGCTTTCTAAGGATTCCGAAGACGGCGCCGTCGATTCCCAAGACATGCACATCATCGAACTGGTGGGTATGTTGTTTGACTACATGCTTTCCGATGATTGCTTGCCTGATAACGTTAAAGCGCTGTTGAGCTATTTGCATACGCCGTATCTAAAAGTGGCGTTTATGGATTCCGAGTTCTTCGAAGAAACCGAACATCCAGCTCGTTTGTTGTTGAACAACTTGGCTGAGGCTGGTGTTCGCTGGGTGTCTAATGATGGCTCCAGCCAATACGATATCTACGACAAAATTAAGGCGACGGTGTCGCGAGTTCTCGAAGACTTCAAAGACGACGTCAAACTGTTTGCCGAATTGTTGGTGGAATTCAGTGCCTTCACCAAAAAAGTGTTGCGCCGCCAAGAGCTTCTCGAAAAGCGCGCCATGGAAAAAGTCCACGGCGAAGAAAAGCTGCGTGAAGTTAAGATTCGTGTGAATACCGAAGTCAGAAACCGTACCGATGGTAAAGAAATGCCCTCGGCGGTCTTACTGTTGCTGTTACAGCCCTGGTCGGATTATTTGGCGTTTGTGTTGTTGCGTTACGGCGATGATTCCGATCAGTGGCGCCGGGCTATTCAAACCGTGGATGACGTTATTTGGAGTGTCGCTCCCAAGCAGAATCCCGATGAGCGTGCCCGACAGTTAGAGATTCAAGATGAGCTGTTGGATTATCTGGAATCTGGCCTTGAAACCATCGGTTACGACCAAGCCAAAGGCAAGAAGTTGGTTGACGCCTTATCCGCGTTGCAGCGCGCTGCTATCACAAAACGCGCCGTCGAGGTGGCGCCTGCGCCTATGCGATCTAAACTAGAAGCAATGGCAGCGAAAAAAGCGGGCAAGCCAATGCAATCGAAAGAGAAGCTTACAGAAGAAGAATCTCGATTGGTTGAAAGCCTGAAAATGATTGAGTTTGGCACCTGGTTCGAATTCGATAAGGGTCGACGATTAAAAGTCGCTTGGTATAACTCCAAAACTTCCCATTACATGCTGGTCGATCAAACCGGTAAAAAAGTGGGCATGAAAACGGGCGTTGAATTGGCCCGCGATATGTTAGCTCGCAAAGCGCGTGTCATTGTTGGTAGCACCAAACCGTTCTTCGAGCGAGCGCTTGAGAACATCTTTGAGACAATGAACTCTGATACTGCAAAGGTTAGAGCCGGAGCCAGTTAATGACTGATCACCTCGCCAGTCAACAGCAGCGAGATAAGGAACGTCGAACACTAAAGCGTCATCAATTGCGTTGTTCCGCAGAATTGTATTCTGTTGATGGCGACTGCATTGGTCGCTTAGTGAATATTCATCACCAGGGATTCATGGGTTACGGGTTTGCTGAGATAGAGACTGGCGAACGGTTATCAATGATGCTCAATCTTGCGGAAAATGTGCAGGGTTATTCCACCGTTGAGTTCGCTGCCGAGTGCGTTTGGCGAGCCCAGGGTATGAGCGAAGACCCTTCAGCGTATTGGTACGGTTTTCAAATTGTTGAACTGTCTCCCACCAATAAATCCACACTAGAAAAAATTATCGCCCAAGAAAGTTTCTAGCGTTTTCTTTGCGTTTTTGGCACTTTTGCGCTGAATCGTATTCGTTTTCCGCAATTCCCTTTGGATGACACAAACACTGGTTCACACAGAACCAGTGTTGTACGTTTGCTGAATACAGCTACAGCTTAGACATCGCTTGTTCACAAGCGCTGAGCGTGAACTCTATGTCGTCTTGCGTGTGTGCTTGCGACATAAATCCTGCTTCATAAGACGCTGGCGCGAAGTAAACACCTTGTTCAAGCATTAAGTGGAAGAAGCGATTGAATCGCTCAATGTCACAGGCCATAACCTGAGAGTAATTGGTTACCTTAGTTTCTTCGGTGAAGAAGAAACCAAACATGCTGCCGACATTATTGGTTGTAAATGGAATGCCTTTGTCGAGAGCGATGGCTTTCATACCATCGACAAGCAACTGTGTCTTTGCGGTGAGCGCTTGATAAAAGCCGTCGGCCTGAATCAGCCCAAGATTGGTCAATCCCGCGGCCATGGCTACCGGGTTACCCGAAAGAGTTCCCGCCTGATAAATGGGACCTAAGGGTGCAATTTGTTCCATGATTTCACGCTTGCCACCAAATGCTCCCACCGGCATACCGCCGCCAATCACCTTGCCTAGAGTCGTAATATCGGCAGTGACGCCGTAATGACCCTGAGCGCCAGAAAGGCTGACACGAAAACCCGTCATTACTTCGTCGGCAATAAACACTGATCCCGATTGGTCACAAAGTTCTCGGATGGCTTCTAAGAATCCTGGTACAGGAGGCACACAGTTCATGTTGCCAGCAACCGGCTCGACAATCACACACGCTACTTGATCACCCAGCTCGGCAAACGCTTGTTTTAGGCCTTCGATGTCGTTGTAGGTGAGAGTGATTGTGTGTTCTGCCAGAGATGCTGGTACGCCTGGGGAACTCGGAACACCCATCGTGAGTGCGCCGGACCCCGCTTTGATGAGCAAGGAATCACTGTGTCCGTGGTAGCAGCCTTCAAACTTAATGATTTTATCGCGACCGGTTACGCCTCTCGCTAAGCGAATCGCGCTCATGGTGGCTTCGGTGCCTGAATTCACAAAGCGCACCAAATCCATGCCCGGAATGATGTCGCAAAGTTGTTCAGCCAGTGTGGTTTCGATTTCAGTCGGTGCGCCAAAGCTTAAACCGTACTGCAATTTGTCAACCACGGCTTGAATGACGTCGGGGTGGGCGTGACCGAGAATCATCGGTCCCCAAGATTGAACGTAATCAACATAACGCTGGTCGTCGACATCGTATAAATAAGCACCTTGGGCCTTTTGGAAAAATATCGGCGTACCGCCTACCGCTTTGAAGGCTCGGACCGGAGAATTAACTCCGCCAGGAATGAATGATTGGGCTTGTTTAAACAGTTGTTCAGATCGACTCATACAAAGTCCTTAATTGGTCTCAGCTAGCAAACACTAGTTGATTCGGCAAAATTTCGTAAAAGGATCTATTTTGCCATTGTCGAATAAAAAATTCAGGCAAAAGTAGGCAGGGATGTGGGTTGTGCTAACAGGAGTAAAACGGGCCCTGGATCATCTCACGATAGTTGATATGAGCGAATGAGACGATCCAGCCATGTTTGAGGCAGTCACGAAATGACGATAATGCAGTTGTGGTGCTCTTTTCGGCTACTGCTTGCTTAAGCTTTCTGCCCAGTGCATGCGGTTAGGCGTTGGCGCCCCCATGCCGAATTGTCGACTTTTGAATACTGAATCCCACAGATACTTTTGCGCCAGATCGACACCGTCGTGAATGGCCAAGCCGTGGGCTTGATAACAGGCGACAGCGGCACCGAGGGTGGAGGTGCACAAAATTTCCGAGAGGTTTTCGTACTGGCAGTCGTAGCTGTGAATTAACCCACGCTTACCGAATAATTGGCTGCATCGTGTGGGTTTGAAGTTGTGGGAGCCATTGATCAATACGTGTTGGCAGCCAGACTCCAAGATTTCTGCCGCGCAGGCGTCAATAGTATCGGAGTAGTTTGAAAGCGTGAGTGCTTGCTCGTGGGTTGTAACCGCTACTCTGGCTTTCGGCAACAGCAGAGAGCGAATCGCGTCGATCATTTCGGCGTTGTAATTGGGCGAGAGCTTGGGAACATTGAGTACCTTAGGCTCCAATACAAACGGAATGTCTGGGTAGTCGATTAGCACCGAATGCAATGCTTCGATATTTTCGATGGACGACATGTATCCCGCTTTGATGATGTCGACAGGAGTGTCTTCGAGCTGTGCGCGAATTTGATCAATCACCAATTCAGGGCTTGAGGGAACCAGTTTTTTGATCTCTCGGGTGTCTTTAACCAGCGCACCTGTCAACACAGTCAGCGTTTGGCAACCCAAGCTGCTGCCTGTTTCTATATCTGCTTGTATGCCACCAAACCCGCTCGGATCGTGGCAGTTTAGACAAAGAATAACCGGTATTTTCGGTGTACTGTGTTTAATCATGTGAGGTAACTCTAGTTATATCTCAGAACATGTGTGCTTTGAAAGAAACAAAAAATGAGCACATTAATATCGATACGTTTAATGATCTTGCCAAACGCAATCGCAACAATGGCGCCAATGGTGCTACTAGAAACTCAGATATTCAACGGCAAAATTTTATTTGGCCGTGACTAATTTAGACAACGAAAAAATATTCCTAAACTATTTAATTCGGATTGTGCCTGGAAGACACAATGTGTAGAAATCATTTACTTTTTGTGAATTTAATATTTTACAAAAAGGGAAAATCAACGATTAGGTGTTGATCAAACCAAGGATATTTTTCAGTTCACAAATATACCTGGAAACGCAACAGTTTACTGCCTCGTAAATCTTGATAGTAACTTAGTATTATCTGAATATTGGATGAATAAAATGATCGAAGTTTTTGACTGTTTGGGTAGATTTCAGTGGCTTCGCAACGCCAATAAATCATGATTGAGTCACACGTTTGATCGCGAAAACCTAGACTAAAATTAACGATTTAAATTTATTGGTGAGTTTTTAATTATTAAGGCGGGTTTAGAAAGAATCAGAAAAGTTTTTTCAGCGTGTGTGGAAATTTTTATTGCTTGAGTACAAGCGCTATTTTCGAAAATAAAGGTTTGTCTGTTGGTGGCAATCTCAAGTCAGAAATTCTTTTTTGGAGAAGAATGCTTGTCTACAAAACTGTTCGAGAGATTGCCGAAAAATTTTATTTAAAAAGGTTTAACAATAACCAAAATAATAATCGCTAACAAAAACAAGACCGGCACTTCGTTAAACCAGCGAAAATAAACATGGCTTTTGGTGTTTGCGTCTTTTGCAAATCGCTTAACGTACATTCCGCACATGTGGTGATAACCAATCAGCAATACGACGATGGCGAGTTTTGCATGCATCCAACCCGCCGAAAAATAGTAGCTGGCGTTAAACGTAGCCGTCCATACTCCGAGAATAAGCGTGCCCAACATGCACGGTAATCCCATTCCCCAGTAGAGCTTGCGCTCCATGATTTTGAACCGCTCTTTGCCTGCTTCATCCTCGGTTTGAGCATGATAGACAAACAGCCTTGGCAGATAAAAAAGTACAGCGAACCAAGCAACAACAAAAAATAGATGAAAGGCCTTAACCCAAAGCATAATCTCTCCTAATCGACGGCTTCAGGCATCTATACGCTAAAACGAAAAGGTTTGTGCTAAGATGCCGCAAAAATTTTTATACCGTCCCATCATAACAAGCTCGGTTAAGCCATGCATTGTCCGTTTTGTAGCGCAGAAGATACAAAAGTTATTGATTCCCGATTAGTTGCCGAAGGCGATCAGGTGCGACGTCGGCGCGAATGTCAGGGGTGCAAAGAACGTTTCACCACCTATGAAGTGGCTGAATTGCTGATGCCGCGCGTAATCAAGAATAACGGCGTTCGAGAACCGTTCGATGAAGCAAAATTGCGGGCCGGTTTACTGCGTTCTTTAGAGAAGCGCCCGGTCGGTACCGAGCAAATCGAATCTGCCATCGCCCAGATCAAACACTTTTTACAGGCCACCGGCGAGCGCGAAGTGCAATCGCGTATGATCGGTGAGCAAGTCATGAGAGCATTGCGTGGGCTCGATGAAGTAGCCTATGTGCGTTTTGCGTCGGTTTATCGAAGCTTCAAAGATCTCAACGAATTCCGTCAAGAAATTGATCGCTTGGAAAGCCGCGAGAAAGAATAATGTCGAGCACCGTCGAAGATCATCAATTTATGGCGCGAGCGATTCAACTGGCTGAGCGCGGGTTGAACACGACCTCCCCGAATCCCAGAGTCGGGTGTGTTCTCGTCAAAGATCATCAAATCATCGGTGAAGGTTTTCACATTGAGGCCGGTACCGGCCACGCAGAGGTTAACGCCTTAAATTCCCTGGATGACCCACAAGCTGCCGTCGGTGCGACAGCCTACGTAACTTTGGAGCCTTGCAGTCATCACGGCCGCACAGGACCGTGTTGCCAAGCCTTGGAGAAAGCCGGAATTGCGCGCTTGGTGTACGGCATGTCAGACCCTAATCCGCAAGTCTCGGGCAGAGGGCTCAAGTATTTACAAGACCGAAATATCGCAGTTGAAGGACCGGTTTTGGAAGAACAAGCCCAGGCATTGAATCCTGGTTTTATTCACCGAATGGTTCATCAACGACCCTACGTTAGACTCAAATTAGCCATGAGCCTTGATGGCCGAACAGCAATGGCTTCTGGTGAAAGTCAGTGGATCACCGGTCCCAAAGCGCGAGCACAAGTGCAGGCGTTACGTGCGCGCAGCTGTGCAGTAGTGACTGGCCATACAACCGTAAGTATGGATCAGGCCAGATTGACAGTTCGCGACAGCGAATTACCAAAAATCCCGCTGCAACCGTTGAAAAATCACCCAGTCCCCGGCAGACTTCGCCGTCCATTGCGGGTGGTGCTCGATTCCAACGCGACATTGACCGGTCACGAGCCCTTTTTTCACGAACAGAGTGAGTGTCTTTGGGTGACCGCAGGCGCGAAGCCGAACGATATTTTGCCGACAGTCGAGTGGAAATCACTGCCAGATATTGCCAATCGAGTGAGTCTGACGGATCTTTTGGATGACTTGGCACAGCGGCAATGTAATGAGATCCTGGTTGAATGCGGCGCCACTCTCGCAGGTGCTTTTGTTGAACAAGGTTTGGTGGACGAAATTGTCGTATTTATCGCACCGACATTGATGGGCTCGGACGCTAGGCCACTGTTGGCACTGCCGTTGGCATCCATGAGCGAAAAAGTCGAGCTTGAGATTACCGATATTCGAAGTGTTGGCAGCGATTGGCAGGTGATTGCCAAACCAAAAGCAAAAAACTGAATCCTAAAATTGCCTAATTGGGTAACCGTTAAAGGCTGATTTTGATGGTAGAATTTGGGCGACTGACTAATTGATGAGTGAACCATGTTTACAGGAATAATCGAAGCCGTTGGCGATGTTGTTGCTCTCGAACCGAAATCCGGTGATTTACGGGTAAGAATTCGCACCAATAAACTCGACTTGAACGATGTTCGTTTGGGGGATTCCATCGCGACCAATGGTGTTTGCTTAACCGTTGTTGATCTTCCTGGCGATGGTTATTGGGCCGATGTTTCTGTCGAAACATTAAAGCTTACCAGTGTGGGTCAGTGGCAAGTTGGTACCCGAGTTAACCTCGAAAAAGCGCTGACGCCGGAAACTCGTTTGGGCGGTCATATTGTCAGTGGTCACGTCGATGGAATTGGCGAAGTTGTTAATCGTTACACCGACGCCCGCGCCGAGCAGTTTTTTGTTAAAGCGCCGAGTTCACTGGCGAAATACATAGCCTATAAAGGATCGATCACTGTCGATGGCACCAGCCTCACCGTGAACGCGGTTGAAGGTGATACTTTCCAGTTAACCATCGTACCGCACACCGTTGCTGAAACTATTTTTGGTGACTATAAAATAGGCACTAAAGTGAATTTAGAAGTCGACGTTATTTCGCGGTATCTGGAGCGACTCCTGATGGGAGAAAAAGCCGCCGATGCACAAAGCAGTTCAATCGACATGGCGTTTCTAGCCCAGAACGGTTTTGACGGTCGTAATAAGCGTTAATGACAGTCATTAACCAAACCAAACAGTTTAAAATTATTGGTGTGTAATAGCCTGCACATCTGAAACACAGAAATACAATCTCGACGAGCAAGTTATGCAATTAAATACAGTAGAAGAACTCATCGAAGACATTCGTCAAGGCAAGATGATTATTCTCATGGACGATGAAGATCGAGAAAATGAAGGTGACTTGATCATGGCGGCAGATATGGTTCGCCCTCAAGACATCAATTTTATGGCGACTCATGCCCGTGGTCTGATCTGTCTTACACTGACCGAACAGCGCTGCCGCACATTAGAATTACCGCTTATGGTAAGTGATAATCAGGCCGCTCATTCCACTAACTTTACCGTTTCTATTGAAGCCGCAGAAGGTGTTACCACCGGTATCTCTGCTGCTGACCGCGCAAAAACCATTCGCGCTGCGGTTGCTGAAAACGCCGTTGCCCGCGACATTGTTCAGCCCGGCCATATTTTCCCGTTGATGGCTCAGCCCGGTGGCGTATTGAGTCGTGCAGGCCACACCGAAGCCGGTTGTGATCTCGCTCGTCTTGCTGGTCGCGAACCTGCGGCGGCCATTGTTGAGATCATGAACGAAGACGGCACCATGGCGCGTCGTCCCGATCTTGAAAAATTCGCCAAAGAGCACGACTTAAAAGTCGGCACCATCGCCGATTTGATTCACTACCGCTCGGTGAAAGAACAAACTGTTGAGCGTGTGAACGAGCGCCGAGTGGAAACGTTGTACGGCGAGTTCGACCTTCACACTTACCGCGATTTAATCACCGACGAATTCCATTTTGTCCTTTCAAAAGGTGAGATCGATCCAAACGTGCCGGTACCGGTTCGTGTGCATGTTCTCAATACCGCTCGCGATATTCTCAGCATCTTGCGAGAGTCGGATAAAAAGTACAAATCTTGGACCCTAACTCAGGCACTTGAGTACGTTCAAAACGAAGGTACTGGTGTTGTGGTGTTAATTTGTCATTCCATGACAACCCATGAAATCGAAGAAAGCATTGATTGGTTGTTGAGCGGTAAGCAAAACCACCCCTCTCAAGATGCCGCCTACCGCCAAGTTGGTGCCGGTGCACAAATGCTTCGCGATTTAGGTGTTCGTAAAATGAATATCCTATCGGCTCCGCTTAAATTTACCGCTTTGTCGGGTTTCGACTTAGAAGTGGTTGAGCGCATTGATGCGCCTTAAATTCTGAACAAACAGTCGCGAATTATTGCGAATAACAGAGAGTAATTTTCATGAGTGATGTACAGGTAGTTGAGGGCGATTTTCGCTCAGTTTCTGGTAAATACGCCGTTATTGTCAGCCGTTGGAACAGCTTCGTTGTTGAAAGTCTAAAAAGTGGTGCGTTAGATGCCCTTCACCGTCACGGTGTTGAGGATGAAAATATCACCCTTTACTACGTGCCAGGCGCGTTCGAATTTCCAATAATGGCGCAAAAACTTGCACGAAGTGGTAAATTTGATGCCATTATTGCTTTAGGTGCTGTGATTCGAGGTGGAACCCCACACTTTGATTATGTTGCTGGCGAATGTACAAAAGGCTTAGCACAAGTGTCCCTCGACAGCTCAATTCCTGTATCATTCGGTGTTTTAACCGTCGATTCTATTGAACAGGCGATTGAACGTTCTGGCACCAAAGCAGGTAACAAAGGCGAAGAAGCTGCTGTCACTGCGATGGAAATGGTGTCAGTCTTAGCAAAAGTTTAAAGGTTAGTGAATGAATGTATCTCCTGCGGCACGACGCAAAGCGCGCCATTACGCCATGCAAGCACTTTATCAATGGCAGATGGCGGGTTCAGCAATCAATGTAATTGAAGCTGAATTTCGTACCGATTACGACATGAAGCCCGTGGATATCCAGTATTTCCACGAGTTGTTGCACGAAGTCCCAGCGCAGCTTGATGCGCTGGAGACAGTGTTTGGCAAGTATCTGCAAGATCGACAGCTGAAAGAGCTTGATCCGATTACCCTAGCTCTGTTGCGTATGGCAACCTACGAGCTGAAAAATCGTATCGATGTTCCTTACAAAGTTGTTATCAACGAATCTGTTTCTCTCGCCAAGAAATTCGGCGCCTCCGATGCTCATAAGTTTATCAATGGCGTATTGGATAAAACGGCAACCGAATTGCGGGCCGTTGAAGTCGGTGCCGGGCACTGATTGAGCGCGGCGCGCTCATCAAATTGGCACTAAGCTTAGTGTGTTATCTGCGTTAGCGCGCCAACCATTTAGACCATTACAGATTACCCTCATGGCCAATCTCAGCGAATTTGAATTAATCGATCAATACTTCGGTGGACAAATAGCATCCTACGGTGTGAACCTCGGGATTGGCGATGATTGCGCGTTGCTTACTGTGCCCCAGGGGCGCCAGCTGGCAGTCTCCATCGATACGTTAATTGGCGGCTCGCATTTTCCTAAAAATGCCGACCCTGAATTAATTGCCGAGCGGGCATTGCGTGTCAGCATCAGTGATTTGGCCGCTATGGGTGCAGACCCTATGTGGATGACACTGGCAATTACGCTGCCTTCTGCCGAGAGCCAGTGGCTCGCCGGATTCAGTCGAGGCCTGTTTCGCTCGGCGGAAGAGTTCAATATTTCTCTGGTTGGCGGCGATACCACTCGCGGCCCTCTGGCAGTGACGCTGCAAGTTCACGGCAGTGTCGAGCCTGAAAAAGCCATGTTGCGCTCCGAAGCACGCGTTGGTGATATTGTTTTCGTCACTGGAACCGTCGGCGACGGTGCGGCGGCATTGGCGGTGATCAAAAAAGAATTGGAGGTCGGTAAATCGGCGTTCAGTTATTTTATGAGTCGCTACTACACGCCAAAAATTCAAATTCGACCCATGCGTGCGTTGGCGGATGTGTCGCGCTGCGCCATCGATATTTCCGATGGTTTGCTGGCGGATTTAGGCCACATTTGTAACGCCAGTGGTGTCGGTGCCGTTATTGAGGCCGAACGTTTGCCGATTTCCGATCCCCTGCGAAAGCTTACCGACAGCGAAACCGCGTTAAATTGGGCGCTGGCCGGTGGCGACGATTATCAAGTGTGCTTTACGGTATCGCCCAACAAAATTGCTCGCCTAGAAGAATTGCAAGAGCAACATCAAATCGAATGCACCGCTATTGGTGAAATCGTTCGCGGTAAAGACTGTGTCTGTTTGAGTGAAGGGCGTGTGGTTGTGCCTGAGCGAACCGGATACAAGCACTTCTGATTTTAGCCGTGTTGTCCTTTCCAAAAGTCACGTTAACTCTCTGATGGGTTCCAGTTTGAACGCTCATAATAAAGATAACCATCAAAAGTTGAACTCAACAGTTACTCCGAAGTTCCAAGATATTATAAAATCGCCGTCGATGCTGTTTGCATTCGGTTTTGGTTCGGGTCTTTCCAAATGGGCTCCAGGTACCGTCGGTACTTTAGCGGCTGTGCCGTTTTACTGGCTCATGTCTGATTTTCCGCTGTTTTTGTTCCTGGGTGTTGTCCTGGTGGCGTCAATACTCGGTGTTTGGATTTGTCAGGCTGCCAGTGATGCAATGGCGGTGCACGATCACCCCGGCATTGTTTGGGACGAATTTGTCGGATACTGGATTACGATGATTGCCGCGCCAAGTGGCTGGTTTTGGATCGTCTTTGGGTTTGTCATGTTTAGAATCTTCGACATCCTCAAGCCTTGGCCGATCTCCTGGCTAGATCGCAGAGTCAGCGGCGGCCTGGGGATAATGATCGATGATATACTCGCTGGAATTTTCGCATTTGCAGTTGTTCAAATTGCCGCTGCATATTGGGGCTAGAATTAGGCATGACACTGTAAAAAGTGCTCACCCAATCAGTTTAGGGAAGATTCGGAGCGATAAACAATGGTCAAGGTTCAAGGTCGATTATTTGCGGTAGGTTTTTTATTTCTGTCTCTGTTTGCAGCATTTCTATCTGAAACCGCGCACGCAGTGGACGTTCAGGTTCACGGGCTATTTAAGGGCAGCGCAGTTGTCACCATCAATGGTACGCAGCGCATTCTCAAGCAGGGCAAAACCTCGCCAGAAGGGGTGAAGTTACTGTCGGCGAACAGCCAAGAAGCGCTGTTCTTGATTGATGGCCGACGTCATAAACTTGGTATTAGTCAGCAGATATCATCGGGTTTTCAGAGTGCTGAAAAAGCCGAAATTCGAATTCAGGCAGGGCGCAATGGGCACTTTTTCACAAACGGTTTAGTCAACGGCCGCAGTGTTCACTTTCTTGTCGATACCGGGGCGTCGGTGATTGCCCTGAACAAACAAACGGCCATTGATTTAGGTATTAATTACCGCGCGGGCCAAGAGGGCGTTGTCAGCACAGCCAACGGCACCGTGGGGGTGTTTATTGTCAATCTCGACAGTGTGACCATTGGCGGCATTACCGTCCACAATGTCAGAGCTTCCGTGCATTTGGACGACTCTCCTGATGTCGCCCTGTTGGGCAATAGCTTTTTAAATGAAGTCAAAATGAGCACCGAAAACGGTGTCTTGTTGTTGAGTAGTGATCGCTGATTAGCGGTTTTTGGGGAACATAGTGTCAATAGAATATATCGAGTCATGCAAGCTTCCGACCCCTTGGGGGATTTTCGATATGCATGGCTTTTTTGAGCAAGAAACGCAAAAAGAGCACGTTGTGCTCACCATGGGAGATATGACCAAACCCGAGCCATTACTTGCTCGTATCCACTCCGAATGTTTAACCGGCGATGGCTTATTCAGCCTGCGCTGTGACTGTGGCGCTCAATTGCAGGCTGCGTTACACAAAATTGCCCAAGTTGGTCGCGGCGCCGTGTTTTATCTGCGCCAAGAAGGTCGTGGCATTGGCTTACTGAACAAAATCAAAGCTTATCATCTTCAAGATGCCGGAGCCGATACCGTCGAAGCCAATGAGGCGTTGGGTTTTGGCGCTGACATGCGCAAGTACGATTTACTCAAGCCAATGCTCGAACACTTTGGTGTTAAACAACTGCGTTTAATGACCAATAATCCTCGTAAGATTCAAGCACTGCGAGAAATTGGTATTGATGTGGTAGAAAGGTTGGCGCACGAAACCGGTCGTAATCCTCACAACCAAAAATACTTAGACACCAAAAAAGGCAAGCTTGGCCATATGTTTGAAGGCTCTCAATCTGAGCCTGAAGAATAAGAGCATAATTGGTGGGAAATTTGGAATCGAACTTCCCACCCGTTGCTTATCTGTTGTTTATCCGTTGCTTGAAAGTCACGGTTCTATTGCTGCAAAAATTCCGCGTACACTTCCAGGCGAATCTCGTCTCCCACCAAGCTCTGATAACTGCTCAATCCAAAATCGGAACGTTTAAAACTCCCGGTTGCGCTAAAGCCAATGGTGTAATGCCCGCTTAGCCAATTGTGGGCGCCGCCATTAAAGGTTAGGTCAAACACAACCGGCTTAGTGACATTGCGCCAGTTTAGATTGCCAACAAATTCATAGGTATTTTCGCTGATCACCGATACCGACACGCTGGTGAATTCTGCCTGTGGAAAACTTTTGGTGTCGAGCCAGCCCGAGCCATTGAGTTGTTCCTCAAGTTCGGCGTTGTTCACATCCAACGACGCCATGTTAACCAGCGCGTGCAGCGATGAATTTTCAGGAGCTTTCGGATCAAAGCTGAGCGAGGCTTCAAAGTCGTTAAAACGACCGACAAAGTCCGATAAACCTAAATGGGAAATCTTAAACAGTAATCGAGCATGATCATCGTCTAGTTCGTATTCGCCGGGTTTTAAGGTGGCAACGTCGGTATTTACGTTTGGTGCCAGCCAAGACACACAACCGGTCAAAGTGACCATTACGCTGAATACACCCACTTTCAATGCGTTCGGAAAATAGGGAATGTTTGCTGGGTTCATGATGTTACCGATGCGTTTAGGGTTGTCGATCGAGAGTGCCAACATCAAGTACGGGAGAAGCGTCAATATTGGTTGCATCCATCATGTGAGCAACGCGCTGAAGTGAGCTAATAATCATCATTTGCTCCCAGGATTTAAGCGCCGCAAATTGCGTGACAAATTGTTCCTGCAACGGCGTGGGAGCTTTTTCTATGGTGGTTTTACCGGTTTCGGTTAAAAACGCGTACACCTTTCGCTTATCTTTACAGGAGCGCTCACGATACACCAACTCGCGTTTTTCCAGGCGATCAATAATTGTGGTTACGGTTGCTTGGCTCAGGCTGATTTCATTGGCCAGCTCGCCCACCGTCATCTGGCCTTTGTTGTGAATGGTTTGAAGCAGCAAAATCTGCGGCGCGGTTAGGCCGGTTGTTTTCGCCAAGTGTTTTGAATGTAAATCCGTTGCTCGAATAACTCGCCGTAGCGCGATTAACACTTCTTCTGATTGAGGGGATGTCGACATCGATTACCGTTCTGTTGGTTTCCTTATTCTGCGAATTATAAGCAAGAAAATGAGTTTGGCACTACCGGCTTTTTTGCTCATCGCGCAAGCCGATTGTTAAGCTCAAACACATCACCAACAAGACAACCGTAAACGGCAAACCGGTAGCGATTGTACCTGCCTGTAAAGCACCTAGTGCTTGTGCTCCTCCGCCAATTAATAAGGCCGCTGCAATTGCACCTTCGGTGACCGCCCAAAACACGCGTTGTGGAATTGGGGCATCTAATTTACCGCCGGCGGTAATGCTGTCGATCACCAGCGATCCAGAATCCGACGAGGTGACGAAAAATAATAATACCAACACGATAGCCACGGCACTGGTCAGTTCGGTGAGCGGAATATTTTCTAGCATTTGAAACAGAGCAAGGCTTGCATCATCAATACCGTTGGCCAGGCTGCCGATTCCCTGCTGTGCCTGGAGTAACGCGTTAGAGCCAAACACGTTCATCCAAATAAGAGTAACTAGGGTAGGTACAATTAATACAGCAATTAAAAACTCTGCGATGGTTCGCCCCTTTGAAATTCGGGCGATGAACATTCCAACAAACGGCGACCAACTGATCCACCAAGCCCAATAAAAAACCGTCCAGCTTTGCATCCACTCATGATCCGGTCGGTCACTCCAATAACTTAGCGGCACGATATGGACGAAATAATTTTTTATTGAGCTGAATACGCTGACCAAGACATTGCTGGAAGCACCGAGCAAAAAAATACCGAGCAATAATAAGGTGGCTAACACCATATTGATGTTGCTCAGTATTTTCACGCCTTTATCAATGCCGCGAACCACCGACAACACGGCAAAAAAGGTAACCCCGACAATAACGGCAACTCGCATTGTGAGATCGTTGGGCAAACCAAACAGAAAGTTTAATCCGGTGGCTGCTTGTGTTGCGCCAAATCCTAACGACGTTGCTAAGCCAAATATCGTTGCCAGTACCGCGGTGATATCAATAACGTGGCCCCACCAACCCCAAACTCGGTCTTTTAACAGTGGGTAAAACACAGAGCGAATGGTTAGCGGCAGCCCTTTGTTAAACGCGAAAAATGCCAGCGATAAACCGACTACAGCATAAATAGCCCAGGCGTGTAATCCCCAGTGGTAAATCGTCGCCGGTAAGGCCAGTTGTGCGGCTTCATCGGATCGTGCTTCTACCGCCAGAGGGGTGCCGCCCCAGCCGGTGTAGTAGGCCAAAGGTTCGGTCACGCCCCAAAATAGCAGGCCGATTCCCATGCCAGCGGCGAACAACATCGCAAACCAAGACAGTTTTGAAAATTCAGGTTTTGCCTCATTGCCGCCGAGGCGAATCTTTCCAACTGGCAGAACAATCAACGCAATACAAAAGATGATTAATACGCTAGCGGTTGACATAAACAGCCAGTCAAATTGATTGATCGTCCAAGACTTGGCGGCGCTTAAGAATTCGTTGGCAGTCTCTGGCGCAATAACGCTGGTGGCAACAAACACCAACATCAAGGTTGCGCTGATAAAGAAAACAGGATTGTGAAGATCCATCCCCCAAATTTCCACATTGTCTTGACCGATTTCGTAGCTGGTCTCATACCGACCTTGGGGGCAGTTATTCATACATCTCCACTGATTTATTATTTAGATTTCTATGCTTATTGCAATGCTAGCATTTTCTCGTTTTTGATTAAATAACCGCTGGTTTGGTGGCGTTTTCTGTAGAAATAATCGGTTAATTCGAGGTGTATGTAGGGGTGCTTCCTTGAGAAAGCCTTGTTGAAGGAATAAAATAAATAGAGCTCAAAGCAATTTATTAGCTAAAAAGCTTCGATTACTAATGATTTTTACCGTGGTGTTGATTGTTTTTTGTACGTCGCCGTAACGCGGTGACCAATTAAAGGGGAGTGTATGTTTAAGAAAAAGCTATTAGTGGGGTCCGTTCTTGCGGCATCGGCAAGTGTCTCGGTCAATGCGCAAATTGAAGAAGTTATCGTAACCGCCACTAAACGCGAACAAAGCACTCAGGACATCCCGGTTACTGTTTCTGCCATTTCTGAAGAGTCGCTCGAACAGCTCGGAGTGACCAATTTCACTGACTATTTAATTCAGCTACCCGGAATTACCGCAGGCGGTTCAGGCCCTGGCCAAAATACGATTTACATTCGCGGCGTTGCCTCTACCACGCCAAATTTAACCACTGCTGGTGTTGCTGGGTTGGCCCCCAATGTGGCGCTGTATTTGGATGAACAACCGCTATCGCAACCGGGCAGAAATCTCGATGTTTACACCGCCGACATCAGCCGAGTTGAAGTGTTATCTGGCCCACAAGGCACATTGTTTGGCGCCAGTTCTCAAGCCGGTACGGTGCGATTAATTACCAATAAGCCGGATCATTCTGAAAGCTATGGCAAGGTGAAGTTAGGCGCGGCCACCACCTCCGGCGGTGATCCTAGCAACAATATTGAATTTGTTGGCAACTTAGCGGTGAACGATAACGTTGCATTACGAGCGGTTGTCTATCGGGATGAGCAAGGCGGTTATGTGGATAACGTAGCCGGAAGTTTATCCGCCGCAGACAGCGCGCGTTTTCGACCTGAAGGCACTGTGCGTGATAACGGCGTACCGGTCAGCGCTGCGCGAGCTGGTTTTCAATCCAACGCCGATCTAAGTGGTGTTAATTTTATTGAAGCCGACAACAGCGATTTAGTCGAAGACGACTTTAATGAAACCACCTATACCGGTGGTCGTGTGAGTGCGTCCATTGATTTGGCCGACGATTGGAATTTATTGATCGCCCACGCTGAGCAAGAACTGGATTCCGACGGCGTATTTTTCGCCGATCCAGAACTCGGCGATGATGATCCAGCCATCCAACATTTTCAGCCGGATTCATTAGAAGACGAATTCAGCAACACCGCCTGGACACTTACCGGTCGTATTGCTGCATTGGAAGTGGTGTACACCGGTGCGTTTACCGATCGTGAAACCGAACAATTAGTCGATTACTCCGACTATTTATTTGTCGGCCAATATCTGCCGTATTACATCTGTGATGGTTCGGTCTCTTACCCTGGCGATGCAGCCCCTTCGGGCACCTGTTATGCGCCGGATTTATTCGTTGATAGCCGCACAGAAACCGAAATTATTACCCACGAAATTCGTTTCTCTACCGATCAATCCGCGCCGATTCGTGCAACCTTTGGTGCTTTTTACAGTGAATTGGAATTGGAAGAGCGCAACGATTTTAATTATCCGGGCTCAACCCTCGTTGAAGGCTTTAATGGCCAAATTGGTTTTGCCGATAACTTCCCGTTCCCGACCGGATTCAGTTCCGACGCCGGACCATTCCCCGCTGGAGTTATTTTCCGCAATGATATTCAACGCACCGACGAGCAGTTTGGTACCTTCGGTGAAGTAACCTTTGATGTCTCGGATCAATTTGCCTTAACCCTTGGGGCGCGTTACTACGATATTGAAGTTGATTTCGACGGCAGCGCCAACTCGTCTTTTTGTAACTTAGGCAGCGATGTTGATGTCAATGGTTTCGGAACCGACATCTCCGATGTGTTCAATAACGACGGTCAGGTGACTTTCCGAGGAACCTGTGACCCTGATGCGCAAATAACCTTTACCCAAGCCGATGTGGATGATCCTACCATTGAAGTACCGGCGGCGGTCGTTGCTGCACTGAACGCACCGGACAACGCTTCTACCGACGGCACCATTTTTAAAATTACCGGTAATTGGACACCAACAGACAACGCCTTATTTTATTTAACCGTTTCCGAAGGGTTCCGGCCGGGGTTATTGAACCGTCCGGGTGGTGCCACCAATGCCGATGGTTCCTTTTCAGTACCTTTTGCATTAGATACTGATGAAATTCTCAACACAGAATTTGGCTGGAAAACCGATTTGCTCGACGGCGCTTTGCGTTTTAACGGCAGCATTTTCTTCGTTGAGATCGACGATCTGCAAACCACCATTTTTGATCCGAGTATTACCAATTTATTTTTCTCAGATAATGCCGCCAATGCCGAAGTTCTCGGGTTGGAAGCAGACTTTATTTGGGCGCCGTACTCCGTTCAAGGATTAACGGTCAGTGGTGCAATCTCATTATTGGATACTGAAATTACCGACGTATTAACGCCTACCGATGACGTACGCGAAGGCGATTCCTTAGCCTACGCGCCAGAAATCCAAGCAAATTTACAAGCGCGTTATGAATGGGGATTATCCGGGTTGACCGCCCATGTTATGCCTCACGTTGCCTATGCGGATGAATCCTTCAGTGACATCATTACCATCAACCGCGCCAAGCTCGACAGTTGGGTAATGGTTGGTATTACCGCAGGTGTTTCCAGCGAACAATGGACCGCAGAACTTTACGTGGATAACTTATTCGATGAGCGCGCCGAGCTTGCAAAAAACTTTGTTAACGATCGTGAACGCGTAACATACTCGCGCCCGCGTACCGGTGGTGTTCGTTTAAGTTACAATTTCTAAATACGACAACAGCGCTTTGACACTGCGTTGATATCAACGTAGTGTGAATTTAAAAATACCCCTTTTTAGGGGTATTTTTCTTTCTGCGATTGTGATTGCGACACAACAACGACGGACATACTGTGAAATCCTCAGACGAAAAACACATTGAAGCGTTAATGCGCGAAAAAAAATTTACCGAAGCCATCGAATTTTTAGAGCCACTCATTGCTCAAGAGAAACCCGATTCCGATGCTCTGTATTTTAAATGTGTTTGCTTGCGTTATTTAGGGGAGGTAACAACCGCGTTATCTCTGTTGCAACAATTAAAAATGATTGCACCTGGGCACAGCCGAGGTATTCAAGAAGAAGGGCATTGCTACGCAAAAATTTCAGAAAGTGATAAAGCATTACAAGCTTATCAACGAGCAACGCAGATTAATCCCGCATTAATTGCCTCCTGGATCGGCCAACTGAAAATTCTGGTCGCCAAAGGTGATGTGCAAACGGCGAATCAGGCTAAGCAACAGTTCGAATACATTCAAAAACAACCCAAAGCCATTCAGCGAGTCATTGATTTAATGTCCAGCGGTCGCTGGATTAAAGCCGAAACCTTGTGCCGTCAGTTCTTGCAGAAAAATCCCAAGCATGTTGAAGCCATGCGATTATTGGCGGAAATTGGGGTTCAATTGGGGGTGTTGGACGACGCTGAATTTTTATTGGAAAGTGCGCTCAGTTTTGACCCCAATAATTTCAATGTGCACAAAGATTACATTCTTGTTTTAAGAAAACGTCAACAGTTTCAAAAAGCGTTAGACCAGGCCAAGATTCTATTGGCAAAATTTCCCAACCATCCACAAGCGCAATCGTTGTATGCCATTGAGTTGATGCAAACTGGTGATTACGAGCAAGCGATTCAATTGTTTGATCAAGTGTTAACAACCCTTCCCAAGGAACCCATAACCCTAACTTCACGTGGTCACGCCCTAAAAACCTGGGGAAAAACAGAGCAAGCTGTTAACTCTTATCGTGACGCTATTGATTCAAAAGCCAATCACGGTGAAGCCTGGTATTCGCTGGCCAATTTAAAAACCGTTGCCTTCGAACAAGCTGATATTGAAACCATGCTTGAGCAACTCAACCAAGGTGATCTTAACCCCGCTGATTTGGTGCATTTGTATTTTGCGTTGGGAAAAGCTTATGAAGATGAGAAAAATTTTGGGCAGTCTTTTCATTTTTACTCGTTAGGTAACGCCCAGAAAAAAGCCCAAAGTCGATATTCTTCTGAACAAATGACGGAAGAGTTCGCCCAGCAAAAAACCGTATTTACCGCTGACTTTATTCAAAACCATAAAGCGGTTGGTTGTGATCGCCCTGATCCTATTTTTATTGTGGGTTTGCCGCGCTCGGGTTCAACCCTTTTGGAGCAGATTTTAGCATCGCACAGTCAGGTCGATGGCACGTTAGAATTGCCCAATATTTTATCTTTAGTGCATCAGCTGCGTCGTGGTGAGCAGCGCTCCGGTGACAACCTTTATCCCAAGATTATTCCTGAATTGGCCGCAGAAAAATTTCGAGCATTCGGAGAGCAATTTATTGCCGAAACTCAAATACATCGCAAAGGTGCGCCATTTTTTATCGACAAAATGCCCAATAACTTCCGTCATATCGGTTTGATTAAAACCATTTTGCCCAATGCGAAAATTATTGATGCGCGTCGATATTCACTCGCGTGTTGTTTCAGCGGTTTCAAACAGCTCTTTGCTGAGGGTCAAGAATTTTCTTATTCGTTGGCAGACATCGGCCGCTATTATCGCGACTATGTTGACCTCATGGATTTTTGGCAAGCCCAATACCCAGGCGACATTCTTTTGGTCCGCTACGAAGATGTAGTTGATGATGTTGAAAATCAAGTGCGACGACTTTTAGATTACTGCGGGCTGCCGTTTGAAGACGCGTGCTTAAGCTTTTATAAAAACCAGCGCGCCGTACGCACGGCAAGTTCTGAACAAGTCCGAAAACCCATTTACCGCTCGGGCCTGGACCAGTGGCAGAATTATTCCGAGTTTTTAACGCCGCTTAAAGACGCACTTGGGCCTGAGCTTGTATAAGAGCTTGTACAAAAGGCCTGTTAAAAAATTATTCAGTATCCAAATACGCTTGAGTCATCACATAGGTGGCAATCGAACAGGCATTGGCAACATTCATCGACGAGTTTTCTCCAAGCATGGGAATATGCACAACCTCATCTGAGAGTGCTAGTACATTATCGTTGATACCGTGCGATTCAGAACCAAGCACCAAGCAAACTTTGGCATCACTAGATAACGATAGTCGATGCAGCGGTTTGCTGTTTTCGGCAATTTCCAAACTGACGACGCGGTAGTTCTCAGCTTTCAACGCGTGAATAATCTGTTCCGGCTTTTCTTCATAAGAATAAGGCACAAAACGTTCGGTAGTGCGCGAGACTTTCCGAATTTTTTTATTCGGTGGCACAACTGACTTTCCTGACAAAAAGACTTTTTCTACCCCCAGAGCATCGGCAATGCGAAACACGCTACCGACGTTTTCAGGTCTTTCTACATCAATGAGTAAAAAACAGAGTGGAAATTTTTTTCCCGTGGTTTGGTGATCAGAGTGAGTCAGTTGTGTCATTGCTTGCAAGTATTTCGGTAAAACATAAACGATCAACAGTCGTTTATGGTGAACGCCTGTGGCGTAAGTATCAGTGTGACTGAAATTTTTGAATGTGTGTTATTTTTCAACACAATTTCGTACGCTTCAGTGTTACACTGGATCTTAACGAAACTTATCCATTTAAACCATAGATTAGTAAAAACGGTGGATTAGTAAAAACCGCATATTGATAAAAACGATTGCAGCCTGTGAAAGCGAACTTTTATTCCATTGCGGCAATCTTATCCGTAAACGTTGATTTTTAATTCGAAATTTCAGGAAAACCCAATGATAAGCGTACCGATAACCATTGATCTTGTCTCCGACGTGACCTGCCCTTGGTGCATTGTTGGTTTCAAGAAGTTAGAGCAAGCCCTCGGTCAAACCGAATTCAGCCAACCAGTGAGCATTCAGTGGCAACCGTTTGAGTTGAACCCCGGATTGCCGCCGCAAGGTGAGTTACTTTTGGATAACTTACAGCGAAAATACAACATGTCTAAAGCCGATTCAGAAAATTTTTCTGCTCGTCTTAAGTCGATTGGTGAGTCGTTGGATTTCGAATTTAACATCGGTGAAGACTTCCGTATGTACGACACAAAAGCGGCGCATCGACTGCTAACCTGGGCTCAACAATTTAATTTGCAAACCGAACTAAAATTGAAATTGTTTCAGTTTAATTTCAGTGAAAGTTTAAATATTTCTGACACCGAAATTTTATTGTCTGCCTGCGAAGCAGTTGGGTTAAATGTAGAGGAAGCAAGAGCGGCGCTCGACGACGAATTAATTCGCAAGAAAACCGACGCCGAACAACAGTTTTGGCTACAATCTGGTATTCAATCGGTTCCGTCGATTATTTTAAACAGAAAATATTTAATCAACGGCGCACAAGAGCCCGAACAAATTGCCAAAGTGTTTGAAAAAATTAATTCCGAAGCGCTCACCGAAACTTAATTTTAAAATTTTTCTTCACTAAAAAATTTCTTTTTAACACCACTGTTTTGTCGTTGTTTTTAAGCAGTGGTGGTTTTGAAACCTGCCTTTTTTGCCTTATCCTTCTAATCCTGATTAAGAATTCAAAATCAAACGTTAACTTAATTTGGGTTTTCGATAATTAAATTTGAACCATTTAATTCCGTGATTACCCTCTGGTTATTTAAGTTAATAAATATTAATTGGGTGAAATTCTATTAACCATTTGCTCAATAGCTGCGCTAGTTTTATGGGTTTAGTCGGATAGACTAATTTTGTTGTTGCACTGTCACCAAAAATAGTTACAATCGCCGCTCCCTTAACTACTGACACTATTTTATGCGAGTTCTTTAAAGCGCCATCGATCAGCTGACGTTGTCTGCAACCGAAGCCTGCGATGGTGACTGAATAGACAAACCATTGCGATTCGGAGGAATGCGTTAATGCTGAGTGCCGCTGATGCCCTCAAGCCAGCCATGTTAGATGGGCTGACTTCAAGTGTACCGACTACTAAGCGAATAGCTGAACCAGTTTCAGCCCCTGTTGAAGAAAGTAAAGATCATTTCATTACTCGAAATGGCGTTACCTTCGCAGGTTCACATCTCATCATTGATCTTTGGGGTGCTAAACACCTAGACGATATCGAGCACATGGAAAATGCCATGCGCAGATGTGTCGAGGTTTGTGGCGCAACACTACTCCATATTCACGTACACCACTTTGCGCCCGATGGCGTATCCGGTGTTGCTGTACTTGCTGAATCGCACATCAGTGTTCATACATGGCCCGAACGCGAATACGCCGCTTTTGACGTATTCATGTGTGGTGACGCCATGCCTGAATTAGCCATTGTGGAATTAAAGCGAGCTTTCTTTCCAGAAAGAATCGAAGTCAGCGAACATTTACGTGGAGTCATAAGATAGCAATGAATCGATACAGCGAAACATTATACGATGCTTGGGGCCAGTCTTTCGCGGTCGATAAAGTATTGTTTGAAACCCATACCGACCACCAGCATTTGGTGATTTTTAAAAATTCACATTATGGTCGAGTCATGGCATTGGACGGAGTTATTCAAACTACCGAAGCCGACGAATTTATTTATCATGAGTCGTTAACGCATATTCCTCTTCTCGCCCATGGTGACGTGAAAAAAGTATTAATCATCGGCGGCGGCGACGGCGGTATTTTGCGTGAGGTGTGCAAGCACAAAAACGTTGAATCCATCACGATGGTAGAAATCGATAACGCCGTTGTTGAAATGAGTCGTGAACATTTGCCCAAACACAGTGACGGCGCTTTTGATGATTCTCGCTTCCAGCTCGTCATTGATGACGGTGCTAATTTTGTTGCCGAAACCGAGCAAACCTTTGACGTAATTATTTCCGACAGTACTGACCCAATTGGTCCGGGTGAAGTTTTATTTACTCAAGATTTTTACGGGAATTGTAAACGCTGTTTAAATCCTGGCGGTGTGTTGGTAACGCAAAATGGCGTTCCCTTTATGCAGGCAGACGAATTAATCAGTACGCATGAACGCCAGCAAGTGCATTTTGCCGATAATACATTTTATACCGCAGCAATTCCCACTTATGTGGGCGGTGTGATGGCGTTCAGTTGGGCGAGTGATAATAAAGATTTACGCGCGCAAAATTTAGAAATTATTAAAGCTCGTTTTGAACAAGCAGAACTTGCTGTTCGTTTTTATACACCTGAATTACATTTAGGTGCATTCGCATTGCCTGGTTATATCCAAGAGCACCTTAAATAAATTTTTTTGAAAAAGAAAATTTAGCCGTCAAAAAAGTGTTTTTTGGCGGCATTTTCCCTTAACTAGTGTTAAGTTTAATTATAGACATCGGTAAAAGTTCAAACTAAAAGATATAACTGGTATATTCCCAATTGTTATAATCATTCAACAATTCTAGAGGAGAAACTATCAGTGGCCAGCGTCAGCTTACCCGCGCCTCCCGTAACAATTTCACCCGCATCAGAAGCAGAAATTTATCGGAAAGCCATCGAAACTCACGGATCACCTTTATTAGTGATCAACCCTGCAAAAATTCGCCGAGCTTACAGATCATTAAACGATGCTTTACCGGGCGTAGGTTTGTATTTTGCAATTAAAGCCAATCCACACCGTGCTGTTGTAAAAACTCTTGCTGAATGCGGTGCCTCTTTTGATATTGCCACCTCGGGCGAAATCGAATTACTGCGTGAAATTAAAGTTCGCGGTGATAATTGTATTCACACGCATCCCATTAAACGCGATAAAGACATTCGCGATGCGCTTCGATACGGCTGCACAAAATTCGTTGTTGATAATCTAGAAGAAATTAAAAAATTCATTCCTTATCGCAACCGTGTTGGCATTTTATTACGCGTTAGTTTTCCTAATCCGAATTCTCCCGTTGATCTCTCGAAAAAATTTGGTTGCACGCCTGATAACGCGATTCAGCTTGCTGAAACAGCGACCGAGATGGGAATTAAAATTAAAGGTTTTTCGTTCCACGCAGGTTCTCAGTGTGCTTGTCCAGAAAATCACACCCACGCGGTAGAACGTTGTGCTGAATTGCTGATGCATTACAACGAAACCCATGAACAGAACATGTCGATTTTAGACATTGGTGGTGGTTTCCCTGTGCCTTACGATAACGGTACTCCAGACATTGAATCGTTCTGCGCGCCTATTCGTAACGCGTTAAAGCTTTTACCTGAGCATATCGCTGTTATTGCCGAGCCAGGCCGTTTCTTAGTAGCAGATGCAGCTACCGCAGTGTCTACCGTCATTGGTGTTGCTGATCGTTGTGATGGACGTTGGTACTACTTGGACGATGGTGTTTACGGTTCTTACAGTGGCCGAATCTACGACCATGCTAATTATCCTATCCGAGTATTCAGTGACGAGACCTCAGTAACTCATCCGACGATCATGGCTGGACCAACGTGCGATAGCATCGATGTTTTTGCGGAAAATATTAATATTCCAGAATTAAAAATCGGTGATTTAGTCGTAGGCGAAATGATGGGTGCTTACACTAATGCGACGGCAACAGACTTTAATTTGTTCCCTCGTGCAAAAATAATCGAGTCCACTGATGCCGCTTTTTAGTGGCAAAGCATACCGAATAAAAGGACGTTTAGTCGGCAAGACCCCATACAAGCATTTAATATTCACTCCAGTTACACATATTGTTTAGTAGGAAGAAACGAATCCAGTTTCGGCAATATGTGTAGCTGCACCCAGTTTTCCTCGTAGTTTTATCAAGCACTAATATTCGACGTTAATAATATTCGATTTCACACGAATGATAACGTGCCTACCGTTTCTTAAATCCGATCAATGCATTGTCGCCTAAATTTGCAGAATTATTGTTTTTATTAGGTAATCCACTAGAGTTAGAGGATGGGATACTATTTTTATTTAACAATCAAAGATTATAGATATAACGGTTTTTGATTAAAAATCCAAATACTTATCGTAGCTTGTTAAGCTTAATGATTCGGATTGATTGAAAGAATCTAATATCAACGCGAGATGTAATTCTAAATCCTTAGCTTGAAGGATACACTTTGAAAATTACTAACACGCTAAATGAAGACGTTGAGACGGTCAGTGTCAATCGCACTGCGGTACAATTTAAAATATTGTTTGTTGACGATTCCAACTCAAATCATAAATCATCAGATCTTTTCGACCTGCTCACTCATTATCAGAAAGCACACACTAATACTCTTGTTGAACATTGTAATAAAACCTCTTTGGTTGCCGATTACAGCCAGTTTGATGATTGTGTGCATCTAATCATCATCAATTCTGCTTTGTTACAATTTAATGATATTAACGAATGGGTTCGTAAGACTCAATTACAGAGTGCCCATACGGTCGATTTTCTTGTTGTAGTAAGTGATGCTGATAAAAATAATGATTTGAGCCAAATTGATGCGGGAAGAGTTAATTCAGGAGAAGCTAACGTAGGAAAAGTTATTTTCCAATCTGCGATTACCGAATCAGTTTTTACTACCCTGATCGAAGAGTTGTTGGCAAAAAAGAAATTAGAAAAAGAGTTAGCCGATCAGTCAGTAACACTGCAAAAACTCACTGAAAACGTTGAAAAAATCTATACCGCGTTAGATTTAGAAAGCTTTTATCAATCTATGATGGAAGCCATGAGAATAATGTTTAACGATTCTGGCTACGGCGTTATTGCGAGAGCCCTGCCTTGGCAAATTGAATCCGATTTAAGTACTTGGTCGATCACCGATGTTGTCAATACCAATCTAAATGCACCGAGCTACGGTTCTTATGAAACACGATTGGGTGAAGTACTACCTGAAAGCACTGTCACTTTGTTAGAAGAGTGTTTATCGGATAGCGGTGTTTGTCTATCTGAAAACTTGGCTGCAGTGGTTCTCAATAAAGACAAAAACAGCAATCTTCCTTCAATACTGGTGTTGTTTCATTGTGAACGTGCTCCGAGCATCTTACAACAAAATCTATTTTTAAATTTCTCCAAAACCGTTCATTACAAGTATCATTTTATGATTGAGCATGAACGTTTAAATCATCTTGCTTATTACGACATAAATTTAAACATTCCTAATCGGCATTGGATGATTCGCCATTTATCTCAACTCGATCAAGATACCAAAGAAAACCACTTTCTAATGGTGATGACCATTGATGATTACGATCAGATGGGCGCTGACCTTGGCATCGAGTTTTCTATTCATTTGTATACCGCTGTATTTCGGGTTTTAAAAAGTATCTTTGGTGCCGACGCGCCAACGGCCAAATTGGCAACCGGCGAACTGGTGCTTGTCATTAAAAAGAACGCTTTTGAAAATACACAAAATAAAAACCCGGTAGAAAACTTCTCTATTGAAATGAGTGGTGTTGAGCACCAATTGTCTGCAACAACCTCTTTAATTTCCCTGCAAGAACTTGATAAATATTCGCCCAATATGTTGATTCATATTGGCGAAGCGTTAATTGCACGCGCCCGTGAATACAAAGCGCATTCCTTGTCGTTCTCGAATGAAATAAGAAACAACGTAACCAGCAAAAATCAACTGCTGATTGCGTTACGTGACGCCACCAAGTCCAAAAAAATCGAAGTTGCTTTACAACCTAAAGTCGAGCTGACCACGGGAAAAGCGGTTGCCGTTGAATCATTAGCGCGTTGGCGATTAGACTCGGGCGAATTTGTCGACCCAAAAGAATTTATTTGGGTTGCGGAAGCGGCTGGAATAATCGACGTTTTGGGCGCATTAGTGTTAGAGAAAACACTGGCAGCGGGAAAAGCCATCCACAATAAAGGCTTTAAAATACCCATTGCCTACAACATTAGCGCGAAGCAAATAATGCCAGAAGCGTCGTTCGAAAAGATCAATGAAATTATCGACAATTCCAATTTTGATCGAAACTTTCTCGAACTCGAAATTACTGAAACAGAACTTATTAAAGACTACTCTCTTGTCGAAAAACGCTTGAGAGCATTAATGGCTACCGGTATCAGCGTGAGCGTTGATGATTTCGGAACCGGTGTCTCGTCTATTTCAAATATCTATCGTTTGCCCGCAAAAAACCTAAAAATCGATAAAACCTTTATTGCATCACTATCAAACAAAGAAGTTGGCCGACCCGTTGTAGAAGTGATTTTGCGATTAGGTACCCGATACGACTATGCAGTTTTCGCCGAAGGCATTGAAACAGAAGAGCAAAGAGATTCGTTAATTGGAATGAATTGCTTGTACGGACAAGGGTTTTTATTTGCCGAACCAATGAGTTTGGATAACTTGTTGGTGTGGTTAAAACACAATAGAGAGTATTGATCTTAGTGATTTTTATAGTGCGTTAATTGAATTGTTGAGAGCAGTGCTTTGATGCTGGGCTGGGAAGAATAAAAATTCGTTTAGATGATGTACAGTCAACGGTTCTGGTTTACATGTTTTGGCATCATGTTGGTCAGTTTTACTTATTTAATGATTGTCAGTAGATTCTAGAGCAGGCGAAAAGAAACGAATTTCTAAGTCATTTGTTAGCTCATAAGATCCGTTTTTCGTATAGAAAAATACACGATCAGTGCTTTGGTAAATTCTTCTGCCCGTTAATACTTCTCCAGATTTAATTGTTACCATCGTACAGCCGGATTTAACGCCAGATTCGGTTATTTGATCAGAGCTTTCGTAGCATTGAAAACCATTGATCTGTTCTTTGGCTAAGTCTATACCACTGGCTAATCTACTTATGCCGAGACGACATGCGATATAGAATACAATCGCGAAAACAATGTAGATACCTACGCCCCTACTTACTCATGTATGAATTCTCTCGAAAAAATTTAAGGTTACATAAAGTAATTTTACTTCATCTGACGCTGGTGCTTCTTTTTTGTTGTCGAGTATAAGTGACGAGAGTTTGGTAAAGCGTGTTGGAGAAAATTTTCTCAAGAGTAACAAAGACAATAGAATGAAAATAAAGAAAATTGAAATTGCAAAAAATATCCCAACCAAACCGAAAACTATCTTAGGGCCAAGAAATGCGTCGAATACTTTTCGAGTCCCAATCATAAAATAGAGAACTAAATCATACGTACTTGCCGAAAAAGAGGGACTCTCAAAGCCATAACCTGTTAAAAAGCCATATAAAAACGTATGGCCGAAATAAAGCACATAAGCGGGTATACCTGCAAAGAGTGTTGTCACTTTTAGCGATGCAGCTAACCAGCCAATAGTGTTTATGTGACCAGCTTTTTGCTCTTTATTTATATTCACCATCGTTAGTTACCTTGAGCATATTTTATACTGCATGGGTTATTGATGCCCCTATTTGCTAGTTTACGCGTTTTTAAAACGTAATCTACGTTGATAGAGTGCTTCACCTTCGGGAATGTCCGTCATTATGGGGCTGGGTTGGTTCCGGTGTTTGAGGATTTAGCCGAGTTTAATGTAACCGGGCATGGCTTCGTTAGTGAGTACGTAAATTACTTCCGTGTCCATAATGCTTCTTCGTTCAAATTGAAGGTTAAGTTTAAGGGTATATGGAGAGTTTACCGGTTACGAATGGATTTTACGCCTGTGATTTTTACGTTAGCGAATGCTGTTTTGGAGAGGAGGGATCAATTCATCCTTGAACCGATCAGTTATAAGAAAGATAAAACAATTAACAAGGAATTAAAGCTCATTATTCAATTTTTTATACCCAGCTACTAAGGCATGGTTCGCTGATACCACCGATTCCGAAAAACTGGAATATTCTGGTGGTACTTTATCAATAGAATTTAAATCGAAACCTGGGCCAATGTTGGTCATGGGCGGTACGTGGAATTCGACCGGTAAATCTAAGCCGTCAACTACGCAGTTGTGACGAATGACGCAAAGGTCGCCAATATGAGTGTCGAATACTACGCTGTTAAAACCGATAAAAACGTCGTCACCCACGGTGCACGGTCCGTGAATAATTGATCGGTGAGCAATAGATGTACGTGCACCAATAATAACTTCGGCACCCGCTTTAGAATGAATGACCACGCCGTCTTGAATATTGGAATCTTTTTTGATGATGATCGGTTCCATGTTGCCTTCATCATTGACTTCGTCGGCACGGATCACGGCGTAGGGGCCAACAAAGACGTTATCTTCGATAATTACGTTGCCGCAAATAATGGCGGTTGGATCGATAAAGGCTTTCTCAGACACTTCGGGATAATGCCCAGAAGGGTTTTTTCTTAACATGGTAATCTTCTCTTTATTTTAATCGTTACGGTTATTTATAGACGTTAATTTTTAAAATTTGGTTTTTACGTAGATTCAATTGCTTTTAATCTGTGTATTTCTGATCAATAACCACAGCATTGTGAGCGTGCAAGCTTTCTTGGTGTTCTACTTTAAACCAATAATCGGTCACGTTGGTTTGGTGTTCTAATAGATTTTTAAATCGTCGTGCTGCGTCTTCGCAGAACATTAAGTTTTCAGCATTTAAACGGGCAAATTCTTGTTCGTCTTGGCGTTTAACGGCGGTTTGCACAGGTGTGCCGATGGCTTCTTCAAGTTGAAATACCAATGATGGTAAGTCAGGAAAATAACCGTCGCTGTATTGCATGGTGATGGTTGCGTACGAGCGTTGGCTGTGAGGCGTCGCGATGGAGCCTTGTTTTGATTCTATCCATTGCAACAACTGTTCTTTGTTAATGGTGTTAGAGTCAAATTCGGAATCCAGAGCTTCACTCAATAACTGTCGTGATAAAGATGCAGAGCAGGGGCAGGTACTGGAATATGGAATTTCAAGGGTGGTTTTTACGGTAGTGACGCCACGGTTATTTTCGGCTGCGACAGTAATCGGATAAGATTGATACCCCTGTTCATTACTGAGCAGCGACGGCTTTTCTAGCAATAAATCAAAGGTTAAATTAATTTTAGCGCTGTTGCTGATGCCTTGTTGAGATTCCACCATGGCTTTCAATAGCGCATCAATGGTGTCAAAATTGATGGTCGTATTGGCCAGTTGATTGTTCAACAATAAGTGCAGTCGCGACATGTGAATGCCTTTAACCGCTTCTTGATCCAAACTGACGTAGAGATCGGCTTTTGCAACAGCAGGTATAGCTTTACCGTTATTCTCAATTATTATGGGGGCAGAAATTTTTTCCATTCCTACCCACTGTAGTTTTCTAGCGTAGTTAGCGACGTCGCTATTGGCGACATCCGGCATTATTTTCGATGTAATCATGGTTTTTAATTTGGGTTAAAAAAGCTGAGTGGAAGTCCGGCAGACTTTTCTGTAATGAGTTGTTGGCCGTCAAATACTTGTTGTCCATTGACCCAGGTCGAAAGAATTTTTGACGAGAATTCGTGACCCGCAAACGGTGACCACTGACAATGATAAAAGGTATTTTTATGAGTGACCGGCGTGGTCTGGTTAGGCGATACCAACACCAAGTCGGCGTAATAACCTTCGCGGATAAATCCTCGCTCGACAACGTTAAAACGTTTTGCTGGATTGTGTGCGGTTTTTTCGACGATTTGTTCAATGGTAAAACGCGACTGTTTAACGTGATCCAACAAGCTTAATAACGCGTGTTGAACCAACGGCAATCCTGCCGGTGCTTGATTGTAATCTTGATTTTTTTCCTGCCACGTGTGCGGGGCATGATCGGTGGCAATTATATCGATCACACCGGTATTTACGGCATTTAATAAAGCGGAGCGATCGGATTCGGCTTTAATCGCCGGATTGCATTTAATTAAATTGCCCAAGCGCGGATAATCTTGTTCCGAAAACCACAGATGGTGTACACAGGCTTCGGCGGTTATGCGTTTGTTTTCAATGGCGCCGGGAGAAAATAATTCCAATTCTTTTTCTGTGGTGATGTGTAATACGTGCAAATTGGATTGAAATTTCTTGGCCAAACCCACCGCGTATGAAGACGATTGATAACACGCGTTTGCGTCTCGGATGATTGGGTGATCGGTAATAACTGGTATTTTGCCACTGTTGTGAAAGCTGGCTAGATTATTTTTGATAACCGGCCCGTATTCACAGTGAGTCAGAATGGTGACTGGGCTGTCTCGAAATATGGCTTCCAGTGCCTGTGGTTTTTCTACCAATAAATTACCGGTAGACGCTCCCATAAATACTTTTACACCGCAGGTTTTTTCGGGATCTAACGCTTTAATGTCTTCAAGGTTAGATTCGGTTGCCCCCAAATAAAACGCGTAGTTTGCCATCGAATGCTGTTGGGCAATATCGTATTTAAAATCGAGCGCGGCTTGTGTGGTGGTTGAGGGACTGACGTTAGGCATTTCCATATAGCTGGTAATTCCACCTGCAACTGCCGCGCGAGATTCGCTGGCAATATTGCCTTTGTGGGTTAGGCCCGGCTCGCGAAAATGCACCTGGTCATCAATCATGCCCGGCAGTAACCAGTTGCCTTGTGCGTCAATTACCTGTTCGTTCTCGTTGGCAGTAATCTGTTTGTCTATTTTTTCGATGCGTTGATCGACGATACGAACGTCCATCACCTCTGCACGATTTTCATTAACCACGCACGCGTTGGTAATTAATGTGGTAGTCATTAAGCGGGATTTCCTGAAATTTCTATTTTATTGTCGGGTTTTACTTTGAGATAAAAACAGTCTTTGCGGCCGGTATGGCAAGCCGCACCCGTTTGAATGACTTTGCAGAGAATGGCGTCGCCGTCGCAATCGAATGACATATTCACCAACTCTTGTATGTGGCCGCTGGTCGCGCCTTTTTCCCAGAACTCTTGTCGGCTGCGTGACCAGTAGATCATGCGGCCTTTATCCAGGGTTTTTTGCAGGGATTCTTTGTTCATCCACGCCAGCATAAGCACTTCAAGAGTCTCGGCGTCTTGAGTAATCACTGGCATTAATCCATCGCTATTGAAAGCCAGTTGATCAATAACTTCGGGTAGGGGTAATTTGGTGCTGTGAGTCAGGTTTTCTAGCGCTCGAAAGTAGCTGTGTCTCATGTGAAGCCGTGGTTACCTGTGTCGGGAACGCCGTGTCGTAGCGCTCCATTGGGTGAAATACAAACTTATTGTTATGTTATATCATAGCTTATTTGATTTGAAGCAATTTACGAACGTATCCAGCTTGCGGATTAGACGATGTTTAATACCTGTTCAGATTGCGCGGTTTATTTCGTTTGCCTCTCAAAACTTGACGGTGTTAGGAGCAAACTTCAGTATTTTTGTCGCTATTTCACAGTTTTACGCGCTTTAGGGTTTGCTGATTCACAACCGGTGCCAACAATCCCCGAGAAACCTTGGTTAGTTCTGTTTTAGTCGCCCCAGGTTAATTACAATAGCCGGCTTGATGACCAAACAGGTACCAGGTACATATGAAAACTCCCTATGAATTTTTAGCGGCCATTCGCGCGGGCGAAATGATTGAATGGTCGTCATTTTTGGGTGTTATGGCCAAACACGACGTTTTGCCCAGCGTTGTGTGTCGAATCTTTGAGCGCGAATCTCACTACGCCTCGAAAACGCCGATTAAGATTCTCGATGACGACGGCTGCATGAAGCTGGAACAGCGCTTTTTGCCTGCAATTACCGTCACCGATCGCGTCAGTGCCGCGCAAGCGGGGGATTCTCACCAGGTGCCTGTCGATGGAAACATGCTCGTTACCTACCGTTTAAACTGGCCCCGGCCAGAGGTGGCGGTTTCCTGGGATGGTCACGATTGGCAACCGGAACCCGATGCGGGCACGCATTTGCTGATTATTGAAAACATGCAAAATTTTTTGCGCCCGGATGATTCGTTTGTGTTTGCCAACGAATATTGCGATGCCAAACTCAGAGGCGAATCTTTGCTGTTTTTGTACGGCGCTGGCAACGCGGTGACTAAAGCGTGTAACAAAAACTATTTATCGCAGTTTAAATCCGTGTATTGTCTGTTCGATATTGATGCCGGTGGCATTTTAGCCTACATAAAACTCAACGCATTATTGAAAGATTTTCCAATTCCAATTCAGTTTTTGTATCCCAAAGACTGCCGTGAGCGCTTGGAAAAATCACCTCAAGAATTGTCCGATAAAGAATTAAAATTTATTCACGATGCAAAACAAAAGTATCCTGAAATAGCCCCTTTGTTAAATGATATGTACCAAACCAAAAAGAAATTAGAGCAGGAGACCTACCTAGGCTAAATTCATGGATGACGTTTTTGATTTATTGTCCGATGGGGACTTGTACAAAGTTCTACGTCTAGTTATGGTGAATTCTGGCAGTGCGGCCTACGTTGAAATTCCCATTGATGAAACCGCTGCTTTACTCAGTAAAAATAACAAAGGTAAAACCTCGGCGCTCAATGCGCTGAAATTATTTTTATTGCCAGAAATTAATTTTAAAGCCTGTGAAAAGAAATTTGGCTTTTCCTCCGGTGGTAAAGTGTATACCGGAGAAGAGAGCTTCAGTTATTACTTTCCCAGCGCTACCTCATTTATTATTTTAGAGGCCACCAATATTCAAGGTGACTTCTGTATTGTTTTGCACCAAAACCCAAAAGAAGCGTTGGGTTACAACCGTATTGCTGTGCCCAAATCCTATGCCGATATTCGTCATTTGTTTTGGAACACAGAATCCGATGCTAACCAGGGCATGGGCAGCCATCCCGTTGATTTTAATTTGAGCACGGTTCAACAGCAATTAATGGCTCAAAAAGGCATTGCGCTTATTGATCAAGAATCCATTCGCACGGCATTGTATACCCGCGTCAGCCCAACAAAGCCAGAGACTCGCTTTTGTTTAATGCCGCTGGTGCAGCTGCCAAAACCGCCCATGATGCGATCCATTAAAGCGTTGTTGCAGTTATCGTTTGATATTAAAGGCGCAAACACCAAAAATTTACCGCTGGCGATTGCGAATATTATTGATAGTGAAATCTCTACCAGCAAAGAGCCGGTGAATATCGATTTTAAACGCATTCATTCTGAGCGCGAGCGTTTACGTCAAGAAGCAAATCACATTCACAACGTTAAAAATCACCAGCAAAATTGGTTGGCGTTAGGAAAGTCCTATCGGGATTACGGTCTTAATCTGCGTAAGTGGCACAAAGACGTTGCCGGTCTGAGCGGTGCGATTGTTACTTTGTTGAATCAATTTCAGCCCGAGCACGAAGCTGCGCAAGAGCAACTCCAAGCCCTTGTTTCGGATCGAAAACGCATCGAAAAAAACTTAGCGGGTAAAACCGCAGAAATATCCACCAAAAACGGTGAGCGAAAGCCCATCGTGAAAGACCTTGAAAAGCTTAACACCAGTATCGAACTTGCCAAGGAAGTGATCGCCCGTGAAGGCCCGGTGATTGATAGCCAGGATGCGTTTGATATCAGTAATTATCTGCGTGAAATTAAAAAAGAAGCTGAAGTTGAGCTGGAGAGCTTTCAAAATAGAGAGAAAGCCAATGCTCGTTTAGAGGTTTTAGTCGGCAATAAAACTAAGCTTGCCACTAAAATTAAATTGCTGGACCAGCAATTGGCCGAAGATTCTCAAGGCTTTTTGAGCTTTTTAGATGAGCACTCGGCCACCATTTTAAATAGCTTGAATGCAGGCTTTAAAGGCTTGTCTCAAGAGCCGATGTTTGTTCAAACTCAGGCCATTGAATGCTTTGCCGAATTGTTCGAACTTGAAAACGATCAAGTCTTATTTTGTGGCGAGGTGTTAGATAATTTTCAAATTAAATCGTTTGATGCTCAATCATTTAGAGACAATATCATTGCAGAGCTGGATAAGCTGCGCGATCAACAAGAAAAGAACGAAAAGTCCATCGATGAACTCAATCGCCTAATCAAAGCCGGCGGTGAGTTATCTACCGCCTTGGTGGAAGAAAAGCATCAAGAACTGAAAGAAATTGATGATGAAATAAAAGCCTTAGTGAGTTTGGATCGAGACCAAGAAGACTTGCAGGAAAAACAGCTTACACTGGCGGGCTTGGATGACTATCTAGAAAGCTTGGAAGTCGAAAAAGACACTCTAAACAATCAATACATTGAATGCTTTGCCATCGAAGAAGAAACCCGCAAAAAAGTCACATCTATTGAGAAAAATTTTGAGCGTATCAAACAGTGTGATACCCAGCTGCAATACCTGAAAAAGCTGATTGCCGAGGATGGCGAAACGGTTAGTGAGGCTGTTGATATTGATTTGGTGCTCAGTGTTGACGAAGTGGAACAGCATCTGGGTACACTCGAAACGCTGCAAAATACGTTGAAAAATGATAAGCAAAAATCATTGGAAAAATTCAGAGCGATTATTTCTGGTAATGTCTTGGCATTAGACGCCGAGCTTGCTCATCGCACCGATTTAGAATCCATCGATTTTTCTGACGCCTATCAAAAATTGCGTTCCGAGTTCGAAAATATTGATTCCAAAGAAAAAGAACACCTGATTCAAGTTCGCAACCACAACCATGAAACCAGCGTTGAAATCAGTTTGTTGGATAATATGGCGCGAGCCATTAAAAACTTTGAAGAACGCATTAATGCGCAGCTGGGCAGCGTTAAAATTTCCAACCTAACTGGTGTGACCATCGAAATTAAAACCCTGGATGGTTTTAACACGTTGCGTCGAGAATTGGCCAATCACGGTTCAACGTCCGACCAACTGATGGAAGATTCTTTTTATCAACGGTTAATGGATTTCTGCGAGCAATATCTCACCACCGGTTCGGGTTACGGCAAACTGGATTTAGAGAAAATCGTTACCGACGTAAAATTCGTTTACGAGATTAACGGCAAAAAAGAATCAACGTCGCAATCAAACGGTACCAGCGGTATGGTCAACGCAGTATTGCTCGCCATATTGATGCGTCGTTTGGTACCTGAAGATGTAACCTTTACCTTGCCTGTGGTATTCGATGAAATCGGCAGTTTGGACGAAGACAACCTGCCGGAGTTACGCCGTGTAGTGGAGTTCAATCATTTCGTGTTGTTGGTTGCCAACCCGAACAATAACGGTTACATCGCCCAACACATTGGTCACTGGCACGATGTGTATTTGCACAACGTAACCGAAGGTGAGGTGGTCAATAAATGTTTGGCAATTTATGTTGCTGAAACAGAATCACTAAAAACAGTAGAGTCTCAAGCGTCATTTGAGCTGGCTTAGTCGGCGAGTGAAGTGTAGGTGAATTAAGTTATGCCTGTTGTTAATAGTGATCAAACGATTATTACCATTCTCAACAATAAAGCGTTGTTTTTTCGGTTAATGGATCACGCCCTGGCGGATTTTAGAAATCACGCGATGGAATTTACCATCAGTGATTACGAATCTCTGCTGGTTGCGGTAGCCAATAAACACAATGAAACCGAAAAGCGTCGATTGTTTGATACGTTAAGTCTCGATAATTTGGAGCGTAATGGTTTACTCAATTACGCCGATCGACGCACTGGCCGTTTTCGGTTGCAAGATTTTATCCTAGAAATGTTGCGCCATCTCGACAGTAAACGTTTGCGTGAATTGTCCTCGGCGGAATTAAATCAATTGATGAAGCAGCTCGAAGAATGCTACCGCCAAGTGAGCGATCCCAACATTATGTGGCTCGTTGGTGATAACGAGTTCGAAGAGATGGTTGCATCGGTATATTCGAGCTTGCAGCACGTTGCCTCGCGCCTTAAATCTAACGTGCGGGCGTTAAAAGGCCAAACCGAACGTTTGGCCAACGTGGTTGATGAGCAAAAGTACATCGATTTAGCGCGTTCGGATCAGGTGCGGGTTGCACTGAACGAAATTCTGCGTATTCACGAGCGTCACGTAACACCGACGCTGCAATTTTTGGACGAACGTTTAGACATTCGTCGCGCTCGAACCGAATTGTTCGGTGAAACCGCGCCGATGGCGTTGCTGAAAAAAATCATTACCCGATTCGAGCAACGTAAATTAACCGATCATGTCGCGCGTCTCCAACGTATTCAGTTTCATATTTTGGCGATGGGTCGAGAAGTTGGCGACATCGCAAAAGGTCTGGATAGCTACGTAAAATACGCCGAAGATGAACGCCGACGCTACAACCGTACCGAACAACTCTACAACGCCTTGCGAGGCGCTGTTATTGAAAAACAAACCGGCCTGTTGCGCGATTTTAAGTTGCGAGCCGATCATCCGGTATTTTCAGTCGTGCGGCCGTTGGGCGGCTTGAAGAGTTTTGTTCGTGCGCAATCGGCCAATGTTAACTGGCCGAAGTCTGAAGGCAATTTTGCGCTCAATGAAATTTTGCGTGTGCGCATTGAAGCGGAAATCAATAAACCGAAACCGGTGATTTCAAAAGTGGGAGATCCCACTTCTGACAAAGAAATCGCTCAGCGCCAGTTTATTGAGAAAATGCTCGCGGTCATGACAGACTTTGATTACCAACAAAGCCAAGACGACGCCTATTTGGGCGTGCACGAGTATTTGTGTGATCACCTAGAAAATTATTCGCTCAACCATTTAATGGATGCCGTTCCCTTTCTGTCGGCCAACGGCAACGTTGAACTGGCTATTCCAGTTGTTCAACACGCTATTGAATACCAAGGAATGCGGTTGAATTATCGTAAGCGTTGTTTTGTCAGCCGTGTTGCTGCGTCTGATTCAGAGAGTCAATAAAAAAATGCAAAAAGAATTAAGCCAAGTTATCTACCGCGAATTAATTAACGGTAATTTAATTAATAAGCTAAAGCGCGACGGTGATCATATGGTGCCGAACCCATTGTTCGACGAACTCGCCTCTGAATTAAATCGTCCTCATTACGAACAGTTGTATTCCTGCATTGGCTACGAATTAAAACAACTTGGCGATTGTTTTTTCTTAAATGAAATTGGCAAGGACGATGTGCTTTCAGACGTTGCCATGCGTATTCAAGCGTTGTTGGTGGTACTGTGTCGCGGTATTACCCAAATTCCATTACTGATCAGTGTGATTACTGATTCAAGTGCCGGTTTGAGTCGAGATCACATCGAAAAAATCGCCGAGGTTGATGAGTATGACCAAATACTCAAAGCGGTTGATTTAAAAAATCCGTTGATAAAAGAAATCGAAAACGTATTAGTGACCCGAAAAATAGCTTTTTGGAATCATATGGATCGATTGGTTTTATCAGACGGAGGCTTAGCATTGCTCGATCATATGCAGGAAGCTTAGCAGATAACATAACGTCGATTTAATGGATTATTGTCGACGGAGATCTCTGCTCAGTTTTCAGCTTCTTAATTCTTAGTGTTCATTGCGTTATTTAAGAATGATTCACCGAAGGCAAATCAAACCACAGTGCAGACAGTGGTTGGTTTGCCTTGATTGTTATTTTTTCGTCGAGTATTCCTAAACCGTCGCCTTCCGATAGCGTGCATTGCCCGGTTTCACCACCACCATTGAGAATATGCAGGTAACCTGGGCGGTTACTCTTTGCCAATGAAAATGTCTCGCGGGGCGCTAATTGCAATCGATAGATACTGGCATCTTGTTGCATCGATAACGAGCCATCGCGGCCATCAGGCGTAACCAGCGGTGTTAATACGTCGCTTTGTTGAATGGACTTTTGTTCGTAACTCGGTTGCGAGCCAGCGACGTTAGGCTGTATCCAAATTTGTAAGAAGCGCAAGGATTCATTACCGGAATGATTAAACTCTGAATGCGTAATTCCCGTGCCTGCGCTCATGCGTTGCACTTCTCCGGCGGGAATAATAAAGCGATTACCTAAGCTGTCGCGGTGTTCAATTGAGCCTTCTAACACGTAGGAAATAATCTCCATATCTCGGTGGCCGTGAGTATCAAAACCAGCGCCGGGGCTGACCAAATCGTCGTTAATGACTCGCAGAGCCGAGATACCCATATGATTGGGGTCGTAATAGCTGCCAAAAGAAAAGGTGTGCTTGCTGGTAAGCCAACTCAGTTGTTCAGTTCCACGATTTTTTGCGCGGCGGTAGTAACGCATAACAATTCTCCAATAAGGTACTTTGTGTGTATTGTGAAAGTAATATCGGTTGGAGAATATTTAAAAATTATGGCTCTACTGTTCGCAAAAGTAGAAAGTGTTACTCAACATCGCGGGTTCCTAATCAGAGGTTCTTAATCAAAGTTTCTTAATCAAAGGTTCCTAGACTAAATCTTCCGAGGTTGGCATGTTCAACGTCAGTAATCTAATTTCACCTAAAAATTCACGAGTGGCAGGGCCAATTAAATCTTTATCTTGATAATTCAGATAAAAACTGACGCTGCGCTTAGCGCCTTCTGTCAGTAATAACGGTTTTACGGTTCCAGATTGCAACGGACCTTTAATTGATTGCGTTGGCAACCAGGCGTACCCTAATCCTTGAACAATTAAATCAATGGAGGATCGTAAATGACTTACTGTCCATTGTTGTTCTGAGCCCAACCAACCTGAATCGACCTTGGTATGAGAGGCGGAATCTCGCGTGATAATTTGTCGGTACGATTTTAAATCTTCGTAAGTTAATTGACGATCGAGTTGATGCAGCGGGTGATTTTTATGGGCGACGGCAATAAATTCCAGAAGGCATATCTCTTCGTTTAAACCTGACTTCATCGGAAATGGTGATACGCCGATATCGGCCTTGTTGGTTTCGATCAGCTCGTTGGTGCCAGATAAAACGGTATCGAAAATGTCGATTCTGATTTGCGGGAACAATGCCGATACTTTTTCTAACGCGGAAAATACAACGTCCTGTGGGAAGGCGCCATCTATGGCTAAACGCAATTCCGATTCCACGCCGCAACCAAGGGATTGCGCGATATGTTCAACCCGTTGAACTTCCTCCAGTAAATACTCACCGCGCCTTAACAGCAGTTTTCCTGCTTGGGTGAGATGGGTTTTGCGTCCTTCAACCAAAAACAATTCAACACCCAGGTTTTCTTCGAGTTTATTAACCGCACTGTGAATGGACGATTGGCTTTTATGGACGACGTTGGCTGCTTGATTGAATCCACCTGCGTCAACAACTGCTTTAAACATTCGCCATTGTTCAAGGGTTGTTTTTTGCATTTTTTGCTCCGCGCGATAAACCAAAAAAAGGCAGAGTGAATCTGCCGAGTTTTGTTCTTACACTGTTAATTGCTCAGTATTTAACATTTCATTCAGTAGGATGATTACGATAGTAGCTCATTGAGCGATGATTCTTTTTTTGTTGAATCATTATTTACGACGATGGGCATCAATACTGAAACCACCGGCACTGTTTGCGGCTAATACTAAAAATCCGCCAGCGATGGCTATATTTTTGTAGAACATTAAAAATTGAATTTGATCACCCAAGTTGCTGTGATAAAGCACGGCGGTTGCAACGCTGAAGCCTGCGAATGCGAGTGCAACCAAACGGGTTTGAAAACCAGCCACCAACAATAACGAACCTACAATTTCAAACACAATCACGGCGGGCAATAGAAATTCTGGCAGACCGGCAAGCGCTAGAAATTGTTGGCTGCCTTCGTAATTTTGAAGCTTACCCACGCCTGATAAGAAAAAGATGGCTGCCAGTGCAATTCTGCCAATCAAATCCACCAGATTACTGAGGTTGGCTTGGTTGACTGTGTTAACGGGGTTCAGTGTTGTTGTGGTCATCGTTGGATTCTCCGAAAGGGATAAATGGGTTGGTTTAGGTCTCTTTGCTTCGATGACACACAGTATAAATCTACTGGGTAGAATAAAAATAAGTTAAAGTAGGATCAATCGTTCTTATAAAGCGAATATTTGGTGGTTATTACCGTTAGGTTTGTCGATTGCAAGAGGTAAGCAAGAGTTACGCAAGAGGTAAGCAAGAGGTATGTAAAAGGTATTAAAGTGGATTCGATCAGTCGCAGTCATGGTTAAATAGTGATCTAAATAGAAATCTCTCCGTTCGTTCTGCTCGCTGAATTTTCCCTGTTTTTTCTGTCGTTATCCTGTCATTACCCTGTTATTACCCCCAGCAACCCAAACCATAAGCCGTTACTGCATTCGACATTAGTCCATAGCTTTTTTGCGGCTAAACGCAGATTTGCGCTTCAAACACAGAAAATTCTGGTTTTTTACAAACACTTTTAGATTCATTTCGCGCCTTTGTTGTGTTTTCTGCGAAGGTAAGGTAGAAACACAAACCGTTAGAAAGCTGACCAACTCAGTGTGGCCAGTGTCTAAATGAGTTAATTTGGGATTTCCATCGCTCGATTTGAAAATCGTTTTGGGAAGCCCTTAACTGATTGTTTACGAGTCAGCATGCAGAATCATTGGCTAGTCTTTAATAAATAAGAGATTGTGGTTGAAAGCTTTACTCCAACCACACGGAAACATCCAAAACTGCCGTTTAAATTAGCACTGATGAATATTCATAATCGCGTCTTTTGTTAACAAGACCGCTAGAAAAAGGTAAGAGAGTTTTATGCATACGGTTGAAAAAATCGGTGGCACTTCGATGAGCAACTACGAATCAGTGCGAGACAACATCATTAAACGAGCAGGCTTGGATACGATTTATAACCGCATGTTTGTGGTTTCAGCATACGGCGGCATTACCGACCAATTGCTAGAGCACAAAAAGAGCGGGCAGCCCGGCGTATACGGCTTATTTGCCGCAGGCATCAAAGACGACAGCTGGATCAGCCAGTTCGATGCGCTGACCAAAACCTTGCACGAGATTAATCTGAGCTTGTTTGGTGACGGTGAATTGCTGGATCAGGCCAATCAATTCCTCGACGAGCGACTAAACAGCGCCCGCCAATGTTTGGTCGATTTACAAAGCTTGTGTCAGCACGGACATTTCGCGTTGAGCGAGCATTTAAGCACGGTACGTGAAATGCTGGCGAGTATCGGTGAAGCGCACAGCGCCTGGAATACCGCTACATTGTTGCAGCGCGACGGCATCAATGCCTGCTTTGTTGACCTGACGGGTTGGCAGTCCAATAGCCATATTTCTTTGGATGAGCGCATTCAGCAAGAAATTGCCGGTGTTGAAATCGACAAGCAAATTCCTATCGTCACCGGTTACGCCCACAGCGATGCCGGTTTGATGAGTACGTTCGATCGCGGCTACAGTGAAATGACCTTCAGCCGTTTGGCGGTATTGAGTGAAGCCACCGAAGCCGTTATCCACAAAGAATTCCACCTGAGCAGTGCCGATCCGCGATTGGTGGGTGAAGACAATGCGGTGCCGATTGGTCGTACCAACTACGATGTTGCCGATCAGCTTGCGAATTTGGGTATGGAAGCCATTCACCCCAAAGCCGCTAAAGGGTTGCGCCAAAACAACATTCCGCTGCGTGTGAAAAACACCTTTGAACCCGAGCACACAGGCACCTTAATTACCGGCGATTACGTCAGTGAATCTCCGTGTGTGGAAATTATTGCCGGTTGTCGCGGCGTTTACGCGTTGGAGTTGTTCGACCAAGATATGGCGGGCAGCATCGATGATTACGATCGCGATGTGCTTGCGTTGATAAAGCGTTTTAAAGCGCACATTATTTCTAAAGATATGAACGCAAATACGCTCACGCATTATTTATCCACGAATTTAAAAACCATGAAGCGCATTCGTGCTGCCCTTGAAGAGCGTTTCCCAGAAGCTGAAATCAATCAGCAAAAAGTCGCGATTGTGTCTGCCATTGGCAGCAATATGCAGATCCCAGGGATTTTGGCCGAAACCGTAAAAGCGGTTGCCAGCCAAGAGGTATCGGTTTTAGCGGTTCACCAAACCATGCGCCAAGTGGACATGCAGTTTATCGTTAATGAACAAGACTACGACGCTACCGTAAAAAGTCTGCACGAAGCCTTGGTTGAAGTTCACGACCACGGACAGGCGATATGTCTCGCGTCGTAGCGATTCTGCTGTTTACCTTTCTCACGTTTTCTCCGTTCTCGTCGGCTCAAGATGAGACGGAGAGCGATGTGCAACAAACGGTGGATACATTAGAAGAGCCGTTGTATTCACCGTTTATTGAACGCTACATGCTCGATGAGCTTAAGCAGCTCAGAATTGATCAAGAAAAAACTAAGCAAGAATTAATTCAGCAAATTGTCGATCGCGAACACAAATCCGTAGATCGTGCGGTTGCCTACGCAACGGATACCGTCACCTATTTCTTTTATTTGATTGCTGCGGCTACGTCGGTATTGGTGCTGGTGGGTTGGACGTCGATTCGCGATATTAAAGAGCGAGTGCACACCATTGCCGAAGAAGAAATTTCGAAAATTATACGGCAATCAGAAAAACGCTTAGCTGAAATTGAAACGGTGCTTAAGCAAGAAACTCAAAACATTCAAGAAAACCGCGATGAAATCGAACGTACCCAAGAAGTGCAATCGCTTTGGTTGCGAGCCCAACGTGAATCGTCATTTGCCAGCAAAATTGAAATTTACGATGAAATTTTAAAGCTTCGCCATAACGATTGTGATGCTTTAACTTATAAAGCCGATGCGGTACTGGAATTAAACGAGCCCAACTGGGCGGTAAATCTTTGTCATCAAGTGCTTAAAATTGACCCCGATAACAGCCACGCATTTTACCAGCTTGCCTGTGCTTATACGGTGTTAGAACAATACGACGAAGCGCTGCGCTACATCGCCGAAGCCATTAAACGCAGAGACAGTTATCTCGATGATATTCGCACCGATCCCGCGTTGGAGCCTTTAGTCACCAACGAAGTGTTCCAAGAATTAAGTAATTTAATTGCCGGTTCAAGCGAAGAGAGTAACGGTTAATTATCGGTACTTAATTTTTATTATTTTTACCGAAGCTTCCGCTTTATTTATTCTTAAATGTATTTGTTACTCAAGTGTTTTCACCAAGCAAGCCGGTATGAACCCGCTTGCTTGGTGGTTTTGTGTTTAGGGCCGACAGGTGCGGTTAAATTAGTGTGAACAGGCCCTAGTTAACACAAGTACAATTTAGAATCTTACCTGCACACCAGCGAATATTCGTGGCCCGTAAATATTCACCTCAGACACGTTATTTGTGGTTGGATTAAATTGCTTTCTGGGCTCATCAAAAATATTAATGGCTTCAAGAGACAGTTTGACGTGATCATTCACACGATAGCTCATTCTGGCTTCCCAGACGCCTGTGTCACCAATAAATCTTAAATTGCCCGGCGTAGAAATAAACTGCTGAAAATATTCACTGCGATATTTGTAGTTTAACGATGCATTAAAACCACCGGTTTGATAATAAAATTGACCGGAAAATACATGTTGTGAAAACCCAAAAAGATTCGCTGGGTTAACAATACCAATACGTTCTATTTCTTGGTTGCCAGTGACTTCAGTTGATTCACCGAATTGGCCGTCTTCAAACTCAAAATCAGAATCCGCGTAATTGTAGCTAAGCTTGGTACCAAAGCCGCTCCAAAAGCCCGGTAAATAAGAAAACGCGTGGCTGGCGGTTAATTCCAAACCCGTAATGGTCGTGTTTTCGTCGGAGACTTGCTGCGTGGTTACAATGGTTTCTAGGGTTTCGCCATCGATATTAAATTGCTCTACCTGTGCGGCGTTTTCTAAACCACCTTTAAAGCGTTTGTAATAACCGCCAATGGCGAGAATCGTATCGTTGTTGGGATACCATTCCACTGCCACATCAACGTTCCAGGACGTGAATGGATCTAAATTAGGATTACCATTTGCAACTGCAAGAGCAACGGCGTCATTAATAGAGGTTGCACCATCGCTGTCGCCACTTAACCCTGAAAAACTGCGGCCAAAACCCAAATCGGATGGATCGGGACGAGATAGCGCTTTAAAAATCCCACCGCGAACGACAACGTCGTCGTGCACATCCACAACCAGGTTAAAGCTCGGTAAAATTTCCGTGTAATCAGAGCCGCCTGACACAGAGATTAATTCGTCATCGTCGGCTTCGATTTCGCTCAGATTTCCGTCGCCATCAAACGTTGCCGTTAAGGCACCACGTAAACCAACGGAATCAACTTCGGTTTCAATGACTCGTACACCGAAATTCCCTCTTATTGGATAGCCCGCAAAAGTTGTATCGTAATTGGCCTGTAAATAAAAAGCCGTGGTTTTTTCTTCGACATCAACATTGGCAATATTGGCCTCTGGACCAGGAATCGTTGGATTCTCACCTAAAAATTCATGCGCTAAACACAAAGGATCGAAAGTGGCGAATGTATTGCCCGTTCCCTGCTCGATGATATTGCCATTTTCGTCAACGTTCGTGATTAGTGTTCCCACGCCATTTAATGACGAGAAAAATCCGCTCTCTGGAAATGAATCATTACGACAAGCTAAGCTGGCTGCTTGAATGGCATCATCTTCGAAGCTGAATTCATCTCTCGATCGAGGAACACTGTCGAACTCAAGTTCGGAAACTCGAATACCGCCCTGAACGCTGGTGAAAAATTCAGAATTATCCAAATGGTAAGTGAAGTCTCCCCGAGCAGCTCGAATGGTGTTGTTCCTAAACTGATTTAAATCGACACGAGTTCGTGCGGCATCGGCAAATAAATCGTGGTTATTAACATCAAAATTTTGAACTGTAAAAGTCGGTATTTGGCCAATTACGGTTGCCGTTTCGATACGACCGCCGTCGGCTGCCCCTGGTACTGGGTTACCAAAAATATCCACGGGCTCCGACTGCAAACGAGTTTGAATAATGTTTTCTCGTCGAGTGGTGTCGGAATAGGAAACATCAAAAGATACGCTCAATGCATCGTTAACGTCGAAATCAAAAGTAATACCACCGCCTTTGTATTCTTCCAAACGTTCTTGGAATTGGCTGTTGGTTTCAATGCGTTGTTCATTGGTAAATTGAGTGACCGTGCCATTGTCTAAAATCACCAAATCCGTGGGTAAGCGTTCGTCTAACGAGACATTCGGCGCATCAATACGACGATTTTCAGCAAATACTAAATCGTTTCTAATCTCCGTAAATTCGCGATCTGAATACTGAAAATCGGCGTTAATATCCAGTCGACTGTTCGGCTGCCATTGCAACGCCGCAAAAAACGATTCGCGTTCATCGTCAGTAATATTTTGTCGGAAAGAACGTGAACTTGGCACAATTGCAAATGGTACTCCGGCATCGGGTGCCACCCCGGTTTCTGGGTCAACTTCTAGATCAAGGCCACCGTTACCACTGTCGCAGTTGCCTGATGCAAACACACCATCTTCCGGAGTATTTGGATCGAAACGGCAGTCACGGAAGGTGCTTGTGGAGCGAGCTTCTTGCTCAGGGTTGGTGGTTACATTACTTTGAACCCCCAGTGAAATTCCGAGAGCACCTAGGTTTTCAAATTCGAACTGATCGATGTAACTGAATGTTGTCCGCGAACCAAAATCACGCTCGTTGTCATCGATATCACTGTTGTCTGGATTCCAGTTGCCTTTTAATTCTGCTTGGATGCGTTGCTTGCCAAAATCCAATGGCTTTACGGTTTCTAACGCAATCTGCGCAGAAACACCGCCTTCGATGAGGCTGGCTTCCTGGGTTTTATAAACTTTAATGGCATTGAATAATTCGGAGGGAAACTGAGAAAAATTTACCGAGCGATCACCCGTGCCATTGGTGGCTTCGCGATTGTTAATCACCGTTGATCCAAGGAACGGGCCCAATCCACGAATCGAAATTTCAGTAGCGCCACCTTGCTCGCGATGCGATGCTGCGCCGGTAATGGTTTCGATAGCTTCGCCGATAGAAAGAGCCGGTAAGTCACCAATATCATCAACCGACAGACCATCAACAATAGTGGTTGCGTCGCGTTTGATATCAATAGAATTGCGAACCGTTTTACGGATACCTTCAACCACAACCTCTTCGATAAGACCGTTATTTAGGTTGTTATCGTCTTGTGCAGAATCCTGAGCCATTGCTGGCAAAGTAAGAACCGTGCTGGGTAAGAAAAGCCCAGACAGAATTACGGGTTTTAATTTATCTGATGCAAATATATTGGGCGCCCGAGTGTGTTGCAGCCTCATGATGGAATCCCTCTAGTTATTCATTATTGTATCGGGGCTACTAATTGACCAAATTTACGTTATTTTGTCAAACAAAATATTAAATTATTGTAAGTTAAATTGGTAATACCAATTTAAGTGTGTGATGGAGCGATTGATATAAATGAGCGCACGAATTGTGGCGGGTGGTTTTATTGGTAGAAAGAGAAATAAAGGAGAAAAATGAAAGAGAAACGAGAAAGAAGGGTATCGGAAAATAAAAATTGACTAGAATTCTTTCAGAAAAATAGACAAAGATTTCAATTTGGTAATCGTTGGGTTAACGAGAGAATTAACAATAGATTCTTTTTTGCGAGTTCAGATTATTAATGCAATCAATTCATCTGAACTCACAAAATACCATTTTTTCAAATAATAATTACTATTTATTCATTGCAAACACAGGCAACGACAGGTGCCAACGGATGGCGCACAAGCGAATAATCAGCGTAGAGGCGGCACCTGAGATAAAGGCAATTTGATCGTTATAACCAAGGCTGAGTGCTGTAGTGTGAAAAATTCCGCCGACAATACAAGCCGTTGCGTAGATTTCATGGCGTAAAACCAAGGGAATTTCTCGGGCGAGAACATCGCGAAGAACGCCTCCGCCGCAACCGGTCATTACACCCATCATAATCGCGATGAATGCAGAATCTTGATAAGCCAAGGCTTTATCGACACCAATCCCAACAAATACCGATAGTCCAATGGCATCACAAACCGGTAAAACCCACCAAGGAATGCGTTTGGGATGACGAACAAGCAGCATCGCCAAGACGCAGGTGCACAATATAACCCACAAATACGTGGTGTCGTTGATCCAAAAAATGGGTCTTGCATCGAGAATAATATCCCGGATTGTGCCACCACCCACAGCGGTAACACTGCCTAGAACAATGACTCCAAACGGGTCCATCCTTAATTTACTGGCGAGTATGACGCCAGAGACCGCAAATACAGCCGTTCCAAACAAATCAATAAAATAAAGAAACATAAAAACGCTTGCTCATATCAACACGTATAAAAATTTTAGCACTGTATAAAGTGAAATTATCTTGTTGGCAATCGTTTTTGCTGGCTTGTAAATTTGAGCTTAAATTAGCCTTTTCTAAAGTGTGATGTTGTAGCAGCGGTCAATCAGTAGGAAATATAGAGGCGTCGAAATTATTGAATGCAACTGTGGAAGAGTGAGTTATTTGTCGCCATTGAAAAGTTTAAGTTTTAAAAAAAGCACCATAATTAAATTATGGTGCTTAACAGTTATTTAAATTGAAAAATAATTAATGCTGCGTGGTGGTGGTTACAACAATATCTCCGTCGATACTGACTGATACGCTGTTTAATTGGTTGATGTCTGAAATTCCTTCAACAACTTTACTGAGCGCCTGTTGACCATTCGAGCTGTTCACCAAAATGTACAATCGTTGTGTGAGTAAGTCGACACCCATTAAATCTTTAACACCATCGTTATTAATATCCATTAACAATGATTGGTAATTAGAACTTTCTACAATATCCATCACATTAACTTCTGTGGTTGCTTGTAAAGACGTCGCGCTATTAATCTGACTCGAAGAATTAATGTTGATATCGAATGTGCCGCCGCCAGAAACAAAAATAAATATGGTATCTGTGGTTGAACCGCCAGGACCAGTACAGGTTAATGAAAACGGAATTACCGCACCGGCAAAACCAAATGCCGTGAGCGTGCCAGAGGTTCCGACGTCAGAGCCTTCACTGGTACACGAGGTTGCGTTGGTGGTAATAAACGAAACGGCGATCACACCTGGCCCTGTTTGAAGAGGGAAAAACCGTATAGTGGGAAGCGCAGGAACGACGGTTAACGTTGATGTACTCGTGCCGCTATTACCGTTGCCTGAACATGTTACCGTTACCGATACATTATCGTCACTGCTTGGTGTTATTGTGCGTGTGCCCGACACACCCGATATCGATAAAGCGCCAGTGCTGGAACAATTGGTAGCGCCAGTAGAACTCCAGCGAAATGTTGAAGATTGACCGACATTAACCGTTGATGGGCTGAACGATGAGGTTACAGAAACACTGTTCGTAGGTTCAGTTACTGTTAAAGACGCAGAAGCAAACGTATTAAAATCATTATTACAAATAATAAATGCTTCTACATTTGAGGTTGGAGAAAGCGTGACTGAGCCTCTGCTTTGAATGTTAGAAATTGGGTCTATTCCTATTCCACCGATATTACATTGAGCAAAAAACGTTGTAGACGACCAAGTTAAACGAGTTGATTGACCCCGTTCGATGGTAGAGGGTGAAAAGGAAATAGTTACTCCCCCAAAACCTTGGGCTTGTGACTTGGAGGAGAAAATAAAGAAGAGCCCAATCAATATTATACTTATTTTTAAACAAATAAACTGCATATTACGATTCCTATTAATTTAAATGTTCATCTGTGTGATAACATATCAAATTCTTTAATTGTCGGTTGGAATAAGTACCCGTAGATGAGTGTGATTTCAATTTTTTGTACATAGGTGTATTTTTTAAGATAATAATTGCGTCTGAATTAACAAAAACAATAATCAACTATTAATGAATAACTCTACTTTGTAGACTCATGTGCGGGAAGTAAGGTTTAACCGAATAAATAAAATAATTTACTCGAAGCGACTGAAATAACACGAGTAAAAATTAAATATGCATTTCTTTATTAATACGTTCGGGAATAGTCTCTTAACGTGGTAAGGTATTTGGGCAGTTTCGTCGATATATAGATAAATCGTCAGCTTTTATGTTGCTGGAAACTCAATGTTGTACATGCGCTGAAGGTGTATGAGTATATTCAAACGAAATTGTCGCTACAGTTTTTATATTTAATAATCATTAAAAAGGAGCTTTTATGTCTGCATTAAGTAAAGCAGTCGATGAATTAGTGAAAGTTAGTGGGGATTTTTCGAGTCTAGATGTTCAAACCTATACAGGTAAGATCTCAGCAGTCAGCCGCGATGATAAAGGTAAAATTCAATGGCCTGAACTTTCCAAAGGCGCTTTTGACGAAGCCAACGTAGAATTAACTATACTGTTAGCGTCATCATTTAAAGTGGATGGGGACGCCGAGATATTTATTGCAGAAACCGGCGTTACTGAGCAAGCTCAAATGGCTCATGATGCTGCCGTAAAATCGGGGGTGGCGCTACGATCAGAAATTCTAAGTTTTTTCAAATCAAAGATTGTTTAATAAAACCATCGAAAGAAAATATTCTGTTATCGGCTAAATTAGGTATGACATGTCTATTGAACTTATTAAACAATCGCAAGACGACCTAAGAGTATTGACATTAATTGAAAAAGAATTGGATCTGGCAAAAGAATTAAAAGTTTCTGGGTTTGTTGGTATTCCCGAAGAAAAAGCCAATTTTGATAAAATCGAACTCAATGACGAAATTATTGTTATTCTTCGAGATAGACTTTATCAATTGGGGTATTTGTCTAAAAAACACCCCACGGGAAAAGATTCTGGAGATTTACAAGACGCCATTACGACCTTACAAGCAGAGGCTGGACTAGCCATTGATGGATGGGTTGGTCTGCAAACTTGGCAAGCATTACAAGAGTTGTTTTCATTTGAACACGACTCTAATCTTACCAAGTGGAATGTCTTTCCCTATACCTCATTTATGAAACGAGCGATTTGCCTTCGTTTAAAAACATTGGGTTTTAACCTAACTGTGCAAAGCAGTGATGAAGCATTCAACAACGTATTGCAGCAATGGCAACGATTCTTGATCATATTAGGAGTTAAACCCAATAATATTAGCTGTATAGACCTCGTTAAATGGCTGTTCGATATTGATGCATTGACAGAACTCACCAATCAAAACAGTCGACGACTTAGAGAAAACAAAACTGATCAGTCCTTAATTCAACAATGCGTCGGTAGTCTATTGAAAATTGAACTCTGGTTGTATGGTGTCGAAGGCATCTATCCTGACGGAATGCCTTTAAAATTAGAACGTTTCAAAAAAGTTAATAAAAACAAACGAAGCTATCGTTACCACAACGATTACAAGGCTCTGAGAGAGTTTTGGCGGGATGTTGGTGTAAGAAGAGTTAAGCATAGTAAGAACATACTAGCCATGTACCTCCGAGGATTTCCATATCTTGCCAGTGATACATCTGGAACATCAAATCAACTTGATGTCAATACAGTCATTGAAGAATTAGAAGTAAACAGTAAACTCTCAGGAAAAGCCTGGAAAGAAATGACCTTCACTGGAAGAATAGTTGATGGGTTAAAGAGAGCATCACGATGGTTTTTTGGCCTTGTAAAAAAAGGTGCTAATTTTATTGCCAAAAAAGTGAAAGTTATTGTTCGTATTGCAAAAAATTTGGTTAATGAAAGCGTTGGTTTTGTACGTAAAACCTTTAAATTACTGTCTGATGGTCTGTCCATGTTTTTTCGAAATCCGGTCTTTGATTTTAAGCAACAATTAGTCATTGTTCGAGACACTGATTTTGACATGAAAGTATTCATTGATAACAAACTTTCGTCGAAAAATACAAAAAAAATGACTCAGTTTATCGAAACTTCTAATCTTCGACTAAAAGCAGCTGTAAAATTATCAAAGATATTAGTGGGTATCGTAAAATTTATAACCGTTGCGGTTAATGCGTTTTCCTGGTTCTGGCTAATAAAATCAGTACTGAAATTCCGGAACAAATTAACTAGTGATGATATACGACTGATAAAGTCCGCTTATTTAACCTTTGACTATTAAACCTTATGAATGAACAGATTTATCGTCTGTATAGTTACTCAACCGCAACGCATCAAAGCCTGTTTACCTAAAAATAGATAGTATCCTATTTTTGGATCTAAACCTCATTCTAGATTACCCTGCATTAAGAGTAAAAGGGAGAAAATACGTGTTTTGGAGAATAAAATACAGAAAATCACGCCATTTTTAGGACATGAATGTCTATATATATAGTACTGTTATGCGATTTATAAAGGTTAAAGTTGCATAACGGTGATATATGAATCTTCAAAAAGCTTGTGCTGAATTTTTAGACTATTCAACCTACGTAAAAAAGCTCTCCCACCACTCCATCAGGGCTTACCATCGAGACCTAGCGACATTTCAAGAAATACTAGGCCCTAGAAAGCTCATTAAAAGAATTGACCGAAATTCAATAAAAAAATACGTCGACGCATCATTTGCAAAAGACATGACTCCCTTAACGATGAAACGAAGATTGGCATGTTTAAAGACCTTTTTTAAATGGCTTGAAAACGAAGAAGTTATAGAAACTTCGCCATTCCATAAATTGGATTTAAAAATCCGAATTCCTGCAAAGCTTCCTCGTAATTTAAGTACAAATGAGTTGAATAAAATACTTCGAGTGGCATCCAAGAATTTAGGTCTTTTGAGAAAAACATCCTATGAGACTCGAGAATTCAAAAAAATAAGTAAGAGTAACATCAACGATTTAACTACATTGATATCGATAGAGTTACTATTTACTACAGGAATTCGGGTCGCCGAACTTACTGGTATATCATTAAGTGATATTTATCTTAATGAAAGATATATACATATTCGTGGCAAAGGCCAGCGTGAAAGAAGAGTATTTATTACTGACAACAGTATCTATAACTTAATTAAATCCTACATTCACTATAGAACAGTAACTAATCCCGAGCACGATACTCTATTGGTTAATAGTATCGGCAGACCTGCTACCACTCAAACAGTAAGAATTTGGTTAAAGAATATCAGCAAAAAAGCGAAGATAAATAAAATCGCAACTCCACACATGTACCGCCATTCTACGGCTACTGAGTTATTAAGTGCTGGCGTTGATATCGTTTACGTACAAAAGCTACTTGGTCACCAGAGCATTAGCACAACCCAAATTTATACCCATGTAAACCACGACGAAGTATATAGAAACGTAGTGAAAGCCAATATTAGGGAGGAGATTTTATAGATAACTAGGAATTATCAATGTCTTCATGGCATAACCAGAGTGGGCGACCTTTAAGTTCAATAGCTTGGCTAAAGACTCATCATTTGGCCAAACTAAGAGAGCGTAGAAATTTTGCCAAAGAAGTTGTTGAAAGAGATACTAAAATCATTCTCGACTTGGGATGCGGACCTGGTTTGTGGCTTGGGTTGTTCGACGAAATAGCACCAAAAAATTGCAAACTCATCGGTGTCGATTCAGATCAATCAACAATATCCGCTGCGAAATGCGAGGCTAAAGGTTGGTCCCACAAATATGACTTCAAAAATTTAGATATTGTTAAAGATATTAATGACTTACCTGAAGCAGATATATTACTAGCTTTTAATATTTTTCCATATTTATCTGATCCATTGTCTTTCATCAACAAACTTAAAATAAAAGTCCGTCCCGGAGGTAAAGTTGTGGTGAGACAGTATGACGGTGCTGCCATGCGTTTCGGCCCTATGCCACACGATGATAGAATCGATATAGATATCTCTCTCTATTCAGCAGTTGGAAAAAGCAACCAATTTCATCATTATGACTTAGACAGAATGTTTAAACTGTTACAAAAAACCAATTTCAACAATGTGCAACTAGACTTTGAGTTATTTAAGAGAACTTCACCCTACGCAAAAGAGTTTTTAGAGTACTATAAAAATACCATTTCATGGACTTGTAACTACACAAACGAGATAGCAGCTCATAAATTGAGACTTTGGGAGGATGAATACCTAAATAATCACGAAAACTGTCAGTCATACTTTACTGAGGTGGATTTAGTTTCTGTGTTGTCATGATCTAAAGAGGCCTTTCTCCAAAGATGTTCATATTGAATTGAAAACATCTCTATTATTTGACGATCTCTTGAAAGTAACACAGTCGGATCTTGTCCTATACCTCTAAAGTCCCAATTAAATAACACTTCTCTGTTACCATCTTTGTATTCTAGAATAATAAAATTTATCTGCGGTTCATTGTGAATTAACAATTTGAATTTGTATTTACTCTCTCTTGATTTGGAAAGTTTATTCGATATCTTATGAATTGATCTAAATCTATCTAGAGCATATCTATCCCCCAAATCTTTCCAAATCATTCCTCTTGTCGAATAGTTGGCTATTTGTTGTTTTGCTTCGTAATATTGGCTGGTTTTGTAAAATTTTTCATCAGCTCTCTCAATCTCTCCTTCGATATTAAATGATGTGTTTTTAACTTCTCTTAAAATAGGGATTCGTCCAATAATATATTGCATTGCATTCTCTGGAGATCCTGCTGGTGTTACATGCATGTAGTCTTTTATTGCCTCATAAATACGATCAGAGTAAATAGATGCTCTTTGCATTTCATGGTTTGTGCTTATATTTTGGTTAATTATTAATATAATTATCGATAGGAGGAAAGCTGGAATCGCAGACAAAGGCTGTTGGCTGCCGAAATTAAGTGGGTCAAAATAGAAAGTAATGATGAAAGCAATTAGAGCTAACACTGGGCCTGCTAGAGTGTAGGCCCATTTTATGATTGAGCTCCCTCGATAACTTCCCATATTGTTTATAATTCCTAGTTATCTATAATTATTTGATCGATTTGGCAGCTCTGTCTCTACAAACCTTTGACCTCTAGCCAAAATCGAGTTATGGGGTCTGTTTTTATTATTAACTGCATAAACCTTCGCTGCATGCAATGATGCCTCGATATTTATGTTGCCAACATGAGTTATTAATATTGAATATGTTTACTAGTATGTAAAAAGAACTTACTTAATTCAATACGCTATAAATAAGTTAATTTAGTTTAAAAATTTTTAATTCCTATCTGTTCTTAAAATCATTACTTTTAATTGATTATTCGCGAATCTTGGCACCTTTATTTTCTTTTTCATTTTGTGGTTTTTTGGGCGACATAGAAAAATTTATAACTCTAATTAGGCATATAGGTCTTGAATCTCCACTGGCAAAATACATAGTTAATCCAATATTTGTGCTTCGCTGGCATGACCAAACGCGCGCATGAGGATGGCGACGGACGCGTTATTTGTTATTCTTTGATGGTATCCGATGTTTTACGTAAGGTGTACGAGCCGATGTTGCAAGGCGCTTTTGCTTTTTACACCAACTTTTTACCAATCGGTTTACTGCTGATACACCTTATTATGCCTTCTTTCGCTTTTGCGATAAAAATAAAGGTGCTTTTGAATTGTATTTATTGGGATGTTGCGCCAACCAATATTCAATTGTTTCTATCGCTGCGCTGTTTATGACCATTAATTGGTAATCATTATTCTTCGATTGTTTGATATCGAGAATATCGCCTGCTTTTAAATGCTCTCCTGCTCAACGGTTAGTGATAATAATTCACTGGCTAATAATGCCGAGGGTAAATAAACTCAAGTGTCTGGGCGGGAATTCACTCGGGCCATCCGTGGCCCTCGCCCTACGGGCAACCTTCGGTTGCGGCAAAGTGCTTTCCTGCACTTTGCTGAACCCCGACATTAGGAAGTAAGGCATTTGAGAATTAAAAACACTGGCTTTCAGCCAATAAAAAACCCCACCATCTTGCGATGGCAGGGTCATTTTATTGGTGGAGGCGGCGGGATTTGAACCCGCGTCCGCCAATGCGCCGCTTTAAGCTCTACATGTTTAGGTCCGTTTATTAATTTAACACCATTCGGCCCAACGGGCAGGGCGAGCAGTGCGATCTTGGTAAGAGTTTAACAGCGCCGTCCCAAGCGTACTTTGCTGCGATCCTGTTCTGAATGACAGTTCCTAACGCGATACAGGCATCTTGTTAGCAACCGCTAGCGGCCGTGGCGGCTAGAAGGTACATCAGCTAGGCTGCAATTAAGCAGCTAGTTGAGCACCGTAGTTGTCATCATTTGCAACTATAAATGTACAGCTTTGGATTTAGGTGATTGGCTGTCATCACCACATGCACTCAAAGTTTTGTCATCGTCGTCGAATCCTAATCGCCCCCGAATTCGGGTAACTAGGGTTTGGAGATTCCAAACTTTGTATTGCTCCACCGAGCAGGAGCGCGATACTAACTGAGAAACCGCGTCCTGCCAAGGGTTAGATGTTTAAAAGTGCACAAAATTCAACCGTAAGGGTGTTTTTGTTAGTTTGTTGGAATACTAAGTCATCAACCCAACTAAACGTTGGATAACTGGTGCTTTAGGTATTGGCGTAAGAAAGATGTGTGGGTATTCGCAATTGAAAATTTGGAATCAAATTCGTTTATTAAAAATTAAAAGAAAATAACGGTGAAACGCTTTAATTGATTGTTAGTAATCAGAGTTTCTAAGTTTCTTAAATTAGTTCTGGTTCACTTTTTCAAAACAAATAGACCTCTATCAAAGAAGAGAAATCTATACCGGAAAAATATCAGATTTGACTCGTTTCTGATGTATGACTGTAGAAAAAATTTAATTCGAGCTTAGAACAATGGATGTGGTTTTTAGCGAAAAATAAGGAAGGTGGAGTTGTACATGTTAACTATCTTCAATGAAATTGGCGTGTAAGATTTTTATTTATTCTTGGGGTGGAAAATAGCTATAAATTTCTGACTGACGAGTTTGTGAAACCTTAGAATAAATTTACTAATGCAACGAAAAAGTTGCTGTAGTGGTAACTGTTTCTCTTAGAATTATTTAAGTTAAATTAAATCACCGAATAACTTCGGTCACATTTAACTATCTTCCAAAGGCTCTAACCAAATTTCCCAGCCAGCACTGCCGTCTATTCTCAATGAATAAGTCCCCGGCACTTCAATAATGTATTCGTCTTCGCCGCGTCCGCCAAGGTGAAGGTTTTGCACAATATTGTTATCGCTATCGAGCACGTACAACACAAAAATAAAGCCATAACTGCGGTAGCGTATTTTATGGGGCATTTTTAACGTAAACGGCTCGGTTACTGAGCCGAGTTTGCCTTTGTAAGTGGGGGGAGCAAATTGCTTGGCGACTAAGTCGTAACACTGTAGGCGTTCGGCATCGGTTTTAATTACCCTGCATTCTTGCAATGCAGTACCAGCGGCATTGTTTTGTTTGTTGTCTTCGGCATGGGCAGTGTTAAACGGCCACATTAAAACGTTTGATAATACAATGCCTAATGATATTGAATGGGCGGCATTTAGTTTTTTATTCTTTGTCATTTGTCACAAACCATTATAGGTCAAGTAGTTTTTATTCTTAGAGACTATGATTAACGGCAATATCATCTGCGTCAATGCGTAATTGGGCGTGATTCAAAAGTTTCTATCTTTTAAAAGGAGCGTGAATTGTTAGAACTATCCAAACCTCATTTGGCCTTAATGGTTTCTGCGTTAAATGATGCCATTAAATATAACGAGGGTTTTTAAATAGTGAAACCATTCGTGATGTAAGTGACTATGAAGATCACTTGCTGTGCTTGGAAAACTTTCAAGCATGGCTTGAGGAAGAGTATAAAAAGTTAGAAGCTAATCATAAGGATTTAATGCCTTATGATCAGATTATTGCTAAGCAATTAAAATAAAACAGCTGTATTTAATGTTTCTTCTTTGCCGACCATACTGAATAAATCGATACGCAATAGGGTACAACGTAGGTCATGCCTAATTTTATCCAATCGGTATTGACCATTGTGTTGCCAATTATTTTATCGCCGTAGTTAATGGCGGCGAGAAGGCTACCGACAATTAAGGCAATGGTGATAGAGCGTTTGTGGTCTTTGACGGTGAGTAATTGGGAAGAGGTGTTTGCCTCGGAATGTGTTGCGCTGTTGTTGTCGGATTCGGCTTTTAACAGCGTTTCAGGTTTGTTATCTATTCCGGGGTTGAAGGTCATGGTGGATTCGAGTGTGTAACGTGTCATTGCGTTTTATGGTTTGTCCAATGACACGTTAACGGCCGTTGGGCGGTTTAGCGCGCGCGCATCACGCGGGATTTTTGTCGATTCCAGTCGCGCTGCTTTTCAGTATCGCGCTTGTCGTGCATTTTCTTACCCTTAGCAATGGCGATTTCGCATTTCACCATGTGCTGCTTCCAGTATAGCGAAAGTGCAACAATGGTATGGCCTTTTTGCTCGGTGGCATCTTGCAGCCGGCTGATTTCTTTGCGATGCAACAGCAGTTTACGGGTGCGGGTGGGATCGGTCACAAAGTGGGTAGAGGCCGAAATCAGTGGCTGAATTTGTGAGCCCAGCAGCCAAGCTTCGCCATTTTTGAAGATTACGTAGCTGTCGGTGAGTTGGCCTTTGCCTTCGCGCAAGCTTTTTACTTCCCAGCCTTGCAGGGCCAAGCCCGCTTCCATCTTTTCTTCTATGTGAAAATCGAAACGTGCACGTCGGTTTTGGGCAATGGTGTTACTGCCCGGTTTTTTCTTCTTAGATTTACTTGCCATGGCGGCGGATTATAGGCAGTTGTGGGCGCGGATGAAATAGCGCGAACGCTATTATTTGCGGCTTTCGTTGACTGGTTGGGTTGAATTCGGATAAATCCATACAAAAGTATGTTTGCTGGCTGGGTATTGGGTTAGATGCAGTAGAGGTCGTGGTGTGGAATGGGTTAGCGCCTTCGTAAGATAAGAAAAGCGCTAACCTCATATGAGCAACGGCTAGCCGCGCAAGCTTTGTACAAAGTTTGCCAAAATTAATACCGGGCAGATAAAGCGCACGTAGTAGGGCCACACTTTCCAAAACATGGTGTTTTCTGCGTCGTTCATCCCGCTTTTAATGGCGTTTAACACGTGGTTACGATGCCAGATCCAGCCGACAAATAAACACAACATAATGCCTAAGATGGGCTGGCTGTAGACGGTGGTAAAGTTAATTACCAAGCCAAACAGCGCATCGAAATTTAATAAGATCACGATGGAAATCACAAAGATGGCCGAGCCAATCAACAGTGTTGCTTTCGGGCGGCTGGCTCCGGTTTCTTCGGTGGTAAGCGACACCGGCACTTCCAGCATGGAAATACTGGAGGTTAATGCCGCGATCGACATCAACAAGAAGAACGCGAACGCCACAAACACGCCTACCGAACCCATCGATTCAAACAGGGTTGGCAATACCTGGAAGATAAGATCAGGCCCGGCAATTAAACTGCCGGAATCGGTGAAGATGGTGGTGCCGTATTCTTTGGCAACGTAGATCGCCGGAATAATGAGTAAGCCCGCGATAAATGCGATGCTGGAGTCGGTAAAGGTAACAATTGCGCCAAGCTTGGGTAGGTTTTCTTTTTCGCTGAGGTAAGAGCCGTAAATCAGCATGGTGCCCACACCGAGCGACATGGAGAAAAAGGCTTGGCCCATGGCATCGAGCACAAGCTTAGGATTGATCTGGCTAAAATCCGGCAGTAGGTAAACTTTTAAGCCTTCTTTGGCGCCATCTTGGGTGAGTACGTAGATAATTAAGGCGATTAGCAGCACGAACAACAGCGGCATTAAACGGGTCGACCAGCGCTCGATACCAGCGGTGACACCGCGTGAAATCACGAACATGGTCAGCGCCATAAAAATGGTTAAGAACACCAAGTTACGGTCGAAGGAGAAACCCGTTAACCAGCTGTTGTACTCGGTAATACCGACGATATTAAGTGTCGATTCGCCCAGATACGACAGCATCCAACCGGCAACAATGGCGTAAAAGCTTAAAATTAAACTCGCGACAATAATGCCGTAAACGCCCACGGCAACGCCAAACCAGGGTTGGCCGACATCGCCGGAAATACCTTTAAGAGCGCTGACGATATTACTTTTGGAGTGGCGGCCAATAACAAGCTCTGCCATCAGTGCGGGATACGCTAGGCAGTAGGCCAAAATAAAATAGACAACCACAAATGCGGCACCGCCATTACTGGCGGTTTGGGTGGGGAATCCCCAGATATTACCGAGGCCAATAGCGGAACCTGCCGCGGCCATGACAAAACCGGTTTTGGACGAAAATTGTTCCCTAGAGGCCATGGAATACTCTGTCTTCCTAAAATGCTTTGTATCGAAATCGGTTTAAATCAGTGATATGCCGAAGAACTTCGCCAATACCGTATTGATAAATACCAAGATTAAAATCACTGGAATAAAGGTTCCGAGTGAAACATTAATGTACTTCTCAACCAGTGACCCTTTGTAAGTGGGTTCACCGTCTTCCAGTTCTTTATCGAAGTTTTCTTTGCGCCATTTGTAGACCACAAAAATACAAATCAAGAAGCCATTCAACGGCAAAATGGTGTCGTAGAAGACGTCTATCACCACGTCAAACAGCGATTTGCTTTGCCCCGCATAATTGGTGAAATTAGTGAAAAAGTCGACCATTCCAAACGAGACAAAACACGCCAAGCTGCACACCAAAATGGCGCTACCCACCATGATCAGCGCTTTGGTACGGCTGATACACAACTGATCAATGGCCGCAGACACCGGAACTTCGATGATTGAAATTAATGACGTAAGTGCGGCGAAAAACACCAATAAAAAGAAGACGGCTGCTACGGTACTCGCTCCGGTGTAACCGATGGTGTCTTGCATGGCGAGGAAGATTTTCGGCAAGAAGGTGAAGATAAGAGAGACCGAGGAGCTGGATAATTCTTCGGTATTGGTGTCGGGATTGAATGAGAAAATGGCGGGTAATACTAATAAGCCTGCGGTGAAGGCAACGGTGGTATCGGCAAGTGCGACCAATCGAGCTGATCCGGGAATGCTCTCGTGGTAGCCCATATAGGAGCCGTAGGTAATTAGAATACCCATGCCCAACGACAGCGAGAAAAACGCTTGTGACATTGCACCGTTAATCACACTGGCGGTAATTTTGGAAAAGTCTGGAATCAGGTAATACCGAACTCCGGCCATGGCGTTGTCGCGGGTAAGAATAAAGATCACCAAGGCAATGAGCATGATGAACAAGGCCGGCATCATAATTTTTGCGCCGCGTTCAATGCCTTTTTGCACGCCCACAAACAACGTGTAAGCAATAAAAATAGAAACGACGACTAAATATAAGAACAAGACCTTGGAATTGATGAAATCGCCAAAGAACTCGCCGTTCGACATCTGGTTTAAATCGCCGCTGATAATGGCAAGTAGGTAACCAAAGATCCAAATGGTTAACACGGTGTAGAACACGGCAATCATGAACGGTGTCACTACCGCCGAGATTCCGGCTAAGTGCCACAGCTTGTTGTTTTTGGCGAAGTGTTGATAACTGCCTAAGGGGCCGCGCTGGCTGGCGCGGCCGGCGGCGAATTCAGCCATCATCACTGGCACGCAGACAAAAAACACGAACAACGCGTAGATAAATAAGAATGCTGCGCCGCCATTTTTAGTGGCGTTGACTGGAAATCCAACCAGATTACCAATACCAACCGCTGAACCTGCTGCCGCGAGAATAAAGCCTAGTCTAGAGCCAAAATGCTCTCTGACGTTTTTAACCATAGATGAGAATCTTCCAATACTAATTGGCTTATAGAACTCCTGATAAACGGCGAGGCATTCATCAGGTGTTGCTTAAATAAAAGCGGCGGATACTATCAATTTTGCAGCGATTTGTCGTTCACTTGGCACTTGTTCACACGAATTGGCTGGGTTGTGTTAGAAGACTAAAAAACAGAGAGTTGCTGGTAAAAGCAGTTTGGATTTGTCGTTCGAGAATGGGGCGTTTGGAGGCCGGTATTTTCTGTTCTCAACGTAAATCGGCTATAACTCGTGCTCGTTGGGTTTCTAACGTTACCTATCCAATACGGTTTATGGTGCGTATTTCAAAACAACACCGGTTTATCTGGCCAGTCAGGTGTTTTGAGAATTTGCTCAAGTTGGGTGTTTGGGTGCTGTTTTTGACTGATCATTACAGTTTGTTGATTGCGTCACCGTGTAGAATCAATCCTTGGCAGTGCTAAGGCAGAACTCTACAATCGCCCTTGGCCTTATGACGAAAGAATCCGTCAATGCCGCCAGAAATTCTTGCAAATCACCGAATGTAAGGGTTTTTGTTTGATTTTAAGCAGTTTTGAATCAGTTTTCGCGATGAATCGGGTGTTTGCGCCGGTTCTGCCTGTTGAACTGGTGCTGTGGACGATTGCAGCGTCTTGGCAGCTTTGGCTGTCTAAAGAACACTGTTCAAGCTAATTTAAGAATTTGGTAACTATCGTGACAACTGTAGAAAGATCCGCCCTCGTTAATTTTTCCGATCGTCAAATGTTTGATTTGGTCAAAGACATCGAACGTTATCCTGAGTATATGGACGGTTGCAGTGGCGCGACTATTTTGGAGCAAGGGCAGGATTGGGTGGTTGCTCGTTTGGAGTTGAGCAAGGCGAAAATTACCCAGAGCTTTACTACACGCAACACCATGACTGAACCCAATGAAATCGGTTTGGAGTTGGTTGACGGCCCGTTTAAATACTTCCGTGGCCACTGGAGTTTCAAACAATTAAAAGACCAAGCTTGCAAGGTTCAGCTACGATTAGAATTTGAGTTCAAAAATAAATTGGTGGCTATGGCCGCAGGTAAATTGTTTGAAACTGTTGCCACTCATCAAGTGGAATCTTTGTGTCGTAGAGCCAAACAAATATACACCTAGAATATTTATGGCTAATTGACGAGTAAATTAGTTTATTTATAGAAAGTATTCAGATTAAGTGTTTGCGGTTATTCATGCTCTAATCGGAAACATAAAACGGCGAACAGCCTTACTTGTTTTTGAGTTTGGGTAATTTGAGTTTAAGTAAAATGATGTTCGCGATTGAGTACTGAACATATAAGTACCAAGCACACTAACGGTTTCAATAAGTTTGAAACCAATAAAGTCTTATTGTTATTAGAATAGTTTTAAAAACATGTCACACGTAAACGTTATTGTGGTTGAAGTTGCCTACGCATTACCTCAACGGCAGAAAATCCTCTCTCTTGAAGTAGAAGAAGGAACCACGGCACTCGAAGCCGTCGAAAAATCGGGTATTGCGTCTGAGTTTCCTGAAATTGATATCTCCTCAGCAAAGATGGGTATTTTTGGTCAGGCACTTGGCACCAAAGGATTAAAGGCACCGAATCAACATGTGCTGCAAGCCGGTGATCGTGTTGAAATTTATCGCCCGTTAAAATCGGATCCGAAAGAAGCACGCCGACGCAGAGCGGAAAAATCAGCAAAAAAGTAAAAGGCTGAATAGGCGTAAGCGCCAGTTTCTTGTAAAGAACTTAAATAAAAATAATACGTTAATATCGATCTAAATAAGCCCTGAATAATCGGGCTTGGGCGGGTTATTTGCGGTTTAGTCAGAAGACAAATTTGCAAAAAATAGAAGTGAGCGGCACATCCCTGTGTCGCAGGAAGCTTCAAGATAACCTATCATGCTTATGTAGGTCTCTGAATTTCCTTAGAAAATATAAGGTTAGGCGCTAGATGAGACGTTAATAATCAGAACTTTCTGACGAGTTTTCTGAACTATTGTCGTCTTCGTTGTTGCTAGCAGTCGGTGCTTCGACCGTCTCTTGGGAATTCTCTGGTAACAATGTTTCGGGAATCTTAAATTCCTCACTCGCGACCAAGTACTGTAATTTATCGTCTTGAAAAACTACGGTGACATAATGGCTGAACTCTCGGCCATTGGGGTCGGTGAAACTGTAAAAGTAATCCCAGCGATCATCGGCAAATGGATCATCAATAAGTGGTGTTCCTAAAACAAAGCGGACCTGACGTCGGGTCATGCCCGGTTCAAGTTCGTCGATCATATCTTGCGTGATTACGTTACCTTGCTGGATAACGATTTTATAAACACCCGGAAATTTGAGATAGGAGCAACCACCTAACGCACTTAACAGGATAGCGGTTAACAACAGGCGTACCGTTTTTTGCATAGTAGGGGTTCCACATTCGAAAACGAACGGGGATAATACTCAAACGATTTAATTCTGGATAGACTCGGGGATAAAATAAACGTGGAAAATCACGAACTTAGAAAGGCAGGTCTTAAGGTTACATTGCCAAGGGTCAAAATCCTGCAAATATTAGAATCTTCCGAGCAGCGCCACTTGAGCGCAGAAGATGTATTCAAATCACTGATGGAATCTGGTGAAGACGTTGGTTTGGCAACGGTTTACCGAGTTTTAACTCAATTTGAAAGTGCTGGATTGGTTGAGCGCCACAATTTTGATGGTGGTCATTCAGTTTTTGAGCTTGATCGTGGTGATCACCATGACCACATGGTTTGCGTGGATACTGGTGAAGTGATTGAGTTCCACAGCGAAGAAATTGAGCATCTGCAAGAGAAAATTGCCGAAGAAAATGGTTTTGAACTGACCGGCCACAGCCTGGTTTTATACGTTCGCCGTAAAGAAGGCTAAGTTTCTTGGAGCGCGCTGTCGATGAGCGCGCTCTGGTTTTGATTGTTCCTCTCTGAATCCGATTCTGATTCTTGCCCCTTCTTCCTTTCTCTCTTTCTTTTTTCTTCTAATTAGTTGTCTGTTTGACGTTCTGTTAATGGTTCAGCATAGCTTTGGCGTGCGCTAAAGACTGCTCGCTTTGCTTGCCGCCGATCATGCGGGCGATTTCAGCAATTTTCTGATCTTCATCCAGAGAAATAAGTCGGCTCGACGTTGTTTTTCGGCTGAACTGCTTTTCTACTTGAAAATGCTGATGGGCTTTCGCCGCAACTTGGCCGAGATGAGTAACGCAAATAACCTGACCACGTTTTCCGAGTTCTCTCAGTAACGAGCCGATAACATCTGCGGTTTCGCCACCAATGCCAACGTCAACTTCGTCGAAAACAAGCGTGGGAATGCGCGACGTTTTTGCAGTGACCACCACAATGGCAAGGCTGATTCGAGACAGCTCGCCGCCGGAGGCCACTTTTGCCAACGCTTTGGGTTCATTGCCTGGGTTGGTGCTGATTAAAAACTCGATGTTCTCAAGGCCGTGTACGCTGAGCTTTTCATTTAACGGCGATAAAGCAATGGCAAAGCGAGCGTTCGTCATGGCGAGCTTTTTGAGCTGACCGTTCACTGCTTTGGTGAGTTTCTCGGCCGCTTTTTTTCGCTCATCGGATAAGACCTCGGCAATATCGAGGTACGCCTGTTTTGCCTGGATTTCCGCTTCAATGAGTTCGTTCAGGCGTTCAACGCTGGTTAGGTTTTCGAGTTCGTCACACAAAGCTTGGTGCAGCTCGATTAGCTTGCTTGGGTGTACTTTGTGTTTGCGTGCGCATTGGTAAATACACGACAAACGCTGCTCAACGTCTTCGAGACGTTCGGGATTAATTTCGGTCGCACTGACGAAATCGCCAATTGCATTATTGGCTTCTTGAATTTGAATTTCCGCGCTGGTCATTAATTCCAGAGCGTTGGCAAGAGGCGGGTGGTCTTGCGCCAATTCGCCAAGCTTGTGAATGGCCAAGCGCAATTGGTTATCCAGCCCGTATTCCTCTTGCTGGGAAATGTCGATGACTTGCTGGCAGGCGTGTAAGTTGGATTCTGCATTGGCAAGATTTTTTTGCTCTTGTTCCAGTGCTTCTAGCTCGCCTTCTTTTAGATCGATTAAATTCAGCTCTTCAACTTGGAAACTCAATAACTGCTGGCGTTGCTCGGTTTCTTGAGACTGCTGCTGTAAATCGTTGAGTTTCGATCGTAACAAATGCCAGTATTTGTAAGCGGACTCGACTTTATCGGTGAGGGAAGAAAGATTACCAAATTCATCCAGCAGTTTTCTGTGAGTGTCTTTTCTTAACAGCGATTGGTGTTCGTGCTGGCTGTGGATATCAATCAACATATCGCCGAGTTCACGCAACTGACTCATGGTTGTTGGTTGGCCGTTGATGTAGCCGCGCGAGCGACCTTCTGCGGTGACGACGCGTCGCAAAATGCAGTGATTGCCATCGTCTAAATCGAGTTTGTTGAGCCAAGCTTTGGCGGCGGGAATTTTCCTCACATCAAAGGACGCTGAAATTTCGGCTTTTGAGCTGCCGTGTCGCACGCGATCGGCGTCGGCTCGGTCACCTAATGCAAGGCCGAGTGCATCGAGCATGATGGATTTGCCCGCTCCGGTCTCACCGGTTACGGCAGTCGTTCCACGGTAAATTTCTAAATCGAGTTTATCGACCAGGGTGAAATTCTGAATGCTGAGATGAGTTAACACGGAGTCGGATTCCTCTAGAAGCTGACTGCATTGTTGTTGATTGCGCGCGCTTGGTGTTAAGTCGCGCTTGGCTCAAGGGTTCGAGCGACAATTTTTGAGTGTGCAAATGTGTGAGTGTGCAATATGCAGTTCTTGCGATCCCGCTTGGGGGAGGAAAAGTTCACTGAAGATCGCGCCATCACAATAGTGTTTATTTATACAGTATTTTGTTGGTTTACGCCAAGAGCTTGATGATGATTTTTTTATCAGATTTGCGAATTTGTCACCAATTGTTGATCGAGAATGTATGGCGAGTTGCTGTGCTCGGTTGTTTAACAGCCGTTGCCAGATCGGGAAGTTCGATTGTGGAGATAGTGTTGTCGGCGATTTTTTCCGCAAAAAATTGCTGACAAATCAAAAAAACTGCCCTTGAAGGACACTGGCAAGACCCCATATAGGGTGGAGCTTAGCGAACCTAACCCTTAAAGATATCGGAGTGAATGGTGTCCAACGAAGAAGAGAAAGTAACTTCGCAAGAACAGGGCGAAGCGGTTAACCCAGAAGTGGAAGTCGAATCAGAAGAAACCGAGCACGGCGCTGGCGATGAAGAGCAAGCGTTGGATTCTCGAATTGCAGAGTTGGAAGACCAACTTGCTCAAGCTCAAGAACAAGTGATTCGTGCTCAAGCCGAAGTGCAAAATGCGAGACGTCGCGCTGAGCAAGACGTTGAAAAAGCACATAAGTTTGCCGTTGAAAAGTTTGCCAACGATATGTTGCCGGTCGCCGACAACCTAGAGCGTGCGGTTCAGTCGTTCGAAGGTGCTGACGAAGCATCTAAGCCTTTACTTGAAGGTGTTGAGTTGACGTTAAAGACGCTTGTCGATGCGTTAGGCCGAAACAATCTTGAAGTGGTTGATCCTGAAGGACAGCCGTTTGACCCGAATTTGCACCAGGCAATGACGATGGTGGAAAACCCAGACGTTGAGCCAAATACTGTGCTTAATGTTTTTCAAAAGGGCTACACCCTAAACGGACGTTTAGTTCGCCCAGCGATGGTTGTCGTCGCCAAAGCCTAAGTGATCGGCTGAATTTATCAGGCGGAAAATTTGCGAGATTTTTCCTTGCAATGAGTCTTGAAATCAATCAAGGCGCGCCAATATAGACAACAAGCAAAAAAATTGCCCACAGCGCGAATCAGACCGCGCGGGAACGTAAGAAACTTATTCGATTTTTTGGAGATAACAGATGGCCAAAATTATTGGTATCGACCTGGGTACAACTAACTCATGTTTGAGTGTACTTGAAGGTGAAAAAGCAAAGGTTATTGAAAACGCAGAAGGCGATCGCACCACCCCTTCAATCGTAGCATTTACCGATGATAACGAAATCCTAGTTGGCCAGAGCGCAAAACGTCAGGCAGTCACTAACCCAACTAACACGCTATTTGCGGTAAAACGTTTGATCGGCCGTAAGTTTACTGACGACGTCGTGCAAAAAGACATTTCTATGGTGCCTTACACCATCGCCGCTGCCGATAACGGTGACGCGTGGGTTGAAGTTAAAGGCGAGAAAAAAGCACCGCCACAAATCTCCGCTGAAGTTTTGAAAAAAATGAAGAAAACTGCGGAAGATTACCTTGGTGAGACCGTTACCGAAGCGGTAATTACTGTGCCTGCATACTTCAACGATTCTCAGCGTCAGGCCACCAAAGACGCAGGTAAAATCGCGGGCCTAGACGTAAAACGTATTATCAATGAGCCAACCGCAGCAGCGTTAGCCTACGGTATGGATAAAGCCAAAGGCGATCGCACCATCGCTGTTTACGACTTGGGTGGTGGTACCTTCGATATTTCTATCATCGAAATCGCTGATGTAGACGGTGAGCACCAGTTCGAAGTATTGGCGACTAACGGTGACACTTTCCTCGGTGGTGAAGATTTCGATTTACGTTTGATCGAATACTTGGCCGATGAATTCAAGAAAGAAAACGGCATTGATCTTCACAATGACCCATTGGCATTGCAGCGCTTAAAAGAGGCGGCAGAGAAAGCCAAAATCGAATTGTCTTCTAGCCAGCAAACCGAAGTTAACTTGCCCTACATCACGGCTGATGCAACCGGTCCTAAGCACTTGGTTGTTAAATTAACTCGCGCCAAGCTTGAGTCTTTGGTTGAAGAGTTGGTGGTTAATTCACTGGCGCCTGTAAAACAAGCACTTGCTGACGCTGATCTTTCTACCTCTGAAATCGACGATGTGATTTTGGTAGGTGGTCAGACTCGTATGCCAATGGTTCAGCAAAAAGTCGCTGAGTTCTTCGGTAAAGAAGCGCGCCGCGATGTAAACCCAGACGAAGCAGTTGCTATGGGTGCAGCAATTCAAGGTGCGGTACTGTCTGGTGACGTGAAAGACGTATTGTTGTTAGATGTAACCCCGCTAACGCTTGGTATTGAAACCATGGGTGGTGTTGCGACTCCGTTAATCGAGAAAAACACCACGATTCCTACTAAGAAATCACAAGTGTTCTCAACTGCTGATGACAACCAAACTGCGGTAACTATTCACGTAGTTCAGGGTGAGCGTAAGCAAGCGGCACAAAACAAATCTTTGGGTCGTTTCGATTTGGCTGACATCCCACCAGCACCACGCGGCATGCCACAAATTGAAGTAACCTTCGACATCGACGCCAACGGCATCTTGAACGTAAGCGCAAAAGACAAGGCGACTGGCAAAGAGCAGTCTATTGTCATTAAAGCGTCTTCTGGTTTGAGCGATGACGAAATCGAAAACATGGTACGCGACGCAGAGGCGAACGCTGAAGCTGATAAGCAATTCGAAGAGTTGGTTTCAGCGCGTAACAACCTTGACGGTTTGATCAGCGCCACTCGCAAAACTTTATCGGAAGCTGGCGACAAAGCGACCGAAGAAGAGAAAACCGCTATCGAAGCTGCAATCGCAGAAGCTGAAACTGCGGTTAAAGGCGACGACAAGGCTGCAATGGAAGCTGCGTTGAACAAATTGACCGAAGCTTCTGGCTCTTTGGCTCAAAAAATGTACGCAGAACAGCAGCAAGCTGGCGGTGACGCAGGCCCTGGTGCAGCTCCTGGCGGCGACGATAAAAAAGCCGATGACGGCGTGGTAGACGCGGAGTTTGAAGAAGTTAAAGACGATAAAAAATAAGTCTTAAAACCTGCTCGGCGAAAGCCAAAAAGGGCAGGTTTAGGAGCGCCGACGGTGCTCCGCTTCAAATTCGTTGTTTTCCAGCGCGGGCTTGCCCGCGTTTGCTGTTTGTAGTCATTACCAAAATTGTACTTGGTTTTGCGTTGTTTCCCTTCTTAACCGTGAACAGCGTCCGCCAATTGCTGCAAATACTCAGGTTGTCTTCGTGATTAACCACGCTCGAACAACAGTAATCCAACCATCACGCAGAATCATTATCCATGTCCAAACGCGATTATTACGAAATTCTCGGCGTAGACCGTAGTGTCTCAGATAAAGACCTGAAAAAAGCCTATCGTCGTGTGGCGATGAAGTACCACCCCGACCGTAATCCCGATGACCAAGCGGCGGAAGAAAAGTTTAAAGAAGCTAACGAAGCCTACGAAGTGCTCTCGAACGATCAAAAGCGTGCAGCTTACGATCAGTACGGTCATGCCGGTGTCGATCAATCCGCTGGTGGTGCGGGCGGTGGTTTCAACAACTTTAGCGACATTTTCGGCGATGTCTTCGGCGATATTTTTGGCGGTGGTGGTCGCGGCGGTCGCGGAGGCCCTGCGCGTGGTTCGGATTTACGTTACACGTTGGATTTGGATTTAGAAGACGCGGTTCGTGGCACAACGGTGAAAATCAAAGTCCCAACACTGGTTGCCTGTAAAACCTGTGACGGAACTGGTGCTAAAAAAGGCTCAACTCCAAAAACCTGTACCACTTGTGGTGGGCACGGCCAGGTGCGCATGCAGCAGGGATTCTTCTCTGTTCAGCAAACCTGTCCTAATTGTCACGGTAGCGGCAAGGTTATTTCCGATCCTTGTACCGATTGTCACGGTCACGGCCGTATTGAAGAAACAAAAACTCTGTCTGTAAAAGTGCCGTCTGGTGTTGATACTGGCGATCGCATTCGCTTGGCTGGCGAAGGTGAAGCGGGAGCCGATGGCGGTCCGGCGGGTGATTTGTACGTTCAGATGAACATTCGCCCACATTCCATCTTCGAGCGTGAAGGAAACAATCTATACTGTGAAGTGCCGATCAGTTTTGTCGATGCGGCGCTTGGTGGTGAGTTGGAAGTTCCGACGCTGGATGGTCGAGTGAAGCTCAAGGTTCCAGAGGGAACTCAAACCGGTAAATTGTTCCGTTTGCGCGGCAAAGGTGTTTCACCTGTTCGCGGCGGAGCAACGGGTGATTTGATGTGCCGCGTATTGGTTGAAACTCCGGTGAGCTTGTCGGCAAAACAAAAAGAGCTACTGCGTGAATTTAAGGCGTTGGTGACCGACGACAAACACAGCCCTAAACAAAGCACGTGGTTTGAAGGAATGAAAAATTTCTTCGGTGATATGAAGCTCTAATACACTCAAGTAAAAGTTCTGAGTGTTTTATAAATTGACGACACGCCACTGTATCGCGAGAAACTCGATGACCTGATCGAGTTTTCTTGAATTTGACGGAGAGAAAAATGACAACTGCGATTGCAATAACCGGTGCTTGCGGCCGAATGGGTAAAATGCTTGTTGAATCTGTGCATACCAACAAAGCAACTTCTTTGGTGGGTGCGCTAGATCATCCAGGTTCTAGTTTAATTGGTAATGATTCGGGTGAAGTTGCGGGTGTTGGCCGTATTGGTGTTCCTGTGCTTGGGGATTTGTCCTCTATTATTTCTCGCACAGAAGTGATTATCGATTTTTCCACTCCGAGTGCGACATTAGCCAATGCGCAAATTTGCGCAGATAACGGCACCCCTATTGTTGTGGGAACGACCGGCTTTTCCGACGAAGAAAAGCAACAGCTGACTGAGCTGTCTTCAAAAATTCCAATGTGCATTGCCGCAAACTACAGCACGGGTTTGAACATCAGTCTTAAATTATTAGAGTTGGCTGCTAAAGCGGTTGATGAAGATGTGGATATCGAAATAGTCGAAGCCCATCACCGTCACAAGGTTGATGCACCTTCTGGTACCGCATTGGTGATGGGTGAAACCATTGCAAAAGCTCGCAATTTGGATTTTAAAGAGTTTGCCCTGTTTGCTCGTGAAGGCATTACTGGTGCGCGCCGCAAAGATACTATTGGTTTCTCAACCGTTCGCGGTGGCGATGTGGTTGGTGATCATACGGTGATGTTTATGGCTGACGGTGAACGCCTTGAAGTAACTCATAAAGCTTCTAATCGTATGGCGTTTGCGCACGGTGCCGTTCGCGCTGCAACTTGGTTGGTGAAGAAAGAGCCGGGCGTTTACGACATGCAAGACGTGTTAGGTCTGTCTTAGTCTTAACCTTACCCCCTTCCTAATATACGAAAAGTGAGTGGCAACCGTTGCTCACTTTTCTGCTTTTCTTGCGCACTTTTCAACATTGAGTTTTGGCTGTTGCTGTTCCCTGTTCTGGAGGCTTAAGCGGTTCAGTGTGTGAATGCGTGTCGAGCTGAGATTGTTTTCTGGGTATTTTATTCTGCTTTGACGTGGACAAGTCTCGGCCGATTCACTAAAATGCGCCGTTAATTTCAGGCAGCTAAATCATTTATAGGCAGGGCCTAAATCCACATTAATTGGATTTATTTAGGTATCTAAATAAAAGACGTGCTCTGGTCGCTGGTAATTTTGCTACGTTCAAAATTATCGCCCTATTTTGAATAAGTGATAAAGTTTGAACAAACAGTAAGTGCGCCTGTAACCAAACGTAATACGCTGGAATGTGGCATCCGTTACGGAGCCAATCCACAGTCTGTAAAAGCGAGGTGAAGCAAATAGCTTTGTCTCGCTTTTTTGTACGCGAATGTGTTTCAAAAAAGATAGGTAGCAGTAAATCACCTGTCTTGAACTAAAAAATCCCGAGGCTTCAATCTCCGGACACCGCGCAGTTTGTGTGGCGGTAGTGTTCGGCAAAAATTTGGCCTTTGCCGACACGTAAAGTAGTAAAAGTTTTTTAATTCACCAACTATTATTGGTGTTGTATTTCATCTTAATTCTGTGTTGTTGAGATGAACCTAGATTCTTGTCAACACAGGTGCTCTGAGTTAGGAGGCAGCTTTGTTTTTTGGGGAATTAAAACCCGCCGTATTGGTTCTGCAAGATGGCACGATTTTTCGCGGACGATCCATTGGTGCACAGGGTGCTTCCGTAGGGGAAGTGGTTTTCAATACATCCATGACGGGCTACCAAGAGATACTTACCGACCCTTCATACGCACGTCAGATAGTCACTTTAACTTATCCACACATTGGTAATACCGGAACCAACAGCGAAGACGAAGAGCGTGAAAAGCTCTGGTGCTCAGGCTTGATTATTCGCGATTTCCCATTACTTGCCAGCAATTTCCGCAATCAACAGTCATTAGACGAATACCTTGAGAAACACAACATCCTGGGAATTTGTGATATTGACACGCGTAAATTGACCCGAATTCTTCGTGACAAAGGCGCGCAAAACGGCTGCATCATGGCCGGCGATGTGGACGAAGCGAAAGCACTTGAGATGGCGAAATCCTTCGCGGGTCTCAAGGGAATGGATCTCGCTAAAGAAGTGACCACCGAAAAGCCGTTCGAATGGAAAGAAGGTGTTTGGAAGCTTGGTGAAGGTCACAGTGATATTGAGTCGCCCAAATACAAAGTGGTTGCTTACGATTTTGGTGTGAAGCGCAATATTCTGAGAATGTTGGCTGAGCGCGGCTGTGAACTCACGGTTGTACCTGCAAAAACACCGGCTTCAGAGGTGATTGCGATGAAACCAGACGGTGTGTTCTTATCCAACGGTCCCGGCGATCCAGAGCCTTGTGATTACGCCATCGAGGCGATCAAAGAAATCCTTGCGAGCAACATTCCAACGTTTGGCATCTGCTTGGGCCATCAATTGTTGGGCCTTGCCTGCGGTGCGAAAACGGTAAAAATGAAGTTTGGCCACCACGGCGGTAACCATCCGGTGCAAGACATCGAAAGCGGAAAGGTGATGATTACCTCGCAAAACCACGGTTTTGCTGTGGATGAAACCAGCTTGCCGGAAACGCTCAAGGTCACTCATAAATCGTTGTTTGACGGCTCGCTTCAAGGAATTGCCAGCACTGTGCATCCAGCGTTCAGTTTCCAAGGGCATCCAGAAGCAAGCCCAGGGCCGCACGATTTAGCACCGTTGTTTGATCAGTTTGTAGAGATGATGGCGTAACCAACCAACGGTTATTGCCAGCAACGCAAATATCACCAACGACGCAAAGTCACACCGAATAATTTATCAGCAGCGATTTGAATTGCGCTGAAAACTTAAGAGACATACAGATTTTTCGCTATGCCAAAAAGAACCGACCTTAAAAGTATTCTCATCATTGGTGCCGGCCCAATTGTTATCGGTCAGGCGTGTGAGTTTGACTACTCTGGCGCACAAGCGTGTAAAGCGTTGCGTGAAGAAGGTTATCGAGTCATTCTCGTCAACTCCAACCCGGCAACCATCATGACCGATCCGGCCATGGCCGACGCTACTTACATTGAGCCTATCGAGTGGCAAACCGTTGCGAAAATTGTCGAAAAAGAACGCCCAGATGCGATTCTGCCAACCATGGGTGGTCAAACGGCGTTGAATTGCGCGCTGGATCTGCACGAAAACGGCATTCTTGAAAAGTACAACGTTGAGCTGATTGGTGCGAACTACGAAGCCATTCACAAAGCCGAAGATCGAAACCTATTCGACCAAGCCATGAAACGCATTGGTCTTGAGTGTGCACGTGCGGAAATCGTACACACTCTCGATGAAGCGATGGAAGTGCCTAAGCGTTTGGGCTTCCCGGTAATTATTCGGCCATCGTTCACTATGGGTGGTTCCGGTGGCGGTATCGCCTACAACTGGGAAGAGTTCGAGCAGATTTGTGTTCGCGGTTTGGATCTTTCCCCAACCAATGAATTGTTGATCGACGAATCCTTACTCGGCTGGAAAGAGTACGAGATGGAAGTGGTTCGCGATAAAAACGACAACTGCATTATCGTTTGTTCCATCGAAAACTTTGACCCAATGGGCGTTCACACGGGTGACTCCATTACGGTTGCACCGGCACAGACGTTGACCGATAAAGAGTTGCAAATCATGCGTGACGCCTCGCTGGCCGTCTTGCGTGAAATCGGTGTTGAAACCGGTGGTTCTAACGTTCAGTTTGCAGTAAATCCTGATAACGGCCGCTTGGTTGTGATCGAGATGAACCCGCGTGTTTCTCGCTCTTCTGCCTTGGCATCAAAAGCGACTGGTTTCCCGATTGCAAAAGTTGCAGCGAAATTAGCGGTTGGTTACACCTTAGATGAGCTGAAAAATGACATCACCGGTGGCGCAACGCCTGCGTCGTTCGAGCCGTCCATTGATTACGTTGTTACCAAGATTCCTCGTTTCACCTTTGAAAAATTTGGTGAAGCAGATGCGCGTTTAACCACGCAAATGAAATCTGTGGGTGAAGTCATGGCCATCGGCCGTACTTTCCAAGAATCCATGCAAAAGGCATTGCGTGGTTTGGAAGTTGGCTCAGCAGGTTTTGAACCTATCGTTGATCTCGGGTCTGACGACGCAAAAGAACAAATTTTCCGCGATTTAAGCACACCAGGTGCGAACCGAATTTGGTATGTCGCTGATGCTTTCCGCGCCGGTATGAGTGTGGATGAAGTATTCAACGCATCAAAAATTGATCGTTGGTTCTTGGTTCAAATTGAAGAATTGGTCGATATCGAAAACCAATTGGCGAGCAAGCCATCGGCTGAAATCGACGCTCAAACCATGTTTTATCTCAAGCGCAAAGGTTTCTCCGATGTACGCTTGGCGAGCTTGCTTGGCGTGAGTGAAAAAGCGCTGCGCAATCAGCGTCGTAAGTTGGGCGTAATGCCAACCTACAAGCGCGTTGATACTTGTGCGGCAGAATTCAGCACATCAACAGCATACATGTATTCCACTTACGAAGAAGAGTGTGAATCTAACCCGAGTGATCGTGACAAGATCATGGTGCTCGGTGGCGGTCCAAACCGTATCGGTCAGGGCATCGAGTTCGATTACTGCTGTGTTCACGCCGCTCTCGCGATGCGCGATGACGGCTACGAAACCATTATGGTGAACTGTAACCCAGAAACCGTTTCTACCGATTACGATACGTCCGATCGTTTGTATTTCGAGCCGGTAACGCTTGAAGACGTGCTTGAAATTGTTCACAAAGAAAAACCAAAAGGTGTGATTGTTCAGTTTGGTGGTCAAACCCCACTGAAACTGGCTCGTGCTTTGGAAGCGGAAGGTGTGCCGATTATTGGTACGTCACCTGAAGCGATCGATCGTGCTGAAGACCGTGAGCGTTTCCAGCAAATGATTGAGCGTTTGGGTTTAAAACAACCGTCCAATGCCATTGTTCGCACCACCGAAGAAGCGCTTCGCAAAGCAGAAGCGGTAGGTTATCCATTGGTGGTTCGTCCGTCCTACGTTTTGGGTGGCCGTGCTATGGAAATCGTTCATAAAGAGTCTGAGCTTGTCACCTATATGCGTGAAGCGGTTCAGGTATCTGATGACGCGCCAGTGTTGTTGGATCACTTCTTAAACTCGGCAATTGAAGTCGATATCGACGCCGTGTCTGATGGTGAAGTGGTTGTGATTGGCGCAATCATGCAGCACATTGAGCAATGTGGTGTCCATTCTGGTGACTCCGCGTGTTCTTTACCGCCGTACTCACTGCCAAATGACGTTCAAGACCAAATGCGTGATCAAGTAAAACGCATGGCGCTTGAATTGGGTGTGGTTGGTTTGATGAACGTACAGTTGGCTTACCAAGGTGGCGAGATTTACGTTATCGAAGTGAACCCACGCGCCTCACGTACTGTGCCGTTTGTATCAAAATGTATCGGTATTTCCTTGGCGAAGGTTGCTGCTCGTTGTCAGGCGGGGCAGTCGTTGGAGTCTCAAGGCTTCACTAAAGAGGTAATTCCTTCTTATTACAGCGTTAAAGAAGCCGTATTCCCATTCAATAAATTCCCAGCTGTTGATCCAATTCTCGGCCCAGAGATGAAATCTACCGGTGAAGTGATGGGAGTTGGCGAAACCTTTGCAGAAGCTTATGCCAAAGCGCAAAAAGGTGCTGGTGATGCGATTCCTGAAAGTGGCACGGTATTTTTGAGTGTTCGCGACTTCGATAAACCTAATATCGGTCAAATGGCGAAAGAGTTCTTGGATTTAGGATTCAAGATTGTTGCAACTCCTGGAACCGCAGCTGCGATTTCTGAGCTAGGTTTGGAAGTGACAGCGGTCAATAAAGTGAATCAGGCCAGACCAAATATTGTTGATTTGATCAAGAACGATGAGGTAGATTTGGTGGTTAATACCACTGAAGGTAAGGTCGCTATTCGTGACTCTGCGGATATCCGCCGTAGCGCTGAGGCGCATTCCGTCTACTACACCACAACGCTTGCTGGTGGTATGGCGGTTTGTAATGCGTTGCGTCACAGCGGCGACACAATCGTTCGCAGGCTTCAAGAACTTCACGCCCTAGTGTAAGTCAATAAGCGTCTGCCATTAATTTGATCACTGCCTTGGTAACAATCCACACAGGCAGTGATTCTAAATCCAAGGAAAACAATGACTAAATACCCAATGACCGTAGAGGGGTCAAAAGCCCTTGAAGCGGAACTAGAGCATTTGAAAAAAGTAGACCGTCCGCGCATTGTTGAGGCGATTGCAGAAGCTCGTGAGCACGGTGATTTAAAAGAGAATGCGGAATATCACGCGGCGCGTGAACAGCAAAGTTTTTGTGAAGGTCGTATTCAAGAAATTGAAGGCAAACTCAGCAATGCTCAAATTATTGACGTTACTCAAATGCCTGCCAGCGACAAAGTAATTTTCGGTGTGACCGTCGATATTATCAATATTGAAGACGAGTCGGCGCTGAGCTACAAGATCGTTGGCGACGACGAAGCTGACGTTAAAGCCAACAAAATTTCGGTTAACTCGCCCATTGCTCGCGGTTTGATTGGCAAAGAGATTGGCGACATCGTAGCGATTCGCACCCCAGGTGGTGAAGTTGAATACGAAATTGACGATGTTCGTTATGTCTGATTAGCTTTTGTTGAGCTTGCCATTCAGAACAAAAAAGCCAGCGTACGCTGGCTTTTTTTATGGCTGTTGCTTTATCCGTTATGGTAAAAAGCGCAAATTGGTCAGTTTGGGGTTGGGTTTTCCCGCTTTTTTGAACAGCAAAACGGTCTTACCGATTTCTTGAACAATCTCTGCCCCAGTCTGCTCGACAATGTCCCCTGTGACGGACTTTCTTACGTCTCTCTCGGCGATCGCGACTTTAATTTTGATCAGCTCGTGATCGCGTAGCGCGCGAAATAGCTCATCCAAAACCCCTTCGGTGATCCCATTTCCGGCAATGGTAACGATTGGCTTCAGATTGTGGCCAATTGCGCGGTATTGTTTTTTGGTATCAGAAGAGAGCGGCATTTAGGTTCCTTGGTGTAAATCGACGGTGTTTGCTCAGACGGGCCTCTATTCTTAATAGGCGTTGTCTTGTGAGCGACTTCAAAAGGCGCGCGATTCTAGCATAAGTATTGTGGAGAAAACACACAATTTCCATTCCGGTTAACTGGTTATGATCAAAGTAGCGGATTGCAGATGACTTGCGGGTGGGCCATCAAAAGCCCATATTTCAGGGACGTTTGACGGCTCAAATTGGATGGCTGATTAGAGAAGGCAGATGAACTCGTTTGGTCTGTGGATTCTAGGGCCTATTAACGCTCGTCTTCGTGATGTCTCGACTTGCGGTGTTTGCGTGCCTCTTTGAATTTTTGTTTCATCAAGGCTCTCATTGCCTGACGGAATTCCTCTTTTTCATCGTCACTCAGCAAGCCATCGACTTCGGATTTAAAGTCATCTCTAACCGAGACCACTTTCTCCCGATGTTCGGTAAACAGAATTTGCATTTGTTCGTCGTGGGACGATATAAGCGTTTTTAGCTCGTCTTTAATTTCGTCCGAAAGCGCCAAGCCATCCACAACTTCTAACCTTTGTTCTGCGACCTCATCATCAAAGTGGTGCATCATCATGGGCCACTTGGGCCCCATTGCTAATGCGGTTGCTGTGGTGAAAAGGGCGACTGAAGCAATAACAATTTTTACGGCTTTTTTCATAGGTATCTCTCCTCGATGAGATGTATCAATTCATCGTTTTAGTATGGAAATTAATTGAGGAGTAAATATGCACACAATGTGGAATGTGGTGTTTATACGAAAATTGATATTTATTGTTATCAGTTTTTTTATATTTATTAACGAGTTAGGCGATACTGTTTAACGTATTTCTTCATTATTGGAATTAAGCTCTCTTCACTGCTTCGTATTAAAGAGATTTAAAGAGATTTGTTGCTCGGTGATGAAAACTCTTTAGAAACACCCCGATTGGCTCTCACAATATTAAAGATCCTATTTTTTGTGGCGGCCATAGAATGTGTGAAAAAATACACTTGCCCTATTTTGGTTTTATTTAGTGGTGGATAAATAAATAAAGAGTTAATTTGGTTCACAAAAGTGTTGGCAGCGATTATTTTTGATTTTACTTTTATATTCGTAGAAATAATGAAAGCCAAAAAATAAAAATAAAAACGTGGAACTCTTTTTAAGAAAACAGAACGTATTTCTCATTATTACTCTGTTGTGAACTCATTATTTGTTTAATTGTTTGAATTGGTCAGAAAATCGCAGTAAATACCAGTTTTTTATCAATAAAAACTAACAGTTATAGTGAGTAGGATTATCAGTATTATTTCGTAAATATTCACTAAATAGCATGTGTTTAGAAAGTGTAATTCATTCTTTGATGGGACTGTTTTTTGCTACTGTCGCGACTCTGAAATGAATAAATTAAAGATGGGTAGCGGTAAAATGAAAAACTTGTCTCGGCGAGAGTTGCTTCTCTTAATGGCTTCAATCGGTGGATCTACTGCCGTTCTCAATACAGCTCATGCACTTGGTTTGGTGGATTCCCCTGCTCCTGGAAAACCTCTAACAATTAAACCCGCATCAGGGAAACAAAAAAAGATTGTTATTTTAGGTGGCGGTATTGCGGGTCTCTGTACCGCGTACGAATTGGAGCGGGTGGGTTATGACTGCACCATTTTAGAAGCATCACACCGCATCGGTGGACGCAATTTAACGTTGCGCCACGGCGATTTCATTGACGAGTTAGGGCGTCCGAATTACTGCAATTTTGATGAAGACCCAAATTTATACTTTAACACCGGCCCTGCGCGAATCCCTGGTCACCACCGTCGCCTATTGGGATACTGTAAAACCCTCGGTGTGCCTTTACATGTACGCGCTAACGAAAGCCGCTTAGCGTACTGCCACGACACAAACGCTTTTGGTGGCAAGCCGATTCGTATCGGCCAAGTTATTTCTGATACTCGCGGTTTTTTATCGGAGCTTGTCCAAAAAGGTGTGAAAGCGGATGCATTTGATCAAGAGCTTTCGAAAGACGATCAAGAGCGTTTGATGGCGTTTTCTAAATTCTTCGGCGATTTAAAAGATAATGGCGTTTACGAAGGAACGACTCGTGCAGGCTCAAAAACTGAAAGAATGTTAGACCACAGCACGCCGACTGATACTTTAAATTTTAAAGAGATGCTGAAATCCAACACTTGGTGGTCAGCCGTTTTTGCCAGTGAGCACTACGACTGGGCGGCGCCGGTGATGGAGCCGATCGGTGGCATGGATCGAATTGTGGCAGGTTTTGCTAGAAATATTAAATCGCCTATTTATTTGCAGTCCCAAGTTCAATCGATAGAAGTGTTAGACGACGGTGTAACGGTAACCTACTTAAACAAAGGTAAAATCAAAACCATTAAGTCAGATTACTGCTTTAACAATATCCCTGCATACTTTATGTCAGGTATAGAAAACAACTTATCGAAGCCTTACACAGATGCCTTAGCAAGTATGGAGCGCGGCCACCTTTTCAAAGTGGCTTTTCAAATGAAAAAGCGTTTTTGGGAAGAGGAAGGCATTTACGGTGGCATCAGTTACACCAACCAAAATATCAGCCAATTGTGGTACCCATCCCACGATATTCACACTGAAAAAGGTATTATGTTGGGCGCTTACGGTTGGGATACTGACAGAGCGTTACCATTGGAAGCGATGGAACTGGATGAACGCTTAAAATACGCTGCGTCTCAAGGTGACAAGATCCATAAAAATTATTCTTCGTATATCGAAGCAGGCGCCAGTGTAATGTGGGCGCGAATGAATCATATGATGGGATGCAGTGCAGGTTTGCCAGAAGGCAGAGAAGACGAAGTTTTATCGCGGCTTTACAAACCTGAGGGGCGTCACTTTATGATTGGCGATCAGGTTTCGCGGCACTCAGGATGGCAAGAAGCGGCATTGGCTTCGGCTCACAACGCAATGAATCAATTCAGTCATATGGTTACTGAGAAAAATGCTTAAGGAGCGAGCCGTGAAAAATAGTATTTTTGTTGTTGTCAGTATTATTGTTACCAGTTGGGTTAGCTTAGCTAAAGCAGAGCCCTTTAAAGATGTTCCTGAAAAATATCGAGTGTGCACGGTTTGTCACGGTGCTCAATTGCGTGGTAATGAAGTGACTAAAGCACCGACACTTGCAACACTGCCTGCTTGGTACATTGAAAATCAGTTAATTGGATTTCGAAACGAATGGCGAGGCAAGCATCCAGAAGATTATCCTGGATCTGAAATGTACCCAGTTGCAGAAAGCTTAAGCGAAAAAGAAATTTCGAAGGTGTCGAAATTTATTGAAGCATTGCCAAAATCCAATAAACATACTCAAATCGTAAAAGGTGATTCTGCGAAGGGGAAAGAACTTTACGCGACTTGCGCTGCCTGTCATGGTGCTGATGCGCAAGGGAATGAAGTATTGTCTGCGCCGCCGTTGCTGGTGCAAGGGGATTGGTACATCAAACAACAATTACTGAATTTTAAAAATGGATTGCGTGGCAAGGTCAGTGACGACGCCCGTGGCGCTACTATGGCTGCGGCAATTACCAGTTTGAACTCCGACAGTGATATCGACGATATTGTTGCTTATTTATCTACACTCTAACGAGGAATTATAATGAAAAAAGGTTTTTTCCTATCTGCTGCCTTACTGTTTTTGGCTCAATTTAGTTGGGCTGAGGTGACCCGTTATCCATTACCTAATAACAGTACCTTTCCAATTGCTCGAGCAGTAGAAGTTCCACCAGAGACCACATTGATTTACCACAGTGGCCAAGTACCTAAGCCTTTTAATACGAAAGCCGAAAGAGGCAGCAGAGAATATTACGGCGATACTTATACTCAAGCGATGAGTGTATTCGAGAAGTTCGAAGCTTCTTTTAAAGATTTGGGTGTTGGCTTTAAAGACGCCGTTAAATTAACTGTTTTTCTTGTTGGCGATCCTGCCATGGATGGAAAAATGGACTTTAAAGGTTTTATGAAAGCATACACTCAGTTCTTTGGTACAGAAGAGCAACCTAATTTGCCTGCGCGTTCTGCAATCCAAATTGCTGGATTAGCCGGTGGTCCTGGTATGCTGGTTGAGATTGAAATGGTTCTAGCGAAACCAAATAAATAAGTACTACTTATTTATCATAAAAAAGGCGACGTTAAGTCGCCTTTTTTAGTTGGGCTCGTATTTATAACCTACGCCATAAACTGAATGAATAATTTCCTGCTGGTCTGAATCTTGGTTTAACTTCTTTCTCAGTTTTTTGATGTGACTGTCAATGGTGCGTTCACTGACGATTCGGTAGTCTTTGTAAATTCTATCCATAATTAAATTTCTGGAAAAAATTCTCCCCGGTTCACTCATTAATAATTCCAACAGTGCGGTTTCGGTTGCGGTTAAATCGATGGTTTTGCCGCAGATAACGACTTGGCATTTTTGCGGTCGCAGCTCTATAGGGATTGTTAGTTCGATTTCCTGCGTTGATGATTGTACGCGTCGTAAAACGGTTTTTACCCTGGCGACGACTTCTCTTGGGCTGTAAGGTTTACAAATATAATCATCCGCGCCTAGTTCCAATCCCAAGAGTCGATCAATTTCCTCGACTTTCGCGGTAGTGATTAAAATGGGAATATTCCAACGTTGACGAATTAATTTGCACACTTCTAACCCGTCTAACCCTGGCAACATTAAATCTAAGATAATGGCGTCGGTTTTATTTTCCTCAAGCCAAGCTATAACCTCATCACCTCTCGCGATAATATGCGTTTGATAATTCGATGCTCGAAAGTAATCCTGAAGTAATTCCGACAGCGTCGGTTCATCTTCAACAATCAACAAATTTTTAGGTTCTGTAGCGTTATCCATGACTTTGGCTCTTGGAGGGTATTAGACACGTTATTTTTAATCCGCCTAACTTGGAAAGTTCTGCTCCTATGCTTCCGTGATGAGCATTAATAATGTTTTTACAGATGGCAAGGCCAATGCCGGCACCGCCATAATCTCGATTGCGAGAACTTTCTGAGCGATACAGTGTGTCGAACAATTGCGGTAAATCCTGTTCTGCCACGCCTGGCTTGGTATCTTCAATGACTATTTTTAGATTATCATTTTCGTGTGAGCAGGTTAGAGTGACTAATCCGGGTGCGTCTGTGTAGCGTAAACTGTTGGTGAGTAAATTAAGAAGCAGTTGTTCAAGGCGATCAGAATCAACGAGGAGCTGGTAGTTTTCAGGTAAAGAAATGGTTGTATTTAATTCCAGTGCTTTTTCTCGGTACGCCGCTTCAACACCCAGAGTAATGGATTCGATAATTGGGTGAATCAACTGGGTTTTCTTTTTGTAATTTAATGCACCCAACTCTGAAAGAGACAGCTGATACAAATCGTTGATTAGTGTATTTAATTGGTTGATTTGTTTTTCCAGAGCTAACAGGTTTTTCGTGTCAGCAGGGCGAATTCCATCCACGAAAGATTCAATTTGGCCTTTAATAAAAGTTACCGGTGTTCTGAGTTCGTGCGAAATATCGGCAACCCAGCGTCGACGTTGCTTTTGGTTGTCTTCCAGGGTTTTTGCGAGGTGATTGAAGTGTTGGCCAAGCTGCGCCAGTTCGTCATGGCCGGAGACCTCGACGCGGGTTTGAAAATTACCTTGGCTTAAATTTTCTGTTGCCGATTGCAGCCTTTTTATTGGCTTCACCAGAAGCGCCGCTATCGGCAGAGCGAATGCCCCAGAAACCACTAAGGCAATGATCCCAAAAAGCAGAAAATTGTTGGATTGTTTTTTTAGGAATTTGAGTTCGCGCTGGGAGCTTTTGTGGTGGTGAAGCGAAAAGCCCAGGTAACCGACCAGTTCACCGTCGACATTGAGCGGACGCCAGTTGAGCACGGGATTGTCTGGCGTGACTATGCCAATCAAAGGTTCTTTGAGTTCATTAGCCAGCACTAAATTAGTTGGAGTTCTAATCGGGCGATTTTTAAAGTGAGGCCTTCTGTGGGGTTTGTCATCACGGTTGCGACGAAATTGCGACGATTGGTCTTCATTGTCGTTGTCTTGCGCAATTCCGAAGGCCTTCAACCACGATCCTCTCTCCAACCGATTCCATTGGCGTGGGTTGTCGGTAAGACGAGAAAAGTCGCCATCCGTTGCGTACAGCTGTTGTAGCTTTGGTGCGAGGTATTCAACCTGTTCCTTGGCCACTCGATTGATATGACCTTTGAAATCTCGATCAAAGCTGTATCGCATCCAGGCGATCATGCCAATCACAACAACCGTTGTGCTTAAGAATAAGGCAAGCCAGATTTTTATGGCTAAGTGAAGTCGAGGCAAACGCATACTTATTGACGATATTTACAGAATCACACGTATAATTGCAGAAATTTCATTCTGGCCCAATGAAATCCGAGCAACTCCATAATTTTTTCTCAATTGCTTGGATGGGTGCTAAATGAACGTAATTCAGTCTTTAAACCCTAGGCGTCAGTAGCGGTATCTAATTTATGTCCCGATCAAAAAGTAGTAATCAGTGGTTGAATGAGCATTTTGGTGATCAGTTCGTCAAACAGTCAAAAAACGACGGTTATCGATCCAGAGCCAGCTACAAACTGATCGAGATTCAGAAGAAAGATAAGCTGATCAAACCGGGCATGTGTGTTTTGGATTTGGGGGCAGCGCCGGGTGGTTGGTCTCAGGTTGCGGTTGAGAATGTCGGCGATCACGGAGTGGTATTCGCTTCCGATATTTTGCCTATGGATTCCATAGCTGGGGTTGAATTTGTTCAGGGTGATTTTACTGAGCAGTCTGTGTACGATGAATTGATCGCCAAAATGGGTGAGTACGGCCATCAAGGTGTGGATCTTGTAATTTCAGATATGGCCCCCAATATGAGTGGTATGTCTGAAATTGATCAACCAAGAGCAATGCATTTGGTTGAACTGGCCTTAGATATGGCCGTCAGCGTGCTCAAGCCAAATGGGAGTTTTGTTGCAAAGGTGTTTCAGGGTGAAGGCTTTGACAGCTACTTGAAACAAGTGCGTGATACCTTTAAGTCTGTAAGTACTCGCAAACCTGATTCTTCCCGCGCACGCTCACGTGAATGTTACTTGGTTGGTAAAGGCCTCAAGTAACTGGGTTAATAATTCAGTCGCCTTAAATTTCAAAAATAGTTAAAACCTGCACTAAATGTGTGTTCTGTTGTACCGCCTCCGGTGAAATTTTTGATTAAATCGACTGTCGGTATGGATAGATAAGATAGTTAAAACGGCGTTGCGCATTTGTTGATGCGTAATTGCTCAATTAGTAGTTTTTATATTGCACGATTTCACGTGTCTTTAGTGTGCTTTTCTTGTCTCTTATAGCTTTTTGTTGCAAAAACTAGAGGCAAATGGCTGGCATAGTAACCTGTTGTTATGCCATGCTTATAATCTTGCGCGTTAAAGCGATTAGGCTCATCTGGAACCTCATACAGTGAGGCTAGCTAATCTATTTATGAGGGTGAATCTTTGAACGATATGGCGAAAAATCTGATTTTGTGGCTGGTAATTGCGGCCGTCCTATTGATCACTTTCAACAGTTTCAATGACACGACTGGACCAACTGAGGTTGATTATTCGCAGTTTGTGGCAGAAGTGAACGCTGATCGCGTCCGATCAGTTACTTTTGATGGTGCAATAATCATTGGTGAGCGCGTTAACGGTGAGCCGTTTAAGGTTGTTAGACCCGCTGTGCTCGACGATCAACTGATGGATGACTTACTCACTCATGATGTCATCGTAAAAGGTCGTGAACCAGAATCACCTAGCCTTCTACAACAGCTTTTAGTCGCTAGTTTCCCGATCCTAATTATTATCGCTGTATTCATGTTCTTCATGCGCCAAATGCAAGGCGGCGCTGGCGGCCGCGGCAGCCCAATGAGCTTTGGTAAAAGTAAAGCTCGTCTATTAGGTGAAGACCAAATTAAAACAACATTTGCCGACGTTGCAGGTGTTGATGAAGCAAAAGAAGACGTTCAAGAATTGGTTGAATTCTTACGTGACCCATCTCGCTTCCAGCGCTTGGGCGGTATGATTCCTCGCGGCGTGTTGATGGCGGGTCCTCCGGGTACCGGTAAAACCTTGCTGGCAAAAGCGATTGCTGGTGAAGCGAAAGTACCATTCTTCTCCATTTCAGGTTCTGACTTCGTCGAGATGTTCGTCGGTGTTGGTGCTTCTCGTGTTCGAGACATGTTCGATCAGGCCAAAAAACAAGCGCCTTGTATCATCTTTATTGATGAGATCGATGCGGTCGGTCGTCATCGTGGCGGCGGTCACGGCGGTGGTCACGACGAGCGTGAGCAAACGTTGAACCAATTGTTGGTTGAGATGGATGGTTTTGAAGGCAGTGAAGGCGTTATCGTTATCGCAGCCACTAACCGCCCAGATGTTCTTGATAAAGCCTTGTTGCGTCCGGGACGTTTTGACCGTCAGGTATTTGTTGGATTGCCAGACATTCGCGGCCGTGAACAAGTACTGAAAGTTCACATGCGCAAAGTGCCTATTGATGAAAGTGTTCAGGCAAGTGTGGTTGCACGCGGTACCCCTGGTTTTTCTGGCGCTGACCTTGCCAACCTAGTTAACGAAGCAGCTCTGTTTGCAGCGCGTGCTAACAAGCGCGTTGTAACTATGGAAGAGTTCGAAAAAGCTCGCGATAAAATCATGATGGGTGCAGAGCGCAAGACCATGGTGATGAGCGAGAAAGAAAAAGAAAACACGGCTTATCACGAAGCGGGCCATGCGATCGTTGGTCGTTTGGTTCCAGAGCACGATCCAGTGCACAAAGTTACGATCATTCCTCGCGGTCGAGCGCTTGGTGTGACTCAGTTCTTGCCAGAAGGCGATAAGTACAGCTACAGCAAACGCGCTATCGAAAGTCAGCTTTGTTCTCTGTTTGGTGGTCGTATTGCCGAAGAGATGACACTGGGTTTTGAAGGTGTCACCACAGGCGCTTCCAACGATATTGAGCGTGCTACTGATCTCGCACGCAATATGGTGACTAAGTGGGGCTTGTCTGAGAAGTTGGGTCCTCTTCATTACGGCGAAGATGAAAGCGGTATGCCGGGTGCTGGAAACCCGAATTATTCTGGTGAAACCAGCAGAACAATCGATGAAGAAGTTCGTGAAATTATTGATCGTTGCTATAAGCGTGCTGAAGAGTTATTGACTGAAAATCGCGACATTCTTGAGGCCATGAAAGACGCGTTAATGGAGTACGAAACCATTGATGCTGAACAAGTGGATGATTTAATGGCACGCAAAAAAATGCGCCCACCAAGAGATTTCCATGACGGTGGCGGTTTTAACAATCATATTAAAGACGATGAAGCGTCTGACGATGGTAAATCTGGTTCTGATTCCATCGGTGGCCCAGCTAAAGACGTTTAATCTTCTAAGTATCGACTCTGATACATAAATAAAAATCGACAACTTTAACCAAGGTTGTCGATTTTTTTGTTTTATAAACGGCTGAAAGCTTTATTCATTATCCCCTGCAAGAAAAACTCTTCGATAACAACCCTATGTCTAATCAAACGCTTACCTGTAACGGCTTAAGTCTCGATCTATCAAAACCCAATGTCATGGGAATTCTCAATATTACGCCTGATTCTTTTTTCGACGGTGGACAACTGTTTCGAAATGGGAAAATTGACGAAGTGGTACTGTTGAGGCGTGTTGAGCAAATGTTATCTGAAGGCGCTGATATATTGGATATCGGCGGTGAATCCACGCGCCCTGGCGCATCGGTAGTTGAGCTTGATGAGGAATTAGATCGTGTTGTTACGGCCGTTAATTTAATTCGAAAACGTTTTGATGTCGTTATCTCGGTCGATACCAGTTCTCCAGAAGTGATGAAACAATCGGTAAATGCTGGGGCTGGAATCATCAACGATATTCGTGCATTGCAAAGAGAAAATGCTGTGACGACGGCTGCAGAATTGAAGGTTCCAGTAGTGCTGATGCATATGCAAGGCGAGCCATCAACAATGCAAAAAGCGCCTGAATATACCGATATTGTTAGTGAGGTTCGGTCGTTTCTTTTGCAGCGAGCTGAGCAATGCAAACTCGCAGGAATTGAATCCAAGCATATAATTTTGGATTTGGGTTTTGGTTTTGGTAAAACCCTGAATCACAATTTGAGCTTAATGAAACATTTATCTGAATTTACTCAATTGCCTTATTTAAATTTGGTGGGCGTGTCTCGAAAATCCATGATTGGTCAGGTGCTCAATAAACCCGTTGAAGATCGCTTGGTGGGCGGCCTGTCCCTTGCCATTCAAGCGCTTAATAAAGGCGCTAAATTCCTGAGAGTTCACGATGTTGGCGAAACTGTGGATGCAGTGAAAATGTTTTCAGCCGTAGAAAAGGCGCTTTAATTGATTAAGAGTTACTAGGGAAGTCTTTTTTTTTCGGAATTAGACTGTGTTAATATTCGCCCATGAAATAAATGGACTCTGCGGAGTTATGACGGTGTAGGCTCTGTCTCGTTGTTTAATCAGAGGTTAGTTAAGTCGCTTAACGTGCTAATCGATACAGAGCCCTCTATTCTAGCCAGTTCTCAATTCGTAAATTATGTGTATGCATTTCACTATGAGATAAAACCAAAAGATTCGTTTTATCTCTAAAATCGCAAGTAAATCATTCGCCTACAAGAAAAAGCAATTAATAAATATGTCTAGAAAATACTTCGGTACCGATGGAATACGTGGTCGTGTTGGTGAGGGAGCTATCACTCCAGAATTTGTATTGAGGCTAGGATGGGCTGCGGGCCAAGTGCTTGTTGAGCAAAGTGCCAAAACAGGTGGTTCGCGTCAGATATTGATTGGAAAAGACACCCGAATTTCTGGGTATATGTTTGAATCAGCGTTACAGGCTGGATTGATCAGTGCGGGAATTGATGTTGGGTTATTAGGCCCTATGCCAACCCCAGCAATTGCGTATTTAACCCGAACGCTTCAAGCCCAAGCGGGCATTGTTATTAGTGCGTCCCACAATCCGTTTTACGACAACGGAATCAAATTTTTCAGTGGTCAGGGTACGAAGCTGGATGACGAAATAGAAAAAGCCATCGAGGCTAAGCTCGATGAATCGATGGTGACCTCTCAGGGGTTGGGGAAGGCGCATCGCGTCAATGATGCTGCCGGCCGTTATATTGAATTTTGTAAAAGTACCGTACCTTGGGGGTTCAGTCTGACTGGGATGCAGATCGTGTTGGATTGTGCCAATGGTGCGACCTATCACATCGCTCCAAAAGTATTCACCGAACTCGGCGCCAAGGTTGTTTCTCTTGCCGTTGATCCAGACGGATTAAACATCAACGCTGAATGTGGCTCCACTCACCCGGAACGCTTGCAGGCGGAAGTCATCAGCCGCAATGCAGATTTAGGGATTGCTCTCGATGGCGATGGTGATCGCGTGCTCATGGTTGATCATAAAGGCGAGTTGGTCGATGGCGACGAGCTGCTTTTCATCATTGCTGCACACAGACAGGCGGCGCAGAAATCCTGTCCTGGTGTTGTCGGCACGCAAATGAGCAATTTAGGTTTAGAAGTTGCGTTAAAGCAGAGAGACATTCCTTTGGTTCGAGCTAAAGTTGGCGATCGTTACGTGCTTGAAGCCATGAATCAAAACGCTTGGCCGCTCGGCGGCGAATCTTCCGGTCACTTAATTTGCAGTGATGTAACCACCACCGGTGACGGCATCATCGCGGCACTTCAAGTCTTGAAGGCTTTGGTGAATGACGGAATGACACTTCAACAGGCAAAAATGGGAATGACCAAATTCCCGCAAACGATGATCAATGTCAGAACACCTGCACGAGAAAAGCTCAATCAAAGTGAAGCCGTAAAACAAGCGCTGATTGAAGCCGAAAACGAGCTTCAAGAAGCCGGTAGGGTATTGCTGCGACCGTCTGGAACAGAGCCGCTCATTCGGGTGATGGTTGAAGGCGAAAACCAGGTGCTGGTTCGTGAAGTTGCTCAACGTTTGGCGAGCGTGGTTGAAAAAGAGCTGAGTTAGAGGTGAATGTTTGTTCTGCCTCCAGAGGCGAAACCTCTTTGGTTGGACATAAACACCTCATGAATCGCCGTAAAACCGGTGTGTTGGCAGAAGTCGCTAAAGCTTGAAAGGGCGATTGTAACTTCCAGTCTTCTCATATAACATTGGCGCCCGCTCGAAGTGGGCCCACAAGATCATAAGATTTCGATCTAGAACATCGATAAGGAATTGAATATGCGTGGATCACTCGTTGTTGGCAACTGGAAAATGAACGGGTCGGGTGCGAGTAATCAAGCGCTCGTAACGGCTTTAACAGATTGCCAATGGTCAGACAGTGTGACAGTAGTTTTGTGTCCACCGAGTGTTTATCTTGGCCAAGTTCAATCCTTGATTGCAGATTCCAGTTTGGTTCTGGGCGCGCAAGACTTGAGTGCTCATGCATCGGGTGCCTACACGGGCGATATTTCAGCATCGATGATTACAGAGTTAGGATGCCAATATGTTATTGTTGGCCATTCAGAACGTCGTGAGTATCAGCAAGAAAGCGACTCATTGATTGCGCAGAAGTGTATTGCTGCGATCAATGCTGGAATAACTCCTATCGCATGCGTAGGAGAGACAGAAAAACAACGCAATGATGGGGAAACTTTCTCCGTCATTCGTCGTCAGTTGGACGTGTTGATTTCAACATTGAGTACCGAACAGTTAGAAAAGACTGTTATTGCCTACGAACCTATTTGGGCAATTGGTACTGGTTTAACCGCCACACCAGAGCAAGCGCAAGAAGTGCATCAGAAGATGCGTGAACAGCTCGCAGGCTCCGGTCAGAATATGACATTGTTGTATGGTGGTAGCGTTAAGGCTGACAATGCTGCTCAGTTGTTCAGTCAACACGACATTGATGGCGCTTTAGTTGGTGGTGCTTCGCTGGTTGCGCAAGACTTCTCAGCAATAGCTTCATCTTTTTAAGAGAATTGGACAAAACGGCTCGCACATGTAGATGCCGTTAACGATTTAAATTCGCAACACATTGCGACGAGATACTTATGCAAACATTAATTATTATTGCCTACTTGCTTGTTTCCTTTGCGATTATCGGGCTTATCATGTTACAGCAAGGTAAAGGTGCTGAAGCTGGTGCGTCATTTGGTGGCGGTGCTTCGCAAACTGTATTCGGAAGCCAGGGTGGAGGTAATTTCTTCTCCAAAGTAACAGGCTGGTTAGCTGCAGTATTTTTCGTGTTAGCGTTCGGTTTGACCTACTTAGCGAAGCAAAACAGCGCAGTAGAAGAATTTAATCCGGGATTGATCAATGAGTCAGCCCCGGCTTTAGAAGAGTCTGATATTCCTACCATTGAATCCAGTGAAGCTGGTACTGATTCTGATATCCCTGCGTTGAGCAGCGAAGCTGATTCAGCGGTTGATGACGTTCCCGCTATTGAATCTGATGTGCCAGCTGTAGAACAACCAGAAAGCAGCAATAACTAATTGCTGAAATCTCTGGTTTAAACCCCTTGCTGTAAGCAGGCGGGACTACTGAACTGCAAAAGCCTATAGAATTATTCTGTAGGCTTTTTTGTTTTTATCACTCAAGTCACTCCTAAACAATTTCTAAATCCCGTTTTTCTAAATCCTGTCTCTCTAATTTCTTTCTTAGTTGCCCCAATATATGGATCAAATTTGGTGCGTGGCTGTGATTGGGCCATGACTTTGCCAATATTTACATTCTTTTAAATTCGTTGTACTCCTCACTTTTTATTCCAGTGTGCTGTAAATGCAGGCTTTCATAGAAATGCTCAACAAAGCGTTGATTTGGAATCATTTTCGACGACTTTAACCCGCCTTTGATGCGTGTTATAAAAGCATCGCTTGCGCGGAACGTCGAAGCTCAACAAGTATTGCAACAATACTTACCTCTGGTGATACGTGCGATCTCGCCAATGCCTTCCTACACTTTCTGTTGTTTTCGTTGTGATGATTGAGACGTAGGGTATTCTGAGTTGAGCAGAATATCTTTAGATTAATGGATTAATTTCAGACTGGATAAGAGTACCGGCCCGTGAATATTTGTTATTTTGTAAACCAATACCCCAAAGTCAGCCATACCTTTATCCGCAGAGAAATACTCGGTCTAGAATCGCTCGGTGCTAAAGTGATTCGAGTTGCTGCTCGCAATTCTCCAGAAGAGCTTGTGGATGAAACCGATAAGCAGGAGCTGACGAAAACACGTTGTATTGCACTGGGTAATAAAAAGGGATTGTTAAAGTCAGGTTTTAAGCAATTCCTGAGTACACCGCTCAATTTTATTAAGGCGATCGGTGTTGCCTTTCAATTGGCTTTTAACGACCAAAACCGATACTTCTATAATTTAATTTATTTGTTGGAAGCCTGTGAATTGCTGAGAATTTGCAATGAACAACAGGTTGACCATATCCACGCTCATTTCGGCACCAACTCAACCTCTGTTGTTTTATTGTGCAAAATCCTTGGTGGCCCTAATTACAGCTTTACTGTTCATGGGCCAGAAGAGTTCGATAAGCCCATTCAGATTTCGTTAGGCAAGAAAATACAGCACGCCTCGTTTGTGGTTGCTATTACATCTTATTGTCGAAGCCAATTAATGCGTTGGTGCAGCTTTGATCATTGGAAAAAAATTACCATTGTCCATTGCGCCGTCGATGATCAGTTACTCGCAAAAGAACACAAACCTATTACCAAAGCGAACCACTTTATTAACATTGGCCGTTTGAGCGAACAAAAAGGTCAAATGCTGTTAGTACAAGCGATTGCTCTGCTAAAACAACGCAACGTCGATGTGCATTTATCCCTTATCGGAGACGGAGAGCTGAGAGGAGAAATCGAGCGCTTCATCAAGGCAAACGGTTTAGAAAATAATATTGCTTTGTTGGGCTGGTGTTCAACCGCGCAAATTGTGGAGGCGTTAGACGATTGCACGGCGTTGCTGTTGCCGAGTTTTGCCGAAGGTCTTCCAGTTTCTATTATGGAATCCCTAGCGCGTAAACGTCCGGTATTAAGCACCTATATTGCTGGAATTCCTGAACTCATTGATGAAAAATCTGGCTGGTTAATACCTGCCGGTGACGACATGGCCATTGCTGATGAAATCGAAAAAATTATTCAGTTAACGCCTGAGGAGCTGAATGCATTAGGAGAATACGGATATCAGCGAGTCAGCAATGAGCACGACAGTGTTCAAGAAGCCGAAAAATTACTCAATGCCATTAAAGCGTTGGAGTCGTAATTATGCTGGAATTAATCTGTTGGATTTTATTTATCGCAGTCGCAATTCCATTGTCATTGTTTGTTGTTGAGTGTGTTTGTTCTCTGTTTTATCGAGCGCCCAACGTCACCCCGATTGAAGAATCCGACACCCCCGAGGCTCGGTGCGTTATATTAATTCCGGCACACAACGAAGAATTAGTGATTGAGAGCACGTTAGAATCGCTAAAGCCAGAACTCGGTGATCACGATGAAATTTTGGTCGTTGCCGATAATTGCAATGACACGACCGCCGATCTTGTACGCGCCAGCGGTTGCCAGGTTAGCGAGCGCCAAGATGCCGAAAATCGTGGCAAAGGCTTTGCCTTGGCTCACGGTTTGGAGCAGCTAAAATCGAATCCTCCCGAAGTCGTCATTATTGTCGACGCCGATTGCGAAGCCATTCCCGGTACCATTCAGCGATTAAAAGCGGCGGCCATTCAATACCAACGCCCGGTTCAATCCCGGTACTTATTGCAAAGTCCAGATGGTGCGACCATCAAAACAAAAGTGTCCGAATTTGCCGTACTCATCAAAAACCGAATTCGTACAAAAGGTTTGAGTTTTCTTGGTGCACCTATTCCATTGCTGGGTTCTGGGATGGCGTTTTTGTGGCAAGACATCACCTCGGTTCCTCTGGCCTCGGGAGAGATCGTTGAAGACATGAAGCTCGGCATTGAATTGGCAGGCCAAGGTAAGGGTGCGCTTTACGATGATCAGCCGGCAATTTTAAGTGATTTACCGGTTACTCAAGCCGCGTTAGAAAAACAACGTGAGCGTTGGGAGCACGGTCATATGGGTATGATCCAAAAGTTCGCTGGCCCTTTATTAAAAGCGACTGCTAAATCCAAAAGTAAAAGTCTACTTTTGTTTTTTCTCGACCTCATCATTCCACCGTTGTCCTTATTGCTGATGTTCACTGTCGTTGTATTTTTATTTTTTGCAGTGATGAATATCTTTGCCAACCTAAGTTTGGTGTTGAGTTTGGTGGTGCTGCTGGTTGTTGCGGTGATGAGTTGTATCTTTTTCTCGTGGTTATTGGCAGGCCGGCAGATATTATCGCCTAACGAATTGCTGCATCTTCCTTTGTACGTGTTATCAAAATTCGGTGTTTATCGCGGCTTTGTTGAGAAAAAACAAACCACGTGGAATCGTACCGATCGAGAATAAGCACGATGATTCATTTATTCGAGGGTGATATCACCCAAGCAAACGCAGATGCTATCGTGAATGCCGCAAAGAACAGTTTGCTGGGTGGCGGTGGTGTTGACGGCGCGATTCATCGAGCGGCCGGTGCAGAGTTATTAGCGTTGTGTCGCGCGCTGCCCGATAAAAACGGTGTGCGGTGTCCAACCGGTGAAGCGAAAATTACCGACGGCTGCAATCTACCGGCAAAATACGTGATTCATACCGTTGGCCCAGTTTATTCTCAGGTTTCCAATCCCGCTGATTTATTGGCGCGTTGTTATCGAAATTCTTTAGCGCTTGCCAAAGAGAATCAGTGCGCGTCTATCGCCTTTCCGGCAATTTCTTGTGGCGTTTATGGATACCCGATTGAGGCAGCTGCAAAAATTGCTCTTGATGTCTGCTGTCAAAAAGAACACGCTGATCTCGATATTTATTTTTATCTGTTTGGTCGTTCTGATTTTGAAATCTGGCAGAAAACTTATAGGAGCCTGAGTTCCTAAAATAATCCCCCAGCTGTTTTCATCGTTGATAAAACCTGCGGAACGACGAAAAGCTTTCGTCTTTAAGGCATGTATTCTGCTAGTTCTTGCGTGTGGATTTTCAAAAATTTGTCTGCTGAGAAAGTAGTAACGATGACTATAAAAATATGGGGGTTGTGCTTTGCTTTTCTCTTTTATAAATAAATACAAAAACAATGCGTTGCTGGCGCTTTTGTTGTTCTTCACTGCGTTTGTTGATGCTGACAATAAAGTTTCGATTGTCGGATTACACGAAAAACACAATCCGCAAACTGCTGAGGTAAGTTATGTTGAGAAGCCCGCAGTGTACCCAGAGAATTTGCCGTTTTCTGAGATTGTTCGATTAAACGACACGCTGTATTTATCGGGTATGATTCCAGTAGAACCAGGTTCTATCAAACTTGTAAAAGGCGGAATCAAAGAACAGTCTCATCAGGTGATGACCAATATCCGAAGCATGCTTGAAGCCAACGGTTATTCCATGAAAAATCTGGTTAAGTGTACCGTCATGCTTTCCGATATCTCGCAGTGGGGCGAGTTTAATAAAGTTTACCAAGAGTATTTTACCGCTCCGTACCCGGCGCGCAGTGCGATGGGGGTGAATGGTTTAGCACTTGGTGCATTGGTTGAAGTTGAATGTATTGGTTCGGTTTAGGTGAATTGGCGTAGGTTACTTAACATAGTTCATCTAACATAAGTCGTCTAACACAGATCACCTGAACCAAGCTAATTTCGGGGCAGTGGAATTTTAACGTGATGGAATTTAGATTAGGCACTTTAGAGAATAAAGATGTTCAGCAATTGCTCAACGAGCATTTGCTCGATATGGAAAAAACCTCGCCGCCAGAAAGTCGCCATGCGTTGAATCTCGACGGACTCAAAGCCTGCGATGTGACATTCTGGAGCCTGTGGAATGATGACCGTGTGTTGGGTTTTGGCGCTCTTAAAGAGTTGGGTGAGTCTCACGGTGAAATCAAATCAATGCGGACTCAATCAAATGCGCGCGGCCAGGGATTGGGTGCCAAAATCTTAGAATTTTTGATTGCTCAAGCCAAATTGCGCCACTACACAACATTGAGCTTAGAGACAGGCTCAATGGACTTCTTTAAACCCGCTCATCGATTGTATGAACGTTTTGGATTTGAAGTATGCACGCCGTTTGGCTCTTACACAGAAGATCCCAACAGTCGGTTTTATACGCTCAAATTATGAGCGGATTACTTTGTGTTGATCTGCAAGTGCTAAACTGACAGCACACGTTTAGAACTGGGTTTCTCCACCATTTTGAAAACTCGCTCGACTCTTGCATCGAGTGGCTAAATCTCCTACAATCCGCGCCCCTTAACCGCTAGCCGCGTAACCGTGGTTAGCACTCCTTGCTTCACTGATTAACAGGAAGCGTAACCCGTAAGGAGCATTCATGCGTCACTACGAAATCATCTTTTTGGTTCACCCAGACCAAAGCGAGCAGGTACCAGGAATGGTGGAACGTTACTCTGCGTCCATCAAAGAATCTGGCGGTGCAGTTCACCGTTTAGAAGATTGGGGCCGTCGCCAACTTGCTTACTCAATCAACAAAATCCACAAAGCACACTACATTCTTTTGAATGTTGAGTGTTCAAAAGAGATTTTGGATGAGTTGACTACCAACTTCCGCTATAACGATGCTGTATTGCGTCACATGGTTGTTCGTTGCGACGAAGCGGTAACTTCTGAGTCTCCAATCATGAAGGCTGAGCAAGAAGGCCGTGAGCGTAAAGCACGCCGCGAAGAGCGTCAGGCTCGTGAAGAAGCACAAGAAGCTTCTAACAACGAAAGCTCTGAGCAAGCAACCGAAACCACTAACAGCGAAGCAGAATAAGGAGTCACATCATGGCACGCTTTTTCCGACGCCGTAAATTTTGCCGCTTCACCGCTGAAGGTGTAGAGCAAATCGATTACAAAGACTTGGAAACTCTTAAAGCCTACATCACTGAGACTGGCAAAATTGTTCCAAGCCGTATCACTGGCACTCAAGCTAAATACCAGCGCCAGTTGTCGACCGCTATCAAACGTGCGCGTTACTTGGCTCTTTTGCCATACACTGACAGCCACGAATAAGAGTATTGATTGTGCGTTCACTGGCTGAATTTATTATGCGAGGGCGCACACAAGCCGCAATTGTTGCGGTGATAGGTATACCTGTAATTAGCCCGGCTGCGGTTGCATTGTTTTTCTTGCGCCACGGCGCTAAGTACAGTTTACCGGTGTTTCTAGCAACACTATTGCCTGTATTAACGTTGGTGATTTTTGGCTTTACCGGTGTTTTTCGAGGGATGTTGGGGGTTGGTTATCTCCTGACCGTAACCTTGTCAGCACTGATGTTACGCTGGAGCCAATCTTGGAGTTTGACGTTGGTCACTGTGGTTGTGAGCAGCCTTGTGGCAATGCTGATAACCGGTGTGATGGCAAAAGCCGAGCTTCAAGTGAGTCTAGCGTCAACACAAGAGTTTTTAGAATCATTTAAAACGGATATTGCTGAAAATGGCGGTGATGTAAGCCAGGTCGATTTAAGTATTGGCAGTTATTGGCAAATACTGGGCGGACTAGCATCGTTTACGGCCATTGCCTCGGTGCTGACACTGGCCTTGGCGCGTTGGTGGCAAGCAATTCTTTATAATCCTGGTGGATTTAAAAAAGAATTTTTAGCGTTGGTGTTACATCCACCAATAGCTATGGCATGCACATTAGCGATGCTGGCTTGTTACATGATCAGCGATTCAACGGCAGCATGGGCAGGTTTGTTTATGATGCCCTTGTTTATTTCAGGTGTTGCCCTCGTACATTGGTACGGTAATCAAAAAGGTTTAGAAACGCCTTGGTATGTCATGTTTTACGCTGTGTTGATTATTATTCCACCGTTAAAACCGTTCATATCAACCGTTGCGGTACTCGATAGTTTCTTAAATTTACGCGGGCGGTATGCGCCCAAGCCTTAAGCGATAAGTTAAGGCAATCTATTCAAAGAGGATTACGAGATGGAAGTTATTCTGCTCGATAAAGTTGGTAAGCTTGGCGGTATTGGCGACAAGGTATCTGTGAAAGCAGGTTTCGGTCGTAACTACTTGATCCCACAAGGCAAAGCATTACCAGCGAATGCAAAAAACCTAGCTGAGTTTGAAGCTCGTCGCGCTGAACTTGAAGCTGCTGCTGCAGAAAAAACCTCTGCTGCAACTGCTCGCGCTGAGAAGCTTGCTGAGCTTGAAGCTGTAACCATCGCTGCTAATGCAGGTGATGAAGGTAAATTGTTCGGTTCTATTGGTACTCGCGACATCGCAGAAGCAATCACTGCGGCTGGCGTTGAAGTAGCGAAAGCCGAAGTTAAATTGCCTGAAGGTGCGTTGCGTGAAGTCGGTGAATACGAAATCGACATTCAGCTACACACCGAAGTTACTCAAGTAGTTCGCGTTGCCGTTATTGCTGAGTAATTCAGTCAGTAAATTAAATCGACCTCGGTAAAACGATTGATTTATTACTGCTCGAAAAGCGGGTGATCTAGGTCATCCGCTTTTTGTATGTCTGTTCTCTGAGTTCCATCAGAGAATGAAGCTCCCTCATTGATTACTTTGCGCTTATACTTCAAGTTACGATTTGTCGATCACCGTAAGTGTTAGTGTCTGCTAGTCTTGTTGTTTCTGTAGATATTACGCATTTTTGCATTGATGCTTTTGAAACGAGCGCGTTGAACTAAGATAATTCACACTTACAGCAATCGACAGCCCCGGAATTTAATCACTCTTTAATTGCGTATGTCCGAGCCCGATCCAATCCCCTACAACGACACGCCCGATTCGGCCTACGATGACGTTTCATCAGGCATGAAGGCGATGGAATCTCTGCCGCAAGCGATTGAAGCAGAGCAGGCGGTGTTGGGTGCATTGATGCTCGATAATCAGCGTTTCGACAGTGTCGCTGAAATTGTTCAGTCAGAAGATTTCTACTCGGCCAGTCATCGCAGTATTTATGAGCTTATGCTGGTTCTGCAAGAGCGTGACATGCCATTGGATGTCATTACTCTGGCCGAAGAACTGGAAAGCCATGGCCAGCTTGAGCAAGTTGGCGGATTAGCGTATCTCACCGCGTTGGCCACCAACACTCCTGGTCCCGCCAACATTGTTGCCTACAGCCGTATCATTTCTGAGCGAGCGACATTGCGCAAGCTGATTTCCGCTGCCGGCGAAATCGGTCGCAGCGGAATGAATCCCGCCGGTCTTGGAGCGGATGACCTTCTGCAATTGGCGGAAAAGCGCGTCGCCGCAATTGTAGAAGATCGACCCAAGCAGGGCGGTTTTCAGCAGATGAATTCGCTGCTGAAAGAAACCGTCGAACGCATCGATGAATTGTTTCGATCAGAAAAAGATATCACCGGGTTATCCACAGGTCTTTCAGATTTAGATTCCCGGACGTCGGGTTGGCAAAACGGGGAAATGATTATTCTCGCCGCGCGTCCTTCCATGGGTAAAACCGCGTTGGCGCTCAATTTTGTTGAGGCCGGTTTGTTCACCCAAAACAAACCCGTGCTGGTGTTTAGTCTTGAGATGCCGGCCAATGCGCTCATGATGAGGATGCTGTCGTCGGTTGGCCGTATCGATCAATCGAAAATTCGAAACGGCGCGCTCACCGAAGAGGATTGGCCCAAGCTTTCGGCGGCCATGGGAAAACTTAAAGACAAGCCATTGTTCATCGATGACACCGCTGGATTAACGCCTCAAGAAGTCAGAGCCAGAACTCGTCGTATCGCCCGTGAGCACGGCGATCCCGGTTTGATCATGATCGATTATTTGCAGCTGATGCAAATCGCCGGTAAGAGTGAAGGCAGAACCCAGGAAATTTCTGAGATTTCACGCTCATTAAAGGCCATCGCGAAAGAGTTTGATTGCCCCGTTATTGCGCTTTCCCAGCTTAACCGTGGCGTTGAACAGCGACCGAACAAACGACCAATGAACTCAGACCTTCGTGAATCTGGAGCCATCGAGCAGGATGCCGACGTTATCCTGTTTATTTATCGCGACGAATATTACAACGAAGACAGCCCCGATAAAGGCATGGCGGAGCTGATTGTTGGTAAACAGCGTAACGGTGAAATTGGTACCTGTCGGGCCGCTTTTGTGGGTAAGTTTACCCGCTTTGAAAACCTCGCTGCCGATTATGTCGCGTCATCCGATTTTTAATATCAATCCTTAACCGCTCACCCCTTAAATTCCCCAGTTGCGGCCTTATGTCGCTTGTAATATTGATTCCAGACGCATAAATTAATTGGCAAAGTGAATTTAAGCGTCAAACGCATTCTAGATAATAAAAACGAAAGGCATGGTGCACTATGGAATTGTGGGTGGGGACTGAGTCAACCTGGTCAATAAGGGCGTGGCTCTGTGCGCAAATTGCGCAAATACCCGTTGATGTCAAGGTAATCGATTTAACCAGTGAATCCGATAAACAACGCCTTGCTGGAAAATCCCCCTCAGCGCTAGTTCCCATCTTAATCGATGGCGAAACCCTGATTCACGACTCCCTGGCTATCGCTGAATATTTCAATGAAATCTCCCACGGCGCACTGCTGCCAAAAGACTCAAGACAGCGGGCTTTGGTTCGAAGCTTGTGCTGCGAGTTGCATTCAGGATTTAGCCACGTTCGCGGGCAGATGCCGTTATCTTTTGCCGCGGTTGAATCCGTGGCAGAAAACGCTGAATTGAATCGCGAGATTGATCGTATTACCGATATTTTCTTTCGCGCCAAGCGACCTTTCTACTCCCAAGAGCCGGGAATGTTCGATGCGTTTTACGGGGTTTTAGCCTATCGGCTGAATCAGTATGGCGTGAAATTAACGGGTTTAGCGGGCCAGTATCAAACCGACCTTTTGCAATGGCCTTTGTTGCAAAAAAGTTTTGAGCAGGCGCGCAACTGGTCTTGTTAGGATCTTTACAGCGCGGGTATCTGAAACAATCGTCAGTAAAAATCAATAGACTAATTGCGGATTCCAACTCGAACTAAAGTCCGAAATTCCTTCGTATACACCCATAATTGACCTGTGTATATTCATTGAGCCGTCGGGGTTCCAATATCGCGGTAACCAGCAATTTGATTAGGCTGTATTGTCAACAGTATGAATGATTTGAATAGCGTCGTTTTTTTACGCTTAGGTTAGAATAGACTACCTATTTTTATTTATCGCACTGTTTGGAGCCTTATCGATTTATGCAGATATTTCATCACGTTGAATCCATTCGTTCAGCACTGAAAGAACAGCGTTTACAAAACAAACGCGTTGGATTCGTACCAACTATGGGCAACCTTCACGATGCGCACATAGAGCTGGTTAAAATCGCACAGCAATACTGTGATGTTGTGGTGGTCAGTATTTTTGTTAACCCGCTTCAATTTGGGTTGAACGAAGACTGGGATAAGTACCCCCGCACCTTTGAAGCTGATAGCAACCGATTGCGCGATGTTCAGTGTGATTATTTGTTTTATCCCGATGAAAAAGAAATTTACCCCAATGGTATGGCCGAACAGACTCGTGTCATTGTGCCAACCATGACAGACGTCTTGTGTGGCGCTAGCCGACCGGGGCATTTTGAAGGCGTGACCACGGTTGTCTCGAAATTATTTAACATAATCCAGCCAGACTTGGCGGTCTTCGGTAAAAAAGACTTCCAACAATTGGCGATTATTCGCCGCATGGTAGAAGACCTGTGTATCCCGGTAGAGATTGTCGGTGGCGAAATCTATCGCGAAGACGACGGCCTAGCGATGAGTTCGCGCAACAGTTTTATCACTGAGGAAGAGCGACCCAACGTTAGTGTACTTAACCGCTCTCTAATAGAAGCACAAACTTCTATAGAAGAAGGCAACAAAGACTTCTTTGCCGTGGAGCAAGAAGCGAAAGATAAGATTCAGGCAGCGGGCTTTAAACCGGATTACTTTAACATTTGTAACAGTAAAACCCTGGAGCCCGCCGCTAATGATGACAACGAAATAACCATTTTAGGAGCGATGTATACCGCAAGCGCTAGGTTAATTGATAACCTATCATTTACATTGAGTGGCCAAAAAAAGTAAAGTTACGCCCTTTGAAGACAACACTGGCAGTTAGTTGCCGAACAAGAGGTGAAAGGTAATGAATGTAACCTTGCTTAAAGGCAAGCTGCACATGGCCTGTGTAACTCAGGCTGAGCTTTGGTATGACGGTTCTTGCGCAATCGATGCCGATCTAGTTAAGTTAGCTGGGCTGCGTGAGTTCGAACAGATCGATATCTACAACGTAAATAATGGCGAGCGTTTCACGACTTATGTGATTCTTGCTGAACCAGGCTCAAAAACAATCTCAATGAATGGCGCTGCGGCGAGAAAGGTACAGGTAGGTGACCGTGTAATCATCGGTGCTTACGCGCAAATGACCGAAGCCGAAGCTGACAATTTCAAGCCGAAGCTTGTCTATCTCACAGACACCAATGAGGTAGAGCGCAGCACCAACACCATTCCTGTTCAGGTTGCTTAATCGCAATCGCTGTGCAAAAGGGTTTGATGAATTGTCTCAAACCCGCACAGTTCCCACTTCTCTATTCCCATCATCAAGTCCTTCCGTATTTCGGTCATCATTTGCTGAAAATAAATTTGTACAAAAATTTTTAAAATTCATTGTGCAAAAAGCGCTCGGATTAGTAACAGGACGTGACTAAAGTCTTACAGCTAAAGCTGTGAAGCCTGTGTAAATTAGCTGAATTGATATTTCTTAAGTATTTAAGTGAATTACGCATATAGCGCTCGGCAGTATTAACTTATAACAACTATCAAATCCTGGAGTTAAAATCATGACTGAATCGACGACTAGGCCAGTATTTCCCAGCATTGCGGAAAAAGCCCACATTGATGCGGATACCTACGAGAAAGACTACCAGCGCTCCGTTGAAGACCCTGATGGTTTTTGGGCCGAACAAGCTGATAAGTACCTTACTTTCTACAGCAAGTGGGATACCGTATGTGAATTTGACTTCCACGAAGGCAAAGCAAGCTGGTTTGAAGGCGCTACGTTAAACGTATCTTACAACTGTCTTGATCGTCACTTACCAGAGCGCGCTGACCAAGTTGCGTTCTTCTGGGAAGGTGATTCCCCAGATAGCAGCAAACAAGTTACCTACGCAGAAGTGCACGAAGAAGTTTGTAAGCTTGCAAACCTACTTCGCGCCAAAGGCGTTAAAAAAGGTGATCGTGTTTGTATCTACCTACCAATGATTCTTGAAGCCTCTTACGCCATGCTTGCGTGTGCGCGTATTGGTGCTGTTCACTCAATCGTATTCGGTGGTTTCTCACCAGACGCTTTAAAAGACCGTATTCAAGACAGTGATTGCCAAGTGGTTATCACCGCTAACGAAGGGTTACGCGGCGGTAAACGTGTACCGTTAAAAGTTAACGTCGATAAGGCACTAGAAAGCTGCCCGAACACACACACCGTGATTGTGGTTAAACACACCGATACCGATACCGCTATGGTTGAAGGTCGTGACATTGATTACCGCGAAGGTGTTGCTGATCAGCCGTCTACGTGTGAGCCAGAAGTAATGGGTGCGGAAGATCCGCTATTCATTCTTTACACCTCAGGTTCTACTGGTAAGCCAAAAGGCGTACTTCACACTACCGCTGGTTACTTGCTGCAAGCAGCAATGACCCACAAAGTTGTATTCGATTATCAAGAAGGCGAAGTTTACTGGTGTACCGCTGATGTGGGTTGGGTTACCGGCCACAGCTACATCGTATACGGTCCATTGTGTAACGGCGCAACCTCCGTTATGTACGAAGGTGTTCCAACTTACCCAAGCGTCAGCCGCTGCTGGGAAATCGTTGATAAGTACAACGTAGCTAGCTTCTACACAGCACCTACCTTAATTCGCGCCCTAATGGGTTCTGGTGAAGAGCCGGTTACCAAGTGTTCACGTGCAAGCTTGCGCATCTTGGGTACCGTGGGTGAGCCAATCAACCCAGAAGCGTGGGAATGGTACTTCCGTGTTGTTGGTGATGAGCGTTGCCCAATCGTTGATACCTGGTGGCAAACCGAAACCGGTGCTCACATGTTGACGCCTCTCCCAGGTGCAACTGCGTTGAAACCAGGTTCTGCAACCAAGCCATTCTTCGGCGTACAGCCAGTATTGCTTGATGCAGAAGGCAAAGAAATGGACGGCCCAGGTGAAGGTAGCTTGTGTATTAAAGCGTCTTGGCCGAGCCAAATCCGTACCGTTTACGGCGATCACAAGCGTTTGGTCGATACCTACTTCTCAACCTACCCAGGTTACTACTTCACTGGTGACGGAGCTCGTCGCGACGAAGACGGTTACTACTGGATCACCGGTCGTGTTGATGACGTACTGAACGTTTCTGGTCACCGTCTAGGTACCGCTGAAATCGAAAGTGCGCTTGTATTGCACGAGAAAGTGACCGAAGCAGCGGTTGTCGGCTACCCGCACGACATCAAAGGTCAAGGCGTATACTGTTATGTTACTTTGATTGACGGTGCTGAGCCAAGCGACGAGCTTAAGAAAGAATTGGTGAAATTGTGTAACCAAGAGATTGGTCCAATTGCTAAGCCAGACCTTATCCAATGGGCGCCAGGTCTACCTAAGACTCGCTCTGGTAAAATCATGCGTCGTATCTTGCGTAAAGTAGCGGCAAATGAAATCGATGCGTTGGGTGATACTTCAACCTTGGCTGATCCAAGTGTTGTGGATAACCTTATCGACACGCGTCTCAACAAATAAGACCTTCTATTTTCTAGAGATCTATTTGTTTAGTTTTGAAAGGCTCGCTTATGCGGGCCTTTTTTTATGCCTGTCCTCTATGCCCACCAAAAAGAGATTCATTGACGATGAAATCTCCTGAGCCAATTCTGGTCAATAAAACTATTCGTCGAATCTACCTATTCCGAAATTGAACACATAAACCTAAAATAGAGCCGTCCAGTTTTACAGCGTTACAGTTTGGGAGGAATTATGTCCAACAATCGGTCAAATCAACCGCCGTCGAATAACAGAGAATCATCCGATTCAGGTACCGATTTCGAAGCCTTTCAAGAAGCCATGTCGGGAGTAAAACGCAACACCAAACCCAACAACAAAGTTCAGCTGAATAAATCCCTCAACACCACCAACGTGGAAGCGCGCCGTAAAGCCGCCGTAGCCGAAGAAATTCAAGAGCGCAGTGGCTTAACTGGGGGCGAAGAACATATCGAGTTAGTTGGGCCAATGGACATCTTAGATTTCAAACGCCCCGGCATTCAAAATGGCGTTTATCGAAACCTGCGTTTGGGCAAATACAACATCGAAGCACGGCTCGATTTACATCGCTATCAAGTCGAATCCGCCCGTCGCGCCGTGTACCAATTTATTCAAGACTGCATTCAGCACGAAGTACGCTGCGCACTCATCACCCACGGCAAAGGCGAAGGCCGCGCCCAACCACCGATATTAAAAAGCTGCGTTGCCCACTGGTTGCCACAACTGCCCGAAGTACAAGCCTTTCATTCCGCCCAAAAACACCACGGTGGTACCGGTGCGACTTATGTCATGCTGAAAAAATCCGAACGCAAACGACAAGAAGATTTGGAAAGACATCAAAAGCGACGAGGGTAATTTCTAACATCGTAAACCGTGTTAGAAAAATGCTGTAAAAATTGTACGAAAAAGATAGACGACAGGAAAGACAGAAATTGTAGTTTAAAAATAAAGCCCAGCGTTGATGACTCTGATTCTACTTTGAATCCATTCTATGAATTATTTGATTTGAGTGAGCTTGCAGATTTGATTGGTGCGTGGTCTTCTTTGGTCGGGTCATTTTTTTGCGGGAGTATCTTTATTGACAGAAGCGTTAATCAGGTTTCATTGGCCTGTATTAAAACTGGCAAAATTTCGTGCGGAAAATTCTTTCTAATGCGTAGGGTAAAGAAAGAACAGTCAAAGAATCATCACCTGTTACGACATCAGCATGCCGGAAATCACAACGCATTTAAAATTACTGAAGCCAACCTGTTGCGCGCGTAAACGAAAAAACGCAATTACCTGTAAATCAGAAATGTTAGTCAGTAAAATAAATTTACCAGAGCGTAGTTATCTAAAAAATAGAAATATAATAAAAATCATGATGCTAACTGATCATGGCATTTAGATGATATGCCTCGCTCCTTTTTAGAGTAAAAAATGAATTGCACGCCAAAAAAGTTATACAGTTGACGTAACAAAAGTTAAACGATAGCGTTGAAAAATTCCGCGAGATAAATGTCACTGTGACGGTAAATTGGAGAGAATACGTCGTTATGACGTCTATTAAACTGTTGTACGTCTCTGGTTGTATTTTCTTGGTTTTAATTTAGCTGTATTTTGTCGTCTAAAATCGCAATTCTTGGTTGCGTAAACTTTGGTAAACTAAAGTGTTAGTCCCTAATCGTGGTTACTGATTTTAAATTTCCCCCAGTTCCGAAAAATCTCTATGTTTGTTCTTCTTTGGTCACGTTAAATTGCGGTAAACTTCTAGCTTTTCAGCCTGTATTTTCTTTGTCTGCATTAGTTTACAGTGAATTTTGACTCTCAGGCCCGTTAGTTTCGCGGTAAATTGAAGCTTGGCGAGGTAGTTGTTATTACTTCAAACGTACAACAAGTGGGTCAAATCGAAAGCCGCTGCGCGTCTTCAATTTACCCCAGCGTTGTACGTCTCTCGTGGTATTTTCTTGGTTCTAAATTGACTGTTTTCTGTCGTCTAAAATCGCAATTCTTAGTTGCTTAAGCTTCAGTAAACTAAAGTGTTAATTCCTAATCGTGGTTACTAATTTTAAATTTCCTCAGTTCCGACAAACCTTTCCGTTCGTTCTTCTTTGGTCACGTTAGATCGCAGTAAATGTCTAGCTTGTGAGTCTGTATTTTCTTTGTCCGCGTTGGTCTTACAGTAAATTTCAGGTCTCAGGCACGCTGATTTCGTGGTAAATTAAGACCAAGCGAAGTAATTGTTATTACTTCACAACGTACAACAAGTGGGTCAAATCGAAAGCCGCTGCGCGTCTTCAATTTACCCTAGCGTTATGTTTTTAAGGAGTAAATAATTGCATTGGCTGTTTGAAATCTTTGAATCAAAATCAGACCAAGCAAGGCTGGTGGCCATTTTGGTTTCTGCAGTGGTGGCGATTTTGGTTGTATTACTTAATCAGTGGTTTGTAGCCAAGCGAGCTCGCAAAGAACTCCTGATAAGCAAAATTGAAGAACTGTATGTGGCTTCTTCTGAGTATGTATCGGCTTGTAGAAATATCCTTTACTCTTTAAAAAAGGAAGAATATAGGTCAGAGCATGGCTATTTCAATCCTCCTCGGAATTTGGTTGACGAGATTGGTGATTCTTTATCAAAAATCGAAATGATATGCGGCTTGTACTTTCCTGAAATAAATTTTGATCCAGATAAGTATAAAATCTGGAATATGGAAATTATTAAGGCAGCGGAGAAAGGTACTGTCCCGCCTGAAGAAGAGGGTTATATGATGCATGAAGATGCTTGGAGGCATGTAAGAAATAGCCGAGCAACTTTAGATATATTGTGTGGTGACCTAATGCGCGAGTATGGGCGTTAAACATAACAAGTAAAGGCAGCATCGCCCTGCGGGCTGGACGCGCTACCGCGCGCCGCTGCTTTGAGCGTTATACGTAAGGATAGAAAATGAGCTTAAGAGATGAATTCTTATCAGAAATAAAATCTGCAGTTAGGCAATGTTATGAGCTGGGCTACGCTCCGACTAGATTTGAAAAAATGATAACAGAAAGTCACCCAGTTGAAGTTGCTAAAAGCTTTGTTGTTTCTGGTGAGTTCCAATATGGGTTTAAAGAACTAAATAAAATGGGACGGCCTGAGCTGACAGTTGAAGGAATTATGTCACAAGATAAATACAAGACATTATTTACACCAGATGAGTTAGCAGCTGCAAAATGGCGTTTAAAAAACGTATAGCAAGTTTGTGCACAGGACTTAATTTCCGTTACACCTTTTGCTATTGCTGCGCAATTATATGGCAAAAGGCTCCACTACAATCAAGCCAATGACAAAGGTGTTAGAAGACTAGGCAGAAATCACCAAGAATAATATAAGGAGAATATTTTGGCTGACAATTTACCTTACAGTACCTCAGTAGGTACTCTTGAGAAAATGCTAGAAAAAATTAAGGCTGCTCCAGCCCCTGAACGTTTTACTCAGGACTTCGTGGGCACAAAGTTGTCAATGAAAGGAGGCTCTGCCAATGCTTGCATCCCGCTCTTGAAAAAAATGGGGTTTGTGGCAGGTGATGGCTCACCGACTAGCGCTTACAAGGAATTTCGCAATCCAGCAAAGTCTAGAGTCGCGTTGGGTGTGGCATTTAAAAAACTCTACGCTCGCCTGTACGAAATGAATGAATATATTCATGATGCAACAGATCAGGATGTTTTGGGATTGATAGTTGAATGCACCGGCAGTGAACACGACAACGCGGCAACTAAATATACTTTAAGCACGTTTAACATGCTTAGAAAGCACGCAGATTTTGATGAGGGTGACAATGATCCCGAAATAATTGAGCCTGTAAAAGAAGAGTCTGGCCTCAATCAGCAAAATCCAATAACTGTAAATCTTCCGCAACAGCCATCGGTACAGCAAGGTAAAGGGATTAATCTTTCTTACACGATAAATCTAAATTTGCCTGCAACCAAAGATGTTGAAGTTTTCAATGCAATTTTCAAAAGTCTAAAAGAACACATTCTTGAGGATTGATTATGTCATTCGGTGATAAAGTAAAATCGTTTGGTATGACCAATATGCTTATTGAGAATGATCTTGATGGCATAGAAAAACGGTTCGACATCAGCTTGCGAGATAGTGAACAATCAACGAGTACAGCAAAGGAAATTGAGGAAACATACTTTCCCCAGTTTGAAGAAGCTTTACGAAAAGAAGCTGATTATATGGCTAAGAACTATGAGCTGTTCTACTGCCTTGAAAAAACTATACGCAATCAGATATCTGGCCTCCTCGAAGACACTCACGGCGAAGAGTGGTGGAATGATACGGTTGTTCCTCAGCACATAGTTGGGGAAGTAAAAAAACGAATTCAACGAGAAAGAGAAGCCGGAATAACTCCAAGATCAATGGAGCCTCTTGATTACACTAACTTTGGTGAGCTTGGTGAAATCATAAAGAAAAATTGGAGTATCTTTGCAAGCGTATTTAGTAATATTAAAGCTGTTGAGAAAGTAATGTTTAATCTAAATACTCTTCGAAACCCAATCGCACATTGCAGCATGTTAGCTGAGGATGAGAAGCTTAGGCTAGAGTTAAGCTTAAAAGATTGGTTCAGGCTTGGTGAGTAAACGTCTTCTAACAAGCGCAAGCAGTCGGAAAAGTTGCTCGCTAGCGCTCCCAACTTTCCGCTGTTGCGGGCGTTACGCTTAAAAATCAACCCTCCAAAAAGGAAAGTAAAATGCATGTACCAATTGAATTTTACGTAAAACTCCCCGCAGATCTTTTTAGAGGTGGCACACCAACGAAGCATAAATTTGACTATCTGAGAACTATGCCGCCAAGGTAAGAAGAGCAAACATTTGATGTGAAGATAAAGCCAGAAAATGGAAATATTGACCATACAAGTGGGGGGATTAAGTCTCTTCAATACTCCCATTTATGGCTTTGGTTCTGATTGGTGGGTAATCCCAGCAGGAACTCAGCTACCCCCAGAGTTCACCCTATCAAAAGGTTTAACTGATGGTAAATTTAGGGGGCATTATACAATTCGTGCCCTTCTAGATATGCAACCTACTGTTTGGAAGAAAACACTTGTTGATTGGGCGGACAAGCATGCAGTTCATATTAAAGAATATAAAAAGGTGAAAGGTAATGTTTAGTGTTATGGGGCTTCGTTTAATTAGAGCATCAACTAAGAAAACTATGGATGATCTGCTTAAACGAAAGAATATCTTGGACCCTGAGTCAGATGATGCAGTTGAAATAACTAACGATCTGATGATTTATCAAAATATCATAGATAAGATAAACGACCGAGAGGATGTTTAGCCTAACAACTGCTTTCAGCTTGACGCCAAAAACTACGAATTTTTGTGTTACTTGCTGTGCTCAAACATTAACACAAAAATACTCCGGCTTCGGCGCAGCTAAAGCGGGCATTAGCAGTCAAAAGAGTACACATGGAACCAAGTAATATTTTAAAAATAGATACAGTTGATAATAGCTGGAGAGATAAAGATTCAGTAATGTTAGATGCTTGCTTCCAACTACTGAAAGACTGCATCGAAAAAGAGAATTTAATAGATGGACCCACGGCTTGGGAAGCTGATAAAAATCATAGTTTGGCTAAAAATAAACATTAAATGTTGTCGGTATTATTGTGTAATTTAATGAGTTTGCGTCTTTCTTCTGGTGTATATTCTTCCAATTCATCAGGAAATAATTCAGCATCGGTTTTTTCTAAATTTTCAGTGTTTCCTACTAAGGCTCCACCGTTTTCAAATTTAGCCAGTTTGTGATCTTTACCGAAAATTTCACTGGAAAGTTCTTGAGCTTAAGTTTCAAGCCATTGTTCAAATTCTGGTGTGCCATCTTTTGGCGGCTTGTTATTTTGGGTCATGGACTTTAAATAAATGATGGTTCGATAATGTTATGATTTATACTATCCGTTCGTACATACAATACCAAGAATAACAATGCCTCTTAACCAATTGATCACCAAAATCCGCAACTGCACCGAATGCAAAGCCCATTTACCACTGGGCTGTCGACCGGTGGTTCGGGCGGCCAGTTCGGCAAAAATTGTGATTATTGGTCAAGCGCCCGGAACAAAAGTCCACGCCAGTGGCATTCCGTGGGACGACGCCAGTGGTGATCGTTTGCGAATGTGGTTGAATTTGGATAAATCGGAATTTTACGACGAATCCAATATCGCAATTATTCCCATGGGATTTTGTTATCCCGGTCGCGGTAAGTCTGGTGATTTACCGCCGCGAAAAGAATGCGCACCTTTGTGGCACGATAAATTATTTTCTCAACTTCCCAATTTGCAATTAAAAATTTTGGTGGGCAGTTACGCGCAAAAGTATTATTTGGCTGATCAGCCTGGTTACAAAAAAAGTGATACTCTGACAAAAACCGTTCAAAACTGGCAAAATTTCGCGCCAGAATTTTTTCCGTTGGTGCATCCGTCGCCGCGCAATCAATTGTGGTTGCGTAAAAATCCGTGGTTTGAAGAGGAATTGTTAACACCGTTGCGTGAGCGGGTTGAGCGAGTGTTGAGTTCTGTTTAAATTTTCATCTTATCGTGCTTTTTAGCGCGAATTTTTCCCTTTTTAATTCCGGTTACTTTCCTAATTAACCGCTGTTCTCTGCGCATTGGTGACGAATACGTTACACTCAAATGAGGTGGTGTCGTATTTGTGGGCCCTGGCGTCGTTAAGTATTCATCTAATTCTGTCAGGCTCAGGTATATACGTTTAGGGCTTGTGCATTAAAAGCCGTATTAGAGGAGAGCAATTGCAGTGGACAAACCCGTAGCAAAAATTGGCGGCTGGCAAGAGAAGTCTCGCAAAGAGGTGTATTCAAACCCTTGGATAACCGTAACCCACAGTGAAGTAGTTACCCCGGCGGGAACCGATGGAATCTACGGTTTGGTGCATTTTCATAACCTTGCAGTAGGCGTTGTGCCAATCGATGATGAGGGTTACACCTGGTTGGTGCGCCAGAGCCGTTATCCGTTGCAGGAATACACATGGGAGATTCCCGAAGGCGGTTCTCCCGAAGGAGAAGACCCTCTAGAGACTGCTAAACGTGAGTTGAAAGAAGAGGTTGGTTTAACTGCAACGGATTGGGAACCCTTGTTAAACATGCATTTGTCCAATTCAGTCACCAATGAGGAAGCCATTATTTATGTTGCGCGGGGAATTTCATTGGGTGAAACCGAGTTGGAAGACAGCGAAGACATCACCAGTGTCAGAATCCCCTTGAGTGAAGCCATTCAAAAAGTGATGACTGGAGAAATAACCGATTCGCTCAGTGTTGCAGCACTTTTGAAGTTGGCGTATTTGCAACGTATTTAAATGATTACTCAGTATGGTAGGTGGATAGAAAAGAGAGAATCAATTCACGCACCTCTTAGTTTTCGGGGTTTTCTAGAGGAGCCTCTGATTAACCTCAAAATTACTCAGCGTGCTCTCAAGCGTGCAGTTGCAAGGCGACGTTTGCAATTAATGGCCGTAGTCCTTAATAAAAACGACAACGCTGCAAATGTGCGCTTGAGACTGCGCCCTACGGGGCCTGCCAGTTTTTCCCTGCTCCGCGTTGTGCTTTTTTGATTTAACCCGTTAGACCTTCAAAAGCACGCCTTAATCAGAAAAAAACTGATTGGCCTGAGTGATCTTGAGGTTGATCAGAGGCTCCTATACATTTACAAATCACGTATGTTTAAGAGAAACGCTCTTAAAAAATAAACAAGCAAGCAGGCAAGACTATGATAGACAAGGTGGATACCTCAATTTCACCGAAGCGCAGTTTAGAGATCTTATCTCAGCGGGAAGTTGAACAATTAAAAGCCAGCGGCAGTTCCGATCACAGTTTGTACGCATTATTTCGCCAGTGTACGTTGGCTATTTTGCACTCTGGCAGTGCTAACGACGACGCAAAAGCGTTGTTTGAAACCTACCAAGATTTTGATATTGATTTAATTCAGCAGGATCGAGGCATTCGCCTCAATTTACGCAATGCCCCAGCCAATGCCTTTGTTGATGGCGAAATGATCGCTTCCAGTCGCGAAATGATTTTTAGTGCGTTGCGCGATATTTTGTACTCCGAAACCGAGCGCAATAACATTCGCGTGGATTTATCCAACAGTTCCGGCATTACCGATTACCTATTTCATTTATTGCGAAACGCTCGTGCACTGCGTGCGGGAGAGTTGCCTAAGCTAGTTGTCTGTTGGGGCGGTCACTCTATTTCTGAGGTTGAATACGACTACAGCAAAGACGTAGGACATGAATTGGGTTTGCGAAAATTGGACGTGTGTACCGGTTGTGGTCCCGGAGCCATGAAAGGTCCAATGAAAGGCGCGACCATTGCTCATTCCAAGCAGCGTATATCTGAAGGGCGTTATTTAGGCATTACCGAACCCGGTATTATTGCCGCCGAAGCGCCTAATCCAATTGTGAATGAATTAGTGATACTGCCCGATATCGAAAAACGTTTGGAAGCGTTTGTACGAGTGGGGCATGGGATTATTGTTTTTCCGGGCGGTGCCGGTACCGCAGAAGAAATCTTGTATTTACTCGGAATTTTATTGCACCCTAAAAATCGTGATATTCCCTTCCCATTAATTTTCACCGGTCCACCTTCGGCAGAAGCCTATTTCACGCAGTTGCACGAATTTATTGGTAAAACACTGGGTATTGAGGCGCAGCAAAAATACCGTATTGTGATCGGTGATTCTGAGCAAGCAGCGCGAGAAATGGCGCGTGGTATCGAAAAGGTTCGCGAATTCCGTCTACAGCAAAACGACGCCTTTTATTTTAATTGGTCGCTGCACATCGATTACGATTTTCAAATTCCTTTTGAGGCAACTCACGAAAATATGGCAACGCTAGACCTTCACGCTAATTTACCAAAACATGAATTAGCGGCGAATTTACGTCGTGCGTTTTCAGGTATTGTTGCCGGCAATGTGAAACCCGATGGCGTCAAAGCCATTGATCAGCACGGGCCGTTTAAAATTTCCGGTGATCGAGCCATTATGGAGCCGTTGGATAAATTGTTGCATTCGTTTGTTGATCAAAAACGGATGAAATTACCTGGCTCGGAATACATTCCGTGTTATGAAATTGTTGAATGAAAAATTCAGACGCATCGCAAAAAGTGAAATTAAAAATTTCGATTTATCTATCCTGAAAAATTTATAAAAACTGTTTGTGGTGCTGGTAATAAAAATTAACGTGATTGTTGGCGCCGTTAGCCAATAGTAAATACAGTGTTTTGATCTTAAAAAATAAGGAATTCTGAGTGAGCGAGGAAACGTATTTACCTTGTATTGAGGTTGAAACTGGTTCTGAAATTTCCGCCAGTGTAATTTGGTTACACGGCTTGGGTGCGAGCGGCCACGACTTTGAGCCAATAGTGCCCTATTTGCATTTTCCTAAAGACTTGGGGGTGCGTTTTATTTTCCCTCATGCACCGCAAATACCGGTAACCATTAACAACGGCGTGGTCATGCCTGCCTGGTACGATATTCTTGATATTTCTCTGGGCCGCAAAGTGGATGAGCCACAATTGCGCGCCTCAGCAAAAGCCACTCAGTCATTGATTGAAAGAGAAATATCTCGGGGAATTAAATCCGATCGAATTATTCTTGCGGGTTTTTCTCAAGGTGGAGCCGTGGTGTATGAAGCGGCGCTCAGTTTTGATCAGCCCTTGGCTGGATTAATGATTCTTTCCAGCTATTTTGCAACCGCAGATTCTATTCAATTGAGCGAAGCGAATAAGAATATACCTATTCACATTTTTCATGGTACGCATGACCCGGTTGTTCCAGAATCTCTAGCGAGAGAAGCTATTAATCGGTTAAATGATTTTGGCTTCACATCAAATTACAAAACCTATCCGATCGAGCATTCGGTTTCTCCAGAGGAGATTTCAGATATGTCGACATGGATGCAGAGCGTTTTATAAAAACTGCCGGTGATTTTCTATTAGAGTTTGCTTACATAACAATGGAGTCCACATAGGGTTGATTCACACGCATTTGGTTAATCGATTTGTGTTTGAAAAAGCCCTAGTGGATAACAAATTCAGTTGCCAATCAGCGCTAAGGACGTTGACTCAAATTGGCGTTGTATTGGCTGGCGTAGTGAGTACAAATTTCTAACCACCGCTCAACACCGGCACTGCGGTATTTGTTTTTGTGCAAAATCCAATAAAATTTTCGCGACCAACTGCGATGCGGCGCGTGCAATTGAATTAAATCTTTTCGGGAAAAGGCATCGCGCAAGGTAATCTCTGATAAACAGCCAACGCCTAATCCGGCTTCTACCGCGCGTTTAATCGCTTCGGTATGTTGTAGCTCCAAAACCACGTCGATATCGCTCAGAAGGCCGTGCATGGCCCTTTCAAAGCCTTGTCGAGTGCCTGAACCCGTTTCCCTGACGATCCAAGGTAGTTTAGACAGTTGCTCGTCAGTCAGCGGTTGGTCGCTCGCGCTTGGGTGATTGGGTGAGGTGAAAATAACGAGGTCGTCGTTCATCCATTCAACCACTTCCAAATCACTGTGGGTGAGTTCGCCTTCGATTAATCCGAGATCTAATTCGAAGTGTAAGACTTGGTCGACAATGCGTTGAGTATTGGCCACTTCCAACTCAACTTTTGCGCTTGGCTCGTTCTCCATGTATTTCGCCATTAACCCAACCGCCAAATAATTGCCGATTGTCAGTGTTGCGCCTACCTTTAATGTGCCCGGTTGTCGGTGTTGAGTTAATGCAACATCCATTTCCTGAGCTTGAGCCAATAACGCTTCGGCTTTAGGACGCAGGACTCGGCCGAGTTCGTTGAGTTTCAGTCGTTTGCCAGCGCGATCAAATAATTGAATATCGTACTGAGTCTCAAGCTCTTTTAACGCGCTACTGGCAGCCGATTGAGACATTGCTAGACTTTCTGCGGCCCGAGTTATATTTTCAAGTTTGGCAGTTGCCAAAAACACTTGTAGTTGACGAAGTGTGAAATGCATCAGTCGTCCTTGTTATTGGTTTAATGGATTAATCAAAGACTTATTAGTTATTTTACTTGTTAATTGTCTGAATGTACGCTGGTCAAAGAAAAAACCAGGAGACAGCATGGCAAATCTAGTGAGAGAAACCGTTACTTACGTCCATCACTGGAACGAATCTTTATTCAGTTTCCGTACCACCCGGCAACCTTCTTTTCGTTTCGAAAACGGACACTTCGTAATGCTCGGGTTAATGGTCGATGAAAAGCCGTTAATGCGTGCCTACAGTATTACCAGTGCAAATTACCAATCGGAGCTCGAATTTTTTAGCATTAAAGTTCCCAATGGCCCATTAACATCAAAGTTACAAAACATCCGCGTCGGTGACGAAGTAATAATAAGCACAAAACCTACCGGAACATTAATCTCCGAACATTTATTACCTGGGAAGCGGCTTTACCTTTTGAGTACAGGAACGGGATTAGCGCCTTTTCTCAGTATTATTCGTGATCCGTTTATTTACGAGAAATTCGAAACAGTAGTTCTAGTCCACGGTGTTCGGTTTAAGTCTGATCTAGCTTACCAGGATTTAATTACCAAAGAACTTAAAAACGATAATTTTCTTGGGGAATTAATCGAGAATCAATTGCTGTATTACCCGACGGTCACACGTGAGAGCGCTAAATATATGGGCCGTATTCCTAAATTGCTGACTACGAATAAAATATTTCAAGATCTCGGTTTAGCCAATGCCGATCCCGAACACGACCGTTTTATGATTTGCGGAAGTCAAAGTATGTTGAAAGATACTTGTGAAATCCTTTCCAATAAGGGATTTATCGAATCTCGTCACGGCCAACTGGGACATTTCGTTATCGAAAGAGCGTTTGTAGAACAGTAAATTCCATCGCTTTTTCGATTAACAGCCTTTATCTAAAATTTTGAATATGTTCCATCAAAAGAAATGGATAATATTTTCATGCCCCAGAAACGCTTTCTTTCCAAGTAACGGGCGTGACGCTAAGTCGTGTTTTAAAAGTGGTGAGCTAAAGTTTCATTTCTTTAAACGTGACTTGCTGCTTGTAAAATATATTACTAATTAGTCTCTGAATACTCAGTTTGTTCCAGGCTTAATGGCTGGTTTATTATCGACAAAATTTGTCCGTAATTCCTATTTGAAATCAATGAGTTATAGTTTTTGTTTACTATGGCTGGTTTGAAGTTTATTGATAGTGCCACACAGAAAAGTAGTCAGGTTTACAGTTTTGCATCAATCTGGGTTTAATTGTTTACAATTTGAAGAACGAAACCTGTGTAATTAAGTGTTAAGTGGGATAAATTGAGCCAAATTTGTATCTAAACATGCAAATTATTCTATGACGAATTAAATAATCGACATCTGATTTAAAGTGAACTTTGACTGTTTGAATTATAAATTGAGGAGTTATTAATGAAAAAATTGATCGCTACTGCTGCGTTGTTAGCAGCGACGTCAGTGCCTGCGTTCTCTGCTGATTACGTTATCGACAAGTCACACACCATGGTATTTTTTAGTGTTAGCCATCTTGGTTTCAGTAACTCTACCGGTCAATTTACCGACTTTGATGGAAAGTTCAGCTTCGATGAGAAAAACCCTGAAAAATCCAAAGTAGAAGTAACGATCCAAACTGACAGTATCGACTTGGCGAACAACGACAAGTGGAACAAACACATGAAAAGCGATGATTTTTTCAAAGTGGAAAAATATCCTACCGCTGTTTTCAAAAGTAGCAGTGTGAAGAAAACAGGCGAAAAAACCATGGAAGTGGCTGGTGAGTTAACTCTGCTTGGTAAAACTAAGCCAGTGACTCTCGATGTAACCTTTAACAAAGCCGGCGAAGTGCGCGGTAATCAAGTTGCCGGTTTTAGCGCAACAGCAGAATTTGATCGCACTGAATTTGGTTTAAAAACCTACGCCCCTGCGATTTCTGAAACCGTTAAACTTCGCCTTGAAGTTGAAGGTGCTGCGAAGTAACGAAAAGCCTGATCATAATGGCCGCCTAATTAGGCGGCTTTTTTTTGCGTATCGAATAACCAACGTTGGCGCTAAGCTGTTATTGAAGGAATCTACGCTGGGTTAATTCGGCTTTGACGTTAACCCCAAATTCCTTAAAACTGATTGATATTGAAGACCGTGTTTTTGCGAAGGTAATAAAATGCAAATCAAAAATACAAAAGATACCTATGGCGTTGTTTCACAGTTTCTGCACTGGGCAATCGCAATTCTTATTTTAACGGCGATTGTTATGGGTAAAGTGGCTCATGGCATGGACATGTCGCCAGCCAAAATAGCCATGTATGTTTTCCACAAATCAGTGGGTATTACCGTATTGGCGTTGGTTGTTGTGCGTATTATCTGGAAGTTTGCCAATCCAAAAACGGATGCCGGTTTAACGCCCGATCAGGCAAGCAAAGCGTCTTACGGCCACGGGTTTTTGTATCTGTTGATGTTTTTAATGCCGTTAAGCGGCTGGATTTTAAATTCCGCCGCGAATTATCCGTTTGGCTGGATGAATTTAATCTCGGTGCCAATGATTCCTGGAATCAGTAAAACATTGCAGGAGCCTGCTGAAACTGTCCACGTGGCTATGTTTTATATTTTATCCACCGTAGTGATTGGTCATATTCTGATGGTCGTTTATCACAAGCGATTCCACCAACTGGATTTGATTTCCAGAATGTTGCCGGGCAATCAAAAAGTGAGTGGTGCAGCTGTGGTATTGGTTGCGGTTTTGGTGTTAATTCCCGTTGCATTGCTTGCCACCCGTGGCGGTAGCACCGTTGAAGCAAAACCTGACAGCGTCGAGCTTTCTGATCAGTCTTCTGGTAATACCTCGGTAACTTCAAATTCTCCGCTGTGGATACCAGATATTGAAAACAGTTCTTTAGCATTTAAAGGTAGTTATTCGGGCGAGCCGTTTAACGGAGAATTTAAAAACTATCGTGCTAAATTGTATTTCGATCCGCAAAAACCTGAACAGGGCGTATTTGATGTGGTTATTGATACCACCTCAGTAACGACCTATACGTCGGATTGGGACGATACCTTATCGGGCTCGGAATGGTTTGCATTCAAGCAATTTCCGGAAGCATTTTATAGCGCGGATACCTTTGAGCTAACCGACACCGGATTTATTGCAAAAGGAAATCTGACCATAAAGAGCATCAGCAAACCGATTGATTTGGTATTTTCTTGGAATTCCGTTGATGAAAGTACGGTAAGTTTTGTTGCTCAGTCAGTAGTAACCCGTGGCGATTTTGAGATTGGCAGCGGTATGTGGGCTGACGACAGTAGCATTGGTTTTGATGTTGCTATCGATATTGAACTAACGTTAAAAACCGACGGTTAAAAAACCGTCCAAAATACTGTTGTGTTATTTTTTAAAAACCGAGAGTCATGGCTCTCGGTTTTTTGTAAGAGTCTGTGGGTAACAAGTATTAATCGTGATTTACGTAAATTAATTCGCTGGTATTAAATCCCAACTTTTCCGCTTTGCTAACTAATTCAGATAAGTCTTCGTCAGAAATTGACGGTGTTCTTGATAAGATCCAAAAGTACGATTTATTCGGCCCGCTGATTAATGCCGTTTGATATTCTGGATCTAGATCAAAAACAATATAGCTGCTGTAAAACGGCCCGAAAAAAGACACTTTCAAAAAACCGGTGTTTGCGTCATTAACAAAATACGCTTTGCCAATGGCCTGCTCCCATTCTTGTTTTTTAACATTAAAACCTTTGTTCAACACTTTGACGCCGCCGTCTTCTCGCAGTGTGTAAGTTGCACTTATTTTTTCGAGTCCTCGTTCAAACGAGTGGTCAAGACGCGCAATTTCATACCACTGGCCTAAATACCGATCGAGTTCAAATTCAGTCACAGGCGACACACCTTTTGGATGACTGACGCATCCCGTTAAAACGAGGGCAATTAAGCCGATGAATAAGGTGTGTATTCGCAGCGGTGTTGTCATTTTCTTCGGTTCCTTAGCGGATTGTATTCAGCCTGAGATAAATTTTATTACCCACTAACTACGTGTGGATTATAAAAATAGATGCATTGCTATAGGACCTGTTCACACTCATTTAACCGCACCTGTCGCGCCTAAAACACGTCAGTCTAGGCGTGAGGAGTGCAGTTTAGCGCGCTAAATAAGCGACGAACAACAACGAATGGCGTGTTTTAGGGGCGACCCTATGGGCTCGGCGTATTTTTCCCGTATTTCGTGTTGCAGCTCGTTCATTTGGAATAACCAAATCACACTCACTGCGCCTAAAATACGAAAAAAATACGCTCCAGCAGGTGTGATTAAATTAGTGTGAACAGGCCCTAGCAGAAACTGAATGGATTTGACCTAGGATAAACAAAAACGCACGTGAGGGATGATTGTGAAAACAAGTTCTGAAATAAAGTTATTAACAGAAGTGTTTGAAAGAGATAAGCGTGAAATAGGGCATGTTAAAACAGAAATAAAATATAGGAGCCTCTGATTAACCTCAAGATCACTCAGGCCAATCAGTTTTTTTCTGATCAAGGCGTGCTTTTGAAGGTCTAACGGGTTAAATCAAAAAAGCACAACGCGGAGCAGGGAAAAACTGGCAGGCCCTGAAAGGCGCGGTCTCAAGCACACATTTTCAGCGTTGCCGTTTTTATTAAGGCCCCACTATCTGTTATAGAAAGGGCCATTAATTGCAAACGTCGCCTTGCAACTGCACGTTTGAGACCACGCTGAGTAATGTTGAGGTTAATCAGAGGCTCCTTTAGGAATTGAAAGCCGTTTTCCAATTCCTGTTTAAATGGTGTTAAAAAGTTCGGGAAGGTTAGCCAATGTAACGTTTGCGTTTTGCTGCCTTTAAGGTAGTTAAATCAGCGATAAATAATCCGTCGATACAGTCGGCAAAGTCTGGGTCGATATTAAAAGCCAGCAGTTTGAAACCGCCTTCTTCGTACAAAGATGCGTACTGTTTGAATAACACCGGCATTTTGCAGTTTTGAGCGCTGAACGCAGCCTGCAATAATTTCATGCCTTCGTCTTTATTGAGACCTTGGTATTTTTGATCAAACGCTAATCTAGCGTCCTCACGAATCACAAATGGCATTTTGCCTTTTGCGACGGTGGTTTCTGTGCCGTAGAAATGCTCGTAGTAATACACCAATTCTTCTGCCAGCGCTTTGCTGTAGCTGGCACTCATCGATACCGGACCGAATACGTAGCGAATTTCTGGGTTATGACGAATGTAAGCGCCAATGCCTTGCCAGAGATAATCAAGGCTATTTTTACCCCAATAACTGGGATGAACAAAGCTGCGGCCGAGCTCCATTGCTTGGGATAAATAGTTTTCGAATTCTGGTTCGAATTCAAACAAAGAGCGTGTGTACAGGCCGTTAATTCCTTTTGACTCAACTATGTTGCGAGTGTGACCAATACGGTAGGAGCCGGCAATTTCAAGGCGATCGTGATTCCACAGTACTAGATGATCGTAATCACAATCGTAGCTGTCGAGATCGCGCCGAGAACCCGTGCCTTCGCCAACTTTGCGGAAAGTAAATTCACGCAGTCGGCCTATTTCACGCATGAGCGATTGTTGTTCGTAGTGAGCTAAGAAAATAGAATTCTGATCGCGTGTTTCGCCCAATAGAATGCTCTCTTTTAACTCGGATTTCAGTTCGCTGCGATCCTCTGGGTGAGCAATGGTTTTAACCGTTTCAAACTGAGGTTTACGATTCGACTTTAACTTATAAAGATGTTTTCGCAGGCGATGAATGAGCGTGCGGTCATTCAGTTGATCGTCGTATAAGGCGTTACAGTCAATGGGTTCGCCCACGCGAAATTCAATTAAACTCTGGCGCTTGTCGTACATCTTTCGCGTTGCTAAAAACCCGGCAATGGGCTTTAAGAAAAACTGGGCCGAATGTGCCAGCAGAGAATTTTTCGTCTGCATGAAAATTGGCAGCACTGGCGATTGGCTGGTACGGGCGAAGTTTAAAAACGACGGCTTCCAGCGCGAGTCTTTAATGCCAGGGCGAGATTTGGAAATTCGATTGGCGGGAAACAAAATGACGGCGTGATCATTGGCCAGAGCGTCTTTTACTTGCTGCGCCGATTCCGATAAATTTTTAGACGCAATAACAGATGACGAAAGGTTGTCGATGTTTGTTAGAAATTCATCGGCAACAATTTTTACATCGCGGCGAACTTCCATAACCAATCGCAAAATTGCCAAACCGTCCATCGAACCGATAGGGTGATTAGCAATGATTAATATTTTTCCCTGGGCGGGAATGTTTTGTCGTTCGCGGGCGGAAACTCGATAGGTAATATTGAAGTGATCGAAGGCGTGATCGATAAAATCAATGGCACCTAAATCCCGATGACTATCCAAAAACTGGTTAACCTCTTGCTCGTGAGTCAATTTACGCAGCAGGGTTAGCGCAGGTTTGCGAATGAGTTCAGACTGGTGGGCAAACGCTGGGAAGCGGTTGTTTACAGCTCTTTCGGTATCAATCATTGCGGTCTCGGCTCTGTTAATTGATCGAGAATAGATCGCAGCCGTGACAATAAAATGACCAGTTTGTGGCAGTTGTATGACCTGTATTGAGCCCGAATTACGGCAAATTTATAGGCAGTTCGAACAACCGAATCTTATCGGTTAGCTCACTTCTGCCTCGGTTTCAGCGGTAGGTTTGGTGCTCGCTTGAGTCAGTTGCTCCAATTGGTTATCTAACAAGTGCTGTAAGCTGGAGTCGAAATCTTCGGCTTCGCGCCAATAGTTATCACCGTCGCGGAATTCCACTTTTTCACTCAAATGTTCAACCAAGTGATGATTCACGTTGAGGTAACCTTGCTGGTCCCAGTGTGTGGTTCTGGAGATGGTTTCTTCGAGTTCTGGGCTTTCAAACGCGAAATCGATTTGCGCTCGTAAACTGATGGGGCGATTCAGTTTAAACGCTAACGACAGAATCAGTTGTGCGCTGCACAGCGCGGAAAAACAGTTTTCGTCGATGTGATTGGAATAAAACACCAGTGCAGGCAGCGGGCCGCCAAAATAAGTTACCTTGGCGCTGTAGAGCTTAGAGACCGACAAAATGTGCTGACTGACATCAGTAATGACTTTGTCGTAGGTTTGCGCATTGAGTTGGTTTTTAAGTGTGGCCAACTCCGGCGATTTCAAAGACAAAACAATGGCTTTGTCGTTGTCGATATGCGCTTGGCTGGTGGTGGCATCGTCACTCAACCAGGGCTCGTCTTCGTCGACAAAAATATCGGATGGATCGTCTTGTGTTGTCTTTTCTTGGTCGCGGCTCGGTAAATGTTCTAACGACTGCTTAATCAAAATCACCGCCATAGCGGCTAAGGCCAGTAACGCAAACAGCGCAGACCAGGTTTTTAATGCGTTGCCAGCAACGGTTTTGTCGGTGAAGACAGTCAGATAACCCGCGACATGCTCGTGCTGAACAATGCTGTGGCTGTGGGTTGTGATTTGGCGTCCGCCGCTGACGTTACCGGCTTGGGCAATAAGGCGGTTTTCCACGTCGTGAATGGTGACGCCGATAATTTCTGGCAGCTCGTTCGTTCTTGTCAGAATGACTCGCAAGCTGACTAGGTCGTTATTAAACATCGAGCTTGCGGCATTTTGCGCAGTAATCTGGGCAATCGATTGGGCAGAAACCGAGCGTTGGCTATTGAGCGCTTGATGAGCGGCGCCAGAAATCCAAAAATAGGACAGCGAAGCTCCAGCGAGTATTCCGAGTAGTCCGGTGATAACGGCAATTCTTAAGCCGCGTGCCTCGGGTCGTTGAATAAGCGTTTTAAGCGCGTTGGTAAAAGCAACAAGCATGAATCACATCTGTACCGCGATAAATTGAGAGGGCATTGTAGAGTATTCTTCAAGGGAAGCTATAATGCCCGCCGAATTTTGTAATGAAAAATTACCAGTGTACCCGTAACCCTAGTGGATAGTTTGCTATTGATCTACTGGGAGTTGTTGCATTCTTGAACGAAATACAGCGAGGCTGACGTGACTGACGCAATACTGATGACTTTATCTGGGCCAAATCATCCAGAAGGTGTTCAAAACACCTTGGATTTATTGGCTGATCAAAACGTGAATGTGTTAGACATGAATTTGGATGTCACGCACAACCACTTGAACTTCAGTATCTTGATGGAAAGCCTCGGTGAGGACGATTCTGCGCTTAAGAAAGAACTGTTGTTTATGGCACACAACCATCAGCTCAGTGCCGGATTTCACGCGTTAGACTCCAATAACTACGAACAGTGGTTGGCTGAGCAAAAAGGCGGTCGTTTTATTATCACCGTGCTGGCGCGCAGCCTCAGTGCCAGTCAGTTGGCGGCTGTTGGCAAAGTGGCGGCCAAGCACGAGCTGTCGTTTGGTCACGTTCAACGTCTTACCACGCCAGTGTCGCTGGTTGATAAAGACGCCGCTCCGTTTGAATGCATTGAATTGACCACTCAGGGTTCACCCAAAGACATCGAGCATTTGCGCTCTGATTTCCTGGCTTTATCCACAGAGCTGTCGATGGACATTGCGGTTCAAGCCGATGATTTATACCGAACCTCGCGACGTTTGGTCTGCTTTGATATGGATTCCACTCTGATCGAAGTGGAAGTGATCGACGAGTTGGCAAAAGCTGCGGGCTGTGGCGAACAAGTTGCGGCAATCACCGAAGCGGCCATGCGTGGCGAGTTGGATTTCAACGAAAGCTTTGCGAATCGTTTAGGTACCTTGAAAGGCTTGGATGAATCGGTATTAGCGGGAATCGCGGCAAATTTACCGATTACCGAAGGTGCTCCCCGTTTGATGGCAACGTTGAAAAAGTTGGGCTACAAAACGGCGATCCTATCCGGCGGTTTCAATTACTTTGCTGAGTACCTCCAGCAAAAACTGGGCTTTGATTACATCTACGCCAACCAGCTGGAAATCGAAGACGGCAAAGTCACAGGCAGAGTTGTGGGTGATGTCGTTAATGGCGCTAAGAAAGCCGAGTTATTGGGAATGTTGGCTGAAAAAGAAGGTTTATCGCCGAGCCAGGTTATTGCCGTGGGCGACGGTGCTAACGATATCCCTATGTTGACCAAAGCCGGTCTTGGGGTGGCGTTTCAAGCCAAACCGGTGGTGCGCGCTGGCGCCAAGCATTCAATTTCAACCCTTGGTTTGGATGCAATCTTGTATTTGATTGGTTTTAAAGATTCGTTAAATCAAGACTAAAAGAAAAAGCCGCGTTGAAGGTAACGCGGCTTTAATTTAGGTCGTGAAAATTACAAAGTTAGGTCTGTGATTAATCGAGCAACGATTAATTGTCGGAATTAAAATCGTAATTCATTTGTGCATGAGGCTCTTGTAAATAATGGCCTTGAATGTAATGCACGCCTGCCTGCCAAAGTTTTGATAAAGCCGAAGCATTTTCAACAAACGGCACAATCGTCGTCTTCTTAAAGCCATTTAAATCCCGAACTAAATTAGACAGTCCTGTGGATTCTGGGTTTTCCTGCAACTCTTGGGTGTAAGAACCATCGAGCTTAATAAAATCGGCGTTGACGTGTTTTAGCGTGTTGAGCGGATTCAGTGCGCAACCGAAATTGGTGATTGAAACCGGTGTTCCGTTGCCAATAACCGCATCGGTAAAGCGTTTTGCCTTCGAAATGTGCTCGGTGACATCCGCTTCGCGCAGTTGGAAAATGATGCCATCGGCGGGTAAATCGGCGGCTTTGATCGCCACTTTTAACCACGACGGCAAATTCGGGTCTTCAAACACGGCTTGGCTCAGATTGACAATCAGGCGTGTGTTATTGCCTTTGGAGCGGTGTTGGGCCAATTGTTTTGCCGCTTCAAGCACAATCCAACGATCCAGTTTTAACAAGGTATTTAAATCGGATACTTCTTTAAATAAATCTTGGTTGGGTAAATCTTGGCCTTCTTCGTCCCGAATTCTTGCCAACACTTCGTACTGTTCTTCTTCAGAGCCGCGCAAACCGATGATGGGCTGGAACAATAAGTAGATGTTGTCTGATTGAATGGCTTTGATCAGCTGGTCGGCCAGATGATTTCCAGACGATTTATTTTCTTTCTTCTCTTCGAATAAATGGAAGCCACCGTCGTTATCGGCGTCTTGCGCGCGCACTTGCTCCATGGCTTTGCGAGCGTGCTCCACACATTGATCACTGTCTTTGGTGGTTTCGGTAATCAGACTGATGCCAATTTGCGCTCGCACGATGATGGTTTTGCTCTTAACTTCAAAAACCGTATCGTTGATAAATTCGAGAAGATTTTGACAGCGATCTTGAGCCGGTGTGGCCGGGCAATTCGGTAGCAAGATCGCGAAGGTTGAATCGTTAAAGCGCGCGAAGAATTCGTTGCCTGTGAGCCAGTCGCGAATTTTTGACGAGATTTCACGCATGCCCAAATCGGATAAACGATACCCCAGCGTGTTGATGATTCGAGTGTTGAAGTCGGCGATATTAACGAGCAAAAGCGCGTGAGTAGAGTGTTCTGTGGTTGAACCATCGAGCGCGTTTTCAATTTGCTGGTACAGAGCGGATCGGTTGTACAATCCTGTTGCGGTATCGCGTAATTTAGAAGCGGACGATTCTTTGGGTTTTTCCGCCGGTTGTTCTGCAACTGCAGCGGCGGCAGCTGGTTGCGCTTGTTGCGGAACTTCTAGCGCACGCAAACGACGGTAATCGCCGTGCAAGCTGATGCAGGGTTCGTTATCGAACGTCGCTTGGCTAAACGTGATTTCTAAAGGCACAGAATCGCCCGAGTCAGATACCGCGTTAAATTTAAAATCTACCGGCTCAACGGTTTGGCTTTTGACGTTGAAATTCTTCAGCGCTTCTTTACAGCGGCCTTGATCGTCATCACCAATGATGTCGATCAAAGGCATGACTTCTAAATCGTCTTTGTCTTCGTAACCGAGTTGTTCGGCAAAGGTTTGGTTAACGAACAAAAACATGCCGTCTTGAACGTAGGCGATGGCGTCGCGAGAACTGTCGAGCAGGTGCATGGCCTTTTGCTCGGCTTCTCGGCGTTTACGATCGGCAATTCTGCGCGAGTGGCGATGGTCTAAATTTTCAACCTCACGGTCAATCACCAGCAGCAAGTGCTGGTCGTCATCGAGAGTCACCACTTCAGTTGCGCCCGCGCGCAACCACTCAACCACCGGATGAGAACCTTCCTCTTCAGTGATGGCAATAACCGGAATGTCTTTGTTGAGTTTTTTTATTTCACGGATGGCTTGTTCAAGGGGAAGGTTGCTGGTTTGGTCGTGACCAAGCAGTAGATCCCAAGATTGTTCTTGGAGCAGCTTAGATAAGGCATCAAGACTTTCGGCATGTTGAGCTCTGGCGGTAATTCCAGCGTTTCTCAACATACTTACAAGGCGTTCTACTTCAGACCTTGAATCATTTAAAATCAGTAACTTTAGAGTATCGCTTCGGCTCATAAAAATTGGTCTAGCGCAATAATCGATATTAGTGTCGCACTGGAACGCTACAGCAATTTCTATGGGTAACCAGTTTTCCCACAGTGCTGTGAAAATAACCGATCAAAAGAAACTGCGGTTTGTTGTATGAATCCGTTCAAACAACAAGTAACTATAAAAATAGTCGCACCCAGGCGAATAAATCAATAACGCTTATAGTTTGTTGTTAGTTGATATCTTTTTGTTCATGTACCAGAAGTTTTTTGGGCTGCGAAGTATACAATCGCTAGGGTGATAAAGACTCACGAATGCGGCTGTTACAGAGAGGTTTTACAACTTCTTACGATTACAAATGCTGTATGAATTCTATCGAATCCCTATTACGGATTAAAAGCGTCATTCAAAAGTTTTTATGCCAATTTAATCACGATTAATCTATTTTCTTGATATGACAGAAACAAATGGCATTAAAACTCTTAATGACCCCATCGCAAATGAATAGCGATTCTCTTCGAACTACGACTAAAGTTCTTTAAAGAAAAATTGACTAAACGCACCTGTGGCCATGGCTATTTGACCGAGCTGCACTTTGCGTTGTTCGCCTCGCTTTGACAGCGTGATTGGGAATCGCTGACTAAAAGGCAAATGTGGAATCACCAAACTCTCGTTTGGACCATTGAGGCTGTCTTTAATAATCAGCACTCGCATGTAATCCGATTCATTTCCGAGCGCTGTTGTGGTGCAAGCACCAAAGGCTTCGATTCTGCGTGCGATAATTTGAACACCAAACTGAACGCCGCTGCGATCACTTCGCCTTACCCAGCGCACTGCTGCAATTTGCCAGTTGCGCTTATTGGGCTCACGAAAGGCCATGAGTTCTCCCGCCTGCAGGTTTTCTGGAATGGTCTGCAAACATTTGAGTTGATAGCCGGTGTCGCTGTGGTTGGTCATCTCGACGCTGTAAATTCGACTCTGTGCTTCTTGTTCTTGCTCAGATTCTTTGCTGTCGAACCAATTGTTGGCAAAGATTTCAGTGCTGCTTTTGTCACTGGTACCGTAAACAAAATCTTCGAATTTAGTGCCGTTAATTAAGAGGTGGTGAATGTTGGTAATACCCAGACAGATTTCCAACGTTTTATCGCAATCGTCCCGGGAAATTTGCCGCTCAACGCGTCGTCCCCACGAGGTGAGCAAATGTTGCTTTAACCCAGGCCCCAAGCCTTGAGCACTAATCTGTTGTTGCGAGGCCCCGGTTTGCTGGCTTTGGTCGGCTTCGGCTTTATCCAGCGAGTGTATTAAGTTACTGAAATCAATGGCGAGGCCGTCGTTGAGCAGTTTTTGCCGCTCAAAGTTAGTCGCGTAATCGGGCTCGGTGTCGGAACAACTGGCCACGGCATAAAGCGCGGTTTCGTCTTCTTTGTATTCTCTAAGATCTATCCGTTTTGACCACATTTGCAGTGTGTTGTGGATAATATCCACTTCATTGGGGCGCAACTGAAACGGCTTGGCGCAGGCCAAGGCAAGGATTCGGATGTAACCGTGGGTACTGGTGCCGGAGGCGTTACTGTTGATGGGATCAATCACATTGATCTCAGAAACCTCAGCGTTTAAACAGATTCGATACAGCGCATTCGTGGTGGCCCAAACGTCCGACGGAACCGGAGTGTAAAACTGGTAATTACTCTTCATTAGGCCCGATAAGCACGACATGGCTCGGTGAATGTAATTCGCCAAGGTAATTAACTGGGGCTTTTTCTCGCCGTACAAATCCACTGCCGCTCGGCAATAAGCCGTGCTCAGGTATTTCTGAATGGCCTGGGCGATAACCACCGCTTTTTTCTCGGTGTTATTGAGTGATAACGGATGGTGGGACAGTGGGCGAGTGATCGATTCAACGCAGTTTTGCACGATGGGGCGAAGGTACTCAAGGATTTCGGCGCGTGTGGAATGCGGGAGGCGTATGCGCGCAAGCTCGGGCAATATGCGATACAACTGCACGCTGGTGAGTGCAGCATCAGTGACGGGCAGCTTATCAATCCAAACTTTAATTTTGGCAGGCTTCGCACTGTCACAAAAGCTGAATGTGGTTAAATCAGGTTCTGGTAATTGCAGAGCCTTTACGAAGTTACAGCTTTGTTGTTTGGGTGTGCGGCCAAAGAACATAGAAATCTCAAGTAGTTACGTCTGTATATCAATCGGCAAATGCCGAGTTATTTTTAAAGTCGTGGTTTAAATTTGTACAAAATCGCCTTGTACAAACGACGCAATTCCTATTTAGCGTTTCTTACTGCCCTTCCTTGAACCGGATTATACCGGATGACTGTCTTAAAGTTATGATTTTAAAGCTTTTTTACGTCCATTCGCTGAATTTCGTTGCCAGCTTCTGCAAAATACCGTGGGTCCATGCTATTTGCGACAATACTTTAACAATGTTCAGAACGTGCCTGAATTAAGTATAGCGTCGGTTGTAATTTCAAGGACAGACGTATAGAAATTCGCTGTTATACCAAAATGTATATTCAAAAACTCTAAAATTGTTATGCTTTTTACACACATTAGTGTGTAAATCTCATCAATAAACCCAGGTCTTTGATGACTTTCCTGCAATTTCTCTGACTAATTTGGGAACTAAGAAGCCGGGTAGTTGAGTTTGCAATGCTCGATGTAGGCCAATTGCGTCGTGTTCGGGGATTTCAAAATGCGTTGCACCGACTACCTTGTCGAGTAGATGCAAGTAGTATGGCATGACGCCAGCGGAAAACAGCCGTTCACTGAGTTTTGTGAGGGTTTCGGGGTTGTCGTTTATGTTTTTCAATAACACCGTTTGATTTAATAATGTCACTCTATTATTTGTGAGCTGTGCCATCGCTCGATCAAAGCGTTCGTCCAATTCGTTCGGGTGATTGGTGTGCACAACAACAATAATTTTCTGTTTACTGTTACTGAATGTATCCAATAGGGTTTGATCAATGCGCTCGGGAATCACTACCGGGAGACGAGTGTGGAATCGAATGCGTGTGATGTGTTGAATTGAGGCCAACTCTGACAGGAATCGTCGAATTTGAGTGTTACTGACACTGAGCGGATCTCCGCCGCTGAGAATCACTTCATTGAGTGCGGTGTTGTTGGCAACGTAAGCTGTAATCTCTTGAAGGTGGTCACGTGTTAGGCGATTTTCCGCGTAGGGAAAATGTCTGCGAAAGCAGTAGCGGCAGTTAATCGCGCACTGTCCCGATAAAGTCATCAAAACTCGGCTTTCGTATTTGTGGATCAAACCCGGAATCGGATTTGCCGCTTCTTCCCCTAATGGATCGGTGGAGTATCCAGGGCTTGCCAGTAATTCCTGCGCGCTCGGCAGCACTTGGAGTAAGAGTGGGTCTTTGGCGTTGCCTTTTTCGATTTTGTCTGCGAACGCTCGGGGAACACGGAGCTGAAAATCCGCGCAGGCCTGTTCAATGGCATGATATTCACGGCTGTCCGTCGGTATCTCGGCAATTGCCAGCAGCTCTTTCGGATCGGTGATTAAATTGCTCAGCTGTGATTGCCAATCATTGGTCTGCCCAGAAAGGCTTACGTAAGGTATCATGTCGACCTTTTAATCTTGTGAACGCAGTTTACGTCGAAAAATGGGCGGTGATTTTACTCATTTTGGTAGAAATTGTGAGCACTAAATACGCTCTTTTTTCTTTTCCTAAGGCTTGCAAGTCATAAATTTAGCAAGTTTGGTAAAATATTTGCGTTTTTGTTTGTTATTTGATCAGTTTAATTCGAGGAAAATATGGCTAGCTTTTCTACCAATGAGTTTCGCGGCGGAATGAAGGTGATGCTCGATGGCGACCCTTGCTCAATTTTAGAAAATGAATACGTTAAACCTGGAAAGGGTCAAGCGTTTAACCGTGTTAAATTGCGCAACCTTGCCACGGGTCGTGTGTTAGAAAAAACCTTCAAGTCTGGCGATTCATTGGAAGCGGCTGACGTTGTTGATCAAGATATGGAGTACTTGTACAACGACGGTGAATTCTGGCACTTTATGGACCCAGCCTCTTATGAGCAGCACGCGGCAGATGAAAAAGCTGTGGGTGAATCCATTAAATGGTTAAAAGAACAAGACGTGTGTGTGGTTACCCTATACAACGGTTCTCCGTTGGTGATTACTCCGCCAAATCACGTTGAGTTAGAAATTACTGAGACTGATCCCGGCATTAAAGGCGATACCGCTACCGGCGGCACCAAGCCTGCGACCTTATCCACAGGCGCGGTTATTAAAGTGCCGTTGTTCATGTCAATCGGTGAAATCGTTCGAGTAGACACTCGTACCGGCGAATACCTCGGTCGAGCTACCGGCGGTAAATAAGCTTACCGATGCATTTTAAAAACCAGGCAACTGCCTGGTTTTTTTATCCCTAAAATTTAAGAATTCAGATCATGAAAACACAGTGGCAACCCAGTGCCGATATTTCTACATTAAAGACGCGCGCCGAATTCTTGGCAAAAATTCGACAATTTTTTCATGACCAAAATGTACTAGAAGTCGACACGCCGGTTTTGGCAAGCTTCACTGTGACTGATCCCAATATTGAATCAATTGCCGCCACTTGTAATGGGAAGACGGCGTATTTACAAACTTCGCCAGAATTTTTTATGAAACGATTACTGGCTGCAGGCAGTGGCGATATTTATTATTTGGGAAAATCCTTTCGTGATGAAGAATTCGGCGCAAAACACAACCCTGAATTTACCATGTTGGAATGGTACCGCGTGGGTTACAACGACCATCAATTAATTGAAAATACTCTGGAATTAATTTTTTCGTTATTGCCCGAAGCACCGGTTACCAAACTCAGTTATAAATCGTTGTTTGAAAAACACTTTAATGTCAATCCTCACACGGTGAGTGTGAATAAAATTAAAATGATTGCGCAACAATATTGCGATGTTCAATTTGATTCAGATGACGTTGATGTGTGGTTGAATTTACTGTTTACCCATGTCATTGAGCCGGCCATGCAAGGTTGGTTTGTTGTTTACGATTTTCCAGAAAGCCAAGGTGCGCTGGCAAAAAAAGCCATCAATGAAGATGGCGACGTTATCGCAAAACGATTTGAAATTTATTGTGATGGATTGGAATTGGGCAACGGTTATTGGGAATTAACCGATGCCAAGGAACAACGACAACGATTTGAAAATGACGTGCGTCAACGAAAGCTTCACGGTTATCGTGACATTCATTACGATGAAAATATTCTAGCAGCACTGGACAGCGGCATGCCTGAATGCGCGGGAATAGCCATGGGGGTGGATCGTTTGTTAATGATTAAAACAAAAAAATTAATTATCAATGACGTAATCTCTTTTGTATTTGAATGAATATGTAAAATATTGAATGAATCTCAATAAATTCAACTATCTTGTCATAAGAGAATCGGTCGCTTTTGATGATTTGATCACGTATGTCTATTAATTCTTGTATGACAATGCGCTCTGGTTAGCTTATACAAATCTGATAATGGTTATTACATGAAAACAATCAATCGAACCTCGTTAGCGGCTTTACTAATTGCAAATACCTACATTCTTTCTGCGTGTGGAGGTGGCGGTGGTGGCTCCAGTGATTCAACCGCCAACTTAACACTCGGCTTGACCGATGCGCCGTTTGACGAAGCTCAGTCTGTGACTGTTGCGTTCGATTCAATTACCTTACAAGGCCCCGAACGCACGGTAATTGAGTTTGATGAGCCCATGATTATCGATCTTTTGGATTTTCAAAATGGCGAAAGAATCATCCTTCTAGATGAACAGGAATTAGAGCCAGGAGAATATCAGTTCATTCGATTAGGTGTAGTGGAAGCGCTTTCTTCTATTGAAGTTAACGGTGAGGTTTTTGATTTAACGATTCCTAGTGGTGAACAAAGTGGTCTCCAACTGAACCGAGGTTTCACATTAGGTGTTGCGACTACCTCTGATTTCACGATTGATTTCGACGTGCGTCGATCAGTTGTTCGACAAGGAAATGGTGAATTTAGGCTACGTCCCACCTTACGCTTAGTCGATAGCTTAGCCGTTGAGAATGTAAGCGGCGTTATTGATGAAAACTTCATTTTAGACCCTGCTTGTAATAACGGTGACAACAACGATATTGGCAACGCTGTCTATTTATTTGAAGGCAGTGATATTATGCCCCAGGATCTTCAAAATAATGAATTTGATCCTATCGCCAGTGCTAACGTAATCTTTAATGTTGAAACCAGTGAATTTCAATACACTATCGGTTTTGTTCCCAATGGTGAATACACCGTTGCTTTTACCTGTGACGCACAATTAGATGATCCAAGTGTTGATGATCTAGCCGCCGTTAACTTTCCTCTAGTATTTAACGTTGTTGTACCTTCTAACTAAACATTTATTTACTGATTATGGAAAAATAAGACTTATTTTTAATTTTTATAAATTCAGAGCCAATATCGGACATTGCCGATGATTGGCCCTAGATTCTTTATTAGTATTAAGTGTTTAGCTACTGGATTTCCCATCTTGTCTGATTTCCCTCAGTTAGAAGACTTTCATGATTATACTTTTCTTAAAATAACGTACTTATTACTAGTAACCTTCAAAGTCTTTGGTCTGTGGATGACTGATTAGCTAGTAATAAAGTATGTTACGGTTGATATTAAAGATGTAATTCCTTTCGATTATTCCTAACAACCGTTGACACTGCTTAATCAAGTGCATTAATTTTCATGACATTATTGGTTGCCACAGCGCAGCTTTAATTTTTCTTGATTAACTTTTCTTTATTCATTGTTCCTAGGAAATATTTTGCATGAAAATATCTGTATTTTTTACCTTGTTGCTCGTCAGCGGTCTTAGCCATGCTGTGGCGTTTTACGATAGAACCGTCGATTGTATTATAGGAGCTTCTGATTAACCTCAAGATCACTCAGGCCAACCAGTTTTTTTCTGATCAAGGCATGCTTTTGAAGGTCTAACGGGTTAAATCGAAAAAGCACAACGCAGAGCAGGAAAAAACTGGTTGGCCCCGTAGGGCGCGATATCAAGCACACATTTGCAGCGTTGCCGTTTTTATTAAGGACTACGGCCATTAATTTCAAACGGCGCCTTGCAACTGCGCGCTTGAAATCACGCTGAGTAATTTTGAGGTTAGTCAGAGGCTCCTATAGTGAATCACGAGACTGGTATTCATTTTAAAACCGTTGAACCCATGGAAAATCCCGATAACTGTAGCCAAAGTAATTTTTATAAAATTGAAAACAACAGTCCCTACGAACAAGAATTGTATTCCATCTTATTAGCGAAAAAAGCCGCTAAAGAGCCTATCTCATTTGATATTACCGGTTGTACCGCAAACGGTTGTCAAAAGATTTTATGGATCCGTTAGTCAGAGATTCCTTAAATTCCATTCGAAACTTTTAATTTTCAAACGCAGAAATATTTCTCTGGATTTTTTCAACATAAATCGCGTTTAAAAGTGCTATTCTTTTGTGTGACCACAATGGTTGAGCACGGTGTTAACTGGCTCTGGTCACTCGCAAGAGTGGTCAGCCATTGCGACTGTTGCCGGCCAATGTCTAACACTTTATTGGCGCATCAATATGAAGTATGTATGGGGAGTATTGCTCCCTGCTTTAGCTCAGATAGTGGTAACCTGGATAGTTATCACAGTTAACACCGGCAATGGCTCGTGGTTAGGGCTTGGTGCCTTTGTGCTGGCGATATTTGCCGTTCCGACCACAGCGATTGCAAACTTTGTTTCCGTTCGCACTCACGCAGAAGGCGACTCCATCATTAATTTAATGACCAAATGCTTGTTGATCACCGCGATCACGCCAGTGTTACTGGTCTTTCTTATCGCTTTATCCTAGGGCCTGTTCACACTCATTTAATCACACCTGCTGGAGCGTATTTTTTTCGTATTTTAGGCGCAGTGAGTGTGATTTGGTGGTTCCAAATGAACGAGCTGCAACACGAAATACGGGAAAAATACACCGAGCCCTTAGGGTCGCCCCTAAAACACGCCATTCGTTGTTGTTCGTCGCTTATTTAGCGCGCTAAACTGCACTCCTCACGCCTAGACTGACGCGTTTTAGGGGCGACAGGTGCGGTTAAATTAGTGTGAACAGGCCCTAGCGTGCTCCTATCCTTTGCCTTTGCGACTAATCATTCCCTCGCGTTGTTATTGTATGAGTGGTAGCGCGTCAAACCATTTAATTCACAACTGAATAATTTTAAAACTTCGCTGTAAATATCTTTCTGTCGTCAAAAACATCTTTTTGTCGTATTTATTTTCTTGGTGGTTGTTTTGTGTGACATCATGAGTGCTTAAGGTGGCGCCTATTTCCTCCTAAGGGAGATTTGAATATAAAAGTACTAATGTTAATATTTCGACTACTTAGTGCTGCTTTAACTAGCCTTTACGAGCAGCTTATGCAAAAGGGTTTTATAGTTAACAAACGCATAAAAACCTAACATTGGAATAAACGGTGGGATAACACATGGCGCGTATCAAACATCTAGACTCTCACGAAGAGGTAGAGCTTAGGGCGTGCCATACGTTTGGGCGGCGGTCGGATTTGGTCGACAGTTTGATCCAAGAACCCGAAATTTCCAAAATTCATGCGTTAATAGAATATAAAAACAACAATTGGTTTCTTAAAGATCTAAGTAAAAATGGCACTTGGCTAAACGGAAAAAAACTGTCCACTGCCAAGCCGACCAAAATCAAAATTGGTGACAACTGGAGCTTCTCTCCTCAATCCAAGCAGCAATGGCAATTGATAGACGACAGTGAGCCGTTAAATAAGCTTTTTTGCGTTAATGAAAACCAGCCACCGATTAATTTACAAAGTTATACATTGCTTCCCGATGATGAAAATCCCACGGCTGCTGTGTATTTTGAGCCTTCAGAGCATCTCTGGCGTTTGGAGTACAATGAAAATGGCGAGAACGGTAACTTTATAGACCTAAGCCATAACAGCACATTTTTTGTTAACAACCGTCTCTGGAAAGTATTTTTAACCGAAACGATTTACCCAACCATTGAGATTTCCTCAATGGACTTTAAGCGTTCCGTTGAGTTTGTCTTCAGTGTTAGCCAAGACGAAGAAACCATTCAAATCGGTGTGAATTCCGATTTTGGGAGTTTTAACTTGGGCGAGCGCAGCCATCACGAACTTATTTTGTATTTGGCTCGCCTTCGCGATCAGCACAAAACCCAAGGTGTTTCTACAAGCGAGCAGGGCTGGTGCACTAAAGAGCTGATTTCTCGCGAACTTGGTCTCGATGAAAACCACATCAATATCTACACCTACCGGGCTCGAAAGCAGTTATCAGAAGCCACCGGTAACAAAGTTCCAGCTGAAACATTGTTCGAGAGAAGACGAGGCCAAATTCGGCTGGGTTCAGAAAACATCATTATCAACAAACCGCTTGATCATTCATTAGAGAGCGCATAATTTGCAGCCAGTATTTTAATGGACAATAACGAAGAATTACCGAGCTTTGAAAATTATCAGGTATTACGAGAGCTTGGTCGCGGTGGTATGGGTGTGGTTTATCTTGCCGAAGACAAACGCCTGAATCGCCAAGTAGCCTTAAAAGTTATACACGCTGCAAAAATTCATTCGATCTCAAAAGATCAAATCATTAATGAAGCCAAAATTCTTGCCAATTTAAATCATGCCAATATTGTACACCTGTACGATATTGTTGAAGAGCATGACTCCATTGCTTTGGTGATGGAATACGTCGATGGCATCGATTTAAAACGTGCCATTGTTGAGCAATACGCAAGCCTTGAGCAGAAAATTATTTGGTTGCGTCAAATTGCCCAGGCCTTAGAGTACGCGCATGACCACAATATTCTGCACCGAGACATCAAGCCTGAAAACATTTTAGTTTCCAACTCCAATATTGCCAAACTCAGCGATTTTGGTATATCCGAAGTTATTTCTGGCACTCATACCCGTTCGTTTAAAGAGCATTCTCAGAATAAATCGGAAAAATTTTCGTCCTTATTAACGTTAGCTCCCGAAGAAATAAACGGCGCAAGCGTTGATACAAAAAGCGATCTCTTTTCGTTGGGTTGTGTTTGTTATACCTTGCTTTGCGGAAAACATCCGTTTGTGACTGGTTCGGTCATTAACAAAAACGAAATCATAAAAAATATCCTGCACAACGAGCCAATTAATCCAAAAGATTTTAATCCGAATATTCCGGCCGAAATATGTACGCTTGTAGTAAGTTTGCTACAAAAAGACAAGTCCAAACGGCCCCCAAATGCCGCTGATGTTGTTGGTCGTTTAGTTGCCCATGAAAAAAATCCAAGTGGGCTTAACGACGTAGATTTAACCGAAACGCTACCCACAAGCGAGCTTTATAAAGCGCCAACCAGATTCCCAGCGTGGTTAAAGGGTACCTTAGCGATGTTGGTTGTCGTCGTGTGTTGTGTGGCGGGCTATTGGATTTACGACAGTCGTCCCATAGAAAAAAAATACGTGGCAATTTACGAGCCCGCATTATGGGATTCTGAAGGCGTGTCGGATATTGAAAAAGATCTTTATTTGAGTGCATCCGTTTGGATTCGTGAATATTTACTGGCCCATCCCAATGTTTCTGTATTGGAAACTAGTGTTGCGGAGAAACCTGGAATTTCAATCGAAGATTTTTTTAAGCAGACTGCAGCGGATGAGGTGGTGGTGCCAAAATTGAGCTGCAGAGACGTTGTATGTAATTTATCCACAAGAATCGTTGAAAAGAAATCGTTATCTGTAATTGAAGAAGTAAATAATAAGTTTATTTATGACGACATAAATACAATGTTGACTTTGATTGAGAACTTTTTATCGAATTTCTATTCGAATTCTAATGTGTATTTTCAAAATTTGAAAAGCATCAGTAATGAGGATTTCTATCAATATCTTGCTCTGTATAGGGGGCAGATTGACGGCTCCATAAGCTCGTCGGAGTTAATCGCAAAGATTGATACTTTCCATCAAGCTAATCCTAGGTTTCCCGGACTTTATAAGTTATGGATAAAAACATTGCTGCACGAATATTACAATTCAGGGGATCAAAATTATCTAAGATCAGTTAAAGGTGTTATTGATCTGGAAGATAGTAACTTCCCAAGCTCATCTCAGGCTTTTTTTCATCGGCTACATTATCTGTTAAACACTAAAAAATATGATCTTGCTTTAGAAATTATCGAGAGTAAGTCAAATTTAGGGCTGGAGGAAGAGCTCCAGGCGTACGCGATTTATTACACATATACAGCAAACTACAGTTTAGCCAGAGATTATTACCTGCAACTTATAAAGGTTAGACCGAATGTTGATAACTATTATAATTTTTCACTTAATTTATGGTGGGAATCAAAATACAAGCAGTTAGACAAAAGTTTAGAGAAACTATTATCACTTGATCCCGATCATTTCTTGGGTAAAAAGTTATTAGCTGCTAGCAAATTAAGTCAAGGAGAATTGATAATTTCAGAAAGTATATATCTTGATATTTTGAAATACAGGGATGATGTTGAAGTTCGAAATAATCTTGGGCTAGTTTATATGCTTAAACATCAATACTCTGAGGCTGAGAATCAATTTGATAAGGCACTTCAAGTTAACTCAAATGAAATTAATGCAATTTTGAATGTTTCAGAAGCTAGGTTACTCCAAAATAAATTAGATCTAGCCAATGAGGGTTTTCTTAAAATTATTAGTCTTACTGAGGGGCAGGATATAGATATATTCAACTCTAAAATACGGGCTTTGGCTTATGTGCATTTAGGAGAATACTCAGAAGCGGTTAATTTGATTCGACAATTAGAAATTCTTTACCCTGATAACGCTGAAGTATTGTACTCCTCGGCGATTATATACTCAGTTGTTGGAGATGCATTCTCAGCCTGCAATAGATCCAATTTAGCCATTGATAATGGGCTTGGAGCTGTTTGGCTTTTGTTGCCATGGCTTTCCAATATATGTGAAGTGAATTCTGGTTCTGTTAGCCAAAACTAATATTTTTAAGCAATTTCAGAACCAGAAGCCAAGTTCTATCTTGGAGTAACACCACCAATTTTAATTGAAGGATCCAAAACTTTTCCATCATAGCCAAACGCTAAGTTATCAGTATCGTCAGTGGTTCCAGATCCAATAATCAAACAACCACCAGCAATTTCTGTAAAGTTATCTGTGTTCTTAGGTGGCCAATGAGGTTTTCTAACATTCCAAATAACAACAGGAGTTGGCTCCATCGTTGCGCCGTTCTTTAATCGAGATTTTAAACAGCAATGTGTTACCGGATTACCCTGAAAGTGAAAAATAATATGAAAGGTTTTATCACTTTCGCTATTGGGTGTGAATATTAAGGTATCCGCTTCTTTGCCGTCACATTCCCAATCGCATTTAATGTAATTGTCCTCTTGTTCTACCGGAACTAAATTAACAATAATTGGAGTTTCTGCGTTATTCGGATGAATTATAATTCCCATTGATATCTAATTTCCTTATTGTGTTATAGAGTAGCTGGTGCTGTAACTAACAGTACCAGACCGTAATTTATTAACTATTACACTTTATTACAAGGAATATTAGTTGATCGAATTATTATTTAGGTGGAATGCCTCCTATTTCAATTTTCGGATCTATCGCCTTACCTGCCGGATACAAAATATATTCGCAGCCACAAGCTTCAAAACCAGTACCACTTTTATCAACATTAGCGGTAACCACTGCTTTAATTGCATTGCGACTGGTAGTGTTAGGGAACCACATAAACTGAACCTCAGCTTCTAACTCAACTCCGGTCAATGGTTGTGTGGTAGGTAATGATTCAAAGGGTTCGTCGTCGGGTGCGTTAATGCAAAAAGCAAAGGTTTTTGCTTCTTTAGCAATTGCGTTGTAAATCTCTACACCACTGTAGGGTACGTCGTTAGCAATTAATACACCTTCGTTTTTGTCGTTATAATCCAATTGAAAAGTAGGAATTGTTTCTGAGCTTTTGATAGCAAATGAGGGGAGCGAGGATACGTCATCAATTTCGATCATAATGGTTTCTTCCGTTGATTGTTGTTAAAGAAGAAATTGTATGACTGGGCGGGCGTTGGTTAAATAATAACGAAGTCAGTACTTTTTAAGGAATTAGTTTACTAGTTGATGTGTTTGGTTTTCACAGTAAAGCCTTTTTATTAATGTTGAATAAAAAGGCTTTACTTATTTCATCTGACTCTTCGAAACTTTATTGTTGAATCTATAAATTACGGATCAACAATCCTTTTTCGAGTGCAGCTTTATTGTCGGTGATTCCCGGAATTTGCTGCCAAGGAACTTGTACGCAATAACCCGATCCAGGTGCGGCTTCTAAGCTTTTTCCATTTTTTGCATTCGTCATGTTGGACAATTGAAAGGCAAAATTTCCATTTGGAGTGAGTAACTCTAAATTATCACCCACCTCAAAACGGTTTTTTACCTCAATGGTAATTGTCTTTTGATCGGTATTTACGTCAATTGCATCACCGACAAACTGCTGTTTGGTTGAGGTAGAATTTCCAGTCTCGTAATTTTGGTATTCCGCTGGCACGTGGCGACGGTAAAACCCCTCAGTAAAGCCTCGGTTCGCCATGCCTTCTAATTCGTCCATTAATGTAAAGTCGAAGGCTTTATTTTCGGCCGCGTCTATCATTGCCTGTTTGTACACTTGTGCGGTTCTAGCTGCGTAGTAATAGCTTTTGGTGCGCCCTTCAATTTTTAATGAATCCACACCAATTTCCATTAGACGTTGTACGTGCTGCACGGCCCGCAAATCTTTGGAATTCATAATGTAGGTGCCGTGCTCATCTTCGTAGGCTGGCATTAATTCCCCAGGTCGGCCCTTTTCCTGTAACAAATACAATGGCGATATCTTTTCACTGCCATCGCTTTCATTATTTTCTTGTTCGGGATTAAAAAACTCTACAGGTTGGTCTATTGCCGATGATTCAATATTGGTTGTCGGAATAATTTCGCCGCCGTCAGACTGCACCGCTTCGTGCGTGGAATATTTCCAGCGACAAGAATTTGTACACGCGCCTTGGTTAGAATCACGATGGGTCATATAACCAGAAAGCAAACAACGGCCAGAATAAGCGATACATAATGCACCGTGGACAAAAACTTCGATTTCCATTTCTGGGCACTGTTGTTTGATCTCTTCGATTTCATCCAGCGATAATTCTCGCGATAAAATTACCCGTGTTAATCCTTGCTTGTGCCAGAATTTTACCGTTGCCCAATTCACTGCATTCGCTTGTACTGATAAATGAATCGGAATATCAGGAAACGCCTCGCGCACCAACATAATTAAGCCGGGGTCCGACATAATTAACGCATCGGGCTTCATGGCGATAACATCTTCCATGTCTCTTAAATAGGTTTTTACCTTATTGTTGTGCGGGCTAATGTTGCTAGCAATATAAAATTGCTTGCCCAACTCATGAGCGCGAGCAACACCTTTCGCTAAATTTTCAATCTTATTAAATTCATTTTCACGCACACGTAAACTGTAACGTGGCTGGCCCGCATAAACCGCATCCGCCCCGTAAGCGAAAGCGTATTCCATATTCTTCAAAGACCCCGCAGGGGAGAGCAATTCTGGCAACTTCATAGGATAACTATTGATCAAAAGTGAGTTCAGTTGGCGCGCATTTTACCGATTCGAGAAAACTGAGGAATAGCTGAGAGATCGCTAAGTGAGCTTGTTGCTGGGTGTGTTGATATAGATCAAATTGATATTGAGGAGAAGTGTTCCAAGTGGTAGGAGAATCACAGATAGATGCATTTGAGTGGAGTGGTGGTGTAACCACATTACATTCTTAACACCGTTTTACGACATTCATTGGTTTATGAGGTATAAGAAGAGTTGGAAAATTTATGGAAATAGATGAGGCCGGTATAACATGACTGAGTTAACATTCAAAGATATCTCCTATATTCGTTCCGCGCTTCAATATCGTTTGGCAGGTTTGGAGCGTGAAATTATATCCGACAATAAAAATTCCTTGGAAAAACCTTTGTCTGAGGATGAGCGAATCGAGATACAGGAAGATATCATTTTTTACGACAAGCTATTGTATCAATTCGAACAAGCGGAAAAGCAATCTCAAGTAATGAAAATTACTCCGAGTATTGTTTTACCTTAGGAGAGCAAATTTCTGCTAATAAAGAAGGTAAGAATCAGTAATTTATAATCTAAGATATTGATATATTTTTGATGTGATAAAATAAAAGCCAGACTTAATCTGGCTTTTTAATTTTACTCATCCATTCAGTTCGAAATTTCTAATCAACCCAAATACTTCCGTATTTACCAGTCGTAACACATTTCGTCAGCGGGATTAGTATCACTGGCGCGGTCGGCTACTTTAATTGCAGGTACGCCTGCAACCACGCAGTTGGCTTCTACGGGTTTTAATACTACGCTGCCTGCACCCACGAGAGAATTTTCTCCCACTTCAATATTGCCGAGCACTTTTGAACCTGCACCAATTAAAACACCGCGACGAATTTTTGGGTGGCGATCGCCACCTTCTTTACCGGTGCCGCCTAAGGTGACTGACTGCATAATCGAGACGTGGTCTTCAACCACAGCGGTTTCGCCGATGACGATACCGGTGGCGTGATCAAACATAATACCTTTGCCAATTTTTGCCGCAGGGTGAATATCCACAGAAAAAACGACGGAGATTCTGTTTTGTAAAAATAGGGCGAAGGGTTTGCGGTCTTGAGTCCACAGCCAATTTGCGACGCGATACGCTTGCAGTGCGTGAAAGCCTTTGTAGTACAAAAATGGCGTTGAGAATTCGTCGCAGGCAGAATCGCGATTGCGCACGGCGTCTAAATCGTGGGCAATGCATTGAGCCATTTCGGGTTTGGCGGTAAAGGCTTCTTCGATCACTTCTCGAATCAACAGCGCAGAAGCCGTTGGGCTGTCGAGTTTATTCGCCAATAAGTAACTCAACGCGGCCATGGGTGAGTTGTGATTTAAAATGGTCGCGTGTAAATAGCTAGCTAATATGGGTTCTTTCTGGGCGTTTTCTTTCGCTTCACAGCGGATTTTTTCCCAAATTTTATTTATCACAATCTTGCTCCAACGTCTTGGCGGCTTTTAGCAATTGTTTGTCTGTGGTTTTAAACATCACTTTGCAATTAGTGATGTGTTTTATTGGGTTTTATTGCCATTAAAACAAGGTCAGTGCTGGCTCTTGCATGGCAGAAAGTTGTTCTCTTAACTCTAAAATGTGCTCGGCCCAATAACGCTGGCTGTTAAACCACGGAAAATTGTGCGGAAACGCCGGATCGGTCCAACGTCTGGCGAGCCACGCTGAGTAATGCATGATTCTCAATGTACGCAGAGGTTCAATTAAATTTAATTCGGTGAAATCAAAGTCACAAAATTGTTGGTACCCTTCGAGAATTTCGCTCATCTGCAAGGTCTGTTGATTTCTGTCGCCAGAAATTAACATCCATAAATCTTGGACTGCCGGACCACTGCGGGCATCATCCAAATCGACAAAGTGGGCGCTGTCGTCGCGCCATAAAATATTTCCTGGATGGCAATCGCCATGCAAACGGATTGATTTTGCAGGAAAGTTAGAAAACGCGGTTCGGATTTGTGCGATTAAATCTCGCGTTAAAGTATCGTAAGCGGTTTCCAATTCTTTAGGTAAAAATTGGTTTTCTAAAAGAAACGTTCTCGATTGCTCGCCGAACGATTCAATGTCTAATGCTGGGCGGTGAGAAAATTCCTTGGTTTTAGACAGCGCATGCATGCGCCCCATTAATCGCCCGATAACGAGCAGATGATCCAGGTTATCCAGCTCGGGTGCGTGGCCGCCTTTGCGTTCGTACACAGCAAATTGAAATCCTTGCCACTCGTGCAGTGTTTTGCCATCGCTGTTTGCGGTTGCCGGTACGACTGGAACCTCAACGTCTACGAGTTCTTGCGCAAATTGATGCTCTTCCAGAATTTGCTCGATGCTCCACCGTTGCGGCCGATAAAACTTGGCGATAATCGGTGTTTCGTCTTCGATACCCACTTGGTAAACACGGTTCTCGTAACTGTTGAGAGGCAAAATTCGGGCGTCGGTTTGGTATCCCAAAGACTCAACGGCGTTGAGTACGGTATCTGGCGTGAGTGAGTCGTAGGGGTGAGTTTCGAACTCGTCGTCATCAAAGTCGGAGTTATCGTCGAAATCGCGAGGGTCTGTCATAGGTAATCACCTTTTGTGGTGATTGCAATTCTACAGACTGTCGCTGGTAGTAACTAGCTTAAACGCGTTTTCGGGTTGGGTGTACGCGCAAGCGCTAATACATCAATGCTGTGGGCTCCGGCCGATTGCAACGTTCGTGAGGCAGCTTCGATGGTGCTGCCAGTGGTGACCACATCGTCGATCAGCAACAGTGTTTTCCCGTGTAGCGATTGCGTCATTTGAAACGCGTTTTTGAGATTGCTTTGCCGTTGTTTGCGAGAGAGAGCTTTTTGAGAAGACAGCAATTGGCTTTGTTGAAATCCTTCTATCAGCGGAATATGCAGCGTTCTTGCAACAAAGCTCGCCAATACATGGCTCTGATTAAAGCCACGTCGCCATTGATTTTTGGGGTGCATCGGTACGGCCAGAACCCCATCCCAGTCGCGATGTTCAAACGCTGTGAGTCCTTGTTGAATCACGGTTTCCAGCAGCCCTTGTAATCGGTGCTGATTGTTCTTGTAGCGGGTAATCAAGTGATCGACGGGGTAATCGTAAATAAGCGGGCACACACAGCGCCGGTAGTGATTTTGGCTATCTAGGCAGTTACCACATCGCGCAACAGGTGAGGCCGTTGGGTGCGCACAGTGTTGGCAATAATGCTGATTCCAGGGCAGTGCTTGCCAGCAGTGGTCGCACAGATGGTGCTGGTTATTGATTTGGGCAATTGCCGATTCGCACAAATGGCAGCGCCGAAGTAGGGCCGAAATCCGCTGTCCCATGCGCTGAACAAGGCCGGTTGATTCTTGTGCCTGTGATTCCTTTCTCGCCACTTGTAAACCTAGTTTGCGTTTGTTGGTTGACAGCTAAGTGCAGTTGGTTAGACTGTCCCGTCTTTAAAAGAGCAAAACCTATTGCTCGTTTGGAATGTGGTGTAAGTGGTTACTTGCAAACACACAAGCGCCTGAATTAAGAACACCGAATTGGAGTTTGGCAAGTATGCCCGAAGTCACCGAATGCCGCCACGACTGGCGCAGAGACGAAATTGTCGCCCTGTTTAACACGCCTTTCATGGACTTGATGTTTCAAGCTCAGAGCGTTCACCGTCAGCACTTTAACCCGAACGAAGTGCAAGTGAGCACGCTTTGCTCCATCAAAACTGGCGCTTGCCCGGAAGATTGTGCCTATTGTCCGCAGTCGGCTCGATACGATACGGGTCTTGAAAAAGAGCAGCTAATGAAAGTTCAAGCGGTGGTTGATGAAGCAAAAGCTGCAAAAGAAGCCGGTGCCACGCGTTTTTGCATGGGTGCTGCTTGGCGTTCGCCTAAAAATCGTGACATGCCTTACGTGACCGATATGGTTCGCCAGGTAAAAGCCTTGGGCCTTGAAACCTGCATGACATTGGGCATGCTAAAAGATGAGCAAGCGCAAGAGTTAGCCGACGCAGGACTCGATTACTACAACCACAATCTCGATACCTCGCCAGAATACTACGGTGAAATCATCACCACGCGCACATACCAAGATCGCTTAGAAACATTAGATCGTGTGCGTAAATCGGGCATGAAAATTTGTGCAGGTGGCATCGTTGGAATGGGCGAAAACGACACCGATCGCGCAGGTTTATTGCAACAATTATCGAATCTTCCCCAGCACCCTGAGTCGGTACCGATTAACATGTTGGTTCGAGTTGCAGGCACGCCATTGGCGGAAAACGAGGATCTCGATCCATTCGATTTTATTCGCACCATTGCGGTTGCGCGAATCCTAATGCCGAAATCTTACGTGCGTTTATCCGCCGGTCGCGAAGATATGAATGATGAAATGCAAGCCATGGCATTTCTCGCTGGAGCCAATTCGATTTTCTATGGCGAAAAACTGTTAACCACTCCAAATCCAAAAGCCAACAAAGATATGCAACTGTTTGAGCGCTTGAATTTACAGCCGGAAAAATTCGAGACCGAAAACGACGATGAAGCCGAACAAGCGAACATCGAGCACGCCATTCGCGAGCAAGAAAATAAGGCGTATTTTTACGACGCGACTCAAACTGCGGTAGGGCAATAGTCCTTGCGACTTAAGCCTTCAATAGCCTGTAAAGCATTATGATTGAGCAAGAATTAAAGCAAGCGTTAGCCGAGCGCGCGCGTCAGTCGTTGTATCGTAATCGCAAAGTCATGGCATCGGCGCAGGGATCGGACGTGTCGCTGAGCAGCCAAGCACACGATGGCGAATTTATTAATTTTGCCAGCAACGATTATTTAGGGCTTGCCAATCATCCCGACGTGACCAAAGCGTTTGTCGACTCCGCCAATAAATTTGGTGTGGGAAGTGGTGCCTCTCATTTAGTGATTGGCCATCATCAAGAGCATCATTTATTGGAGCAGGAATTAGCGGAATTTACCGGTCGTGCACGCGCGCTGGTTTTTTCCAATGGTTACGCGGCCAATCTTTCTTGCTTGAATGTGCTGTTGGGGCAAGGCGATTTGGTTGCCGAAGATAAATTAAATCACGCCTCACTGTTGGATGGCGGGCTTTCTAGCGGCGCTAAATTCCGTCGCTACATTCACAACGATATTACTAGCCTTGATAAAACCTTGAGTTTGCCAGGCAATCGAAAAATTGTGGTCACCGACGGTGTATTCAGCATGGACGGCGATTGCGCGCCCTTAGCTGACATTATCACTACCGCGAAAAATCACGACGCTTGGTTGATGGTAGACGATGCACACGGTTTTGGCGTGTTAGGAAAAACCGGTGCGGGCTTGTGCGAGCAATTGCAATTGTCTGAACAGCAGGTTCCTATTTTGGTGGGAACCTTCGGAAAAGCGTTTGGCACTTACGGCGCTTTTGTTGCTGGCAGTGAAACATTAATCGAAACTTTAATTCAGTTTGCTCGTCCCTATATTTATTCCACCGCGTTACCCCCAGCAATTGCTGCTGCCACTCGCCAATCTTTGAAGATTATTCAGCAAGGCGCCGAATTAAGAGAAAAGCTACAGTCTTTAATTCAGTTATTTAGAACTCGTGTGAGCGCGTTAGATTTTGATTTAATGGAATCCAACACGGCCATACAGCCATTGGTGATTGGCGATGAGCAATCGATGTTGAACATTGCTGAGTTTTTAAAAGCCAACGGTATTTTGGTAGGCGCTATTCGACCGCCAACCGTTCCTAAAGGCACGGCACGTTTACGAATTACCCTCACCGCAGCGCACACGCCAGAGCAAGTTGAAAAGCTCACCGACTTGTTGGCGCAAGCGTACGATCAGTTTTGCTCTCAGGCCAACGAATCACTGGCGGAATAACTCGATATGAATTCTATGGCTCAATCAATCGATCAGTTGGTTACTATTTCGCACAGCAACGCCGAACAACAGGTGTTAAATTCTTTAGAGATACCCTATTTACCTGCGGGTTTTCACGCATGTTCCGGTGAAAAACTTGCCAGTGAACCGTTGGTGCTTTTGCACGGTTGGGGCAGTGATTCGCAGTGTTGGCAGTTGTTTGGTGTTCAACTGAATCAACATTTTGATCTCCACGTCATTGACTTACCCGGTTTCGGCGGAAATCAAGATTTATCAATGACACTTGACGCGTTATTGCCGTTGTTACCGAAAACCGGTATTTATTTGGGCTGGTCTTTGGGTGGAATGCTTGCTGCTCAATTGGCACATGCCTATCCTCAGCGAGTTGCGGCATTGGTAACGATTGCTGCCAATGCTAAGTTTTCTGAGAGTGAAGATTGGCCGTACGCCATGCCAACGGCAATCTTTGATAATTTTAAAAAAACAACGCAAATCAACACTGAGAAAACTTTAAAACGTTTTGCTCAGTTGGTTGGGCATTCCGACACTGAAGATAGCATTCACGCAAAATCCACGTTGAAATCTGTACGAGCGTTTTATTCCGACGCTTACAACTCAGATCAACACTACGCCTTGGGTTTGGATTGGTTAAATAGCATCGATAACCGCCAAGCGTACGAGCAAAGTATTGTTCCAGGTTTGCATCTGTTTGCTTCTGGCGATCAATTAGTCCCAATTGCGTGCGCAGCACCATTAAAATTACTGAATCAGTCCGCACCGGTAGTTCACGAATTTGAAGTGCTAAAAGGTTGTCACGCACTTCATCTAGAGAATCCAGCACAATTAATAGCGTCTGTTTGCGATTTTATTCAGCGAGTCAAACCTGAGCGTTCCAAAGCGAGTGTTGCTAAATCGTTTAGTGATGCCGCACAAAGCTACGACGCCAGTGCCCAGTTTCAGCGTGATGTTGGTGACGAGTTGCTCGATGCATTTCGGGAAAACAAAAACGACAATATCAATACTATTTTAGATTTGGGTTGCGGTACTGGGTTTTTTACCTCGCAGCTGCAGTCTTGTGAAAACAAAAACACTGGTGATCAACAAGTTTATGCTCTCGATATTGCATCGGGTATGTTGTCGAAAGCGAAAGCCGTAAACTCAAAAAACGCATTATTTGTGCAGGCCGATGCTGAAAATCTGCCGCTGAAAAATCACAGTATCGACCAGATTTATTCTAATCTTGCGATTCAATGGTGTGAAAATCCCGCCAAATTATTGGCTGAAATTTTTCGGGTTATGTCAACTAATGGCCAAGCACACTTGAGTACGTTAGGACCAAAAAGTTTAAACGAACTGAAATTATCGTGGCAAAAAGTTGATTGTCACCAGCACATCAATCAATTTATTGATGGCGAGATATTATTGCATACCGCGCAAAAAGTGGGGTTTGCAAACGTTGAGTTAACGCGTGTTTTTAAAACCTTGTATTTCAATGATGTCAAAACCTTGATGCGTGAATTTAAAGACATCGGCGCTCATAATGTGAATCGTGGCCGAGCCAAAGGATTGTCTGGAAAGAGAAATTTCCAAATGCTAAGCCAAGCCTATGAATCACTACGAGAAGATGCTGGCTTACCGTTAACCTACGAAGTTTATTATTTACATCTTGTGAAGTAACGTTAAAAGAGAATCTATTTTGGCTAAAAAATTTTTTGTAACCGGCACAGACACTGAAGTGGGAAAGACTTTTGTTTCTTGCGCAATTTTAGAAAAAGCCAAACAAGCAAACTTAAAAACCGGTGCGTTAAAGCCCATTGCCGCAGGCGGTTTTGACGACGAAGGTATCATTAAAAACGAAGATGCCGTGGCATTATCAAACGCCATGACATTAACATTGCCTTACCAATCCATTAACCCCGTTATTTTAAAAGAGCCCATAGCACCGCATATTGCCGCAGAAAAAGAAGGTAAAAAATTGAGTGCTTCTCGTTTGCACGGTTTTGCTCAAGGGGCGTTATTAAATCGCGCCGATTTGTGGTTAGTGGAAGGCGCCGGCGGTTGGTTTGTGCCTTTAAATCAACGAGAGACCTTGGCCGACTTTGCCGTGCAATTAAATGTGCCTGTTATTCTTGTGGTTGGCGTTCGATTAGGCTGCCTTAATCATGCGCTGCTTACCGCTCAAGCCATTGCTCAATCTGGATTGCCGTTAGCAGGTTGGGTTGCCAATTGTTTGGATTCCGAGGCTGCGTATACAGAAGAAAATATAGAAACCTTAAAAGGCCGAATTCGCGCACCGCTGCTAGGGGTTGTTCCAAAATGCGAATCCCCTGTTGAGGCAGCGACGTATATTTCTTTAGAAGCCCTTCTTTAAATCCCCACATTATCTCCCAAATACCGCAAGCCACTACTGCCGTGGTGGCCGCTTTTTAGACTAAAAAACCATCAATTGTATCGGTAGAAAATACAGGGTGGTATTTTCCTTTTAAAAACAATCAGATACAGTAAGAGTGTTCCCCGCATGCGCGGGGCTAAACCGGTACAGGTTCTGGTTTCACTGTTCTTGATGCGGTGTTCCCCGCATGCGCGGGGCTAAACCGGGGCTGAGGGAAATGCAAGATAGTCAACGGCTGTGTTCCCGCATGCGCGGGGCTAAACCGACGCTGCAGGTGTCGCCGAATTTGTGGTGACTGTGTTCCCCGCATGCGCGGGGCTAAACCCGTTTGAATTTCGGTAACTCAATGTTTAGAAGAAATAATCGTATAAAGGCAGGCGTAGAAAACTTTTGGTGAGAGTATGAATTCGCTAACTATTATTAAAAATAAAACTGAATTGGGAATTTTTGATTTATACGAATTAATTTAATCCTGATATAAAAAATTAACGGGTTCAACCTGTAATAGGATTTGGATCACACGTTAATGTGTATTTTATTTGTTTGTTTTTAACCTCATTTACTTTTTCGTCTATCAACACTCCCTTCTTATATTAATTCTTCTTATTTGTCAGTCCTTACAGGGCGGTCAATTTTATACAGCTCGTCTCTGGCTTGATGTGCATTTGCGAAAATTGGCGTAAACGTAGGAACGACTAAATCTATTTATCGAACGATTAATCCTATCAATATTTTTATAAATATCGTCAGCTTTTGTGCATGCGTCCAAATAATTCTAGCAATAAATAATCAGATTTTAATCTGGGCGGAGACTGTCTATGCAACACCTTGATGTCAGGTTTTATGGTAAGTCATTTAATAAAGTCGCTTTACCGGCAGCACTTGCCTCGTGTTTTCTATTTTCTACATCTCCCGTTTATGCTCAAGCCAATGGTGCCAACGACACCATTGAAGAAGTGAGTGTAACCGGTACTCGAATTCGTCAAGATCCGCTTTCGCAAGGATCTCCAGTCACAACGTTAACTGCTGAGGATTTGGATCGTTCAGGCTTAACATCGGTGGGTGATTTCTTACAGCGCTTAACGGCGTCTGGCGGCGGATTAAATTCGCGTTTTAACAGCAGTGGTAATTTCGGTTTTCCACCCGATGGCGGTGGTATTGGTGCCGGTGCCTCGCAAATTGATTTGCGTTATTTAGGGTCTAATCGAACCTTGGTTTTGGTGGACGGTGTGCGCTGGGTGAATGGGTCGTCGGCCAGTGGCGTCTCGTCTGCGGTGGATTTAAACACCATTCCAACGGCAATTATTGAGCGAATTGAAGTTTTAGAAGATGGCGCGTCATCCATTTACGGCAGTGACGCAATTGCCGGTGTTGTTAATATTATTACCAAAAAAGACTTTGACGGCTTTGAAATTGAAGCTTATTCCGGTGCGTACGACGAAGGTGATGGTGAAAGTAATGAAATTAATTTATCCATTGGCACGATTGGCGATCGCTCACGGATATTTTTAAATATTGGTTATGTTAATGCGAACGATGTGCTTGCGGCGGATCGTGATCAGGCTTCTACGCCCATTCCATTTGTGACTAACGGTTTAGGTGGCAGTTCGGGTACACCTCAAGGACGTTTCTTTTTTACGGATCCAAATACGGGTTTGCAAGTTGACTGTACGATTAACGACGGTGTCACGGGTGTGCCGCGTTACGATGCCGCAAACCCCTGTGGTCCAAACGATGATTTCAGTCCATTTACAACGGCAGATCGATTTAATTTCTCGCCATTTAATTTGGTGCTAGCCCCCAATGAGCGCACCAATATTTACACTCAAGCGCAATACGATTTAACGCCATCAACAACGTTTTATTTAAAAGGTTTGTTTAACAATCGTAAATCAACCAATCAGGCAGCGCCCGAGCCATTATTTATTGGCCCAGAAGCCGGGAATGGTAATCTGTTAGATACCATTTCGGTGGATGCGAGTAATCCGTTTAATCCGTTTGGCTTTACGCTCGACGCCAATACCAATCCCTTCTTTTTTGGTCGTCGTCCATTAGAAGGTGGTCCGAGGGTGTTCGAGCAGGACGTGAATACTTTTTACGTGGGGGCTGGTTTGCAAGGCCAATTTGAGTTGGGTGATCGCAATTTTTATTGGGATGTTAATTTTGCTCGCTCAGAAAACCGTGCTGATCAGATCAAAACCGGCGGTTACAACTCTGCGAGAATTCAAGAAGCGCTGGGCCCAGATTGTACGGGTTCTTGTGTGCCATTAAATTTATTCGGTGGCCAAGGTGACGGTAACGGTACGATTACTCAGGAGCAATTGGATTTTATTTCGTTTGTGCAAAAAGACGTAAGTGAGCAAGAGTTATCGAACGTTACGGCAAACATCAGCGGCGATTTATTCCAATTACCCGCAGGCCCCTTTGCTTTTGCAGCAGGTATAGAATACCGAGAACAAGATGGATTTTTTCAACCGGACGCTGTTGTTGTTGCCGGTGAAAGCGCGGGTGTTCAATCAACGCCTACACGTGGTGGCTTTGATATTGAAGAATATTACCTTGAGTTGCAAATTCCTATTCTCGAGAATTTACCCGGCGCTGATCTTTTAGATTTATCTCTGGCAATCCGAAACTCTGACTACAGTACGTTTGGTTCGGAATCCACCAGCAAAGTAGGATTTAAATATCGCCCGGTCAGCAATATTTTATTGCGCGGCAGTTTTTCTGAAGGATTACGTGCTCCGGGAATTGGCGAGTTGTTCGGCTCGGCTGCACGTTTCGATCAAACCCTAGCTGATCCATGTTCCGATATTTTAGGCACGCAAAACGGTGCCATTCCGGCTGACCCACAAACCGTTGCAAACTGTGCTGCGTTAGGCGTTCCTGTTGATGGCAGTTACGTTCAGTTTAATCCACAAATATCGGTAACCACGGGCGGCAATCGAGAGTTGCAACCGGAAGAATCCGACAGCATCACCTTAGGTTTTGTCTACGATGCCGATTGGGTCGATAGCCAAGATTGGATTGAGCAGTTTACCGTTGAAGGCACCTATTATGAGCACGAGATCGATGGTGCAATTCAAGCGTTGGATGCGCAAGTACAATTAGAAGGTTGTATTTCAACGTTGGATTCGGGCTTGTGTAACGGAATAACACGAACCTCAGGCGGTGTTATTAACGGTTTTTCTAATCAGTTAACGAATATCGGTGGTATTGAAACCTCCGGTTATGATTTAAGTTTTGTCTATTTAAGCCCGACCTATAGTTTTGGCCAAATTAAATTGACTTGGCAAAATACGTTCTTAGACGAATACATTGAGCAGGTGCCAACATCAACCGGTTTTATTGATGTGCATTTGGAAGGTACTGAAACGGGTGATCCTGAGCAGGCTTATCCCGAATTAAAATCCACATTAACGTCCGAATTGTTTTACGATAATTGGGCGTTTGCCGCGACTTTCCGTTACATTGATGAAGTTACCGAAGATTGCACAGGTTTGGATGGCTTAGGACTTTGTTCCAATGAAGCTGAAGAACTGAATGTTTTGGAAGACACTTTATACGTTGATTTAGCGGCAACTTGGTCATTGCCTACTGAGCAAGAAATTACCTTGTCTGCGGGTGTGCTTAATGTTACTGATGAAGATTCTCCAACCTGTTTTAGTTGTGCTTTGAATGGGTTTGACGCAACCACCTATGACGTACCTGGCGTATTTAGCTATTTGCGTTTTAACATTAAATTATAAAATAATAAGTCATTCACGTTATGGAACCGGCCGTTGGCCGGTTTTTTATAGCGCATAAAATTAGTTGTATAACACGATGAATTTATTTGAAGAGGCTATTATGAGTGCGTTTAAATTATCGGCGGGGGAAAAATTTCCCGCAATGTCGGTGGCTAAATTTGGTGGTGGTGAACTGCAGTTAGGAAAGCCTGCTGAAGGTTGTGACTGGCAAATGGTGATTGTGTATCGCGGTAAACATTGCCCGTTGTGCACGCATTACTTGAAGGAATTAAATCCACTGCTTGCCGCTTATAACGAATTAGGGGTGGATGTTGTTGCCGTGTCTTCCGATACCGAAGAAAGAGCAAAAGAACAACTGGCTTTGGTTGAGCCCGAATTTGCAGTGGGTTTTGGGTTGACTGTGGAACAAATGAAGGCTTTGGGTTTATACATTTCAACACCAAGACCACAAGAGTCGGATTCCGTATTTGCTGAACCAGGATTATTTATTATTAATGGTGATGGAAATCTACAGGTGGTGGATATTTCCAATACACCGTTCACCCGCCCGAATCTTGAAAGTATTATTAATGGGATTCGTTTTATTCGCAATCCTGATAATAATTACCCGATTCGTGGTACCTTTACCGAGTAAACGCTCCGATTAAAAATTTAGATCGAAAACGTATCAGAGTGCTGGAAGCTCTAACTATAGGAGCCTCTGACTAACCTCAAAATTACTCAGCGTGATCTCAAGCGTGCAGTTGCAAGGCGACGTTTGCAATTAATGGCCCTTTCCGTAACAGACATGGGGCCTTAATAAAAACGGCAACGCCGCAAATGTGCGCTTGAGGCCACGCCTTTCAGGGCCTGCCAGTTTTTTCCTGCTTTGCGTTGTGCTTTTTCGATTTAACCCGTTAGACCTTCAAAAGCACGCCTTAATCAGAAAAAAACTCCTTGGCCTGAGTGATCTTGAGGTTAGTCAGAGGCTCCTATAGAACTTCCAGTGTGAGTTAATCGTTGTCTAAATCCAATTTTTTTAACCGATATCTCAATGAGCGAAAAGTAATGCCTAATGCTTTTGCGGTTGAGGTTCGATTCCAGCGGTTATCTTCCAGCGCATTCAACAGAATTTCTTTTTCAATTTCTTCTAAATATTCGTCGATAGAGACGCTGCCGTCGTAAGCGTTTGTGGATTTAGTTGGTGGGCTCGGATTGGATGGCGTTTCAATTTTGCTGATTTTATTGTGTTTAATCGGCGCGAGCTGAAGGTCGGTTTGAGTGATTAAATTATTTTCACACAAGGTGTAAGCACGTTCGAGTACGTTTTCTAATTCGCGCACGTTACCTGGAAAATCGTAATTTTCCAGGGCCGTTTTTGCTTCGGGTGCCAAGGTGGCTTTCGGTAACTGAGTTTCTTCGGCAAATTGGTTTAAGAAAAAATCCGTTAACAACAAAATATCTTTACCGCGCTGGCGCAACGGCGGGACCAATACCTCAATCACATTAATGCGGTAATACAAGTCAGCGCGGAAGGTGCCGTCTTCAATCGCTTGTGGCAGGTTTTTGTGACTCGCGCTTAAGATGCGCACGTCTATTTTGGTTTCGGTTGAATCGCCAATGGCTCGCACGGCTTTTTCTTGAATGGCACGAAGCAATTTTACTTGCATGTCGAGCGGCAAATCGGCAATTTCATCTAAGAATAAGGTGCCGCCATTGGCGGCTTGGAATAACCCTTTTTTATCGGATTGAGCGCCGGTAAAGCTGCCTTTGCGGTAGCCAAAAAATTCGCTTTCAACGAGTTCGGATGGAATCGCCCCACAGTTGACGGCAACAAATGGTTTCTCGGCTCGCGGCCCTTGTTGATGAATGGAGCGGGCAACCAGTTCTTTACCACTGCCGGATTCACCCGATATAAATACTGGGGCCTGTGAGCGTGCCAGTTTGACAATTTTTTGTTTGAGTTCTCGGATCTGATCCGATTCACCTTTGATTAAATGCTCGGAATCGGAACTGGCTTCGGTTTTATTGTGAGAAGCATTCAATGCCGATTTAACCAGCTGTCGCAACAGCTCCAAATCGACCGGTTTGGTAATAAAATCAAATGCTCCGGCTTTCATGGCTTCAACAGCGGTGTCCATATTGCCGTGTGCGGTAAATACGGCCACCGGTAAATTGGGCTTGCTGGTTTGAAGCTCCTTAACCAGATCGATGCCATTGCCGTCTGGCAATCTCATATCGGTTAAGCACAGGTCGTAGTGATTCTCTTTTAATTGCAATTTTGCACTTTTGAGATCGGGCGCTCGATGAGATTCAATACCCATGCGCGAGAGTGTGATATCCAATAGTTCGAGAATATCGGGTTCATCGTCAATGATAAGAGCTTGATGGGACATAATACGGTTTGACCTTTACTTGTGTCGTTGACGATTCAGAGAATGATAAACCAGCGATGTGCTTGTTTGTTCATTGATTCTGTCTGAAAAAAATTACTGGGTAATTAAGAAACCTCTGATTATGTCTTAATTACCGCAATTGAAAAATAGCGTAATTCCCAACGGTTTGATCAACAAAATGCCTGTTGGTAGGTGTTAGAACATTTGTTGAGCGTGGGCAAAGTTAATTTGAAAGCAGCTTTTTTCGTTGTCGTTGTAAAAATAATTCAGTGATGCCTGATTGAGTTGGCAGAGTTCTCGCGATACGTACAAGCCCAGCCCAGATCCGGTGTTTTCTGTTGTGTAGAACGGTTCAAAGATGTGTTTGAGATGTTCTTTAGAAATTCCAACACCGTCGTCTTGAATTTGCAAACTGGTAATTTCTCCGTTATCGATATTGCTGGCTCTGAGTAACAAGTGATGCAATCCTGTGTTTTTAAAGCTGTAGCGCAACCCATTTTCAATAAGGTTCGTTAAAATTTGTCGCAGGTGATTTACATCAATTTTTGCCAAAATCGGTTCATTGTTGTCACTGATAAAGACCAATTCTATGTCGATTGGAGGATCGATGGAGTGCGTAATTTCATAATCGGCGATAAATTTAGGCAGCCACTGTCTGAGATCGATCACTTCGGCCTGGCCCTGGCTTCTGCGCGATAATTGCAGAGTGTTTTCAATGATTTGATTCACGCGTTTGGAGTGATTGATAATTATATTCAGTAAGCGCTCATCGCTACTTTCTCTATTTGGCGTTTCGGCCAACAATTGTGCGGCGTGGCTAATCGCCCCCAATGGGTTTCGAATTTCGTGGGCGATACTTGCCGTTAATTGCCCCAGTGATCCGAGTTTTAATTTCTGAGCTTCTTGTGCCAGCAATCGATGGTCTTCAACGAACACTAAAATACTTGCGTTAGGTTGTTCACCCAACATGGCAAAATTAATTCGCACGTCGTTATTCGATTGCGCAATGTGTACCGGCTCTTGCAGTGTGGTCGGTGATTCTCGCCATTGTTGGTAAGCGCGGTAGACGATTGGGATGTGTTCTATATCGGAAATATCCCGATACATTTCGTGCTTTAGGCCAAGCAGCTCACCGGCGGCGTGGTTAATCAATTGAATTTTTTCTTCCGCATCCATCACCAGTACGCCTGTTCTCATTCTGGCAATAATCTGTTGCGATATATCAATGGCTTTTGCTGCTAAGTGGGCTTGGTCCTGAGCCTCGGCGGTACTTTCTCGAATTCGCTGGGTTAGGTACTGGAATAAAATCGCGGTGGCGAACAGCAAAATACCGAGGGCGGCGGCTGAAAATAAATCCGCCGCTTTGTTGCCGTGGGTAATGCCAGAAATAATCGTTTCGGCCAGAGCCGATATTGCCGCGAATGCCGCGATAAACATCGCCCACTGGCCGCGCAAAAAAATGGCCCCGGTGGCTGCTGTAATTATTAACAGATAGCCAATGCCACTTTTAATGCCGCCACTGGCGTAACTTAAAAGGTTAAGTGCGAAAATATCGACGATCAGGAAAAATACAACTTGAGAGGTCGTGGGCTCTAACCGACTTATCCACAGTCGCAGCAGCGTTAGAATATTGAGGACGGTGTAAACAAGGGTTGTGTATAAGAACAGTTGCTTATCGATACTGCCCAATAAATCAGTAATTAAATCACTGGTGTGGAGCATTAATAACAGGCTGCCGAGAGCGACACGATAGTAAGTGTATACCCTCAGTAAACCGTAGTTATTGTCGTAGATGTCGGTTTTTGCCATTGAATAAATTGTTGTTGTGGTAAAAATTGTTGTTTTGGTCGACGGTTAGAAAAAATACTCCGCGCGTAATAACGAGCATATCATTTCCAGACACAGGATTTCATGCACGTGTGTCTTCAGTTGAACCGAGTTGCGTTGCGATATGAGTTGCCATGTGAGTAGTCATGTGCGTGATCATGTGAGGTCTCATTGTGGACGGTTTTAGCGGTGAGCCTGGGACTACACGTCTTAAATAGCGAGTTACTTGGCAAAATTAGATCCATGAATCATTGGTTGTGCAAAGTGCGTGCTCGTCTTTGCCTATTTCAGCAGATTCCAGGACAATAGCACTCTGTGCATAAGCCCAATTGCATACTAATCGAATCAGGCGTAGGAGAAGTCGGTGGCTGGATTAAACGTTGTAATGGCCCAATTAAATTTTATGGTTGGGGACATTCCAGGCAATCTTGAGAAAGTAATTTCAGTTCTTGAACAATCAGCGGAAAAAGGCGCTGACGTGGTGGTTTTTCCTGAGTTAACTCTCATTGGCTATCCGCCAGAAGATTTGTTGCTTAGACCCAGTCTAGAAACGCGAATCGATAATGCATTAAATGATTTAAAAAGCCGGATGCCTGCGGATATTGCCGCCGTGGTGGGTTACCCCAAAGTGGTTGATGGCAACGTTTTCAATATGGCGGGTGTTTTCTTAAACGGCAATACGGTCACTGAATACGCGAAGCAGTGTTTGCCCAACTACCAAGTCTTCGATGAGAAACGATATTTCACAGCAGGCCACTCGCCGTGTGTGTTCGAGTTGTCGGGTATCAAAGTTGGCGTGACGGTTTGTGAAGATATTTGGCTTCCCGAGCCTACGGAACAGGCGCGACTTGCCGGCGCTGAAATTATGTTGAATTTGAACGCCTCACCGTTTCATCGTGGTAAAAATTACGAGCGCGATGAGTTGCTTGGTCAACGCGCCAACGAAGGCCAGATGCCTATTGTGTACGTTAATTTGGTGGGCGGGCAAGACGAGTTGGTGTTTGATGGCGGATCAATGGTTGTCGATGCCAAAGGCGAAAAACAGTTCCAAGCGCCGTTTTTCGAAGAAGGGCTTTATCAGGTTAATGTAGAGCTGGGTGATGATTGCGCCACAATTACCCCCAATCAATTGATCGAACCACCTTCGGAATTGGCGTCAATTTACCAAGCCCTTGTCTTAGGCGTGAGAGATTACGTTAACAAGAACGGCTTTAAAGGGGTGGTTCTGGGTTTGTCTGGCGGTATTGATTCGGCCTTGACCCTTGCTGTTGCGGTTGATGCTTTGGGTAAGGATAGGGTGGAAGCGATCATGATGCCGTTTCGTTACACCAGCGATTTATCCAAAAATGACGCCGCCGACGAGGCCGAGCGTTTGGGCGTGCGCTATCAATCAATCAGCATTGAGCCGATCTTCGACGCCTTTATGGCGAGCCTTGCTGAGGAGTTTGAAGGCACTGAGCGAGACACTACCGAAGAAAACCTGCAAGCGCGTGCGCGAGGGGTTTTGTTGATGGCGATCTCTAACAAGAAACGTTACTTGGTTTTAACCACTGGAAATAAGAGCGAAATGGCGGTGGGTTATTCCACGCTCTACGGTGATATGGCTGGTGGTTACGACGTATTAAAAGACGTGCCAAAGGTTACTGTGTTTGAGTTATCGCGTTACCGCAATACTATCAGCGAAGTGATTCCTGTCAGTGTGATTGAGCGTCCGCCTTCGGCTGAACTGGCGCCGGATCAAAAAGACGAAGACAGCTTGCCGCCGTACGAGGTTTTGGATGAAATCCTGTATCGTTACATCGAATTGGATGAGAGTGCTGAGGTGATTATTGCTGCAGGTTTTGAGTCTCAGACGGTGAATCGTGTTTTGCGATTGGTAGATATTAACGAGTACAAACGTCGCCAAGCACCAGAAGGGGTTCGTATTACTCAACGCGGATTTGGTCGTGACCGTCGTTATCCCATTACCAATGGCTGGAAAATTGGCGATTAGTCCTCTGCGGGTAAATCCGCATTTGTTGTGTTTCAGCGAAGTTTTCCAATCCATAAAAAAACCGGGCAATTGCCCGGTTTTTTGATTGTGTATTCTTAGTTATTGATCAGTTAAACAATCCAAAGCTCAATCGATTTGCCAATGATTTTTGTTTGCTTTCGGCACTGGTCGTGGTGGTTTGGCTCGCGACTCTCGGATCTTCGAGATAAACCGAATTATAGATTTCTCGGCTGTCGTAGGCTGGGGTATCTGGGCGTTCAAGCAGGCCGAAGGTTAAAGTGGCAAGCCAAGATTTATCTTCTTCTTCGATACTGGAATCAGCGTATCGGAAGCTGCCGTCATCATTCAGGGCCGGGTGCTCAGGGAAGTTTTGTGCAAGAACGGTGCGGTTTTGTTCAGACAGCTTTTCCATTCCCAAGAATTTGTAGGCTTGAGTCATTACAGCCAAACCATCGGGAACCGCAGGTGTTTTCTGGAAGTTCTCAACCACATAACGACCGCGATTAGCTGCTGCTAAATAAGCACCGCGTTTAAAGTAGTAGTTTGCAACATGAATTTCGTAACGAGCAAGCAGGTTGCGAAGGTAGATCATGCGCTTTTTGGCGTCTGGGGCGTAAATACTGTTGGGATAGCGGGCGAGCAGTTGTGCGAAGTGAGAGAAAGACTCACGCGCAGGGCCCGGATCACGACGGGTTAAATCGGTAGGTAAAAAGCGTTCAAAAATGCCTTTACCTTGAGTAAAAGTGGCCAAGCCTTTCATGTAGTAGGCGTAATCCACTTGGCGGTGTTGCGGGTGCAAGCGGATGAAACGGTCGGCAGACGCGATGGCTGCGCCAGTTTCAAAGTTTTTGTAATGCGCGTAAATAAGCTCCAATTGAGCCTGTTCTGCGTAGTTACCAAAAGGAAAGTTCTCTTCAAGCAATTGCAGATTGCTGATGGCTGATTCCCACTGCCCTGAACGAAGGAAGGACTGGGCTGAATCGTAAAGCAGTTTTTCGGTAGTGTTTTCTTCGGCGCTCGCTTGATCGTCTTTAGAGCCAAACAGTGAACAACCACTGAGTAAAACTATCATTAGAGCTGCAAGGATGGGATAAACGCGCATAATTTCCTGAGTATAAGTAAAGCAACTGAATTCTTGTTATTAACTAAGCATATCAAAGTCTGGTTATGAAGGCTTTGATGCCAATTCGATCTGATTCTATAGACGGGTATTATTTAACCACAGACGGATGTTAACACCCAAGCTTTGAAACAGTTAACATTTTTCTCTCACAGGCAGTGCTGGTGTTGCGGCCGCCTAATGAGTGTGAATATCTATCGTTCATTATAGCGTCTTACCTTCACTATCGCGCCATAAGAATAGCGCCATAGGATATGAACGATAAAAATCGTGCCACAAGAAAACCTGAGTTTTACCAAACAATGTTAAACTGTTTCGTTTAAATCGTTTGTACAACCATCTATGAGCACTCCAGAACAAACCATTCAAAAGAGCGCTGTCTCTACCCCAGAACATCGTGGTCTCAGATTGGACCAAGTTGCCAGTGAATTGTTTCCTGACTTTTCACGTTCTCAACTGCAACAATGGATTAAATCCGGTGATTTAACCGTCAATCAAAAAACCGCCAAAGCCAAAGATAAGCTCTACGGTGGCGAACAACTGGTGTTGAACGCACAACTACAGCCACAGGGGGAATGGTTAGCAGAAGACATTCCTCTAGACATTGTCTTTGAAGACGAACATCTATTGGTAATCAACAAGCCCGCGGGTTTGGTGGTTCATCCGGCTGCGGGTAACTACACCGGCACATTATTGAATGCGTTGCTGAATCTTAACGATCAACAGTCGTTGTTGCCCAGAGCGGGTATTGTGCACCGTTTAGATAAAGACACGACTGGGTTAATGGTGGTTGCGAAAACATTGCAGGCACACAACGATTTGATTGCGCAATTGCAAGAGCGGTCAGTCAGCCGTGAATACGAAGCGGTTGCCATCGGTACAATGACCGGAGGTGGTTGTGTTGACGCACCCATTGGCCGTCATCCCAAAATGCGCACCCACATGGCAGTGCTGAAAGAAGGCGATGGCAAAGAAGCGGTGACCCACTATCGGTTGGTGCAGCGATTCACCAATCACACTCACGTGCGGCTCAAGCTTGAAACCGGCAGAACTCATCAAATTCGTGTGCACATGGCGCACATTCGCCATCCCTTGGTGGGTGACAATACCTACGCTGGCCGATTTAAAATTCCCAAAGGAGCATCGCCTGAGCTTATCGAAGCTCTAAAAGGCTTTCCGCGCCAAGCCTTGCATGCCCAATCTCTGGGGTTAGTGCATCCAGTATCGGGTGAATATATGGAATGGGAAGTTGATTTACCTGAGGATATGTTAGCTCTGCTTGAGGCATTAGAAGCCGCAGAAGAGTAAACGGCTGCTTTGTGTGACCAATCCTGCTGTTTTTGAGCCTAAGGTTTTAAATGATGGATGAATCCAGTTTTTACATTCCCGATGTTCCCTGGCCCGGCAACGTCAGAGCCTTGGTGACGACTCGATTGGGTGGTGTGAGCCAGGGTGCCAAGGCAGGCTTTAATCTTGCTGATCACGTCAATGACGATGCCGAATCGGTAGCCGCTAATCGACAACAATTGAGTGAGAAACTGGCTCAGGCGCCGGGTGTGTGCCCGCAATTGAACTGGTTACAGCAAGTGCACGAATGCCGAGTGGCTGAGTTATCCACAGAAGTAGCTGATCAGAGCAATCGCATTCACACGCCTGCGGATGCGGCGTTTGCAACTGATTCAGGTAAAGCTTGCTGCATACTGACGGCCGATTGCATGCCGGTGTTAATGTCTTCTAATACCGGCAATGCTGTTGCTGCGGCTCACGCTGGGTGGCGAGGATTGGCGGCCGGAGTATTGTTAGACACTCTCGCTGAATTTCGAGCCATCGAAAATCGTGTGTATTCGGAGTTTGTTGTTTATCTGGGGCCAGCCATCAGCGGTAAAAATTACGAAGTGGGAAATGAGGTTAAAACACAAGTTTTGCAGTACTCATCGTCGATTGCTGAAAAGGTTTTGTGTGTTTTAGATGGCCAAGAATTACACGCAAAAACGACTATTCAGTCGACAAAAAACCAACGTCATATTGAGCAGTTGTATCGATCGTTAATTGAATCTTGTTTCTGTAATAGTCAGAACCCCAATAAATATTTATTCGATCTCTACGCATTAGCCAAAGCGCAGTTGAGCCTGTTAAATATGACTAAAATATACGGCGGCAATTACTGCACCTACGATGATGAACGCTGGTATTCCCATCGCCAAAATGCTCAGTCGGGACGCTTTGCCAGTTTAATTTGGTTACAGAATTAAACCGTTTCTGGAAATTTCTTATACAATTCTAACTTGCGATAAATCAAAAATTCTCTTTTGCGATTGCTTGCAATCTCATTTTGCACACCCATTTAGAAATCAACACACATGCAATACCGAACGGCGCCTTCGGCTTTGCGCTAAGTGACCGTATTTCGAGGACTGTATGAGAATAGATAGATTAACCAATCAATTACAAACCGCCCTTGCCGATGCTCAATCATTAGCGGTGGGACGCGATCACAACCATATTGAACCCGCTCACTTATTGTTGTCACTGCTGGATCAACACGGTGGTTCAATGCGGCCACTGTTGGCTCAAGCCGGTTTCGACGTCACCGGTTTACGCAATGGGTTGTCCAAAGAAATGGAAGGCTATGCCACCATTCAAAACCCAACTGGTGATGTGCACATGTCGCCGGAATTAATGCGGCTGTTTAATCTCTCCGACAAGCAAGCTCAGAAAGCGGGCGATAAATTCATTTCCAGCGAATCATTTTTAATTGCTGCGCTGGACGATAATTCCAGTTCGTTGGGCCGGTTATTAAAGCAATTTGGCGATGCCAATCGTTTAAAAGAAGCCATAAAAAAAGTTCGAGGCGGCGAAACTGTGGATGACCCAGATGCAGAAGGCAATCGTCAAGCGCTGGAAAAATACACCATCGATTTAACCGAACGGGCGGAAGCGGGAAAACTCGATCCCGTTATTGGTCGCGATGATGAAATTCGTCGAACCGTGCAAGTGTTGCAGCGCCGAACTAAAAATAATCCGGTACTTATTGGCGAGCCAGGCGTGGGTAAAACCGCGATCGTTGAAGGTCTCGCTCAGCGAATTATTAATGGTGAAGTACCCGAAGGATTAAAAGACAAACGTTTATTGTCGTTGGATTTAGGCAGTTTATTAGCCGGGGCGAAATTTCGAGGAGAGTTCGAAGAGCGACTTAAATCGGTATTGAACGAATTGAGCAAAGAAGAAGGCCGCGTTATTTTATTTATCGATGAAATTCATACGATGGTCGGCGCCGGTAAAGCCGAAGGGGCAATGGACGCAGGTAACATGTTAAAGCCTGCTCTAGCGCGCGGTGAACTCCATTGTGTGGGGGCGACCACGTTAGATGAATATCGACAATACATTGAAAAAGATGCGGCACTAGAAAGGCGTTTCCAAAAAGTGTTGGTGGATGAACCCACTGAGGAAGATACCGTCGCCATTCTTCGAGGTTTGAAAGAGCGCTATGAAGTCCATCATGGCGTGGATATTACCGATCCGGCGATTGTTGCGGCGACTAAATTATCGCAACGTTACATCACTGATCGACAATTGCCAGACAAAGCCATTGATTTGATCGACGAAGCCGCCAGCCGCATTCGTATGGAAATTGACTCTAAACCAGAGTCGATGGATAAGCTCGAGCGCCGGTTGATTCAATTAAAAATTGAACGTGAAGCGGTGAAAAAAGATGAAGACGAAGCATCGCGAAAGCGCCTATCAAAAATCGACGAAGATATTGCTCAGGTCGAAAAAGAATACGCTGACCTAGAAGAAGTATGGCGTTCTGAAAAAGCGGCTCTTCATGGCTCCCAAGAAATCAAAAGCACGCTTGAGCAAGCGCGCTTGGATTTGGATTCCGCGCGTCGTGCTGGTGATTTGGGTCGTATGTCTGAACTGCAATACGGAATTATTCCCGATCTAGAAAAGCAGTTGGACATGGCGTCTCAGGTTGAAACTCAAGAGATGACGTTACTGCGCAACAAAGTTACTGACGAAGAAATTGCGGAAGTGGTTTCTAAGTGGACCGGTATTCCCATCTCGAAAATGCTCGAAGGTGAACGCGATAAGTTATTGCGTATGGAAGAGGGTTTACACGGACGTGTGATTGGTCAACAACAAGCAGTAGTTGCAGTTTCTAACGCTGTGCGACGTTCCCGTGCTGGGCTGGCCGACCCAAATCGTCCGAACGGTTCGTTTCTATTTTTAGGGCCGACTGGCGTCGGTAAAACTGAGTTGTGCAAAGCGTTGGCGGAATTCTTGTTCGACACCGAAGATTCGATGGTTCGTATTGATATGTCCGAGTTCATGGAAAAACACTCCGTTGCTCGACTCATCGGCGCACCTCCGGGTTATGTCGGTTACGAAGAGGGCGGTTATCTGACTGAGGCGGTGCGTCGCAAACCCTATTCGGTATTACTACTTGATGAAGTTGAAAAAGCGCACCCCGATGTTTTCAATATTTTATTGCAAGTGTTGGAAGATGGTCGATTGACCGACGGTCAGGGGCGTACAGTAGATTTCCGAAATACGGTCGTTATTATGACGTCTAATTTAGGATCGGACGTTATTCAAGAAATGACTAAAATCGACGCTACCAATGACGCCGAGTTAATCAAAAGCGCTGTGCTGGATGTGGTCGGTAATCACTTCCGTCCTGAATTTATTAATCGCATTGACGAAGTGGTTGTTTTCGATCCGCTTTCCCAAGATCAAATTCAAGGCATTGCTAATATTCAACTTCAGCGTTTGAGAAGCCGTTTGGTTGAGCGTGATTTACAGCTGGTGATTGCCGATTCGGTGATGAACAAGTTGGGTGAAGCTGGTTTTGATCCTGTTTTTGGTGCTCGGCCGTTAAAAAGGGCGATTCAAAAAATGTTGGAAAACCCGCTGGCCGAGCAGATTTTGTCGGGCAAATTCTCAGCCGGAGACACCATCAAAGTGACACTCGAAGGTGACAAGGTCAGTTTTGATCGGGAATAAATAGACTGGCAGATTGTGAACGATTAAGGCGTAGATAAAACTTAAACATTTTATCTACGCCTTTTTTGTATCTATTGTGTTTATCTACTGTTCGTATCTACTTTCGTACCTAGCAGGTAACCGAATTCGCTTTGTTTGCGACTGAGGGCAATGAATTGAATGGCAGTGAATAAAGTCGTAATTGGACTATGAACCGCTGCATTCTTTTTCGACAATATCTTTAAACGTTTGTCGACGCTCAGCGACTTCTTCTTCACTCAGAAAACGAAGTTCACCGTTTTCGTCTTTTTCGCGAATTCGCACAAATGTGCTGAGTGCATCTAGGTTTTTACGTGCAGTTTCACAACGGGCCTTTTGAACCGCCGGATCTCTCTGTTGGCCAGCTTCTGCATTCGTAGGTTGTGCTTCGGCCGTCTCGGCTGCTTCCGACTGTGTGCTGGGAGCATTGTATTGAACTGGACTGTTTCCCCGAGCAACGTGATTGCGTACCTTTTCTACATTAGCAACGCCTGCTGGAGGGTGCTCAGAAAAATGCACAACACCGTTTTCATCAGTCCACTTATACAAAGTCGCTGCCTGAGAGCTGAGAGCGAAACAACAAGCTGCAGCCATTAATACAGTTACGGCAGTTTGCTTGAATCTTAGTCGATAGTGGTTGGTCATAATGATGCCCGAAACGGATTTAGTTGAATGGGATTTAACTACTATAGCGGTTTGAGATCAGCAAGAGTAGCGCGCATTCTTAAGATTCTATTTTGCCTGATAAAATAATCTGTCTATCTTGACATTCTTCGTCAAATCAACAAAATGACCGGTTCTCAAGATGGCGTGCAGGCAAGTCGCGCAACCGAGATGTAATGCCTGCCCCAGGTGAGTCAAACCCTCACCTCACCATCCTCATGCGGAGCTGCGTACACCAACGCCGCCTGTTCACCCATCTCGAATAAATATACGAGGTCCGGTGAGGAGCATTCGCAAAACTATCATACTCTTCTCATCGCAAGCAGCTGTCCTTACTATGAGTGGACGACAGCGTTATAGCTATTGGTGAGAGTAACAACGAATGCGGAATTAAACGACAGAGAGGAATAACCGTGGAGATGCTATCCGGTGGAGATATGCTCGTACGCGCCCTACATGACCAAGGTGTGGAACACATTTTTGGTTATCCGGGTGGAGCTGCTCTACACATTTACGACTCGATTTTCAGACAAAAAGAGATCCAACACGTATTGGTTCGTCACGAGCAATCAGCAGCACACGCCGCTGATGCCTACACTCGAGCCACCGGCAAAGTCGGCACCGTGCTGGTCACATCTGGCCCAGGAGCAACCAACACCATTACCGGTATTGCAACCGCGTACATGGATTCCATTGCGATGGTTGTTCTGTCTGCGCAGGTGACTTCTGAAAAAATTGGTGAAGATGCTTTCCAGGAAACTGATATGGTCGGTGTTTCTCGACCTATCGTTAAACACAGCTTTGTCATTACTGATCCGGCAGAAATTCCTGAGATTATTCGCAAGGCATACTACATTGCCGGTACCGGTCGACCTGGACCGGTGGTAATTGATATTCCGAAAGATAAAACCGATCCATCAACTCAATTTCCGTACGAGTTTCCTGAATCGGTAAAAATTCGTTCCTACAACCCGGCGGTTCGCGGCCACAGTGGTCAGGTGAAAAAAGCCGTACAGTTGTTGTTGGAAGCTAAACGCCCGGTAATTTACGCCGGTGGTGGTGTTGTTCAAGGCAACGCCAGCGAATTGCTCACCACGCTTGCTCGCAAGCTGAATTACCCGGTAACCAATACCTTGATGGGTTTGGGTGCATACCCTGGTACTGACAAGCAATTCCTAGGCATGCTCGGAATGCACGGTACGTTCGAAGCCAACACGGCCATGCACCACAGTGATTTGATTTTGGCCGTTGGCGCTCGTTTTGATGATCGTGTGACCAATACGCCGAGCAAATTCTGTCCGCACGCAAAAGTGATTCACGTGGACGTGGATCCGGCGTCTATTTCTAAAACCGTTCGTGCAGACGTGCCCATTGTTGGTGCTGTTGACAGCGTTTTAGGCGAGATGATTGGCTTGTTAGGCAGTTCAAAAACCAAGGTTGATAGTGATGCCATCGATGCTTGGTGGGCACAGATTGAAGGTTGGCGCGAACGTCACGGCCTGTATCACAGCAACCGCTTTGATACCTCCGGCGACAAGCTAAAACCTCAAGAAGTGGTTCAAATGCTTCACAAGGTAACTAAAGGGAACGCCTACGTTTGTTCTGACGTTGGTCAGCACCAAATGTTCGCTGCCCAGTATTACCTGTTTGATAAGCCGCGCCGTTGGATCAATTCCGGTGGTTTGGGCACCATGGGCTTTGGCTTGCCCGCCGCGATGGGGGTGCAATTGGCCTTCCGTGACGACTGTGTGGTGTGTATTACTGGTGAAGGCAGCATCCAAATGTGTATTCAAGAGCTCTCTACGCTCACTCAGTACCATTTGCCAGTGAAGATTATTTGTTTGAACAACCAAGCATTGGGCATGGTTAGACAGTGGCAAGACATGCAATACAGCAGTCGCTACTCCGAAAGCTTGTACGAAGAATCACTCCCAGACTTTGTTAAGTTGATGGAAGCTTACGGCCATGTCGGCATGAAAGTGACCAAACGCGAAGAACTTGAGCAGAAGATGGAAGAGTGTTTTGCGATGAAAGATCGCGTGGTGTTTATGGACATCGCTGTTGATCCGGGCGAGCACGTTTACCCAATGTTGATTGCACCAAATGGTTCAATGCGCGACATGTTGTTAAGTAAGACGGAGCGTACCTAATCATGAGAAGAATTATTTCGATTTTGATGGAAAACGCCCCGGGTGCTTTGTCGCGTGTTGTTGGTTTGTTTTCTCAGCGCGGTTACAACATTGAAACTCTCACGGTTGCACCGACTGAAGATCCAACGCTATCGCGCCTAACGTTGACTACAATTGGCGACGACCACAAGCTTGAGCAAATTACCAAGCACCTCAACAAGTTGATTGATGTGGTTAAGCTGGTTGATTTAAGCGATGGCACGCACATTGAGCGTGAATTGATGTTGGTGAAGGTCAAAGCGACTGGTGCGGCGCGCGCTGAAATTAAGCGTTGTGCCGACATCTTCCGTGGCCAAGTAGTTGATGTTACACCAAATGTTTACGTTGTTCAGTTGATTGGTACCAGTGAAAAATTGGATGCCTTCGTGCAATCTCTTGGCGAAGCTTCAATTATTGAAGTCGTACGCAGCGGTGTTTCCGGCATTGCTCGTGGGGAAAAAATCCTAACTATCTAAACACCCTTCTTGTGTAACGACTTACTAAATTGAAGAGGCGATTTTGTTTGCCTCTTCAATTTAAACCAAGTCGGATTTCTTACTGATTCCCATCCTTCACTTTTATTTATTGTGTTGCTTTTCTTTCGTGAAATGTAATTTTTTATTATTGATCTGTTTATTAAAAACGAAATGCAACATTATTAAACTTCAATATTGTTAGTTAATGCCTTTAATTAGCCTGGAAAATTCGTTTTTATGGTGAGTTTATTGCTTTTATTGGCTAGCTGGTTGGTCGAGTAGATTGTTTGAGAAGCCAAAACCTATCCTGTATAGTCAATTGAATAATCTCCCCTGAAATTATCAGGACAACCCTCTATTTTGAATGCCGGATTAAGGTGCAATTGCTTCTGAGCTTTAGGACGAACACTTATGGAATGGACGACTTGTGATTATCTGGTAGTGATTGTTAACTACCGAACTCCTCAACGAACCATAGATTGCTTAGAAGAGCTTTCCAGCGAAGTTTCAAAAATCCCAAATACCTGTGTTGTGGTCGTTGATAACGACTCACAAGATCAATCGTGTGAACTCATTTCTTCACACATTGCTGAACGCGGTTGGCCTTGGGCGTTTGCGCTGCAAGCACCAAAAAACGGTGGTTACGCCTATGGCAATAATTACGCTATTCGCCAGGCGCTTGCCAGCGATTCACCACCGGATTATTTCCATTTGCTCAATCCTGATACCGAAGTTCGAGAAGACGCAATGGTAATCTTGCGTGATTTCTTGGAAGAGCGCCCAAATGTCGGCATTGCTGGTGGTTGTTTCGAGAACCCCGATGGTTCTTTATGGCGCATCGCATTTCGTTTCCCGTCTATTTTGAGCGAAATTGACCGTGGCTTAAAACTCGGTGTAGTCACTAAGTTATTGAGTGATCACATTGTGCCGAAAGAAATGAGTGATCAGATCGAACAGGTCGACTGGTTACCCGGAGCCAGTATGCTCGTGCGCAGAGCGGTGTTTGAAACTGCTGGCCTGATGGACGAAACCTATTTCTTGTATTACGAGGAAACCGATTTTTGTTTGTCCGCAAAAAGAGCGGGCTGGGAATGTTGGTATGTTCCGCAAAGTCGAGTGATGCATATTGCCGGTGACAGCACCGGTGTGACCTCTCGGGATACAAAACCAAAAAGAGCACCCCAATATTTACTGGATTCCAGACGTCGCTACTTTGTAAAAAACTACTCTATATTCTACGCCGCCGCAGCCGATGCTATGTGGATTGTTTGTTTTGCGCTCTGGCGTTTAAGACGTAAAATTCAGCGTAAAGAAGACACCGATCCTCCGCAATTACTGTGGGATTCAATGCGTAACAGTGTGTTTGTAAAACGTCGAAGTACTCCTTAAACATAGAAAAATTAAAATACGATCATCGCGGGTTTACGCGTACTCTTGAATGTGTGTTTTATTGCCTGAGTATAAGAATTTCGTCGAGCCCACTGTGGTTTGAATTAATGCACTATAGTTCTAGTGCTCGCTAGACAGTTTTTGTTACATCTAAATTATTCGTAACCGAGGTGTGAGCTTCGTTGTTATTCGTCGTCAACTTGGAATAATCGATCTGTATGATTCCGAGTTGATGAAACCGTTTTGGCGAAACCCTGATAGTGAAACCGTGTTACTGGCAGAAATGGGTTTGTTCGGTAGTCATTGGCTGAGTGGGTAATGGTAAACGCTTTATATGCCTAAGCGTGCTAATCGAGGCTTGTGTTTATTTCATAATATTAAGGCAAGGAAAATTATTTTTTCCAAAGGCTTGTATTAATAATGAATGATATTCAGGTACTGTATAATAAGGTATTAGATTTTCCAGGGAAGTTAATAGTGCTCCTCGTTGGGGTGTAAAAGTAGGAAGCGAATGGCTGGCGTAATGTTTGATTTATCACAAGACTATTTTCCACACCAAATTATTGAGCGGCATGCGAACTTAACCCCAAGTTCAATGGCGATTCGATTTGGTTCCAAGGAAATGTCGTTTGCTGAACTGAACCGCAACATCAAATGCTTAGCTGCTGCCTTTAAGTCTGCGGTAGATAACGACCAGCCTAAAATTGCTGTATTGCTTGACCCTAATTTATTGTCTCCTGCTGTTGTTCTCGCCATCTTTAGTATCGGTGGTACTTACATTCCAATCGATCCTGAATTTCCTGAAAGCCGAATTCAGTCAGTAATTCGTCAATCTGCACCCGATGTGGTGATTACCAGTTCAGAGCGAATGATGCTCCTGCCGGAAGGCGTTAAAACGTTAACCCTTCAGAACGCATTGGAGATCAAAGTCAGTGACTGTAATCATTTGGCTGTTGAGATTCCTTTAAATAATACGGCGTTTATATTTTTTACATCTGGCACTACAGGCGAACCCAAAGGGGTTAAAGGGTCGTATTCAAATTTAATTTACTATACCTCGTCGGCCATTCAGCGCTATTCCATGACGTCAAAAACTGTCATGCCTACGATTGCTAAATTTACTTTTAGCATTAGTTTATTCGAATTAATTTGCCCGATATTAGCCGGTGGCTCAGTCAGAGTTTTACCGCGCGCAATGGTCACTAATCCAGATCAGATGGCCGAGGTCATGATGGATATTACAATGATCCATTGTGGGCCTGCGTTAATGCGAAGAATCGTAGATTACTTAGCGCAAACCTTTTCTCCTGAACAGTTGGCTTCTCGATACTCCCATTTGTTTCATGCCTCAATGGGGGGCGATTTGGTTCCTGTTGAATTGTTACAACGATTACTGACGATGTTTCGTCAATCAGAAATTTTTGTGATTTACGGCTGCAGTGAAATTTCCTGTATGGGCACCACTCAGCAATATTTCCTAGAGCAATTACCCGACGAAACATTAGTTGGGTCGCCTTTTGATGGCGTGGATGTATTAGTTGTAAATGACAATGGCGAAGAGGTACAAGCAGGTGAAAAAGGAGAGGTTTGTTTTAGTGGTCCAGGCGTAACCGCGGGTTACTTAAATCGCACTGAATTAACGGCAGAAAAATATCGTAGTCTCGAAAATAAAACGTTTTATAACACGGGCGATATTGGTGTTCTCAATGAGCGTGGAGAACTTAAACTGCTTGGCCGCAAAGATTTTCAAGTAAAAATTAATGGCATTCGTATAGAGCTTGCTGAGGTGGATGTGCATTTGCGGCACGCTCCTTATCTTGATCAAGTCATCGCAATGGCGCAAAGCACGGACAATGGCGATAAAGCCATTTACGCTTATGTGACTCAAGATTTAACGGTTGCTCAAATTTCAGAAATTAGAGCTTATTTGAAAGCTTCTGTACAAGAGGTTATGCATCCGCGAGCATTTGTTCGTATTGACGCACTGCCTACCAACCACAATTTAAAAATCGACCGCAATGCATTGCCGTTTCCCAACGCTGAAAATCTCATTGCTGAGTCAGATGCAGCGCCGCCTGAAACCCCTGTTCAAAGACGTTTACTATCGATATGGAAATCGGTTTTAGGAAACGAAACCATCGGGATTGACGACGACTTTTTCGATTTTGGTGGCACGTCGTTATCAAGTATTGATATTGCTCGAAAAATTGACGAGCAGATGGGAATCAGTGTCCCGCTTAATGAATTATTGTTGGCCTCAACAGTCCGCCTTTTATCAGAAAAGTTAGACGATATTAAAAAGGGCCATAAGACCAGCGGTATGATCTTGTTGCGCCGTGGGAGCGAGCAAGAACAAGTTGTATTTCTTCACGATGGTAACGGCGACGTTATTCCTTATTACACGCTCGCTCAGCAGTTAATTCCTCAAGCAAACGTTTTTGGTTTGGCTCCGAAATCTTTTGGTCGAATTGAAACTGTGCATACTTCAATTGCGCAAATGGTCGATTATTACTGTGATCAAATCAGTCAATTGAATTTGGCTTCTGGGGTTCACATTGGTGGTTTGTGTATTGGTGGATTTGTTGCTTTCTGTGTTGCTGCAGAACTTGAACGCAGGGGTGTTGAAGTTAAAACATTATTCTTGTTCGATTCGCACTACATTGATGCAGTGCCTTGTCAGGCCGAAGAAAAATTGTCTGACAGCGCCAACAGATTAACTCAAGTAATGACTCAGTTAGATACAAAGAATCAGATTAATTTCTTTTTGAAAAAGTTGATTAGCTATTCTAAATATCGAATCAGTGTTATCAGTAAGTGTATTTATCGACCACTTACCTTTCTGAGTTTATTTGTTGCTACTAAATTTAAATTACTGTCTATTTGGTTATTCCCAACGCCAGATGTTGATACTGTTTTGCGCCGTTGTGAAAAAAAATTCCGAAATGGTGCATTTCGCCCTCAATTTGATAGCAAGGTTGTCTTTTTTAAAGCACTTGAGGCCCAGGATGACCTTGAGGGTAAAGCCGGTTTAGAAATTGATGACACTCCCTATATGAATTATTTCGAGGGTGATTATTTGGGCTGGGACAAAATTATTCCTAAAGATAATTTGGAAAAAGTAGAAGTGGGTGCGGGACATTCGACAATGTTAATTGGGCGTTACGTTGGAGTGATTGCCAATGTGATTAACACAAAGCTGAAGCAGTCTGTACGTTAAATCGGAATAGTTTTAGTCAATAAGAATTCCAACCAATAAAAAAGGAGCCTTAAGGCTCCTTTTTTAGGTTTAGCTGATATTAAGATCGAGAACTATCAGGCTTTGCTGATTCTTCGAATGGGTTTTTGTAGAGGCCCAATCGTTGTTTTAGTAGAAGCCACAAAACCGGTGGCTGATGAACTAAATATCGGTGCCAGCGTTGCTTAGGTTCTTTGAGTAATCGATACAACCATTCAAATCCCCAGTCGGTAATCCAAGGCGCTGGACGTACCAAGGTTTTGGCTTCGTAGTCGATGGTTCCGCCAAGAGGTAAAAATGTGTGCACATTCTTCATCTTGTGGCGGTTGGTGTACATGAATTTCTCTTGTCGACCAGCACCAAGCCCAACAAGTAATACCGTTGCGCCAGAGTCGTTGATTTTCTGAATCATTCTGTCGACTTCTGCCGGGTTGGTATCGTAATCGAACGGAGGGGAATCAGTACCAACAATGATTTCTCGGCCAATTCGCTCGTTAACGTTTTTCGCAGCAATTTCTGCGATACCCGGACCGCCACCACAAAGGAAAACCTTGATGCTCTCGTCATCTTTATATTTTTCGCAGTACAGAGGGAAGAAGTCTGAACCGGAAACACGTTCTTTGAATGGAGTTCCTAACAGTGAACCAGCTGCTACCAAAATTTGACTATCACAGGTTATAACGTCGAATTCAGAAATGATATCGTAGAAATCTTTCTGCTTTTGCAGCTTCATTATCATGTCGACATGCAGAGTAAGCAGAAAGCCGCGCTCGAAATTTTCAACGAGCTCTTTCATCGTAATGTTATCGAGATCGATGTTAAGGAGTCTAATTTTTTCGTTCACTAAAAACTCTCCATAGTCGTAGTAATCATCATAAGAAGGGCGTGATAATTGACACCACAAGTCCGTTTATAAAGAAAAAGGATTTGCTCACACAGTCTAGATGATATCTGTGCAAGTTGTGCGACATACTACTTTGAATTTGTTTAATAATAAACGCGAAGGTAGGAGTTAACTTGTATTAATAGTCACTAATAATACAATTTTTAAGACTCTTTTACTTTTGAAAAGCATCCTTGCTGTTATGTAAATAATCGTTAGCTGACCTGCGCTGTATTTCGGTGGCCGGAGCCGGCGAAGAGTGAATTGGCATTATTAAAAAATACGCATCGAAAATTTGGCCTGTGATGTAAGCTATCTGGATAAAAAGTGTTTGACAGGCCAATTCTTGGTCTATAGAATTGCGCCTCCTTTTTGGCCTGCACGGTCAATTGGGTCCTAACGGAAAAGTTCTTTAAGTTTTTTGGAGTTTGGTTCAATGCAGAATCAGCGTATTCGTATTCGCCTAAAGGCGTTTGATCATAAATTGATTGATGCCTCTACCCAAGAGATTGTAGAGACAGCAAAACGTACAGGTGCGCAGGTTCGCGGTCCAATTCCGCTGCCAACTCGCAAAGAGCGTTTTACTGTTTTGATCTCGCCTCACGTTAACAAAGACGCGCGTGATCAATATGAAATTCGTACACACAAGCGCTTGTTGGATATTGTTGAACCTACTGAGAAGACCGTTGATGCGCTCATGAAGCTAGATCTAGCTGCTGGCGTTGAAGTTCAAATCAGTCTTGGTTAATAACTCCATCCTTCTATCGTGTTCGAATTTCGAAAACTGGTAGAAGGCTTACAAGTCGCCGAAATCCCAAGTTTTGGGTTTGTGTAACGCTCTGAAATGGGCGGCCATAGCGGGTAAAAGCCCCGTACACTGAGAGGTCTAAAAAATGACAATTGGTATTGTCGGCCGCAAAAGCGGCATGACCCGCATCTTTACCGATGAGGGTGTATCCATCCCTGTTACTGTGGTTGAGGTTGAACCAAACCGCGTAACTCAAGTTAAAAGTGTCGAAACTGATGGTTATAGCGCTGTTCAGGTTGCTATAGGTTCTCGTCGCGCATCCCGAGTCACTAAGCCTGCCGCTGGTCACTATGCGAAAGCAAACACCGAAGCTGGTAGTAAGTTAGTTGAACTTCGCAATAATTCCGAAGAAACCTTTGAAGTTGGTGCTGAGCTAACTTTAGAAGGCTTTGAAGCGGGCCAAAAAGTTGACGTAACTGGTAATTCTAAAGGTAAAGGTTTTGCCGGTGGCGTTAAACGTTGGAACTTCCGTACTCAAGACGCTACTCACGGTAACTCCCTATCTCACCGTGCTCCTGGTTCAATCGGTCAATGTCAAACTCCTGGTCGTGTTTTTAAAGGCAAAAAGATGGCTGGTCACATGGGTGCTGAGCAAAAAACTGTTCAGAACTTAGAAGTGGTTCGAGTGGACGGAGATCGTAACCTTTTATTAATAAAAGGTGCGGTACCAGGTGCTCCAGGCGGATATGTTGTTGTGCGTCCAGCAGTTAAAGTTCGCAACTAATTTCAGGGGGTCTCATGGAATTAACCATTGCAACACCAGAAGGTAGTGGCGGAACGGTAAATGTTTCTGACGCGACTTTTGGTAAAGAATTTAATCAAGATTTAGTGCATCAAGCAGTTGTTGCTTACTTGGCGGGTGCTCGTCAAGGTACTAAAGCTCAAAAAACTCGTTCAGAAGTGTCTGGTGGTGGTAAAAAGCCATTCCGTCAAAAAGGCACTGGCCGCGCTCGCGCTGGTACAATCCGCAGCCCAATTTGGCGCAGTGGTGGTACTACTTTCGCAGCTAAGCCACGTAACTACGAGCAAAAACTAAATAAGAAAATGTATCGCGGTGCATTGCGTTGCATTTTGTCTGAGCTAGCTCGTCAAGAGCGTTTGGTCGTTGTTGAGTCTTTCGACATTGAAGCACCAAAAACTAAAGCGCTTGTACAGAAACTTGCTCAGTTCGACTTAAATGACGTTTTGATCGTGACTGAAGAAGTTAATGAGTCTCTTTATTTGTCAGCTCGTAACCTTCATAAAGTAGACGTTTGTGATGTCAGCGGTGTTAACCCTGTATCACTCGTGCGTTGTGAAAAGGTTTTGATGACTGTAGCTGCACTTAAAAAGTTTGAGGAGGTGCTGGCATGAGTTTTCAAGAACGAATCTATAAAGTGATTCTAGCTCCGATTCAGTCTGAAAAATCAGCAATTGCTGTTGAGTTGAGCAACCAGTACGGCTTTAAAGTCATGGTTGATGCAACTAAAGAAGAAATCAAAGCTGCAATCGAAAAGTTGTACGAGGTTAATGTCGTTGGTGTTCAAACCTTGAATGTTAAAGGTAAGACCAAGCGTACCCGCCACGGTTTGGGTAAGCGCAACGACTGGAAAAAAGCCTACGTCCGTGTTCAGGAAGGTCAAGAAATTGATCTTCAAGTAGCAGAGTAAGGGAGACAGGTTAATGGCTATTGTAAAACGTAAACCTACCTCTCCGGGGCGTCGCTTCGTTGTTAGTGTAGTTAATCCAGATTTGCACAAAGGTGCTCCGCACGCTCCTCTATTGGAGAAAAAGTCAAAGTCTGGTGGCCGTAACAACAACGGTCGAATCACTACTCGTCACGTTGGTGGTGGTCATAAGCAACATTACCGCGTAATTGATTTCAAACGAAATAAAGACGGCATTCCTGCTACTGTTGAACGTATCGAATACGATCCAAACCGCAGCGCCTTTATTGCTCTAGTTTGTTTTGCCGATGGTGAGCGTCGTTACATTATCGCTCCAAAAGGTTTAGTTGCTGGCGACACTGTTGAATCCGGTGCTTCCGCTGCAATTAAAGCTGGCAACTGCTTGCCTCTTAGAAATGTTCCAGTCGGTTCAGTAGTTCACTGTGTTGAATTGAAGCCAGGTAAGGGTGCTCAAATAGCTCGCTCTGCCGGTACTTCTGTTCAATTAGTAGCGCGTGAAGGTAACTATGCAACGATTCGTTTGCGTAGTGGCGAAATGCGTCGTGTTTTATCTGACTGTCGAGCAACCATTGGTGAAGTTTCGAATAGTGAACACAACTTGCGTTCTTTAGGTAAGGCTGGTGCTTCTCGTTGGAGAGGTGTTCGTCCTACTGTTCGCGGTGTTGCTATGAACCCGGTTGATCACCCACACGGTGGTGGTGAAGGTCGTACCTCTGGTGGTCGTCACCCAGTGAGTCCTTGGGGTACCCCAACTAAGGGTTATAAAACTCGTACTAATAAACGTACCGATAAAATGATTGTTCGTCGTCGCGGCAAGAAGTAAGCGCGCGAATAACTAGCTAAGAGGAAGTAACAGTGCCACGTTCACTGAAAAAAGGTCCTTATATCGATCTTCATCTTATTAAGAAGGTTGAAGCTGCGATCGAAAAGAACGATCGGCGTCCAATTAAAACTTGGTCGCGTCGGTCAATGATTATGCCTGAAATGGTCGGTCTAACCATCGCTGTTCACAACGGTAAGCAACACGTTCCCGTTTTGATCAACGAAGAAATGGTTGGTCACAAGTTGGGCGAGTTTTCTGCAACTCGCAACTACCGCGGCCATGCGGCAGATAAAAAAGCCAAAAAACGTTAATTCGAGGGTTTTACGATGGAAGTAGCTGCAAAGTTAAGCGGTGCGCGTCTATCAGCGCAAAAAGCCCGTTTGGTCGCTGATCAAATTCGTGGAAAACACGTAGAAGAAGCGTTAGACATTCTGGCTTTTAGTAACAAAAAAGGCGCGGCCATTGTTAAGAAAGTATTGGAATCTGCGATTGCCAATGCCGAACACAATGAAGGCGCTGATGTTGATGAGCTCAAGGTCTCCACAATTTTTGTGGACGAAGGTATGACGATGAAACGCATCCGTCCTAGAGCAAAAGGGCGTGCGGATCGCATCCTTAAGCGTTCTTGTCACATCACTGTAAAAGTAGCCGAAATTTAAGAGACAGACGTTATGGGTCAGAAAGTACATCCGACAGGCATTCGTCTGGGCATTGTTAAGAAGCATACTTCTACTTGGTATGCTGGTAGCGATGCCTATGCAGACAAACTCTTCAACGATTTAAATGTTAGAGAATATCTGCAAAAAAGTTTAGCTCACGCTTCTGTAAGCCGTATTGAAATCGAGCGTCCAGCGAACACTGCTCGTGTGACTATTCACACAGCACGTCCTGGCATCGTAATCGGCAAGAAAGGCGAAGATGTTGAAAAACTTCGCAATGAGCTAACCAAAAAAATGGGCGTGCCGGTTCATATTAATATCGAAGAAATTCGTAAGCCTGATATCGATGCAACTCTGGTAGCACAAAGCGTAGCTTCACAGTTAGAGCGCCGTGTTATGTTCCGTCGTGCAATGAAGCGTGTTGTTCAAAACGCAATGCGTCAAGGTGCACAAGGTATCAAAGTTCAGGTTGGTGGTCGTTTGGGCGGTGCTGAAATTGCACGTTCTGAATGGTATCGCGAAGGTCGTGTACCTCTACACACCTTGCGTGCGGATATCGACTACGCAACAGCTGAAGCAGCGACTACCTACGGTATCATCGGTGTGAAGGTCTGGATTTTCAAAGGTGAGGTTATCGGCGATGTAGAACAAGCCGAAGAGCCAACCACTAAGAAAAAACGAACTAAGTAAGGAGTACGCATAAATGTTACAGCCAAAGCGTACCAAGTTCAGAAAGATGCAAAAAGGCCGTAATCGCGGTCTTGCTGAACGAGGTTCTAAAGTTAGCTTCGGTGAGTACGGCCTAAAAGCTACTGGTCGTGGACGCATTACAGCGCGTCAAATCGAAGCAGCTCGTAGAACAATGACTCGTCACATTAAGCGTGGCGGTAAAATTTGGATCCGTGTGTTTCCAGATAAACCAATTACCGAAAAGCCTTTGGAAGTACGTCAAGGTAAAGGTAAGGGTAACGTTGAGTATTGGATCTGTCAGATCCAGCCTGGAAAGGTGTTGTACGAGATGGAAGGTGTTAGCGAAGAATTAGCTCGTGAAGCATTCCAATTGGCAGCTGCGAAATTACCTGTAAGCACAACTTTTGTAAAACGGACGGTGATGTGATGAAAGTCCAAGAACTCCGTGGGAAATCAGTCGAAGAGCTTAACAAAGAGTTAGAAACTCAATTGGAATCTCAATTCCGTTTGCGTATGCAAGCTGAAACCAATCAATTGAATCAAACTCATTTGGTTAAACAAACCCGACGCGATATCGCTCGAATTAAGACAGTGCTTAACGAGAAGGCAGGTGAATAATGAGTCAGGCAGAAAATCAAGCTCGTACTGAGTCTGGCAAAGTTGTCAGCGACAAGATGGATAAAACCATCACCGTGCTTATTGAGCGCCGAGTTAAGCACCCTGTGTATGGCAAATACGTCAGTAAGTCTTCGAAAATCAAAGCACACGATGAAAATAACGAGTGTAAGCAGGGTGATGTAGTCACTATCGCCGAAACTCGCCCATTGTCAAAAACCAAGTCTTGGACTTTGGTGAAAATTGATGAGCGCGCTACCGTAATTTAATTCGGTAAGTGCCCTAAAGTTTCGGAGACGGACGATGATTCAAACTCAAAGTTATCTAGAAGTAGCTGACAACTCTGGTGCTCGTAGAGTTATGTGCATCAAAGTACTCGGCGGTTCACATCGCCGTTATGCTGCAGTTGGTGACATTATTAAAGTCACTGTGAAAGAAGCCATTCCGCGTGGCAAAGTTAAAAAAGGTCAAGTAATGAAGGCTGTTGTAGTGCGCACCAAAAAAGGTGTTCGCAGACAGGACGGTTCCTTGATCAAATTCGACGACAACGCGGCTGTATTACTCAATGCCAGTGAAGCACCTATCGGTACCCGTATTTTTGGCCCGGTAACTCGCGAACTGCGCAGTGAGAAATTCATGAAGATTATCTCTTTGGCGCCAGAGGTGCTGTAAGTTTTTAACTTACAGTATACCGGTCAAAGTTAAGAGGAAAGTCAAATGCGCAAGATCAAACGTGACGACGAAGTAATCGTCATCGCCGGTCGTGATAAAGGCAAGCGCGGTAAAGTGATCAAAGTATTAACTGATGATCGCCTATTGGTTTCTGGTATTCAGATGATTAAGAAGCACCAAAAACCAAACCCGCAAGCTGGTGTAGCTGGTGGCATTGTTGAGAAAGAAGCTCCGATTGCAGTATCAAACGTAGCAATTTACAACAATGCAACGAATAAGGCGGATCGTGTTGGATTCAAAGTTTTAGAAGACGGCAAAAAGATTCGTGTATTTAAATCCAACGGCGAAGCTGTCGACGCTTAAGTGAGTGGTAACAGAAATGGCTAATTTGAAAGCAGTCTATAAATCTGAAATCGCACCTAAGCTAAAAGAAGAGCTCGGCGTTGCGAATGTTATGGAAATTCCTCGCATTACCAAAATCACCGTGAACATGGGTGTTGGTGAAGCAGTAGGTGATAAAAAAGTTCTTGAGAACGCTGTTCGCGATCTTGAAGCTATCACCGGACAAAAAGTGGTTGTTACCAAAGCGCGTAAATCCATCGCAGGTTTCAAAATCCGTGACGGTTGGCCAATCGGCTGTAAAGTAACTTTACGTCAAGATCGTATGTATGAATTCTTGGAGCGATTAGTTTCAATCGCTATTCCACGTATTCGCGATTTTCGTGGTATCAGCCCAAAACAATTTGACGGTCGTGGAAACTTTTCCATGGGTGTTACAGAGCAAATTATCTTTCCTGAGATTGAGTACGACAAAGTCGACAAGCTCCGCGGCTTAGATATTTGTATAACCACAACGGCGCGCAACGACGACGAAGGTCGTGCGTTACTTAGAGCCTTTAACTTCCCACTAAAAGGTTAAGGTACTGTTATGGCTAAGAAATCTATGATCGCTCGCGACGTAAAACGCGCAAAAGCTGTTTCTAAATTTGCTGCGAAGCGTACGGAGTTGAAAGCAATTATCGCCAACCCAGAGTCTACTGAAGACCAAGTTTGGGAAGCGCAAATCAAATTGCAAAAAATGCCACGTGATGCGAGTGCTACCCGTATTCAACGTCGCTGTCGTGTTACCGGACGCCCTCACGCGGTTTACCGTAAATTTGGCTTGTGCCGAAACAAATTACGTGAAGCTGCCATGCGTGGTGACGTTCCTGGCCTAGTTAAGGCTAGCTGGTAAATAGAATTCAGGAGTAGATGTTATGAGCATGCAAGACCCGTTGTCAGATATGCTGACTCGCATCCGTAACGCTCAAATGGTTGGCAAAGCTACTGTAGAAATGCCTTCGTCGAAATTGAAAATTAGTGTAGCAAAAGTTCTTCTTGAAGAAGGCTACATTAGCGACGTAAGCGTTTCTGAAGAAAGCAAACCAACATTGAGTGTGGTTTTAAAATATTTTGAAGGTAAACCAGTCATTGCCGAGTTAGATCGTGTAAGTCGACCAGGTTTACGTAACTACGCTGGTAAGAGCGAACTACCATCCGTTCGTGGCGGTTTGGGTATCGCTATTGTTTCTACCAGTAAAGGTGTAATGACTGACCGTGCAGCCCGCGCAGCTGGTGTTGGCGGCGAAGTTCTTTGCACAGTATTCTAATTAGGATTTAGTCATGTCACGAGTTGCAAACAGTCCGGTTGAAATACCTGCCGGCGTGAAAGTGGATCTGAAAGATCAATCGCTTTCCGTAAAAGGCGGCAAAGGTACATTGGCTATTGATATTCATAAGAATGTCGAAGTATCGCAAGAAGAGAACGTATTGAAGTTCGCTGCTCGCGATAACGCCAAGCAGTCCAGAGCATTAGCGGGCACCATGCGTGCCCTAGTAAACAACATGGTATTTGGTGTAAGCCAAGGTTTTGAAAAGAAACTTGAGCTTATCGGTGTTGGTTACCGTACCAAAGCTTCTGGCAAAACTGTAAACCTGACGTTGGGATTCTCTCACCCTGTCGATTATCAATTGCCAGAAGGTGTTACGGCTGAAACCCCAAGTCAGACAGAAATTGTACTTAAGAGTGCAGATAAGCAATTGCTCGGTCAAGTAGCTTCCGAAATACGTGCCTATCGTCCGCCAGAGCCTTATAAAGGTAAGGGTGTGCGCTACTCTGATGAGTACGTACGTCGTAAAGAAGCTAAGAAGAAGTAGGGCATAGAAATGAACGTTAAAAAACAATCTCGTTTGCGTCGTGCTCGTCGCTCTCGCGCAAAGATCCGCGAGCTTGGAAGCACACGCTTAAGTGTGTTTCGTACTCCGCGTCATATTTACGCACAAATTATTGCTGCTGATGGTGCACAAGTTTTAGCTAGTGCATCAACCGTTGAAAAAGAGTTGCGAGAAAACAAAACTGGCAATGTCGACGCAGCTAGCGTTGTGGGTAAATTGATTGCAGAGCGAGCAAAAGCTGCTGGTATCACTGAAGTTGCTTTTGACCGTAGCGGTTACAAATATCACGGTCGAATTAAAGCGTTGGCTGATGCTGCCCGTGAAGCTGGTCTCGAATTCTAAAGGTTTGAAAAATGGCTAAAGATAAAAAAGACGAGCGCAATGGCGCACAGCAACAACAAGATGAAGGTTTACAAGAGAAGCTAGTCGAAGTAAACCGTGTTGCTAAAACAGTAAAAGGTGGTCGTATCTTCACTTTTACAGCATTAACTGTTGTTGGTGATGGAAACGGTAAAGTTGGTTTTGGTCGTGGTAAAGCTCGTGAAGTGCCTCAAGCAATTCAGAAGGCTATGGAAGCGGCGCGTCGTAACATGATCCAAGTTGATTTGGACGGTGATACCATTCAATACCCAACTAAAGGTCGCCACTCTGCATCAAAAGTTTACATGCAACCTGCATCTCAAGGTACTGGTGTTATCGCCGGTGGTGCGATGCGTGCTGTTCTTGAAATTGCTGGTGTACAGAACGTTTTGGCAAAATGTTACGGTTCAACTAACCCAGTTAATGTTGTTCGTGCAACGTTCAAAGCATTGCAACAAATGGCGTCTCCAGAGTCAGTAGCTGCTAAGCGTGGCAAAACTGTGGAAGAGATTACTGGCTAAAGGTTTATGAGCGGCCTCGAGCCGCTCGACTAGGTGGAATTACCATGGCTAATAAAACTGTTAAAGTGACTCAAGTAAAGAGCGGAGCTGGTCGTCTTAAAGCACACCAAGCTTGCCTTTTAGGTTTGGGTCTTCGTCGCATTGGTCACACTGTTGAAGTTGAGGATACTCCATCAACTCGCGGCATGATCAACAGGGTTAACTATCTGGTTAAGGTTGAAGGTGAGTAATATGAAATTAAATACTCTTAGCCCAGCACCTGGCCGGGTATCAAGTAAAAAGCGTGTTGGTCGCGGTATCGGTAGTGGTGTTGGTAAAACCGGTGGTCGTGGTCATAAAGGTTTGAAGTCTCGCTCGGGTGGCTCGGTTAAGCCGGGTTTCGAGGGTGGTCAAATGCCTTTGCAGAAGCGTCTTCCAAAATTCGGTTTTACTTCTCGTATTGGACGCGTAACTGCAGAAATTCGCTTATCAGAATTGAACAAAGTAGATGCTGATGTGATCGATATAGAAGCGTTGGCCAAAGCGGGCTTAGTAACTTCTATTATCAAGCGAGCTAAAGTATTTTTATCTGGCGAAATTAATAAAGCGGTAACTTTGAAAGGTATTAGTGCTACTAAAGGCGCTAAGGCTGCAATCGAAGCTGCTGGCGGCAAGATAGAAGACTAATCCCGTAGCCATACGCTTTTAGCGTTCGGTATTTAAATATTTGGGGGAACCAATGGCAAACGCGGGTGGCTTACCATTTGGAGACCAAAAGGGCCTGTCGGAATTATGGGCCCGTCTGAGGTTTCTATTTTTAGCAATTATTGTCTATAGAATTGGGACTCACATCCCAGTGCCAGGAATTGATCCAGATCGTGTTTCTGATCTGTTCAATCAAAACCAAGGCACTATTCTTGGGCTGTTTAATATGTTTTCCGGCGGTGCACTTGAGCGTATGAGTATTCTTGCGCTTGGGATTATGCCGTATATCTCTGCCTCTATTATTATGCAGTTGATGTCGGCAGTTACCCCTTCTTTAGAGCAGTTGAAAAAAGAAGGTGATGCTGGTCGAAGAAAAATTAGTCAATATACACGTTACTTAACAGTTATTTTGGCAACAATTCAGGCGATTGGGATGTCAGTCGGTCTAGCGCAAGGTTTCGCTTATTCCGCAGACTTCAGTTTCTATTTCGTCGCTGTTGTTTCTCTGGTAACTGGTGCGGTGTTCATGATGTGGCTTGGTGAGCAAGTGACAGAACGCGGTATCGGAAACGGTATATCAATGCTTATTTTTGCCGGTATTGTTGCTGGTATCCCAGCGGCAGTTGGTCAAGCAGCTGAGTCATCTCGTCAAGGTGATTTAAGTATTTTCGCTTTGTTGATTGTTTGTTTTATCGCAATTGCAGTTGTTTGGTTTGTGGTTCGTATGGAGCGCGGCCAACGCAGAATTACGGTAAACTATGCCAAACAGCAACGAGGTAAAAAGGTATTTGCGGCTCAAAGCAGTCACCTTCCGTTGAAGGTAAATATGGCCGGTGTTATTCCTGCTATCTTTGCGAGTACTATTTTGCTTTTCCCTGCAACAATTGCTCAATGGTTTGGTAACAGTACCGAAGGTACAAGCTCAGACTTTTTGCAAGAATTTGCTTTATTGATTGGTCCCGGTCAGCCACTGAACCTTATCTTGTTTGTGGCGATGATTGTGTTCTTCTGTTTCTTCTATACGGCTCTTATGTTTAATCCGAAAGAAGTTGCAGATAACCTGAAAAAATCAGGAGCTTATGTTCCCGGTATCCGACCTGGTGACCATACAGCTAAATATATCGATAAAGTGTTAACTCGATTAACACTTGTGGGTGCGATTTATATTGCAGCGGTATGTTTATTACCTCAGTTCTTAATATTGGCAACAGATGTACCTTTCTATCTTGGTGGTACTTCACTATTGATTGCAGTAGTTGTGGTAATGGACTTTATGGCTCAAGTGCAATCTCATTTGATGTCAAGCCAATATGATTCGCTGATGAAGAAATCAAATTTAAAAGGTTATGGCAGCGGCATGGCTCGCTGATCAGTATTGAGGTTGTATTATGAAAGTTAGAGCTTCCGTTAAAAAGATGTGTCGTAATTGCAAAATGATTCGTCGTAATGGTGTATTACGAGTTATTTGCAGTGCAGAACCACGTCATAAGCAACGTCAAGGCTAGACCTGAAACGTTTCGATAGTAAACGCGCGGCATATGCTGCGCGTTTACTTATTGAAGAGGGGTATTAACTGTCGTCTGAATGAGAAATCATCAGGCTATTGATTTTTTGTAGTTAGATAGGTATCCTTGCGCACCTTTTTTAGGCGGTGATGTAGATCATTTTAGGTTTCTGAATCACTTGCAAGTGGTTTCGAATCCTTGTTCTGACTCGGTTCGAGTTTCATTTAATGAACATATAAATGAATAGCACTACAGTTGGGTGCCTATTAACTGCTGTTAATACCGAAATTTAATATCTTGTGGAGTAACTTGAATGGCTCGTATTGCTGGTGTCAATATACCAGATCATAAACATGCCGTTATTTCTCTTACTTACGTTTACGGCGTTGGTAAGACTACCGCAAAGCAAATTTGTGCAGCAACTGGTATTGCTGAAAGCACAAAGATTGGTGATCTATCTGAATCTCAGATGGATGCGGTGCGTGAAGAAGTGGCGAAATTGACTGTAGAAGGTGATCTTCGACGTGAAGTCTCAATGAACATCAAGCGTTTGATGGACTTGGGTTGTTTCCGTGGAATCAGGCACCGTCGTAACCTTCCGTTACGTGGTCAAAGAACCAAAACGAATGCGAGAACCCGTAAAGGTCCGCGTAAACCCATCAAGAAATAATACTAATTAAATTTAGTATTCAACCGAACGAAGGAAAATTGCATGGCAAAGCCAAGTAATAAAACCACTCGTAAAAAAGTGAAAAAGACGGTTGTTGATGGCGTTGCACATATTCACGCGTCGTTTAACAACACAATTGTTACCATTACCGATCGTCAAGGTAATACTCTAAGCTGGGCTACTGCAGGTGGTTCTGGTTTCCGTGGCTCTCGTAAGAGTACTCCATTCGCTGCGCAGGTTGCTGCAGAGCGTGCTGGTGAAGCTGCTAAAGAGTATGGCTTGAAAAACGTAGACGTTGAAGTTAAAGGCCCTGGCCCTGGTCGTGAATCAGCGGTTCGTGCACTTAATAATGTTGGTTTTAAAGTAACTAACATTACCGATGTGACGCCAATTCCTCACAACGGCTGTCGTCCACCTAAAAAGCGTCGCGTATAAGGGGGATTATAGAAGATGGCACGTTATATTGGTCCAAAATGTAAACTGGCTCGCCGTGAAGGAACTGACCTGTTCCTTAAAAGTGGCGCTCGCCCATTAGATTCTAAATGTAAGCTTGAAACCACTCCTGGTCAGCACGGCGGTCGTCGCGGTCGTTTGTCTGATTACGGTGTTCAGCTACGTGAAAAGCAAAAAGTTCGTAGAATTTACGGTTTGTTAGAAAAGCAATTCCGTTCTTACTACAAAGAAGCAGCACGTATTAAAGGTGCAACTGGTGAAAACCTGCTTCAATTACTAGAGTGTCGTTTAGATAACGTTGTTTATCGCATGGGCTTTGGCTCGACACGCTCTGAGTCTCGTCAATTAGTTTCTCATAAATCTATTTTGGTTAATGGTGCAGTGGTTAACATTCCATCTTACCAAATCAAAGTAGGTGACGTTGTCGCTGTGCGTGATCGTGCGAAAAATCAATTGCGTATCACTAACGCTTTAGAGTTATCTCGTCAACGCGCTGATGTTGAATGGGTCGACGTTAATTCTGAAAAGAAAGAAGGCACATTTAAGCGTAAGCCTGATCGTAGCGATTTACCTGCTGAGATCAACGAGAATCTAATCGTGGAGCTTTACTCGAAGTAAGGTATCAACCACTTATAAGGTACGACTATGCAGAGTGCTGTTAGCGAATTTTTAACTCCAAAAACAATCGACGTAAGTGATCTTAGTACAAATCACGCTAAAGTGGTGCTTGAGCCTCTTGAGCGTGGTTTTGGCCATACTCTAGGAAACGCATTGCGCCGTATTTTGCTTTCATCCATGCCTGGATGCGCAATCATTGAGGCTGAAATTTCTGGTGTACTCCACGAATACAGCGCCATTGAAGGTGTTCAAGAGGATGTAATCGAAATTCTTTTGAACCTTAAAGGCGTTGCAGTCGTGATGCATGGTAAGGATCAAGCAACTTTAAGTTTGACTAAACGCGGTCCTGGTGTGGTTACTGCGGGAGACATCCAGGTTGATCATGAAGTTGAAATTATCAATCCTGAGCATGTAATCGCTACTATTACCGGTGATGTTGACTTAAATATGAAACTCACTGTAGCACGTGGTCGAGGCTACCAGCCTGCTGACGCTCGTGTTAACGACGAAGAAGAAACCCGTGCGATTGGCCGTTTACAACTTGACGCAACTTACAGCCCAGTTAAGCGTTTAGCTTACAGTGTTGAAAGTGCTCGTGTTGAGCAACGTACGGATTTGGATCGCCTTGTGCTTGATTTAGAAACAGACGGCACAATTGATCCAGAAGAAGCTATTCGTCGAGCTGCAACTATTCTTCAACAGCAACTTGCTGTGTTTGTTGACCTTGAAGGTGAGAAGCAATCTGAGCCTGAAGAGAAACAAGAAGAAGTTGATCCAGTGCTGTTACGCCCTGTAGATGATCTTGAGCTTACTGTTCGTTCTGCGAACTGCCTAAAAGCCGAAAATATCTACTACATTGGTGATTTGATTCAGCGTACTGAGGTTGAGCTTTTGAAAACCCCTAATTTGGGTAAAAAGTCTCTTACAGAAATTAAAGACATATTGGCGACTCGTGGATTGTCATTAGGTATGCGTTTAGAGAATTGGCCACCGGCTAGTTTACGTAACGACGACTAACACGAGCAGGGACGAATCGTCCCTCGCTGATTAAACTCATTGCTGTGATAGCAATACACTTATAGGATTTAGAGTCATGCGTCATCGTAAAAGTGGCCGTAAACTGAATCGAAACAGTTCACATCGTAAAGCGATGTTCAGCAATATGGCAGCATCTCTTGTTGAGCACGAGTTGATTAAAACAACTTTGCCAAAAGCAAAAGAATTGCGTCGTGTTGCAGAACCTTTGATTACACTTGCTAAGAAAGACAGCGTTGCTAATCGCCGTCTAGCTTTTTCGCGAGTTCGTAATGATGCAGTTGTTGGTAAATTATTCACCGAAATCGGTCCTCGATATCAAGACCGTCCAGGTGGTTACATTCGAATTTTGAAATGTGGCTTCCGTACAGGTGATAAAGCACCAATGGCTTATGTGGAACTGGTTGATCGTCCAGTAGAAGCGGAAGCTGTTGAAGAATAAGATCTGACTTATTCTTCTCGCCTAATTGTAAAACACCGAGCGTATGCTCGGTGTTTTACGTTTGAGGTATATGAATGAAACTTAATTTTAGTATTATTCACTTATGGATACTCAAAAAGCGTACTTAGGACATTTGTAAGTAATAAGGAAGTTCGTTTATCCAGCTGTTTGTCCGTTCGTCCTATATTATGGTCTGATGATTTATTTTAGACCCTCCATAAGTTACAACTCTGTTGAATTGGTCTAGCTCAGTTTGTATAGTTGTTTCTGTGAAGTACATTCCAAATTCAATGTTGTAAGGTAATGTTTAAGAGAACGTAAAAGTTTTTATGTGATGTAGTTAGCACTTACTATGTTTGCTAATATTCACTCTATGAAATTGGAAATTCAAAGTAAGTATCAGTGATATCTAGGCCTGTTTGACCATCCTGTACAAGAAATACTTTGCTAGGGAGAGGGTTCACCATGGAATTACAATCCAAAGGAGTGGTTAAGCCGCACAGCTCCTTGTTTGCTTTACTCGCACGTGTCGTCGACTGTGCACTCGTTATTACCGGTGTGGTAATTACCGCATTCCTATCACTTGAATCACTACCACAAGCTTATTTAATTGCTGCACTAGGGGCTGTAATTTGTTTGCAGTTTTCCGCTGAGTTTGCAGAAATTTATAGGTCTTGGCGTTCTGAAACCATGTGGGCAGAGGCCAAACAAGTTACTTTTTGTTGGCTGGCGAGTTTCGTTTTTATTCTGGCTATAGGAAGCATTACCAACCTCGGAGAAAGTTTGTTTGCGTGGCCGCAGTTTTCTCTGTGGTTCATCATTACACTTGCCTTATTACTTGGTTGGCGGGTTTCTGCAAGGGTATTGCTGCAAAAGCTTCGTGATAATGGCTACAACACTCGCAGCGTAGCAATTGTTGGAAGCGGAGAGCTGGCCTTAGAAGTCGCGCACAGATTACAAAAATGTACCTGGGGCGGTTATGTTATTCGTGGTTTTTACGATGACCGTCAAAACCCTTCAAGTGAGCCGCTAGAGCCAAACCAAACTTGCAGAAGTGATTCAGGAGCGAAAAACTGTCCTTTAGCGGGCGATTTCTCCGATTTAATTTCCGAAGCTCGTGCAGGTAAAATTGACCAAGTTTATCTGACAATCCCAATGCGCGGCGAAGAGCGTATCCAGTGGATTATCAAGAGATTAGCAACGTCTGCAACGTCTGTTTATATCATCCCTGATGTATTTATGTTCGATCTCTTACACGCTCGAACTGTGAATCTAAACGGTATTCCTGCCATAGGTATCGTCGGTGAGCCAAACCGGGGAACAATGTCCATGTTGAAACGCATGGAGGATATTGTTTTGGCGCTGATTATATTGGCTTTGATCAGTGGTCCTATGCTGTTAATCGCTGCAGCCGTAAAACTAACTTCCAAAGGACCTATCTTCTTCAGACAGACCCGTTATGGTTTGGACGGTCGTCCGTTTAAGATGTGGAAGTTTCGATCGATGACAGTGTGCGAAGACAATACTGCAGAAATCAAACAGGCTCAGAAGAACGATACTCGGATTACGAAGCTCGGTGGGTTTTTGAGAAGAACATCATTGGATGAGTTACCGCAATTCCTGAATGTTCTTGAGGGGACCATGTCAATTGTCGGCCCTAGGCCGCACGCCGTTGCTCACAATGAGCTATACAGAGAGCAAATTTCGGGTTACATGTTGCGTCATAAGATCAAACCAGGCATTACTGGTTGGGCGCAGGTGAATGGTGCTCGTGGAGAAACTGATACGTTGGATAAGATGGAACGTCGAGTTGAGTTCGATCTTCAGTATATTCGTAACTGGTCGGTAGCCTGGGATTTAAAAATTATCTTTATGACTGTTTTTAAAGGCTTCACTGGTAAAAATGCTTACTAGACGTAAGTCCAACAGATAAATAAAAAGGCGCTAATAGCGCCTTTTTTTGTGGCTTTGAGTTGATTTGTTAACGTACTTTAGGAAGTTTGAAGAGAAATTGTGTGTCTCTAGTTTTTCTTCAGTAGAAATATCTGCCAGGGTTTTATGGATGATATGAGATTCTAGGAGAGGTTATAGCGCGGGTATAAAAGAGGTTTTAGAATACTTTTGTTTGGTAGCACTGCCTGAGCCGCGTTGAACTCAGGCAGTTTCCTTTATTAGGCGAGCTTGTCGGAAGCAACGTGGTAAGTTGGATCTTCAAGTACATTAATTTCACAAAGATCGCCGGCCTTTTCGAGCAGCTCTCGACATTCAGGGCTAAGATGCCTTAAGTGTAGGTTTTTGCCTGCTGCTTGGTATTTTTCTGCGATCGTATCTAGAGCATCAATTCCTGAGTGATCACTGACTCGGGATCTACGGAATTCAATAATGACCTCTTTCGGGTCGTTTTCAATATCGAATATATCTTTAAAGTTACTCACAGAGCCAAAAAACACCGGGCCTCTTAAATCGTAGATTTTTCTGCCTTCGTTATCAAAGCTAACGTCCGCGTATATGTGTTGCGCGTGTTTCCAGGCAAACACCAATGCTGAAACAATAACACCGACTATCACCGCAATCGCAAGGTCAAACGCCACAGTAATACCTGACACCAAAATGATAACGAATGCATCTGTAATTGGGATTTTGCGAATAATTCGCAAGCTTGACCATTCGAATGTGCCAAGAACCACCATAAACATAACCCCTACTAGAGCTGCTAATGGAATCATTTCAATCAACGGTGCTGCGAATAGAATAAAGCCTAAAAGCACTAAGGCCGCGGTAATACCCGATAATCGGCCTCTACCGCCATTGTTTATGTTGATCATACTCTGACCAATCATGGCGCAACCACCCATGCCACCGAATACACCATTGACTGAGTTTGCTAAACCTTGACCAATACATTCTTTGTTGCCGCGTCCTCGTGTATTGGTAAGTTCGTCTATGAGCGATAATGTCAGCAGAGATTCAATCAAACCGACTGCCGCGATGATTGCTGAGTAAGGAAGGATGATCCAAAGGGTTTCTAAGGTAAATGGAACCAGAGGGATGGCAAAGCTCGGTAGTGTGCCTTGCAGTGAAGCGCTTGCAGCTTCTGATTCAGGTAGCTTGTCGGCCACAAAATCGATAACCGAGCGAGCAGGTAAATCGAGTAAAACCACGGCTAGGGTAACGCTCACAATTGCTACTAGGCCTGCAGGTACTGCTTTGGTGAACTTAGGTAGAAATTGCATGATCAGCATGGTGGCAACAATCAGTGTGCCCATCACCAATAATTCTTCACCTTGCAGATAATTCCATACTCCTTCGGTCACTTCGTATTCAAATAAACCCAATTGAGAGAGGAAAATCACGATAGCCAGCCCGTTTACAAACCCTAACATAACGGGATGGGGCACAATTCGAATAAATTTTCCGAGCTTTAAAACACCCGCAAGGATTTGCAGCACCCCAGCTAAAAAGACCGCTGCGAATAAGTATTGCGCACCATGGGCAAGTACTAAGGACACCATGACGACCGCAGTTGCACCAGTAGCGCCAGAAATCATTCCAGGGCGACCACCGAAAATTGACGTTACCAGTCCCATCATGAAAGCGGCATAAAGACCGACCATGGGTTCTAGGCCTGCAATAAATGCGAAAGCCACAGCTTCAGGAACTAGGGCAAGAGCAACAGTAATTCCCGATAGAATATCGTTTTTAACGTTTGTAGGACGTTGATCTAAGAGGTTAAACATCTTTTCCTCTAACAGGTAAGGAGGGCAAATTTTAAAGGGCGCTCATGCTAGCAAAATGCCAACATGCTGTCTTGGTTGAATCTGAATTAAAAATGATCTTTCGAAGATGCGTTTGAAGTGATTATAGATAATGTTTAACAACAGGTTATTACGAAGGGATAGATCGAACCTATTGGCTTGTCTGGTTTTACCGATTGGAAAGAAACGTAGCGCTAGGTTCTTCGCCAACCAGTAAAACCGAACTCTTGGCTTTAGGAGAATTCCATAAGCATTGCCACAAGGGTATTTAATTATCCGTTTTCTGTTTGGAGGTAATCCAATAGTTTTTCTAATCCGAGTTGCCAATTAGGAAGTGTCATATTAAGTTCAGCTTCCAGTTTTCCGGTATCTAGAACAGAATAGAGCGGGCGCGGCGCGGGTGTAGGGTATTGCGATGTTGGTATTGGGTGAACATTCATCGCTTTGTCGATCAAGCCCTTGGCTTTAGCTTGTTCAAAAATGGCTTGTGCGAATTCACACCAAGTGGTTTCTCCCGCACTTGAACAATGGTATATCCCCCAATTGATGTCACCAGCTTGTATCTTTTTGATGGTCGCCAAAATAGCGGCAACGATATCACCCGTGTAGGTTGGTTTGCCTTTTTGATCTGCGACTACATTAAGTTCGTTTCTTGTTTCGGCTAGACGCAACATCGTTTTTACAAAGTTATTGCCGAATTCCCCAAATACCCAGCTGGTCCGTAAAATCACGTGTTTAGGGTTGTTGTCAGCAAGTGCCAAATCACCCGCTAATTTCGTTTTACCGTAGACGCTAAGAGGTGCAGTTGCTGCGGTTTCTACATAGGGTGCTTCGCTTTGCCCTGAATAAACATAGTCTGTGGATATATGTATGACAGGAATTGAGCGCTGACCCGTGGCTTTAGCGAGAGCTAACACTCCTAAGTGATTTACGGCGTCTGCCAACTCAGTTTCTTCCTCGGCTTTGTCTACTGCTGTGTAAGCACAACAATTGACAACGATATCGGGATTGTTTTCACAGATGGCTTTTTCTATGGATTGCGGATTCGAAAAATCGGCGTCGTCGCGGTCCATTGCAATGGTAGAATGACCTGCACTCGAGGCTTCATTGACTAAATGAGTTCCAAGTTGACCTTTTCCGCCAAACACTAATATTTTCATTGTAATCCTTGATGTTGAGTAAGATGAATTAGGAATGGCTAGGAAAAAGCTCTTTCAATGTGGGTAAAACAGCGTCTTTTTCAGAAAGACTGGGATTTTCGAGAGGCCAGTCGATAGCGACTGTTGGGTCGTTCCAAATTAACCCGCCTTCGTCGGATGGATCGTAGAAGTCGGTACACTTATATTCAAAGTCGGCGGTTTCACTCAGTACTGCAAAGCCGTGCGCGTAGCCTGGTGGAACCCAAAATTGAGCCTTATTTGTTTCGCTGAGAATAACACCTTCGTATTGGCCAAAGGTTGGGGAGCTTGGGTTAATGTCGACCGCTACATCGTAAACTTCACCGCGAACAACGCGTACTAATTTACCTTGAGGTTTTGTTTTTTGAAAATGAAGACCTCTTAGAACACCTTTGGTTGATCTTGAATGATTGTCTTGAACGAATGGAAGATCAATTCCGGCAAGTTCTCTGTAGCGTTCTTGCTGAAATGTTTCTAGAAAAAAGCCTCGATCATCGCCAAATACTTTAGGTTTTATAATCACGACACCGTCAAGTTTGGTTTTAATCACTTCCATGGATCTGCTCCCGCTAATGCGTAACGTAACAATTAATGAGTTAATGTATTTCTGGGGTGCAGTTTACGTTGCTTGAACTGTACCTGTCGAATGCCATCCTACTAGTAGGAGTTCGCTTTGGTTTGTAAACTGTTTAATATATAAGAACAATATATTTGTTTTAGTGACATTCAAGCGCCATTATTGGTTTTTACAGCGTTTCGGTGGTTTTAGTATTTTTTGGAAATACTAGCCAGACATCATTTATTAAGGAGTAAATACATGATACCCGTGGTTTTATCTGGTGGTTCAGGGACGAGGCTTTGGCCATATTCACGCTCTCAATATCCCAAGCAATTTCTACCGTTAACTTCTGATATGACCATGGTTCAAGAAACCGTAAGTCGACTTGATGGTATTGAGGAACTCGCACGACCTTGGGTAATTTGTAACGAAAATCATCGCTTTATGGTTGCCGAACAATTGCGAGCCTGTGGTCATACTCCAGCAGGCATTATTTTGGAGCCGGTCGGTCGCAATACTGCTCCTGCAATTGCTTTGGCAGCGTTGGCCCTGATTGCAAAAGGTGATGACTCAGTAATGCTGATATTACCGGCTGATCACGTCATTGAGCATGAGCAAGTTTTTCATCAGGCAATTGCAATTGCAGCTCAGCAGGCCGAAGCTGGAAAGCTTGTCACTTTCGGGGTTGTTCCGACTGCTCCAGAAACCGGTTATGGATACATTAAACGCAGTGATAGTGTTACTGAAAATGTTTTCGGTGTTCAGCAATTTGTTGAAAAGCCGGACGCAGAGGTTGCTCAACGTTATCTAGATTCTGGCGAGTATTACTGGAATAGCGGCATGTTTATGTTTAAGCCTACCCGTTATATTGAAGAGCTAGAAAAATTTAATCCTGAAATGCTCGCTGCGTGCAAGGCATCGCTCGATAACGCCAATATCGATTTGGATTTTACGCGAGTTAACAAAGAATCTTTTGAAGCCTGTCCAGAAGATTCAATTGATTATGCAGTGATGGAAAAAACCGATTCTGCGGTTGTTGTGCCTTTGGATGCAGGCTGGAGTGATGTTGGCTCTTGGTCAGCGCTTTGGGATGTGTCAGAAAAAGATGAGCACGGTAACACGTCAAAAGGTGATGTACTCATTCACGATAGCCGAAATTGTTACATTCAAGCCGATAAAAAATTAATCGCAACGGTTGGTGTTGATGACATGGTGATTGTCGATACCGATGATTCATTGATGGTGGCTAGCAAAGATAAAGTACAAGAAGTTAAATCGATTGTTAAATCGTTGAAGAGTCAATCTCGCTCGGAAGCAAAGGTTCACAGGAAAGTTTATCGTCCTTGGGGATACTACGACTCCATCGATTTTGGCGAGCGCTTCCAGGTTAAGCGTATCGTCGTTCGTCCCGGTGCTGAGCTTTCCTTGCAAATGCATCATCATAGGGCGGAGCATTGGATCGTTGTGTCAGGGACCGCTGCTGTCGTCAACGGTGACGATGAAATACTGCTGACCGAAAATCAATCCACATACATTCCAATTGGTCAGCGCCACCAACTAAAAAACCCCGGCAGTATTCCATTAGAGCTGATTGAAGTTCAGTCTGGAAGTTATCTCGGCGAGGATGACATTGTTCGATTTAAAGATATGTACGGCCGAGTGTAACTCGCTTTCCTTTCTTCGGGTGCACTCTGCACCCGATATCCCTTAACCTAATACCATCTCATTTACGTATTACAGGCGTAAGTATTAATAGATTAACACTCAAATCTTGCGGAACGTCGTATACTAGTCGTTTCGGCTAAAATCTACCGCAGTATGTAAGGAACTTCGTGGATACCATCATTGTTCGTGGCGCGAGAACCCACAACTTAAAAAATATCGATCTAGACCTTCCGAGAGATAAGCTAATCGTCATCACGGGTTTATCCGGATCGGGTAAATCATCGTTAGCGTTCGATACGCTTTACGCTGAGGGTCAACGGCGATACGTTGAATCACTTTCAACTTACGCCCGTCAATTCTTGTCGATGATGGAAAAGCCGGATGTCGATCATGTTGAAGGTCTCAGCCCGGCCATTTCTATTGAGCAGAAATCTACGTCCCATAACCCTCGCTCTACCGTTGGTACGATTACCGAAATCTATGATTACTTGCGATTGCTCTACGCTCGTGTGGGAGAGCCGCGATGCCCCATTCACGGAGAGCCCTTAACTGCACAAACCGTTAGCGAAATGGTCGACCAAGTGTTGTCCTTACCAGAAGGCAGCAAACTTATGCTGCTTGCGCCGGTTGTTCGCGATCGTAAAGGTGAGCATCTGCATGTGTTTGAGCAGCTTAAGCGCGAAGGTTACATTCGTGCTCGTATCGATGGCATTGTCGTCGATCTAGACGAAGCACCAAAATTAGATAAGCGTCGAAAACACAGTATTGATGTTGTTGTGGATCGTTTTAAAGTCCGTGGCGATTTGCAGCAACGATTGGCGGAATCTTTCGAAACCGCGTTAGTGTTGGGCGAGGGCTCCGTGCTTGTCGCCGACATGGATGAAGTTATTGAAGAAAAAACGTTTTCTGCAAAACACGCTTGCCCCATATGTGATTATGCACTTGCTGAGCTAGAACCTCGTCTCTTTTCTTTTAATAATCCCGCAGGCGCTTGCCCAAGCTGCGACGGTTTAGGGGTTAAGCAATATTTTGATGAAGAAAAAGTAATTCAATACGAAACCTCTTCTCTTTCTGAAGGTGCTATTCGAGGTTGGGATAAACGCAACGTTTATTATTTTCACATGCTCAACTCATTAGCCGAGCATTACGGTTTTGATGTTGATGTGCCATGGTCAAAATTAGCCAAAAAATACAAAAAGGTTATTTTGTACGGGTCGGGTAATCAGGAGATCGATTTCAGTTATGTCAACGACCGTGGTGATGTCATCTCAAGGACGCACACCTTTGAAGGTGTTATCCCCAATATGGAGCGCCGTTATCGAGATACTGAATCGAGTATGGTTCGTGAAGAGCTGGTTAAGTTTATGTCCAGCCAAAAATGTCCAGAGTGCGGTGGCGCCAGATTAAGACGAGACGCTCGAAATGTCTTTATCGACAATCGAACATTACCCGATATTACCGAGCTGCCCGTTGAAGAAGCTTTTGACTATTTCACAGATCTAAAATTTAGCGGTGCTCGGGAAAAAATTGCCGAAAAAATTCTTAAAGAGTTGCGCGAGCGATTACGTTTTTTGGTTGATGTTGGTTTAAATTATTTAACACTCAGCCGAAGTGCAGAGACACTCTCCGGTGGTGAAGCACAGCGAATTCGTTTGGCCAGTCAGATTGGTGCTGGCTTAGTGGGTGTTATGTATATTCTTGATGAGCCATCCATCGGTTTGCATCAGAGAGATAACGAACGTTTACTCAACACACTGAATCATTTGAGAGATTTGGGTAATACCGTTATTGTCGTTGAACACGACGAAGACGCCATTCGACTTGCGGACTACGTAGTTGATATTGGCCCTGGTGCAGGCGTTCACGGTGGGGAAATTGTTTCTCAGGGAACGCCCGCGCAAATCATGAGAGACAGCAAATCTGTTACGGGTAAATATTTATCCGGTAAAAAACAAATTGCGGTTCCCAAAAAACGCACACCCATTGACGATGAAAAATTTCTCACCATTACCGGAGCCAGCGGCAATAACTTAAATAATGTCGAATTAAATATTCCGATCGGGTTGATGACTTGTGTCACCGGTGTTTCTGGTTCGGGAAAATCTACGCTAATTAATGCGACTTTATACCCGTTAGCTGCTACGGAACTGAACAAGGCAACTACGCTTAAACCCGCTGCGTACGAATCTATCGACGGCTTGAACCATCTCGATAAATGCGTTGATATTGACCAAAGTCCTATCGGTAGAACCCCGCGTTCTAACCCGGCAACCTATACCGGTATCTTTACCCCCGTACGAGAATTGTTTGCCGGAACTCAAGAAGCCCGTTCACGTGGCTACAAAGCGGGGCGTTTCAGTTTTAACGTAAAAGGTGGGCGCTGTGAGGCTTGCCAAGGTGACGGTGTTGTTAAAGTAGAGATGCACTTTTTGCCAGATATTTACGTTCCGTGCGATGTTTGTCATGGCAAGCGGTACAACCGAGAAACGCTTGAGGTTAAATACAAAGGCAAAAGTATTCACGAAGTGTTGGAAATGACCGTTGAAGACGCACGTGAATTTTTTGATGCCATTCCTTCCATCGCTAAAAAACTACAAACATTAATGGATGTTGGCCTGAGTTATTTGCGTTTGGGCCAAGCGGCAACAACGTTATCAGGCGGTGAGGCGCAGCGAGTAAAATTAGCGCGTGAACTGTCTAAACGCGATACCGGAAAAACCTTATATATTTTGGACGAACCAACGACCGGCTTGCACTTCCAAGATATTGAGTTATTACTTTCTGTATTGCATAGATTACGTGACCACGGTAACACCGTTGTTGTAATTGAGCATAATCTTGATGTAATAAAAACGGCGGATTGGCTCGTTGATTTGGGACCTGAAGGTGGCAGCGGCGGTGGAGAAATTATCGCCGAAGGAACGCCAGAGCAAGTCGCTAAATTAAAACACTCACACACCGGGCGTTTTCTTAAGCCTATGCTTGCAAAAGCCAAGTAATTTAAAGAAAGCCGAAACTTAAATGTTGTTTCGGCTTTTCTTCTTGTCTAAATATATTTCCCGTCTTTTTTTATTTTTATTCATAGCGCAGTTTTTCTGAATTTATAATTCTTTATCTTTCAGCCTTTCAATTTAATCATTAGTTTCTTTTTAATATTTATAATTAATTAGTACGAATGTAATGTTATTGGCTCAAATGTAAACCCCTTCTTATCTTGCTTGAATGGTTATATCGGAGGCACTTATTATTCCTTTAAACCTACTAACGTGAATTAGAGAAGTAAGGAAAATTGTATGTCAGGGAAAACCGTTATTATCGATAATGGAACTAATTATATTCAGGCAGGATTTAATGGTGAGGATGCGCCAAAGGTTATTATTCCTGCGCTGGTTGCTCGATCGGGTAGCGAAGTTTTTTGCGGTGAAGAAGCTGCTGCAAAAACAGGAACGCTCGCTGTTAACTGTCCGTTAGAGCACGGTATTATTGATAACTGGGACGATATGGTGGAGTTGTGGCGCTATACATTTGAGAAGTTGGGTGTTGATCCTTCTTCCAGTCCAGTGTTGCTTACTGTCAAACCTTTAACCACAAAAAGTGACCGTCAGAATATACTTACTGTATTTTTCGATAAGCTCAATGTTCCAGCAGTGAGTGTTTGTACTAATACAATAATGTCATTGTTTGCTGTGGGTCGAAATACAGGTCTCGTTGCTCATTCTGGCGGTGGTGTTACTCACGTCGTGCCTATTTTAGATGGTCATTTAAAGGCACATGGAGATATTCGTTTGGATCTTGGTGGGCAAGACGTTACCGATAATTTGGTTAAATCCATTCGTGATAAAGGTCATGCAGTTAGTCCTAATGACGTTAAAGCAATTAATCAATTAAAAGAAAGTCACGGCTATATCGCTTATTCTTATGAAGATGAGCTTAAAAAAGAAGTTGCCCAACATTCTTTAACGTTGGAAAATGGTGCAACCGTTACGTTGAGTTCTGAATTATTTAAGGCGCCAGAGTTAATGATGAAGCCTGAACTAGTTGGCATGGAAGCGCCGGGCTTATCCGAAACAATATACAACTCTATCATGAAATGTGATGTTGATGACCGGAAACATTATTACGCCAATATTGTTTTGGGTGGTTTTAATACCAGTTTTCCTGGGATAGCTGAGCGAGTTCATAAAGAGCTTTCGGCCTTGGCGCCAGCAACTATGAAAATAAATGTTATTGCTCCCCCAGATCGAAAAATCTCTTCCTGGGTTGGTGGCTCTATCATGGCGAGTTTGGGAATATTCTCAAATATATTGGTCACTCGTGACCTTTATGAAAAAAATGGTCCGTCTGCTGTTGGGATTTGTATATTTTAAAATTACTTTTTTATTTTAATTAAGATATTTGTGGCCGGTATATCCTATTACCGGCTGCAAACATGGGCTTTAAATTTTATTTATAGTAATTAACTTTTTCAGAGGTCGAAAACACTTGGATCATTAAAAAGTGTTTAAAATAATTATAATTTTAGTTGTAGATACAGCAGTTAAATTTAAAGTTTACAGATTTATTCTATGTTTAATCTTGCCCAGTTGCAGGCGTCAAGGCGATTTACTACACCTATTTTTTTATAGGCTTTGTAAAGATGACTTTTCACCGTATTCTCACTTAAGCTGAGCTTTTCTCCAATTTCCGCATTCGTTGCGCTGCGTTTAATAAGTTTTAAAATTTCACTCTCTCTTGGTGTTAATTGAACATCAATCTTTCCGTGGTGTGATTCTCTTGATTTCTCAAGGTGAGCATTGAGCAATCTGCGTGGCAGCCAGTAGTCACCAAGTAGCACGCGTCTTATGCCTTGTGCAATTTGTTCATCTGTTGCTTCAAGATAAAACATTCCATTAACTTTGGGCCACTCAATCAAGTGCTCGTATTTCGTATCGTGAGGCATTTTCACCAACGCGATTGATTTACAGCGATTCAAGTTTTTTTGTAACCAAATGCTAATTTGTTTAGGTTCAATGTTTTGGCAGTCGATAACAACGAGGTCAGCTGAGTCGACAAGCGGTGCTGTGAATTCGAATTGTGTGCACTCACAACCGAGTTCGTTTTGCAGTAGTGCCGGTAAAATTTGGCCAGCAAAACCAGATAAATCAGAAATAAAGGCCAGCGGCAGGTTAGGTGATGACTCCTTTACAGAATAGGGCTTGGCACTGTTATTGGGGTAATGGGCTGATTGTAATCCAGGTATATTCATGAACTTCCTTATAGCGCGGTATGCAGGTTAAAACAAAATGGAGATCAAAGACCTCTCCGTTTTAAAAAAAGCACATAGGGCTGGTTGTTGCTCAGGCACATTGTGCTGGACGTCTTTTGTTTGCAGTAATTCAATTGAATTTAATTGCAGAAAATAAAAGAAACTATTTTTAATTTAACAATTTATTTATTTGTCAATTAACCGGTTCTCATTTTTAGATAGTAACTTGGTCTACCCGTCATATCTGCTAGTTTTTGAATCAAAGTAAAGAAATGTGAGTCATTTATCAAAAATGTCGCTTAAAGCGTCAATATATGTTGATTTAGACGACATTGGTCAATTTAAGCTCAGCAGAAAGTTTTACGTTTTGATCAAATATTACAAGTGAATAGTGTACGAATAACTTAGTTAATCTCACTTTTTTTGGTCAACCTTGGCTTTTTATTTCTCTTCTTGTCGATTTTGGCGCTTAAATCATTAATCAGGTTTGTCTTTGTGCCAGTTTGTAAAATCCGTTTCTTTCGACAAGGTTGTTTGAAATTTGTGGAAGATTGCGTGTGGAATTTTGTTTCAATCGTAGGAATGGTTGCTGAGATCAAGCATAATTCGAGTTTAGCTCAGTGTGTTTTTGTATGAATTTTATTCGTTTTGAGCTTGGATTATTGAAATGAAAGGCGGAAATTAGGTGAAAGTAACCGTATTTGGAACTGGCTATGTGGGATTGGTCACAGGCGCTTGTTTGGCGGAAGTAGGCCACAGTGTGATGTGCGTGGATGTCGATGAATCCAAAATTGAGAACCTGAAAAACGGTCAGATTCCTATTTATGAACCTGGACTAGAAAGTATTGTTAAATCGAATTTCAGTGAAGGTCGCTTGAAATTCACAACTAACGCTGAAGAAGCGGTTGCTTTTGGTACCGTTCAGTTTATTGCAGTAGGCACACCACCGGATGAGGATGGTTCTGCCGATTTGCGTTATGTCTTAAAGGTCGCTGAAACCATCGGCCAATATTTGAACCATGAGGCCGTAGTTGTCACCAAATCAACGGTGCCGGTTGGTACGTCGGATAAGGTTCGAGCCCAGTTGGATAGCGTGTTTTCAACGCGAGATGTGTCTGTACCTTATCATGTTGCCTCTAATCCTGAATTCCTAAAAGAAGGCGCTGCGGTTTCTGACTTCCTTAAACCCGACAGAATCATTGTCGGAACAAATTCTTCATTTGTTGAGTCGGCAATGCAGGAGCTTTACGCTCCTTTCAACCGCAACCATGACCGCTTAATGTTTATGGATGTACGCTCGGCGGAGCTTACAAAGTATGCGGCCAATGCAATGCTTGCGACTAAAATTAGCTTTATTAATGAAGTTGCTAACATCGCTGAATACGTCGGCGCTGATATCGAGCGTGTTCGACAGGGAATTGGTTCCGATCCAAGAATTGGCTATCAATTTATTTACCCTGGCTGCGGTTATGGCGGTTCTTGTTTTCCGAAGGATGTTAAGGCATTGGTGTCTACGGCAAAGCACGTCGGCTATCAACCCGAGTTATTAGAAGCTGTTGAGTCGGTCAATGGTCGTCAAAAAGAGCGATTGTTCGATAAGGTGAACAATTATTTCAATGGCGATTTAAAAGGTCGAACCTTCGCCATTTGGGGGCTAGCGTTTAAGCCTAAAACAGATGATATGCGCGAGGCTTCCAGTCGCGTTTTGATGGAAGCTCTTTGGCAAGCCGGTGCAACTGTAAAAGCTTATGATCCAGAGGCTATGCAAGAAACTCAACGTATTTACGGTTCACGCGAAGATTTGCAGTTGATGGGCACTAAAGAAGCGTGTTTATCCAATGCCGATGCGTTGATTATTTGTACTGAATGGAAAGCTTTTTGGGCGCCTGATTTTGAATTCATAAAATCAAGTTTGAATGAGCCGCTGATTGTCGATGGTCGTAATATGTATAACCCGTTCCGTTTAGAAGAAATGGGCCTTAAATACATTGGGATCGGTCGGTCAAACTAAAAGGTTTTATTTCGGCATCAGTAGAAGACTTGATGCCGAGATTTGTATCGTTTGTTCCCATAACAATAAGATTGTTTAGCTACTGATACCCTGATTAGTTTTAGTCCGAACAGTATTTCTTATAAATATTGCTTCTTAAGAAAGCTGGTCGAATCTTACTCTGGGCATTAAAATACCGGCCCTTCGAAATATAGGGATCATCAATTGTGCCTAATAATCCTCCTCTTGAGCGGAAAGTAGTTTTTTCTCTCGCCTCTTTATATGTATTGCGCATGCTGGGCTTGTTTATGGTCTTGCCAGTGCTTGCGGTACTTGGAGTGGAGTATTCAGGCGCAACTCCCGTTCTTCTGGGGGTCGCTCTAGGAATTTATGGGTTAACCCAAGCTGCTTTTCAGATCCCTTTAGGTGCTCTGTCAGATTACGTCGGTCGTAAACCTGTCATTGTTTTTGGGCTTATCCTATTCTTTATTGGGAGTGTGGTTGCGGCGGAAGCAACCAGTATTTGGCAGCTGATTACTGGCCGTGCATTACAAGGCGCCGGTGCCATTGCCGCGGCAATAATGGCGTTGCTGACTGACCTGACCAGTGAAAACAACCGCACGAAAGCAATGGCGTCGCTTGGGATTTCGATCGGTGTTGCGTTTGCCGCGTCTTTGGTGATTGGCCCTCTGATCGCGTCAACTTGGGGGCTGTCAGGCATTTTTTGGTTGTCGGCAATACTGGTCATTCCGGGTTTTTGGATCATATTAAAAGTTCTGCCGACGCCGGCTAAGAGTGTCGGTGCTGGGCAACAAAAACCGATTTATCAACAGATTGGCTCGGTTTTTTTGCATCCTCAGCTGCTGCGTTTAGATGTTGGTGTGTTTGTTTTGCACTTGTTGATGACCTCGTTGTTTGTGGTCATGCCCGGTATTTTGTTTGAGAACTTAGGCATTGCTGTCGCTCAGCATTGGCTTATTTATCTCCCGGTTATGGTGGTGTCTTTCATTGCGATGATTCCATTGGTGATCATTGCTGAAAAACACCGCAAAATGAAACCGGTATTCTTGTCGGCAATTACCTTTCTGTTGATCTCGACGTTGTTGTTATCTGGGTTCAACGATTCGTTGGTAGTGTGTGTCATCATGCTGTTTGTCTTCTTTCTAGGGTTTAATCTCCTAGAGGCGACTCTGCCAAGCTTGATGAGTAAACAAGCCAGTTCCGATACCAAAGGCTCGGCCTCAGGTGTTTATTCAACGTTCCAGTTTATGGGTGCTTTTGTTGGTGGTGCTCTAGGTGGGTATTTAAGCCAGCACTTTGGTGCACAATCGGTATTTTATGTAGGTGCTGCTTTGACTGGAGTGTGGTTGCTCATTGCTATGACGATGTCGATACCCAAAGCACTGAGCAGCGTCATTGTAGAGACAAGTCAAACTCAGTTTTTCAGAGTTGAGCCCCAGTTGCGCGGAATAAATGGGGTTTATGATGTAACCTTTATTGAAGAAGAATCGTCTGCACACTTGCGTGTGGATGAGAAAGAATTTGAAGTTTCCAACATTGAAGCGCTTGGTTTACGCGCGACCATTCGTTAAAGTGTTGCCAAATTCCCCGTATTTTAGATTGATATTAAATTCAAAAACAAAAGCTCGATACAAGCTCGTGTTTAACTTTAGGAGATCTCCATGGCCCGTGGCATAAACAAAGTAATTTTAGTTGGTAACTGTGGTCAAGACCCAGAAACTCGCTATATGCCAAGTGGGGGTGCCGTGACTAATATCAGTATCGCCACCAGTGAATCCTGGAAAGATAAGCAAACCGGCCAGCCTCAAGAGCGAACCGAATGGCATCGCGTTGTCTTTTTCAATCGCTTAGCAGAAATTGCTGGAGAGTATTTGAGAAAGGGTTCTCAGGTGTATGTCGAAGGCTCTTTGCGAACACGTAAGTGGCAAGATCAAAGTGGTCAAGATCGATACACTACAGAGATTGTTGCTTCGGAAATGCAAATGTTAGGTGGTAGAACTGAAGCTGCTATGCAAGGTCGCTCTCAGCCATCGCAAGATTCTGGTCCAGATTATGGTGGTGGCTACGCTCAACAATCATCGGCACCGGCACCATCACAGAACTACAACCAACAAAAGCCTGCGCCGAGTACCCCTCAGCAACCGCAAACGCCGTCGAATTTTGATTCGTTTGATGATGATATCCCGTTCTAATATTCGAATATAAAGCACCAGCTTTAACGTATTCTGTCTAAAGCCTTCGTTTCCAGTGTATGGGATCGGAGGCTTTTTCGTTAAGGGGTCTTTTTAGCTTTCAACAGTATTTATCTCGCATGCTATTTCGTACGTTGATTATTGTGTGCAAGTTCAATGTAGATGCAGCGTATTGTTGATGTATCTATTGATGCTCTAGTATTTTTGAAATGCCGAAGCGGCAGAGCACGATTAGGAAAGTACGATAAAATAAATTCAATTTTACAATGTTTTTATCGTTTGAATCTGGCTAACGAAAGCATTCTTTTATTTATAGGTTTTTATTGCTCTCATGTATTGTATTTAGCGTTGGCAAAATTCTTACTTCGTCGGCTATGGTAAAAGTAGCGCAATGAGTGTTATGTTAACTCGACACACTCATAGTGAGCTGGCCAATTGAATTTAAATGGCTAGATTTTTAAACACCTATTTAAGCTTGGGTAAATTCAGTAAAGTAGTCTTTCACATTCGTGTTGGGCTTATAGTTTCGTGAGGCTTTCATCATTGGCTTACTCTGTTTTAGTGACCGATACTTCCACTGCTGTTGGGAAAGTATTAGAAGAGGAATTAACATCTTCGGATATTCAAGTGCTATCACTGAATCTTTCAGATTCTACCGCCGAAAACGTTTGTGATATTCAAGCGAAGCTCACGCAGTGTAATCCAGACATGGTGATTAACACCTACGGCTGGAGCGATAAAGGAGAGCGGTTGCTGGATTTACCTGTGGTCCCAGTGACTCAAACTATCTCTCAATATTGTTCCGACAATAATAAGGTGTTAATGCAGCTTTCCAATTACCGAGTTTTCAGTGGTACTAAATCGGGCTTTTTAGAATCTGATGAAATCGAACCGCGCGACTCTTGTGGAACCGTATTCGCAGAGCTGGAAAAAATTGTGGCCGAAGTTGAACGGCATATCTTGTTGCGTTTAAGTTGGGTGATCGGTGCGACCGGTGAAAATCTAATGACAACCATTTCAGAGTCTCTCTGGCGTGGAAATCAAGCCGATATCCACGCAGAGCGAAGAGGTGCACCTGTAGGTCATTGCGATATTGCGCGAATTGTTACAGCGGTTGTGAAGCAAGTCAGTTGTGGCTCTCAAAATTGGGGCATTTTCCATTACAGCTCGGCCGATGTTTGCACCGAAGAAGAATTGGCAGAAGAAATTTCTGAGCGATTAAAATCAGAACGCGATACGCAGGGAATGATTAACGATATTTCCGATGCTGAGGCTAAACCGTACAGTGCGGCTTTGGGGTATCGCCGGTTAATGGATAATTTCGGGATTCAACCACGAACCTGGAGGCAGGGTTTAAATCTTGAGCTCACCACTTGGCTGGCGCAAAGAAGTGAGCACAAAATTAAAGAGTAATTTATTTTACTGTGTATGATCGTCCATGCATGCACGCCGAGAATGCTCGGGTGTAATTGCTGATCTTAGTTTCGTATTCGGATTGTTCTCTCTGTTGGCGAATTTCAATTTTTTTCGCTTCCAACGCCGCGTTTTGATAACCATTTCTTTCGCGGCTGGAACCTATAATTCCTCCTACCGCGGCACCGACAACAGCGCCACCGGCGGCATTGTTATGGCGGCGATGATATCTGCCTCTGCTCTCAATGGTTGAACCAATAATGGCTCCTGCAACTGTACCAATGATAGTTCCTTTGGCAGCATCGCCGCGGTTTTTGTTTTCTACAATTGTTGGGGCTGTCGTCGACGCTGGGCTCACCAGTGTCGCAGGATCCGTTCCTGTAGTGGATACGGCCCAGCGGTAACATTCGTAGCGATCTCGTTCCATTTGTTCCTGGCTTTGACCTGCGGCTGGATAAGTAAATATTTCCGTCGATTGACCGAAGCTCAATGTAGAAACCAACATGAGTGCTGCGGTGGTTGTGATTTTATTTAACAACATAACCTCGTCCCTCTAAACAGGCGGCCTGAGCCCGGTAATAATCATCTCTTTTTGAATATTGATTTTTGGAGCGACTAGGATCGTAGTCCGATTGGCTCACTGCCCAGCGGTGGCATTGGTATCGGTCCCTTTCTAATTCTTTATCGCTTTGGCCCTCCGCTGGATAAATTAACCATTCGCTGTTTTGGCTATCGCTGGCGGCAACAGTTGTGGTTTTACCTTCAGGCGGTTCGACAACGACATAATCTTTGCCGTGTTTTTTGTAGTAAATGTCGTGAGCCAAAAAGTAGGTGGCGGCGCCAACAACAACCGTTGTGTAACCAATTGGTAAGTGCGACACATGAACACCAATCGGCGCACGAACCACAACGTAACCTCGTGAAGTAGGGCGGTAATAATTCCCAGAGTGATAATACAAAGGGTAGTGAGAATACCTTAAGCGACGATAGCCATGAGGTAAGTAACTGACGCGATGGCCGTAACTGTGGTAGTGATGATGTACCTCGCGTCGATAATTATTTCGGTGGCGGTAATTAGACCGGTGATGATAGTTGGATCGATGATTGTAGTTAGACCGGTGATTGTAATTTCTGTTGTGATTATTGCTGTAATTTCGATGATAATTTGAATGATTTAAATCGCGATTGTAATGGCGATTAAAGTTTCTGTTGTATTGCCAATGATTGCCATAATGGTTTTGCGGCTTAGAAACTTTTTGGCTTTTTATATTCGCGCTTTTGCTGTGCGAAGTAATCGTTTTTGAATGAGAGTCAGAATAATACGACTCCTTTTTTATTTGTTTAATTTCGGCTTGGGAAAAAGAACTGACCATCAAAACAGACAGCATAACACCCAAGAGCGAAATACCTTTGTTGTGAAAAAGCGACACCGTCAGGTTTTGTGTGTGTGCAGAATCACGGGCTGAATCGCGGCAGAATAAATTTTTCACTGCGCCCTCCTTTTTTATCCGTAGTTCACTTGGTTGATCGCTGTCTGATGATCTCTGTTGTTAACAGAGCGCAAACCGTTATTAGCGATGTTTAAGCGTATTTTAGAGCATTAGCCTGAACCAAAGCTGATTAACTGAGCGGATTGCCTGTTGAGGGCGAAGATAAATAAGAAAGGTTTATGGAGCGATTCCTGTCGGTTGTGAATACCGAAAAAGGGCAGAAGACTAAGAGTGTTAGAGGTGTTGGGAGAGCAGGAAAGAGGAGATATAACTGCTGCAGTAGAAATAAGAAAATGTTCTTACCTCGAAAGGTTATCCTTCGAGGTAAGAATGATCAGCTGGCTAGTCGGTGTATTTCTTCATGACGAGCGCCGCATTGGTGCCGCCGAAGCCGAAACTGTTAGACATAAAGCTGTTGATGTCTACGTCGTCCATACGTTTTTCAACGATGGAGGCGCCCTGTGCGCCTTCATCCAAATCATCAATGTTTGCTGAAGCCGCAATGAAGCGATTTTTCATCATCAACAAGCAATAAATTGCTTCTTGAACACTGGTTGCACCAAGTGAATGGCCCGTCAAAGATTTGGTAGAGCTGATAGGTGGTAACTTATCGCCAAATACTTCTTTGATTGCGTTCAATTCTTGAATGTCACCAGCAGGCGTTGAGGTGCCGTGTGAGTTGATGTAATCAATTCCACCGTCAACCGTTGCCAAAGCTTGTTTCATGCAGCGAATAGCGCCTTCGCCAGACGGTGCGACCATGTCGTAGCCGTCGGAAGTTGCGCCGTAACCGACAATTTCACCGTAGATTTTCGCACCACGTGCTTTTGCGTGCTCTAACTCTTCAACAACCAAACAGCCACCGCCGCCAGAAATGACGAAACCGTCGCGATTGGCATCGTACGGGCGAGAAGCTTTTTCTGGTGTTTCGTTGTATTTGGTGGAAAGGGCGCCCATTGCATCAAACATGCAGGTTAGGCTCCAGTGTTCTTCTTCACCACCGCCGGCAAACACAACGTCTTGTTTACCCAACTGAATTTGTTCAACGGCGTTACCAATACAGTGAGCACTGGTTGCGCACGCAGAAGAGATGGAATAGTTAACACCGCGAATTTTAAACGGAGTGGCCAAACACGCTGAGGTAGTACTCGCCATGGTCTGAGTGACACGGTAAGGGCCAACTCGTTTAACCCCTTTCTGGCGGGCGATGTCTGCGGTATCCACTAGGTTTGAGGTAGAAGCACCGCCGGAACCCATGATAATACCGGTTCTTTCATTGGATACTTCGTTTTCTTCGAGGCCAGAATCGTTGATTGCCTGCTGCATCGCAAGATAGGCATAGCTTGATGCTGGGCTCATGAATCGAGCAATCTTGCGGTCGATTAATTCTTTAACATCGATATTGATGCTGCCGGCGATATGGCTGCGAAAGCCTCGCTCGATGTATTCGTCTTGAACGGAAATTCCTGAGTGGCCGCTTTTCAAAGACTCCAAAACTGTCTCTAAATCGTTACCAATACAGGAGACAATGCCCATTCCGGTAACCACAACGCGTCTCATATGCTACCCCACCCGCTTTGCCATATTTGGCCAGTAAATGAAAAGATTATAATTAAGTATGTCTTGCTGTAATAATAATGTCTATTTCGCAATCGTACTTATGTTTGTATGTTAAAACTTACTGGTATCAGTGAATAGACCAACGCGTAAGTCGCTCGCAGTGTAAATAGGCTTGCCGTCGACGGAAGCCTTACCATTTGCGATACCCATGATTAGCTTGCGTTCAATAACCCGCTTTAAGCTTATATGATAGGTTACTTTTTTAGCCGTAGGTAAGATTTGTCCTGTGAATTTTACTTCACCAGAACCTAACGCTCGACCTCGGCCTGGGTTGCCTCTCCAGCCAAGGTAGAAGCCAACGAGTTGCCACATGGCATCTAGACCTAGACAGCCTGGCATGACTGGGTCATTTGGGAAGTGGCACTCAAAGAACCAAAGGTCAGGGTGAATATCCAGCTCCGCTATGATTTCACCTTTTCCGAAATCACCACCATCGCTGCTAATGTGTGTAATGCGATCAAGCATCAGCATGTTTGGAACTGGTAATCGGGCGTTATCTGGGCCAAACAATTTGCCGTGGCCACAAGCTATCAGTTCATCTCGCTCATAAGAGCTTTTAGGTTCAAAGGAATCCATACATTGACTCTAGCAGTTTTCTATAGTTGCAAGCCATTCGTCGAAAGTCGATGCGCTGGCAAGCGAAGGGAGCACATTCTAATGAATGGTGCGCCCTTGTCCAGATTTAATACCATCGAATGCTTATTTCGTAATCTTATTCGACTTTTCAAGCGTTTAGGCCAAACGATTATTACAAATGACGGCTGATAGTTTTCACAAGGTTTCTGTGTTTGGAAGTGAATGTTAAAAGCAGATTTTTGTCGATAGATATCGACTTATTTGGTGCATTTGGAAATTTACAATTGCCTTCTCGCACAATAATAAATCAGGGTAATTATTCGTTGTTAACGTATGCTAACAATTTACGATACTGCCAAGAAGGGTATGCAACAAGCTTGTATATTCTATGGTAAGGTGTTGCCCGTTGTTGAACTGTTTTGAAGCTTAAGTCAGTCTGATCAATTAAGGATTATATAATGATTAAGAAGTGTCTATTCCCTGTTGCGGGCTATGGTACCCGATTTCTTCCCGCTACTAAGTCGATGCCAAAGGAAATGCTCCCAGTAGTTAACAAGCCGTTAGTTCAGTACGGTGTTGAAGAGGCGATCGAAGCGGGACTGACTGAAATTGGACTCGTGACTGGTCGTGGTAAGCGTGCAATTGCTGATCACTTTGATGTCAGCTACGAATTAGAACACCAAATTGCAGGAACCTCGAAAGAAGAATTTCTCAGCAGCATCCGCGATGTCATGCATAAAGCGACATTCTCAATGACCCGTCAGCAAGAAATGCGTGGTTTGGGTGATGCTATTTTAAATGGTCGCCGCTTAATTGGCGATGAGCCCTTTGGTGTTGTGCTGTCCGATGACCTGTGTTTGAACAGTGGTGAAGGTGACGGCGTCCTTTCTCAAATGGTGCAGTTGTACAAGCAATTCCGCTGCAGCATTGTTGCAATTCAAGAAGTGCCAGAAGACCAAATCAGTAAATTTGGTGTGATCGCAGGTGAAAAGCTAAAAGACGGAATCTTCCAAGTGACCGATATGGTTGAAAAGCCTCCGGTTGAAGAAGCGCCGAGCAACTTGGCTATTATTGGCCGCTACATTCTTACGCCAGATATTTTCGAAATTATCGAAAACACCCCACCTGGCAAAAACGGTGAAATCCAATTGACTGACGCTCTGTTAACTCAGGCCAAAGCCGGTTGTGTTCTCGGTTACAAATTTAAAGGCACCCGTTTCGATTGCGGTAGTGTTGATGGCTTCGTTGAAGCAACAAACTTTGTTTACAACAACATCTACAAAGGATAAGTACATTGGCCAGGGAAATTACCTGCTTTAAGGCGTATGACATTCGCGGCCAAGTCCCAGAGCAACTCAATACCGATGTCGCCTATCGAGTCGGTCGCGCTTTTGCTCAGTACTTAAATGCCAAGAAAGTGGTTGTTGGTCACGATATTCGTCTCACCAGTCCAGAGTTGTCTAAGGCTTTGATTGACGGAATTACCGACGCTGGTTCGGATGTTTTATTCATCGGCCAGTGCGGCACCGAAGAAGTGTATTTTGCGTCTTTTAATTACCCTGTCGACGGTGGTATTTGTGTGACGGCCAGTCACAACCCAATGGATTACAACGGTATGAAATTGGTACGTGAGGGCTCGCGGCCAATCAGTGGTGATACCGGATTATTTGATATCAAAGCCATTGCTGAGGCCGAGGATTTTACCGAAGCCAGCAAAGGTAAGGTTGAAACACTCAACACTCGTGATGAGTATGTAAAACACTTGCTGGGTTACATCAAACCTGCTGAGTTGAAACCACTGAAAGTGGTGGTGAATGCCGGTAACGGTGGCGCTGGAATGGTGATCGACGCCATTGAAGAATTCCTACCTTCAATCGAATTCATAAAAGTACATCACGAGCCTAACGGTAATTTCCCAAACGGTATTCCCAACCCGTTGTTGCCTGAAAATCGCAGCTCTACCGAAGATGCGGTTATCCAGCACAAAGCGGATATCGGTATTGCTTGGGACGGTGATTTCGATCGCTGTTTCTTCTTTGACGAAAATGGTCGTTTTATTGAAGGGTATTATTTGGTGGGATTACTCGCCGAAGCCTTTCTGCAAAACACTCCCAGTGCCAAAATTGTTCACGATCCGCGTTTAACGTGGAATACGCAGAATACCGTCAGTCAGTGCGGCGGTGTTGCAATTATGAGTAAAACCGGTCATGCGTTTATCAAAGAACGCATGCGCAAAGAAGATGCGGTTTACGGTGGTGAAATGAGTGCTCACCATTATTTTAAAGATTTTGCCTACTGCGACAGCGGTATGATCCCTTGGCTGCTGGTTGCGCAATTGCTCTCGTCTTCGGGTAAAAACTTATCGACGCTGGTCGATGAGTGTATGGCCGCATTTCCTTGCAGTGGAGAAATCAACAGTAAGGTGTCTGACGCTAAAGCTGTGATTGCAAAAGCAGAGGCAAAATATTCTGGTGACGCCGAATTGGTGGATCATACCGATGGGCTTTCCGTTGAATATTCCGACTGGCGATTCAATCTTCGTATGTCAAACACCGAGCCGGTCATTCGATTAAATGTCGAATCGCGTGGCAATGTTAGTTTGATGGAAGAAAAACGCGACGAATTGCTGTCGTTAATTCGCGAATAAGCAACTGCAGTTTGCTAAAAACCACCTTGTTTAGAGGTGGTTTTTTATTTTCATACAGGCCCTAGTAAGAATTAAAACCTTAAACAGCCGAAATTATTTCGAGCACAATGGCCGCCGCCGCCGTTCTATTTTCTACCTCTAATTTTTTAAAAACCTGTTCAAGATGCTTGTTGATTGTGCGAGGCTTAATACCAAGTATGGTCGCAATATCCCAGTTAGATTTTCCCTTCGATAACCAAAACAACACTTCAGCTTCTCGTTGTGTTACCGGTAATTTTTCCGCCAAACGCGCAACATTGATAGGTTGGCTGTTTCCTGAAAGACGCAGCAAATGTTGTGAGCCTAATTTATTAAGATACGTCACATTAACCGATGCATCGTGAAAGCCATTCAACGGAATTACGGCGTTAGTTTCTATTGTCCATTTCTGTTGTAGTGCTTGTTGTAAATCCGAGCAAAGCTGAGCGGTATCGTTTTCGTATTGCTCCAAATGTTCCTGTGCTCGTGTTGTCGACCAAAGAATAATGCCGGAATCATCAATGGCGATGATGGATTGATCCGCGGAATCCAACGCCGCTTTAGCGCTGAATTGTCGGCGGGCATTGTGAACGTGCACCTTTAATCGGGCAATGGCTTCGGTGGTATTGATGGGTTTGGTAATGTAATCGACGGCGCCCACTTCCAACCCGTGCACAATATCTTCAGTTTCTGTCAGTCCCGTCATAAAAATTACGGGCAAGTTCGGATTTTTTTCTTTAATCAATCGACAGGTTTCGAATCCGTCTAATTCTGGCATGACGGCATCGAGCAACACGATGTCTGGTGTAATTTGCTCGATGATATTAATCGCCTGCTTGCCACCCAGCGCAACCAATACCGTCATTCCTTCGCTGTTTAACGCTTGATTTAACATGCCGAGAGAATCGGGAGAATCATCAACGATAAGCGCCGTAATTGTGGGTTCACTGGAATTATTCATGGTCATTGACGGTTTCTGGTGTTAGAAGGTTTTTTTCGGCAAACTCAATTGCGCCCTTGAAATCAAAATTTTTCGCAAGCGAGCGAAGTTCATTAACGACAGCAGGAGATAGCGTATTGTTGTTGCCGATGTCATCTAAAAACGTGAGCAAGCCGTTTAAATTTCCTATTTTTGCAAACTCAATAATTTGTTGGAACACTGCATGAGAAGAAACAGTGGCTGTACTTTCTTTGGATTGCGATACTTGGGTGGGCGGTTGTTTTTCAGCTACGCATGTTGATGCGTAAATCCATTTTAATGCTAACAAATTGCCGATTTTCTCAAGCAATGCGTCTAATTGTAAGGGTTTTTCGAGGTAATCGTCGTGAACATGTTTGCTTGGCATGGTGTGATAAAAACCGCGAGCATTCGCCGAAACCATAATAATGGGCAATTGTTCAAACCGACTCTTCAATTGCTTGGCAACATCCCAACCCGAAGTCTTACCTAACCTTACATCTAACAGCACTAAATCCGGTTTTTTCTGAATACTGTTAACCGTTTCGCCATCAGCGGCTTCCAACAAATTAAAGTTTAGTGGAGTTAGTAAGTTGATCAATAGTTGCCGATGGTCGGTGTTGTCATCAACAATTAAAATGGTTTTAACGTTATCTTCATAACCAACAATAGGTGTCAGAGAATTGCGTTCACTGATTTGTGTTTCAGCCGGTGTGGCTTGAAGAAGTAACGTAAAACTTGAGCCTTTGCCTTCTTCACTCTCAACCTCAATGTCTGCTCCCATCATGTCTGCTAATTGACGACAAATCGCCAAACCCAATCCTGAACCAGAAATTTGTTTTTGTTCAACGTCGTCTCCTCGAACAAAAGGAGAAAAAATAGTACTTAAATTGCTTTGCGCAATGCCGTAACCAGTATCTTTGATTTTAAAGCGAGCGACGTGGCTTCGATAACTCACCGAGAATCCAATTTTACCGTGCTCGGTAAACTTAACCGCGTTCGACAACAAATTGATAAGAATTTGTCGAAGCCGTTTTTCATCGACTTTTATAGTGGTTGGAAGATTTTTCTGGCAGTGATAATTAAATTCTAAACCCTTATATTCGGCTTGTTGGCGAAACATTTTTACCAATTGATCGAGCATTAAATCAAGTCGCACACGATCGGTATTTAAGTTCAGTCGACCGGCTTCAATTTTAGAGATTTCCAGTAATCCCTCAATCATGGTGGCGAGATGCTCACCGTTGCGATGCAGTATCGACAACTTATCTTTTTGATCGCTCGGAATTTCCTGGTCTTTTTGCAGTAACTGGGCGTAACCTAAAATAACATTGAGTGGTGTTCTCAGCTCATGGCTGAGTGACGTTACGTAATTGCTTTTTGCGATGTTGGCAGAATCGGCCGATCTTCTTGCTCGCTCTAATTCTTTTAAAGTTACCTTGTGCGCGGATATCTCGTCGGTCAGTTTCTGGGTTTGCAAACTGGTTTCTTGCAACGCCATACGGGCGCTTTTTTGGGCCAAAACAAACAACCAAACCAGCACACCTAAAAGAATTAAAATTAAAATAAAACTGGTGGTAAAAGCTTGTTGTATAACACTGTTTTCAGTTACGCCATCATTGTGAACAGGAAAGTAAGCGATGTAAAAAATACTTGCTGAAATTACCGAAATCACCGTAAACGCAAAAATAAATTGCCCCACCGGCCCCACTAAAAGTCGATAGGCTTTGTCTCCGGTTATCGGTTTTAAAACCGACTCCAGCTGCGCTCCAATGTGTGCTTTTGATCGGCATTGATCTTTACAGCGGGTTTCTAAGGCACAACAAAGTGAGCAAATCGGACCGCTGTATGCCGGACAGGTATTGATGTCCTCTTGATCAAATTGATTACCGCAAACGGTGCAGGTTTGGCTTGCGTGTGATTTAATGTTTTTGTTTGAAGACTCTAAAATTTTAGCGTCAATAACCTTATCTTCAGGAACTTTGTCTTTAGGAACTTTGTCTTTAGGAACTTTGTCTTCGGGAACCAAATAATACTTCCCCCGAGTAAAAACTGCGATTAGCGGGGCGGTAATAAACGGTAAGAAAAAGGCAATAAATCCCGAAAATGCGGCAACTTTTTCACCGAGTACGGCAGTGCTTGCCAACATGCCGATAACCGCCGCTAACGCCGTAGAGCCGACGCCTACAGGATTGATGTCGTAGAGGCGGGAACGCCGGAATTCAATGTGTTTAGGGCTCAAACCCAAGGGCTTATTAATAACAAGGTCGGCGATGATTGAACCAAACCAAGCCAGCACAAAGACTGAGTAGTGGTGCAGCACCGTCTCAATAGCACGATAAACCCCTAGCTCCATCAACAGTAACGCAATAATCACGTTAAATACCAACCACACCACTCGTCCTGGATGATGGTGCGTGAGCCGCGAAAAAAAGTTAGACCAGGCGAGTGATCCCGCGTACGCGTTCGCAACATTAATTTTAATTTGGCAGATAATCACAAACATCGCCGCTAGCACTAAAGCGGCCTCGGGTGACAGTGAAAAATGCTGAAACGCAGCGCTGTACATATGAGTCGGGTCGGAGGCTTTATCGGGTGTAACGCCTTGCTGAATCAACAAAAAAGCCAGCAATGTGCCGAGTACGAGTTTAATCGCCCCGAAAATAACCCAACCCGGACCAGCAATTACCACGGCGGCCCACCATTTTTTCTGTTCTCTTTTCTTTTTTGATGTCGGTGCGTTAAAACCTGGCTCGGGCATAAAACGCAAAAAATCCACTTGCTCCCCAATTTGAGCCATCAATGCGAATAAAACGGTGGTTGCTGTGCCAAAGGTAATCCAATCAAACGAAGTATTAACTGCGGCATCGGTTCCTGAAAACAGCAGCCACTGATCCAATGTGCCGTCTGGATGCTGAGCAATATAAATAATCGGAGCAATTTGCAGTAACAGCCACAACGGTTGTGTTAACAGCTGAAAACGGCTGATCATGGCAATGCCGTGGGTAACCAGCGGAATCACGGCCAATGCACTGATGATGTAACCCAGCCACATAGGCGTGCCTATGAGAAGCTCAAGGGCGCTGGCCATAATCGTGGCTTCTAGGGCAAAAAAGATAAACGTAAACGAGGCGTAGGTAAGAGAGGAAATGGTCGAGCCGACGTACCCAAAACCTGCGCCACGAGTGAGTAAATCAATATCCACAGAATATTTTGTGGCGTAATAACTTATGGGTAAGCCTGAAATAAACAATAACGTGCAAACCACAAAAATCGCCCACAGGGAATGATAGACCCCGTAATTAATGGCAATGGTTGCACCCAATAACTCCAATACCAAAAACGAGCTGGTGCCCAACGCAGTATTGGCAATACGAGAAAAAGACCAACGTCGTGCCCGTCTTGCGGTATGTCGAAGTGCAAAGTCTTCCAACGATTCGTTGGCAACCCATTGATTGTATTGCCGACGAGGTTGCGGTACTTGTTCTAGCGTTGCCGATTGAGCGTCGAATTTTTGGTTCACGGTTACATTAATCTTTTAATGGTCCAAAGGTGTGCGTTCTGTTTGCGTAATTTGTTTTATGTTGGTGCAATTTTTATTTAATAATTTCTGTAACTAATTCACTGCAATACTTTCTACTGAGTTAATAAAATCTGTGCACTTTAAAGTAGCAACAACTCTGCCACTGTTGTGAATTATTCGCACCATATAGCAGCAATCAATTTTATTTTCTATACGTCACTCAACGTAGCGTGCATCGCATTCCACCGAATTCTTACCCTATAGCAAGCCTTGCATAATCCCTCAAAACCAACCGAGCCGTTCTAGTTCTCACTAGAAATAAGCGCCCACTGCCGAATTCTTATAAACCTTTAGGGAGTTACGACCGACATGAAATTTAAAAGCTTAACGTTTTCTTCTATAGCAGCGGCGGTAGCGCTGGCGTCACCAACAAGTTATGCGCAAACCGATCTTTCGGAAGTGCTAAAAGGTTTTAGTGCCTCTGGGTTTATCGACATGTCATTCGTCAATACAGATGTAGACGATGCCGATAGCACCGAGAAAGAATTCAATGTTGACCAAGTAGAAGTGGATTTCTTTTTTAAGGGCAAAGACGGTATATCGGCACAAGTGGATATCGAATTTGGTGAAAACGGTACGGGTAACGGCGAAGACGAAACGTTTGTTGAGCAGGTATTTATTACCAAACAATTTAATGATTCGTTCAGTCTTACGGCGGGCCGCTTCTTAAGTTACACCGGTTGGGAAACCGAAGAGCCTACGGGATTGTATCAGTTCAGTGGCACTGGTTATGCGCCGGTATTTTACGGGTTTTATCAACAAGGGGTGTCTGGGCAATACAAAGTTAATAATGCCGTATCGTTTACGTTGTCGGTTGTGAACGATTTATTTTCAGACCCGATTGAAAGCGATACCACCAATCTCGGATCGGAATTTGGTATTCATTTGTCGCCATTGCCAGGTGTGACCGCAAAAGCGTTTTATTTATCAGAAACGGATCGAGATGCCGTTAACGTTTGGGCGTCTTATGAAGTGAGTGGTTTCACCTTTGCCGCTGAATACAACACCGCTGAAGGTACGACTGGTTTAGATGAAGAGTCCGACGGTTATTTATTAATGGCAAATTACGCGTCCGGCGATTACGGCATTACCTTTCGTTATCACGCCTACGAAACCGAAGACGCAGGCGGTACAACCATTACGGATTTAAGTGGCATTACCATTGCGCCAAGTCTGACAGTAGGCGACAACCTATTGTTAGTCGCAGAATATCGATTAGACACCGACGACATTTCTGATGTTGATACCAATACCTTTGCATTAGAAGCCCTGTTTACTTTTTAAAAGCTGTTTAAATCGATCGGTTAGCCAGTAATTAATTCAGAAATCGCTGATTAACAGAAAGTATTCAGCGGTTTCTATCGATTATTTCCAGATAAACCCATTAGGTAAATAAACATGAAATTGAAAAAGTTAATGACGGCAACGGCTGCGACAGTGTCTATAGCATTGTCGGCAGCGGTTTCAGCCGCAGAAACAATCAAAGTAGGTGTGCTGCACTCGTTATCAGGAACCATGGCAATCTCAGAAACCACGTTGAAAGACACGGTATTGATGATGATTGATGAGCAAAATAAAAAAGGCGGCCTTTTAGGAAAGCAACTGGAAGCCGTTGTGGTTGATCCTGCCTCCAACTGGCCGTTATTTGCTGAGAAAACCCGAGAGTTACTTACCAAAGATAAAGTCGATGTGATTTTTGGCTGTTGGACTTCTGTTTCGCGCAAATCGGTTCTGCCTGTTATTGAAGAATTAAATGGCCTGCTATTTTATCCGGTGCAATACGAAGGTGAAGAATCTTCGAAAAATGTTTTCTACACGGGTGCGGCTCCTAATCAACAAGCAATTCCTGCGGTTGATTATTTAATGGAAGAAATTGGCGTTGAGCGTTGGGTGCTTGCCGGAACTGATTACGTTTATCCGCGCACCACCAATAAAATTCTCGAAGCCTATTTAAAAGCCAAAGGCGTTGATGAGAAAGACATCATGATCAACTACACGCCGTTCGGCCATTCCGATTGGCAAGGTATTGTTTCTGATATTAAAAAATTCGGTAACGAAGGCAAACAAACAGCGGTTGTATCAACTGTAAACGGTGATGCTAACGTGCCATTTTATAAAGAGCTGGGCAACCAAGGTATTTCCGCAGAAGATATTCCTGTGGTTGCTTTCTCGGTAGGTGAAGAAGAATTATCCGGTTTAGACACGGCACCGCTCGTTGGTCATTTAGCCGCTTGGAACTATTTCCAAAGCGTTGAAGCCGATGTCAACGAAGACTTTATTGCGCAATGGAAAAAATTCGCCGGTAAAGATCGTGTTACCAATGATCCAATGGAAGCCACTTATATTGGTTTCAACATGTGGACTGCCGCTGTTGAAAAAGCCGGTACCACCGACGTCGATACCGTTGAGCAAGCGATGATTGGTATCACTTCACCAAACCTAACCGGTGGCACTGCGGTAATGAACAAAAACCACCACTTATCGAAGCCTGTGTTAATTGGTGAAATTCAAGAAGACGGTCAGTTTGAAGTGGTTTGGGAAACCGATGGTGTGGTTCCTGGCGATGCTTGGTCTGATTACCTTCCTGGCTCAAAAGACATTGTTGCCGATTGGGTAGAACCCATTAAATGCGGTAACTTCAACGCAAAAACAGCTAAGTGCTCGGGACAGAATTTCTAACCCGTTGCTGCATTGCTAACAGAAAACTCCAAAAGTAGTACCCATTGGGCTTGCTATGCAAGCCCATTTTTTAATGCGTCTATCATGCTTTGCAAAATAGTGAAAACTAAAAAGTAATTTTCGGCGTTCATTGTTAAGGCAGTATCACAGATATGGAATTATCCTGGTCGGAATATCCCAAATTTAAACGTGTTCCTAAGCGAACGGCGTTTTCCAAAAATCTTGTTACGGCAATTATTTTGATTGCAACTTGGATAAGCGGCGTTAGCTGTGTTCAAGCGTCCGATCAACCACCAGAAACCTCATTTAAAGAGCTGGTTGATAAAATGCCGTCAACGAAGTTAAAAAACCTGTCAAAGGTTGTTACTGATCTAGAGCAAGAATCTGATCCGCGATTACTGCCTTTATTTGAATCCCTAGTGGAAGGAAAACTTTATTACGTCAAATCCGATAAAACGGTAATCATGCTAAATCAAGAGCTCGATGACGGCAAAGCCTTCCGTGCAACACAAGTACTTGATCAAACAACGATCGAACATATTGCTAAATCAGATATTAAAAAAATCAGAGTCAATAACAAGCTTCGCAAACAATTGAGAAAAGCCATCGCGAAACTGACATTATTCAGTGAAGACTCAAACCAACGTTTGGCCGCCGTTGAAAAACTGATGTCTGATTTGAATTCAGAAAATATTACCTTATTGAAAAGCGCGAAAGAATCCGAACAAAATAACGCCGTACTGGAAAAAATGAATTTAGCCCTGAATATTGCATTGCTGGATTCCAACGATAAATCAATACAAAAGCAAGCGGTAAAAACTCTATCTGGGGAATTACACCCGTCCGTGCGTAGCCGGTTAAATGTCATACTAGAACAAGACGCCAACGGAGAATACCTAGAAGACGATAAACAACTCATTGCTTTAGCGGAATCTGCATTGGTAAAGATTGACGGTAAACTCGAATTCTACGGGTTTATTGAGCGTGTTTTCTTTGGTCTAAGTTTGGGTTCCGTTTTATTGTTGGCAGCCATTGGCTTGTCGATTACTTTCGGCGTGATGGGTGTTATCAACATGGCGCATGGTGAATTGTTAATGCTGGGCGCTTACACTACTTACGTGATTCAAACCCTAATGCCAAATCACATCGGCCTTTCTATTATTATTGCGATTCCCGCAGCCTTTGTGGTCTGTGGTTTGGTCGGCATTGCTATTGAACGCGGTATTATTCAATTTCTAAAAGGTCGCCCGTTAGAAACATTATTAGCTACCTTTGGTTTAAGTTTAATTTTGCAACAAGCCGTGCGCAGTATTTTTTCACCATTAAACCGACAAGTGAGCACACCAGAATGGATGTCGGGTGCCTTGCAAATTAATCCGGGTTTAGCGCTCACGTACAATCGTTTGTACATCATTATTTTTTCACTCATTGTTTTTGCAGTGTTACTGCTGGTCATGAAAAAAACCGCCTTGGGTTTATACGTGCGTGCGGTGTCACAAAATCGGGATATGGCAAAAGCGGTGGGTATTCGCAGCGATTGGGTTGATGCCATGACTTTTGGTTTAGGTTCGGGTATTGCTGGCGTTGCTGGTGTCGCCCTTAGTCAATTAACCAATGTTGGACCAAACCTGGGACAAGCCTACATTATTGATTCTTTTATGGTGGTGGTTTTTGGTGGTGTGGGTAACCTTTGGGGCACACTGGTTGGTGCGTTCTCGTTGGGCGTTGTTAATAAATTCTTAGAGCCCGTGACCGGTGCAGTTCTCGCACAAATTCTGGTATTAGTTTTTATCGTGTTATTTATTCAAAAACGCCCACGTGGGTTATTTCCACAAAAAGGGAGGTCAGCGGAATAATGGCTGCTTCATTTATTTCTTCATTACTGACTACCGATACATCACGTCGTGAAGGTTTATTATCGAGCCGAGGTGGTAACCTATTTTTAATCATCCTATTTTCGGTAACCGTGTTGGCGTCTATTGGTAATCAATTGTTTCCGCCGGGTTCACCGCTGCATGTCGATACTTACACAATCACTTTGCTGGGCAAATATTTAAGTTATGCACTGTTAGCTATGGCAGTTGATATTGTTTGGGGGTATTGCGGCATACTCAGTCTTGGCCACGGTGCGTTCTTCGCCCTTGGTGGTTACGGTATGGGGATGTATTTAATGCGCCAAATTGGTGATCGCGGTGTCTATGGCGACCCTGTACTGCCGGATTTTATGGTGTTTTTAAATTGGTCTGAACTGCCGTGGTTTTGGCAGGGTTTTGATTCCTTTCCCTTTGCCATGCTAATGGTGTTATTAATTCCTGGGTTGCTAGCGTTTGTGTTTGGTTGGCTCGCGTTTCGCTCGCGAGTAACCGGTGTGTATTTATCAATTATGACTCAAGCGTTAACCTACGCGCTTATGCTTGCGTTTTTTCGCAATGAAATGGGTTTTGGTGGTAACAATGGTTTAACCGATTTTAAAGACATTCTCGGTTACGATTTACAAAATGATAACACTAGAGTGTCATTATTTATTATTACGGCCTGTGTATTGGGCGGCGTTTATCTGCTTAGCCAATTTATTTTGTCTTCTAAGTTTGGTCGCGTTATTGAAGCCGTGCGCGATGCCGAAAACCGTGTTCGTTTTGTTGGCTTTAAAACCGAAAACTACAAGGTTTGGCTGTTTGTCTATTCCGCCATTATCGCAGCCATAGCGGGCGCGCTCTATGTTCCGCAGGTGGGCATTATTAACCCCGGAGAATTTGCACCACTTAATTCCATTGAAGTGGTTGTGTGGGTTGCTGTGGGTGGTCGAGGCTTACTGTACGGTGCGGTGCTTGGTGCCTTGTTGGTGAATTTTGCCAAAACTCAATTTACAGGCATTTTACCCGAAGCCTGGTTATTTGCCCTGGGAGCACTCTTTGTTGGTGTCACAATTTTCTTACCGCGCGGTATCGTCGGTTTATTGTCTTCCTGGAAAAAATCAAACGGAGGCAATGCGTAATGGAGCAGCTCGATAAATTTCGTGAATTAATGCGTCGTGATCGCGTGTTCGATTTTATGATGCCGGATCAAATGCCAGCAGTTGATGTATCCCACGAAGTATTGTTGTACGTTGAAGGCTTAACAGTTTCGTTCGATGGCTTTAAAGCACTCAATGATTTAAATCTCTATATTGATGACGGCGAACTGCGGTGTTTAATCGGAGCAAACGGTGCCGGTAAAACCACGTTAATGGATGTGATTACCGGCAAAACCCAGCCCGATTCAGGCATGGCTTATTTTGGTCAAACTCACAATTTATTAAATAAAAACGAATCAGATATAGCAACTTTAGGCATTGGTCGTAAATTCCAAAAACCTACGGTATTTGAACAGCACACGGTTTTTGAAAACCTAGAATTATCACTGCGAATGAGTAAAGCCATTCTCGCCAGTATTTTTTATCGTATGAGCAGTGAACAGTCCGATCGCATTGCTGATGTGTTGGACATCATTGGCCTGAGCAAGCAATCCAATCAACTCGCTGGTGCACTATCGCACGGACAAAAACAATGGTTAGAAATTGGCATGTTGCTGGTGTCTGATCCTCGATTATTACTGGTCGACGAACCCGTCGCAGGCATGACACCGCAAGAAACCGAACACACCGCAGAGTTGTTAACGTCATTGGCCGGCGAGCGAACCGTGGTTGTCGTTGAGCACGACATGGCTTTTGTACGTAGCATTGCCAAAAAAGTGACCGTGCTGCATCAAGGGTTTGTATTAGCAGAAGGCAACATGGACGAAATACAAAATAATCCCGACGTTATTGAAGTGTATTTGGGAGAGTCACAATGATTGAATTAAAACAAATCAACCAACTCTACGGTGGCTCGCAAATACTGTGGGATTTAAATTTAGAATTAACCTCCGGCAGCTTAACGTGTTTATTAGGCCGCAATGGTGTCGGTAAAACCACGTTATTAAAATGCATTATGGGATTATTGCCGGTTAAATCGGGAACCATCTTAATTGACGGTAAAGACATTTCCCGCAGCCCCGCTCATTTAAGACCAAAGCTTGGCGTCGGTTATGTTCCTCAGGGGAGAGATATATTTCCGCAACTTACCGTAGAAGAAAACCTACGCACCGGCCTCGCCGGGCGAACCGATGGCAGCAAGAAAATTCCCGATTTAATCTTCGAATTATTTCCCGTGCTCGATTCCATGATGAAACGCCGAGGCGGCGATTTATCCGGTGGCCAACAACAGCAACTCGCCATCGGCAGAGCATTAACCATCGAACCTAAACTATTAATCCTCGACGAACCCAACGAAGGCATACAGCCTAATATTGTTCAGCAAATTGGCGACGTTATCGTTCGGTTAAACAAAGAATTCAACACAACCGTTTTACTCGTCGAGCAAAAACTCGCTTTCGCAAGACGAGTTGGGCAGGACTTTCATATTATGGAAAAAGGACGAATCGTCGCTTCGGGCGAGATGGATAATTTATCCGATGAGGTAGTTAAGGAGTATTTGGCAGTGTAGATTCAGTGGTAAATAATTACGAAGTTTACCTTTTATTAAACCAATTACTTATCAACACGTAATGCCATTTAAGGAAATTTGGTCGCATATGAATACACCAGTGCGACATTGCTAAAAGCTTTTTTCTATCTTATAAAGCAACGGTTTCAAAAGTATAAAAAATCCATAACTGATTTGTTAAGCAAATTGGTTTCTTATTGCCGGGTGATATTTAACTATCACCCTCGAAAAATCCTGGTTAGAAATACTCAATAATCCTACCGAAATAAATCCAATCGAAGCATCAATCTGAGTAGAGTTATCTCAATAATTTTTATAAAGAATTCAGGTATGAATAAAATTAATGTGGTTAGCGATGATAGTGTTTTTTGGGATAGATTTATCGGTAACTTAAAACACAAAGATGAATCTTGTGCCAAATGACTTCGAACGTTGACCTGATAAGGGTTTCGCGATAGCGTTTAGAAAAATTCACTTGAGATATAGGTCGCAGCGACAATTGATTTGGAAAAATATGTCTTAGCGGCCGAAAATCTAGGAATACACGTCGTTAAGACATTTATTAAACTATTAGCTTCTCAAAAGAGACATAAAGTGAAATTTATACTGCTTTTAGCATCATTACTTCTTATAGGCTGTAGTGAAACCATAAAAGTAGAGTTCTATTGTCTTTATAAAGAAAGAGGGGCGTGAAGGTATAAATATTTGCATGTCAGAGCCTATAGAAAAAAATTACAATATAAAAATAACAGTAGAATTTAAAGATAATACAGTTCTCTCAAGGTCTGATGTACATATTTCCTCAGATACAGCATTGGCTAAAAATAAATGTAGCTTTTTAAATCCTCATATATCTCTTTTACCAAGAAAGTCTAGTCATCGAGAGCATCGTCAATTCTCTAAAAATTGGGATGAGGGGAGAATTAGATATATCGACATTAAAGTTTCTAATTCTTACGGCGGCTGGTATAAGGAAGAGGATGAATTTACATCATTTCACAAAAATTCTAAAGCTAACGAAGCTGTCAATCGGAAGCCTTTTTCATTGTTCGTTTTTGTGCTTGAATAGCACAAAACCAACCAACTAGAAAGTCGCCGCTTACAACGGCGTTGTGACTAAAATTGGTTTCAGGAGCATTGGATGCAAGGGAAGGCGTTATTAGTAGGTGTTATAGCTATACTGACTCTGCTATTTCTTATCTAATCGGCAATGACTTCCTACATTTTGCTGTCAGGCTCTGTTAGCCCCGGTGATCATATGTTTAGTGATGGTGTTGCAGCTTTCATATTTAGGTTTTTACCTATCAACTATTGTAAGCTTTGGTGTTTTGGTACCTCTTGTTTATGCTATTTATCGGGTAGACAAAACTGGTAGTAAATTACAGTCATAATAAGACTGGTAACAGTAACAGCTTATCCGTTGCTCCTTTTTGTGCTTTATAGCACAAACGAGCTCCTCCAAAACTGTAATTTACAATGGCGTTATATTTTTCACAGGAGTTGGGGTGTTAGATCGTATAAAATTAAAATTTGGTAGTTGGGTTGGCGAAAATCCCCTTGATTTGAATGTCACGCCTATAACTGTATTTGTCGGTCCCAATAATTCGGGAAAATCAAAAGTATTAAAAGAGATTCAACAATTTTGTAGAGAAGGAAACCTTGATGCGAGAAATGTTATCATTGATGAAGCTATTCTTAAAAGTATCGAGCAAGGTAGATTTGAAGAAAAATTAGCTCACTTCACAAAAGAGCCAAACGAACACGAGTCAGTTTCAGAAGGAAGTTTGATTGTTGGTAATTATAATGAACGTATACAAATTGAAAAATCAAGCCTATTCCAATCTATAAGTCAAAACAATACAGATTATTTCAGACAGTTGTTTTGCCAATGGTTTTTAAAGTTTAATACCTTATTGCTTGATGGTCAGGGGCGGATGCAATTGGTAAGAGAGCAACAAGGCGGAAACTTACAATCTCCTCCAGAAAATAGCTTAAGTGCTCTTTTTCGCGATGATGAAAAAAGAAGAGAAGTCAGACGTATCGTGCATGATGCATTTAACCTTCATTTTGTTATTGACCCAACGGATTTAGGTAAACTTAAAGTCCGCTTATCTGAAAGTGCACCAGCAAGTGAAATGGAAGAGCGTGGTGTTCATAGTGAAGCTGTTCAATTTCATAGTCGAGCAAAGAAAATTGACGAATTAAGTGATGGTGTAAAAGCATTTACTGGTATTGTTTTAGAACTTGTTGCTGGTGACCCTATGGTGCTATTAGTTGATGAGCCTGAAGCTTTTCTACATCCTTCTCTCTCATATAAGTTAGGCAAAGAAGTGTCCGTAACAGCTGCGAGCCAAAACAAGAACATTTTTGTTTCTACTCATAGCTCAAATTTTATTATGGGGTGTGTTCAATCAGGAGTACCGATTAATATTGTTCGATTGACCTATTCTCAAGGGGATGCAACTGCCCGACTATTGCCAAATGATAATTTATTGAAGCTGATGAGAAACCCTCTTTTAAGATCTACTAGTGTGGTCGATGGCCTTTTTTATGAAGCTGTAATTGTTACAGAATCAGATGCAGATAGAGCCTTCTATCAAGAGATTAACGATAGATTGCTTAAATACTCACCTGATAATGGAATATCTAGCTGCCTATTTATTAATGCTCAAAATAAACAAACAGTACACCAAATAATAAAACCTTTGCGCGAATTAGGTATTCCGGCAGCTGCAATAGTTGATGTTGATATTTTAAAAGAAGGTGGTCAGGTTTGGAGTAATTTTTTAAGTAGTGGATTTATTCCACAAATATCTCAAACTCCTTTGGGGTCAATTCGTCAATCTATTAAGCAAAAATTTACAGACGAATCCATTGATATGAAAAGAGATGGTGGAATATCTGCGCTCCCTGCCGAAGAAAAGGAGGCTGCTCAAAATTTACTTCAACAATTGGCTGACTATGGACTTTTTGTTGTCCCAGACGGTGAATTAGAAAGTTGGTTAAAACCACTTGAAGCATCAGGTCATGGACCAAAATGGCTGGTAGAGATTTTTGAAAAAATGGGGGAAAACCCAGAATCTTCAACGTATGTTAAACCAACATCTGGTGATGTTTGGGCTTTTTTAAGTTTAATAAAACAATGGGCTATGACATCTAGTCGTAAAGGCATCCCAACAAAAATATAACAATTTGCTTAAACAGACAAAAAAATAGCTGGCTTTTGTTCGTACCTCGCTAATTTTAGCCAGCTATTTTATTGCCGCTTAGCAAAGCGTTAGGGCTCGCCCGTCCTTGAGATAAGAATTTGTATTAAGGAATGATATAAGAAATGAACATTTTGGGAATTAGAGTAGAACCCAAGAAAACAACATTTGTTGTTATTGAATGTGAAGGCGATCGATTCACAATAATTAATAATGAAGTAATTAAAGTCCCAGCTGCATTAGATTTCCCGGAAAAGCTAAAATATATCCGAAATTGTGTTCTAGACATCTTACGGGAGTACGGAATTTCTATTGCGGGAATACGTGTTGCGGAAGCAAATTCACAAAACCTCGACGTAACCAGACTTCACATTGAAGGGGTAATCCAAGAAGCATTTTCAAGTAGTGATGTCGAAAGTTACTTCACGGGAAGAAAAGTATCAATTGCGTCTAGATTGAAAATGAAAACTGAAGAGCTTGACGAGGTATTTAGAGGTAAATCCAACTTTTCGGTTATAGTTAATTGGGATCTATTGACCACACAAAATTCTAGAGAGGCTGCCTTGGTTGCTATGGGAGGCATAGCATAATGTTTCCATATCAAAAAGCTCAAGTATCGTTCAGGAAAATCGAGGAAATAGGTCAGGAGGGTCAAAACTCCAAAGTCTACCGTGTTCACGATGAGTACTTAGATGCCGAAATGGTGATAAAAGAAGTAGAGAAAACCCCAGGCTTCAGTGCTGATGAGTACTTTTCTGAAGCTCGTACATTGTATACAAGTACACACCCCAATGTTGTTCAGGTTAGCTATGCTTGCGAAGATGATGACCGAATATATGTTGCCTCTCCATTTTATAAGAATGGATCGTTGAAGCGGCTTATAGATAATCGTTTTTTGACAGTTAAAGAAATCATTAGGTATTCGTCACACGCTCTAAATGGGTTGCACAATGTACATTCTAAAGGGTTAATTCATTTTGACATCAAGCCGGACAATATTTTGATTTCTGACCGAAATGAAGCTCTTCTAGCTGATTTTGGGTTAACCAAAGTTATGGATGCAGACGGTATTGCGCAACAACCATTACTCTATGTTAAGCAAATGCCTCCTGAAGTCTTCGGAAATAGAGAAAAAGCTTTTGATAACAGATTTGATATTTATCAGATTGGATTGACGATGTACAGAATGTGTGTTGGTAATCAATTATTTGACCAGCAGTTTGGAGTTTATGAAACGGGAGAGCAGTTTGCTCGCGATGTAATAGCGGGGAAATTTCCTGATAGAAAGGCATATCCGCTGCATATTCCTAAGAAACTACAAAAAGTTATAAACAAATGCCTAAAGCCTAACCCTGGGGATAGGTACGGTGCTGCCATCGAAGTAGTCAATGCAATAGCTGATATCAATGGTTCAATCCTACACTGGAGGTATATACCCACGGAAGAAGAAAGAACTTGGCAGCAGGAGCTTGACGGTGTGACGAAGACTATTAGTATATGTAATATGCGCTCTTCAAAAGCGTATCGTAAAAACGGTGATTCTCCTCAACGAAGAATTACTGCATTTTGTAAGCAAACAATTACTGATGCAGAAATAGTCAGTTTTCTAGAGCAATGAAAGAATCTAAAGCCAATAAAAACAATAGGTTGCAAACGAGAGCGGAATTAATAAAGCGTTCACGTTCTTCTGTTGCTTGTAATTCGTTACCTCCCGAAACTAGAGGGATGTTCGATGAACTTCAAGAGTTTAAGCAAGGAGCTCGGCAGTTCATCGACTTCTCTAAGGCACCCAAGCCCTAACAAGCGACTGCTAAAGCTTGGCTCGGTTCCGCTCCGCTACACAGTTTAGCCAAGCATTTATCAGCCCCTTATTGGGGCGTTAGTTGTTTATTAGTCGCCTAAACCAAAATTAGAGTTTGAACGTAAAAAGAGCTGTCTCAAAAATAAGTTATTTTAAATGAAGATAGACTCTGGAATTGAATCACGAATTATAGAAATGGCATGGGAAGATCGCACACCGTTTGAGGCGATATATTCTCAATTTGGCTTAAACGAATCTGAAGTTATTAGGTTTATGCGGGGGCGGCTTAAGGCAAGTAGCTTTAAACTTTGGCGTAGTAGGGTTTCAGGTCGTAAGACAAAACATAAAAAATTACGTAGTTCAGAAATTACTAGAGGCTATTGCCCAACTCAGTACAAGCATAGATAACGAGCCCACAACTGCACAGTTGCCCCTTACAACGACGTTATATTTGCTAGGTAATCACAATGGATAATGACTACGAAGCATCTAGAATTAATGTAATCGATTTAAGCACAAAATCATTACCAGAGATTATCCGTGAAATAGAGCGAAGACCGTTAATGTGGTTGCCAGAAAAACATATAATGTATTTTTCTACCTTTTTGGATGGCTATCTTCACACAAGTAATGACCCTGATGCTCATTTCATCATAAAGTGCTTTAATGTGTTTATTGATAATAAATATAGCATTAGGACAACGCATGGCTGGGCACGCAATATTAATCACATGTCTGCGAACCCTCATGATGCTTTAGATAAGTTTTTCAAAGAATTCAAAGAGTTTATTGAACGACATGAATTATAAAAATATAACAAGCGGCTCAAACACGCGCTGGCATTCGGCATTTTGGGTGTGATGTTCTGGAGTGCTTTATTAGTGAAAACTTCTCAGAAAAATAGTTTATTTTAAATTAACAATTAACGGCGGTATCAGAAAATTCTTTAGGGGATTAATCCGTGTTTTTTCGAATTAGCAACGGATTCTTCAACGGGGTCGTCTCGGGTCATTCGGAATAAGTAGCAGGTTGTGCACAAACCGATGGTTGTTAGCAGTGCCATAGCCCACCATTTACCAATAATCCACATGGATAACATCATGGTTAACCAGAGCATGGTAACCGCGCGATTACGTATGGTTCGGGTGATGCCTTGGCCGGCTTCCCAACGTTGAATCATAGGGCCAAAGGTGGCGTTATTAATTAAGAAGTTATGAAAATAACGGCTCGATCTTGCAAAGCACCAAGAGGCGAGAAGAATAAAAGGCGTGGTTGGAAGCAATGGTAAAAAAATACCGATCACCCCCAAAATTAAAGCGATCCAACCAACGGTAATTAAAGCAATACGCTTTGATACGTGAGTGTTGCTTGGATCTTTTTTATCAACGATGGTAGTCAAAGCGATCGTCTGGCTAGAAAAATTAAGACGTGAGTTTTCGAATCAAATTCTTGGTTGAGCTGTCCCAGCCAGAATCACAATCACCTGAGGTAATTGCGGGGTAAATCTTCAAACCCAGTTGTTTTCCTAGTTCCACCCCCCATTGGTCGAATGGATTTAAATTCCAAAGTACACCTAAACAATAGACTTTATGCTCATAAAGCGCAATGAGCGATCCTAATGAATGCGGCGATAATTCGTTCATTAAAATGGTGTTGCTTGGGCGGTTGCCAGGAATGACTTTGTGTGGGGCAATATCGTCTGTGGCTTTTTGGTCGTAACCGGCCTCTAGCAATTCTTTTTTCGCTTGCGCGAGGGATTTACCCTCAAGAAGTGCTTGGGATTGGCCGATACAGTTGGCCATTAAATAATGGTGGTGTGTTTCTAGCTCGCTAGTGGGTTTTATACTGGCGATAAAATCCACCAACACTTTGCGTGTGCCTTGGTGTAATAACTGATGGAAAGAATGCTGACCATTGGTGCCTTCGGTTCCCCATAAAATCAGACCCGAATTGTCCGTTAAATCGTTACCGTTGCGATCAACGCGCTTACCCAAGCTTTCCATATCCAATTGCTGCAAATACGCAGGCAAACGATGTAGGCGCTGAACATACGGCAAAATGGCTTGGCTTTCATAACCCCAGTTTGAGCTGTACCAAAACGCCAGTAGCGCTAAAGTTGCAGGCATGTTGTCGGCCAGATCGGCACTGTGAAAGTGCTCGTCCATGACCTCTGCGCCTGCGAGCAACGCTTTGAAGTTATCCACACCCAATGCCATAGCGATGGGAATACCAATGGCAGACCACAGAGAATAGCGGCCGCCAACCCAATCCCACATCGGCAAAATATGATCTTCGGCAATACCAAATTCCACCGCTGCTTCGATGTTGCTGCTTACGGCAATAAAGTGGCAGTGAAGTTGTTCGACCGGGCAACCGTTGGTGAGCAGCCATTGGCGCGCTGCCAGGGCATTTTCTTTGGTTTCTAAGGTAGAGAAAGATTTAGACGCAACGATAAACAGCGTTGATTCTGGGTTTAAATGTTCTATCTGATCGCATAGGTCAGAGCCGTCAATGTTGGCGACGAACAGTACCTCAATGGAATCGACTTGGTAGTCTTTCAGCGCATTCACGACCATACGTGGGCCGAGATCAGAGCCGCCAATACCTATGTTAACGACGTGAGTAATTCTTTTGCCGTTAAAGCCTTTCCAACGTCCGTTGTGGACCTTTTCGACAACCGTTGCCACTTGCTCCTGTGCTTTGTTAACACAGTCCTTTTTGTCGCTCGGGCTAAGCTTGGGGGAGCGCAACGCGGTATGCAGAGCCGGGCGGTGCTCAGTATTGTTAACGATATCGCCGCGAAAAAGCGCTTTGATGGCCTCCGGTAATCCCGCTTCTTGGGCAACGGAGTTCAAAAGCGTTAGTGCTTTGTCATCGATGTGATTTTTGGAGTAATCGAGATAGAGGCCGCCGACAGAGAGCGTGTATCGGTTGCTGCGTTCGGGGTCTTGGTTGAAGAGATTGGCCAGAGAGGTTGACCAATCATTGGCGTGTTTTTTTAAAGGTTCCCAGCTCGGGTAGTCATAGCTCTCTGGTGTGTTCATTGTTTGCTTTGTCCCTCGCTTGTTGTCCTTGCTTCGGTTTGAGTGCTAATTTGTCCGACTAATGGCAAAGTTTGCCAAGTCCTCCATCGCGCTGCGGTAGTCACTTGGCGGAAGAACCTGCAATGATTCCTTCGCTTTTTGAACATGAAGTTCAGCTTGTTGATGAGTGTAAGCTAATCCACCCGACGATCTTACCAGTTCGACGATTTTGCTCAAATGTTCAACGCTACCTTGGCGAATGGCATCGGCAATGATAGTACTTTCTTCTTCGCTGGAATGAGCCATTGCGTAAATTAATGGTAAAGTTGGCTTGCCCTCGGCGAGGTCGTCGCCCACGTTTTTACCCAAAGATTCCGCATCGCCCTCATAGTCGAGGGTGTCATCCACTAACTGGAATGCAATGCCTAAATGGCTGCCGTAAGCGGCAAGCGCGGCACGTTGTTCTGCCGACGCATCGCATAATACCATCGCGGTTTCGCACGCTGCTTCAAATAATGCCGCAGTTTTCTTATTGATAACTGTAAAATATGACGCCTCGGTGACATCGGGGTCTTTTGCATTGACTAATTGCTGAACTTCACCCTCAGAAATAACGTTAGTTGTGTTTGAGAGTATTGCCATAATGTCCATGCTGCCGATGGCAACCATCATCTGGAAGGCGCGGCTGTAGAGGAAATCGCCCACTAGCACGCTCGGTGCGTTACCCCAATTAGCGTTCGCCGTGGGTCTGCCTCGACGCAACTCGGACATATCGACAACGTCGTCGTGCAGCAAGGTAGCGGTGTGAATAAACTCAATAATGGCAGCAAGACTGAGATGCTGTTTATCGCTGTAACCCAGTGCCTTAGCACACAGCAACACCAATAAAGGACGCAGGCGCTTTCCGCCCGCTTCTACTAGGTAATGGCCGATGTTTTCTACCAGATCAACATCTGAGTGAAGCTGGTCGATGATTAACTGATTGACGGCTTCAAAGTCTTCGCGGACTACGTTATGAAAGGACAACATTGATAAAGTCAGTACACTGTAAAAAAATTAGGCTGCATCCTAGGCAGGCAAACAGAACCCGTCAAGACATGAGCGGCTAAATTAGCACACATCCCTTTGCAGTAGGTTAAAATGCTTTTTTTTATACACAATGGATATTAGCGGTCGCCTAAATTTTTGTGAAATGGCGTTAAATTTTTTCTCTGCTTTAATTGATGTGAGTTCCTGATCACATTGATTGCCGACAGAGGGTTTGGTTACACCTACGCACCAGAACAGAAATTGGTTGTAAGCTGAGCGACAATCCATTAGAATCCACGCCCCTTGAAAGTACACGCCGCAAGTAGTTCGAGCTTATTTCTAGCTGTAATAAAGTAAGAGTAGGTTTGAGAAAACGGTTTATCCCGTTACTTCGTGGCGTCCGATGACTCTGTTGGAGCAGATAGCATGTATGCAGTTATTGTAAGTGGTGGTAAACAACACCGCGTTACTGAAGGCGAAGTTCTTCGCTTAGAAAAAATTGAAGCAGCAACCGGTGAAACTGTTGATTTCGACAAAGTTTTACTCGTTGCAAATGGTGATGACGTTAAAATCGGCGAGCCAGTTGTTGAAGGTGCAAAAGTTTCTGCGGAAGTTGTTGCCCACGGCCGCGCTGATAAAGTAAAAATCATCAAGTTCCGTCGTCGTAAGCACTCTATGAAGCGCCAAGGTCACCGTCAGTGGTACACTGAAGTGAAAATTACCGGCATTCAAGGATAAGTTAAGAGGTAGAAACTAATGGCTCATAAAAAAGCAGGTGGTAGTACTCGTAACGGCCGCGACTCGGAAAGTAAACGCTTAGGTGTAAAACGTTTCGGTGGTCAAGAAGTTTTAGCTGGTAACATTTTGGTTCGTCAACGTGGTACCAAATTCCATCCAGGAGTAAACGTAGGTATTGGTAAAGACCATACCTTGTTTGCAAAATCAGATGGGACTGTAAAATTCGAAATTAAAGGCCCTAAGAATCGTAAGTACGTAAGTATTGAGCCAGTTCAATAATTGATCTGTTGATTCTAAGCCTATTGCCAGTAATGTAATCATTCTGGTTCAGTAGAGTTTTAAGAAAAACCCCATCTATTGATGGGGTTTTTTGTTATTGAGATTGAATAAATTTTAGGCCACTGCCGTCTCTAGGAATGGAATGCTGCGGCTCGGTCAACACAGCGATATGACGGGAGTCACTCATGAAATTTGTGGACGAAGCGCCGATATTTGTAAAGGCGGGCGATGGCGGTAACGGTTGCTTAAGCTTCCGCCGAGAAAAATACATCGCCAAAGGTGGTCCCGACGGTGGCGACGGCGGTGACGGTGGCAGTGTTTATCTTATCGCTGATGAAAACCTCAATACGCTGGTTGATTACCGCTACCAACCAAAATACCGCGCTCAAAATGGCGAATCGGGTCGATCCAAAGACTGTCGCGGCGCACAAGGCGAAGACCTGGTCTTAAAAGTCCCGGTTGGCACTTCCGTAATCGATATCGATACCGAAGAACTGTTGGGTGATCTCACCGAAGTCGGTCAAAGACTCAAGGTCGCCCAGGGCGGTTTCCACGGCTTGGGCAACACGCGCTTCAAATCCAGTGTCAATCGCGCTCCACGCCAAACCTCACCCGGTTCTGAAGGCGAAGCACGCAACATCAAGCTAGAGCTTCGCGTATTAGCCGATGTTGGTTTGCTCGGTTTACCCAATGCCGGTAAATCAACGTTTATTCGCGCTGTTTCTGCGGCCAAGCCGAAAGTTGCTAACTACCCGTTTACCACCTTGGTACCTAATTTGGGGGTGGTTAAGGTTCAGGAACACCGCAGTTTTGTAATTGCCGATATTCCCGGTCTTATCGAAGGCGCCTCTGAAGGTGCCGGCCTCGGAATTCGCTTTCTAAAACATTTAACTCGATGCCGCGTGTTGTTGCATCTTGTCGATATGTTCCCCTACGACGGCAGCACGCCTGCTGAAAACGCCCAAAAAATTCTGGATGAACTGGAGAAATTCAGTCCGACTCTGGCCCAGCGTGAGCAGTGGTTGGTGCTCAACAAAATTGATCTCCTGCCGGCAGACGAAGTAGAAGCAAAATGCCAAGAAGTCATCGATCAACTGAATTGGCAGGGCCGAGTGGTGCGAGTTGCAGCCATTAACCAAACCGGAACGCGACCGCTGTCGTCGGATGTACTAGAGCATCTTGAGTCTGTATGGGAAGCCGAAAAAGAAGACTCAGAACTCGCTCAGGCCGAATTTGATATTCAAAATCAAATGCAAGAAGAAGCTCGTGAGCGAATTGAATCCCTTCGTATGTTGCGAAAAGCGCAGCGTGACGCGGCAAAAGCCGGAGATGATTGGGATGATGACGACGATCACGATGTTGATGTTGTCTACGCACCTTAATTCTGACTCGTTATTCAATTATAGTGGCTGATCGAGGGAATATGAGCGACACCTATTAAAGACGTTGTTTGTATTTTGACATCCGATAACGAGCCGATGATTGATATGAGTATGACGATTCGAAGCAGTTTAAAATCCCGCAAGCGTTGGGTGATTAAAATAGGCAGTGCCCTGTTAACGGACAATGGCAGAAAGCTTGATCGTCCCGCCATTGAAAATTGGGTGAAACAAATATCAGGGCTTCACGCCAACGACATCGAAATTATTCTCGTGTCATCGGGCGCGGTTGCAGCGGGCATGAATCGTTTGGGCTGGACCACACGCCCAACCAGCATTCACGATCTACAAGCGGCCGCAGCAGTGGGGCAAATGAGTTTGGTGCAAACTTACCAAGAAGCGTTTGGTTGCTACTCCATTCACACCGCGCAGATTTTATTAGACCACGATGATCTGTCTAACCGTGAACGTTACATCAACGCTCGATCTACCTTGAATACCCTTGTCGGTATCAAAGCGATTCCGGTTGTGAACGAGAACGACACGGTGGTGACCGATGAAATTCGTTTTGGTGACAACGACAGCCTTGCCGCCTTGGTGGCCAATTTGGTCGACGCTGATTTGTTGGTGATTCTCACCGATCAAGACGGAATGTACACCGCCGATCCACGTTCAAACCCAGATGCCACCTTGATCAGTGAAACCGACGCCAACGCCGCTGAGCTAGACGCAATGGCGGGCGGCGGCACCGGGGCGCTCGGCACAGGCGGCATGCAAACCAAAGTGCGCGCGGCGCGACTTGCAGCAAGATCCGGTACCGACACCCTAATTGTGGGCGGCAAAATCGAAAATGTGATTAGCCGTTTGTACGACGGCGAAAATCTCGGCACCTTGTTGTTGGCAAATCAACAGCCGGTTCAAGCACGCAAACAATGGTTGGCCGGGCATCTACAAACACGTGGATCACTGGTTCTTGACGATGGCGCGGTCAGAGTACTTAAGCGCGACGGTCGAAGTTTGTTGGCTGTGGGTGTTAGCAAAGCCGTCGGTCAGTTTAAACGCGGTGACATGGTGGTTTGCGTCGATAAATCCGGCGTTGAAATTGCTCGCGGCTTGGTTAATTACAGCGCTCGCGAAGTTGAGCTTATCAAAGGTCAGCCAACCGAATCGATAGAAACGCTTTTGGGTTATAAAGACGAAGACGAGTTGATTCATCGTGACAATTTAGTTGTCCACAACACGCAAATGTTCGCTGAAAATTAATTCAGAAAACCAAATTAGAAAAATTTCGGTTTACGTTACTTTCACACACCAGATTAATGGTTCGATACAAGAGTCCTCAAACGTGAGTATTTTTAAAAGTCACATTACTGCCATGGCAGCATACAAGCCCCCATTGAGTGGGCGCGATGCTAATCAATTTGTTTTATTGGATTTTAACGAGCGAACCATTCCCGTTAGCCATGAAATAAAACAGGCGTTAATCGATTTTATTCACAGCGACCGTTTGCAACAGTACCCGAATTACGGTGATATCGCCGACCAATTGGCGCACTATTGCGGTGTTGAATCTGACCAGCTGGTGATCACCAACGGTTCTGACCACGGTATCGAATTAACCATTCGTGGCACGTGTCGCGCTGGTGATGAAGTGATTATTCCTGATCCGACGTTTGCGATTTACGCGCAGGTCGCCAAAACCGAAGACTTAATCATACATTCTCCGCAATACACCAAAGACGGCGGTTATCCACTGCAAAACGTCTTGGCTTTAATCAATGAAAAAACGCGTCTGATTGTTGCCGCCAATCCAAACAATCCGTGCGGAACACCAATTTCGTTTGAAGCGATTAAAACCTTGGCCGAAGCAGCGCCAAACGCCGCCATTTTGGTGGACGAGTGTTATTTTGAATATTCGAAAGATACCGCCAAAGCGCTTATCTCTGAATTTGAAAATATTGTTATCACGCGTACGTTTTCCAAAACTTGGGGCATTCCATCGTTGCGCTTTGGTTACATCCTAACGGCACAAAGTAACGTTGACGCCTTGCTGGCCATGCGCGGCCCTTACGACATTAATCAAATGGCGGTGGTTGCGGCAACGGCAGCGTTAGAAAATCCAGAATACACTCAAGACTACGTTCGAGAAATAATGGAAGAGAGCAAACCTTTATTGGAAAGCTTTCTCGCACAAAAGAACATTGAGTTTTGGCCCTCGGTTGCTAATTATCTGTTGGTATTATTTGACGATTGCAGCGGTGTTAAAGATGCCTTATTTAACGCCGGAATTTTGGTGCGACCAAGAAAAGACAATACCGGCAAAGACGGATTACGGGTGACAGTAGGTACGCTCGAACAAACTCGCCGACTGATTGCCGTGTTAGAAAACACACTGTCACAATAACTTATTAACGTATTTATACAGCAGCTTTTTAATTTCTAGCGTATTTTGAGCTAATAAATTTTAGGGTTGCTGGTTACTCTCATTACATTTATGTATATATTTTCAGTTACCGCAAAAACGAAAGAAGCCATTGATGGTTTTGCCAAAGATGCAGAAGCGCCATTTATTGTTTACATTGATTTCAAAGATTTAATCGGCGCAGAGCAGCTGGCTCGATTATTCGTAATGAAAGAAGGCTTTTACGACGTTGTAATCGAAAAACGCAAGCAGTTGCCAAAAGGAAAAGTTTTGCAGTTAAAGCGCAAAGATAAGCAGATTCAAGAAGCGTTAAAAACCGGTTACGCCATTCAATTATTTGATGAGCATTAATCGGCGTTCGGTTCGTTGTAATAAAAATTAAAAAAGTGGTAAGTCAATTAACCTACCACTTTTTTCTAACTCGAAAGCTTGTTAAGCGGTGTTCGCTTACTCGCCAATCACTGATTTATAGCCCTGTTTATAAACCCAGTCTTGGTCTTTCACTGGTAAGTGACAAGCGTGGCAGTTGTTAAAGCCTTCGCCTTTCCAATCTGTGGTTTGGCTTTCTGGATTACCTGGCGTAAATAACGCCCAGCCCCAACCTTCGCCCCAGGCTTTGTTATCGGCAAAGCGGTCTTTGGTATTTTTAACCATCGCGAAAGTGACCTTTGGATCGCCTTCATAACGTGCAACACCGGTTGTTAAAACTTCGGTTTTGGTGGCGTTTACATCTTTAAGAATCACTGCACCGTCAGGGAATTTACCGTGTTTGCGGTAATATTTTGCAGCTTTCGGTTGGGTGTATACGGTGTGTACATCAAAGCTTGGCTTATCAGAACCTTCAGCTGGAGCACCTTCAACAAAATACGAACCTAAAAAGGTCCAGTTCTCGCGGTAATCATCCGGTAACGAGATATTACCTTCCTTATCAACAAGCTTTTTGTACGTGCTTTTTAACGGCGCGTCACTCAGTGCATTAACACTGAACATTAAACAGGCGGCGGCAATAATGGCTTTTTTCACGGTTATACTTCCATTGATTGTTTAGTTGTACGGCAAATAGTAAGCGCTGTAGAAAAGTGCGTCTGTCGCCTAGCTGACAGAAGTAAAAAAAGCAGAATATGTTGAAAAACTAATAAATATAGAAGTGATTGACCGCAGAGTTTTTCGCTCTATTCTCCCGTGAGTTGGTGCAGTTTGACGGTGTCTTCAAGGCAAATATAGCCGCGGGTATAGTCAATGGCGCCGCTTTTTTTCCACGACGATAACAATTGACTGACACTTTGACGACTGCCGCCGACCATATCGGCTAAATCCTGCTGCGATAAGTACACATCGCGGTCGTGCCCGTGCTGACACGCTTGCCCTTGAAATTGAAATAAATACGACAGCGTTTGTGCCAATCTAATTGGTAATGCAGCTGTTTGTTGAAGAAACAAGCGCTTTTGTAATTGTTGTTCACGACGACTGATTTGTTCAATAACGCTATGAGCTTGCTGTGGTTGTGCTGCCAGAAGCGCCGAGAAGTCTTCCTTAGAATAACGTTCCACAACGCAGCCGGGTTGAGCTTCAGCATTTTGTAAGGCTGACGAGTCGAACAATCCAGGGCCAAACCAATTGCCTTTACCGTACAAATCGGTAATGCCGTGTTTGCCTTCGGCGTTCAAACCATTAACTAAGACAAACCCTTCTTTAATGTGGTAAATCCACGCGTGCGGCTTGCCTTGATTATAAAGGAACGTTTTTACTTGGCAGGTAATTGTTTTAATGTGAGTCGGCATAAAAACGGTTCCTTGAAAGCCCATTATTTTTGTAGACGTCTGTGATGATTCAAAAGTGATCAAACACGGTGTAAATTTAGGCTGTGAACACATCACGTTATTTTTTGCGGTTTATAGCATAATTTGGTGCGTGAATGTACAACTAGCTCAAATAGAGAAGGGTATTGCGGTAATCGCAAGATTCAGTAAATATTAGTGTTTGCTCAAATAAAACATTGTTCACTTGTTTTTTTGCGGCAATGAAAATAATAATTATTGTCGATAATTAACGTGCTTTTTATTGCCTTATATTTGTGACTTTTAATAATAAATTATTTAAACAATGAATCGTTTTATTTTAATGGTCCAAAAATTTAATCTTTAATAAATAATAATTTAAAATTAATCGTAAATTATTATTTATTTTTTATAACGCTCTATATAAAAATAGATTTTTATCCAGCTTGGAATTCATAGGTTTTAGTCAAGATAGTTGGCGTTTTGTTTGATGCAGCTCCGCCACGAGGCGAAAGATCTATAACAAAACATGCAGAGATTTTATTTTTAGAATCGTTTGGTTTTAGAAAATAAGAATATCATTTGCCAAAAAACGAACGCAAAACTATAAAAAATAGAGCCTTTCAAAACATGTGATCTATTTAACATTTTTGCCTGAGACAACGGCCAAAAAGTGTTAAGTGGATCAACTTGATGGTTGGGTCAAGCAACTACTATCTAAGCACATCTTGTTTTAACAAAACCGGTCGCTTAGATGAAAAACGTCAGTATTGTTGCATTTATATTACTCGCCCTGCAAATCACCGGTTGTGCAGTGAATGTACCCATCGACGTTTACGACGATCAAATTGTCGATCAGCCCACGCATAAAAATCATACCAAGGTGGTTATATTTGTACCGCCAGAAGTTGCCGAAGAGTCTTTTGGCCAAGTGGGTGTGCTTGCGGTGGGTGTTTTATTGGATTGGCAATTGGCGGCTGGTGATGCCATTGCCGATTCATCGAAAAATTTCTTCGAAAACTATTTTTCTAACGTTGAAGTTCGCCAGGAAAATTACGTGCGCGGTGCGTGCTCCGATTGCGCACTCGCGGTGGTTCCCTCTATTGATAAACTCGCCATTAATAAGGTGACTATGCAAAGTAAAGTCGCCATGAATTTTTCCATTTACGATGGTGAAGGCGCAAAGGTCCTAGCATTACCCATTACCGGTCGATCAAAAGTATTAACGTTGGAGCGGTTTGGTGTGGGCGTAGTAGCCGCCAGTGTGCCAGTGGTAAGCAGTTTTGCGGCAAACCATGTATTGTCTAAATCCGTAGAAGACGCTTTTGAAGATGCCTTTTGGAAATTGCACTTACAAATGAAAGAGCACACAGAAACCGGTGCCCTCGCTCGTAACTGGTTGCCCAAAGAACTGCGCAAAAAAGAAAATTACGGCCGTTACGAATTTGCCGCCGAACGAGCCATTATTGGTGCAGGTTGCCAGTTCCCACAAGACGGCTTGCGATTAGTGCAAACCGGATTTGAAGAATTGTACGAAGCCTATTGCTGGAAGCAAGAACCTTTTATGGTGAGCTGCAATGGCTCGCAATGCAATTTAATTTATTCCGAGCCCCATCAAGATGATATTAATGGTTTTGCTGCTGAGTAATTGAACCTTCTGTTGTACGTTAGAGAGGTTTTATTACTTAACTTCGTATTTCCATATGAATTTCACCTTTCTTGATAAATTCATAGATTACCTGGCCAGGATACGCAGTTCGGCCATAGCCTTCAATAACACCGCAATTTTCTGTATGAACAGTAATATCGTATGAAGTTATTTGTCTTTTTCGGGCGTAAAAGCGAACAGATTCTTTTGTCATTTTTATTTCTTTTTCTATTGAATACCCGTCGGAATAAACGATTACCTTGTTAACGCCACATCTGTCCGACGAATCCCAAATAGTTACCGTCATAAAGTCCTGGTGAAATAAATCTTCGATAAATTCCAAGACTATTCCTGTACCCATGCCTAACCCAAAGATCAATGTGGCAGTAAGTAGTTTTCCTAGGGTTTTATTCATAGTTTACTGAAATACCATGAAATTAATGACGCTTACCACTGCGCTTTAAACGCTCTTTTTCTTTTCTTACTTTTTCTTTCTCTTCTTTTTCGGCGCGAATTTTTGCGACGACAATTTCTTCTGCCGCCATCATTTCTGGCGTTTCTAATGTAATTCTTCCGATCTCACCTGCGCGGTAATCGTGAATTAATATTTCCGAGGCTTTATGGAAATTAACGTGGCCACCGCCACCTTTAGCGCCGCGTTTTCTGCCGATGGTTTCTAATAATAAAATGTCCCAGTCGTGTTCTTGAGTATTGGGCAACTCATTTAACTGATAGCGCTTCATTAATTCATTGGGCTGATATTGAGTGAAATGGCCGAGGGCATAAAGTGCGATATCTTCGTAATCAATGGCGGTATCACGAATGGCACCGGTCATGGCGAGGCGATAGCCGCTGTTTTCATTTTCCACTTTTGGCCACAAAATCCCAGGGGTGTCATTCAAGACGATATCGTCGTCAACGTGAATTTGTTGCTGTGCTTTGGTGACTGCGGGTTCGTTGCCCACTTTGGCGGCACTTCGCCCAGCCAGTGCATTAATTAACGTGGATTTGCCAACGTTTGGAATACCAACAATTAATACGTGAATCTTTTTTGTTTTTACCGTTCTCTCGGGAGCGAGTTTACGAATTAAATCAGGAATGATTTTTACATCTCCCGCTTTTAACGTATTAATGGCCAACGACTGTACGTTTTTTTGTTCACTAAAATGGTTTTGCCAAGCAGCTGTGGTGTCTTCATTAGCAAGATCGGATTTGCTCAAAATCTTAATGCATGGCTTATTGCCTTTGAATTCCGCGATAACGGGGTTTTCGCTGCTGTAGGGGATACGGGCATCGACAATTTCGATGATTACATCTATTTTGGGGAGAATCTCGATAATTTGCTTGCGGGCCTTGTGCATATGACCCGGATACCAGTTAATTGCCATGGTTTTGCCTAGTTTTTGTACAAATTGATTTTGCTGTAAAAGAGCGGCGGATTTTACCACTAATTGTTGCTGGCATTGTTGTTGATTGCGCAGTCGCGCTTTAGAGAGCTAATTCGTGATTTAATGCGTTGCTTATAATTCAGCGCATTCGCTAGTAACGATTATTGAATGAGAGTCTTTGAATAATACGTCTAGAACAGCACATACCAAGCAACGTATATAAAATAAGGTGAGTAGGTAGCCAGAGTGAGGCATTCAGCAAAAATTCCGTTTCTGACAATCGCCGTGTCCTTGGTGGTTGCGGTGCTTTATTTTGTTGCTCCGTTTGGTGGTGACGTTTTTCAGGCGTTGCTGGCGTCCAAAACCGATGATTTCCGCTGGTATACGTTGTTAACTGCTCAGTTGATTCACACGGATTTCAGTCACTTCGGTTACGATTTACTGGCGTTTGTGGTGCTGAGCTATTGCGTTGAAATGTCCTCAATCCGCTACTGGTGTGTTACTGCTGCGGCATCTTTTACGGCGATTGCTGTTTGGTTTGTGCTTCAGAATCAGTTCCAACACTACGCTGGTTTGTCTGGCGCGCTTAACGGTTTCTTTGTGGTCACACTCTATTGTTTGCTGGATGTGGATAAGTCCAAAATTCAGTCGACCTTATGGAACGGGCTTGTGCTGTTGCTGTTAATTGGTGTGGTGATTAAAAACAGTTACGAACTCTATTTTGATGTGGCCTTGTTTTCAGACACTCGCTGGCGCAGTACGCCAAGCTTTCACATGGTCGGCATGTTGGTTGGATTCGTTTTGGTGAGTGCTTTCCACGGGATTGAGCGGATCAAAAAATCCGCTGGGTAATGCGATGGCTGAGTAAAACAATGGTTGAATAATGCAGTCAACGCTATTTGCGTTAATCAGAGGTTCCTAAAGAGGTTTAAACTTGTTTTAAATCGACGAAGCGCGCATTGAGTGCCGATGCCAAATCCTTGGGCGCTAATTCGATATCCAAACCCCGCTTGCCCGCACTCACAAAGATACTGTTAAAGCCTTCCGCAGAGTCATCAATAAAGGTTTTTAATCGCTTTTTTTGCCCCAAAGGGCTGACACCGCCAAGTACATAACCTGTGGTTTTTTCCACTAAGGCTGGGTCCGCCATTACGGCCTTTTTTGCCTTTGCGGATTTGGCAATGAGTTTCATGCTGAGCTTTTCTTCGACCGGGATTATACCGACAGCCAATTCTTTACCGTCTAATTGCACCACCAGCGTTTTAAAAACGCGTTTTGCTTCAATGTTGAGCTTTTCTGCGGCTTCTAAACCATAGGATTCGGCGTTACTGTCGTGGTGGTATTCGTGCACGGTATGAGCAAGTTTGAGTTTTTTCAGTAAATTAATCGCAGGCGTCATTGGCGATCTTCGTCTCTTGGTTGGGAGAAAAATGTCAGAAAGATTACCCTATCGAATTCAATCTACGAATCAAAGGGCTCACTGTTGCTGTTGAGCCATAATTTTTGCATCAACAAACCGAGTTAATAGTCTTTGGTGTCGTTATTGGTAAAAATATTGACGCTAATCTCGGGTACAATCCCACTAATATTTATTACCGAAAAATCGTCGTACGGAAAGTTTATGAGAAAGCTTTTATTCGCTCTTGCTGCTTTGGTTCCTCTAACCCTTCACGCCGCAGACAAACCGAAAAACATTATTTATGTGATCAGTGACGGAATGGGCCCGGTGTACACCACCGGTTATCGTTATTTTGCCGACGATAAATCCACCCCAGAAATCGAAAAAACCGTGTTTGATCGTCTGCACGTGGGCAGTGCCAGTACCTATCCCGCGGCGGTATCAGGTGTCGTGACGGATTCGGCGGCAGCGGCAACGGCGTTATCCACAGGCGTTAAATCCTACAATGGCGCTATTGGCGTTGATGTGGATAAGAAAACCGTTCCCACCATTTTGCAAATGGCAAAACAAAAGGGCATGAAAACCGGCGTTGCGGTCACTTCGCAGGTGAATCACGCAACTCCAGCGGCATTTATTACGCACAATGAAAGCCGCAAAAACTACAATGAAATTGCTGAGAGCTACTTCGATCAGCGCATTGATGGCAAATTTACCGCCGATGTTATCCTCGGTGGTGGCACCCAGTATTTTCAGCGCGAAGATCGCGACCTGGTTGGTGAGTTTATCGGCGCAGGTTATGAATACCTCAACAACATCAACGATTTACCAGCCATCCAACCCGGAAAACCGCTGCTCGGTCTGTTTGCTCCCGTCGGTTTGCCTTGGGCACTGGATTATCCACAAAAGAAACGATTGCTCAGTTTGACCCAAGCCGCAGTAAGAAACCTAGAAAACGACAAGGGATTCTTCTTATTGGTTGAAGCCAGCCAGGTGGATTGGGCGGGGCACGCTAACGATGTGGCTGCGGCGATGGGGGAGATGGCTGATCTTGCCGACACACTGGAATGGCTAGAGGCTTATGTGGATAACAATCCCGATACCATTTTGGTGGTCACCGCTGATCATAGTACTGGCGGTATGAGTTTAGCCCGAGAGCGCGCCTACATTTGGAAGCCCGATTTTATTCATAAGCTTGAGCATTCACCGGCAACCATCGCTCAAAAACTGGTTTTTAAACCCGCTGGAGCACAGCGAGAAAAACTCGCGAAAGAACTGTTGCCGCTAGAATTTGAAGCCGAAGAATTAGAAGCGCTGAAGAAGTTAACCGCCGTGGATCAACAGGGCGCTTACAGCTGGGTTAAAAGCGTGATTGACCGAGAAACTCACACCGGGTGGACAACCGGTGGTCATACCGCAGTTGATGTGCCCGTGCTTGCAAAAGGTCTTGGGGCCGAAGCATTTGTCGGTCATCAAGATAATACTGAGATCGCTAAAAAACTCATCAGCGTTCTTCCTTAATCTCTTTTGGCTGCTGAACCTAATTAATTAAGGGTTTAGTAGCCTGCCTTCCTTGAATGTTTATTTCTTATTTTTTACGCTTTGTGCGGTTTTGATCTTTTGTTAAAGACTTTTATACACGTAAAAGTATATTAAGGTTCATGCGAACGTTTAGTTTTGTCTAGATTTGGTATATATGTGAACCTAAAACTTGAAATAGTTCATAAAAGAACATATGATTATTTTATGTACTTTTGTGGTGATTTTTATGCAAGTCGTTCCTCAACATCAAGCCGAGCAAATCGCTAAAGTCGCGGTAAAGTTATTTTTTCAAATTACTGATCAGTGGCAATTAACGGAAAAACAAAAACTGGTTTTGGCAGGCTTAAACAGCCGCACCACATTCCACACTTGGCGAGAAAAGCTTGAGCAGAACAAACCCATAAAACTCAGCAGAGACACGCTAGAACGATTTTCTTACATCGCCGGCATCTACAAAGCGCTGCAATTACTGTTTCCGATGGAAAACCAATGGCAACAATGGGTGCACAAACCCAATCGGGATTTTAACGGTCAGTCAGCGCTCGACAGAATGCTCGGTGGCAATGTGTTGGATTTAGCCGACATTCGTCGTTATTTGGATGCTCACCGAGGCAGCCATTTTGAATAAAGTACACTATGAAAAACTCTTTCCCGGTATATCGACTGGTTCCTAGCCACTTTCCACCGATCCGAATTTTTGAAAACCTCCTCGATCCCGAAGAACTTGAAGCCGCTTATGCACTGGAATCCTTAACCAATGATCGCATTCGCGACGAAGTCGGCGACATCAGTTTAGTGCCTCTTGAGCAGCGCGTGGTCGGCCACGGTAGCTCCGTTATTATGGCTGCGTTTACCCACATTGGTTACCCCAGCCGATTCACTCAAGGTAATTACGGGGTTTATTACGCCGGTTTAGCGATGGAAACCTCCATCGAAGAGTGCAAACATGGTCGGGCAAAGTTTTACAGCGCAACCGCAGAGCCCGCGTGTGAAATCACCATGCGCGCTTATAAATGCGATGTGGTCCAGCCGCTCGAAGACGTGCGCGCAAACGAAGTTATCCACAATCCCGACGATTGGAGTGCTGCCCAGAGATTTGGTGCGCAAAAGCGTGAGCAAGGACTTTGGGGATTGCATTACCAATCTGTGCGGCATCGTGGGGGCGAGTGCATTGCCGTGTTCAAACCCAATGCCTTGCAGCCGCCGGCCATTCAAACCCAACATTATCGGTTTGTCTGGAATGGTGAGAAAATTACCGACGTATTTTCCATCACTTAATTTCGGACTGCGACAATTTCGCTGAAAGCTCCGGTTCCAAACAGGTAATTCAACATTATGACTTACGATGAATTTAACCGTTATTGCCAATCATTTCCTGCAACCACCCACGTAGTGCAGTGGGGCGATTCTCAGGTGTGGAAAGTTGGCGGCAAAGTGTTTGCGATTGGTGGCTGGGGTAAATCCGGTGAACCGGCATTCACCTTTAAAACCTCAGAGGTTAATTTTCATTTTCTGCAAGAAAAAGACGGCTACCGGCCCGCGCCTTATATGGCATCGCGAGGCTTAAAATGGATTCAACAATACGACTCCAAAGCCGAACTCGATGATGAACTAAAGTATTACATCAGCGAATCATATCGTTTGGTGTCACTCAAATTGACCAAAAAGCTGCAAAAAGAACTGGGCCTCAACCAAAATTAAATCCGTTCACATTTATCGGTCGTCATCCAAATCGATAAAAAAGAGGTACAAATACTCTAATAAAAACAATCACGAGTACTTCAAGATAATGGTCAAATACTCTGCCATTTATACCTTTGCGAATTTTGCTCTGTTCCAAATAGCTTGGGCGCTGGCGGTATTTCTGCAAGATAAAGCCGTATTTGGTTTGATTCTTATTGCCTACCTTTCATGGCGAATTAGCCCAACAAAATGGAGTGACCTTAAAATAATTACCGCCTGCTCGTTAACGGGAATTTTGGTTGATAACGTGTTGTTTTGGCTTGGTATTTTTCAATTTCCGAGTGTGTACATCATTCCGGTTTGGCTGATTTTATTGTGGGTTAATTTTACCTTAACCTTAAATCACAGCTTGCGATGGCTCGTTAACATTCCCAAAATTGGCGCAGCTGGTTTAGGAGCCGTATTTGGAACCCTAAGTTATTGCGCCGGTTTTCACATTGGCGCCGTCGTATTTCCGCACAGCCTTGTGTTTACCATCGCCATTCTCTTACCGTTATGGGCGCTACTTATGTTGGGTTTTCTAGAAGTCGTAAAACGCGTGAATGCCTCTATCGTAAATGCCACTACTTAGATATTTAGGCCCTATCAGTTAAACTGCCAGCTCCATGAATATGCCAGCCATTTGTGAACTTTAAAAGGTTCTAATTGACATCAAATACGCTTATCCTTGAAAGTTGATTCATATTTAGAAGCAAGAAATACAAGGGAAGACTATGGCTGCCTTACCCATGCTCGATGCCTTTATTGGCATCGTCACCATCTATTTCACCCTGAGCCTTACGGTAACCGCCTTTAGCGAATTAATCATTCAATGGTGTGGACTGCACGCAAAATCATTGTGCACGCTTATCACCAACATGACCGAAAGTGGTATGTGCAAAAAAATGCTCAGCCATCCACGTATCGAGGGGTTAAAAGTAAAAACCAGCCGCAATCCTTCTCGTATTCCCGAAGACACATTCGTTTACGTGTTACTCGATTGTTATTTAGAAGGCGAGTATTTAAAAAACAGAAAAAGCCCGAAAAAAATCTGCGAGTTATTACGAGAAAAAGCCGGGCTTGAATGTACAGACGAGGATCGATTGGCGTACCTCGATAAATCTTGGCAACAACAAATTTACAGTTATTGGCAACAATCCAACGACAACCCAAAAGTATTTGAGCAGTATTTAGAATGCTGGTTTAGAGATGCCGGTGAACGTTGCCGCGATTGGTTTAAACGCAAAATTCAAACGTGGGTTTTATTGCCCATTGGTTTATTGGTGTCGATCATTATCAACGTTAACACCATCGACATGTATCGCTTATTATTAGAAGACCCCATTCTTCGCGAACAACAAGTAGCGTTTGCCAAGCAAATTATGGAAAACCAAGATTTTCAAACCATAAATTGTGTTATTCCAGGCGTAAACGATCAACCTGAAAACCCAATGGCAAAAACCTGCGAAGAGCTTGCTCGAGAAATGTCCGTTGATATGCCGCCCATCGTTGGTTGGAACGAATCCACACCTTTAGTAAAAGCCTACGAAGAAGCCGGTTCTTTTGGTGGATTAATCGAACACTCCCCGTGGTTGTTAATAAAGAATATTCTCGGCTGGTTAATCACCGCCATCGCTCTGTCGTTGGGCTCACCATTTTGGTTTGATGTGATCAACCGATTGTTAAAAGCACGCGAACGAGTAAGAAGTATTTCAGACACCGACGATGAAGAAAGACCAATGAAAGAAGCCGATCCGTCAGCATTAGCTATTCGTAGAGATGCGGCTTAGATGAAAACCAAAGCACCATGTAAAAAACAAAAAAGCCGAATAATTAAATTCGGCTTTTTTATGGAATAAAATATAGCTACAGTTCTTTAATGAGTGACCAGTTTTCGTATTGGTCGACGGATAAAATAAATAATCGCATATTAAAATAATTGCCATCGTTTAAAGAATCACGTGTAACAATCAGCAAATCCTCAATGGAATCACCGTTAACATCACCAGTTCCAACAACTTCTAATTCTTGAGTTACGCCGTCATTAAAATAAACCGCTTTTTCGTTCGATAAAAGCTGATAGCTGGTTATTGGTGTTGTATCTTTTCTAAAAGATTAGAGTGCCAAATAAATTTATTAATTGATTTAAATTGGTGTATTAAATAAAGCAAAAGTTGATTTTAGTGCTCAAAAATACAAGTAATTGTTTCAGTTATATTGAATATTATCTGCAAATCCTACACGTTGAACAATTGTTTCGTTTGTTTTAGAGTCGATCAGCATTGAATAAAATTAGGATGGTTTATATTAATACGTACTCTAATTGGGAGTAAATTTAGTGAAATTTGATAAAACTCAAAAAGCGATCTATATCGCACTGGGATTAGTTTTGGCATCTGACGTGTATTCCTTTTCGTTAGAGGTTGAAGATAGCGTTTCTGCCAATACTCTCGCATCAAATGTTTTTGGTTCTGGAGTTTCAGTGTTTAATGCCAATTTTATTGGTGAAGACGTACAAGCGGGTATTTTTGATGATAGCAATAGAGCGATTAGTGATGACTTTAGATCAGGAATTGTCTTATCAACCGGGTTAGCTTCTGACGCCGAGCGAGAGGGAAATTTCAGAGATTATAATACCACTGAATTTGGCAACGCTGGTTCTGAATCGTTATCCGATTTGGCAGGTGCTCCAACTTTCGACGCAGCAACCTTATCTTTTGATTTTCAATTAGATAACAATGTGGGCGGCGATTTAGTATTCGAAGTAATTTTCGCGTCAGAAGAATACACGCCATCATTTTTTCTTCCCGATTTCCCCAGTTTTATTAATAATGATATTTTTTCGTTCTCCATTGATGGAGTAGATCAGGCTTTTTTACCGGGTGGGGATACAATTTCAGTTGCCTCTATTAATAGGACAAGAAATATAGATTTATTTCTTCCTAATGATCGAGACGAAGGTCTATCTGCAATAACAGAAGCTAATGGAATAACCGAAGTAATTACCTTTAATATTAGTGGATTGGAAGCCGGTGTCCATACCGCTGAGTTTTCGATCGCTGATGCTGTTAATGATGATGGAGATTCTTGGGTATTTTTCTCTGGTTTTGCATTTGGTGACGAAGTAGAACCAGTAGCTGTTCCAGAACTGAGTGCTCGTGGAGCGTCATTAGCCGTTATATTCTTGATCAGTATATTGCTTTTAATGTCAGAGAAATCGAATAAAATACCACGACAAGTAATAAGATTGGCTTAAAACAGTTTTATTTATTTTCAATTTTTCTATCTTTTATGCGATCAATGTCGGATGGTGACGTCAATTTACCTGAAGGTTCACCATCCGGATCGTTCAGTGCTCGTTTTTTCACATCTTCAAGCTCACTTTTTCGTTTCTGGATTATGTTAGCCGTAATTTGTTTTTTATATTCGTCTTGAATATGTGTTAACAGATATCCTAAAGTCATTAGGTATTCTTCATGTTCTTCAATATTTTTTAATGTTTCGCTATTTAATAAATCTTGATTAAACTTAATAGCGTCTTGTATTGCTTGAATAATAACCGGGGCCATATTGTTACTTAGATGCATTATGCGATCTCTTTGACTGATTTTTTTCTAGGTTGTTTAAGAATTCTTTAAATTTATTTAATGGTATAAAAAATTAACAAGGTAATATCTAATTCACAAATGAATAAATTGGATATTATTAGGAATGCAGTATAGTTATAGCTCTTTAATGAGTGACCAATTTCCATATTGGTCGACGGATAAAATAAATAATCGCATGTTAAAATAGTTGCCATCGTTTAAAGAATCACGTGTAACAATCAGTAAATCCTCAATGGAATCACCGTTAACATCACCAGTTCCAACAACTTCTAATTCTTGAATTACGCCGTCATTAAAATAAACCGCTTTTTCGTTCGATAAACGCTTATAGCTGGTTATTGGTGTTGCGTCGCTCCAACTAATAATCTCAGAATCCTTGAGGAGACGCTTTGATTCTAACGTAGAGGTTTGAACCGCAAGATTTTTGGGAAAAATATTAGGTGTATTTTCGGTGAATACCGTCGGAGGAATATAACTGGCTTTTGATGCCCTAGAATTTATCAATATTTTAGTTGCCGCACACATAGTTTTAAATTCTAGGTAAGCGCCATAAGCCGAATCTTGCTGAGTACGGGTGTTGGATAAAGATTCGTCAAATAAATTTTGGCAAGTATTAAAAGATGACTTACCAGAGCGAGTGTTAATCACGTCAAATTCAGCGTACCAAGAGGCATTTATAAGTTGAGCTAAATCAGCCTTTGACGTTAAAACAAAGTTGTCGCTGGATTCCAGTAAATCTACCATAGTAAACCCAGTATTCCATGTGATTGGGAATTTGGAGTTATTAATCTGGTGAATTAAGCACCCTGATAAAGTAATGCAAATTAGGGTGCTTTTGAAGATCATAGATGTTGAAGTGTGTTTTTTCAGGAGTTTCCCTTATTGCTTTTAGATAGTGCCTTTTCAATTTTCTTTGCATTGAATTTTATTTTTTTGGAATTGTTTTTTATCTGGGATTTAATCTTGTTCTCATTGATAGTACTTTTATATATCTTCATTTTTTCTATCTCTCATACGATCAATTTCAGATGGTGATGTTAATTTACCTGAGGGTTCATCATCTGGAGTATTTTGTGCTCGTTTTTTCACATCTTCAAGTTCACTTTTTCGCTTCTGAACTCTTCGAGCTATTTCTTCTTTTCCTTCCTTGCTATTTGGGTCGGGTATCATAAGATTCTCCTTTGGCCAACTCTTTTACCATGGTACGTTGCCCTGGAACTAAAACCTTCTTTTATGTAAAGACCCTCGAGTTTGGGATCTGGGTCTAACACCCATAATTCATCTGCTCCCACTATATCTGCAAAAACGGCTGCTGAAAACGCTATAATTGGCAAGGCTCTAGATCGTAAAGGGCTGGGGCGTATCGGTGTTGATTCTATCAGATTCATTCTAACCCTTGTTCCAGAAACAGAAGTCTGTCCGTAGCAAAGTGCGCAAAGTATATTGTCTCTCCATAATGAAATTTCAAATCTATTAGGTCGATTTTGATAGTAAGGATACTCCTTTACCCATTCCCAACTACTGCGATTGAGTCTAGCAGAGGGTATTCGGATTGATGACCAAGAATCTGCTAAATGAGCTGTACGTAGATCGATTCCCTTTACGACTGTTCCTGGAAATTCAGACATTACCTCATCATAGGTAATATTCCTAATTGATTTAAATTTTTCTTCTACTCTAATATGATCTCTTCTTCGTTTATTCATGAATTTAATACCGTATATTCGATGGTACATCGGACAAGCATTAAATGATATTCACTGATTTATAAATTTTGTTGATGCTCTTAAAGTTTTTAAAAGATGTGACTAGAAAGTTGGTTCAAAACTAACTGGGAAGGAAGCACAATAACTGTCATGAGAATTTCTTTTTTTAAATTATGTTGATCCTTCAATTTTTAATGTGTGCAAATTCGTTTTTTGTGTTTTTAAGATAAATTAAATGACATGGTTAGGTTTGCTAGAGGGTAAAGTTATTAAATTAGAAATCAATTATATTTATTAATTGTTTTGTTTGTGGATAAAAATTGACCTGAAATTACTACTTCAGAAATGAAACCAATTAATTGACCTGTATGTTCTTCCAGGTGACCTTTGTTTGCAACATCTCAAGAATTGCGTGAGCTTTCTTAAGTGCAATCATTCACATGCACATCACTGTTGAGCAAGGTAATTTATTCATGCGTTTCACTCATAATGGCCCTAATATCCCCGATCAGTTACTGGAAAAAAGAGATCAAGGGCGAGTCGTTTTTCTCTGTGGGGCTGGAGTTTCTATTAATGCTGGAATGCCAACTTTTTATGACTTGACCAAGCATGTAATAGATTATTACGACCCTGCCAAGGGTTCAGCTATAGATTTAGAATTTCACCCCTGGGTTGAAGATAGAAAAAACAACCAAAATCGCCCTAAAACTGCTCTTGACCAGATTTTTCATTTGCTCAATCAAGAGTACGGTAGAGAGAATGTAAATTCTCAAGTTGCTCGACGATTGAGTAAAGAAGCTGCGCCTGACGTAAGTAAAGAACACAGTATTATCGCTAGAATATCCACGAATGAGGATGGTTTACCCCAAATAGTAACGACCAATTTTGACCGTCTATTTGAAACAGCAGTAGAGTTCAAAGAGTCTGATATCTATGAACCGCCCAAATTTCCGCATATCGATCTTGGTTTACCTATTACAGGAATTACCTATCTCCATGGACGAATAAAAAGTCCTCAAGCCTCTCATCATCCCTACGTACTCAGCAGTGCCGATTTTGGTCGTGCTTACTTATCGGAAGCATGGGCTACTAATTTTATCCGTTCGTTATTAGAACGTTATACGGTTGTGTTGGTTGGTTATCAAGCTGAAGACCCACCCGTAAAATACTTGCTTCAAGGATTAAATCATGATGGACAATCTGACAGAAGTAATTTGTATGCTTTTGATCGTGGAGATCTTGAAAGTATTGAGGCTAAGTGGAGAGACCGCGGGGTAACCGCCATTGGGTGTGAGAGCCACAAAAGCCTTTGGGAAACATTGGAAGCCTGGGCTGTTAGAGCTGATAACCTAAGACAGTGGAGAAACAGTGTTATCGATCTAGCCTTGAAAGGGCCTCGTGCTCTAGAACCGCATGAACGAGGCCAAGTTGTGCATCTAGTCAAGTCCACTCCTGGAGCACGCCTATTTGCCAAAGCTGACCCTTCTCCTTCGCCGGAGTGGTTGTGTGTTTTTGATGCGCGTTGTCGACTTGCTGATTCTGAAAGTGGCAATTGGGAATTAGGAGAAGATGAGTCCTATGACCCATTGGAAGAATATGGCTTGGATGACGACCCTGAGAGACCATTTAAAACTAATTTATTTCCTAATAATATCTTGGGTTGGCAATATGGCGACAAAAATCCAGCTGATTTTCACCAATTAGCTGATTTGCAATACGGAAATTATACGCCAATACCTAGACGGTTAGAACACCTTACGGATTGGATTATCAAACACTTAAACAACCCGACTACTGCATGGTGGGCTTCGAAAAAGAATGGTTTACATTCTACAATTTTGAAGTGCATAGAATTGGAGTTAGCCAGAAATGGTTCTTTACATGAAATTGCTCGGCGTACCTGGAGTTTAATTCATTACTATCAGTCAGATGGTCGAAACTTTTCAGGTGATATGAGATGGAGGCTATTACAGGCTAGAATTAAAGAAGAAGGATGGACTTCTAGCGTTGTTCGTGAATTTACATCAGCAGCCGAGCCAATGTTATCCGTAGATAAATCATATGGTCTTGATGCAGTTAAACCTCCGATCAGTGAGTGGGAAAATAATAAGAGGTTGATTCATTGGCAAGTTAAATTTCCTGAAACCTATTCTAAATATTTGAATTTTGGTGTTGAACATTTGGAATTAGTTTTTAAGATACTAGAAGCAAGTTTACAGAGATCTGCCGATCTTAAAAGAGAGTGTGATGCTATTACCTTAGATGAACCAACTTGTTACAGTGATCGAGAAGTAGAGGGTCATAATCATGAGGATAACGAATTTTTCCGCTGGTTTCTTGAGTTATTTTCTCAGATGGTGAAGAGTTATCCTAATGTATTAAAAGGATACGTATTTACTTGGCGATCGCACGAGAGATATTTTTTTACAAAGATTAAGCTGTTTGCACTGAATCATCCTGAATTATTTAACAGTAACGAAGTGGCTGAAATAATATTGAATTTATCGCAAGAAGCTTTCTGGGATTGGAGTAATAAACGAGAGTTATTGTTTTTGTTAAATGATCGTTGGGATGAGTTCGATTTAAGTGATAGAAATACAATTGTAGAACGTTTATTTCTTGGTCCTGATAACAACGAAGATTGGTCTCAGGAAGAATTCACGAATAATAAAATTGATACTTCTTGTCGATATATAAAATGGTTGGTTTTGCAGGGAAGAGAGTTTAATAGTGAAGATATCACTCAGCTTGATGATATGATTTCCAGTTTACCAAAATGGTACGATGAATGGGCTCTAAACCTTTTGACTCAGAATAATCCTAGAGTCCGATCTATACACACTGATGAAAGCCCGGAAGAATTAATTGACGTCCCTATCAGTGAGGTAATAGAAGTAGCTGAATCTATTTCGAAGCGAGATCATTTTAGTAATTATAACAAACAGCCTTTTGATGGTTTGGTGAAAGAAAAGCCCAGAAAGGCGCTGTCCGTACTTTCAGGTCAGGCAAAGCTCGGGGAATTTCCAGAAGAATATTGGCGTTCGTTAATTCGAAACTGGCCCGAAAATACAAATTCGAGATTATTTCGAACACTTCTTTATAGATTATGTCATTTACCTTATTCCGTGATCCAAAAGTTGCACCACGCGGTAGGGGGGTGGTTAAAAGATAAGCTTTTATTAATGTATCAATTTGATGAAATATTGGCTTGGAAAGTGTTTGATCATTTCGTTGAAGGTTTAACTTCCGGTGACGATTCGGTCACGGACAGTGGGATACATGTGTTTCAAAAACCTGGAGAAATCGAATATTCTAGGCGAACCTACAATTACGCAATAAATGCTCCCATTGGCGATGTTACCAGAGCGTTGCATTCCACTCTTAATTCATTAAAGCTTCAGGAATCCTCAGGTATTCCTGAAGCTTTTAAAATTCGATATAAAAGCTTACTGGAAGCTCCAGGAGAAGGCAGTAGCCATGCGGTAATTTTGATTACACGACAAATTGAATGGCTTTATAATATAGATCCCGTCTGGGTCAAAAAAAATATCTTGCCATGGTTTGTGTTAAATCATTCAAACGCTGAACCAGCTTGGAATGGTTTTTTATGTTCACAGTATTTGCCTAATGAAGAATTGCTTGTGTTACTCAAGCCTTTGTTATTGGAGTTATTTCCTGTCATTTATTCGTGGAAATGGCAGGAAGACATAATACAAGTAGCTACCCGTTTAATTATAGATTTAGCGGTACGTTACAAAGATAAGATCGGACTTTCTTCAAACGAAGCTAGAGCATGTCTAAGAAATATGAATAATAGAGGTAGACGGGATGCAGCGCTTTTTCTTGGCGGAGTCGGTAATGAGAAGGATTTTGGTTGGATTGATTATGTAATTCCGTTTATTAATAACGTATGGCCAAAGGAGATTGAATTTCGAACATCTGGTCTTACACAGTCGTGGATATCTATATTGAAAGATACTGGAGACAGCTTTCCAAATGTTTTATCTTCGGTATACGAATTTTTAGTTCCTATTGAGATCGATGTGCATTGGCTTTATTCTTTCGTCCATCTAGATAAACCAAAAAAAATTTTAGAGAAGTATCCACGTGACGCATTAAAATTAATTGATGCAGTAATTCCAAACAGTACTGTAAATTTACCTTACGATCTAATGAGAGTTCTTAATCTTATAGAAGAGGCTGATCCGAGTATAGTAAATCATGGCCGTTACCTACGGTTAATTGATTTAATAGAAAGTTCTTGATCTACCTTTTATAGAGTGAGACTGCCTGGAAATGGTCATAGTCAGTAGTGATCATTTCTCAGGCTCGCCAACAATCTCCCCCAACCGTTCACTAATCTCCTCTACACTCCAATCCCACCAGGCCATTTTTAATAACTTCTCAATAGTGGCTTCATCAAAACGATATTTAATGATTTCTGCAGGATTGCCGCCCACTACGGCGTAGTCAGGTACGTCTTTGGTGACGACGGATTTTGTCGCGATGATGGCGCCGTTGCCAATTTTTACGCCGGGCATGATGGTGGTTTCATAGCCGATCCAAACGTCGTTGCCAATGACGGTATCGCCTTTGTAGGGTAGGTCACCTTCTTTGGGCATGGCTTTTTCCCAGCCGTTGCCAAAGATGTAAAACGGGTAGGTGGAGACGCCATTGGTTTGGTGGTTGGCACCGTTCATAATGAATTTTACGTTGGTTGCTATGGCGCAAAATTTTCCGATGATGAGTTTGTCGCCCACAAACGGAAAATGGTAAAGCACGTTATTTTCGAAATTTTCGGGGCCGTTTGGGTCGTCGTAGTAGGTGTAATCACCCACGATTATGTTTTCGCGGGTGATGTAGTTTTTTAAGAATCCTACTTGAGGAAAATTAGGAATAGGAGATTTGTCGTTGGGGTTAGGGCCGTGCATGGTAAATCTCCTATTTTGTTTTATTTTTGCTGATAAATTACGCGATACGATTTAATTTTTTTGCCAGTGGTTCGCGGTATTGGTCAAACAATACGGCGGCAATAATGACTAAGCCGGTGATAATACGCTTGGACGATTCGGAAACGCCAAGCTGTGCAAGGCCGGTTTGCATAACGGCAATAATTAATACGCCGAAGAATGAATTGACAACAGAGCCGCGGCCGCCAGAAAGGCTGGTGCCGCCGATCACTACCGCAGCAATTGCAGAAAGCTCTAAACCAATACCGGCGTTGGGATCGGCGGATTGTAAATAACCTAATTGAAACACACCGCCAAGGCCCGCCAGTAATCCGGCAATGGCGAACACGGCTACTTTCCATTTTACCGGATTAATTCCGGCTAGACGTACCGCCTCTTCGTTGGTGCCAATGGCAATCATGTAGCGGCCAAACACGGTTTTGCTCAATAACCACTGCGCAAAAATAACCACGGCTACGGCCATAATTAACGCCGCAGAAACGCCAATGCCTGGCACGGGGCTGCCAATAAAGGCGATGGGATCGCCGATGTATTTGGTTTCTGAACTTGTGACTAAATAGGCTCCGCCGCGAGCAATTTCTAACACACCGAGGGTGACCACAAAAGACGGTATTTTCCAGTGGGCGCTGACAAAACCGCTGGCGACACCAAAACTTAATCCAACGAACAGTCCGGCAACAATGGCGATAACTACGGGCAAATTAAAATCGACAATGAGTACGCCCACCACCGCTGCTGACAGTGCCATCACCGAGCCCACGGATAAATCAATACCGGCAACCAATAAAACGTAAGTCATGCCCACGGCAATTACGGTTAATGCGGGAATCTGATTGACTAGGGTGCGAAAAGTAACGGTGGAAAAGAAGTAATCACTCATTAGGCTGAAAAACAACACCAGCACAATTAATACGCCGATTAAACCGAGTGAGTTCCAAGGTAAATTTATTTTTTTGCTCATAATAAACGTACTGCGCTTTTAATGATTTGAACGATTTTCTATAGTTGTTAATAGAAGTATTAGTTCGGTTATTAATATCAGTATTAACTGAACTATTGATTGCTTGCCGAATAATAGCGAAAGCTGGCTTCCAACAATTGTTCTTCGGTGAGTGTCTCGGGATCGAATTCACCGGCTAAACGACCGTTGGATAACACCAAAATCCGGTCGGATACGGTCATTAATTCTTGCGTCTCGCTGGAAACCACAACAACCGCTTTGCCAAGGGCGGCTTGCTCGCGAATTAAATCGTGAATTAACGCTTTTGCTCGGGCATCAACGCCACGGCTGGGCTCGTCGAACAATAAAATCGGTAGATCTTTTAACAACCAGCGGGCGATTAACGCTTTTTGTTGATTGCCGCCGCTTAATTGCGAAATCGGTGCGTAGATGTCGTCGTATTTAATTGCCAGGCGTTTGGCAATATCCATGGCAAGTTCGTGCTCTTGGCTATTGTTGGTGACGCCAAAAAATCGCGTTAATTTAGGCAGAATCGATAATGAAATGTTGCTCAGTAGCGAGCCTTGCAATAATAAGCCTTGGGATTTTCGGTCTTCAACGACTAAACCGATACCGGCTTTGATGCCATCAATGGGTGTTTTCGGAGTGACTTTTTGTTGAAAGTTGTCATTGGCGAAACTTAAAAAGCCGGAACTGGCTACATCAGCACCGAACATAGCACGCAATAATTCGGTTCTGCCAGAACCAATCAAACCACCAATACCCAGAACTTCTCCGCTTTTAACGTCAAAAGAAATATCGTTAAAAGCGGGAGCACGGGTGAATTGATTGACTGTGAAGGCAACGGGATGAGTGCCAGTATTGTTGTTCTTGGTAATGGTCTTTGCGGATTCATCAACGCTGCCCGCCATTAAATTTACGATGGTGTCTACGTCAATGTCGGCGATATTTTCTGTTGCTACTAGTTGACCATCGCGCAAAATAGACACGCGATCGGCAATGCGTTGAATTTCATCCATGCGATGAGAGATATAAATAATACCAACGCCGCTTTCTTTTAATCGGTTAAGTTCGTTAAACAATAAATCGATTTGTGGGTCGGTTAATGCCGCGGTGGGTTCGTCAACAATCAACAGTTGTGTGGGTTCTGAAATCACCGAGGCGATTTCAATTAATTGCTGTTTGCCCACACCAAGCTCGGCCATTGGTGTGTCTGGTGATAAATCATCGAGGCCAACCAGGGTTAATAACGCCTCGGCTTTTTGATTGAGGCGTTGTTTGTCGATAACACCGAATTTATTGCCTAAATGTTTAAAGCACAGATTCTCGGCAATGCTTAAGGTTGGAAATAAATTTAATTCCTGCATGACCATGCGTACACCGGAAGTTTCGGCGGCGTTAACGTTTTCAGGGCGGTAATCGTTCCCTAAAAATTGCATGCTCCCCGCCGTGGCTTGGTGTACTCCGGCAATGATATTACACAGGGTACTTTTACCGGCACCGTTGCTGCCCATTAACGCGTGGATTTCGCCACGCTTTAATTCAAAGTTTAATTGTTTTAACACAGGTACGGCGAAGGTTTTATCCAAGTCGTGTACGCTGAGTAATGTCGAAGCCGAATTTTGCATGATCGTTGAGTAATTTATTTATTGAAGGCTTTCTTGGGTAACTAAATCCACGGGCGTATTTTTATCTTCCGGGCTTTGTCCGCTTTCCAAAATTTGCAGCGCGTATTCAATGCCGAAAACCGCCAGTTGGTCGCCGTATTGTTCGGCAGTGGCGAGCATGCTGCCGTTTTTCACCATGTCTTGGGCGGCGGAAATATTATCGAAACCCACCACTAATACATCGTCGCTTCGGCCCGCTTGGCGAACTGCGGCAACGGCGCCTAATGCCATGCTGTCGTTGGCGGCCAAAATGGCTTTTAGCTCTGGGTTTTCAGAAAGAATCGCTGCGGCAATAGTTGCGGCTTTGGCTTGTTCCCAATCGGCTGCCTGAATACTAACGACATTGATGTCAGCGGCGGTCATGGCATCTTCAAAACCGGCTTGGCGCTGTTGAGCATTAAAGGCACCGGGAATGCCGCCAATAATCGCCACTTGATCACCAGCGGTTAATTGCTGAGCCAAGTATTCACCAATTTTGCGCGCGCCTGCGCGGTTGTCTGGGCCAACAAACGGAATCGATACACCCATTTTTGCCATTAATTCTTGGTCGAATTTATTGTCGATATTAATCACGGTAATACCTTGATCAATCGCGCGTTTGGCGACCGGCAAAATACTTTTCGAATCCGCTGGCGCTACGACAATGACGTCTACTTGGGTCGCCATCATTTGTTCGATCAAAGACACTTGCTGGGCAAGATCGCTTTCGTTGCGAATGCCGTTGACAATTAATTCGTATTTATCGGCGTTGTCTTTTTGGTGAGTCTCGGCACCGTTGGCCATATTAATGAAGAATTCATTGGCCAGAGATTTCATCACAAGCGCAACGCGAGCGGGTTTGTCTTCGCTGCTGGTGGTGGCTTCTTGATTGGCGGCGGGGGTGCCAGAATCACAGGCGCTGAGTAAGCCTAACGTAATCAAGAATCCTGCGCGGGTTAAGAGTTGTTTGAGTCCCATAGAATATTCTCTTATTGGTTTTTTAATTATTCGCTTAAAGTTGAGCTGAATCGCCAAATTTTACTGCTCATCCATAAATTCTGATACCGCAGAGCGCTCAGGAATTGAAGGTATTGCCCCTCTTTTCTTCACAGATAAAGCAGCGGCTGCAGACGCCGTAGGAATCGAAAGTTGAAAATCCCAAGCCTGGGATAGGGAGGCCGTAAGATAGCCGTTAAAAGTATCGCCAGCGGCGGTGGTGTCGATGGCCATGACGGGGAATGCATCGAAGTACTGTTGGGTGTTGGGCGTATATAGGAAGGCGCCGTCGCGGCCTAGCGTCACAACCAGAGCTTTTACGCCTTTTTCAATTAATACGCTGCACGCTTTAACTAACCCGTCATCGGAATCGGTGGCTATGCCAGCGAGTTGCGCTAGCTCACCTCGGTTGGGCGTTAAAAGGTCCACAAGTGGAAAGACATCATCATTTAGGCGTGCGGCCGGTGCCGGATTGAGTATAACCTTGGTGTTGTTCTGTTTGGCTATTGTTGCGGCGTGAAAAATCGTAGCGGGCGGTGTTTCTAATTGCATTAAAAGAACATTGGCATTGGCGATATCATCGTAATGCTGATCAACGACCTCAGTATTCAGCCATTTATTGGCACCTGGGGTTAGGCCAATGCAATTTTCCGCGTTGCTGTCGATAAAAATACACGCGGTGCCGGTGGAGTCTTCCACAACCTTGATCGAATCGGTCGGCAGGGCGAGGTCATTAAACATTTGAAGAATGTTTTGGCCGGTGGCGTCGTTGCCAATACAGCTGATAAATTGGGTGTTTCCGCCTGCTTTGTGACAAGCGACGGCTTGGTTAGCGCCTTTGCCGCCAAGATTGGTTTGCATGCGACCAGAGCCTACCGTTTCGCCGGGCATGGGCAGGTGAGGCAAGTACATGCAAATATCCCAATTGGTGCTACCTAATACGACAATCGATGATGCAGACATTTTATTAGAATCCTTGTTATGCCTATCAGACAGAGTGACTTCTGATTTATTCCAAAATTACCCAAAGCTTATTGTGAGTAATGGTTAAAAAGTTGGCACTTTAGACGGGAATCCCCGAAGGGACAAGGGGAAGATGGCTCAGTAGTCACGGAGCACAACCGTGGATGAGATCAGGGTTTTTATCCAGGTGTTTATCTTTTCTCTCTCATGCTGTAAGTGTGTGCTTACTACTTTTCTTGTTGTCACGTTAAAATCAACGACATAGACCGTTGTTTTGCTGCCTACATAATGAATAGATGGCTGCACGATCAGTGCTAGATGGTCACGAGATGAAAACAATTAGTCGAAATTGTTAGTCATCACTGTAGTAGAATCGGCGCACTTCTAAATCAGTGCGTTAAAACAAATGTCTATTGAAATCATTGTAATGCTGATCCTTCTTGGATCATTTGTGGGTGTTGTTGCCGGATTGCTCGGTGTTGGTGGCGGCGGAATTTTGGTTCCGGCACTAAGTAGTTTATTCCTCTATATGAATTTCCCCAGCGATAAAATTGTGCACTTATCACTGGGCACGTCGATGGCGGCAATTATTGTTACCTCGTTTTCGAGTATGAAAGCCCATAAAGCCAAAGGTGGTGTGGATTGGCACAGCGTTCGATTTATGACTCCGGGTGTTGTTATCGGCACCTTCGCAGCGACCTTTTTGGTGGCCTCATTAAAGTCGGTGTATCTCGCCGGTTTTTTTGCAATCTTTATGACGTTCGTTTCCATTCAAATGTGGCGGCCAGTAAAGTTTGCAAGCAGTCACTCACCTTCAAATAATGAATTGGTCGGTGTTGGCGGCGGTATTGGTGCAGTGTCGGCGTTGGTTTCCATCGGTGGTGGTTCGCTTACGGTTCCGTATTTATCCTGGCGCGGCCACGAATTAAAACGCGCCGTGGGAACGTCTGCGGCAATGGGATTGCCGATTTCAATCGTTGGTACGATCGGTTATTTGTACAACGGTTGGCCGCAAACCGATTTAGACCAATACATTATTGGCTATGTCTATTGGCCGGCAGTGGTTGTGATTTCTTGTTGCACTGCATTGACCGCACCCATTGGCGTTAAAATCGCTCATAAGCTGCCGGTGCCTACGTTGCGTAAGATTTTCGCAGTTTTGCTGATTACGATTGCACTAAAGATGTTTTATTCGGTGATTACGCTCTAGCGTTCAATAGAGCCGCAAAAGAAAACTGGGCAGAAAACTCTAACCTTAATTAGACAGAGTTTTCTGCTGTGTAGGAATTTTGCTCGAATCAATACGCTTTACTGCTGGCGTTGCTGTCTTGCTCAAGCTGTAAATAACGTCTGAGCTTTCCTGTTAAGTAATAGAACGGCCCCGTGTCGATAAGCGCGGCGGCCAATTTAAACAAATAGCTGCTGAACATTATCGCGATCATTTCTTTTAGGGTAATTCCGCCCGCCAAATACACGGCGCCAAACACCACACCAATGACAACAACGGAATCAACCGCTTGGCTGATGAGTGTGCTGAAGTTATTTCTTATCCACAAATGCTTGCCTTTAGTTACGCGTTTCCAGAAGTGAAACAGACGCACGTCGCAGTATTGGGCTGCGCTGTAGGCCAGCATAGAGGCGAATATTGCGCCAGAGGTTAAGGAAAAAATAAAGTCAAACAACTCTACCTGACCGCTGGCAACGGTGTTATTGGGCAACGTAACATCGGTTGCTAAATCGAGTTTTTGCCACGGTGGCATAGAGGCTTCTGGCACTGGCGCTGCTGAATGGGCAAGGTAGATCACCAAAAAAATAAAAATATTCAGCACTAATCCGAGAGTGACCAAGAAATTAGCACGCTTTTTTCCGTACAGCTCACAGATAAGGTCTGTGCATAAAAATGTCAGAGGGTAGGGAAGAACGCCCACGGTTAAGGTTAACGGGCCGAGTTGAATAAAACGTGTGCTACCGATGATATTGAGCATGGTCATGGAGCAAATAAATATACCGGCGAGTATGAGAAAAACTCGTTCGCGTCGTTCTTGAATCTCCGAATCTGTCGCTGCAATTGGCAAATCTGACATCGTGGATTTTCTCCAAGATTGCTAAAAAATTGTGATTATACGTTTTTTTTAACGCAACCCGTAAAGTCGTGGTGTGGGTAATTCATCGGTTGTGCCTGGAATTTTTGTGATCTCAAACGTCAATGTTGTGACTTTTAGCGACGGTATTTTATTTTTAAAATGAACCAAAATGGGTCGTGCCGGAAATACAGTAATGAGATAACTCAGAAAGTTTTGCAAAAAAACAAACCGATATTAAGAATGAGTGTTCCAGGCTTGTATTTATAAGGCTCGATAAACGACAAAACTTTACCTAAACTACCCAGCGTTTGTTGTATCTAAAGCCTGCTTGAATTCGTTTGTTCGAAACTCTTGTTCGACTTTCTGTAAGGTTTGGTTTTATGCGATGTGTACCGAAAATGGCTATCGCAATAACGTCTGATTAATCCGAGAAGTGTAACTGAGAGTAATGAGTTAATCAGAGGCTCCTTAAGTTAACGGCGTTAATTTCTTAAGTAGATTTTTGCCTTTGACAGAGATCCGATGGAACGAACTAAAATCAAAATATAAAAAAGGACGCTAACATGAATGCGCACAATACCCCCAAACTACTCAGTGGAATTGTTTTAATTGTTACAGTTTTGTTAATGGGGTGTGAGAAAAATACGAGCACTTCCGAGCAAGAAAATACCCCTACTGTGAATGATGTCTCAAAATCTGAAAAACGCGTTTTTCTAAAAGAACCACCGCAAGAAGAGGAACGTGATCGTTGGGAAGAAGAATTTATAGACGCATCAAAAGAAAACTACGATCCTAGTAAGTTAGAAGAACTACAAAATCAATTGTTAAATGAAGCGAGTAATCTGGAAGATCTTGAGAAAGAGTTTGAAGAAACGAAAAAAGCGTACGATCCTAATAACTAAAAAAATGGCCCAGTCCCTTGAACCGATTGATAAACTTTTATGCGTGGCAATTAAGCATGACTAGCTGGGTTCGACATTTAATGCAGTAATTTTTGATTATTCATTATCGTAATTAATACGACCGCTTATCAAAATTAATTAAATGTCGTGATGACTTGGACTTATTATCCGTCATAGATGAATTTAAATGTATGCACAATACTGCATAACCTATGCACAATCTTACAGTGCTTTTATTTTGTATTTTTGTAACGTTGAGTCAAAAATAAGTTGATGCCAACAGTGTAATAATTTGTAACCTTAACAGTAAATAACTTGTGATTTTTTAACTATATGCTTGAGAGTTTAAAACAATTAAACCAAACAATCGCGGGCTACGAGGGAGAAGACGGTGTTACGCCAACTTTTATTGACGGAGTAGGGGTATACAAAACAACGCAAATTCAGAGTAAATCTCCGGTGTTGTATGAACCTTTTATTTGCCTTATCACTCAAGGCGAAAAAGCGTGCCACGTGGGAGACACTTCTTTTAATTACAAAGCCGGTGATTTTTTCATTAATTTTCTACCGCTGCCTGTGGGAACCCAAGTGGTTGAGGCAAGTGTAGAAAAGCCTTTGTTATCCGCTGCCCTTTACATCAATTTAGTACGATTGGCGAACATGGTGCTGAAAATTGAGCGCCTAGAAAGCGAAAGCTTACCGAAAATTCCTCGAGAAAGTTCCTGCGTTGTGGTCGGTAAAGCTGATCCACCGCTTGTGCAAACGTTTAATAAATTAATGAAAGTCGGTGCCAACGAAATGGAATCCGCCATTTTAGGCGATTCTATTATTGATGAAATCTATTATCGTATACTTACCGGCGAATATGGTTACACGTTGCGCATGTTGCTCAATCAGTACGGGCAGATACAACCGATCTCCAAAGTCATCAGTTTTATTCACAGTAATATGGATCGCACCATTCAGATTGAGGAGCTGGCAAGTATTGCTAATATGAGTAAAACCACATTCTTTAATGCGTTTAAAAAGTTGATGCATGTTCCGCCCATGCAGTACGTTAAATCTTATAAATTGCAAAAAGCGCAAATTTTACTCAAACAAGGTATGCAAGCTAACGAAGCGAGTTTTCACGTTGGCTACAACAGCTTCCCTCAGTTCAGTCGTGAATATAAACGTTTTTTTGGCTATTCTCCTTCGCAAACACGAGCGTAGTTAATTCTCTATAAATCGAGAGTAATCTTTTTTCCTTTTGCTCTCGATACGCAGATTATCATAGTTTTTTATTGGTATTTTACGCTAAGGTAAATGAGTGGGAAGGAAGCTTATTTGGTAACGAAGATTCGAATCAATTTAATGTTGGTATGAACTACGATTTCTAATTAGGTTTGCAATTGTGAACAGAGCTACAGATCTATTTAATTATCGATATATCTGTAGCTGTTTCTTTCATCCGAAAACTAAACAGTCTCTTCAGTTTTGGATAATTGCTGTTTGTTCTTGTTACTATTTGCTTTTTCAGCAGTGGAAACAGTCACAACTTTTGCCATGGCTTGATAAGGGTACCCTGCGTTAAATCCAATCCCGCCAACGGGCTTCCATCCTTGGTTGAGTAATTTTGAAACTTTCTCTTCCAGTTCTGGAAATCCATTCGTTCCGCTAACAACTTTATACTCTGCTTTTTTCATGGCTTGCCTTAAATATTATTATCCAAATACGTTTGATATTCGGTAGGTGTGGTTTTAGCGCACGTTTTTGTTAGTGTTAATTCCTGGCCAAAAATCCCATTGGGTTAAATTTTGATTGTTTTTTTGAATAATTAATACAAATGTTTGGCTGTTGGATGTGACTATCTGCATTGATCTATAAAAGTCAGTTCTTTCTTTTGATATTAAATTTTTAGCTTTATTTTTAAATACATAATTTATTCGCACATTAAAAATGCCTGAAACTTTCAGGTAGATAAATGTGTAATTTATATCTTCGTGTCTATCTAAACAGACTCAGCATTTTGATAAGGGTTTACCTGGATATAAGTTATAAAACCTAAATGCCAACTTTAATGTTCTAGAATAAAAAAGATACATAGTAAAAAAGATATATCTACTTTTTTGAGCGAAAATACATTCATTAAAGGGTATGGAGACATAGAAGTGTGCCGCCAGGTGTTGGTAACACCATGATTACATTGTTATGTGAGTTCGCCTTGCTGGAATTTTTATTGAATTCTTCTCCGAACTTAACTGATAACTTAACTTTTCAGCATTCTGTTGCTTCGCATTAAATTCACGGTTAGATAACGTAAGGTTCGTTCAATTGATAAGTTTCTTGTGAACTTGGTCTTATTTATGCGTATTCAATAAATTAAAACTGAGAAAATATTTTATTATGCGGTCACATGTATCACTAAATCTCTAGTGAATGATCATATCAATATAACATTGATAATTTGTATGTCGTTTTTGAATGTTTGTTCGTGGGCGGCGCAAATGCAATGTGATTTCTTGTAAATTCTCTATTTTTATATTTGTGAATGTACTGTCAACGCATGGGATATTATTTTTCAAAAATCTCTATTACGGTTTTTATGCTCGGATACTTTTGGTCTGCTTTTGCAGTAAGCCAGGTACCCGAAGGTACTGTAATTGAAGAGCAAATTCCTGAATCTAATTCAAATAATGAAAATTTAAATGAAGAGGGTCATCACACTTATAGCGAAAATAGATTGCCTGAATCAAACGATAAATTATTTCAGTGGGTATCTGAAAAAGCGAAAGCCTTATCAAAAGCTGCGTATAAAGAAAATAAGTCGGAATTACCGCAAACGTTAGATAATTTAAGCTATCAACAGTACCGATCTATCCGATTTAATCCAAATGCGGCACTTTGGAAGAATGAATCAGAATTTGAAATACAACTTTTCCATCCGGGTTTTTTGTATAAAAAGCTAATTTCGTTAAATTTAATCGATAAACCTCAGACGCATGCGCGACTAAAGTTTAATTCAAATGATTTTATTTATGAACGAGAAGCTACACACATTCCCAATGAATTAAATGTAGATTCAGTAACCGACAAGATGTTGGGTTACGCGGGTTTTCGTGTGCATTACCCATTAAATTCGAACATTTATAAAGATGAATTAATTGTCTTTCAAGGTGCTTCCTATTTTCGTATGGTAGGACCACAGCAAACTTACGGTATTTCTGGGCGTGGATTGGCCATTGATACTGGTGAGCCAGAGGGTGAGGAATTTCCTTATTTTGTTGAATTTTGGCTAAAGCAACCAACAGAGAACGAGCATAGTTTGGTTGTTTTTGCGTTGTTGGATAGCCCGTCCGTAAGTGGTGCGTTTCAGTTTTTAATTAAACCAGGCATTCATTCAGAAATCGATGTAAATTCCAAACTATACCCTCGTAAAAATATTAAAAAGCTGGGGGTTGCACCATTAACCAGTATGTTCCTATACGGTGAAAACAAAACTAAATTTGTAGATGATTTTCGTCCAGAAATACACGATTCCGATGGGCTACAAATTCTATTGGCTTCTGGTGAATGGTTATGGCGGCCTCTGCGCAATCCACAGGAACTAAGTATTACCTCATCGACGATCGAGCATTTAAAAGGGTTTGGATTAGCCCAGCGAGACAGAGCGTTCGATAATTATTCCGATCTTGAAGCCAAATACGAAACGCGCCCGAGTCTATGGATAAAGCCCATGTCTGATTGGGGTGAAGGTCGGGTTGAATTGGTAGAGATTCCAACGAATTCCGAAACAAACGACAACATAGTTGCTTACTGGGTGCCGTCAAAGCCGGTGTTAGCCGGAGACGAATTATCGTTTGATTATCGAATCAGTACCTACAACGCTAACGCCCCTGGATTTGATGCTGCGTTCGTAAAGAGTACTCGAACAAGTTGGGCTGCTATTGCGGGCGAAAGTAATCCGCCACCTAAAAGTCATCGACAATTTGTGATTGATTTTGCCGGAATCGAAATAGATCGATTGAGTGCCAATGCCAATATAAAAGTAAATTTAATCCTATCTTCCGGTGAATATGAAAATTTACGGGTGGTTAAATTGCCAGAGGGAAAAGGCTGGCGAGTGTATTTTACGTTGATACCTTCGGATAACACGGTAATTGATATGAGGTTAAATCTTTCCTTGCACGATCAACGCATCAGTGAAACGTGGAATTACGTATGGAACTCAAATGCTATCCAATAAATTTTTAATCGACGATCGAAGCCCTCGAACACCACAATCCAAAGTAACGGAAGTATTCGATGGTCAAGCGCTAAATGTTCCTTATCGAAAATTTCGTGTACTTTTATTTCTAACGCTAACCTTGGTAACCTCAATTGTTGGTTTCAGGATGATGTTTGATATATTGAAACCTAACGGAACCACAACACTAGAAATAATATTACTCATTTTATTCAGCGCGACTTTTATTTGGATTGTGACTGCCTTTTGGTCGGCTATTATTGGTTTTGTCTTTCAGCTATTTAAAATTGATCCACTAACGTTAAAAAAGCAACCGTCAATTGCAGCGTTAAACGAGAACCTTTCCAACAAAGCATTCGAGTCAAAAGTAGCGGTCGTAATGCCGATCTACAATGAAGATACTCATCGGGTATTCGCCGGTTTCGAAGCTTCATTAATGTCTTTGCTAGAAACTGGTAACAGTGAACAATTTGATTTTTATTTATTGAGTGACACACAAGATCCAGATATTAGATTAGCCGAATTGGCGGCATGGCAGAACTTACTGAAGCGCTTTAAAGGTCAATCACAAAAAATATTTTATCGTAATCGACCCAAAAATACGGGGAAGAAGGTCGGAAATTTAAAGGATTTCTGCGAACGTTGGGGAGCGTTCTATGAATCCATGATTGTGCTCGATGCCGATAGCATCATGACGGGTTCTTGTATGATTGAGTTGGCGTACCAGATGCATTCCAACCCAAAAGCAGGTTTGATCCAAACGGTACCCATTCCAGTACGTCAAGAAACATTCTTTGGCCGATTCTTACAATTTGCAGCGCAGTTGTGTTGCCCAATGTTGGCAACGGGATTGGCATTTTGGCAGACCGATAACGCCAACTATTGGGGACATAACGCAATTATTCGTGTTGAGGCATTCAAAAATCATTGTGGCTTACCGACACTTAAAAAAAGATCGCCCTTTGGCGGTGACATATTAAGCCACGATTTTGTAGAAGCGGCGCTGTTACGCAGAGACGGCTGGGAGGTTATTTTATTGCCGAATCTGGGTGGAAGTTACGAAGAGGTGCCCAGTAATATTTTGGATTATGCCACTCGTGATCGTCGTTGGGTGCAGGGAAATATCCAGCATTTGGGCATGCTGACTATTCCAAGAATGACGCTGTTGAGCAGAATCCATCTCTTATTTGGTGCGCTGGCGTATGTAACTTCGTTGATTTGGCTAGTTATGCTTGGTTTAAGCACTATCGATGCAATCAACCGAGCGGTCACAAAAAAAGAGTATTTCAGTTCGTCTTATCAGTTGTTTCCAGATTGGCCCATCACTAAGCCCGACCTGATTTTTTCGTTGTTATTTTTAACGTTTACTCTGTTGCTGTTGCCCAAGTTGTTGGCAGTGTTGTTGGCACTTGTTCATCGACGCAAAGAATTCGGTGGCGCAGTTAAGCTGATCATAAGCTCGTTGGTTGAAATGACTTTTTCTATCATCATTGCGCCGCTTATGATGGTATTCCATGCATTTTTTGTGGTATCCATATTTTTAGGGTTTAAAGTTGGTTGGAATGCTCAACCTCGTGAAGGTCGATTGGTTTCATGGTTTGAAGCGATCAAAGCGAGCGGTCTTGGCGTGTTGGCCGCTTTAATGTGGGGAAGTGTTACGTTGTATTTCTCTCCTTTATTTTTCTACTGGTTGTCGCCGGTATTGTTGGGTTTGGTGTTAGCGCCCTTAATGATTCGATGGTCTAGCAGTTTACGTTTGGGGCTACAGGCGCGAAAGTTTGGAATTTTCGCAGCGCCGTCTGAAATTACCAAGCCCCGAGTGTTAGCGTATTTAGCTGAGCAACTTAATAACAACGATACTAAGTTATCAAATAACGCCTCTCATTCAGCAAAGCAAATTTGCCTGATACCTAAGCTTCCACGTGAACAATTTGAACCAATGCCGCTGCAAAATATTTAAATACATTTTTCAACTTGTCTAAAATCGTATTTTTATCAGTTTTTATCCCTTAAATTGCCGACTGAGTTAGTTTGCACGGTCGGCTTTGAGTGATTGAATCCTCCGCGAAAAACTTCAATTGCCTTATCGGTATTTTCTATACTTCCAGCTGCCTAAGCAATTCACTGTTCTTTTAGTCATTGTCCTTTTTGTTATTATTCCCTAGTTGTTGTCTTTTGGTCGCTGTTTCGATAACGACTTTATTTCGTTTCCTAATATGCAATCCCAGAATTAAATTAGAAAAAGTAATTTAAATTTTTTCTCAAGTAATAATATCGTATTTAGCTTTGAATTATTTTTATCCACACCTGTATGCCTTTGTTGAATTTTTGAATTGCGTGTTCACTTTTATTAACTGTTCCAGTTTAGAGAGACAAAGAGTAAGACTTGGTGAGCAAAATTAATGGCTCTTTATCGAAATGTACATAAATTGGGCGTAGTCTTATTGCATACCGATAGTTTGTTCTGGGGGCGGTTAAATCTGGGAATAAAATTTGCGTAGCTTATTAAAAGCAGGTTACTAAAATAAGGAGACAAAAAAATGAGTAATCCAATTGGGTGGTTTGAGATTTACGTCGACGATATGGTGCGAGCCAAACAGTTTTACGAATCTGTTCTTCAAGTTAATTTAGAACTGTTGGAAGATCCAACCGATGGCAACATTCAAATGTACAGTTTTCCGTGTGAAATGGATAAATACGGTGCAACCGGTGCTTTGGTAAAAATGGATGTCTGCCCGGCTGGTGGCAATAGCACTGTTGTTTATTTCTCTTGTGAAGATTGTTCTGTAGAAGAAGCACGTGTAAATGGTGCTGGTGGAAAAGTGGAACGCTCTAAAATGTCCATTGGTGAATATGGGTTTATTTCTTTGGTACTCGATACCGAAGGTAACATGATCGGGTTACATTCACTGAAATAAAATTAAGTGATTTAAATGGAGGTTCTTTAAGGAACTTTTGTTTAGCTCACGGGATCTTGAATTAATCAGAGGTTCCTTGATCAATACATCGTAAATAGGGTTGGCCGTACATGTGCTGACCTTATTTTTACTCTGTCATCAAATTGTAAAAATATAAAAAATCGTATGTGCTGGGGTGAGCGATTAAGTTATGGCTCAAGAAATTGAACGCAAATTTTTAGTTGATACCGTTAAACTCGGTAAATTAACCGGGGGTAAAGAAATTCGTCAGGGATTTATTCCTACCTCAGAATTAACCGTTGTTCGTGTAAGGATTTCTGGCGACGATGCTTGGTTAACGATAAAAGGTAAGAATGAAGGGATTACGCGTTCCGAGTTTGAATACGTCATTCCTAAACTAGACGCTATCGATATGCTAAATGAGCTGTGTTTGGAACCGCAGGTCATGAAAAATCGGTATTGTGTTGAATATTGTGGCTATACTTGGGAAATCGATGTATTTTTAGGAGACAACAAAGGGTTAATTGTCGCAGAAGTTGAATTAGAACACGCTGATGATGAAATTGCCCTGCCCGAATGGGTAACTCAAGAAGTCACGGATGACCCGAAGTACTACAATGTAAATCTTGTTCGTCATCCTTATAAAAATTGGAATTAGAATAAACAATCTAAATAATAATAACGTAATTATTTGCTATTACCCACCAGAAGATAGCAAAGGTGATTCACATGTTTTCTTGGATATTTATTGTTTTTGCCCTTTGGGCATCCTGGTTTTTAACTGACATTCATTCCGAATCAACGATGGAAAATACTATTTTTCCCCTGTTGATGTTGGTATTTGCGATCAATTTGCTGCTTAAGTGTATTTATTTTTTCGGCTTTAGTCGCTCTGATACCACAGCGGATGGATATAATGATGGCAATGAAGTGTTGAGCGGTTATTCCGAGCGCGACAACGTTAATCGCGATGGTGACTGATCCACATTTGCTTCCATAACCTCAGTATTCCTACCATTGGTTCAGACAATCTGAACGACACGTCCTTGTGTCGCTAATGCTTCAATAGTTAAGCCGGTACTAATTTCGGCGACAACTCCGTTGCGTACTGAACACCTAATAATTCCTTTTCGTGTACTTTTAACTGTTCCATCAATCGAACAGCGTTTTTGATAATTTCTTTGTCTGTGTATGTATCACTGTCGATGGGTGTTGGAAAATTACCATCGTATTTCAACAGGTTGGTGATCTCGTTAGGGTCTTTCCCTAAATCGTATAATTCGTACTGCGCTTGTTGATCTTCATTATTTTTATCAAAGTACCTGACTAGCTTCCAACCGGATTTTTCAACGACGGCGTGTACATTGTTAGGTTGGGCAACAGGGCCTTCGGTCAGTCGTTTTAATTCATTGCGGTGTAATATACCCAGGTCTTTTGCCTCTCGAATTAAACGCTCAACGGCTTTGTTGTAAACACGTTCGTTGGTTAGCTCAAAGGTATCTTTTTTATCGTTACAATCTTCGGGCAGTGTTGTTGATAAAGACTCTTCCAGAGGTTCGGTAATGGTATCGTGAGTCATAAACAATACGCTGCTGCGAGCAGTGTCTGAATCAACCTCTCCTGATTTGATCAAGTCGCTTAAATCGATACCCACCGGTTTTGGCGCTACTGCGTAACCTTCTTCTTTGATCAGTTTTGTTTTTAAATAAGGTAGATGGTCGGTTTTAATACCGGCTAAACCTAATACGGTTGGCAAAATGTCTATGTGGCTGGTGATTTCATCAATTTGCTGGATACCGTTTTTAACGGAGTGCATAGACTCAGGAAATTTTACCACCATAGGCACGTGAATAATTTCTTCGTAAGCGGAATGCCATTTCTCCATTAATGTCCCGTGGGATGCGCCGTATTCGCCGTGATCGGGACAAAAAATAACGATGGTATTATCGGCTTGGCCAGAGTCTTCTAGCGCTTTTAGGGTTGAAGCAATGTGTTGATCGACTTCACTGAATAAATAGCCGTAGTATTGCATGAACGCTCGGCTTGCCAGTTCGGGGTCTTCGGTCAGAGCAAAGGGTAAACCGACTTCATTGGTATTTAAGGTGTAATCGACGGCAAAATCCAATTGTTCTTTGCGCGAAATTTTTCCCGCTTCGAGGGCTTTTTCAGACGCCAGGCGACCGCTTTTTGCCACTAACGATAAACCCATTTTGTATTTGTATTCGAACTGACAAAAAGGTTTGTTCTCGTGCAGTAAATCTTCGTTCCAGTGCGGTGCGACTTCGGCGTTATTTTGAGGAAAGCCCTTTTTGTTAAGAGTTAAGTGGTAGGTGCCGCCGAAAGGTAAGTTGGCTTTTGAGCCTTGTTTCGGCACGGCTAACGTGTAGGGCGCGTTGGCGAGATGCTCTTCGTTCACATATTTGGGTAAGCCTGGGTAGGCGGCAATGTCGTGAGGATTTGTGAATGAAGCTACCGCAAACCAAGGGGTTGGATCGTCCTGCGGGTTAGGCCCATTGACGTCTTCGCTGGATTGGGTTTCTTTAACGTGTGCTTGTGCATCCGCAATACTGTAGGGGATACCTAACCCTTGTCGGTGTAAAAAGCCGCAGACATTATCGGCAAATTGATAATCGCGGTAGTGGCCTAAATTATTCGGTAAGGTGCCGTGTGGGTCTGGATAGCTAATTTCCCAATCGTTGAATCCATAATCTGTGAGTGTTGTCGTATCTTCTCCAGAGATGTGCCATTTACCAAAGTAGTGAGAGCTGTAACCCGCTGCTTTCATGTAGGAGCCAATGGTTGGAAAGCTTTTTTTCTGCAACCAAGGAAAATCTTCGTCCGATCCTTCTTTAAACAAACCGTCGGTTTGCAAAACTCCGGTATGAGTCCCGTATTGGCCGGTGAACAATGCGGTGCGACTGGGAACACAAGCGCTTGATGCAATACGGTGATTGTTGAGTACAACGGCATTTTCACGCAATTTCCAAAAACCGGGAAAATAATCTTTGTATTCGTTGCTCTGATGATTGCTGCCTTGGAACCCGAGAATATTTTTGATTGGATCGGCGAATCCGTGGTCGGGACCAAAATCAAATCGTGGGAATCGCATTTGATCGACCATAATCATTAAAATATTGGGTTTCTTTGTGTCTGAAGACATAGGCTTCTCCTTTTTGTTTTAAACGGTAAATATCGACAGCTGATTTATTATTTTTTACTCAGCAATGTTGGGGGCAGAAAATTCTAATTGTTATTAGTTTTAATCAAAGCCTGGTTTTAAAATAAATTCCCGGTTTTAAATAAGGCCCGGTAATTAGCGCTTTAAATAAAGGCTTTTTCTATGAAATTAAAAGTTTTTATTTCACTGCGAATAATTTTTAAGATGCTGAATTATTGTTGTTTTAAATTATCAGTTGCGGGATCGAGAAAGATTCTAGGTTTGATTGAATAGTCTATCAACGTGCAAATGTAAAAGGCAGGAGGGGAAACGTAAAAGTAAATTTATTGAAAACCATGAAGAATGTCATGGATATATTGTAGGAGCCTCTGATTAACCTCAACATTACTCAGCGTGATCTCAAGCGTGCAGTTGCAAGACGCTGTTTGCAATTAATGGCCGTAGTCCTTAATAAAAACGGCAACGCCGCAAATGTGCGCTTGAGACCGCGCCTTTCAGGGCCTGCCAGTTTTTTCCTGCTCTGCGTTGTGCTTTCTCGATTTAACCCGTTAGACCTTCAAAAGCACGCCTTAATCAGAAAAAAACTCCTTGGCCTGAGTGATCTTGAGGTTAAGTAGAGGCTCCTATAGATCGATCAGTTCTTTTTAAAAGATAGGGTGAATAAAAATGATCGAGCTTGGTTGGTTTATAAAAGAACCCAACAGATTAATGATGAGATTTCACAATTAATCTGTTGGTGATTTTTATAGATTGCTCAGTAAGGTGGGATTTTTAGATTTAATAACGCACAAGCTATTTACTATTAAAAATATCGGGCGATAGAAATTTCGATATAGTCGTCTTCGCTCAGCGAATCTAATGCGTCGGATGAATCGGTATTATTAATAAAGCGTGCGCGTCCGGTAATGGTGTAGTTATCTCCTATGCGTGTTTCAGCTTCCACGTTTAGAAAAACTTCATCGGATTCATGATCATAAACAATACCGGCAAGAACCGAGGTGTCTTGTGGATCGTTGAGCGCGAGTCGAGCGCCTGCAAAAATATCGTTGTCAGCGATACTGAGCGGTTCTTCATCGTCGCGATCGTCGTATTGGTATTCCAATAAATACCCTAAGTCGGCGTTGGTGTCGAAAATTTGGTATTGCGTGTATTCAAAACCACCGATGGCCGCTACAAATGTATCTGAATGTCCCTGGCGAACAATGGCTTCTAATTTCCACAGCCAAGCGTCTTTGGTGTATTGGCCATCAAAACCTAATTGATTAATTTGGTCGTAGATGGGAATCAGTTGTGTACCATTTTCGTTGATTGTGAATCGAGCTTCTCGGCTGGTGCCAGAAAAGTAGCTGATACCGATATCAAAATCGCCAATATAGTGGCTGTAACGCAGTGCAAAATCGACGTGGTTTTTATCAGCACCAGACTCGAAGTTTGCTCGATCATTATCAACAGCAACCGGAGTGCGCAATCGCCCTTCAATTCCGGCAAACGTGCGCTCACGAAATCCGGGTAAGACAAAAACGTTGAGTAATCCCCAGTCTTGTTGCCAAGCTAGGTTTATCATTGCTTGGCCCAGCTTTTGTTCGCCATCAATGTCGGCAACGGAGTCGGTTTGATTAATAATGTCCACTAAGTGGACTGACTCAGTAACGCCCCAAAAAACCGTATTTATTCCGACGAGTAATTCCAAATTATTAGATTCAAGTGCCCAGTAGCTTTCTTGTAGGTCGACTAATGAGCGCTCGTTATCTTGAGCGTCCCAGCGCAAATAGGGAATGATCGAGATGCGCTGGTTGCCGTCATTGTTTCGCCAGCGAAATTCTAATGTGGAATCGACGGCGTTTTGAAATTTTTGATCGTCTTGTGCGTCGAATTGAGGTGATTCTACAAAATATCGTGATTCTAATTCGATATTGCCTGAAAAGTCCCAATTACTTTCGGCGCAAGCTGCGCCGGAAAGTGACAGTAAGCCAAATAATAGATACGGTTTTTTAAGAGCAATTACATTCATCTTTTTATTATCTCAAGCGGCTCAGTTTACCTTTTACGAAATCGTTGTTGCCCAACCCTGTTTTAAAGGTGTATTCCTCGTAAATTAAGTCGGTCTTTTTGTTGGTTTGAACATTTTCCATATTCAGTGTGTGTGCTCGCCACACGCCGTTGTCGTATTTTTTGTAGTTTCCGAATGATAAAACTTTCAATAAGTCACCACGGCGATCGTAGAATTCAAGTTTTCTAGGTTGGTAATCCTGTTGATCAATGTAACTGATCTGTTTGGTGTAACCTGAGTTTTCATAGCGAGGTTCGCGTTCAACAACATCACAGGTGAATTCGCCGCAGGGTTCTTCGCGTAAATATTTGTAGGTAAATTTATTCAACTCTGTTGTCGTGAAATCTTCGAAAGCAAACTCAGAACCAACGAATGGACCTGATTTATTTCTTGAAGAAATACGTTTCACGCGCTTTAAAGCAGGCAGATAAAGCCACTGATCATCGGGCTCTAAAATTTTTGCGTGAGAAAGCAGGGCGGTGCCTTCAACGTCTCTTGGTGTTTGGAAGAAAACCAAGCTTTTATCACCAACGTCTTCGTTTTCTTTTTCTAAGGTGTTAAAACGCAATTCGCGAGTGGTTTCTTGGCCTGCGGCGTTACGCAGAACCATTTTTGCTTCGACTTTACTGTCGCCAAAGCCTAGGTCGGTGCGGTCGGATCGTGCCGCAATTTCAAAGCCTTTTTCTTGTTCGGTTTGTGCATGCGTTGCTGTTGAAACCAGGGCCGCTATGGCCAAAGGCAATGAAATAAGAAGAGATTTATTAATGTTCATTGTATTCATTCTCAAACGATAAAATTAGTTAACGGTTTGTTGTTAAGGTTTGCTGGGTTCGATTGCGGTATCGATCATGACTTCTTCGTTTTCATTTTCTTCTTCTTTGGCGGTTTTTTTGCCAAGAAGCAGTAGTGTCGGCAATAAAAGAAAATCCAACAGCAAGGCAAAAATAATCGCTAATAATGTCATTAAGCCAAGGTCAACATTCATTTTAAAGGCCGATGTTGTCATGACAACAAAGCCGATGGCTAAAATCACGGTATTAACGACAATCGCAACACCCACATTATGGAAGGCATAACGAATCGAATCTTCGATGTCTAAGCCTTTTTCGTTTCGTGCGCGCACGTATTTCGATAAGAAGTGAACGGTGTCATCGACGATAATACCAAGTGATATTGACGCAACGGTTGCCACAGAAAACCCTACTTCACCGACCAGCAATGCCCAGGCACCAAAAGTGGTTAAAATAGGCAGGCCGTTGGGAATAAAGCTCAATAAGCCTAAGCGTACACTTTGGAGTGCGAACATCATAATAAAGCCAATCGCAACGACAGCCAGTATGGTGCCGGTGACCATGTTGTCCATATTACGTTCACTGATGTAGGTGAACATGACCGCCGCACTGGTTGGCTTTGATAACATGTATTGTGGCCAATTTTCTTGTTGCCATTGTTCTACGTCGGCGAAGAAAGCTTTTGTTTCTTCTGAGGTGGTTTGTGAAACGGTGGCAGTAATTCGGGTTGCGGATTTATCGATATTCACTCGGTCGTTTAAATCCAGGCCGTAGGGTAACGATAATTCGTACAACAACAGGTATTGCGCCGATAAGTCGCGATCGGTTGGAATTCTATAGAATTCGTCGTTGTCTGCGTGCATGTTGCGGTTCAAGCGCTTCATGATATCGGTAAACGAATATACATGGGTGACGTGCGGCTGAGAACGAAGGAAGTTCGCGAAATTTTCTAGGTTATTCAGGTATTCAGGCTCACTGATTCCACCAGCTTCGATGGCAGGTACTGAAAACTCAATGGGGTAGAGGCCAAAGTGATCGAGTGCTTTATCGGAATCGCGTCTGAACTCGATGGATTCGTCAAAGTACTGCACCCATTGGTCATTAAACTTTAAGGTTGGAATGGCCGCGATTAACAACAAAGTAATTATACCCGAGCCAATAAGGTATTTTTTATTGTTGTTGATGACGCTTTCGGCCAAGTTGTCCATTAATTTAACTGACCATTCTTTTTTGTGGTCGTTTTTAATCTTAAACGGCAAGAAGCTCAGTAACGCCGGTAACAGTGTAATGGAATACAACCACGCGCCAGCAATACCCACAGCTGTCATATTACCTAAGTGCCAGTAAGGCGGTGAATCTGAAAAATTCAGCGCGAGGAAACCTACGATAGTGGTTAACGAGGTAATGGTTACTGCAAGGAAATTAATACGTACCGCTTCGACCAGTGCATCAATCTTTTCCATGCCGTCGCGCATTAAGGTTCGCAGTGTAATAAGGATGTGAATTGAATCGGCAACGGCGAGTGTCAGAATAACAATCGGGGCAGACATAGCAATCGGCGTTAATTTAATGCCGGTAAATCCTGCAAAACCCATCGCAAGCATGGTTGATAACGTAATGATGATCAAAATTGTGAAGGTCGCAGAGACGGATCTAACGATTAACCAACATAAAATAAATATCACCAGAAACATCAATGGCATCAGTGAGCCAGCGTCTTTCATTCCAGTTTCTGCGAAAGCGTTGTTGAGCATTGAAACGCCAGTGAGATAAACCTCGACGTTGGGATTGGCTGCTTCAAGATCGGCTTTTAATTTACGAGCAACTTCTACCGCTTCGGGAACTTCGGTGAGCTTTTTCTCTGGGTATTGAAGAACAACGTTAACCGCCGTGACTTTTCCATCTTGTGAAACCAATTGGCTGTTTAACAAGGGTTCGTCTAATGCGACATTTTTGCGTTCGTCAAAATAAGTACTGTTTTGATCGGCGGCGGACTCTATTAAATCTTCGACAATTAAATCGTCTTCAATGGCGTAGGTGTGCTGGAAATTGGTGATGGAATCAACTCGAATGGCGTAGGGTATTTTCCAGGCTTCTTCGGTTAATTCTTCAATGGCTGTCAGTATTTCAGCATTGAATACGACGCCATCTTTCGGTGCGACAACAAAAAGAAAGTTATCGTTTTTCGTATAGGTGTTTTGTAAATGTTCGAAGGCTTGTAATTCGGGATTGGCTTTCGAGAAAAATACTCGATAGTTTGTTGAAAACTCTAAATATTTTGCTCCCGAGCCGATAACACCGGCCAATAAAACGGCCAGTAACAAGACAATCCATTTATAGGCAATGACCCATCGCGTCAGCGATGCTGCCCAATCGTCTACTTTTCTAAAATAAGAACCCACTGTGTTTCCTCCCGAGAGAACAATAATTACCGGTTGGTCATAAATAGTGTAAAAAATACGATCGGAAGTGAGTCTTCGGATCGTAGCTTTAACGTATTGGTTTGAGCCTGGTAGCAAGCTCAGTTGGCTGGTAAGAGTTTGTTACCAGATGGTCATAAATTGCTTCTAAAAAAAGCGGATTATCCGCAATTAAAAATGTGATTCTGAAATGTACTGCTTATAGACGGCTTTTGTCTGTCTATGGTTTGAAACTCAAGATCTGAAGCGGTAGCCGATAATCAGCTTAAAAAATTTCTGTTTCGAGTCTACCGAATAACTACAAACAATTGGTTTCGGTATTACGTCCAATAATTGACCAAGCGGTGGACTGAACTGCGTACTTCGTCTCTGTCCATAACCGCTTTTACGGTTGCCGCAGCGCCCGCCAAACATACCATCAGTTCTTGTGCGAGCGTAATTGAGGAAAGTTTAGGGTTGATTTCGCCTAAGCTTTGTCCTGCTTCAATTAACTCTGTGATTGCATTTAACCGCTGTGCACCATAGATTTTAAACGCTTTGTAAACATCGTCGTCGGTATCGGACAGGCCAGTCATGGAATTTATCATCATGCAGCCTTTGTTATCATCAAAGCGGTCACAAATTCTATCGACAATAGCGTGAATGTTGGTTAAAGGAGAGACGTCTTCCGATATGACCGACGATACCTCGGCAAACTCGATTTCGGAATAGTGATGTAAGGCTTTCAAGAATAATTGTTTCTTATCACCAAAAGCTTGGTACAGGCTACCTTTGTGCAGACCTGTTGCGTCGCACAAGCAAGCTAGCGATGCAGATTCGTAGCCTCGGCTCCAAAACACATCCATAACGGCTTCTAAAGCGGCATTTTCGTCGAATTCACGAGGACGGCCGACAGTGCGTATTCTAGCTATAGGTAGGCTCTCTCTATTTGTTACCGGTTGGTCAACAATATAGAGGAAGTGCTGTAAAATGTAAATTGAAAATATCGATAAGCCTGACCACCGCATACGCTCTTAAAGAAACACAGACGCGCTAAGGTCAAATAAGGCAGATGACGAGAGTAAGTGATATTAAGAATGGCTAATAGATAATGGCCAATAGAGAGGTGAGTTATGTATCAACAAGTCATTGGTTTCTGGTTCAGTGAACTGGAACCCAAAATGTGGTGGATCAAGGACTCCGAATTCGACGCCAATATTGAGCGTCGTTTTGGCCGTGTTCACCGTCAGGCGATGGATGGTGAGTTGTATGAATGGCGAACGTCTCCACTGGGAGCGTTGGCGGAAGTGCTTGTTCTGGATCAGTTCTCCAGAAACATATTCCGAGACAAGCCCGAAGCCTTCGCGTGTGATTCTCAGGCATTGGTGTTGGCTCAGGTTGCGGTGGAGAATCAGTTCGATGAAAAGCTTTCTGTTGTTGAAAGAAGCTTTTTATACATGCCTTATATGCACAGTGAATCGAAGTTAATTCACGAGCAAGCCATAATCTTATTTACCAAGTTGGGCAATAAAGACAACTTGCGTTTCGAGCAAAGGCACAAAGATATTGTTGATCGTTTCGGCCGTTATCCTCACCGGAATAAAATATTAGGAAGAGAATCAACCGAAGAAGAAATTGAATTTCTAAAACAGCCTGGCTCAGGTTTTTGATGGTCTATTTTTTTATGACAACTTACGGGTTTAAAAAAGTGTCATGAAATAAAACGCGGCTTAATTTTTTAGGTTAAGTAGATGTAAACGCAGCAGTGGGGAATACATCAGTTTCTATTATTTTGTTGATTTTAATCAAGCGACAATGGTCTGATGCGTATCTCCAATTCAGCGGCCGATTACCTTGTTTGCCTTGATAGTTTTTATGGATGGCTTTATGGATTTTATGTTGCCGATTTTTTGTATTTTTGATCAGTGTGCTTCAAGTAATTTCTAGCCGTTAAATAATAGACAGTCATGTTTTATTTAGATTTTTGTACAGACCTGTTTTTGTTTTGTCATAGACGGATCCAAGCTTTAACGATGCCTTTTTATTGTTGAGGCTAAGAATAATACCGGGCTTTAAAGACTAATTTAGATTTTGCTTAGTGAATAAATCTATGATTGGTGTTTATCTGTTGTGAAAAAGGTGATGGGTCAACTGTATGGAAAACTCAGCTGCGGTTTGATTAGATGTTATCTTTATACTATCGCTTACTGTTTAGAGCGAGCTTTTAAATTTTAACCCTATTTTTACAGTGTTTTTAGAGGTTAATGTGCAATTTATTTCCCAGTTTTAAATCAAATGGATTTTGAAGTATTGATCTATATCATGAATAGGGTTTGTGTTTAAAAAATATTAAAATACTTGTCTAATTTAAAATGTGACAGAAAATTTTTTCGCAACCAATTGAGTAATTTCTTAAAAATTTGACCATTTAGAAAGTATTGCGATAAAAAATAATGTGTAAGAATGGAAAGCATAAAAAAAGAACAAGTAAACCATTTTTACGTTGGTACTAAAAAATAAAAATTAAGCTATCAAACGGCTATACAAAATATTTTTATTATCGAATGGAATTATTTGTTCGATTTAACATCCAAAATGCGACTAAATTCTCACAAGTCTGTTTGTTAACTATTAAAAAATTATTAAACAGTTCTCAATTGTTAAACAGATTTAAAATTTAGTTATGTAAAGATCTCACTTACTTTTATTTACATTGCTAAACCTATGTTTTCATGCATTACCTTTCGGTATTGCTTTAACGTTGTTTTCATAAGTATTGAAATAAAAAAAGGACGAAAACACGTAATTTTCATGCCAGAGAGATTTGCCACCAGATTTACATTTATTTGCGATAGTTATTTATTCTTGTTCTGTAGAATATTTTTATGGAACTATTTTTTATTTCTATCAAAAAAATAAATTTTTTTAAAATTTTAGGCAGTCTAGTTTCTCAATTTCTTGTGTTAGCATTTCCACCGCTGAGAGTTAATGACTCTAACTCTTGGTAGCAATTATTAATTTGTTCTACAGCTGAACGGTTTGATGACTGCAAAGTAAAAGCACTGACTATGCTAGCGTACAACGACTAAAACAGAGTTATTTTCCTGCTTTATGTTTGGGAAAGGCTCTGCAAGCTTTCAAACTCACTGATGATGTGAAGTAAAGGAAGCAGTAAATCTGAAACTAAACTCAATCATCTATATTAAGGGAAGTTATTATGATGAAGAAATTATCGGCAGCGATCCTAGTTGCAATGGCAGCTACTCCTGCATTCGCAGAAGAATCAGACATCGGTAGCCAATCTAAATCTCAAGCAATTGGTTACATCGGTGAATTAAGTAAGCAAGCTATCCAAGCGGGTAACTTGTGGCGTTTACAAGCGGTTGGTTACGACGACGCTTACTCTTCAATCGACAACCTATCTGAGCGTGTTAAATTCTGGCACACCGTTGCTCTAGACACTGTTGCTCTAGACCACACTCCTGCTGCTGAAGGCGAAGGCTCTCCTCTAAACCAAGGTGGTCCTACCCGTACTAGCCGTGCATTAGCTATGGTTCAAATCGCTGTATTTGACGCGCTAAACGCAATCGAAGGCGACTACGTTTCTTACGGTAAAGCAATTGACGTTGACGCAGGTGCTTCTCCTCACGCTGCTGTTGCTTTCGCTGCGTTCCGCACTCTTAAGCGTTTGTACCCAGCTCAAGAAGCTCGTCTAAAAGAAATTCGTGACAACGAAGTTGACCTAATCAAATCTTTCACTAGCCGTTCTAGCTACAAAGCTGGTAAAGACGTAGGTGTTGACGCGTTTAAAGCAATCCGTGAAGATCGTCGTGGCGATAAATCAGGTCGTGCAGAGCCAGATTTCGGTGAAGGCGGTCGCGTAGCAAACGGTGGTAAAGAAACTTTCTTCGGCACCAAAGTTAACGGTGGCACTCGCAACATCGGTGAATGGCAACCAGATCCAAACACTCCTGCAACTGCTGGTGATTTCAACCTAGCACTAGGTGCATTCTGGGGTAACGTTAAGCCGTTCACTATGGATTCAGGCGATCAGTTCCGTATCGCTCCTCCACCATTACCAGATTCTGAAGAGTACGCAAAAGCTTACGCTGAAGTTGCTGCTGTAGGTGGTGCTCCAACTAACGAAAGAACTACCAGCACCAGTACTGATGCAACTCGTTTCGTTGGTAACTACTGGGGTTACGACGGTGTACCTTTGATCGGTGTTCCACCACGTATCTACAACCAAATCGCTATCCAAATCGCTAAAGCTGAAGGTCAAACTGACGCTCTAGACCTAGCTCGTACTCTAGCTATGGTTAACGTTGGTATGGCTGACGTTGGTATCGCTGCTTGGGATAGTAAGTTCTACTATAACTACTGGCGTCCAGTTACTGGTATCCGCAGTGAAGACCTTAACGAAGATACCGTTAAAGACATCACTTGGGATCCAGTCGGTGTTTCTGTAATTAACACTACAGAGTCAATTCGTCCTACTCCTCCATTCCCAGCTTACCCATCAGGTCACGCTGCGTTCGGTGGTGTTACTTTCGAAGTACTACGTGACGCTTTCGGTGACGACACTCCATTCACTTTCGTTTCTGACGAGTACAATGGTCTAGGTGTGGATCCATTCTTCCCAGACGTATACCGTCCATTCGTTCCTGTTCGTTTCGAAAGCCTAACTGACGCACAAGAGCAAAATGGTGTGAGCCGTGTATACAACGGTGTTCACTGGAACTTCGATGACATCGCTGGTCAGCAACAAGGTACCGCTATCGGTCACCACTTGATCAACAATGTTGAAGCTTTCCAACCAGCTTGGTAAGAAATAGCGTGCGCTGTATTATGACTATATAGCCATGTAATTTTCCGGCACTGCCCCAGGGTAGTGCCGGTTTTAGTTTGAACACACATTAGTTTGAACACATAATAGTGTGATGAAATTTTTGAGAAAATCAGAAATTTTTGTTTACATAGGGATATCAATATCTAAGGGCATTTATCATGAAATTCATACGACTATTTGTTTTATTACTTGTAACCTGCGGATTCGCTGGTCATTCTGCAATCGCTGAAGAAGCTGACACCGTAGCCCGCAAGAAAATTGTTGAGTTGCTGCCAGAAGACTTCCAGCCAGCATTTACCAAAGAAACTGTAATCAAGTTAAATGCCATTGTTCGTCGTTCATTTGATGCAATCAACGAATACGATGACAACATCAAAAAAATCCGTACTGTTGTTGCTGAATCAGCGAAGTCTGGAGCTTCTAAAGAATCCATGGAAATGGCTCAGCAAAAGTTAGCGCATGTAAAAATGCTTAACGAAAAATCAAAAGCGGCTTTAAAAGACATGATGGCTGCTGCAACCGAATTGCGTAACAGCGATGAAATCTACAACAAGGCAATTCTTGCCGGTATGATTGATTTCGTTGAAGATGTTGAGAGAGAAATTTCTGCTCAGCAAAACAAATTAGAAAAAATGCTAAGCGAAGTCTAATTAGATAGTTATTGATGCATTCCTTGCGATCAACTTTGCTCCTAATCTGTGAGTAGCATTTAGTCTCTGATGTAATCCTCTGTATGGTTTAGGGGGTTACATCTTGTAGGTTTTCCCCGTCTCTTTTCTATTTCCTTCTCTTTCCTCTTATTTTTAAGCACTCCTTTAGTTTTATCTTCCGGGTAGTTTATTCATTTATTTTATTGACGTTTAATCTACGAAGTTACTGACCACGACGGTTAACTTTTTTAGTGTGAAAAATAAGTTGTTGGCTTGAGTGACTACCTTAAATGCCTTCTCTTTTAAGTCTCCATGAGATGAATCGATTTCGATCAATTCTTGCTCAATCTATAGAAGTATTTCCAAAGAACACGTTATATTACACAACCTTGAGCCTACCACTTGGGCTATTTGTTCTATAAATCGTCTTAATACTTTCAATCGACAAGAATTTAATGGGCATATGGGCGTTTGTTCAGCCCAGACTATAGGAAAATTTATGCGATACGGTGTTTTAGCGGCGTTAACCACGCTATCTCTTATGGGGTGTACATTAAGCCCAAACTCGGCGGATCACAGTGCTACGGCGGATTACCAGGCGTCGGCGGTAGAGAGCGCTTCCGATTCTCAGCTTGCGCAACAAGTAGCGTTGGAGAGTGAGCGGCTCAACGTTTGGTTTAACGAGAAGTACGAGGAAGGCTTGCTGCGAAGCCCCATTCGCTTAACGTTTTTAGGGCGTCCAGAGCGGCAGGGTGAAATCGACGATATGTCGGAAGCAGCTGCCGATGAAAACTTGGCGATCACCAAGGCCAATCTCGCCGAGCTTAAGTCGAGTTTTGATTACAACACGCTAAGTTCCGACGCACGCATTTCTTACGATATTTGGGTGTATCAGGCTGAGCAAGCGTTAGCGCAAGAAGAGTTTAGGTACAACGGGTACGTGTTTGAACAGATGCGTGCTGTGCATGCTTTCTTTCCGCAAATACTGATTGCCTTTCACAGAGTTGAATCTCAGGAAGATATGGAGAATTACGTTTCTCGAATCAAAGAGAGCGGACGGGCGTTAAATCAGTTAATCGACCAGTCAATGAAGGTGGCTGAAAAAGGCGTTCGACCTCCGTATTTTGCCTTCGATTCGGTTATTGAGGAATCAACCGCAATTATTACTGGCGCGCCATTTACCGACGGCGAAGACAGTGATGTTTGGGCGAATGCCAAATCCAATATCAAAAAATTGTTAGACGCTGAAAAAATAGATCAGGCTACGGCGGACGAATTAACTGCGCAGGCTAAGAAAAATTTTATCAATGAATTTAAACCCGCTTACGAACGCTTAATTGCTTGGCAGAAAAAAGATCGAGTCAACGCCGGTAAATTAGCAAAAGGTGTCAGCGCGTTACCTAACGGACCGGCTTTTTATAATGAGCGGTTGGCGAACCAAACAACCACTGCGTTAACGTCGGATGAGATTCACGAAATCGGCTTACAAGAAGTGGCTCGTTTACGTGCGGAAATGGAAGACGTTAAAAAAGAATTTGGATTTGAAGGTTCGCTTGCTGAATTCTTTGTTTTTCTTCGTACCGAAAAAAATGACGAACGACTTTATTATCCCAACACCGATGAAGGGCGTCAGGGTTATATTGATGATGCAACCGCAGCCATCGATAACATAAAATCTTTGTTGCCGAAATATTTTGGCATATTGCCTGAGGCGGACATGGTGGTAAAACGTGTTGAGGCTTTTCGCGAGAAAGACGGCGCAGCTCAGCATTATTATCCGCCAACACCAGACGGCAGTCGTCCGGGAATCTATTACGCGCACTTGTCCGACATGACAGCGATGCCTAAGCGTGAATTGGAAGTTATTGCCTATCATGAAGGCTTGCCGGGCCACCACATGCAAATTGCGATATCGCAAGAACTTAAAGGTATTCCAACGTTTAGAACGCAAGCACGATTTACCGCTTACGTTGAAGGATGGGCGCTGTATACCGAAAAATTAGCCACCGAAATGCCGGGCACTTATGCCGATCCACTGTCTAATTTTGGTCGACTGGGGTCTGAAATGTGGCGCGCTATTCGATTGGTTGTTGATACCGGTTTGCACGCTAAAGGTTGGTCTGAACAACAAGCGATTGATTATTTTAAAGCGAATTCCGCTGTTACCGATGCACAGGCTGTCTCGGAGGTTCGTCGTTACTTGGTTATTCCAGGGCAAGCGACCAGCTATAAAGTGGGCATGCTAAAAATCCAAGAATTAAGAGCCGAAGCAGAATCTGAATTGGGCGATAAATTTGATATTAAAGCCTTCCACGATGTGGTGTTAGGTGGCGGTGCAGTGCCGTTGTCGGTGCTGGAGCGTATTGTGGGCAATTGGGTTAAAGAACAGAAAAAAGCGTAAATTAGGCTTAATTATTTTTCATTTTTCTGTTTTATGATTGATAAGGGCGGAGATAAACCGCCCTTATTTTTTTGCTCACCTTAATTGGCTTGTTAAACTTAAAAAGGCATTGGGTGGGCTTTTAAAGCGTCTGAAATCGCTTTTAATGTCTCTTCAGACAGTTCGATATCGAACGCATCGATGTCTTCTTTTAACTGATCTAATGTAGTCGCGCCGATAATGGTGGATGTTACGCCATCGACTTGATCGCACCACGCTAACGCCAATTGCGAAGGCGTTATTTGTGCGTCTTTGGCAATTTCTACCAGTTTAGTGATGGCCGCTTCCGATTGCGGTGTGTTTCTGAATAATCCGTTACGTTGAGTTAAGGTCCATCGGCTTCCTTCGGGTAACGCACCATTCAAATATTTTCCGCTTAACATACCGGCCGCTAACGGTGACCAAGGTAAGTAGGCGACGTTTTGGTGCACGCAATTTTCGATTAAAAATGGCCAGTCTTTGGTGTGCAACAAATTGAACTCATTTTGAATCGATACCGGTTTTGGCAGATTGTGAATTTCAGCCAGACGAATGTATTGGTTAATGCCCCAGGGCGAATCGTCGGAAAGCCCGTAGTGACGAATTTTTCCATCTTTAATGCATTGGTTTAACGCTTCTAAAATGTGAAGCATTTCTTCGGTGTGTGCGTTGGCATCGACATCGGTAAAGCTGATGTCACCCGGCCAGTGTTTACCAAAATGAGGCGTTGTACGGTTCGGCCAATGCAGTTGGTAAACGTCGATGTAATCGGTTTGCAATCTTTTTAATGAGGCATCAACCGAGGGCGCAATGTCTGAGGCAGTAATATTTTTGCCGCCGCGTATCCAGTGTAGGCCGTTACCTGCTATTTTGGTGGCGAGGATAAAGTCAGAGCGTTTGGTTGCGTTTCTTGAAAGCCAATCACCAATGATTGCCTCGGTTTTGCCGTAAGTGTCTGGCGTTGGTGGTATGGCGTACATTTCTGCGGTATCCATAAAGTTAACACCGCGTTCTAATGCGTATTCGATCTGCTCGTCAGCCTGTGCTTGGTTGTTTTGTTTTCCCCAAGTCATGGTGCCTAAACAGACTCGAGAGACGTCTAATCCGCTATTGCCTAAGGTAGAATACTGCATTAAGTGTTCTCCGTATTTTGAATCAACATGAATGATTGGTTTATAGGTGGAGATGAACTTTGAAAATTCAATGTAACCTATAAAAAGCGTTGTTCACATTTCTATGCTTTATATAGAGTTATTTATAATGGGTCATATTTTGGCGCGGGGAAGGCTGTGCTGACAAGCTCTGTTGATAGGCTGTTGTGATAAGACCCGCAAAAATAGGGGCGCAGCTGATTTTCTGGTTTTTGATAATAACTGTAGTTTCTCACGTTGGTTTCATATGATAAATAACAAAGTCGAACTTCTGAAAAAGCAATTTCCGCTTCTTGAAAAACTCATCGCACTGACTGAAACGAATTGGTTTAATCCTAATGTGACCAGCGTGAAAGAAGCGCTTCCCTACGTTGGATTAACGGCTGAAGATGTCCGAGATGCCAGTGCTCGACTGGAGCGATTCGCGCCTTTTATTGCTAACGCTTTTCCAGAAACTCAGTCTTCCAACGGGTTAATTGAATCCGACGTGATCGACATTGCCAATATGAAGCAAGCATTGTGCGCCAATCAAACGTTAGACATTCCTGGAAGGTTAATGCTCAAAAAAGACAGCCATTTACCTATTTCAGGATCAATAAAAGCACGTGGCGGTATTTACGAGGTGTTAACCCACGCAGAGAATCTAGCGATTAAAAGCGGATTGCTCAATAAAACAGACGATTATCAGTGTTTACTGAACGATTCATTTAAGCGTTTTTTTAGCCAGTATTCCATTGCCGTTGGCTCTACGGGTAATTTAGGTTTGTCCATTGGGATCATCAGTGCCAAATTGGGTTTCTCAGTGACGGTGCATATGTCGGCGGACGCGCGTCAGTGGAAAAAAGATCGCCTTCGCAGGCTTGGTGTTCATGTTGTTGAATATAATCAGGATTACGGCGCTGCTGTTTGTGAAGCCAGAAAACAGGCTGAAAATGATGCCTCCTGTTATTTTATTGATGATGAGAATTCGAAAACCTTATTTTTAGGGTATTCCGTTGCCGGTGAGCGACTGAAAAAACAATTCGATCACTTAGGCATTATTGTCGATCAAGAGCAGCCTTTATTTGTGTATTTACCGTGTGGTGTGGGCGGTGGCCCAGGCGGTGTTGCGTTCGGTTTAAAACTCGCCTTTGGTGATCACGTACATTGTATCTTTGCTGAACCTACGCATTCTCCTTGTATGTTTTTAGGAGTGCACACCGGCTTGCACGATGCTATTTCTGTTCAAGATATTGGCATTGATAATATTACCGCCGCCGACGGACTGGCGGTTGGTCGAGCGTCGGGTTTTGTGGGCCGAGCGATGGAGCGTTTAATCGACGGCTATTGCACAATTTCTGATGAAAGCCTGTATCGTTATCTAGGTTTACTTTATAAAAGCGAAAATATTGCCTTGGAGCCATCTGCGTTAGCAGGAATGCACGGACTAAAAGCCGTTGTGGAAAATTCAGAATATAAAACTCGGATGGGGCTCACTGAAAAAGTTATGGAAAACGCAACACACATCGTATGGGCAACCGGCGGCGCAATGGTGCCACCGGAAGAGATGGAAAAGTATTTGAGTCAAGCAACGATATGATTATCGCTGCTGATTAATAATGTCTTCGAGAACGGATTCTTGGTATTCCAGGGATTCTTCTAAAGCAATTAAATCCAGCGCAAATACTGCTATTTCGTCTTCAAGAATTCTTAATGCCGCTAAGGCTTCTTCTCTTTGTTCGCCAGTGCTGGTATCGCTGACTAAGATGTGCTCATTTTTTGCGATGTACTCTTCATGTTCATCAATTGAATAATACACAGAACGGACTTTCGACTCTAAATCTTTAATGACTTTGATTTGCTGGTAACGCTCATAACCGTGTTTATAACCTTGTGTGAACTCCGCTATTACCTCAGAGGGGCAAAATTGCGGCATGGAGCTTCCGTTTGTTCCTAGGCGTAATCCGGTTTGATATGTACAATAATTCAACAAACCGCTATGGTGGCCTAGCTCGTAAGCCTCACGATCAGGTGTTACACCGGCTTTGGCGCATGCTTTGCGATGTCGTGCTAATTGGAGGGCGTCTATGCCTCGGCTGCCGTCTTCTAGTCCTATTTGATACCAGTCAGCGTATAGGCATTCTTCTTTCGATAACGTGGCGCAACCGTGAAGTGAGGCCGCTATTAAAGCTACAAAGATGACGCGAAGCATGGAAATTCCTATTCAAAAAATGGGCTATTATTCGTATTTTATTGTATTGAATGAATATAACTCAAGTTGAATGAACAGAAACTAAACTTAGCGCGAGTGAGAAGCATCGATAAACTTAATGGCTTGTGCGTAGTTTTTTTGGCTGGGGTTGTCATGGCCCATTCTACTAATAACTTTTAGTTTTAAATTTTCCAGTCCGGCTTTTTTATAAAATCGGTAAACACGTTTTGTATCATTCAAATTAAAATCTTCTCTGCCGGTAATGAATACATAACGATTATTTTTCATTATTTCTAACTTTTCTGGTGTCATATTGAGCCACTTATTGGCACCGCTGTTGTAAATCGCACCTTTAAAAATGCTCGGAAAATCCGAGGCCAATAAACTCGCAACACGACCGCCGCCAGAAAACCCAGATAAATAAACTCGATCTGAATTTACCGAGTATCGATTGTGTGCAATAACCCTGGGTGCCAATAAAGCGTAAGTCAGTCGCTTGTGCGTATCCGCGTTGTTTCCTGAGTTATCGGCACCAATCCAAATTAAATTGAACTCATCCATGATGTCTTGCCAGTCATCTGGAATCTCTCCGGAATTTCCCGGGCTAATATAGACCAGCAATCCTGGTGGGTTTTCGGGTGAGTAGTTTTCAGGTAAATAAACTTGCCAGGTAATGGTTTGATTTAATGGTTGTACACTTGCGTAGTTTTTTGCCGTTTGCTCGTTAAATAAGTCTGAAATGCTTGCCATTAATGTTTGATTGCCGGAATCAACATTTGCGTATGATTTTGCCGATAGAAACGATAGAAACGATAGAAAAAACACGGCCCAAATTAAAATCAGAAAATACAAAAATCTTTTTTGTAGTGTAATCTTTACTATCAAAACTTCACTCCTAAACAAAGCATTCCAGATTTTATTGATGCATTTAAATGATTAAGCGCGGCCAATCATTTGCGGGCTCTCGCCAAAATAACGTTTAAATTCACGGCTAAATTGGGTTGGGCTTTCATAGCCGACCTGCGCTGCGGCTTGTTTTACCTTTAAGCCTTGGTCGAGCAACAATTCTTTGGCTCGATTTAATCGCATTTTTTTTACGTATTGAATCGGAGAGGACGCCGTCATTTGTTTAAAATTGCGGTGAAAGCTCGATGTGCTCATGTTGGCCATATCCGCCAGCTGATCGACGTCCAATTGCTCCTGATAATTTTCATGCAAATATTTGAGCACTCGCTCCAAGCGAGACAGTTGTGTGTTGTGTGAAACCAGTGCAAATAGCGAAGCGGCAAGAGGGCCTTGCAACAAAATGTAGAGTACTTCTCGCACCAGTCCTTTACCCAATACATCGCTTTTTAACGGTGACTGCAAACATTCGGCTAAACGCAGGATTGCCTGATTAAACTCGGCGTTGCATTCGCTTGCGTATAAACCCTTTGTCTCTTTGCAAGAATGATAGAGCGAGCTTTGATGATGCTCATCAAACAGGCGAACCAATTCGGTCAGTTGGCCCATATCAAAATCTATCATCATGCAATACAAAGGCTGCCCCGGCGTAACTATGGTTTCGCACTCTGCTGGTAGAGGCAAGGTTAGTACCAAATAGTTATCGGGGTTGTAGTGATAAACTTGTTCATCCAAGAAAACTTGCTTTTGCCCTTGGGCAACCACAATTAAACCTTGGCTGTAACACAAGGGCACGCGGCTGGACGATTCACTGGCTTTATAAACTCCAACGCCGTCAAGCCGAGTCTGGTTGTAACCTTCGTCGCTTGCCAATTTTTCCAACAGGTTAACCAGATTTGTCATGATAAATCACCTTATATTGATCATGCGCTCACGCTATCGAAGTTGTTAATAAGTGCGCTTTTTAACGTTATCCGAAGCTGGAAATTGAAAAAGCGTTTCTAAATTTCTTCACCAAATCAATAATGTATTGTTATTGAAATGTGCCACGCAGTTTTTGCATCGCTAGAGGCCTGCGGTTGTTAACGTTTTTACCTTAAACTCAGAGTTTATTATATTTAACACATTAACAACTTGGCTATCAATTCCCTAAGGGGTAGAAATAGGCATGCTTTTGAGACTAATGCCTATTATTACTGCTGTCGCGTGAGACTATAATGCATGCAGTCACGAGGGCACACAACTATGCAAAATTTCGATTTTTACAATCCAACTCACATCGTATTCGGCCAAAACCGTTTAGCAGAACTTGATAATTTAATCCCCGCAGATGCAAAAGTCTTAGTCTTATATGGCGGCGGCAGCGTCAAACGCAACGGCGCGTTAGAGCAGGTAAAAGCCGGTTTAGGCGAGCGCTCGGTGATTGAGTTCGGCGGTATTGAACCCAATCCTGAATTCACAACCTTAATGAAAGCAGTCGATATTGTTAAGCAGGAAGGTATTACCTTTTTATTAGCTGTTGGTGGTGGTTCGGTAATGGACGGCACCAAATTTATCGCTTTAGCCGCCAAATTTGATTCGGAGCCTGAAAGTTTATTATTCCACGGTTTTAATCCGCCGCCTGCGAAAGAAGCTCTGCCATTAGGTTGCGTTGCTACTCTTCCAGCGACAGGCTCTGAAATGAACATGGGGGCGGTGGTGACTTACAATCACCAAAAATACCCAGTAATGTCGCCGTTAGCATTTCCGAAATTTTCATTTCTCGATCCGGAATTCACCAAGACTTTACCGAAAGAGCAAATCGCAAACGGCATTGCCGATGCATTTATTCATGTAACTGAGCAATATCTAACTTACCCAGTAAACGCGAAAGTGCAAGATCGCATGGCAGAAGGTGTGTTGCAAACCCTGATTGAAGAAGGGCCGATCACTTACGCCGACAACGACAACATGGATGCGCGTAAGAATTTTATTTGGTCTGCAACCATGGCGCTTAATGGCATTATTGGTAGCGGTGTTCCCCACGATTGGGCGACTCATATGATTGGTCACGAACTTACCGCCAGTTATGGTATTGCTCACGGCAGAACCTTGGCAATCGTATTGCCATCATTATTACGTGAACGTAAAACCCAAAAACACGACAAGCTTACCCAGTTTGCCGAACGTGTTTGGAACATCACCGAAGGTAGTGATGACGATAAAATTAATCTAGCCATTGATAAAACCGAAGCATTTTTCAATAGCTTGGATATCGTAACCAATTTAACGCACTACGATATTGATGATCAGGGTATCGAAAAAGTTGTTGGCAACATGGAAAAAATGGGATTGACGGCGTTGTCTGAAACCGGTGATCTTGATCTAGCGTGTGTTACTCGCATTTTGCACGCCGCTAAATAAACGGTTAAAAATAAAAATTCACTCTCTGATAGATTGCAAATTATCAGTGGGTGAATTTTTTGTTCTTATTTATTTTCTGTGTTTATCTAGGTTTATTGGCGTGAGCTTTCATTACTTGCTTTAACACATGTTACCTGTTTGGAATCAATGAGTAGTTAATGTGTGCAAACGTTGTTTTTAGCGTTATAGCAGTGATCACCTTTAACGTTTGATAGAAACCTGCCGTTCCTGTTAAAAAGCACATCATTTTTGACATCAGCCTGCATGTTGAAACCACGTCTGCGTTTTTTTGAGTGGTTATTTTTGCACCCCAATGTTTTGCACCCAATGTTTTACACCCCAATGCGTTGGCAGATTTTGATAATCTCCATGGCTTCGTCCATTGTCAGTCCTGTAGTGCAAAAAGCCTGTTGAGTGACACTGTGGCTTTGAGCGGCAAGTTCTTCTCCAGTAGGAGTGACCGTAATCGTTTTGGTTCGATCGTTGTCGATCATTCTGTCTAGCTGAATTAATGACTTTTCTTCCAGTTTTCTCAACAACGGAGTCATAGTAGCCTTGCTTAAATTAGTGCGGGCTGCGAGTTCTGTAATAGAAATTCCATCGTTTTCCCACAGCGCCATCATCACCACGAACTGTGTGTAGGTGAGTCCTAACGGATCTAAGATAGGTCGATAGATGGCATTCAGCCGATTTGAGGCTGAATACAGCGCAAAACAAAGTTGGTCATCCAATCGAGCAGCGTTAATCGGCAATGGTAAGTTCCTAATTTAGTGTCTGGCTAATAATTATGTTTACTTAACAATAGATTTACAATATTGTTAGTGTGCGTACAGTAAGTGTACTAATAAAACTATAATATTGATAGGAGAGACTTATGAGACCCCTCGTTAGCTTCATTGCACTGTTTTTCGCGTTAACCGTCTCCGCCGGAGAAGATCTTCGCGTTGGCCTACCTAAAGATTACAAAGAAACTTACACAGAATACTTATCGTTAGACCGTATTCAAAACCACGACCAATTTATTCGTCTGTTCGCCAATGATGTTGCTATGAAAGGTGCCGACGAAAACGGTGAATTACTCAGCGGTTCGGTTATTGTTGCTGAAATTTATTCCGTGAAAAAAAATGAAGATGGCTCTGTTGCAAAATCGTTAGTGAACCGTCGAGTCAAAGATAAATTATTGTTGCTCGGTGTCATGGAAAAACAAGATGGCTTCGCTGAAACTTCTCCGTCAAAAATAAACGTTGGCGATTGGGATTTTGCGGCTTTTAAACCGAATGGTGATGTCGCTCCTAAAGACTTAGATACTTGCCGCGCTTGTCACGCACCATTGACGCAAACCGATTTTCTGTTCACGACTCAACATTTGCCAAAACGATAATAAATTGAGTTAATTTTTTATTTATAACAGTGCTTTCGTTTAATTTTAAATAAAGAAAATACTTATAAATTTCGTTCTCTGATTGATTAATTTCTCAAAAACAAAAACCTCTTTCAGTGTGATCATTGAAAGAGGTTTTTTCTTTTTGGTCATAGCCAATAGATATCGGTTTTAAGACTGGATTTACCCGTCTTTCTACTGAGGCGTGTTTGAGTTCAGCCATCATAATGTCGCGTGACAACGGAATCGAAGCTCTCATAAACGATTTGAACAGTTAAGCTGAAAGCCGTCGGTTTGACTAATAATTCTAAAACATATTGCTACAGCAATTTATCGCATCTCAAATCTTCTGTAGAATACGCCGATTTTCCGCCCATTGGGCCATTTTCGAACACGTTCAGACTAGGGTTTTTATCGGTATGGCAGATAGCAAGTTTTTAGATGAAGTCAGTAAACGTCGCACGTTTGCTATCATTTCTCACCCGGATGCCGGTAAAACCACGATGACAGAAAAGCTGTTGTTGTTCGGAAATGCCATTCAATTGGCCGGTTCGGTGAAGGGAAAGAAAGGCCCGCACGCGAAGTCGGATTGGATGACGATGGAGCAGGAACGTGGTATCTCGGTGACATCCTCTGTGATGCAGTTTCCCTACAAAGAACGCACCGTTAACCTTCTTGATACCCCAGGGCACGAAGACTTCTCTGAGGATACCTACCGCACGCTCACCGCGGTGGATTCGGTATTGATGGTGATCGACGGCGCGAAGGGTGTGGAGGATCGTACCATCAAGTTGATGGATGTGTGTCGTCTTCGCGATACGCCGATTTTATCGTTCATTAACAAAATGGACCGTGATATTCGCGACCCGATCGAGGTGATGGACGAAATCGAGGACGTACTGAAGATTGCAGCGGCACCAATCAACTGGCCGTTGGGCATGGGTAAGGAATTTAAGGGCGTTTATAACTTATACACCGACACCATCCACGTATTCCAGTCGGGCATGGGTCACACCATCAACGATGATATTCAAATTAAGGGCTTAGATTCGCCAGAATTTGAAGATTTGGTAGGTTCTTACGCCGACGATATTCGCGATGAAATCGAGTTAGTGCGCGGTGCAACCAATGAGTTTGATGTTGATGAATACCTTGCCGGGCGTTTGACACCGGTCTATTTTGGTACTGCTCTTGGCAATTTTGGTGTTCGTGAAATGCTCGATGGCTTTGTCGAGTGGGCGCCTAAGCCACAAGATCGTGAAACTCAACAGCGCCCAGTAGAAGCCACCGAAGAGAAGTTTTCTGGCTTCGTTTTCAAGATTCAGGCGAACATGGACCCTAAACACCGTGACCGTATTGCCTTTATGCGTGTGTGTTCTGGTAAATACACTCAAGGCATGAAAATGCGTCATGTGCGTATTGGCAAGGACATTAAAATCGCCGATGCGGTAACGTTTTTGGCCGGTGATCGTTCTGCGGTAGAAGAGGCTTGCTCCGGTGACATCATTGGTCTGCACAACCACGGTACGATTCAAATTGGCGATACCTTTACCCAAGGCGAAGATCTTAAGTACAAAGGTATTCCTCACTTTGCACCGGAATTGTTCCGTCGCATTCGTCTAAAAGATCCTCTGAAAACTAAAGCGTTGCAAAAAGGTTTGCAGCAGTTGTCAGAAGAGGGCTCTACTCAAGTATTTTTCCCGATTAACAACAACGACATTGTTGTTGGTGCCGTCGGTGTGCTGCAATTTGAAGTGGTGGCTTATCGCTTAAAAGACGAATACAAAGTTGAGGCTATTTACGAGCCTGTAAACGTGCAAACGGCCCGCTGGATTGAAGCGGACGATCCCGCACTGATTGCTGATATTCGCAAAAAAGCGAGTGATAATATTGCCATTGATGGCGGTGGCCATTTAACGTATTTGGCTCCGACACGAGTGAATTTATCGCTTGCCCAAGAGCGTCATCCCGATGTTGTTTTCAGGTCGACACGAGAACATTAATAAGACTAATTAGGGAGTCCGATTGCAATCGGTTTAACGTAGAATTGCTCAGACGATGTAAGTTGAATTGAGTGGTAATTATTCATTAGTGCTGTTTGAGCGTATGAGTGATGGATTTAGAAAAAATATTGCAATCGCCTAGGGTCAATGTTGAGGAGGTCGCTCTCCCGCCCAATATGCCTCGAATGGGTAATCGTTTTACCCGTTGGCTAGGCGCTCGTTTTTTGCGTTTAATGGGTTGGAAGTTTCGCGGTGAAATTTCCAATCACAAACAAATTGTTATTGCCGGCGCACCGCATACCTCCAATTGGGATTTTGTGGTCGCGATGTTTTTGGTGATGGCACTGGGCGTAAAGTTTTCTTATCTGATGAAGAAAGAAGCTTTTATTTGGCCTTTTAAAGGGTTGTTTATGTCATTGGGAGGCATTCCCATTGATCGCTCTAAAGGCAGCGAAGTAATTTCACAAGTCCAACAGTGGTATGAAAAAAACAGTCATTGCTGGGTAGCGATTACGCCTGAGGGAACACGCAGTAAGGTCGAGCGTTATAAAACAGGCTTTTTAAGAATTGCCCAATCCTTAGACATTCCTTTAATGTTGGTATCTTGGGATTATCCTTCGAAGACGTTTTATTTTATTGATGGGCCTGAGCTTTCAGGTGACATTGATGCCGATGCTGCGGATATTAAGCGCTTTTTCGAAAAGAATTTCACAGGAAGAAACCCAGAAAACCAATAAGCTTTAAGCGCAAAATAAGCGCTAAACCAACGGTTTTCTGGGCGTAAAAATTAGAAGCGGGTAGATACCGACATTAAAAATAAATCCCAGTATCGACTGCCATCGTTTGCGGGTGTTTCTAACAACGAGAGCCAGCCTCGACCTTCCACATCGTGATACTCGGCACTGATTAACCAATTCTGGTTAATGTCCCAACGAGCACCAATCATAAAATCTTTTGCGTAACGAGTGTCGCCAGAGAGCCCGGTGTTTTGCTCAAAAACATCACCAAAGCGATCTGAGTCGTCGCTGGTTAGGTTGTCAAAACGGGTATAAATACTCAACTCGTTATTAATGCGATATTGAGCCTGAATGTAATAGCTGGAACCGTTGAGCTTGCTGTCAAAGGGCGCACCTAGGCTTTTCAGCTCCGATCGGCGGCGCATATATTCTGCGGAATAGGTTACGCGCTCTGTTTGGTACTGAGCCGAAAAAATAATTGGTGAGAAAATAAATTCACCATCACTAAGAAACGGATCATTTCGGCTGATGTAATCGGTATTTAACTGAGTTGCAGTTAAGCCCAAACGAATTTTGCCGAAATCGTAGTCGTATAAAAAATTCGCCAGCCAACTGGAAGCCCCTTCAAAGCGGCCTGGGCGGAAAGACGACAAAACAATAGGTTCTAAGTCTGGGTCATCTGCGCGAGGTTCAATGTAACTGAATTGTGTTGAAAACTCGTGCGCACCGCGGAATAAATCTTGGTAGAAATAAATACCGTCAGAAGACAGAGCTAAATTTCGTAAACTGTCGAAATAAATAGATTGCGGCAGAATAATACTGGGACGAGTTTTGGCAACATCGCGAGTGCTGTTGTACAACCCTTGGGCGTTCACAGCTCGACCCAACCGAATACCGGCTGAATAAGTATCAGAATTGTAGAGGCGATAATCGAGAAACCCGTAATCCAAACGTGGATCACCGTCGTCGGTTTTACCGGCATCTCTCGCGGTTACCTGAGCAGAAAAGGTCAATCGATCAGTGGCTTGCCAGTGGCCGTTAATTCCTATTTCGAAAAATTCAAAACTGCCGGATTCACTGTCGCCGAAGAATTGGTTTTCAGACGTTAAAACAAAATTTTGCGTGGCAAAACCGTGAGCTTCAAAACTGCCGGGTACGTCTAAATTAGGAATTTGCGCATTGACGAATTGGCTGGTGACAGATAAACCAAAAACGCAAGACAGCTTTCTTAGGTGATGGTTGTTCTTAATCATTTTTTTACCACCAGCAATTTCACATCGTCAGAGATAAATTTTCCCTGGATATACCCGATTGCATTGGTTGTGCTGGCGATTTTTTCCATCATTTCAGATTCTGAGCTAAGCAAGGTTGGATACTGTCCTATACCTGAGAAAACACGTCTGTCCCATATTCGCCGTAAATTGTAGGGGAAGGTGTGCAATAATTCTTTGGTGAACCTCACATGTGTGGGGTTGTTGTCGGCTAATACGAATACTTTTACAGTTTCGCCGCTTGGCCAAGTGCGTTTACGCATGGCAAAGATTGAGCGCAAAGAGCCTGTGGATATTTGCACAAGCTCAACTTGTTGGTTGGCGATAACATAGATTTTATCGTCATCAATAATGGGCGAGGCTGGGTCGATTTCTTGAGCGTTAATAACGCTTGCAAGAAATAACAAAATTCCAGGCAGCACGAACGACGACAATGGTCGAAACCGTAGATTCGATTGAGTACCTACCATCAATTGTTTCATCGTCTTTAATATTAACGTACGGGGAATTTTCTTTCTCAGAGAATAAAATAAATCCATAACGGCATTACTTGCCACTCTATAACTTAACAGGTTCTGCAAAAGTTTCCAAAGTGGTTTCAAGCGGTTGTGGTTTTCCGATTTGATAACCTTGGGCAAAATTAACACCCATTGCAGATAGTAGGGCAAGTGAATATTGATCTTCCACAAATTCGGCAATAGTTTTCTTACCCAGTCCTTGGGCGACATCATTAATAGCTTTAACAAACAAGCGGTCTTCCATGTTGGTGGATAGTTTGCGTACAAACGATCCGTCAATTTTAACGTAATCTACCGGTAATTCCCGCAGGTAATACCACGAAGAAAATCCAACCCCAAAATCATCGATGGCAAAACGATAACCAAGGTCTCGGAATTTTTCGATTTCTTTTGCCGCTGCGGTCACGTCTTCTACAGCAGAAGTTTCGGTCAGCTCGAAAAGTAACTTAGAGCGTTCGAAAGGACGATCAATGGCAGATTTTTCGACAAGGTCGATAAATTGGCTGGTGGCGACAGCTCTCGCTGATAAGTTCACCGACAGGCTGATGTCAGAATCGTGTTCGTGGAACGCGTGAAGCGCTTCGATGGCTAATTGCACAATGTGAACATCGATTTCATAGATCAACCCCGTTTGTTCTGCCACGGGAATAAAGGCACCGGGAGGAATAATTTTTCCTGACTCATCCACCATTCGCACGAGCGATTCATAGTGAGAAATGTAACCGCTGCGAATATCTAAAATTGGCTGGAAGAACAGAACAAATCGATTGTGCTCTAACGCGTGTTCGATTTGTTGTTTCCAGTTGACGCGGTTGTAGAGTTCTTCGCGATCAGGTGTTTGATTGGAATACAAATGCCAGTTGCTGCGCGCGTTACTCGCCGCTTTGGCTCGATACATTGCTAGGTCGGCGTTCGCCATTAATTCATCGGCGGATTTTCCGTGATCCGGGAACACGGCAATTCCCATACTCAAGCTGATTCGGTGAGTAGAGCCGTTGTTGCTAATGCGTGTTTGTCGCACCGAATCGCAGAAACGCTCAGCGTAATCTATCGCGCAATCGCGACCGCAGTTTTCTAAAAGAATAGCGAATTCGTCACCGCCTAGGCGGGCAACAATGTCTTTATTGTTAGCGCTTTCTCGGAGTTTTTTGGCAATTTCTCGCAACAGTTGATCGCCCATTGGGTGACCGCTGGTGTCATTGACGGTTTTAAACTGATCGATGTCGAAAAATATCAATGCGCCAGAACTGTTTTTTGATTTTGTGGCGTTTAGCACGCGCTCAAATTCTGTTTGGAAACGACGACGATTGTATAGTTCAGTGAGAGGGTCGTGATCGGCCAACCAAGCGAGATTACTCTCGGCAACTTTGCGAGCGGTTAAATCCAACCCAACAGAAAGAATGAGTTCTCCCTCGGCAACCGATTTCGGCAAAATACTGTGGAACCACTCCATGTGTAACGGATTGCCGCTGGAATCGGTAAAATCAATTTCTTGTCGGAATTCAGTAACGACACCGGTGGATAGTTTTTCTAGTCCGTTAAAAAACGCGTATTTATCGGCTTCGTCTAAATGATCGGTAAATTTAGACTGGGAAATGTTCAACTCGCGATCGTACTCGATTAATCGATTGCCTTCGGAGTTGAGCAGTTTGATATTGCTTTCACTGTCCTGAGTTAAAATAACGATGTGAACGTTATCGAGCAGGCTGGTAACAAAGTTACGTTCTTTAAGTAATTCTTGGCTTCGGTTTTTTAAGCGCTGCGTTCGCGATTCAACCGTTTTATCCAATTCTTCTAAGCGATGCGAAAGAGAAATGGTGGAGTCGAACAATTCGTGAATTTCATTGCGAACAATACCGCGACCAATCGACGGCTTTAACAGATTGTTAATTTTTCGGTGCGTGTTATTCGCCAGCATCGGTAATACTTGCGACACTTTTTGTAGGCGCATCATCGGCAACCACAGCAAACCTAGCAGCACCAGTTCGGTCACAACTAAGGCAATGGCTGAAACAATCACCAAATACCGAAGTGTATTGTCCAGACGAGTCATTTCAGTGGTTACGTTATCGACCACCACCAATTGCGCAATGTTTTCATCCAATGATGCCGTCAGTGGAATAAAGCTGACTTCATAAAATTGCCAGTTCCAAAGTCGAATACTGCGTTGGTCTTTAACCTCGTTGAATTTTTTCTCTTTCGATAATTCTTTCAGAACTTCGTAGCTGGTGGGTGCACCGGTGAGTGCTGCCAAATCGTAGCGCCAGTTAATTAGCTGGTGATCGGCACTTTCGGTTTGTCGTTGGTGATCCACTAAGATGCCTACGTCGGCATCGGTGTTTGACTGGAAGTATAAAACCGCATCAGCCAGTGAGCTGGCCATAATAAGAAGGCCCACTTCGGCACTGTCCAAAATGACAGGCACAACGGCAACTTGGGTACAAGACGTTGGGCACCAAATTTGGCTGACTGTCGCTTCAGTTTCGCGAGCTGTTTTTAGCCACTCTTGAGGAAAATTGGCAATGTCCATTGGTCGACCCCACGTACCTTTTTCGGTATCTTCCGGGGAAAGAATAACAATGGAATCCACACCCCAATCGAAACTGAGCTGGTCCCAATGAATGTTGATGGTTTTTTCTAAGCCCTCGGTATCGAGAGTACCGTTAGAAAGAAACGCTTGGCCTTGCATGTGTCCGGCGAGGCGTTGAAGTTGTAGCTTGATGGTATCGAGGGACGCGGAAACCGCCTTTTGGCGATCAAAAAAGACACGCTCGCGCTCACTCTCGAATGTTTGTTCAAGATTGCTGCGGCCATTAATAGTGAGCAGGCCGAAACTGAAGATCAGTACGAGGCTTACACTAATAACGGCTTGCCATTTAAGGCTTAAATAGCCACGGGCTGTTCTATCTGTCTTGGTCACAAGGTTTAGTTCTGCCGATTAAGGAGCAGTCGCCTGCTGGAGTTTTAGCTTTTTGTGATCAAAGGAGCTATTAAATAATAAAAAATTCAATTTTGCGACCTTTAGTTATAAAAATTACCGTTAAAGGATCAAAAATGAACTTTCGGTTAAAATCTGATCAATTTCTGCAGGGTTTAGCGCCAATACAGCATCAGATCTGATCAGAGTGGGTAGGCTGTTAACCTTAAAACATGCCGTACGAGTGAATGCGGTATGAGGTTTTATAAACACGGTAGCCGTTTTCATTACCAGATAATAAGTCGTTAGTTTTATCTGATTCTGTCGGGCTGTATTTTGGGGTGACCATAGTAATCTCCTTGGTGCAATTTTTCACCTTCCTAGTGAAATTTTCTGGGCCAATTGTACTGTGTTTTGAATGGGTCATGATAGGTTTATTACATCTATTGTTCTTTATAGTTTTATTATTCGAAATTAACTCTTGATACCAGTCAATTTTTCTTTTGCCGTATTCCGTTGTCTTGGTATACATCACTCTCAAGATAAACAAAGTTGAAAAACTTGAATTAGTTATTTAAAGAGATTCAGTCTGTATGCTCATGCACTCGTGAATAAAATTCATGGACTATTAATTTGCTTGTTGGGTTCTTTTATGGTGCAAAATTTTTCATCTTTTGTTGAAAGCTCTTAGTCGAAAGTAATCAAAAGGTGATGTCGCAATTAATTCAATTAGCCTTTATTCGTCACGCGTTTCATTTCTTATTTAAATACGAATTTTAATATTTAACCGATAAAACCGATTAGCTGTGTTAAAAACAATCGCAGCCGTTGGGTTTTAAGGTTGTATTTCGAAAAGCGAATTTAAACTCGATGATGAGTGTTGTTGAGTGTCTGAAAAAATTACCGAGTTGATACCATTGCGGTCGGTGATTGACTAATTGAAAATTAAAATCTGACTTAGATGTATAGTTTCAATTTATTATTGAGTGTGCGTTTTGTGAAATAGTAGTCTGTTTGGGTGAGGTCTTGTTACTTGAAATGAAAATTGAAGTGCGTGTCGGTTAAAAAGCGCGTGTTTTTTATTTGTTTTCTTTACCGGAGTTTTCTCTTTCTGAAAAAACATGGGTTGAGTTAATGGCCGGTGTAAGCGTCTAAAACAAAAACTCAACGTTTCGAAAAAATTACATGCTCTGAATAATTAACAAGTTCAGTGTAATTCATCGTAATGGCTATGGTGCCAGTTTAATGGCATCGACATAGGCTCGACAGTTTCGCTGTCTAAGCCGATCATTTCGCTGTATACCGCTTCTTGAATCAAATAACAACTTTGCAGTGGAAGATTGTTCGATTTTAACAATTGTCGTATAGATTCTAGATTTTTGAAGCGCGCGGGTTTTAGTTTTTCGTCAATAATCGAATGGCGAACACCATCAATGACAACTTCTAACGTATAGAGATAGTAACCGTGGCTATAGACCAATGTTTTTTCTGGGCGTTTGTCGCTGTTGGCTAGGCTGGATAACGAAATTTTTTGCATTGGTAATTCACCGGAACGTTTGACGAATAATTTGGGCGATTTTCAAATAGTGTTCCGGTGATCTACGGTTAAGGCGAGGGTTTGGATTGATGTTATTGGATTAATATTATTGGATTGATGTTATTAGATCGTCACTTATGGATTATTGTTTTTGTTGGTTCCACTCGACGCAATCTTTAAATTTCACGCCACTGCCTCCGAAAATATCCAGCGCGCTGCCAATGGTTAAATCGACTTTTCCGTTGGACAGCTCATCAACCATTTCTAAATCTTTCATACTACTGGCTCCGCCTGCGTAAGTGACGGGAATTGGGCAATGTTTTCCTAGGAATTGAACCAGTTCCGAATCAATGCCTTGTTGAAGGCCTTCAACGTCGGCGGCGTGAATCAAAAATTCACTGCACCATTGGGAGAGATCTTCGAGCGTGTCTTGGTTGACCAAGGTTGAGGTTACTGTCTGCCAGCGATTGGTAGCAATCGCCCAGCCGGATTCTACTTTTCGACAACTTAGATCGAGTACCAGTTGCTTGCTGCCAACAATCTTGTGAAGGCTTTTTAATTTTTCTAAGGACAATTCTTTGTTATCAAAAATGTAGGAGGTGACAATGACTTTCTCGGCACCAGCGTCGAGATAATCTTTTGCGTTGTCTGGGTTTATTCCTCCGCCATATTGAAGTTTTCCACGCCAAGTCGCTAGCGCTAATTTAGCCGCTGTTTCATTTCCTGGACCTAAACCGATGACATGACCACCCGTTAAGTTGTAGGATTTATAGAGGTCAGCGAAATAGTCGGAATTCTTTTCACTGACGAAGTTGGTCTTTGCACCCTGATCATTCAGCGTTCCACCAACGATTTGTTTGACTTTTCCTTCATGCAAATCAATGCAGGGGCGAAATAAGGTCATGATTTTTCCAACTCATTTATTATAAAAAGAAGTAGCAGTTTGCAAATTTTTACAACCTTGTAAATTTTGTCTCTAATTTGTTTTTGACTAATATTGTTGTCATAGAATTGCCAAAATCGCGATTTAAGCTCTGATAAAAATTAAACAAGGTTATTTCAATTAATTTTTTGTTGATGGGTGAGTAATATGATTACCAAACAGCAGCTGTTGTCGATGCCAGAATCAGAGTACATGAACGATGTTCAATTATCATTTTTTCGAAGCCTTTTGATTGAACAGAAAGATGAAATTGAAGCTCAGCTCGTTGGCGTTCGAGATTTAATGAACGATCAAGCCAAAGAAGCGGACGAACTGGATCGAGCATTGGTGGAAGAAGAAAATCGCCAGCGTCTTCGTATCGCTGACCGACAAACCAAGCTTATGCGCAAAGTGGTTAAAACACTCAACTTAATTGATGAGGGCGAATACGGGTACTGTAAGGTAAGTGGAGAACCCATTGGTTTACCTCGCTTGTTAATTCGTCCAACCGCCGATCTTTGTGCGGAAGAAAAAGCTCGTCAAGAAAGTCGAGAAAATCACTACATTAAAGTGCGCTAAGCTGTTGCAACCCCATAACCCGTTATGGGGTTAAATTAGTTTGAACCCACTGAATTGCTGGTTGGTATTGCTCTGGCAGCAAGTCTTTTAGCTGAGCTAATTGGCTGCTAATTTGTGCCGTATCGCTGTTGCAGAAATTAATGTGACCAAGCTTTCTGCCAGGTCGATGGTCTTTGCCATACCAGTACACTTCTGCGCCTTCGATGGCGAGCCAGCGTTCATCCCAGGGCGTACCAATCAAGTTGATCATCACCGAAGGTGCTTTGATTTGTGCGGGAATCGTTGGGTAACCTGCCACGGCTCTGACGTGATACTCAAACTGGCTGATGCTTGATCCCGCCTGAGTCCAGTGACCGGTGTTGTGAACACGCGGTGCCAATTCATTGATCATCAACGAATCGCCCAAACGGAATGCTTCCATTGCCAGAACGCCGACGTAATCGAGCGATTCCAGCAATTTTCCCAGCATACGCTCAGCTTCTGCTTGTAGGTGGGCGATGCGATCAACCGGTGCCACGGTTGCCATCAAAATACCGTCGGTATTCAAATTTAACGTGATTGGGAAAAATACGACATTACCTTTGATGTCTCTGGCGCCAATAAGAGACACTTCTTCATCAAAGTTGATGGCTTGTTCGGCAATCGCGTGGTCGTGCCAATCGGCGGGGATTTTGTCGTTGTTACAACTTCTTAACCAGTGTTGACCGCGACCGTCGTAGCCGCCACTTCTGCGTTTCAATAATACGTTGTCACTCAGTTGTTGATGAATGGATGCTTCATCAACGCCGTCACTCACCACCATCCACGGCGCTGTCGATAGGTCTAAGTCATCGAGCAATTGTTTTTGGGTGACTCGATCGGCAAGCTTTGGAAACACTAAGCGATTGAGAAAGTTTGGGTGTTGCTCAAGGGCCTGGGTGACCGGTGTGCTCGGCCACTGTTCGCGCTCAGCGGTGACTTTATCTTCAGGTGACAATTCCGGCAAAATGTCGGCGTTGATATCAATCGGACAAACTTCGACATCCAAAGGCATACCGGCGTGGCGCAACATAGCACCTAATTGGCCGTCACCTAGTACCCAAATTTTACTCATTAATTGGAGCCCTCAGAAACGCGTGGGTCTGGAGCATTGAGTATTTTTTGCGTTTGTTCGCTGCGGAATGTATCAATTGCTGCGGCGAGTTTGGGATCGTGATTGGAAAGAATTTGTGCGGCGAGAAGACCTGCGTTAAACGCGCCAGCTGTACCAATGGCTAGCGTACCAACGGCGATGCCTTTGGGCATTTGCACAATTGACAGCAAGCTGTCTTGACCGCTGAGTGCTCGGCTTTGTACGGGAACACCAAGAACTGGGAGGCGTGTTTTACTGGCGATCATGCCGGGTAAATGAGCGGCACCGCCGGCACCGGCAATGATAACTTCTAGGCCGTTATCAACGGCTTGTGCTGCAAAATCGAACATTTTGTCGGGTGTGCGGTGAGCGGATACGACTTCTACGTGGTGTTCAACACCGAGCTGTTCGAGAATGTTGCTGGCTTCTTGCATCGTCGGCCAATCACTCGCCGAGCCCATGACAATGGCTACTTTTGCAGTCACAGTTTACCCCCAATGTGGCAATTAGGTTTCACTCCAACTGAACTTCAGAGTTTTGATGACTGCATCAAAAAACCTATTTTGACACGGCAAAAACCCCGTTGGAGGCAGCGATTACTTTGGTTAAAGCGTAGCTGATAAAAATAAGGGGGCGGATTATATAGGAACCTCAGATTAACGCCAATATTGCGGTTTATTGACAATAATTTTAACTCTAGGGTTTTTGATGGATCGATCACAATGGTACAAGAAGCACATTTTGGCGGTTCGAAATAAACCGCGCATTAATCATTGAAAAGAACTTTTTGGGTAGAACATTTTGGAGTGTCATTACTCCCTAAAATAAAAATGCGTGAGAGGAAAAGCTGACAATGTTCACAGAGAGTCATTTTGAAGGTTCGGTTGTTATGTTTGATTAGAAATATCCAAGGTGGCGTAAATATCGTTTTGCCATTTTAAGATATGAGCGCTTCTGATGAACTCAACAAGCGTTAAATTGGGGCAAAATTTTGCTTGTGCTTAAATTATTTAAAGAAATAGGAAAAATTGATAATTGTGAGAGGCTTTTTTACAGTTTTTTAAATATTGTGCCGAGCAATAATTTTATGCGGTATGCGACAATTCAGCTTCTTATTAGGATTAATTAATGCGCTCAAGTAGGGTTTTTCATTGAAGAATCATTCTTGTATTTCGCTCTTAAAAATGGAAAAACACCATGGCAATACACCCTCAAGCTGGCCAAAAAGCAACGAACGAACAACTGACTAACATTCCGCAATTAGTTTCTGCTTATTACTGTCAGCGCCCTGAGATCGGTGATTTTCCCGAGCAATCCGTCAGCTTTGGCACCTCGGGTCACCGTGGTTGCGCGCTTGAAACCACCTTTAATGAAAATCACATTTTGGCCATTAGCCAAGCCATTGCTGAACACCGCACACAGCAAAATATCACCGGCCCGGTTTATATCGGTAAAGACACCCACGCGTTATCGGAACCTGCCTTTATCAGTGTTGTTGAAGTGCTTACCGGAAATGGTCTGACGGTTCGCGTCGACAGCAATAACGGCTACACCCCAACGCCTGTTATTTCACACGCAATTCTCACCCATAACGACAACAACAGCTCTGTTGCCGATGGCATTGTTATTACGCCTTCACACAATCCGCCAAAAGACGGCGGAATTAAATACAACCCGCCAATGGGTGGACCTGCCGATAAAGACATTACCGATTGGGTTGCTAATCGCGCGAACGAAATTTTGTTGTCTGAATTGAAAGACGTTAAACGATTAAATCTCGATGCTGCGAAAGCTCAAGGTTTGGTGGAATCGTTTGATTACATTGAGCACTACGTCAGTGAGCTCGATCAAGTTATCGACATGGAAGCCATCGCAAAGGCCAATATTAAAATTGGTGTCGATCCAATGGGTGGTTCTGGTTTGGCGTATTGGGAGCCGATTGCTAAACGTTTTGGTCTCGATATCACCGTTGTTAACACTAAAGTTGATCCGAGCTTTGCTTTTATGCCGTTAGACAAAGACGGCAAAATTCGTATGGATTGTTCTTCTCCTTATGCAATGGCGAATTTATTGGAGCTGCAAGATTCCTTTGATATTGCCGTTGGCAACGACCCCGATTACGACCGCCACGGCATCGTCTGTCGCGGAACCGGATTAATGAATCCTAATGCTTATTTAGCAGTCGCCATTGATTATCTTATTTCTCATCGAAGTGATTGGTCTGGCGAATTGGCGTTTGGTAAAACCCTGGTATCAAGCGCAATGATTGACCGAGTGGTTAGTAATAAAGGCCGTAATTTATGTGAAGTGCCGGTGGGATTTAAATGGTACGTCGACGGATTATTTAACGGCGAATTAGCGTTTGGGGGCGAAGAAAGCGCTGGCGCATCTTTCCTTAGAAAAAATGGCAAAGTCTGGAGTACCGATAAAGACGGCATAATTCTGGCGTTGTTGGCCGCCGAAATTTTGGCGGTTACCGGCAGTGATCCCGCCACGCATTATCAAAACCTCACGCAAAGTTTTGGCAATCCTCTGTATCGACGCATTGATGTTCCCGCCAGTGGTGAACAGAAAAAACGTTTGTCTTCCCTGTCTGAAAGCGATGTAGCTGGTGAAACTCTTGCAGGTGATCCTATAACGCGAATTTTAACCAAGGCGCCTGGAAATAACGCGTCAATTGGTGGCCTAAAAGTTGAAACAGAAAATGGCTGGTTCGCGGCTCGGCCTTCAGGAACCGAAGATATTTATAAAATTTACTTAGAAAGTTTTGTCGATGAAGCGCATCTAAAACTATTAGAAGCCGATGCAAAAGCATTAGTTGATGATGCGTTCAAAAACTAATTCGTTTCATATGATTTAGCGAATTTAACGATTACGAAAACAGATTGAAATTGATGAAAATGTACGCGCAAAAGCGGTCGATGCGTTTTTTGTCGACCGGCAGCGTTAACGATAACGCCGCGTACAACCATCATTCGTGCCGCAATAAATGGCGTTAACTATCATAATTACTACAGTTGGTCTTTAATTATTGCTAATGCATAGAACATTTTATCACCTGCTCAGCTTTAATATACAGAGGGTACATGCGTATATTGTCGACAGGCTAAATTATCAAAATATGTACAAGACCAGCGTTGCCAACTGCTTGAGTGCGGTGAGGTAAGACGGACGTTCAATGGATTTTAGTACGGAATACAAACAAGGCATTTGGCCTGCGATCCGATGGTTTCTCTACACCGTCGGCATGATGTGGGTGGCTACTGCTGTATCTCATGCTCTTGAGCATGATACCTACGAGATTACCATTATCTGGCCTGCAGGCGCCGTGGGTATCTGGCTGTTCATTCGTTACGGACGTCTCGGGTTTATCCCCGTCATTCTCGGCCAAGAGGCATACCATGTTTTTAGTATGCCCTATGAAACCATCTTTACCTTTTTCAGCGCATGCAACGGTGTTGCCGCCTGGTTGGGTGCTGCCGCTTATTATTATCTCGGCGGGCGCAACGACAACATTAGCCAGTTAAAACCCATTTTAAGCCTGGTGTTTGGCGCGACAGCCATTCAGAGCTTTTTCTCGGCAATTACCGGCTGTATAGCGCTTGCTATTACTCGTTCGCTGAACCTTATTGATCTCGAAATTATTTTTATCCGTTGGTTCTTTTCCGATCTCACCGGCAACGTTCTGTTTTGCCCGCTTTTATTAGCGGTCAGTGATAAAAAGAGTTGGATTGGTTTATCGTTTAAAGCTCGGGTAGTGCCCATCATTATTGCCGGTAGCGTGTTGATTATCATGTGGTTTTTGGTCAACTCGCCCGCCCTCGAAAGCCTTGGTCAGTACCCGGCCATGCTGCTGTCGTTACCGGCGTGTTTGTGGTTGTCGATGCGAAAAAACACGGCAATGGTGACCATCTCGCTGGTGGTCATACTCACCGGCAGTTTATTCGTGACGACATTGGTGGCTCGTGAAATCGACGACGGCAACTTTATCGCCTTGCAGATATACGCGGCCATTATTATGGGATCGTGCATGGTGTTGCATTCCATGCGTTTAAGCCGAGACCAAGCGATCGCCGAATTGGATATGCAAAAGCAGCAGCTAGAGTTTGCAGTTGCTCGACGCACCGAACAGTTGCAAAAACAGGTTGAAGAAACCGAAGCCTTGGCTGCTAAGCTCGAACAACAAGCACTGTCGGACTATCTTACTGGCCTGCCTAATCGACGGGCGTTTACTCTGCAAGTGAATCAGGAATTGCAGCGCAACGAACGCAGTGGTCAGTCGTTAGCATTGTTGTTGGTGGATATTGATCACTTCAAGCGTGTTAACGACGATTACGGTCACATTACTGGCGATACTGCGTTGAAGACCCTCGGTGTAGCGTTTGATGAATTGGTGCGCCAAGGCACCGATTTTGTGGCGCGCTTGGGGGGGGAAGAGTTCGGATTCCTACTGCCCGATACCGATCGTGCCGGGGCTTTAAAAACCGCAGAGCGTATCCGAAAAACCGTTGAAAGCGTTCCGATTGATTATCCCGGTGGTCAATTTTATGTCACGGTGAGCATCGGTGTGGCCATTTCGGTGCGTAGACGCACCATTGAGCAAATGCTGAACGAGGCCGATAAAGCCATGTATCGGGCGAAATACAACGGTCGCAACCGAGTGGAATACGGTTACGACCTAGAGGTAACTACCGGCTCTGGCAGTGGCTAACGACGGCTTAGTACGCTAAAAATTCTCGCGTTAGGTTTCTTGCGCCTTGGTCGGTCACCAATACATTATCTTCAATTCGAATCCCGCCAAAGGGAGTCAATTGTTCCACCAGCTTCCAGTTAATCAGCTGCTCAGCACTCGATGATTTCAGTTGTTTGAGCAGCATCGGAATAAAATACAAACCCGGTTCAATGGTAACCACATGTCCTTGCTCCAGTGTGCGAGTTAAGCGCAAAAAGGGATGTTCTTTTGGTGGCTGACGTTCGGCGCCACTTTCATCGCGAAACCAACCGCCTTTGTCATGCACTTGTATTCCCAAAAAGTGGCCCAGCCCGTGTGGGAAAAACGTGCGGCTTAACCCGTGCTGGCTTGCCTCATCGACAGAGCATTGAATAATTTGGTTGTCGCACAACAGTTGGGTTATTTCTGCATGGGTTTTTACATGCAAGTCCAAATAATCCACGCCGGGTTTTATCAATGCAATGATCTTTTGTTGAATGTCGTCCAGCGCGCGAATGAGGTCGGAAAATAGATGATTGCTGTCTCTACAATAGGTTCGGGTGATATCACTGCCGTAACCGAGAAAGCTTGCGCCCGCATCAATCAACATGGAATGCGACGGTTGTGGTTTTTGTCGTTCTCGAAAAGTGTAGTGCAGAATGGCCGAATTCTGATTGATGGCAACAATACTGTCGTAGGGCAATTGATGGTCTTCGGCATCTATAGCACTTAAGAAAGCCTGGTGCGCCTGATATTCACTGGCGCCGTCGAAAAACGCATCCCGCGCGGCACAATGTGCTGCTGCACCGAGCCTGTTAGCGTGGGATAGACAAGCGATTTCGTACTCGGATTTTTTACCGCAGTGGTAATCCAAAACGTTTAGGACTGATTCCGGGTTTATTGTCATCTCGATATCAAGTGCTTCAAATTCAGAAGCATCACCCAGCGCGGCAATCTTGCCGGAAATTGCGTTAAGTTGTTTAGCGAGATCGGGTTTGGTGGTTGTGACCTCAATATCAAATGCTTCGCTTATCGTTGCGCAATCCAGTGTTTCTACTTTATGCCAAAAATCCTGAGGCTCGTACAGCCACAGCTTTGGCTTCAATTGATCCGCTGAGATCAGCAACCATGAATTGGGAAAATGCTGTAATGGTGCAAATCGAGCCAGGTAAGGATTGAGTCGAAAAGGGTAAGTTGTATCGTCTCTGAAGCGGTAGTTAAGTGTGCCGCCAGCAATTAAAAGATGGTCAAATTGCGATTGTGACAAAACTTTTTTGACGGAAGATACTTGGTCATCAAGATGTTGTTGGTAACTTGATTGTAAGTTTTGAGGTATCAAGACAGAATTCCTATGGTTGTATTCTATAGGCTATAAACGCAGAAATAAGAAAATACCACCAAAATTGTCAATTAATTTTCCAGGCATATAACCATTTACGCAAAGGTTAGGATAGAGATAGGGGCAAGGATAAACGGAATTGGCAGTTCTGTGGCGTGAGCGGTCAAAATAAAAACAAAGTATTTATCGTAATGTATATACTATAAAAGTGTCAGCTCACAGCCGTGCGGCTTTCGGTGCGTGGTTTTTGGCTTGAGTGAATTCAACCAGTTCAGGGAATGACATCGGTTTGGCGTAGAGATAACCCTGCAAATAATCACAGCGACGTTGCTTCAAAAAATTGGCTACTTTTTTAGTTTCAACGCCTTCGGCAACCACTTTTTTGCTGAGATTATGGGCCAGAGAAACCATCGTTCTAATAATGGCTTTGTCGGATTGGTCACCTTCGTAATTTCTAATAAACGACTGATCAATTTTCAACGTATCAATGGGCAAAATTCTTAAATAATTCATAGACGAATAACCCACACCAAAATCATCCAATGATAGGTGACAACCTATCTGTTTGATGTCTGCCAAGGTCGCTAACGTAAACTCACTATTCTCCATCAAAGACGACTCGGTCAGTTCAATGTGCAGTTGACTGGGATTGATCTGAGTTTGACTGAGGCTTTGTTGTAGCCTTGTGGTAAACGAATGATCGAGTAATTGAATGGGTGACACATTCACACTCATCCAATGTCGGTTATCGATCACCCGCAATTGAATCATGCGCGACAAATCTTCACAGGCTTGCGTGATCACCCAGCTGCCCAAAACGTGGATCATCCCTGTTTCTTCTAAAATCGGAATAAATTCGTTCGGCGGTATGCGTTCACCGTCGGGCAATTGCCAGCGCAGCAAAGCTTCGAATCCGCGCACTCTGTCGGTGGAGGCATCCATAATAGGCTGGTAATTGAGGTAAAACTCCCGGCGTTGGAGCGCGTTTCGGATTTTATTCAACAAGTTAATGCGCCGTGCAGCGATACGGCCAAGGTCCGAATGGAATATTTTAAAAGCATTGCCGCCTCGGTTCTTAACACTGTTGAGTGCAATGCGAGCTTCGCGCATTAAGTTTTCTGCACTGAGGTGTTCTCGTTCTGGTGTGTAGAGTGTGACGCCAATGCTACAAGGAATTTCTAAGAATTCGCCCGTGGACAGAAAAACACCGTTGCGAGACGCTTGCAAGATTTTTTGCGAAATCAGTGTGGCGATATCAAGTGCGTCGGTATTCGAATTGATAACAATCATAAATTCATCGGCGGTAACCCGAGCTAAATAATCACTCTCCGCTACGGTTGATCGTAACAATCCTGCAAAACTCGATAAAAATAAATCTCCGCTTCGATAGCCCAAACTTTCATTGATGACATTGAAGTTGTCGCAATTAATATACAGTAATACCAGTTCTGAATGATATAACTGACTGTGTTCAATGGCGTGATTTAAATGCTCAAACACGCCGCGTCGATTTCCCAAGCCGGTTAAAGCATCGATTGTCAGCGACGGCGGTGTGCTCGAAAGGTAGGTGTGTTGCTGTGAATGGTTATAAATTTTTTCCGCTAGAAAATCGTCATTGATGTCATCGAGTGTGGCCGTTTGATGGCTGAGATTATTCAGCGTAGAAACATAACTTTTATGCGGTAACAAAAAAATAATCGGCGTGCGGGGAGACGTTTCAGAAAACCGATTCGACAGCTCGTTAACACGATTAATTTCTGACTCGCCCATTGAGATAAATACCAGATCAAACGTCAAACCCAACGGATTATGAATAAGTTCAGAATTCTCTACGGTTGAGACGTTAACCTTTGGCGGCCGACCTTTATTTTTGTCGACAAAACCCCGAATCAAGTGCTCGGCCTGACATGGGCTGTTTTGGTAGCTGTAAAGTATTGAGAATTCAAAAAAAGAATTCATGCTATTACCCGAATAACTATTTAACACCTAATTTTCGAGCAGGGTTACATCAACGATTTTACCGCTTAGGAAGGCTGAATGCTGCAGTGTTTGTTGCGCAGGTGTTACATAACTTAATTGGAGTTTTGTGGCTGTCGTTCGGGAGTCGAACAACACATATAGATAAATTTTTAGTTGTTTTGGTTGAGCCTGTCAATTTCTAATGGCTTTTAAAATTAGTGGCTAAAAATAATTTTAAAATTTGTTTGTATCTTGATTTATCAGGTAATGGAATATTATTTGAGATTTGTTCGTAATTGCCCAGTTGGCGAGTTTTAGGTCTCGTCAATAAATTGTCGGTTCATCTCAGAAGAGTAAAAATTAGCGCTAAAAAGTTTGGAAGTTACTATTTTTTATATGATAAATGACAATCATAAAGTCGTCCGAATATTAAAAAACCGTATTAACGAATTATTCACTGTAATTATGTGGGAAAAGAAAAAATAACGGTCTAATCTTAACCATCATAAAGCTTGAACAGCAATTTGAGTGTAACCGTCGTCATACGAAGATGTGCTTATATTTTGTAAACCTAATAATCGTGGTCTTTAAAGAACTCATCAAGATTGTCGATAGTTAAAGCACCTTCCATGTAAATCATACAAAATCATTGCCTGGTCAGAACGGATTTAAGAAGAGTTATGAGCGATAAAACCAGCTTTTCCTGCGGTGAATATCTCGATATCACACAGGTTTCAAATCTTTATGGGAGATTGCAAAAATCTCTTCAAAAGTCAGTGAATATTGAATTAAAGGCAGACAAAGTTAATAAAGCAGACACTGCCGGTTTACAAATGTTTGTTGCGCTAAAGCGAGAAATAAGTACGACTGACGGAAACCTGATTTGGAAAAATCCCAGTGAAGGATTAATAAATTCTGCCAAATTACTTGGGTTGGCGGAAGAATTAGGGTTGGAGTAATTCCAATTTTTATAAGTTTACGTTTTACAATTTCCTTAAGGAGTATTAGATGGCTCGCATTTTAATCGTTGATGATTCGGCATCTATGCGTAATATGGTTGCCGCCACATTACAATCTGCAGGGCATCAAATTAAAGATGCAGCAGATGGGCAGCAAGCATTTACCATTGCCAAATCCGACAAATTCGATGCGGTAGTAACCGACTTAAATATGCCGGTTATGAACGGTATTGATCTCACTCGAAATTTACGGACCTTACCCAGTTACAAATACACTCCGATATTGCTGCTTACCACCGAGTCCTCTGCAGAGAAGAAAAGCACCGGTAAATCGGCAGGCGCAACAGGTTGGTTGGTGAAACCTTTCAACCCAGAAAAACTCCTGGCAACCATTAAAAAAGTTCTTGGATAACACTCAACGGTTGAAAACGTTATGAGCATCGATCTACAACAGTTTCATCAGGTTTTCTTTGAGGAAAGTTACGAAGGCCTGGATGCAATGGAGCAGGCATTATTAGCCGTCAGTGATCAAGAAGAAGCGGATCCCGAGCTAATTAACACAATTTTCCGATCTGCTCATTCTATTAAAGGTGGCAGTGCAACCTTAGGTTTTCCTGAAATCGCAAGTTTTACTCATGTGCTTGAAACACTGCTTGACGAAGTTCGAGAAGGAAAGCGAGAGCTTACACCCGAAGGCGTTGAGTTGTTTTTGCAGTCTTGCGATGCCATGCGTGGCATGATTGCTTGCCTAGAAAATAATACACCCATTGACACCAATGAAAGTAAACCGTTGCTCGATGCGTTTGAAGCCATGTTGGCAAACGCACCTGGTGCGGATCAAGGTGGTGCTCCTGAAGAAGGTATTGCCAAGGCGGAAGATGCGGTTGCACAAACGTTTTTTGGTTCTGATGGCGGTGGTGAGCCACCCGAAGACGGCCCCAAACAGTGGAAAATTATCTTCAAGCCTGAACCACAAATTCTTCTAACCGGGAACGAACCCATTCGAATATTTCGAGAGTTAGAAGGTTTGGGGGAGTTATCTGTTACTGCAAAAACCGATGAAATTCCTGAGTTCCAGCAGTTAACTCTCGACGAATGTTTTATTTCTTGGGAAATTTTATTAACCACCGAATCCGATAAAGAAGAAATCGAGTCTGCATTTGACTGGGTGTTGGATGAATGTGAATTGTCCATCGAAGAGGTCTCCAGTGCATCGGCATCGGTGTCAGAAAATGCCGAACAAGCACCCGCATCTGCACCTGTACCCACATCAGCAGAATCAGAAAATACCGCTGAATCCGCCCCAGCGCCTGAGACAAAACCCGCGCCTGCGCCGGAAGCAGCTGCGAAGCCAGCACCAGCTAAAAAGCCCGCTGCCAAAGCCTCTGGTGGTGAATCTGCCCAATCTGGCGCAACCTCGATTCGGGTGGGTATTGATAAGGTGGATAATCTAATTAACTTGGTGGGCGAGCTGGTGATTACGCAAAGTATGTTATCTGAATTAGGTAACAACTTTGATCTGGAAAAACTTGAGCGGTTATCTCACGGTTTAGAGCAACTAAAACAAAATACGCGCGAATTGCAAGAAAACGTAATGCGCATTCGAATGTTGCCCATCAGTTTTGCGTTTAACCGCTTCCCACGAATGATTCGTGATTTATCCAATAAAACCGGCAAAAAAGTTGAGTTGGTATTGATGGGTGAACACACCGAACTCGACAAAACCGTTATGGAACAAATTGGTGATCCTCTGGTTCACTTGGTCAGAAATGCAGTCGACCACGGTTTAGAAATGCCAGACGATCGCGTTGCTGCCGGTAAAGATGAAACCGGAAAAATCGTATTAGCCGCAGAACACAAAGGTGGAAATATCGTTATTGAAATTTCCGACGATGGCCGCGGTATGGACGCTGAAAAAATTCTGGGTAAAGCACGCGAAAAAGGCATCGTGAGTGCGGAACAAGAATTATCCGATCAAGAGATTTACGAATTAATCTTTGAGCCCGGTTTTTCAACGGCGGCCGAAGTCAGTGATTTGTCCGGTCGCGGCGTGGGAATGGATGTGGTTAGAAGAAACATCAAATCACTCGGCGGTCGTATTGAAATTGAATCCGAAATGGGCAAAGGCTCATGCATTCGAGTACACCTGCCATTAACACTCGCCATTCTCGATGGACAATTAGTTCGCGTCGGCAACGAAGTGTTTATTGTTCCGTTGGTTGCTATCGTTGAATCACTGCAAATAAAGCCCGATTTAGTCAATCGCGTTTCGGGCAATATGGAATTGTACCGGTTGCGCGAAGACAACGTCCCCATTATTCCTATTTATCGCGAATTTAATATCAACGCCGATAACACCGATTTAGACAACGCGTTATTGGTGGTTGTAGAAGGTGAAGGCAGCAAAATTGGTTTACTCGTTGACGACTTGTTGGCCCAACAACAAGTTGTGATTAAAAGCTTAGAAAGTAATTATCGACGAGTGGACGGAATTTCCGGTGCGACCATTTTAGGTGATGGTTCTGTCGCTTTAATTTTAGATATCCCAGGCTTAATCTCGTCTGCGTCTCAAAATCGAAGACGCCCACAAGGCGTTAGGGCTGCGTAACACTAGGTATAAATATCATGGAAGCAGTGATAGAAGTCCCTGAGATAAACACCCACGGCGGTGGTAAAGATTTGTCTCTTGAGGGCATAGATTTTATTTCCGGTGGTGATCAATATCTCACGTTTTGTTTATGTCAAGAACACTACGGTGTGGATATTTTGTCTGTCACAGAAATACGCGGATGGGAAGAGCCCACGTTAATTCCCAATTCACCCGAGTACGTCAAAGGGGTGATTAATTTACGCGGTGTTATCGTGCCAATACTCGATTTGCGAATTCGCTTTCACATTGGCGAGGCGGATTATAAACCGACAACGGTAGTTATTGTTCTTGCGGTAAAAAGTGAGCAGGCAAGTGCGAGTTGCACCATGGGTTTTGTTGTCGATGCGGTATCAGATGTTTTAAACGCAGAATCCGATGACATAAAAGTCGCGCCGAGCTTTGGTGGTTTAATTGAACCTAATTACATTCAGGGTTTGGTCAATGTTGGTGCCGATGTCGTTACTTTATTAAATGTCGATCAACTTGTTCAGCTAGACGAAGAAGGTGTAACCAATGAGTGATCAATCTCAAGAATATTTAACCTTTTTGCTCGATGGCGAGGAATTCGGCGTTGATATCCTGCGTGTGCAAGAAATTATGGTGTGGGCTCCAGTAACGGCGATTCCCGGTGCTCCCGATTATTTGCGCGGTGTGATTAATTTGCGAGGTGTTATTGTCCCCATTGTTGATATGCGACAGCGCTTTGGCCGTGATCCCATCGATTATACCGACACAACCGTAGTGATTGTTTTACGCACCAGTGAATCTGAAAACAGTGTGGTTGTTGGTGTGGTTGTGGATGCTGTTTCTGAAGTGTACAAAGTTGAAGCCGAAAATATTAAAGAGTCGCCTAATTTTGGCGATCACATCGATAGTCGATTTGTTTTTGGTATGGCGACGGTCGATGAAAAAATTATTATTTTGCTCGACGCCAAAAAATTATTAAACGTTAATGATTTGTACAGTGTTGTCTCGCATGTGCGACCCAAAGCCAGTGAATCATTAGCCAGTTAATACAGCCGTTTATCGAATCCTTAAAAATCAAAGAATTCTTTAAATCGGTCGAAGTAATACATGTTTTATAACGCCTGATCGAAACTACAATTTCCGAAAAAATTCAGTTCTCTTAGGAGAGGAAAAATGCAAACTGATGAAGCTGATTCTAAAAATGCAGATCAATATGAGAATGCATTGGATCATATGATTACTGCTGTAATGATGGTTGATCGTGATTTTAATGTAACCTATCTCAATCAAGCAACATTAAGTTTGCTAAAAAATAATGAAGATAAGTTTAAAAAAATATGGCCGGATTTTTCTGCCTCCAAAGACTACATGCTCGGCAAATGCATTGACGGTTTCCATAAAGATCCGGCGCATCAACGCAATATGTTATCCGATCCCAGCAGTTTGCCACTAAGAACCGATATTACCATCGAAGATCTTATCATTGAACTGAACGTTTCCAGCATTTTAGACAGCAGTGGAAAATACGTTGGCTGTACGTTGGAATGGTACGACGTGACCGATACGCGTTTTCAAGAAGATAAAGCCACTCGAATGGAAGGCGCTATCGAGCAATCCGGTACGCCATCAATGATGATCAATCGTGATTTCATAATCACCTACGCTAACCCGGCTACCGTTGAACTGTTGGAAAAACACGAAGCAACTTTCCAAAAACAATGGCCTGGATTCAGCGCCGATCCTAAAAAAGTCATTGGCACCTGTGTGGATGTATTCCACAAAGATCCTGAGCATCAAAGAAAGTTGCTTTCCGATCCAAAAAATCTGCCTTATAAAACGGACATCACCGTTTTAGATTTAATCTTTGAGCTTAATGTAACCTCTATTTTTAATACCAAGGGCGATTACATCGGTAACTCGCTCGAATGGCAAGACGTTACTGAAGCGAGAAGTCAAGCAGACAAAGCGGCTCGCTTAGAGGGCTCTATTGAGCAATCTGGTACGGCGTCGATGATGATCGATCGTGACTTTAAAATTACCTACGCCAATCCAGCGACCGTTGAATTGCTCGAAAAACACGAAGCGACTTTCCAAAAACAATGGCCAGGGTTCAGTGCTGATCCCAAAAAAGTCATTGGTACCTGTGTGGACGTGTTCCATAAAAACCCGGAACATCAAAGAAAGTTATTATCCGACCCCAAAAATTTACCGTACAAAACCGACATCACCGTTTTGGATTTAATTTTTGAGCTTAATGTTACCTCCATTTTCAATACCAAAGGAGAGTACATCGGTAACTCGCTTGAATGGCAAGACGTTACCGACATGCGCGAACAAGCGGATAAAGCAGCACGGCTTGAAGGTGCGATTGAACAATCCGGTACGCCATCAATGATGATTGATCGCGATTTCAAAATTACCTACGCGAACCCGGCAACTGTTGATTTACTCAAAAAACACGAGGCAACATTCCAAGAAGAATGGCCTGGCTTTAGCGCTGATCCGGAAAAAGTTATCGGCACCTGTGTGGATGTGTTCCACAAAAACCCAGCTCACCAACGCAGCCTTTTGTCTGATCCGAGTAACTTGCCGTACAAAACCGACATTAAAATTCGAGATTTAATGTTCGAACTGAATGTAACGCCAATTTATGACATTAAAGGCGAATACATTGGCAACTCGCTTGAATGGCAAGATGTTACTGCGGCACGACAAACCGAAATTGAAGTGGGCCGTTTAAATACTGCTGTAGACGGTATGACCACCAATTTAATGATGGCCGACGAAGAGGGCGTGATTGTCTTTCTAAACCCAGCATTACGAAAAATGTTCGAACGTCGAGAAAACGAAATTCGCCGAGTGCTACCGAATTTCGATTTGCGCACCATTGTTGGCGCTAATATCGATATCTTCCATAAAAACCCAGCGCATCAGCGTTCAATTTTAGCCGATACCAGCAAATTCCCGATGCAGACAGAAATTGCCGTTGGTGAATTGCAATTCAATTTGACTGCGCTGGCATTAAAAGACAGCAAGGGAGCCGTTATTGGCACTGCTGTCCAGTGGGTTGATATTACCGACGAACGCGGTGCACAAAAACAAATTGAAAGCCTCATTGATTCTGCCATTAAAGGTGATTTAACCCACCGTATTGATGTCAGCACCTATGAAGGATTTACCAAAAATCTTGGTACCAACATCAACTCCTTAATGGATGAAATCAGCAAGCCATTAGATGAAACCATTAATGTCGTGAAAGCACTGGCAGAAGGTGATTTACGAGAAAAAGTGGATGGCGAATACAGCGGTCAATTTGCGGTATTAACTGAATCCATCAACAGCTCTCTCGAAAATCTGGTGGGTATGGTTCAAACCATCAGCAATGCGTCTTCCAACGTATTTAATGTCGCCCGAGAAATTGCAGCAGGTAACAGCGATTTAAGTCAACGTACGGAATCGCAAGCGTCGAGCTTGGAAGAAACCGCCGCAACAATGGAAGAATTAACCTCAACGGTTCAGCAAAACTCCAAGTCTTCAACGGAGGCGACTGAAAAAGCCAACGAAGCCATGGAAAAAGCTAAAAATGGTGGTGAGGTTGTCGGTAAAGCCGTTGAGTCGATGGAAGAGATCAATAAATCGAGCAAGAAAATCGCCGACATTATTGGTGTCATTGACGAAATCGCCTTCCAGACTAACTTGCTGGCATTGAACGCTGCGGTGGAAGCAGCCAGAGCCGGTGAACAAGGTCGCGGTTTCGCCGTGGTGGCAGCCGAGGTACGCAACCTGGCTCAACGCAGTGCCACAGCCGCTAAAGAAATTAAAGGACTCATTAACGACAGCGTCGACGCGGTAACTCGCGGAGCTAAGTTGGTGGACGATACCGGTGAGACCTTCAATGTCTTGATTGATGCCGTACAAGAAGTTCGCGCAATGGTTTCCAATATTGATTCGGCTGGTAAAGAACAAGCCGGTGGTATTTCTGAAATCAGCAAAGCCGTATCGCAAATGGATGAAATGACACAGCAAAATGCGGCACTGGTAGAAGAAGCGGCAGCTTCGAGTAAATCGATGGAAGACCAGGCTCAAGAGCTCATCACGCAAGTCAGCTTCTTTAAAGTGGCCGATGGCGATGACCTTGGTGGTGCCCCAGCGGGACGCTCGGCAAGTGCACCGGCCAGATCCCGAGGTGCAGCACGTGGAGCTGGTGCCGCAAAAAAACCGCCTGTTAAGTCGGTAGGAGGTTCTGGCAGTGACGAAGATGAGTGGGAAGAGTTTTAACGGGTTACGTTAATTACTAGGGAATTGATTCAGTGATTAACGAGTTTTAGGTGATAAAAAGTGAACAGCGAAAACTCTATCAGCAAAGTAGCCTTACCCGAGCAGTATTTTGATTCATTAAACCTTGGAATCATCGTTACCAACGGTGATTTCGAGGTGCAATACTCCAATCACAATGCTGAGAAATTATTTTTCCATCATACAAAAACGTTTCAATCGTTGGATAAAGAATGGGATAACAGCTCGATTGTTGGTAAAAATTTACGTGTAATTATCGAAGCCCACGAAGACTTAAACCAGCTTGTTCACAATTACGACGGTTCCTATAAAAAAGGCAAAGTTAGTATTGCTGATGAATGCTTTTTGTTGGGTGTCAGTCAGCTTAACAATTCAGATGAGTGGTTATTTGAATGGTTTGAATCGGAAGCTTCCAACCAATCGTCTGAAGACAAGCGTATTTTAGAAGCGTTTTCTAAGTCTCAAGCCATGATCACTTTTGATCCTTCCGGCAATATCCTCAATGCCAATGACAACTTTTTGAAGGCAATGGGTTATTCACTTGATGAGATTATCGGTAAACATCACAGCGTATTTATGCCTCCAGGAAATGTCGATTCTGAGGATTACAAAGAGTTTTGGCAAAACCTTAAATCGGGTGAATTCAACGCTGGGCAATTTAAGCGAGTTAATAAAACCGGAGGCGATGTTTGGATTCAAGCTTCGTATAATCCCATTTTTGATGACCAAGGTAATGTTACCAAGGTTGTTAAGTACGCTTCGGACATTACCGAGCAAGTAAAGAAATTATCCGACTACGAAGGTCAGGTGAATGCTATTTGTCGTTCACAAGCAGTGATTGAATTTGAGCCTGACGGCACCATTTTAAATGCGAATGGCAATTTTCTTAATGCTGTTGGTTACAAGCTTGATGAAATAAAAGGTAAGCATCACAGTTTATTCGTGGATTCGAGCTACAAAAATAGCTCCGAGTATCAAAGCTTTTGGCAAGATTTAGCTGACGGTAAATTCTTTTCTGGTGAATTTAAACGCGTAAATAAGCAAGGCAAAGAATTTTGGATTCAAGCGTCTTACAACCCAATTTTTGATCCCGACGGTAAGCCGTTTAAGGTGGTTAAATACGCGAGCGATATTACCGCGCAAAAAGTTCAAAATGCCGATTCTTCTGGTCAAATAGAGGCCATCGGAAAATCTCAGGCGGTGATTGAATTTAATATGGATGGCACCATTATCGATGCCAATCAAAACTTTCTCAACGCCGTTGGTTATACGCTGGATGAAATCAAAGGACAGCATCACCGGATGTTTGTCACTCCTTCTTACGGCGCTTCTCATGAATATAAAAAATTCTGGGAAAAGCTCAATAAAGGTGAGTACGATTCGGGCGAATACATGCGCGTGACCAAATCAGGACAAGAGATTTGGATTCAAGCCTCGTACAATCCAATTTTAGATCTGAATGGGAAACCCGTTAAAGTCGTAAAATACGCGTCTGACATCACGGAACAAAAAGCTAAGAATGCCGATTTCTCCGGTCAAATCGCAGCCATTAGTAAGTCGCAGGCCGTAATTGAATTTAACATGGACGGCACAATTGTTGATGCCAATGACAATTTCCTTAACGCTGTGGGTTACTCTCTTTCAGAAATCCAAGGGCAGCACCATAGACTATTCGTTGAGAACGATTACGGAAATTCGAAAGAATACCAGTCGTTTTGGGAGAAATTAAATCGCGGTGAATACGATGCCGGTGAGTATCAGCGATTTGGTAAACATGGCAAGGAAATATGGATTCAAGCGTCTTACAACCCGATTTTAGACTCCAAAGGCAATCCGTATAAAGTTGTTAAATACGCAACGGATATTACCGGCCGTAAAACTGCCATTGCAGTGATCCGACAAGCCTTAGGCCAGGTTTCCGACGGCGATTTAACGACACAAGTGGAAGATGAATTGGAAGGCGAATTTAATATGGTCGCCGAATCCATGAATAATCTTGTGACTCAGTTGAGTTCATTGGTTTCTGAAATCAGAACCACCTCAAACAGCGTATTTTCTGCGTCGCGAGAAATGGCACAAGGTAACAACGATTTAAGTCAGCGTACCGAAACCCAGGCGGCGAATCTTGAAGAAACCGCGGCTGCGATGGAGCAATTAACCGCAACGGTACAACAAAACGCCAAGTCTGCCTCGGAAGCTACCGGCAAAGCCAACACCGCAATGACCCGAGCCAGTAGCGGTGGTGAAGTAGTACAAAATGCCGTGGGTGCTATGGAAGAAATCAATAAATCCAGTAAAAAAATCTCAGATATTATTGGCGTTATTGATGAAATTGCCTTCCAAACCAACTTGCTTGCCTTAAACGCGGCGGTGGAAGCGGCACGTGCGGGAGAGCAGGGCCGAGGATTTGCGGTTGTTGCCGCCGAGGTTCGGAATTTAGCCCAACGCAGTGCGTCGGCTGCAAAAGAAATTAAAGGTTTGATTAACGACAGCGTCGATGCCGTTTCCAAGGGAACCAAGTTGGTTCACGATACCGGTAACACTTTTGAAGAATTAGTATCCGCCGTGCAAGAAGTGGTTGCGATGGTCTCCAGCATTGATAACGCCAGTCGAGAGCAGTCTGCGGGTATTACCGAAGTTGGCAAGGCTGTATCGCAGATGGATGAAATGACCCAACAAAATGCGTCTTTGGTTGAGCAAGCCTCAGCGTCCAGCCGATCCATGGAAGACATGGCTCAGAATTTATTAAAGCAAGTTCGGTTTTTTGATTTAGGTGAAGAATAACGCGCATTAATTGCACGTGGCTATTAAGTGAGTTAAGTAAGCTAAGTAAGCGTTTAAAAATAGTTTACATGAATTTGGCATAGCCAATTTATTTCTTGCCTTATCTGTTCGGTTTTTATTGTTGTTAGTTGTTATCTTCCAAGTTTAATGGACAAAACCCACACAAGGATGTGTTTTTTTACACATCAAAAGCTTGCTTACCTTCTAGCATATAAATGTTTTTTCTAGTTATTCTTTTAGGACTTATACCGTGAGCAATGTAAGAGCAGAAGAACATTCCTTAAATCCCCGTCAATTTCAAGAACTGTGCGACATGGTTTATGAAATTACCGGTATTGTTCTAAAAGAGTCGAAACGAGAAATGGTGTATCGACGCTTAATGCGCCGAATTCGAGAGCTTAATGTTCCCAGCTTTTCTGAGTACTTTCAGTTATTAAAAACCAACGATAGCGAAGAGTTGCCGAATTTTATTAATGCGATCACCACGAATTTGACCAGCTTTTATCGAGAATCGCACCACTTTGATTATTTATTAGAAAACTTTTTACCGGAGCACGAAAAATTTACCGGCGCGAAACGACGCTTAAGGGTCTGGTCTTCTGCCTGTTCAACCGGTGAAGAGCCTTACACACTGTCGATTACGTTAAATAAGTATTTTGGTCGTCAGATTAATTTGTGGGATTGCAAAATATTAGCCACCGATCTAGACACGAATGTTTTAGATACCAGCAAAGAAGGTGTCTATAAATTAGATCGAATTGAGAGTTTACCGACTAAAATAAAGAAAGACTGGTTTGAATCTGCTGAGCCAGATTATCCCGGTCATGTCAGAGTCAATGAAATATTAAAAGATATTATTACTTTTAAACAATTGAATTTATTGAATGCTTGGCCAATGAAAGGCCCATTTGACGTAATTTTTTGTCGCAATGTACTGATCTATTTCGACAGACCCACCCAAGAAGCAATATTGGAAAAATTCTTAAAAATACTAAGACCGGGCGGCGCATTAATGTTGGGTCACAGTGAGAGTGTTGCAAAGGGTTATTCTCAATTGGATCCCGTTGGCCGCACTACTTACATCAAGCTTTAATATCTAATTTGTAAGTGTTAGTACCGTATATCAGAGTACAAAAACTATGAGTCTATCGTCTAAAAAAGAGAAAATACTCAGTGATGGGACGCCACTTGATGAGGTTATTGTTGGTTTTGAACACGTAAACCGGTATGTCGATCGGAGAGAAAATAAATTTATTGCCAAAATTTTACCGGGTGAATTTTATGTCACACGATCGCATACTGAATTGATTGCGACCACGTTGGGTTCTTGTGTTTCTGCGTGTATTTGGGATGAAGAAAATTCCATCGGTGGCATGAATCACTTTATGTTGCCGCTATCGGAAGTTGAAGCCCATAAAATTACTTGGGGTAACGTTGCCAGTGACGCCACTCGTTACGGTAACTACGCGATGGAACATTTAATCAATGAAATCTTAACCCACGGTGGCATTCGTCGTAATTTAAAAGCCAAAGTATTCGGCGGAGGCAAAGTGCTTAATCAAAGCAATGAAGTGGGTTTGCGTAACGCCGAATTTGTACTGACGTATTTACATCAAGAAAATATAGATCTCATAGGTGAGGATCTCGGTGACGTTTATCCCCGTAAGGTTTTATTTAATCCATTAACGGGCAAGGCGAGAATGAAAAAAATTCGCGAGCTTAACAACAATACGATTGTATCTCGCGAGCGACAATATTCTCAAAACATTCAACATGAGCCTGTCGAGGGCGATATCGAGTTGTTCTAATGTTATGAAAAAGATCAAAGTTCTTATCGTTGACGATTCGCAATTAATCGTACAAATTCTTTCTTCTATTTTGTCCGCCGACCCGGCCATAGAAGTGGTTGGAACCGCAGAAGATCCCTATGAAGCGCGAGATAAAATCAAGACCTTAAATCCAGATGTGATTACCCTGGATATCGAAATGCCAAAAATGGACGGTATTACATTTTTACGCAACATTATGCGTTTGCGTCCTTTACCTGTGGTGATGATTTCAACGTTAACCGAAGTGGGTGCTGCGGTTACGTTAGAGGCGTTAGAAATTGGCGCGGTAGACTTTATCCCTAAGCCTAAGTCCACCGATATGGAAGTGTTCAAGCCACTGGCATCGTCGATTCGCAATAAAGTTCGACAAGCGGCAAAAGTTAACGCCACGGTTTTTGAAAAAGCAGAACGTTCTGGGCTGACTAAAAAAGCGGTAGTCAAAAAATCCACCAATCGACGAGACAAGCCTGAATTAATTGTTATTGGTGCATCAACCGGCGGTACCTTAGCCCTTAAAGAATTATTCAGTGCGTTGCCTGCGCAAATGCCGCCCATTGCTGTTGTCCAGCATATGCCAGAAGGATTTACCGCATCTTTTGCCGAGCGCTTAAATGCCAACAGTGATCTGACCGTTGTCGAAATGGGATACGAAGCCACCGAGTTATTACCTGGACACGCCTATATTGCCCGCGGCGATAAGCATATGGTGCTGTCGAAATCGGGGGCAAAATTTAAAGGCATGACCCAAGATTCGGAACCGGTTAATCGTCACAAGCCTTCCGTTGATGTGTTGTTTGATTCTGTTGCCGAGTGGGGCAATAATAAAATTTTATCCATGATTTTAACGGGCATGGGCGCCGATGGTGCTCAGGGTATGCTCCGTTTACGCAACAAAGGTGCTCTTACCGTCGCGCAAGATGAAGCCAGTTGCGTGGTCTGGGGTATGCCGAGAGTGGCGGTAGAAAATAATGCCGCAGAGTACGTGTTAGCGTTGGATAAAATGCCGCAATTTATGGTGGATCGCTGTGCCTAGAGTGACTCAATTGGATTGCTCAATTGAACTTCCAGAACTACAGTTTGGGTATGGATCTTAGGTTTATTTTACCGGTGTGATTCAGTTGTACCGATATTAGATTTTAACGTAGCAGCATAGGAATAGAGATGCTTTCTTCGGAATACTTAAAAAAGAACTCAATGCCGATTGCATCAAGTGTTGTGTTCCTCTTACTGCTATTGTTTGGCGCACACAAAACATTATTAGTGCTATTTTTTATAGCTTCGTTTGGACTTTGGCTTTATACAACACACAAACACGAAGTTAAAGATTATGCGGTCGAAGTCGAACACATCAGCCAAGAATTTCAGGCAGAAATGGGTAAAATTGGTTCTGCGATTGAAGAAATTCTCGATGAAGAATCTACTTATGTTAACGAGCATATTGATCGTATTCGCGACCTTATTCAGGATTCCACATTATTGCTCCAGCAAAGTTTTTCTAACGTAGTCTGTAAAACTAACGATCAGTCGAGTATGGCTCGAGGATTCGTTGAAGGTTTAGGGCAAAACCAAGAAGTAGAAGGTTCAGATAACGAAGACTCGTTTAATTTCAAAGATTTTGTACAACACGTAGATAGTATCTTGCAGGGTTATGTGGATTTGTTGGTTGAAATCAGTGATAAAAGTATTTCTTCCATTCATAAAATTAACGACATGACATCCCATATGGAAAGTATGTTTTCTATTTTGGACGATGTTCAAAAATTAGCGGAGCAGACTAATTTATTGGCGTTAAATGCGGCGATTGAGGCCGCGCGTGCTGGTGAAGTCGGACGCGGATTTGCGGTGGTGGCTGACGAGGTACGATCGTTGTCAGTAACTTCTGCTAATCTTAACCAAGAAGTTCGCGTGAAGATTGAATCGACTAAATCGAGTATGGCCGATGTTAATAAGGAAGTGGGTTCCATCGCGTCATTGGATATTAATTCTGCCATTGAAGGTCGGCTGAATATTGATAGTATGCTTCTAAAAATAGAGGCGTTTAATCGTGAAACAGAATTAATGTTAGGTAACCTAACAGGTGCAACGGCTGAAATTGAAACTGAAATTAATAATTCCATTCGAGCACTGCAGTTCGAAGACATTATCAGTCAGTTGTCGGGCCACATCCAACAGCGGTTATCACACATACACGAAGTGGCGTTGGTGAGTCATGGTGAAATCGCTACAGCGACGGATTTATCTCACTTACACGATGTTGCCGAAAAATTAACGAGTATGCGCGAAGACTTTAGAAACCAGAATCTCGCTCAAAAAGTCGAGCAGGGCAGCATGGATGAAGGCGACGTTGAATTATTTTAAAGGCGTTGAAATATTTTCAAATAGGTACACAATATGACGATTTCTACTCAAGTCACTAACGGCGTTGTTACCATAACGCTGGATAATAGTTTTGATTTTGAGTCGGTAGATTCATTCCGTAAAGCGTATGTCGACAACCCATCGGTAAATTACCAAATTGACTTTCGTAACACCGATTATATGGAAAGTTCCGGTCTCGGTATGTTGTTAAATATGTTAAGGTATTTTGGTGAAGACCAAGTATCGATAAAACTGATAAACTGCCGGCCACAAATTTTAAAAGTACTTAAAATCTCTAACTTCCAGCGTAAGTTTGAAATAAAATAGAATGCCAATCGCCCTAGTTGATGGAAACAAAGTATCTCGGGAAAATCTCCGTAACGTTCTTATAAAAGAAGAAACTAATGTTTCGGTTGAGGCTTTTGACTCAGCGAAGGCGTGTATTCACTTTTTGAATCAAGAAAACTCTTGGCCCACCTTAATTTTAATAACCAACAATATTCCCGATTCCAGTTGCGTTGCTCTTGCTGAGCAGATTCGGCAGCAAGCAGGTGATCGTTTTATTCTTATTAATTTTATACTGGATGATAATAACCCCAAATTAATTCAGCAATGTTTGGAAATTGGCGACGATGTTATTTATACGCCAATTGAGCAAGAACACTTCCGCAGTAAATTGTTGGCTCAAAAAAGGTTAGAGCAGCGTTTTCTAAAAACCGAAGCCGAAAAGCAGAATCTGGAGATTTATCGGCAAAACGTTACCCTTGAGCAAGATATCATTGAGCGTATATACGATACGCATTGCCGAGGTAATCAGGTTGATCGAGACAACATTCGCTTGCATAACTCGCCAAAAGCGCTGTTAAGTGGGGATATTTTAATCACTCAAGAAGGACCTACTGGCAGTGTTTATGTTGCCATCGGTTCGGTCTCCGGCCGCGGATTACCTGCAGCATTGGGAGCAATGCCTATTTTTTCCACGTTTCGGGCAATGACGAAAAAGGGCAAACCGGTTGGAAAAATTGCCGCTGAAATGAACCGCTCGTTAGCGACGGTATTGCCAAGCAATATGAATATGTCGTTGAGCTTGTTGGAGCTGAGTCATCACTGTGATCGCTTAACCGTCTGGTCCGGCGGTATGCCTTACGGAATCATTGTCTCTTCGCCAGATGCTGCATTTGAGCCCATTCTTTCCAAGCACCCACCGCTCACCGAGTTGTCAGAGTTTGATTTTAGCCAGGATGTTTCCGTTTTCGATTTGACGCCCGGTCAACGAATCTTCTTTCATACTAACAGTGTGGAACGATCCCAAGATGGGAACCAGCAGGCCTTTGGTCAGTCGGACATCACTGATTGTATCAAGTCTGACCCATCGCGCGCTTTCTCCCACATTACGACAGAGCTAGAGGCCCGTTCGCAAAATCTAGATTCGGTGTTTGTTGAATTGTTGTGTGATGTTTCCGATGCTGAATCAGCGTCAAATCAGGCAGCTAACAATGTTGCGGCAATGCCTTGGTGCTTAACGATTAATTTAGACGCCGATGATTTGAAGTCGGTGAGTCCAACGCCGCAGATTATTCGCTTGCTTTCCAATGCCGTTGGTTTGGATGTTCATCAAGATTTTTTATCGACGGTTATCTCCGAACTCTACAACAACGCGTTAGATCACGGTGTTTTGGGGTTGGATTCGGAATTGAAAGCCACCGACGATGGATTTATGGTTTATTATTCCGAGCGCGAAAAAAGATTGAAAAACCTCAAAGAAGGCTCGGTTAACATTAGTATTCAGTATGAAAACAAAGAGATTAAAATATCTCTGAAAGACAGCGGTAAAGGTTTTAACGTTAAGCAAATAAAAAAATCGTCCGAGCTGGATACCTTTGGGCGCGGTTTGGATATTATTCGTTCTTTATGTTCTCGTCTTGAGCACAGTGAAGGCGGAACTCGGGTTACTGTATGGTATAACGTTTGTTCTTAATGGCTGAGCTTTTCGGTTAATCAAGAGTTTATCTATTTAGCTATTAATCTGTTCACCTACTAATCCACTCACCTGTTAATCTATTCATCTATTAATTCATTCACCTATTAATTCATTCGCTTATTAGTCTATCAGCCCAGATCTTGTTAAGCATTGTCTAAATAGAATCGTAGTTGTCTATTTATTTTGATTTTATTGTCATTTCTTCTTGCCTTTCACGTTTTATCTTATTTCTTATCTATTTTTTGTGTTTTCTTGTTTAGTCATTTATTTATCCGTGTTTTTACTTGTTTTTAAATTAATCCCTGTCAGTAATGCCAGGTTGGTAAATTCAATTTAATTGTGGGATGCGCAATGCATGTTTTCTTTTAGAGCGTTTTTTATCAACGGTTATTTTTTCCTAAATAAAATCCGCTGGATGTTTTAGTGCAAAAATTAATGTGTGGATAATAAAACGGTGCACGCTAGTGTGTTTCTATGGATGGTGTGGCTGTCTGTTGAATTGTTTCTTAAATTAAAACTTTTAGTGTTGATAATTGAAATATTAAAAAATATTTTCTGTGAGAAAATTTATAAGGCTTTGTTATTACTTCTAACAGGTAATGTTTGTGTTTTTATAAAAAGCTTACGTTCATAAAACCGCTTGTTTTAATGGCTTTAAAAATTAGTGTGGTTTTAATAAAAACTGTCTTTCTTATTGTTTTTGTTCAGATTTTTATTCAATAAAATGCCGGGGTTGTTCTTTTCTTTTAGTTGTTGTCTTTTATTTTAATTCCGTCAGATTACAGATTTGTTGCACGCAGCTGGTGCGCGGTAATCATTATTGCGGTTTGAATGTTTATTCCTGGGGCAAGAATGTTTCTGATCTAAAAATATATCGGATAAGCCAATTAAGTTGAATTTAAGGTTTTTTTCTTTTTTTGCATGAATTAATGAATAATTTAAAGCAATCGTGAGTTTTATTTTATTTCGAGAATGTTTTTTTTATTTTCTTCAGGTTTTATTTCATTATTTTTATTCGTGGTACGCCCTTTGCTCTCCAGAGTTCCGTGATTCTAGGAAAAATTAAACGTCGAGATATAAATACGACTTTTCAAAATTTACTCAGTTTAATTTCCCTTCTTATAAATAGTTGCCCAATAACAGTGATTAGTATTTCTAATTTGCTCGGGATTTTCAGCTATTCGCACAACTGAATTTAACCTTAGGTGAGAGGCTCTGGAGTTTAGCCATGAAAAATTTTAAATCGAAAGCACTTTCGATGACCATCGCTGCCATATGCGCTGAAGGAATTACACTGTCAAATATCGCTTATGCCCAGGGAGGCTCTGAATTAGAAGAGGTTGTGGTAACCGGTGTGCGTGGTAAGCCACGTTCGGTCTCTGATTCCCCAGTGCCAGTCGATGTGTTCAGCGCGGAAACGATTGAATCGGTATCCTACTCCGATACCAACGATATTCTTCAAACTCTAATTCCTTCTTATTCGTCAGAACGAAGCCCAATTGCAGACGGTGGTACTTTTATTCGACCTGCAAGTTTGCGCGGCTTGCCAACGGATAAAACCTTAGTTCTTGTAAACTCAAAACGTCGTCACCGTGCTTCTCTCGTAGAAATTGGTGGCTCTGGTACTCAAGGTCCTGACGTTGCAACCATTCCTGCTGCGGCAATTAAAAACGTTGAAGTTTTACGTGATGGTGCTGCTGCACAGTACGGCTCTGATGCTATCGCTGGGGTAATTAACTTTATTTTAAAAGATAATGCCGAAGGCGGTTCTATCTCTATTGATACCGGAGAATATTTCGAAGGCGACGGCGATAATTACACCATTTCAGGTAATATCGGTTTACCGTTAGGTGAAAATGGTTTCTTAAGTATTTCGGGTGAATTTGCCGATGCTGACGCAACTTCTCGATCTGAACAATACTGTGAAGAATTTTTCTGTCTAGACGAGTCCAACCCAACCTTCCAAGATTTCATAAACAATCCCGATCCTTTGGTTCAAGAGCGTGTTGCTTTCTTAAGTGACCCAGAATTTTTAGCGGGTGTTGGTGGTGCTTCTTTAGAAGGTGGTGATGTTGTTCAGCCGTGGGGTCAGCCAAATTCTGAATCAACTCGTATTTTCTTTAACGCTGGTTACGACTTAAATGACACCACCGAAGTGTACGGTTTTGGTAACTATTCGGACAGCGAAGCGGACGGCAGCTTCTTCTATCGTTTCCCACTCAACGGTGTATTGAATGACGTTCGTACTGCCGACGGTGAAGTCTTCAATGCGTTAGAAACATTCCCAGGTGGTTTTACACCACGTTTCTTCGGTGAAGTTGAAGATTACTCTTTAGTTGCCGGTATTAAAGGTGAATGGGGATCTGGCTTCTATTATGATTTCAGCACTCGTTACGGCTTTAACGAAATTGAATACACTCTTCGCAACACAGTTAACCCATCGTTAGGCCCAGATAGTCCAACGTCTTTCCGCCCAGGTGCATTAAGTAACGAAGAATTCCAAATCCAAGCGGATTTTGTTAAAGAATTCGACAGTGGTTTAGTGGTTGCTTTTGGTGCAAGCTACTTAGATGAAGAGTACGATGTGCAGCAAGGTGAGCAACTGTCATTTGAAGCTGGTGCCTTTGCCTCTGCTGACCCATTTGGTTTCTGTGATAATGGTGTTGAAACAGCTGCCGGTTTGGCAGTTCAAGCGAATGGTTCTGACCTCAATTGTGCTGATCCAGACGATCCTGTTTTCCAAATTTTGGGTGTCGGTTCTAACGGTTTCCCAGGTTTCTCTCCGCAATTCTCTGAAGTATTTTCTCGTGATTCTTACGGCTTATATCTAGATGTCAGTAAAGACGTAACCGAAAAACTGTTCTTGCAAGGTGCGTTGCGATACGAAGATTACTCAGACTTCGGTGATGAGTTGGTTGGTAAACTAGCACTGCAATACGACATCAACGACACTTGGGGCTTCCGTGCTTCTGTGGGTACAGGTTTCCGTGCACCAACACCGGGTCAGCAAGGTACCACCAACGTTTCTACGCGTTTGCCTAACGGCTTCCCAGTGGCAACGGGTCTGTTCCCAGCTGGCAGCGACGTAGCACAAGCATTGGGTGCGCGTGATCTCGGACCTGAAACCTCTACCAACTTTACCTTTGGTTTCACTGCTAACTTCGACGCCTTAACTCTTACCGTCGATTACTACCGCATCGATATTGAAGATCGTACCTTCGCGGTTTCTACCTTGGATGTGTCTACCGATCCAACCACGGGTGCAGACTTCGAAAACTTCCAGGCGCTGCAAGCCGCTGGTGTTGTCGGTGCTGAATCTATTGGTGGCGTGTTCTACTTCGCTAACGCATTCGACACCATCACCGAAGGTGTGGATATCGTTGCAACTGCTCCGATCACCTGGGGCAATGGTCAAACCACCGATATCACCGCATCGTTTAACTACAACACTTCCGAGTTCGATTCTGATCCAAGTGAATTCTTGAACGCAGAAGATGCCTTCGACTTTGAAAACTTCGATCCTGAAATTCGCGGTACTGTAACGGCGACTCACGGCTTCGGTGAATTCTCATTGTTGGCGCGCGCTAACTTCTACGGAAGTTCTGAAAACTCAAACAACAGTGGCCCAGACGGTTCGCTTGAAGTTCAAGAGTACGACGAAGTGGTTTTCTTTGATTTAGAAGGCACATACCGCATTAATGAAAACCTCAGTGTTTCATTGGGTGGTCGTAACATCTTCGACGAATTCCCAGACGAAGATGAAATCGGCGATTACGGTAACGGTCGAATCTACGCGTCAGACACCATCGTTGATTGGCAAGGCGGTTACTACTATTTGCGTTTGAATGCTGACTTCTAATTCAGTGTCTATGCGTTCATTAATGCATTAGTTCTGCTGTTTAATTGCGGCACACCAAAAATACAGTCACAAATTTTTGTGGCTGTATTTTTATGTATAAATTGAACTTATTCGTTTCCCCAGATGCGGTGTAGATTTTCACAGTGTTATAAATCAAGCGCGCAGTTTTTAATTCTCTGATTGAATGATTTCAATAAAACTATCAAATGGTTGAGTGATAGCCATATTGTTTGCTTAATCGCGTGGTAAAATCGCGGTCTTATAGCAAGTTGTTTTATTGGGTTTTGAGAATGGACTGGAAGATATTTTTAACGATTTTTGTGTCGGTATTCATTGCCGAACTTGGGGATAAAACTCAACTGGCAACCATGCTGTTTGCAGCTGACAAAACTGTCAGTAAGTGGTCGGTTTTTTTGGCAGCGTCGGCCGCACTGGTGCTTTCGTCAGCGATTGGGGTTTTGGTAGGTAGTCTATTATCCACATATATCGATACTAAATACCTGCAGTATTTGGCAGGTGCTGGGTTTATTTTGATAGGTGCTTACACCCTTATTACTGCTTGAATGACTGAATTATTTACTTCGCGAGTCATCCAAAGCTAAATACAACCATCATTATGGTTAGTTAGAACACTTAGAACATAAAAAGGGTGAATTAGTGGTACGAGTAGACACTTCCTTTGGGATTTGCGTACTACAGTAGAGACAAAAATAATGAAACGAAAAAGGATCTCCTAGGTGCGCATTGATGTAAGAAAACACACGGCTCTAAAGCTTCTGATTCCGTTAATCTCTGTGTTTGTACTGACTGCCTGCGAGCAGGCGTCTAAGCCTGGAGCTCCCGGCGGCAAGGGAGGTAAACGACCGCCGTCGTCGGTGGTGCTAGGAACGGTGGAAGAGCGGTTTCTGGTTGATGAGATTGAAGTGATTGGTACCTTGCAGGCGTACGAGTCTGTCACAGTCAGTGCTACGGTCACCGATAATGTTTCGACTGTGAATTTCAGCGATGGTCAGTTTGTTGAGAAAGACGATATTTTGGTCACCTTAACCGACGATGAGCAAAGCGCTGAGCTTGCAGAAGCCAGAGCTAATTTAGACGATTCCTTACGGCGTCTGAATCGATTGGAAAGTATCGGCAAGAATCTCGCTTCTGAATCGGACATTGACCTCGCTCGTTCGGAAGTGGGCGCCAATAGAGGCCGCTTGCAGGCCATTGAAGCGCGCCTTGACGACCGCATTATTCGAGCCCCGTTCTCAGGCGTGCTCGGCTTTCGAGAAGTCAGTGTCGGTGCTCTGGTGACGCCGGGAAGTGAAATTACCACGCTCGATGACATCAAAACCTTAAAGCTCGATTTTACCGTTCCAGAAGTGTATCTCGCCCAGGTTCAGCCGGGAAATTTGGTGGCAGGTAGAACCCCTGCTTGGCCGGATCGTGAGATTTCGGGCCGAGTGGCGACTTTGGGATCGCGAGTCGATCCTGTAACCCGTGCCATCGCGGTTCGAGCGGATATTCCCAACAGCGATTACCAGCTTCGCCCAGGCATGTTGGTGAATGTGACCTTGTATTCGGATCAGTACCTCGGACTCGTCATCACAGAAAGTGCGTTGGTACAGGTGGGCAATCGCTCATCGGTGTATGTGGTCGATGAAGAGAATACTGCTCATCAACAGTCGGTCACCATTATCAAACGTATTCCTGGTCACGTAGTGGTTGGTGATGGTGTTAAAGCGGGAGACCGAGTTGTTATCGACGGTACGCTCAATTTGCGCAACGGCGCCAAAGTAAAAATCATTGACGATGAACATTCTTCGTTTTCAAATTCCAATATTGATGGCGTCGAGTCAGACGGAAAAAGTTAATGAGTCCGTCAGGCGCTGAGCAGGAAAATAGTTAACCCTCAGCGCCAAGTTCCTACTGTGACGGAAGTATCATCAATGTACTTCAGGCGTTAATTTTCGTTGGCTATTCATCGTCTTTTTGGTCATTAGTGCCTTGTCACTCGTTCTTGTATTTATTCAATGTCTCTAAATCCTTGCTGTGCAGCACGGTTATTAATTTAACGAATTAATGGTTTTCTCATGATCCTGTCAGATGTTTGCATAAAACGACCTGTGTTTGCGTCAGTCATTGCTTTGCTTATAGCGGTGTTTGGCGTCTTTTCTTATCAGCAGCTTTCCACTCGTGAGTACCCCGATATTTCACCCGCGCAAATTTCCATTCGAACGGGTTATCCCGGTGCAGCGGCAGACATTGTTGAAAATCGAATTACTCAGGTTATTGAAGACGAAGTCAGTGGTATCGAAGGTATTAAATCCGTTAGCTCGGTGAGTAGAGATGGCAGTTCTTCGATCAATATTGAATTCAATTTAAGTCGGGATATTGATCAGGCCGCTAACGACGTTCGCGATTTTGTTTCGCGTGTGCAACGACGTTTGCCCGAGGACGCCGAAGATCCCATCATCAATAAAGCCGACAGCGACGCCCGACCGATTATTTTCCTGAGTTTATCTTCCGATACTTGGTCAATTATGGAATTGACCGATTACGCCGAACGTTATCTGAAAGATCGTTTTAGTGTTGTGCCCGGTGTGTCGTCGGTCAATATTTACGGCGGTGGTAATCCCTCCATGCGCATATGGGTTGATCGCCATGAACTGGCGGCAAGAAACCTGACCGTTCTCGATTTGGTAGACGCCTTAGAACGCGAAAATGTTGAATTACCGGCGGGACGAATTGAATCGCAAACCCGTGAGTTCCCGGTTCGAATTGCGCGTAATTATCAGTCGCCTGAAGATTTTAGAAATCTTGTGATTCGTCGCGGAGACGACGGTCACTTAGTGCGTTTAGGCGAAGTAGCTCAGGTTAATCTCGATCGAGAAAACTTGCGCCGAATTTTCCTAACCAATGGTTTAGACAGTATGGCCATTGGCATTGTGAAGCAATCCAACGCCAATACCGTTGAAGTGCTGGAAGGCATTCACAAAGAAATCGCGAGAATTCAGGAATCATTGCCTCCGGCGGTTAATATGACTGAATCCGGTGACGCCTCGGAATTTATTCAAGCGGCAATTGACGGTGTGTATTGGACCATTGGCGCCACTGTTATTTTGGTGGCTTTTGTACTTTGGTTATTTTTAGGCAGTTTGAAAGCGTTACTCATTCCGGTGGTGTGTATTCCTTTGAGTTTGCTGGGTTCGTTTATTGCTTTGCAAGCGTTTGGCTTTTCCATCAATTTAATTACCTTACTGGCGATGGTGTTGGCCATTGGCTTGGTGGTCGATGACGCCATTGTTGTATTGGAAAACATTCACCGGCGCGTTGAAAACGGCGAGCCGCCATTAATTGCTGCGCTTTACGGGGCGCGTCAGGTGGGTTTTGCGGTTATCGCAACCACCGTTGTTTTGGTTGCGGTATTTGTGCCGATCAGTTTCTTGGGTGATAACACCGGCCAAATTTTCTCAGAATTGGCCGTGGCTATTTCTGCTGCTGTTATTGCCTCGACGATTCTGGCATTAACCATCGTGCCTATGCTGTGCAGTAAGCTGTTAAAAGCCAACGATAAGCCCATTAAACTTATCCAGTGGATCAGTGATGGCATGGATAAGCTCAGCGTTAAATACGAAAACTCGTTGCACTCATCCATGAAAATTGTTGTGCTGCCGCTGATCTTGTGCGCCATTGCTTTGGGCGCCAGTTATTACTTGTTCCAAACCATCGAACAGGAATACGCGCCCAGTGAAGATCAGGGCACATTAATGGCCTTTATCTCCACCGAACAGGGGACCACCATCGATAAAATGCGCGGGGTGATTGAAGACCTCAATGCACCGTTAATTGATCGCGTAAACGAAGGCGATCTTACCCGTGTGCTATTTATTTCTCCTTCATTTGGTAGCCTGAATCCAACCACAGCGTTTTCCAGAATTTCTTTCACCGACTGGAATGATCGCGACAAATCAGTCTTTGAAGTTCGCCGTGAAGTTATGGGAATTTGGAACAGTATTCCTGGGGTCAGAGCCGGTGTATTCGTACCTAACGGACTGAGTCGTGGTGGTGGTAACACACCCATTGAGTTTGTAATTCAGGGCGACAATTACGAAAACCTGATCGAGTGGCGCGACATCATTATGGCAAAAGCCAATGACAGCGGTTTGTTCACCAGCTTGAATTCCGACTTGCAGGAAACCCAACAACAAGTGCATTTGGAAATTGATAAAAACCGTGCTGCCGCGTTGGGTGTTTCCGTTGCTGCCATTGGTGAAACACTGCAAGCGTTAATGGCGGACCAAGAAGTTTCGCGTTATGTGAAAGATGGTTTGGAGTATCCGGTGATTCTGCAAGTAAAAGCAGAACAACGCGATACCAACGCCGATATCTCAAACACTTACGTTCGCTCGTCAATCAGCGGTGAGCTGATTTCTCTGGCGAACCTAATTACCATTGAAAACAAAGCCGATATCGCTCGACTCGAACGCTACAACCGTTTGCGTGCGGTTACCATTTCTGCAGGACTGGCAGGCGATGTAACTGTTGAAGAAGGTTTGGCATTTTTAGAGCAAAGTGTTCGCGAACATTTACCCTATCAAGCACAAATTGATTACAAAGGTGAATCGTTAGAATTTAAAGAATCCACCAATAATTTGTACTTTGTGTTTGGCTTTGCCTTGCTGATTTTATTTTTGGTTATGGCAGCTCAGTTTGAAAGTTTTGTTCACCCTACGGTTATTATGTTTACGGTGCCTTTGGCCATTGCCGGTGGTTTACTAGGGCTGTATGTGACCAACACAACCTTTAACATTTTCAGTCAAATTGGATTTTTAATGTTAATTGGTATCGCGACTAAAAATGGTATTTTATTGGTTGAGTTTATTAACCAACTGCGCGATGAAGGCCAAGAATTTAAAGACGCTATTGTCCACGCCTGTAAATTACGATTGCGCCCAGTATTAATGACAACCGTGTCCACCATTATGGGCGCGATTCCATTGATTATGGCGATGGGGCCAGGGGCCGCAAGCCGCAATGTTTTGGGTATTGTGGTGTTGTTTGGTGTAGCAATGGCCGCTTTGTTGACTCTGTATGTTGTGCCCGGTTTTTATCAGTTGTTGGCAAGAAAAACCGAATCGCCAGAACACGTTGCTCGTGAGATTGAGCAGCTGCAAAAAATAGAAACAAAGGCTTCTTAATTAGAGATTTTTATAAAATAATAATTAAAATTAAACGTGTGTTTTATTGGATTATCTTTGTATTTACAGCGCCGGTTAGGAAACAAAAATGAAATTTGCATTAAAGTGTTTACCTTTTATTTTCATGTTCGGTTTATCGGCATGTAATGGGACAGATGTTGAAACAGCCGCGGAGCAAACTGCGGCCAGTGTTACAGAGACAAAAACAACAGCGCAATCGCCAACAACAGAAAAATCTCGTGGTCTTATTGCAGACAAGGCTATGGTAGTTTCTGCGCGCATTGAGGCATCTGAAATTGGTTTGCAAGTGCTGCGTGACGGCGGCACGGCTTTTGATGCCATGGTCGCTGTAGAGATGGCACTGGCTGTGGCTTATCCGTTTGCAGGAAGCCCTGGGGGCGGCGGTTTTGTGGTCTATCGTCAGGCCGACGGTAGCGTTGGCGCCTTGGATTTTCGCGAAAAAGCGCCTTTAGCGGCCCACCGCGATATGTATTTAGATGAAAACGGCGATGTGATTTCAGGCATGAGTCGCAAAGGCGCAACCGCAGTGGGTGTGCCGGGAACCATCGCCGGTATTTTTGCCATGCATGAGCGCTTTGGTACGCGCACTATGGCTGAGCTGATGGAGCCAGTTATTGCGCTCGCTGAAAAAGGCGTTGTGGTTACTGAATACCAAAAAGGTCGATTGGATCGATCGCGTCCTTCTATTACCGAAGTCAGTGGTACCGAGTCAAAATTTTCCAAAGAATATCAGGCGGGCGAATTAATTCAGCGACAAGCTCTTGCCGATACACTGAAAAAACTCGTAAAAAACGGTCGTGATGAGTTTTATAAAGGCGAGACCGCAAAGAAAATCGCCGCGTTTATTCAAGAGAAAGGCGGTTTTATTACCGAGGAAGATTTAGCGCAATACCAAGTGGTTTGGCGTGAGCCCGTGCGATTTTCCTATAAAGATTTAAACATTATTTCGATGAGCCCACCGAGCAGTGGCGGAATGACACTGCAACAAATTATGCACATGATTGAACCTTACGATGTGGGTCAGTATGAGCATAATAGTTTGCCAGTAGCGCAAATATTGGTGGAAGCGGAACGTCGCGCTTACGCCGATCGCAACGAATATTTGGGCGATCCCGATTTTGTCACCATTCCGCGTGAACAGTTGACGGATCGCGATTATTTAACCGAGCGCATGTCGAGTTTTAGTTTCGATAAAGCGACCAAGTCTTCCGATATTAGCGCTGGTGAAATTAATTTTGCAGAAAGTTCTGAAACAACCCACTACTCAATTGTTGATTCATACGGTAACGCACTTGCGGCAACCATTACCATCAATGGTGCCTACGGTTCGAAATTATTCAGCGACGAGCTTGGCTTTTTCTTCAATAACGAAATGGACGATTTCAGCGTAAAACCTGGCGTGCCGAATATGTTTGGATTAACCGGAAGCGAAGCCAATAGTATTGCGCCAGGGAAACGCATGCTAAGTTCAATGACGCCAACTATTGTTGAGCGCGACGGTGATTTATTTATGGTGTTGGGGGCGCCGGGCGGATCAACGATTATTACCTCCGTGTTGCAAACCATTTTAAACGTAGTGGAGTTCGATTTTGGTATGCAAGAAGCGGTTAATGCACCAAGATTTCACCACCAGTGGCTTCCCGATATGGTGTTGTTCGAGAAAGAAGGTTTCGACGATGCGTTACTGTCTGGTTTAGAAGACAAAGGATATACCGTCAATCGCGGACGCTCTCGCGTTATCGGCAAGGTTGATGCAATTTTAAAGCTTCCTAATGGTACTTATGAAGGTGGCGCAGACCGACGCGGTGATGACGCTGCCGCAGGATTTTAAGTTTTATTGATTTTTCTACACAATTGAGGGTGCAACTTTGTGCCCTCAATGAGTGTTTCTCCACCGAATTATTCATTCATTGACAACATTATTGATTCCATTTTAACCCACCGAAATTTCTTTCCGCTCTTTCATTTTTTTAAAATGCACAGCTAATCCATCGTGCTTGTGTCTGGTCTCTTTTTCGCATAGTTATTTGCCACTATTTTTTCACCACGTTTACTTCACTGATAAATCAGGGAGTAAGTTACTGTTCTATTTCAGGAGGAATACATGAAGTTCCTGATGGTTTTATTGTTCTCTCTATTTTTTGTCGGTTGTTCCGTTGTTTCGGATAAGACGGATGTCGGTAAAGATCTCGATAGTATTCACCAAGCTATCACCACCATCGATACGCACATTGATGTCCCCGTCACCTTAGGAACCAGTCTCGCGAATTCCAGTGTTTTATCGCCAATGCAGGTAGACATTCCTAAAATGCGAGACGGCGGTTTAGACGTTGGCTTTTTTATTGTTTACGTCGCACAAGGGCCAGTGTCGGATACCGGGTATGTGCAAGCGTATTCTCAAGCACAGCAAAAATTTAATGCCATCGAAAGAATGGTGAGAAAAAATCCCGATAATATGGTGCTTGCCAGAAATCCAGAGGAACTTAAATCGGCGGTTGAAGCGGGTAAACTGGTGGCGGTTGTTGGTGTTGAAAATGCTTTTCCTCTAGGAAATCATTTTGAACATTTACAAGAATTCTACGATCGTGGTGCCCGGTACATTTCTCTCACCCATTTTGGCCACAATCATTTTGCCGACAGCTCCGTTGCAAAAGGGGCGCAAGCAGACGTTGAAGAACCCGTTAACAACGGTTTATCGGATATCGGCCGAGATCTCATCGCTTCGATGAATCGTTTGGGAATCATGGTGGATATTTCCCATACCTCCAAAGAATCGACGTTAGAGGCGGTGGAAGTCTCTCAAGTCCCCGTTATAGCGTCGCACTCCGGCGTTAAAGCCTTGTTTGATCACCCAAGAAACCTAACGGATGAAGAAATTAAGGCCATCGCTGAGCGCGACGGTGTGATTCAGTTGGTCGCGTTTGATAGTTACATGCGAACCGTGACAAAAGAGGAGAAAGCCGAGATTGCCAACATTCGCAAGGCTATGGGATTCGAAGGCAGCGATTGGTACAAGAAGGCAACTCAAGAGCAGTTGCAAGAATTCCGCACCCGTGTTGCCAGTTTGAATGATCGTTGGGTTCGCTCGACCGTAGCCGATTTTGTCGATCAAATCGATTACGTCGCTAAGCTTGTCGGTGTCGAGCACGCCGGTATTGCGTCTGATTTTGGCGGCGGCGGTGGCATTCAGGGTTGGGATGACATCAGTCAAACTCGCGCCATCACCGAAGAACTGCTCAATCGCGGTTATTCTGCCGCAGAAATCGAATTGATATGGAGCGGTAACCTACTGCGGGTGTGGTCGCAAGTCGATGCTTATGCCCAGCGTCGAGTGTCTCAGCTCGCAAATTGATACTGAAATCGCCCGGATTGGAGAGACCTTAAGCGCATAGGGTTCACTAATGCCTGCGACAACGCTAAAATTCGCGTTTTTACTGAATTTAAGAGGCAACAATGGGCAGAGCCTTCCAGAACCGAAAAGAGTCTATGGCGAAAACCTCTGACGCCAAGGCTAAGGTATACAGTAAGTATGGCCGCGAGATTTATGTCTGTGCGAAAGCCGGCGGTGTTGAACCCGACGGTAACCTCGCGTTACGAGGCTTGATCGATCGAGCAAAAAAAGATCAAGTCCCAGGGCATGTAATTGATAAAGCGTTAGATAAAGCCAAAGGCGGTGCGGGCGAGGACTTCTCACCTGCGCGTTACGAAGGCTTTGGTCCCGGTGGTGTGATGGTTATTATCGATTGCTTAACCGATAATCCTAACCGCACCTACGGTGATGTTCGACAATGCTTTACCAAGTGCAAGTGCAAAATTGGTACTCAAGGTACGGTTAGCCACAGTTTCGATCACAGCGGCATTCTTGTGTTCAATGGCGATGAAGACGGTGCACTTGAAATCTTAATGGAAGCGGATGTTGAAGTTTCTGATATCGAAAGTGAAGGCGATAAAATTACCGTCTTTGTTCCGCACACTGAACATTACAAAGCAAAAACGGCATTGATTGATGCGTTAGGCGACATTGATTTTGACGTTGATGAAATTCAATTTGTACCGAGAGACACTGCACCAATTAGTGGCGATGACGTAGAGGTTTTTCAGAAGTTTATTGATATGCTGAACTTCGTCGACGACGTACAGAATGTCTACCACAACGCCGAATACTAAAACCTTTCTTTCAAAAAGCTTTCCTAACTGTTGTTATTAAAATAGGGAAGCTTTTTTTATTTTTCTTCGCTAAATCTTTACTACCTTCTTTGTTTGTCTTTCTAATAGATTGATTTGTTGTTTTTCAGATCGGCTATTTTTCTGTGGTTATAATTTGCTCGTATCGAGTGTGACTACTTTTTTAGTTCACTAAATTAGATTAAACCGTGGATCCTATATCTAAAAAACCGTTTAATTTTAGGGGATAATTCTATTTTATAGAAATAATTCCAGAAAAATTCGACACAGGTATATTAAAAAAATATAAAAGGTCATGTGTTGGCATTAAAACTTTCGTCTGAATTTCCTTCACAATAATTAAATATGATTTTAATTAAGCTCAATAAATTTTGGCGTAAATTGATAATCTAACTTTTTAATATTACAAATTTAAATATTGTTGTCAGTTAATATCTCATCACGCTAAGAAGAAGTTTTTTCAGCAGCAAAAATAAAACTCTTGTTGAAAAAAGCTCACACCTTATCGATTTTATAGATTTAAAAGATGTTCTATGAAAAATATTGTTTGTTTATTTTTTGAGTCATTGTGCTGCAAAATATTCAGGTTGGTACGATCTGTATATTCCTGAAACTTTATATACAGCATCGTCAAGAGCGCGAATACGTCATTACCGTTTGATTTGGATTAATCTAATCATTGGCTGCTTGCTTTAAATCAAATAACTACAAAAGTTTTATTTGATTGTGATCATTTTCTATCATTTACACATAGAATTGCGCGTTCAGTGGATTAGGTCTATTGATTCATGTAGTAATAGTTGTAGTTTCTTTGAGTTTATTAAAATTTTTTCCTAACTTTTCCTTAGTAAATACAATACAATTCACAGCCCAATCGAATCCTATGATTCATTAATGTTCGTGAAACTAATGGTATAAAATTGCTAAATATCAGGCTTTTATTAGATCTTTTTGGGTTTATATAAATTGGAAAATATTACAGGTTAAGAAAAAATTTTTTTTTCTACTAGAATTTAGGCTAATAAATTTCTCATTGCGCTCTTCTGTACGCTACTTTAAATATGACTTAAGGAATTTGGTGTCAGAGTTCGTATTTTTATTGACATTCCCATTTGGTTTTAATTTGGGCTAGATATTAATTATTGGTGGTTGTATGTCCGAGCGAGTGGTTAAAGTATTCGATGAAGGTGGGCATGTTTGCCTATTTATTACAGGATTGGTTGATGGTGAAGGGATTCCGAGCAACCAATTAGTTATTGTTGATCATGGTGAAGCGGCTTTATTTGATCCGGGCGGTGACTTAACTTACACGCCTTTATCGATTGAGTTGAGCAAACATATATCGTTGAAATCTTTAAAGTTAATTTTTGCGTCACACCAAGATCCCGATATTATTTCTTCATTGCCTCGATGGTTAATGCACACCGATTGTCAGGTTGTTACATCGCGCTTGTGGGCTCGATTTTTACCGCATTTAGTGTCGGGTTTTGTTTCAGGTAAAATGAATAAATCTCTCGTTGATCGCATGGTTGAATTGCCAGATAAAGGGGCAATGATCACGCTTGGAAAATCTAAAATTCAGGCTGTACCAGCGCACTTTTTGCATTCAGTGGGTAACTTCCATTTTTACGACCCAATTTCGAAAATCCTTTTTTCAGGCGATGTAGGCGCTGCTGTAACCCCAGGACAAGATCACAAGCCAGTTGAAGACTTTGATGCGCACGTTCCGCTAATGGAAGGCTTCCACCGACGTTACATGGCTTCTAACCGCGCTTGCCGAGCGTGGGTGAATCGAGCACGAGAGCTGGATATTCAAATGATTCTACCTCAGCACGGTAAGCCATTTATGGGTAAAGAACAGGTGGAAAACTTTTTCCGCTGGTTTGAAAACCTTGAGTGCGGTGTTGATTTAATGATGTAACACGCAATGCAACTGCTGGTATTGCAATTTATATCGGCAGTTGCAGTCAAATATTTTATTCTTAGACCTTTGGTTAGTTTTCTTTAGTTTTAATTCCTGGTATGTCTTTCTGACTTTCGCAATATCGTTTGCATATTGCCACTTCCTCTTTTCCATTTATTAACTCACTTTAAAATCTCTACAAATATTTTTGTTGTGCAATTCGTCAGTTATTTTTTACTTTAAATAGGGCTGAAGTCTAATCGGCGTTATTTTTATTTTAATAAAATAAAGAGTTAAACGAATAAGGTGGGAAGATAGCAGTAAATAGTTATTGTAATTATCGCTAAAATGGTTCAGCAAAATTTGTTTGTAGAATGTGTTGAGACGTTATATTAGTCGATAATGATAGCGTGTTCTAAAAGAGAGCTTTTACGATTTTCTGGTCAAGCAGCATTATTGCTGTACGAATCGACATGGAGTCTTGGAGAGGTGAACTGCCGCACTCATTTTGGCCCGTTTTATTATTTTAAGTACGAGCCAAATTAGGGGTGTAAATTGTCGTTTTATTATTTACAGGTCAGGACAAAATTTGTCTTTCAGGATCTTCATGATTCCCTGAATGTCTTTGTCATTGATCGAATAATAAACGGTTTGAGCGACTTTGCGATTTTTAACAAGTCCTTGCTTGCGTAATACCGATAAGTGTTGTGAGAAAGACGACTGGCTCAAATTGAAAGGCTTGTGTAATTCTCCAACATTCATTTCACCATCAGCCAATCGACACAGTATTTGTAACCGGTATTCATTAGCCAAAGATCGCAAAAAGTCGGCAGCTTTTGCAGCATCTTCTTCATGAAGTTGTGGCATTTCCACTTGCATTTCCATCGTAGGGTACCCGCTTTGGTATAAACTAATAGTGTTGTATAACCTACATCGCCACCTGTAGAGACGCAAATTCTGGGATCAGTATTTCGAACTCTACTTTTTACATTGGCGGCTTTAAGTCATTAACTGGCTAAGATACAAAATGTAGGTGTTAGATCTAAAGGCTAACTTTTTTATACCTTTTTGCCTGTTGCAATATTACCACTATTACTAGTTGTTACGTCAATGAAACTATTTGAAATTAGGATGGATTTAATAATTGTATCTCACTCTTAAGAATAAATTTTCGTTATCGTCCAGTTGTGAGAAGAACGTGTTTTCATCCTTTCCTTCAAAAACATTGCCGCCAAAGCTTACATTCCAGTGATCATCGACACGATAGTTGACCGAAGGGCGCCAATAACTGTCAGAATCCGAAGGTGAATAAAATGTAAACAGCGACAATCTCAATTTATCATTTCTACTTCTCCAGCCTAATCTAAGTGTAAGAAGCGTGCGGTTTTCGTTGGGCTCGATCGTTGGGTTAAAACTGGATTCAACCAGCTGATTGTATTTTAGTGTGCGTTCCAAATAAATTTGGGTAGACGCGGTTAACCGTTCCCGTAACTCTTGTTCGTAGCCTATGAGAAATCTAAATTGACTGTTAGAGATCAGCGGGTCGTTACCTTCTTTGTCATCAAGACTATTTAGGTAAGAGGTTTCTAAATTAATCAGACCGTCACCCGCTTGGCCTCTGACCGAGAAGCCTAAGCTTTGAAGGCGAGAAAACTCTAACTCACCTCGTTCAGAAAATCCGTTAGGGCTTTTAAAATAACCTCGATAAAAATAACCCCCAAGCTCGTAACTATTTATGGTTTTAAAAAGCCGGATCGCGAATTCGGAATTGTCCGGCTCATTGGCTTCTAAATTTGGTGCGGAGATTGAGTTTGATAAAGGGTTGAAAAAAGAATAATAGTCACCCCTTACATAATTATCGGGCTCGAATTTAGGAACCCAAACAAAATCTGTATTAATTATTGAAGAGTATAAAGACAACTTAACCGCATTTGACGATGCTTTCAAGTATTCATCGTCACGACCTGAGAAAAAAGATTGCCAATCTTTAGGGAAAAAATCGTTTAAAAATAAAAAATCTCCCGTTCCCCAGGTTAACACCTGGCGACCAACTTTTAAGTCAGTTTGTTTCCAAGAATAGTCTAGTCGAAGTTCTCTAAAATTTCCGCGCCAGTCGTCTAAAACTCCGTCGTAGTAAATATCTCCTTTAGAGACAATATTTACTGAATAGATGTCTAATTTTGTTTCTAGACGCAGACGTATGTCTTCTATACTGGTTTTTTTATGAAACTCTGAATTTGAAAGCCTGCTGCCATACAGTGTTTCTGTGAAACCAGAAAACGACGCAACATTTATGTTTTTTGTTGAATTATAAGTGTCTTCACCCCAATCATCATCCCATACTGAATCAAAGCTTTCGTTATCTGCTGTGTTTTCTTGAGCGTAAGAAAACTGTGCAGCCATGTTAAAAAATAGCGTCCCTGCTATGCCAATGACTAATGTGATTCTGGGCATCGATCTAGCCTTTAATTTTTAACCAACGACGTGGTGGTGTTCTAAGGCTTCTCTCTGAAAAAAGCGTTTCTGGTAAACCGAGGTCATACTCAACGAAACGAAATTGCATTTCGGTTGCGCCGCCATTTAATAAGTCTTCTACTCGGGAATGAAGAACGGTTGGGTGGCCATCAATATTTTCGATTTTAAGTGACTCGACTCGACGATAAAGACGATCTTTAGCATCGTAAAATTCGATCTTTCTCGGCAACATTGATGATTTTTCGATATTCACAATATAATGAGTGAACTCCACCGAAGATAAATTTTTTGGAACCGCTTTGATGGTATAAAACTCGTCGTTTTCTTCGAGTAATTCGAAATAATCTTCTTCGGTATTACGGCCGGAAACATCTTCATAAAAAAAGTGCGAACCAACAAACGAGGTGCGTTTATCTCCGGCGGAAATTCGTTTAACCAAGTCTAGGCCGGGTAAATACAACCAGCGGTCGTCATCTTGAGTGGTGTGTTTTAGCACCCGAAATACCGTATCGCGAACATCTGATGGGCGCGAGAAAAATACCATTAAGTTTTGGTCGCCGCGATCTTCGACATCTTGGCGTAAAATCGTAAATTGACGTATTTGCTTTTGACCGTTTCCGTCTGTAATGATCATTCTTGCCAGGCTGCGGCCGTCATTACCTGCGTAATAGGACGCCATTTCTGCCTGTTGCACAATGGATCTGGCATGTTCGTCATCGACTTGTGCAACCGCGCTTTGCGCTGCGGCTAACACACTCAAAATAACACATTGTGTAATTTTTTTAAGTTTCACAAAAATGCCCTCAATTAAAAACTCGTTTATGAAAAGGTTTCAATACGCTTGGAATCATAATTAATGTAGCGACAGCTGAAATTGCCATAATGCTTGCCAATAAAACGCCTACCGTGATGTAGGGAACCAACGGTGCAAACAGCAATGGGGTAAATCCAATGGCAATAACGATGGCGTTTCGGGTAATTGCTCGACCCGGTTCTTCGAACATAGCTTTTATCGCTAAATTCCAGTTGTCTAGTTGACGATAATTAACTCTGAGTCGCTCGATAAAGTGGATGGCGAAATCCACCGAGATTCCCAATGTCAGCGCTGATAAAACGGCAATGGGCATGTCGTAGTCTTTGCCGATGATACCGATGATTCCATAGATAAATGCGATGGAAAGTGACAGCGGTAGCATCGCTACTGCACCGAATACAAAAGAGCGGAACAGTAATGCCATGATTAAAAAGACAAGAATGAACGCACCGGATAAGCTGTCAAACATTCCCGCGACCATTTTTTCTTGCCAAATTAGGTTTAGGTAAGCTTTACCTGCCCAGTGGTAATCCATACCTGCGGGCAATGGGTTCGCAGCAATGTATTCATCAACTTTATTGATGACCTGTTGCATGTCTTTATTGTCGCCGCTCGTTAATTGCAACCAAACCAGAGATTGGCTGTAATCGCGAGTTACAAAGTGCCATAAATCTTGTGGTCGATGAGAGGATTGATACTGCAATAGAGTCTGTGCCACTGCCGGATTGGAGTTAGGCAAGCGGAAGTCTTCAGACGAGCCAGAATGTAACTCTCGGTTCACTGTTTTAACAATGTCGCTGAGACTGTTTGACTTGCCCACCAAACCCGTGGTGTTTAAATACTCCTGCAAATCGGCAATGTAAGAAAGATTGCTGGGATTTAGAAAGGGTTTGGTATTTTCTAAAAACTCTTCTAATTGTAAGGCGAAGTCTTGTGAAAGTTTCAGTTGTTCCTCGGATATATCTAAGAAACTAAAATCCTCCAGAGCAAATAACGTATCGTCGACGGTTGATGTTAAATTTGAATCTGGTTTTTCGAGATTATTAACAAATTCATCGAGAATATTTTTAAATTCACTTTGTAAGGTGTGCTTGCTCTCAAAATCTGACGTAATGTTAATTAATGCTTGGGTATGGTTTTTAGGTTGCTCTAACACAATGTACGCATCGTAGGTTCCGGCAAAATGGTGATTTAGTACCTGGTCTGCAATACGAATTTGGTGATCGGGCTTAAACCATCGAACGGGGTTATCGTTAATTTCGATCTTACTGATGCCGTAGGCCGAAATTCCCGAAATAGCGATAAATACCAAGTACCAAATTTTCGTGTTTGAATTTGCAATCTGACCAAATCTGCGCACTGAACCTGCGATTTTTGAATCTTCTGAGTCGGGATTAATTTCAATCAGTTTCTCTAAGTTTTTGCTGTTTAACTGGCTGATGTAAGCCGGCAAGAAAATGATGGTTAAGGCGAATGCCAATAATATGCCTGTGCCAACAAATGCTCCAAATATTTGTACAGGCGGGATTGGCGTTAGCAATAAAGAGTAGAAACCAATTGACGATGTGATGGACGTGAACAACATGGGTTGAAACAATCGCCCAACAACTTCAGACAATACTTCTTTTACGTCTGAGTCTTTTTTGTAGTTGTCGGAAAATTCCGATAAAAAATGCACCGAGTCGACCACGGCGATTGGCATTAAGAAGATGGCAATCATCGAAGACATAATGTGTACGGTGAAACCAAAGGCGATTAGCGTACCCATTGTGATGATTACCGTCGCCATGGCAATAATCATCGGCGCGGTAATAAAGGGAATATTTCTGAAAAATACCCACAGTAGAATGAATATCACCAAGCCTGCTAGAGGCGCTGAAATGCCCATTTGCACAAACATTTCATGGCCGAACTGATCCTCTGCAACCGGTAAACCGGTTATGTGCCATTGGTCGTTATCGAGTGAATCGCTTTCTAGGGAATCGATGTACCGGCGAATTTCATTCGCGGTTTTAAAGCTGGTGTTCTTATCGATTAAAGGAACATAGATTGTCGCTGCTTTTTCGTCGATAGATACAATAGTGTTGCGAAGAAAAGGCAGTCGTGAAACTTGAGAGCGAATCTGTTGGGCTCGCTCATCGGATTGTGGCGGCGTTTTCATCATCCATTCGAACTGAATGGTGCCTGGCTCTTTTTGAGAGATGTTATCAACGGTGGCGAGAGATAAAATATCTTGATGAACGACACTGTCGAGCCCGTCAATAAATTCTGTCACTTTGACGAGTTTTGCGAGTGTTTTAGGGTGGTAAATTGAATCTGGATTAACAATACCGATGACAAGAGAGTCGTGTAATGCGAATGTCTCTTTCACTTGGTTATGATACTGACGATCTAAGTCTGTTGTGGGCAACATGTTCTCAGGATCAGTATCCGTTTGTATTTTAGGGAATTGGATAGCAGCTGTGGCGACAACGGCGAGCAGTACCCAGAATACCCATTTGCGGTTATTGATAAAGAAATGGCAGAGAGCGTCAGTATTAATCATTTTTAAATTCGTTTTAATCTAAATTAGATAAAAACGATTATAGGGTTGAAATTATCATCTGTCACTAGTTTGTTGAATTTTTATCAATGCAACAGAAAGTGGCTAAACATGACTGATAAATGAACAATTAATAAAACAGATGAACGTTGGAATGATTCACCTGTAGAAGGCAAATGGATGTTGGTATGGCTGCGGAAAGTTGTTGCGTGGGAATACGCTGGCAGAGTCTCTCTCGGGCGATTGAAGAAAGGTCATTGAAGAAGGATCATTGCAGAAGAGCCATTAAAGAATGGCTAGTGCAGAGCCGTCAGAGTGTAATTGCTATAACGTGACCACTATAAATACGTGACTATTATAAATACATGACTCTTATAAATACATGACTCTTATAAGTAGTCGCTATGTAGGCAAGCAGAAGGTTCGGAAGTTAAATAGAAGGGTCGACTTAGATAGTGCGGTTAGAATATGAGAGCTATTAGATTACACGATGCTGGGTAATCTAATAGTTCTTATTGATGGCGTGGTGCCGGGTGTAAAAAGCGGGCTAGTGAGCCTTTTTCTTTGCTCGGTGGGCGGCAGCCTTGGCGCGATTTCCACAAACCGACATTGAGCACCAGCGACGTTTGTGGTTTTTACTGATATCCAAAAACCAAAGTGTGCAGGTTGGGCCTTCACAGTTTTTGACGAGCGTGAAATCGGCTGAACAAACGAATTTGCCCATTTCCGCGGCAATTGCCGATAAAAGGTCATCGGATTTGTGCCAGCGTCGCAATTCATGCCAGTGGAATTTGGTACCAAGCTCTTCGTCTTCAATAATGCCTATTTGACGATATAAATGATCGCCGCTGAGCAAATCGTTTAATGGCTTGAGCTCTTTTAGAGCATTTTTATTAACGGGTTTTCCAGCATGAGTTGTCACAAAGCTGCGGAACCATTCGCGCATATTTCTAGCGCGTTCGGCGGCTTCGTCAAGTTGTTCGCGCGACAATTTTGCGTAAATTTGGTCGCGTTCTTGTTTTTCGATTAATTCTGCGTGAATGAGCCATTCCACAAGGTCATCACCATTCTCAATCCACTCAATATCTTCTCCCCACGGAGCACAAATGGAGTTGAGAAAATCAAGGGCGGGATTGTCGGCAATTAGAAATGGATCAGGGCGTTGGGCTACAGTCAAAACGCTATCCTCTAAATTATGTCATCTGGTAAACATAACCCGTAAATTTAATATTGACAAGTTATCTTTTTTCTAGCTAACCTATGAACAGTTATTACAACGGTTACCAGCACATGTTCGCCCTTTTATGAAAAATGGGTGCGAAGGTGTGCGTTTTATTAGTGCATAACCCTAAATTATTGAAAATCCTCTCATTGGAGAATTCAAACCATGACTAAGTTGTTGCATATCATTGCGTCTCCTCGCTCTGAGTCATCTCAATCTAACGCTGTTGCTGACGCATACGTTGCTGCTCGCAAAGCAAACGATCCAAGCCTAGAAGTTGAAGTTCTTGATCTTTGGAACTGTGATTTACCTGAATTCGACGGTGATAAAGCTGCTGCCAAAATGACCTTCTTCGGTGTTGGCGAGATGGACGGACCACGTCAATCAGCGTGGGACAAAGTTGTTGAAGTGACTCAAAACTTCATGGCTGCTGACGAGTACGTTTTCGCAGTTCCAATGTGGAACGGCGGCATCCCTTACAAACTAAAGCAATACATCGACGTTATCACTCAACCAGGTATGTTGTTCGGTTTCAGCCCAGAAGACGGTTACTCTGGTTTGCTTGAAAACAAAAAAGCAACTGTTGTTTACACCGCTGGTGTATTCGCTCCTGGCGTTGATCCAAAATTCGGTACTGACTACCAATCAACTTACCTTAACTGGTGGTTGAATGTTGTTGGTATTACCGATGTTAACGCTCTTCGCTTCCAGCCTTCTTTGTTGACTGCTGATCCTCAAGGCGACCAAGCACAAGCAATTGAGCGCGCTAAAGAATTAGCTGCATCTTAATTGCCTTAGAATACAGATAACGTCTGAATTCTAAAAAACATCAAAACCCCTTCGTGCTTAATGGTGCGTTGGGGTTTTTGTTTATTTGTGGTCCTGTTAAACGTTAATTCTTCTATTCATACAATAGCTTTTTGTCTGCAGCAATCATCTCTTCAGAAACACACTGTTTTAAAAGATTAAACAGTCAGAGGTATTTTGCGCCGCCTCATCTACTGGTTTCTTGCCTTAATGTTTTAATATTTTTTATTGAAAAATTTGATGGCTTTCACAAAATTGTTCATTGTAGAGGCAAGGTTGTTTTTGATTGTTACCTTTATCGTGCAGCCAATACGTGTGATGTGTGGTTATACTTCTGCGATTGGCGGTAGAGAATGGAAAAAAGGCGAGCCAATAAAGCTCTGGTTAAAGAGCTTTATTGTGTGTGGGAAATAGTGTTGGCAAAGTTGGAATAAAAATAAATAAAAGTAAAAACCAGTGTCGCTGCTGTATGAATTTAGGTGCCACAAAATGTTCTAAAAATAGTTTCGTTCGCTTCTGGCGCCGCGGCAAATTGAGCTAATTCAGTTTTATAAGTAAAAGGCTCTTCTAGCAGATCAACTAAAGTATTAAAAAGGGAGAAATCGTTCTGATCAACGGCTTGATCAATTGCCTGATTGACCTGGTGATTTCGAGGAATATACGCGGGATTTATTGTGCGTATGGTTTCAATTGCCGTATTCGCTGCGATACCTTCTGATGACAACGCATCCAACCATCCTTGTACCCACTGTTTTGCCTTCAATGTGAGCGCAGATGTGTCATAAGCGCTTTCAAAGTTTTCAGTAGCATCACTGTGTTCAATGAGTAGGTTCGCAAGTGCTCGAAATGTATTGGTGAAATCCAGCTTTTCTTTCTCCATGATTCCAAGCAGATTATTCACCAGCTGGTTTGAGTTGTCGCTCGCAGTATTAAAACCAAGCTTACGTGCGAACAAGGCTTGGTATTCATTCTGGTAAATTTCTTCAAACTCATCCAATGCCGATAACGCGAGTTTTACGGCGTGTTCTTCATTGGTGTCAATTAACGGCAGCAGTGCTTGCGCTAACCAGCTGACGTTCCACTTTGCGATTTTGGGTTGATTGCAGTACGCGTATCGGCCGTGGTGATCAATGGAGCTAAAGACTTTGTTGTGCCTGTACTGATCCATAAACGCACAGGGGCCATAATCCACCGTCTCGCCGCTTAAAAGCATGTTGTCTGTGTTCATCACACCGTGGATAAACCCCAATGACATCCATTTGGCAATGAGTTTGGCTTGCCTGCGAACAACCAAGCTCAGTAGGCCCAAATAGGGGTTGTCTGGGAACTCGGTTTGTACGTCGGTTTGGTAATGACGATGGATAACAAAATCCGCCAATGATTGAATGTCATTGAGCTGTTGACGGGCGGTAAAGTACTGAAAGGTGCCAATCCTGATATGGCTTTGGGCAACCCGCGTTAAAATACCTCCGGGCAGCAATAAATCACGGGTCACTGTCTCCCCGGTAGATACCGCTGCAAGCGCGCGCGTGGTGGGTACCGCCAAGGAGTGCATGGCTTCACTGACAATGTACTCTCGCAATACGGGACCAATCGGTGAGCGGCCGTCTCCCATTCTCGAATACGGCGTAGGGCCCGAACCTTTGAGCTGTATGTCGTAGAGTTTATTGTCTTTGGCGAGTATTTCGCCCAATAACAACGCTCTGCCGTCACCAAGTTGCGGGTTCCAGTTGCCAAATTGATGCCCGGCGTAAACCGTGGCCAGTGATGAGGCGTGAGAAAGTGTTTTATTGCCGGAAAAAATTTCCAGATTTTCCGGAGTATTCAGCTGATTAACGTCTAAATTGAGAAATTCTGATAGCGTTTGGTTGAGCCGAATAAGATTAGGCTGAGCAACAGGTGTTGGAGAAACGCGCGTGTAAAAGTTTTCTCCCAGAACAAGATAGCTGTGTGGTTTTAATTCACTGTTAAGTGTGTGCTTATTGCTAACTGGATCCTGAATGCTCATTTTTAAAAGCCTGATTAATACAATAGATTATTGATTGTATCCAAAACCCTAATAAAACACATCCATTAATGTGTTGTGGTATTAGCGAATAAAATCGCTTTTATAATTGGATTTTTACTTGTTCTATTCGCTATTAATTAATTACAACTGAAAAAGTTTTTTATTTACTTAAAGTCTTGTGTTTGTTCGTTTGAATTTATGACGTTCGATATAGCTTGTTTTAATTTAAACGTGAAATAATAAATTATCGATTTTATTTTTTCGCCGAAGTAATGTCAGTAAAGTTACCTGATTTATAATTTACGATTAAGTATTAATGCTGCTGCGATAATTCCCGCAAACCAAATATCGATAAATATCGCCATCAAAAAACTATGTAAATAACCCGACAACGCAAACCGGTGATGTGAAAATGTTCAGCAATAACCAGACCTTTGCTTAAATTTGAACAATATTGTTTGATTATAAGGTTATACGACTTAGCTATGTATTTCGGCGATTTTCAAATCACTCTGAACGGTATCAAGACAATAGCAATAAAGCGGGGTAATAGGTTTGTCACAAAAGGCCAAGCTCTGATACTCTCCGGTTAAAAATTCCGTGTCAGTGTAGGATTGGTCGCTACCAGTGCAGAGATCCCCACAGTAACGCTGACACATTTAACAAGAGAGAGGGTCGTATGTACGAGAATAATGCCGAATCCATTGGTAATACACCAATGATCAGACTGAAAAACATCTGTCCCAACGGAAATGTGTACGCGAAGATTGAATCGCGTAACCCAGCGGGTTCCGTTAAGTGCCGAATCGGCGCAAGCATGATTTGGGCGGCTGAAGAAAGCGGTAAGCTTAAACCAGGCATGACGTTGGTCGAACCTACCAGCGGTAATACCGGAATCGCATTGGCTTTTGTGGCTGCCAGTAAAGGGTATAAGTTAATTCTGACGATGCCTGCCAGTATGTCTTTAGAGCGTCGCAAATTGATGAAAGCTTTGGGGGCGGAAATTATTTTGACCGAACCACCTAAAGGCATGAAAGGCGCTATCGAAAAAGCTAAAGCGATTGTCGACGGCGATCCTGAAAATCATTTAATGCTACAGCAGTTTGAAAACCCGGCGAATCCTCAAATTCACGAAAAAACAACCGGCCCAGAAATTTGGAACGACACCGATGGTAAAATCGATGTGTTTGTTGCTGGTGTTGGTACCGGCGGAACAATTACGGGTGTTTCTCGCTATATTAAGCAGCAAAAAGGAAAAGCCATTACCTCGGTTGCGGTAGAGCCGGTTGACTCCCCAGTTATCACTCAAACCATCAACGGTGATGAAGTAAAACCTTCGCCGCATAAAATCCAAGGTATTGGGGCTGGTTTTGTTCCGCAAAACTTAGATCTTGAAATTGTTGACTCTGTTGAGCAGGTAACCAATGAAGAGGCAATCAATACCGCGCGCTTGCTAATGCAAAAAGAAGGTATTTTAGCGGGTATTTCTTGTGGTGCGGCTTTGTGTGCAGCGTTGCGTGTAGCAGAAAAGCCTGAATTTTCCGATAAAATGATTGTTGTTGTGCTGCCTGATTCTGGTGAACGTTACCTCAGTTCTGCATTGTTTGAAGGTATGTTTACTGAAAACGAAATGGTTCAATAATTAATTAACTATTTTGTATTTTTGTGATTTGAGAACCTCGGATAATTTTTTTGTTTATCCGGGGTTTTTTATAGTGTTCTCTTTCTCTTTCTCTTTCTCTTTCTCTTTCTGAGTGCGGTCGTTTTTTGTTTTTAAAATATTACAGTGTGTGCAGGGTAATATTTTTATCGAAATAATTTAATAAATAATTCTTTTGTCTGAAAGCGAATATTAACTATTGGCCGTTTTGATTCTGATTAGTGATCAAAAGCAGAGTCTTAATTTTGTTATATTATTTTCTTCGTTGTTATCATATTTTTTATAAATTGAGAACAGGGTACATTTTACAAAATTGATTGTTTATATTTGTTTTTCATGACCGAATATTTTGATATTCCCTGTTTTGATTTAATTCCTTATGCTTTTTATTGATATGTGAAGTGTATTTATTTTTTATTAAGGTTTTGTTCTTTAAAGTTATACTGTTAATTCGCTTATCTTCGAATTAAGCTGTAAACCTATACTTTGGTCTTATGTTTAATCGAAAAATCAGTTCTGATATTTTCTTTTTGCCCCGTTCGTTGGGTGGGTCGGTTTGTTGTTGATTTATCCTAGTCCTAATTTAATTACAGTGCATAAATTCAAAGGAACAAGCGATGTCATTTGAAAAAAATCAGTGTGAACGTGAGTTAGACGAATTTTTATCATCATTAGAAGAGCACAATATTTTTAAGAATAATTATTTTAACCATTTAACTGCTGTTAAGTGGACGCCAGATACTTATGAATTGTATCGAGCTAATTTTTTTTATCGAACCGAGTTGACCGTCAAAGGTATTGCTCACGTGTGTGCAAGAGCTTCTGAAGTCAATGATATGGATACGCTAATTCTGTTTGCTTACATTTTGGGTGAGGAAACTGGAATGGGAAATAAGGCTCATTGCCATGAAGTGTTTATGGAAAATGCCTTAAATTTATTTGGCGAAACTGAATTTGGCATTGCGCCATTAAAAGTCGTCGATGCGAAGAAAAGCCCATTAATTATTCCAGAAACACTAGCCTATCGCGAAAAAATACTGGATTTAATTACCAGTTCGTATCAGCGAATGTTGGGCGTTGCTATGGCGTTAGAAACCCATGCCGATCAAATGTTAACAACATTCAGAGAGGCGTTTCGATTAACGCGTAGAAAGATGGATATCGATATTTTTAAGCATGACGTTGAAGTGTATTTTAACGCTCACGTCGACAACGGTGTTGAAGAACGCCACGCGGCGGATGCCCGTCAATGCGTCAAAAACAATTGCCAAAACCTAGACGATTTAAATGAAATTATTTTTGGCGCAAATGAAGTATTAAAAGTTCAGCAGTCTATGTGGGACGCAATGTACGACAACACATTAAAATTAGAATCGGGTACTGTGATTGTTGAAGGGGAAGAGTATGCCTAACTCGAATTTTTCACGCACAGCACTCAAGTTGCGTGATTCCATTACTCACGGTACAAAGGCAAAAATTGCAAAACTCAATGCGCAATCCAGCGAACATGTAATCGATCTAAGTATTGGTACGCTGGACGACATTGCAGATAAACGCATCGATGCCTCCGTGATAGATTACATTAGCAGTAATCCAAGGGCGATTCATGAATTCGCACCTGTTAAGGGTTTCGATTTTTTACGAACCTCGATTAGTGAACGCGTCAATCGGCTCAGGGGCATTCAGTACGATCCAGAAACCGAGGTGATGGTAACGCCGGGTGGAATTAAAGGCGCGATCACAGTTGCCTTTCATACCTTTCTCGATCCGGATGATGAAGTTATTGTGCCACTGCCCAACTGGCCTCATTACGCCGATATGATTGAGTTACACGGGGCAGAAATGGTCGGCGTTTACATCCCAGATTTTTTTAGATCGTGTTTGTCGGCCCAAGCTTTATCCGAGGCAATTACAGACAAGACTAAAATGGTCATTTTAAGTGATTGCCTTAACCCGTCCGGTAAAATATACAATGCCGATGCCCAAGAGACGTTGGCAGAGGTCATCGCCGAGCACAATAGCGCGCGTGCGAAAGCAGGAAAGGCGCCCATTCAAATTCTGTTCGATTGCCCTTATGAATCCCATATTTTGGACGGGCCGGACACCATCGCCAAGTGTGTTATTACAACAGCCCAAGGTGACGAATACGCATTGCGCGATTGTACAACCATTGTGACCGGACCTGGGAAAACCTACGGAATGCACGGTGATCGTGTCGGTTACATTTGCAGTGACGCTCAGTCAGTGGCAATGATGGCGAAGGTGCAAGTCAATCTTAATTCGTTTGCATCGACGTACGCTCAGATTGCAACTCATACCGCTATGCAACCTTTTATGGACGAAGTCGCAAATGCACGGGCGATCAATTCTCGATTAAATTTACAGAGTTTTGTTGATCGTTTGAATACTATTGATGGCGTTACGGTTACCGTTCCCGAAGGTGGCTTTTTTATCTTTGCTGATATCTCACAATACTCTGAAAAAATTTCAGCGATGGGGTATGACAGCGCCGATCAATTTCTTTTGGATAAAGCGAAAGTGGCTTCCATTGGCGGTCATAACTTTTCCGGAGATGCCCAAAAACTGCGGTATTTTATTCGCATGAATAGTGGCAGAACCGCCGAAACGCTCGGCGAAGCGGCTGATCGAATTAAGCAGGCTTTGTATTCGCTCTAACAGTTAACCTGTAAAACCAACCTCAATTGCTTGAGGTTGGTTTTCAATACTTATAGAGAATATTTATGTCATCAACCAATCCCCTTCGATTTTGTATTGTTGGAACTGGGTTTTCTGGAACCGCGGCATTGGTTCATTTGGTGAAAGCGTTGATCAGAACAAAGCGCTCGTCCGATTCTATTGAGATTATTACCGTTGAGGAAAGGTCTAAGAATGGTCCAGGCTTTCCTTACGATTACGATGAGTTATTACCCAGTCATTTATGCAACAACCAAGCTGGAGTAATGTCGCTCTACGATAATGATTTCTACGATTGGATGTTGGAAAACAGAGAGTTTTTAATCAATAATCACTTTGAGTTAATCAAAGAGACTCATCCACTCACCCCTAAAGAAGAGTGGCTGCCCGATGCTGATGCCTTTTACCCAAGAGCGTTATTTGGCCATTATCTTGAAGATCGATATTATCAATATTTTGATTTAGCGAAAGATTACAATATTGATATCGTTCCATACAACGGTTATTCGGTTACAGATGGGTATCGCAATAACAACAAATTTTATTTAGAAATTATCAATAAAAGAAGCGGTAAGCCCGTTAAACTTGATGGCTTTCATCGAGTGTTATTGTCCACCGGGCACTGGACCGTTGCTTCTGCCAGTAATTCGGTGACTTCTAAAGAGCTAAATTCACCTTATCCGTTTTATCGGGTAAAAAGACGCATTAAGCAGTGGCTAAACGATGCCGATGGCAGAAAACTACGCGTTTTCGTGAAAGGAATGGGGCCCAGTGGAATTGACGCGGTTATGTCTTTGGTGAGCGATGGCAGTTTCCAATACAATACTCAAGGGCAAATAGTCGGTTTTACTCCTGCGGGCTTGTGCGATCATTTAGAAATTTTTGTTGGCAGCCGATGCGGTTTTTTCCCGGCAGTTCGCGGCGATAAGCCTGACTACGAATTCAAATATCTTACAGAAGATACCTTTACTGAGCTGGAAAAAACGGTAGGGCATAAGTTATTGCTCGAAGATATTTTGTCGTTAATTGATGCTGAGCTAAAGCACGCAACCTCCGACGAAATAAACTGGTCGGATGTTTCGAATCCAAAATTCACCAGTGCTTTTGAAAAGCTAAATTACGACAAAACGTGTTCGGTATCCAATAATTTAATTCATTCAATATTATTAAAAGTAAGACGGATGAAGTTTTATCGATATTTAAGTGGTACCGAAAAGCAGATGTACGACAAATTACTGGATACTCATTTTATTCGAACCGCCGTACCAATCCCATTGAGTAACGCTGAAAAGCTAATTGCGTTGTTTGAGTCTGGAATTCTCAAATCGGTAAAAATGGGTTACGACATTTCCCCTAATCCCATTGAAAGCGATAATGGCTTTGAATTGAGTTATTTAAACGAGAGCGGATATACCTACATTCCAATTGACGCTGTCATTTATGCCTCTGGTCAAAGTTTTAATCTGCACAGTCATCCTTCTCAGTTGGTTAAAAACCTTCTAGAAAAAGATGAGCTTATTGCGTATGAAGAAGAAAACTACGTCACAGGCGGTGTCTCTCTAGACAGTTATGACAGTTACCAAGTAATGTGTCGCGATTCAAAAACCGGTGTTGTTAAGCCCTCAGAATTTATTGCTTCCTTTGGCGTATTAACTCGCTTTTGGCAAAACGAAAGAAACTTCTCCGCAGCTTTTGTTGAGGCGGCTGTGTGGATGGCTGAGCAGTGGAGCCAACTCGCTAAAGTCGAACAGGATGATATCAACGTACGACAATCAGAAGCAGAAATTGTCGACTAAAACCGTGAGGAAAAATCATGGAAATGAAAGAGTTTTATTACGAAGATGGTATTCGAGTCAGTTTATTTAATTTAGATCATCAATCGGTGTCGTACCACTACCATCATACTGTTTCAGATATGATATATTGCGCTAAGGGCGCGATCGATATTGAACTACCGGATCTTCAAAAGATTTACCATATTGTTGAAGGTCAAACTTTTCAAATTCCGTCGTGTATAAAGCACCGTTTTGCTAACGGCATGAGTGTTGGTGAGCGCAGCCGTTATATTTTGTTACAACTTGGTTCTTTTGATATAGAGTTTGCAAGTAACAGTAGCCAATTAGAAGAAAGCCTACAAAATATTCATAAAGTTAACGAGCCCAGTAAAGCTGTCTATATTGAAGATAGAAAGAGTGATATTCTTAATGTTGCTGCGCAATTTTCAAACAAGAAACCCGACGTGTTAGATGCCGAAGAAGTCGGAGATGTAATAGCTGGGTTGCGGTGTTTTGTAAAAAATGGTGTTGAGGCGGAATTTCCGGGTTTGGAGCTAGAGACTGCTTGATAGATTATCAAATTTCAACCATCGTTATAATTATGCTGGTATTTATTTTTGCCGGCACAATCAAAGGTGTGGTGGGCTTAGGCCTGCCACCGGTTGTTTTGGGAATACTAACTGCGTTAACCGGTATTCATTCAGCGATGGCAATGGTGGCCTTACCTGCATTAATAACCAATTTTTATCAGGCCGTCAGCGGTAGTCACGGTAAGTTATTGTGGCACGACCATTGGCACTTTTTTCTCGCTGCGACGGTGTCAATCGCGTTAGGTTGTTGGCTGGCTTTACAAGTCAATCCGGCGAATATGTCTTTGGTGTTGGGCTTGCTTCTGTTTTCCTATGCGGCGTTGGGTTTAACCAAAATTACGCTTTCTATTGATAAACGCTGGGAGCCCACAGCCGGATTTACATTAGGTATTGCCAACGGTGTTTTTACCGGCCTAACCGGATCTTCTGCCGTCCCTGGCGTTTTTTATCTGCAATCGGTTGGTTTACCAAAAGACAAGCTTATCCAAGCAATGGGAATACTATTTACGTGTTCTTCTTTGGGGTTAAGCATTGGTCTCTTTTGGATGAATATCTTAACAATTTCTACCGGAGCAATTTCCTTAATTGCCTTGGTTCCTGCCATTATCGGCATGATGATTGGTGGAAAAATACGCAGCTTTATTTCCGTACAATTGTTCCAGCGGATCTTCTTTTTTTCTCTATTGCTACTTGGCGGCTACATTGTGGCAACTCACTTATAACAAGGTGATATTGTGCAAAGTACTCAATTTAACGAACTCATGATACGTCTGGAGCTTCTCGGTATTCAAAATGATGAAGAAGTCTCTGACAGAAAAAAGAAATATCTTAATATAACCCGAGATACGGGTGAACTTTTCTCGGTTTTAGTTAAGCTTATTAAACCTAAAAATATCTTAGAAGTGGGCACATCCAATGGTTACTCAACGCTGTGGTTTGCGGCGTCTATGAGTGAAGGTGGTTGCATTACTACCATTGAAAGAAACGAGAATAAAATTAAAGAGGCAAAAGCTAACTTTCTCGAATCGGGCTTAAATGAGCGTATTGAAATTGTCGCTGGTGAAGCAATGGAATTACTGCCACGAATGGAAAAGCGCTTTGATATTGTATTTCTGGATTCCGACAGAGATATCTACGAGCCATTGTTAAAAGATATTATTAGATTAACGGCATCGGGTGGATTGATTATTTTTGATAATGCTATTTCACACCGCAATGAATTCGACTCGGTAATGACCGCTTTCAACAATAACCCTGAGTTTACTTGCAGCCTTTTGACAGTCGGAAAGGGTGAGTTTTTAGCGTATAAACATTGATAGTGTATCGCCGTTTCTGGCGGCTGTTCCCTATGACCACAGCCGCTTGATATAGCGTTTTTATTTAATACGGCTGGAAATTGTTAATTTTTTGATAATGCTATGTTTTTGAGGCTCACTCTGCAGTTCAGTAGATAAGAAAACATCTGCATCTCGTTTTGTCGTTAGCTGCTCTTTGTGCTTACCTTTGGTGTCAGCTTTTTCAGATATAGCCCAGAGTTTTTTTGCGAATTCTCTGAGGTCTTCTGGCGTTGCATGAATAAAAATTTCTTCAGCTTTTGAGTCTTTTTCGATAGTAATCATATTTATCTTAGTGGCTGTAACGAGGGTATAAAGAGCGAAAGCTCTGCATTAATCAGAGCTTTCGACGATCTTTTCTTGGATTTTTTCTTTTGTCTGAACGTGCTAATTCGTGCGGTTATCGTTCGTACAAGGCTTCAATAGTTGCGGACTCGATGGTATTGGCGTTGATCATAAAACCTGCTAAGGCTGACGATGCATTCTCTGGCAGTTCTAATTTCTCAACTTTTAAGGCGTGAAGTTTAAACGTGTAATGGTGAACGCCGTGTCCTACTGGTGGGCAGGCGCCGCCGAATTCCTTAATGCCGTAGTCGTTTTCGATTTGCTGGCTGCCCTTGGGCATTGTGTTCGTCGAACTGCCAGCGCCTTGCGCTAATTCCTGAACATTCGCTGGAATATTGACTACCTGCCAATGCCACCAACCGCTGCCGGTAGGTGCGTCTCGATCAAATACGGTTAACGCAAAGCTTTTTGTGCCTTGAGGAGGGTTGGACCACGAGAGGTGTGGCGAGGTGTTTCCACCTTCACAGCCGAAACCTGTGAATTCTTGAGCTTTGCTCATCGACTCGCCATTTTTAATGTCTTCACTGGTAAGGGTTAGGGAACCAGCAAGTACAGAAAAAGATGAAAATAGGCTTAACGTACCGACAAGAAGACGTTTATACATAACAAATTCTCTATATATAGTATCGAATATTTTATGTTTTACAACAATGTTGATAATTCTACCAGGGTAGGGGAGTGAATAACTGTCTATTGCCCCTTATTTATTGGTTTTTGTGGTTAACTCGCGCGCCAAGCCAGCAGTGAATGTCTTGATTCACTACTCTTTGGTGGATTTAACGGAAAAATCAACCGTGCCGAAATTTTCGATAAAGCCGTCAACACGCTCTAATAGATTGGCTACCCTTTCAAGGTCGGTTTTTACTTCTTCGAACGTGTAATCTTCGTCACAGTCCGATTCTTCTACTTTGCTCAGATCGCTGGAGTAGGCTTGCAGTGAGGATTGGATGTAAGTGAGATCTTCGTAACTGAATGAAGACATAGACATTTGGGTTCTCCTTGAATTATATAATATTGTCCAAAAATGAGTGTACTGCCTTATTTACTATCAAGCAATACAACTCAATTGGACTCTAGAAAGCGTTTTTTTGTCTTATGCCTTATCTGATTGGCCCTTGTCCGTTTTTTATAATATTAAGGTGACACGAGGCAAATATGAGAATCCGTATGATTAATTCGCTGAGAAATTTGGGGATACGGTTTTGTAGTTTGCATTGTTTCTTTAATGCCTACATTATTTTTTTTGTAGCCTAACTTTTTTACCGAAATGCCTTCGTTTTCAATATTGCTCAATAATAAGCTTTTAGTGTTTACTTTTGGTTGCCCAAACAGTCTGTCATAGATTTGACTTTCGTCATAATCTAAATTGTTAGTGCTTTTAAATAAATGAAGTTCGTTATTTTGTATTTGGTACGACGTTTTTTCCGAATAATTCTGTTTTATTAAATGATCGTGATCATTCATGCTTTCAGAATGGTCACTTAATGAATGACTAATAATAACACCGTGAATATTCTTAGCGTCGATGCTAATTAAAGATTGCCCAATTTCTAGGTTAGAATCTTCAATGAAGATTTCATAATTAGTCAGATTTTTTCTTTTCGCGAATATTTTTAGTATGAGTGCTAGGTTTTCGAATGTGTAATCGAAAAGGTTGGGGGACGGTCTGCTGCTGTTGCCAAATCCAGGGTAATCTGGCGCAATAACATGGAAATCTTGCGATAATTCGCTGATTAATGAATTAATGGCGGATGTAGAATATGGAAATCTTTGCAGTATAAGAAGTTTTTTACTCTTATCTATCCCGGCTTCTCGATAAAATATATCGATATTTTCAATGTTTTCATAGCCGTATTTTATGGGTGGTAACTCAGACATAAGAATTCTCTCAAAGCTTGGTAAGTGTTGTTATTTTTGGCAGCAAGCAATTTAAGAGAATATTTTAAGTAACCATATTAATATGTCTATGATGGTTACTTAAAGAATTTATATCTTTTTCGTCCAATCTTAAGGTTTAAAATAACCGGGTGTACTACCAGACAAAACTTGACGTTTTATAGCCGAAGACATCACATTGTAACGATTTAATGGCAGGGCGCTTTTGACAACCGTAACAAACGTGTAATGGTAATAAATGCTCTTCTCTGGGGTGAGCAAAACGAGCCCCTGGTGCTTTTTCCCAGTTTTCTAATAAATCCTGACGGTTTATTTCATTACCATCGTATTTGCCAGTACAGGTTGCATTTAACCAACGGTCGAACTGTTCGTTTAATATTTTATTGTTGCCCGTTGCTGGTGCATAGAAGGCTTGCATATTGTGAAAGGAAAATCCTGAGCCTAATACCAAGATATTGTGATCGTGTAATTCGGATAAAACCTCTCCTAACTTAATATGTTCTGCAGGCGATAAATTAGTATTAATAGAAATTTGCAAACACGGAATATCCGCATTAGGAAACATTATTTTCAGAGGTACAAAAACACCGTGGTCGAGTCCTCGATTTGCGTCTAATTCTGAAGCTAAATTATTTTCCGTCAATTGTTGGTGTAGGGTTTGTGCTAATTGCGGGTTGCCCTGTACGGGATATTTTATTTGGTATGACTCTTCAGGAAAGCCGTAGTAATCATAAATTAATTCAGGATTTAACGAAGACGTAATTTTAAAAAGCTTTTCTTCCCAGTGTGCACTTACCACAATAATGGCGTCGGGTTTTTCAATAATTTCTGCAGCCTCTCGCATATTATGAATCAGTCCCTCATGACGGCGATCGCCTAATAATGGGAGCGGTCCTCCGCCGTGGGAAATAAACAGAGTCGATATGGCCATTTTAAAATCCTGGATTAGCAAATAGATGTGGATTTAAATCATAAATGCTTATCGAAATTACTTGAATAAGTACTGATTAAGGCACAACAAGCAGCAAAAATTATTGCTATAAAAATCAAAGAGTTGCAAGAACGGTGGAAATGAATAGAGTTTCTTGATCAGAAATTTTGATGGAAGGGGGTTAAAAAATCCTTTGGTCTCACAGGGAAAGAGACCAAAGGAAAAACTATTTATTAAATTTGTGTGCTAATAAACAGTTAAGCAGTCGTGAGTTTAACTACTAAGTTTGAATTAGTAGTTAGGGCCAATTGGGTAAATAGTTGGCAATGCCGCACTGATAGCAGTTGCTTCAGGAGAACATTCAACAGTACCGAAACCGCTAGCACTTACGCCGTTTTCGTCTAGATCGTGAACGATGTTGTCGTCGCCAGTTTCAGAGAAACCAATGCCTGGAGGAAGGTTATCTAGACCTAGCATGTCACGTAGGATCCATGCAGCATTGTGGTCAGCACATGGGTGAACTTCACCACCGATGCCTAATCCGCCGATAACTTCACCGTCGTCGTTGAATAGAGCCAAACCACCACCTAGAGCAGTAGCACCACCTTGGATGCGACCGATCATTGGGTCTTTACGGGTACCGAATAAACGAGCTGGGCCGCGGAAACCAGCGTCAGAAACTGGGAATGCATCTGGAAGGTTTTGGAACAAGCCGTTACGTAGAGTTGGTTGTGACAATTGTGGGTTTGAAACAACGAAGTTTTCTAGGCTAAGTGCGTTAACAGTAGTTGCTTTCGCAGTAGTTACAACACGACCAATTGGAAGTTGAGAAGAACGATCATCACCAGAGAAAACAACAGTGCGAACAACGTTGTCACGGTCAACGATTACTGCCCAGAATTCTAGACCTGCACCACCATTTACTTCAGCGCCTACAACAGTTTTAAGTGCACGACGTAGTTCACCGTGACTTGGAAGATCGTTACGAGCGTCAGCAGCAGTAGCAACAGTTGAAGCAACAGCAACCGCTAAAAGCGATTTGCCTACTTTAGCAAGAGTCTTTTGAAACATATCTAGCTCCTTGAGTTTCATTAAAGTTTGTTTTTTGTGGTTATGTCTTACGTTATTTAGATGTTTAAACATCTTTATTTTAAATAAAATAGATATTTTATTTATTCGGTCTTCAGCTGGCTTGTTGATTTAATGGTGTACTTATATCTTCCGAATTTTGTCCGACAGGAAATAAAAATCTTGCATTCACTAAGGTTAGCCCTATTAATACAAAGCCTAAGGCAACGACAAATAGAGTTTGATAAACCTCTACCCAGTCAAAAATAAAAGCAAGAATTAACGCACTAACAGCCTGTCCGGAGGAAAAGCACATTGTGGCAATCTGCCAAGCTGATGAAAATTGATCCTGTGATAAATTTTCTCGCAGCCAATTCGAAGTTAATAAAACAATATTAGGTAACCCAAACCCACTCAAAAGAGCGGCTATATAGAAAGCAAATTTATTTGGGAAAAATGAAAATATTGTTAACGCAATTACCTTCGATGAGAATAAAACGGCTAACGCTGAGCCATTTAAGTATCTTGGATATATTTTAGAAATTAACGGTGTGGATAATAAACCCCCAATTCCAAAAAAAAGCCATAAAGTACTACCTTCTTGGCTTCCCCATTTTAATTCGTTAGCTGCATAATCACTTAAATACACACTACCAGGAACAAAGCAGGCTGCAGCCATAGCGTAGCCTGCAATGACACAATAGGCTGCGGCGGGTAGGTTGGCTTTTCCCGTTGATTTTTTTTGTTCGTACGTAATATGCGAAAGTAAAAAAAGGTTAAATCCGACTGAGGCAAAAACAACAACCGATAGTAATTGTTGCTGCTGCAATAAATTTAATGGTAACAACATAAATGTTGCAGAAACCATTGCGCCAATACCAATACCTACAAAAGACCAAAGTGGGGTTTTTGCTTTTTGGGTACTGGTTCCTTTACTTACTGCTAAGACCGGCCCAGTAACCATCAAAGCTCCGCCGGCTGCGTTATAAAAGAAGCGGGTAAATTGCCAAGTGAAAACAGAAAGGTCGATCATCTCAATGACCTGACACAGTAAAGCAACAATGAAGCAAACACGTAAAGACATCAAAATGCCTAAGCGTTTGATCATTGGACCAGCCACAATTGCTCCGGTAACGTAACCCAGCATTAGAGCGGCACCAATAATTGTGGTTGCTTCTTTCGGAAAAATTTCCAACTCTACAGCTGTGGCCGCAAGAGGAGTAAATGACATGCGGCTAATGCCAATACCAATAAAGGTTGCGCTGAAGCCAATCCAGCGTGCAAACCAAATATTGTTATTGATTTGATGCGTTAAACTCATATTGATAATGCTAAATTAAAAAAAAGTAATTAATGCGCAATGCAATGACGAAGCGGCTGTGAAAATAGGTCGCTGATTAAATATTGAAATTTGAAGAAAAACTAATTTTGAATTTGCTGATATTAAACTAGAAAATTATGTCGGAATTATTGTGGCCATTATTGTTTATATTTATGTGTCTCTCATGAAGCTGGTATTATAACTATTTCCAACATAAAAAAAGTGCTTCCTCTCAAAAAAAGAGGAAGCACTTAATTTTTAATTTACCTTTTAATTAGCCATTGGCTTGGCTAACAGGTAATTCTTCAGAAGGCTCGTGCGAAGCAATGAAGTTTTGCTCAAAAATTGATTTCGCAGATTTCATTGCGTGGCGAACAATAATATCCATAGCACTGGTGAAGAAGAAGTTACCAACGGTTAGTTCACCCGAAGCGTATAGACCTTCGTGAATTGCACCTGTGCTTGTAGTCACTTGGTAAGTATCGGTGTCAATTTCAATACCGCCGAATTGTTGCGGTTGAACATCGCCACGAGAAACCAAGTTACGAATAAGCTTAGAGTCACTCTTCATTGGGTCTTTTGGAGAGCCTGTAGCGTAGACTACGTAACCGTACTCACGTTGAATTTCTTCGCCGTCAACATTTTGCGCAACAACTGGCATAGAGCCGTATTCTTTTGATACTCGGCTATCACCGCTGAAGAACTTAACTTGACCAGACTTGATGTAGTTAAGAATGCGCTCACCGTTTTCACTTGGAATAGAAACACGGTAAGACATGAAGGTCGCGAAGTATTCAGCCAAGAACTTCTCTTTGTCTTCTTGCTTAAGAGCAAGCCATAGACGCTCGATGATTGCGTTGGTTGAATATAGAACAGCTTGCCAACCGCGAGGCTTCTTAGCCATTGCTAACTCATGTTCGATAAACTCTTCGATGGAGTTTGGTGCTTTAGGCGGTAGAGGAATTTCTTCTCGCTCGTGATCAGGGTTGCACTCGAAATAGTATTCTAAATCTTTAGAAACCATGGTGATGATATCGTCGAGTGAAATCACTGGGTTTTCTGCAAGGAAAGTATCTAAATATTCGTTGTTCAGATATTTAGTTGCGAAGCGACCTTGTGTTCCGCGAATAGAAGGGAAGAAGCCACTGCGTGAGTAGACGTGAATTTCACCTTCGTGCCCTTCTTCTACCAAAGCAACAACTGCATCGATTGCACTCAATCGCGCACCAATGATTGCAATTGGTTGTTCTTTTTTAACGTACTTAGTTAGCTTACATACAGGGTACGGATTTGAAACCACAGAACCTAACGTTGCTGGTGATTCAATTTTTGAATTTGGAATGGTTCCGCAAGCCATTAAGACTAGGTCGGAGGTGATGTTCAAACTACAGCTGGTTTTGGTGACGTAAGATTTACCTACTTTAGATACGTCAACCGCTTCTGCGTTAATTTGTACGACCTTGATATTTTTCTGGGTTGCATTTTTAACAACTTTCGCAAAAGAGTGTTGTAAATACATACCAAACAGAGGACGCGGTGCATAGCTGTCTTCTGTCGCAGAATAACCTGGGAAACGGTCTTCCCAAAGATCCGGGTTTGAATGTAACCAGTCAAAGAAGTCACCTGGTTTATTAGCAAACGCAGAAATATATCCAGCTTTAGTGTTTAAGATATTTGATGCACTGTCTTCGTTATACGCAACACCTGGCCCGAAGTAGTCTTGTTTTTCGATAACATAAATAGTAGCTGACTGACTTTCTGGGTTATTGGTTTTTTCTGTGATGAAGCTGTCTAAAAAAGAAAGCGCTGTTGCACCCCCACCGACTACGGTGATGACCTTTTCCATATTACTCTTCCTATGCTAGATTCTTTAAAATTTGTTTAGTTTGTTTAATTTCGAATTATTTTTTATTTCTAGTTCCAAATGCTCGCCAAGCGTAAATTGACTGCAGTTGTTAAAGCACTAGTTACAGCTTATCCGCGAATAAAAGGACACATCTATTTGCAGATAGAATACGGGTGTGTTTAATAATAGAACCTCGAATTGGCGGGGATTCTATTGTATAACTGTTAAAAAAATATTTAGGCGGTTATGCAAATCTGTGTGAATTTGGTCACGCTTAATAGAATTGTGATTAATTAAGCGAGTAACTATTCGGAGATGAGATAACCTCGTTCATGCAGCAGAGCACTACTAGTACGACTTAAGAGACTGAAAGGTGATTCTATTTTTGTACACACAGTGTTTAAAAGTAGAAATAAAATAAAACCGCTCAGTTTTTGATAAATGTCTATTAATGTTTAAGAATGTGCTTATAGTTAAGTCTAAATACCAAGTGTTAGGTTTTTATTAGTATTCACTTGTGAAATCTTACTATACAGCGAGACATTAGTAGTTTGTGTATCGTCAAGGGCTAATAATAACGAGTAACATGAATCCACTTATCAAGTAGGTTGTATTAAAAAACATTCAATATTTTTTTGATACAGTCTAATCGTCACAAATTTATAAAATGAGTTCAGTGTCTCGAATATGTTATTTTTATTTTACCTGGATTAAATATTAAATATTTAATATCGAGTCCTACAGCAATTTTCTATTTGCTCGTTTTATATCGTAATCAACCAATTCTAAATATATAAATACGCTTCGGAGGTAAAGGTGGAAATTATCAGTACAGAGCAAGCTGCTGAATTAATTCAAGATGGTGCGACTATAATTCCTGGTGGTTTTGGCAGTTGTGGTCATGGTGATATGTTAACCAGAGCCATCGAAGCGCGGTTTGTTGAAACCGGCAAGCCGGAAAAAATTAACTTGTTATTTGCCTCTGGTGCAGGCGATAAGTCAGGAAACGGATTGGATCGCTTGGCCTACCCAGGCTTAGTTAATCAAGCTATTGGTGGCTTTTGGGCGTTAAATCCTAAGCTAACGGCAATGGGTTTATCTGGTGAGGTAAAGGCCCATAACTGGCCGCAAGGTGTGGTCAGTAACTTGTTTAAGGAAATTGCGCGCGGCTCTCTGGGCGTCATTACGCAAGTTGGTATCAACACGTTTGCTGATCCCAATATCGAAGGTGGTGCTTTCACTCGCGAAAAATCAGATTCTCTCGTTGAAGAGCTGATGATTAAAGGGGAGCGCTACTTACTTTATCCTTCGCAAAAAATTGATGTTGCGCTATTGCGCGGGACAAAAGCAGACGAAGACGGAAATATTTCGTTTGAAGACGAAGTGTCTTACATGGATTCTCTGGCGCAAGCGCAAGCTGCCAAGAACTCTGGCGGTATCGTAATTGTTCAAGTAAAAGAAGTGGTTAAGCGAAAATCACTCAACCCTTATTACGTGAAAATCCCTGGATTTTTAGTAGATTACGTTGTTATCGCCGAAGAAAAAGATCACCCACAAACTTATGGTCGCGCGCTGGCTCAGGCAAGTGATGCAGCCGCTTCGGCTTCAGAAACTATCGACCTTGCAAAGTCAATTATCGTTCGCCGTGGTATGAAGGTTCTGAACGAGATTGACGGTGGTTGCGTCAATTTGGGAATTGGAATTCCTGCATTAATTGGTGAGCAAATGCGACTAAATGACGATGGTAAATTTGCATTAACCATTGAATCGGGTGTTATCGGTGGTAACCCTGAAAGCGATTTATCGTTTGGTGCTTCAACAAATCCAGACGCAATGATGGAGCAGTCTGAATTATTTAATATTTATGATGGCGGCGGCATTGCAATTTCTTTCCTTGGATTTGCGCAAGCGGATCAACAAGGAAACGTAAACGTGAGCCGATTCGGCAAGCGTATGCCGGGCGCTGGCGGCTTCGTAAATATTTCTCAGTCTGCGAAAAACCTGTGTTTTTGCGGTACCTTTACTACAGGTGGCCTTAAGGTCGCCGTCGAAAATGGTGAGTTAAAAATTCTTCAGGAAGGTGCTACGCGTAAGTTTGTCGACGTTGTTGAACAAATTACATTTAGTTCCAGTTCCGGTAATTTTAGCAACAGAACTGTTTTATTTATTACCGAACGTGCAGTATTCCAGTTGAAAAATTGTGCTTTGGAGTTAATCGAGATTGCACCGGGCATCAATGTGGAAGACTTACAAGCGGTAATGGATTGTGCATTTAATGTTTCATCTGATCTGAAATTGATGAGTATTGAAGGGTAGGTTTGTTACGGTATTTCAGCAATCGAAATAAAAATGCGTCACTGACCGAATTATAAGTGTAATAGTCGGTAATTGGCGAAACCTGAAAAGCGTACTAGTGTGAAGCTAGTGCGCTTTTTTTATGAAATTTTTTTAACGTAATCGACGACTGACCGATAAGTACGCCGCGCCCATACCACAGGTAACCAATAATAGTCACTATAGAAGGTTTTACGTTGAGAATGATTTTTGATCATGATAACCTTCAAAAAATCATATTGAGGGTTACTTATCGTTGAGGCGTCATGTAGTGATCAACCTCGACGAATGAATTTCTATCTAGGAGAGCAAAATGTCCAGATTGTTAGATAAATACGGTTCTTGGGCGGTAATTACCGGAGCGAATTCGGGTATCGGTCAAGAATTTGCAAAATTATTGGCGAAAGAAGGCTTTAACTTAGTACTTGTTGCTAGACGTCAACCTTTGTTGGATGAATTAGCAAACACCTTAAAAGCCGAAGCTAATATTGAAGTACGCCCGGTTGCATTGGATTTGTTGGAGCCATACGCGGTACAAACCTTAGCTAAAGGTGTTGCCGATCTGGACGTAGGTTTGGTTATCCCTTGTGCCGGCGTTGACGAAATGGGGCGTTTTGTTGAGAAAGACTACGCTTCTATCGATAAAATGTTAGATCTTAACGTTAAATCCCCAACCGAGTTGACCCACGTTTTCGCCAAGAAAATGGAAGGCAGAAAGCATTCGGGTATCATTTTGGTTTCTAGTTTATTTGCTTATCAAGGTATCCCAAATTTTGCAGCTTACGCGGCGAGCAAATCTTATATCTTAATTTTGGGTGAATCTTTGAACGTTGAGCTTAAGTCAAAGGGTATTGATTTGACAGTATTGTCACCAGGCTTAACGGATACACCTTTCTCTCAAAATATGGCGATCGATTTTTCACAATTGCCTATGATTGCTCAAAAGCCTGCTGACGTTGCTCGTTGCGGTTTGAACAGTCTGGGTAAGAGATCTTCAAACGTATCCGGTCTTCTGAATAAATTTTATGCGTGGGAAAACCGATTGTTGCCACGTTGGGCGCCGGTTAAATTGTTCGGTTTCTTAATCGACCGCGCGATTGCTGTATACGGCCGCAGAGCTGCAAAATCTGGTGCTGCTGCCAAGGCAAATTAATCTGTTTTTGCCTGAATTATCCGCAGGCAGTCTTGAGCTGCCTGTTGGATACAGTAAACCTTCCTTGCATTGAAATTTCTTCCCTTTCTCCTTTCTCTTTCTTTCCTGTTACCGTTGTCGATTGATAAATAATCTAATTGCTTTGTTATTTGTGTTCCTTACCAATTGATTGGTAGTGACGAATCGTTTTCTAACGCTGTCTTCTTTTATTCACTTTCTAAATAATAAATGCCAATTAAAATGCCTAATTTTTATTGTCTTGTGTCTGAGCGTTAACAAAATATGAACTTTGACAGGTTAATCTAATGAAATGAAAAACATTGTGAGAGTTTATGGTGCAGTTTGTCACTAGATAGTTGTACTAAATAGTTGTATTGATTTAAGAGCGGTTAGTTAATGATTGGTGGCGTCTGTAGAAAATTTTTTACATTGCATTTTTTATCGATCGTTCTAATTGGTGTGTTAGCAGGTTGTACTACCACTTTTGAGAAAACTTCTCTCAAGGCCACTGATTACGAAATTAAGCTAGAAAAATCTAAATTTTCTTTTGAAGGAAAAGGCAGTAGCGCTGGTTTTATGCTCATGTCTGCAATGGGACCTGCGGGCATTGCTGTAGGAGTTGCAATTGATGAAGGTATCTCCAAAGAAATTACGCAATCGGCTTTAGATGGAAAAGAAACCAGCGAATTTCAAACGCTCATAAAATCGTACGTCGACCAAGCAATAAATAAAACGAGCTTATTAAATAAGAAAGATTCGGCACTTTTTCTTAAAGCAATTGAGTCATCTAAGAAACCTGTAATATTTGAATTTAAAGAGACAGGCTTTACTACGGTTAAGGGTAACCAGGAACAGGTAATGGCTAAGATTAATCTCGTCATTACTTTGAACGATAATTTCGTTGAGTTAAATTTCCCCGATTCGATACCTGATTCAAAAACCTTACCCACGGCAAATTTTGAACAGATAAAGAAAGATGGTGCCACGGTTGAGCAAGTGTGGGTTGATTCATTTCAAATACTGTTCGAGCACAATTTAGAAAAAATTAATACATTGAATCAAAAATAAATAGTGCATTGATTACGATCGTCAATGCCAAGTTACTTTAGCCAAATGATACTGTGTATCTTTTTTATTTAAGTTTAGAGTCTCCGAGTAATTTACTGGGATTTTTTGCGAACCTATGTAACGGTTTTCAGTGGTTATTTTAGTACCACTATTAAAAGCCGTAAGATAAATATTTTTAGTGTTTCTGTTACCGTTCTAAAATATTGCCTTCTTGATAATTTTAGAGTCAATAATCAACGCACTGATCTAGACCATTTCCTACAATTGCCTTCCAATTAAACTATCAACTGCCTGCGGTTACTTTTTCTACCAGTACTGCATTTGAATATCCCGTTGCGATTTCATCCTTAAGCATCCCATTTTTAAGTAATAAAAAGTTCTTCAATATTGATTTCGAGATTTGATCAAAGAGATGCTGTCATTACTGTCATTTTTACCTGTCAGATATCCCGCTTAAGACTTTCATTACTTTTAACATTTGAATTTGGGAGTTCTATTAAAAGGGATATTAGAAGTGGTCATAGAGATATTGATCCATCAATTGGAGAGGTCAGTATATATGACAGGATTCAGATATTTTTGAACGATTATTTTTTGTGGTTTTTCTTTTTCTATTTTTTGAATGATCGAGGTTAATCGTCAGTATTGATCTTCAGTATCAATCTTCAGTATCAATCTTCAGTAGCAATCAATTTGTAGCTATGGCGGGTAATGCTGTTCAAAGCTAAGCGACGGATTAGGTCCCCAAAAACTGTTAATAGGGTGAGGTTGCGTGTTTGAATGATTTGGTCAATGCACAGTAAATGATCTGTGATTAAAGGTCGCAATTGCCTTGGCGAGATGAGCTGGATGACTGTAGGAAAACCGTTAGATTTCTTACCCACTTTTTGTTGGATTTTTTATTTTGTTTATCGATTTAATCGATAATAATATCTTACTAAAATAGTAAGATATTTACTTGATTAATTTTGTAGGATTTACCACAATGGCTGCGCCGATGATTTAAGAATGATAACTCCAAACACGCATTGAGAAAGCATAAGACGAGGAGCCACGTATGCGTTTAACAACCAAAGGCCGCTATGCCGTTACTGCCATGCTTGATTTAGCGATTCACAGCCATGAAGGCCCAATCAGCCTAGCTGGAATTTCTAAACGTCAAGGAATCTCACTGTCGTATTTGGAACAATTATTTTCGAAATTGAGAAAGCAAGACTTAGTATCCAGCGTTCGCGGGCCTGGCGGTGGTTACCGACTCAGCCGAGAAGCGGATGCTATTTTCATTGCTGAGATTGTCGATGCCGTCAACGAATCCATTGACGCCACCAGCTGCGGCGGTGCGGGCAACTGCAATCACGGCGAAGTCTGTTTGACTCATCACTTGTGGAGTCAGCTCAGCATGCAAATCCACCAATTCCTGAGCAACATCAGCTTGAAAAGCTTGCTTGAGAAACACAACGAATCTCAAGAACAAGAAAAGCTTGAAGAAAACGCTCCCGAAGATCAAATTCTCGAAATGATGGGGTAAAATAGAGTTCTATCTTAGAACTTTACCGCATTCTTTGCGCTACTAGTTATACGTCCAATTCCATTGCAGGCGAAAAACTGGTAAAAAGCGCATCCGAAAAACGCCCAAGAGTGTTTGCTCTACCTGATTAGCGAGTTAGTCCATGACTGAAGAAATCGATAAGGCCCTTGCCAGACAATACGAGGCGGGGTTCGTATCCGATGTGGAGTCGGAGACTTTTCCTCCCGGGCTCGATGAGGATGTCATCGCCCGCATCTCCGCACGTAAAGAAGAGCCAGAATGGATGCTTGAGTGGCGCTTAAAAGCATATCGCACTTGGAAAGAAATGTCCGAGCCCGAGTGGGCGCACGTCGATTTCCCAAAGATTAACTACCAAGACATCTCATACTATTCGGCACCGAAAAGTATGGCTGACAAGCCAAAGAGTTTGGATGAAGTTGATCCTGAGTTGCTGCGCACTTATGAAAAGCTAGGTATTCCACTGGTTGAGCAGCAAATGCTTGCGGGCGTTGCTGTCGATGCAGTATTTGACTCCGTATCGGTAGTGACGACTTTCCGTGAGAAGCTAGAAGAAGCTGGAGTTATTTTCTGTCCAATTTCCGAGGCAGTCCACAAATACCCGGATCTCGTTAAAAAGTATTTAGGCAGTGTTGTCCCACAGAAAGACAACTATTTTGCCGCACTTAACTGTGCAGTGTTCACAGACGGTTCTTTTGTCTATATACCTAAGGGCGTTCGCTGCCCAATGGAGCTGTCGACGTATTTCCGTATTAATGAACAAAATACCGGTCAATTTGAACGGACATTGATTGTCGCTGATGAAGGCAGTTATGTCAGTTATCTTGAAGGCTGCACGGCGCCACAACGAGATGAGAATCAACTGCACGCCGCCGTCGTTGAATTGGTGGCGATGGACGACGCAGAAATTAAGTATTCAACGGTTCAAAACTGGTACCCCGGCGACGAAGAAGGGCGCGGTGGTATTTATAACTTTGTAACCAAGCGTGGCATTTGTCATACCAATGCGAAAATCAGTTGGACACAGGTAGAAACCGGTTCTTCGGTGACTTGGAAATACCCAAGTTGTGTTTTGAAAGGCGACAACAGCATTGGCGAATTCTATTCAGTTGCACTGACGCGAGCGAAACAGCAAGCAGATACCGGAACCAAGATGATTCACTTGGGTAAAAATACCCGTTCAACGATCATCTCTAAAGGTATTTCAGCCGGTCGAAGCAATAACTCCTACCGTGGTTTGGTTCGAATGAACCCAGGTGCAGACGGTGCTCGTAATTTTACGCAGTGTGATTCTTTGTTAATCGGTGATCAGTGCGGTGCTCATACATTCCCTTATGTTGAGAGCAAAAACCCCAGTGCCATTGTTGAGCATGAAGCAACCACCTCTAAAGTGAGTGATGATCAGTTGTTCTTGTGTCAGCAGCGAGGCTTAGATCCAGAAAAAGCCGTATCGATGATTGTGAACGGTTTTTGTAAAGAAGTATTTAAAGAACTGCCCATGGAGTTCGCGGTAGAAGCGGGTAAATTGTTAGAAATTAGCCTTGAAGGCTCAGTTGGGTAAAAGGCAAAGGTTCAGAGATATGTCACAAGCAGCATTATTATCCGTTAAAGGCTTGGAAGCGAAAGTCGAAGACAAAACCATCCTTAAAGGCTTGGATCTAGAGATCAAGCCCGGTGAAGTTCACGCGATTATGGGACCAAACGGTGCCGGTAAAAGTACCTTAGGTTATGTTTTGTCTGGCCGTGAAGGCTACGAAGTTGTCGGTGGTGAAGCAACCTTAGCGGGTACTGAACTGCTCGATATCGATATCGAAGAACGCTCGCGCGCAGGATTGTTTTTAGCATTCCAATACCCAGTAGAAATTCCAGGGGTGAGCAATTTAGAGTTTTTAAAATCCTCCGTTGATGCTCACCGAGAAGCTCAAGGCCTTGAGCCCATCAGTTCGAAAGAGTTCTTAAAAGAAGCGCGTGAAGCTTGCAAACAAGTTAATTTGCCTGCGGAATTCTTAAAGCGTGGAGTGAACGAAGGTTTCTCCGGCGGCGAGAAAAAGCGCAACGAAATCATGCAAATGCTGCTGTTGAAGCCCAAGCTTTGCATTCTTGATGAGTCGGATTCCGGTTTGGATATCGACGCTCTTCAAGTTGTTGCAGAAGGTGTTAACAGTATGCGTGACGGCGAACGTAGCTTTGTAGTGGTTACTCACTATCAGCGTCTTCTCGATTACATCAAGCCTGACTTTGTCCATGTGTTATCTGACGGCAAAATCGTGAAAAGCGGCGATGCTTCTTTGGCGTTAGAACTGGAAGCTCAAGGGTATTCTTGGCTCACCGAACAGCGTTCAGCCGATCCTATCGAAATGCACAAAGAGGTTATGTAATGAGCAATTGGTTAACCCAAGCGCTCGCCCAATACCAAAGCAGTGATTCGACCGATTGGTTATCAGCAGCGCGCGAAAAGTCTCTGCAGCAATTGCATAATACGGCTTGGCCTACCCGTAAAACTGAAAATTGGCGCTACACGCCACTGGCTTGTTTGGAAAGAACGTCTGTCGCAGAACCAACCAACGACGCATTCACGGCTGAGTCTATTGAAGGCTTAGAGTGTATCGAGATTGTCTTTGTTAACGGTAAGCTCGTCAGTGAATTAACCGATAACATCCCTGGAGTAAGTATTTCCTTACTTTCTGAGTCAAAAGAATCAGCTCAGAATCTATTTCAGAAAGTTAAGCCCGAACATCACGTCTTTGGATTGGTGAACGACGTTCTTGCGTCAGCTGGTGTGGTTATCGATGTTGATGAATCCGTCGTCGTGGATACTCCAATTCGCCTCGTGCATTGGCAAAATGGCGGTGAATCACACGTTCGTCATCTTGTGCGTGTTGGTAAAGGCGCGAGCTTGGCGGTTATCGAAGAGTATCGTGGCGATAACCCACTGGTTGCGACTCAATACGCTGAATATCAACTTGAAGACGACGCCAAACTCAACCATTACCGCTTTGCTCTGCATACAAACCAAGCCATGGTTGTAGGTGGCAGTCACTTTAATCTTTCCGATCGCAGTGAATTGCACTCAACCTTGATTGGCTTCGGTAGCTTGTTGTCTCGAGTGGATATCGATATTAACCATTGCGGCGAACACGCAATGGCGACACAGAACTCTGTGTATCTGCTTGAAGGCAAAGAAATTTTTGATCTTCATTCAAACGTTGAGCACACCAAGCCCAACGGCACTACCGAGGAAAACATTCGCGGTATTGTCGGTGACGAAGCCAAAGCAGTGTTCAATGGCCGTATTCACATTCATCGCCATGCGCAAAAAACCTTGGCTGAATTGAATAACCGCAATTTGTTGTTAACCAACAAAGCCGAAGTCAATACCAAGCCAGAGCTTGAAATTTACGCCGATGATGTTCGTTGTGCTCACGGTGCGACCGTGGCCGAACTTGATACCAAGGCGCTTTACTACTTGCGTTCTCGTGGTGTGAGCGAGCAAGAAGCGCGAATTATGCTGAATTTCGGTTTCATCAATGAATTGATTGAGCAGCTACCGCTGGAGCCGTTGGTTGAATGGCTCCAAGGTGAATTGAAGCGTCGCTTTAACGATTTACGTAACCAGATTCCTGGAGTGGAGGCGGTTTAATGGCGTTTGATGTCTACGAGATTCGCCGCCAGTTCCCGATTCTTGCGCGTGAAATTGACGGTAATCCGCTTGTTTATCTCGATAACGCGGCGACCACGCAAAAACCTCAGTGCGTGATTGATTCTCTCGTTGATTATTACACTCGTTACAACTCCAACGTCCATCGCGGCGCTCACCGATTAGCCGATGAAGCCACGCAAGCGTTTGAAGGCGCGCGCGATACTATCGCCAGTTTCCTCAACGCGAATAAACGCGAAGAAGTGATTTGGACGTCTGGAACGACGGAATCAATCAACATCGTCAGTCATGGCTTGACTCATTATTTAAGTGCCGGTGATCAGGTGCTGGTCACGGAGCTGGAGCACCACGCTGACCTCGTTACTTGGCAGCAGGTCTGTCATAAAACAGGTGCTGAGTTATTGGTTGCTGCCATTGATGATAATGGTGAATTGAATATTGCTGATTTTGACAGCAAATTGTCCGAACGCACGAAATTAGTGGCCTTCCCGCACGTTTCTAACGCATTGGGAACGCTTAACCCGATTGTTGAACTTACCCAAAAAGCCAAAGCCGTTGGTGCATGGGTATTGATTGATGGTGCGCAAGGTATTGCCCACGAAGCGGTTGATGTACAGGCCATAGGTTGTGATTTTTATGTGTTTTCAGCGCATAAAATATACGGGCCCATGGGAATCGGTGCTCTGTGGGGGCGCGAAGAATTACTCAAAGAGTGGCCGGTATGGCAAACCGGCGGTGAAATGATTTCTTCAGTGACCTACCAAACCGCCACCTGGAATCAACTGCCGTATCGATTGGAAGCCGGAACCCCCAATGTTGCTGATGCCATTGCTTTTGGTGTCGCGATCGATTGGTTCAAAAGTTTGGATCGTCAAGCCATTGAGCAACATGAAGCCAGTTTATTAGACGCTGCTACTGCGCAAGCGGAAGACTTTCAGGGTCTAACCATTGTTGGTAAGTCAAAAAACAAAGTTGGTGTACTTAGCTTTTTGCTTGAAGGTGGCCATCCCGCTGACATTGGTTTTTTACTGGATCGACAAGGCATCGCCATTCGCACCGGTAATCACTGTGCTGAGCCACTGATGAATCGGCTCGGTATTCCGGGAACTGCGCGAGCGTCCTTCTCGCTCTACAACACCATTGAAGATGTGAATGCTCTGTTTGAAGGTCTCAAAAAAGTCAAAATGATGCTTGAATAAAAGTATTGAACCTTCTAACAAAAAGTTTGACGAATTATTTAAGGCTATCTGTTATTTCATCCCACCATTTCTTCTAGTCTTTACACTTGTTGGTGGGAGTTCGGATTCCAAAATAGTGGAGTTTCTATGTCTGTTACGACGTTTGATCCTAGCGCGACTCCTATCACGGTGACGGATCGTGCGCTCAAGTATTTTCATCGCAATGCAAAAGATGGCGGTGGCAGTTTGATTCGCCTGTCGGTCAAGAAAAGTGGCTGCTCCGGTTTTGCTTATGTACTCGATTTCGTAGATAGCGCGTCAGAATCTGATCGATTGATTGATTTAGACGATCAATTAGTGCTCGCGGTCGATAACGAAGCCGTTAACGTGGTTCATGGCACTGAAATTGACCTCGTTACCGAAGGGCTAAACCACGTGATTAAATTCAACAACCCCAACGTCGTTGCCGAGTGTGGTTGTGGTGAAAGTTTTAGCGTTAATTAAAATTTCTGTGTTAGATCACCTAATTATTGTAGGTGCACCTGCCAAAAGAAAATTCATTCATCGTGAAATTGAATTTGGGTTAAGCGCAAAGTCGTGTTTAACCTAATTTCGCGAAACCTCTTGATAAGCCTGACAAATTGTTTTCTTGTCTAAAAAGTATACCCACGATTGTGTGGGTTCAGTCAGTGTTATAGTAAGTAGTAACTCGCAGTATCGCCAAGGAGCAATCACTATGGAACAAAAAATGGTAGTCACACAGAGTGATTGTCCCGCCCGCCGAGTTCCAAGCGGTGAAGCGGTCACAATTCCTGCTGGCCAATTTGTTACGATTAATCAATCACTCGGCGGAAACTACACCGTTACTTGGCAAGGTAACATGGTTCGTATTGACGGCACTGATGCCGGCGCCATTGGCCAAGAGCCAGAAGTGCTTGAATTTCCCGAAGCCACCGACGACACCATTCATGAAGACCAAGTCTGGTCTGCTCTAAAAACCGTATTCGATCCTGAAATTCCCATTGATTTAGTTGAACTCGGCCTAATCTATAAAGTCGATGTCAATCAAGAAGAAAAATCCGTCAACATTCAAATGACGTTGACTGCCCCCGGTTGCGGTATGGGGCCAGTATTGGTCAGCGATGTAGAATACAGAACCGCTAAAGTCCCGAATGTCAGCTCGGTTAACGTGGAATTGGTGTTTGATCCGCCTTGGTCGAGAGAAATGATGAGTGAAGAAGCGCAGTTGGAAGCGGGTTTGTTTTTTTAGGTTATAAATAAGAAGTTACCAAACATATGTCACAACTTAATACCGAAGAAATCATCGATGACATTGGCTTTTTCGATGATTGGGAAGAGCGATACAAATACATTATTGACCTTGGCAAAGAATTATCGCCAATGGACGACAGTCTGCACACAGATGACCGTTTAGTTAAGGGCTGTCAAAGCAGTGTTTGGTTGGAAGTAAAACAGGACGATGGTCGTTTCTGTTTTTTAGTCGACAGTGATGCCGTTATTGTACGCGGATTACTAGCGTTGGTGATGGCGGCGTTCGATCAAAAATCGCCACAGGAAATTACCGACTTTGATGTTGATGGTTACTTTGAAGCACTGGATTTAGAGCGCCATTTGAGTCCAACACGTGGCAACGGGTTACGTGCCATTGTTGCTAAAATTAAATTACTTGCCGTTACTGAGTTGAATAAATAATTTTATGAAAAAAACATTGTCACTTTCGCTGGTATCCAAACAGGTTTTTAGTGAAAACCTCGACCTTTTCATTTTGGCAGGAGACGATCTAAATGACTTCCCTGAAAATCAAGAAAGTGGCTACGTAAAATTATTGTTTCCGGCTGTCGGTGAAGATGCAATTAAGCCTGAGCAAATGCAGGAAAAAACGTACTTTTCGTCCCTACGCAAGCGTACGTTTACCATCTTTAAATTTGATGCCGAGAAAAAACAACTGCATTTACTGGGTGTTAAGCACAGTTTTAATTCTGAAGACCAAGGCCCTGCAAATTATTGGATTGAAAATGCCCAAATAGGGGATGCTGTTTTTATTGCCGGTCCTGGTGATAAAAAAATTATTCATCAAGATGCGCAGTGGTTTTTTCTCGCCGGAGATATGACGGCGCTGCCCGCACTTATTATCAACTTGCAACAATTGCCAAAAAACGCTCAAGGTTACTGTGTGATTGAAGTGATGAGTGAGGCAGATATTGTCGCGATAGAAAAACCGGAAAATCTAGAATTAGTCTGGGTTATTAATCCGGAACCCAAAACACCGAATTCACTGTTAGTCGATAAAGTTAAATCGTTGAATTGGATGGATGGCGATGTTGCCATTTGGTTGGCAGGAGAATTTGAAATGATGAGAAATTTGCGTCGTTATTTCAAAAAAGAAAAAGGCGTTGGTCGCGGAAAAATATACGCCAGCAGTTATTGGAAAATCAACGAATCCGACGAAGGTAACAAAAAAGCGAAAAAAGTGGATGCTGTCGAAAATCCCGACGAACAAGTGTAACTTTATTTCTGTTCATAACTTATTAGAGCGTGAGTTTTAAACTTATTAAAGTAAGCTCACGTTTATTATTCTTGCTGCTTTTCTCTTCTCGCTGTTCTCTCTTCTTTATTTTTTCTTAGTTATTTCTAGTTTTGCAATAAAAAACCCGAGTAAAAATACCCGGGTTTTTCGATGCTTAATTTTAGACTGGCGCTTATTGGGGAAAATTAACGCCAGTAAAATTAATGTCTAAATTATCAATCGATTAAAGAGTGATAACTTGACGGTCGCGAATCAAGATTCGAGTGCCGTCGAATTTGGTGAGTGAGAAACCACCAAATTGAGCTTCGTTAACAGTCTCAGAAGCGTCTCTTAACAAAGTGATTGCTTGTTGCTCACCAACCAACAAACCTTGTACACCGTCTTGACGGTAGTGAACGCCAGCGCCGTCACGACCAAGAGCAATGTTGTTAGCCAACTTGTTGATCTCGCCACGAAGAGTCAAGTCGTCAGAACCGGTGTAAGGCAATAGGTTTTCACCCGTGTTGTCAGCGAATACAGGATCAGGGATCACGAAGTCTTCGTTGAACAATGCTTTCAATACAGTGGCACAAGAGCCAGAGTAACAAGCGTGACCAGCAGGGAATGATGGGTGAGTTGGAGAACCTTCGGTAAATGCTTGTGGACACAATGCAGTACCGTTTTCACTCATCAAACGAGAAACCGCGTCAGAGTTTAAGATGTCTGAATGCAACTCGTAAGAACGTTGACCTTTGGTCATGAAGTTAACACGGCCAGCGTAAGCTTCAGGACGCAAGAAGCGGTTTACACGCCATTTGTGGAACCATGCACCAGTAAGCGCTAGGTTACCTGCGCGAGCAATCAAATCAAGAATGTAAGGCGTGCCGAATGTTGCGAAGCCTTCTTGGTTGCCGCCGTTAACGTATGGGAAGTTTTGCTCAACAGCACCTGGGCCGTAAGACAACATAACCAACGCTGCTTGTAAGTACGCAGAGAACGTTAGGTCACGGTGAACATACTCAGCCATAGTACGAGCGTTGAAGATGTAACGCTTAACTGGGTCAAATTCCAACGTTTCGTTTGGAGTTGCACCTTTTTGTACGTTTAGCCAGTTAGCTTCGTCAACCATGAAGTTAACGCCTTCAACACCTTTTTCGTAGCGTTGTACTACGTCAACAGAACCATAGCTGAAGTCTTTCAACAATAGCTGAGAAACGTAAGGACCCGCTAGATCCCCTGGAGTTTCACCACGGAAAAGGTTAGCAGTTGTAGTTTCGCCGTTGTTGAAAGAACCTGGGGTTACGGTGAAGTTGTTAAGATCGGCAACAGCAGCGTTGGTCAATGGGTTGCTGTCGTACTCGCTGTAAGGAACGTCACGAGTAAGCGCTTGCCAGTAAACTTCTGCCATTTCACCGGCGATGTCTGCACTGCGGAATGTGTGAGAAGCGTTGATGCGAGTCGCGTGGCTGTCTAAACCAGATAGCTCAAATTTAAATGCCGCTTGTGGAGAAACAAGACCACGGTCGGAAGTTGCATCTAAAACGATCGCTTGGAAATCGGCTTCTGCGCCGGTGCGCATTGCACGTTGTAACTGGCGGAAAGAAGCAGGGTTTACTTCACCGAACTGGTTACAAGGAAGACATTTAGAGTAACTTGCGTAGAAGTTTTGAGACGCGTAACGACGCTCATCGTTGTTGTCGAATTGAGTCGGTAGACGAAGGGTTTCGCGGAATTGCTGATTAGCCGCACGGATATTAATTTCAGCCGCTTTAAGAGCGCGGTTGCCTAATGGGCTTGATGGCTCAAATTGGAATGGGTTGAAATCGTCAGCGTTTGCAGAGCTCGCACCACCAAGACCCAGTGCAGCACCAGCAGCCAATGCAGTACCTGAAGTTGCACTTAGTTTCAGAAAATCACGACGAGAGGTTTCAGTCGTGGTTTCGATATCATTGTTTTTTTCAGTAGTCATCTGAGTTGATCCTTTAATCCATTTATTGACAAACGAGTTAGTCAGGCTGGTTTGCAACTAAGCGTTACCGAAGTGGTGGTAATTAGAAGCCTTGAGGCAACAGCATTACGCGTCCCTTACGAAAACTGCCTAGATAGGAAAATAAATAGTTTTTATTTGAAAGCGCTCAATATCTCCTGTTGAGCGAAACCGATCCTATCACAAGATGAATTTAAAAAAAGTGCCAATAAATCTTTGTCGAGTTTGTTTTGTGTACGATTTTTTTCTGCGCACTAATTAATAGGATTTATACATTAATAAGTATGAATTTTGCGGATCAACAAGCAGGATAAATACGGTATTTCATAGTTTTCAACTGAGGTTAAAATTAAAAAAGTAAACGTTACTTAACAGTTTTAACAACGGCGTATTAAAATTTTTTAATTTAATATTTTAATGGCTGTTAAAAGAAAACCGGGAAAATAAACACGAAGAGGGTGATAATGTTTTTTTAAATGCCAATAAAATTGAGAAAAACTATTTTTAACTGCTTTAATTTCGTATTTTACTAAATAACAAAAAGAATTTTTTGTATTAAAAGGTAAATTTATGTTTGAGGTGGGTAAGCGAATAGAAAGTAATTTAGAAGATTTTTTAAATTTTGTATGAGTATTCGAAAGCGTTATTTTTTAGGCTAAAAGTATTGAATATCGACAAATTATTATTCTTATATGTGCAGTAACTTATTTTAAGTTAGTCTAAATCAAGACTGTTAATAAATTAATACAGTCCTTCAATTTGTGTGACAAGTGTTGCAATTAAAGGTTTCGATTTATTGATTTATCTCACTTTGAATGCCAAGTATATCACTATCATGAGGATAGGTAATTTAAAATTGAACGGTCATGTATGAGCTGAGATTGCTGAAAAACGTCATTGCTTGAAGTCGATAAGGCAAAAAAATCGAGGCATGGAAGCCTCGATCAAAAATGAAGGTGAAATCTGATAAGAAGAAACGTGCTAGAAGAAACACGATAGGCAATTGAATTAAGTTGTCACTTTTAGCAATTACCAAATTTTTACTTGTTGCTCAGACGGTAGATAGAGTTTGTCGCCTTCTGTTACATCAAATGCCGCGTGGAATTCTGGCATATTTTTAACCACGCCATTGACGCGAAATTGCGCAGGGCTGTGTGGGTCTGTTTTGATGCGAACGGTGAGGTTTTCATCCGTGTATTTCGATAAAAACGCTTGCGCCCAACCTAAAAAGAATCGTTGTTCGCCGGTAAAACCGTCGATTATTTCGGGTTCTTTTCCTTTTAGCGATAATAAGTAAGCTTTGTGAGCAATGGTTAACCCGCCAAGGTCTCCGATATTTTCTCCCAACGTTAAGCTGCCATTGACGGCCAAACCGTCTAATACTGTGTAGCTGTCGTATTGATCAACCAATGCCTTAGTGCGTTCGGCAAATGCAGCACCATCTTCGGGTTCCCACCAATTTTCTAATTTACCGTCTCCGTTGTAACGAGAACCTTGGTCGTCAAAACCGTGGCCCATTTCGTGACCAATAACGCCACCAATAGCGCCATAATTAACGGCATCATCGGCAGATAAATTAAAAAATGGCGGTTGCAAAATTGCGGCAGGGAAAACAATTTCATTCAACAATGGGTGATAATAGGCGTTGACGGTTTGAGGTGTTAGTAGCCATTCGTTGCGATCGATAGGTTGGCCTAATTTGTCGATTTGAGTTTGATATTGGAACTGCACACCAGCGAGATAATTGCCAGCCAGGTTATCGCTCACCGTTAAATCGGAATAATCACGCCAAACATCGGGGTAGCCAATTTTAGGAAGGAATTTTTCGAGCTTGTCGATGGCGCGTTTTTTAGTAACTTCCGTCATCCAATCCAGTTCTAAAATACTTTGACGATAAGCGGTTCTTAAATTTTCTACGAGGGTGACCATGCGTTCTTTTGCTTGTGGCGGGAAATATTGGTCTACGTAGATTTTGCCAATGGCCTCGCCCGCGTATTCACCCGAAAATTGAATGGCGCGTTTCCAACGAGCGCGTTGTTCTTGTATGCCGCGAAGTGTTTTTGCAAAAAACTCAAAATCTTCCTGGGCAATGTCGTCATTAAGGTAACCGGCAAATTCATGCAGTCCCCGCCATTTTAAATACAGTTTCCAGTGTTCTAAGGATTCGTTATTTACCAAGGTAATTAAGTGTTCTATGTAAGACGGTTGGCCAATGACGACTTTTTTCTCTGAATCGAATTTTGTTGTGGCCAAAAAGCTAGGCCAATCAAAATCGCCATAGGTGTTGGAAATCTCTTGCGGTGAAACCGGATTGTAGGTTTTAACCGCGTCTCTCATATCGACTCTGAGCCATTGGCCTTGGGCAAGTTTTGTTTCGAAATTCAGAATGTTTTCGGCGGCGGTTTCCGGGTTGTTTTCATCAACCAGTGTCATCATGTTAACGAGGTGTTGTTTGTAGCCAGCTAAAATGGATTGACCTTTTTCGGAGTCGTCAAAATAATAATCGCGATCGGGTAACGACAAACCTGACTGATACAAGTAGGGAGCGTATTGTGTTGGATCTTTTTTATCCGCAGCGATAAAAAATCCGATAGGACCCAATTCGCTGATGATCCAAGGTTTTCCTAAAAACTCGGTTAAATCCGATTTTGATTTTATTGCCTCAACTTTTGCAGCAAATTGTTGGTAGGGGGCAATTCCGGCTTTATTGACAGCTTCTTCATCCATAAAGCTTTCGTAGAGAGCTTTTACTTTTTTGGCTTCGTCCGATAGAGAATCCGCAGGTTGATTTTGTAGATCATGAAGGATTTTGTGAACGCTTTGCTCAGATTTCTCCCGCAAGATTTGAAAATTTCCGTAGGAAGATCGGTCTGAAGGAATTTCTGTGCTTGCCATCCACGTGCCGTTGACGTAATTGTAAAAATCGTCTTGTGGGCGAACTTGCTCGTCCATGTTGGCTAATGTTATTCCTGATTCTAAGACAGCAGCGGTTTTTTTATTTTCTGTGCCGGTTGTGCTGATTTGATCAGTTTGTTGTGTGCAGCCTACCAATGCGATGGTAACGGCCAGAGCCGTAGGTGCTAACCAAAGAGGTTTGTGTTTTTTACGTTGCGTAGATTTCAGCATTGTGGAGTTTCTCCGTATCGAGCAATCGATTGTGGATAAAAGTAGTCTGTTTATGAAAGCCGTTGTGTTCTAGAGCCTAAATTACTTAATTAAGCGCGTTTTTATCCGACATTGGGGCTTTTTTATCGGTTAATGCAATCAACTGTTAGTTTTACTGGCCTAATTCAGTTACAAGTTATAGGAGCCTCTGATTAACCTCAAGATCACTCAGGCCAAGGAGTTTTTTTCTGATCAAGGCGTGCTTTTGAAGGTCTAACGGGTTAAATCGAAAAAGCACAACGCAGAGCAGGAAAAAACTGGCAGGCCCTGAAAGGCGCGGTCTCAAGCGCACACTTGCGGCGTTGCCGTTTTTATTAAGGACTACGGCCATTAATTGCAAACGGCGCCTTGCAATTGCACGCTTGAGATCACGCTGAGTAATGTTGAGGTTAGTCAGAGGCTCCTATAGTAATTCTTCTTGTTTTAGAACGATTTGAAACAAGATCGCCGCAAAGGCGAGAGATTAGAGGCTTCAACGGTGAATCCAATTACTCAATGGAGAATAATTATACGATTCAACACACTTGAGTCTTTTTGTTGAGATTTCTTTATTCAAATTCCCTTGTGTAGACAGGAACGATTTATGCGATACGCGTTTTGATGGTCTCTAATGTAAACTTGTTGTTTTTTTAACGTTTGTGAGTTGAATATTCAAAACCTCTTGTACCAAAATTAAGATTGGCTGCGTGAGGTTTTTCTTGTTAATTAGTCATCGGTAAAGCCTAAGAATTAAAGTCAGATGTTCAAACGGCCGTAAATATAGATAACAATAAGACGCTGATCTTTGTAAATCCTTTTAAATCGTGTCCGATTTTGTGACGACAGCGCAATGGAATGTTAAGTAGCCGTATTTATGCACAATGTGACCTTACACTTATGCAACAAGGACAGTCGCCAGCTGTTGGTGACCAATGGTATTTTGCGGCCTCGGCATTATTTACAAGACGGTGCTTTTTTAGCAAAGCTGGAACGATTCGGTTTTTCCGGCTCGAGTTTGCCTCAAAGTCAATCCACGGTTTCTAATCCCTCCAATTTTGTTCAAGAAAGCACATCCGATACCACTCAAAATCTCTATGTGTGGGGGTATGCGCAGATTATCGAATCCAACCGAGAAGGCTTCGATAAAGGACTCGGTTTTTACGGTTGGTTTCCTATGACACGCTATTTGGTGTGGAATCCCGATCGTGAAGTCGTCTCGACTCAAATGAGGGTGGGCAGCGAGAATGATTCTGTAGTCAAAGCCCACACCATGCCCGCGTTGGATGAGGCCGAGTTATTTGATCTCATCGATCCCGACTTGTACGTCTATTTGCGACCAATGTTAGACGTGGCGTTCGCCCTGGGCAGAACCTTGTTGGAAAACGGATTTAAGGGCGCGCAGCAATTGGTGATTACCGGTGCTTCCAGTAAAACTGCGCTTATTCTGGCTTTTTTCTTAAAATATTGGCGCAGTATTGGTGGATTTTCTAATGTGCCAAAAGTTGTCGGAATTACCTCTCATCGCCATAGAAACCACATCGATGGCTTGCAATATTACGATGAAATTCATACCTACAACGACATCAGCCGTTTGTTACAGGCGCCGTCGTTGGTTGTGGATTTATCCTCTGGGCCACAAATATTAGCAATGTTGCATTATCATCTGAAATCGCAGTTGGTGTATGTTTACGGCTTTGGTTTGCCTCACGCAACCTTGGAATCAAAACCTACAAATGATGCTTTTCCCATGGGGGAAATTTTCAATCCGCAAGATTTTTTCCAACAAGTGATGGGCTACGATACCCGAGCGAGAATGGCGTTTGAATTCAAAGAGCACTGTGTTTTAGCCTGTGAAGCCTTTTCCAGTTGGCTGTCACCACAATTGATTGATGGTGCCGAGGAAGTTCGCTGGGTGTATCAGCAAATTTTAGCGGGCAAATCCGACCCGGCCGTCGCTTATCTTTGCCAAGTATAGGTATAAGCATCTACGGTTTCTTCTCTTGTTGGTCGCTGTTTATAATCTCCCTAACTGTTCGTTATTATTTTAGGGGAATTCATGCTCGATTGGAGTGTTCATAAAGCGGCTGTATGGCGGCCAAAACAAGCGTACTTAAAACCGGTCACCCGATTGGACTCGATTGGTCTCAATCAACTCTTACAAATCGATCGCCAAAAATCACTCTTGGTTGACAACACTACTCGGTTTTTACAGGGCTTGCCTGCGAATAACGCTTTGTTGTGGGGCGCGCGCGGCACGGGTAAATCCAGCTTGGTAAAAGCGCTGCTCAATGAATATTTTGATCAGGGGTTGCGTGTGATTGAAGTCGATAAAGCCGATTTAGAAGACTTGCCCGAAATCGTCGACTTAATCAGTGATTGTGATTACCGGTTTATTTTATTCTGTGACGATCTTTCATTCGAAAACGATGAAACCAATTACAAGCATTTAAAAAGTATTTTAGAGGGCTCTATTGAGCTGCCGCCGGAAAATTTGCTGTTATACGCAACGTCTAATCGCCGACATTTAATTCCCCAAACCCAAGCAGACAATCAAGAAACCCTTGCGGCAAGAATGGCCGATTCCAGTGTTTTGCATTCTGATACCGTGGAAGAAAAATTGTCGTTAGCGGATCGATTTGGTTTGTGGCTGTCGTTTTACCCCATCAGTTGGCAAGAATATTTTAAAGTGGTGGATTTGTTGTTTGCCTCACACGACTTTGATCAGGAAATCTTGCATCAAAAAGCTGCGCTGTTTGCCCGTACTCGCGGAACCAATAGCGCGCGCACGGCAAAACAGTTTTATCAGAGCATTGTTGAGGCAACCGAGAGTTAGGTTGTTAAAGACAGGGCATCTATTTGTGGCTTGATCGTGACAATACCGCACAAGTGAAGCGTTAAATCAGTGAGTTCGTCCCATACAGACGCTTTGCGCAGCCCTTTAACCGCACGATCAATGCCGTTGGCTTTGCGCAATAAATGCTGCAAATGTTTGTGGGAAAGCCGAGCGAGGGCGGCTTGCATCATGCCTTGGCGTTTATCCCAAACGCGCTCGGCTTTAAACGCTTGCATTTGGCTTTGGCCGGATTCCACCGCCTCGCAGATGGCAACCAACGTTCTGATTTCGCGGGCCAGTGCCCACAATATAATAACCGGTTCCGTGCCTTCACTTTTCAAACCCTGAAGGGTTTTCATGGCGGATTCGGTTTTACCGGTCAATGCTTTATCCACCAGTCCAAAAACGTCGTAGCGAGCACTGTCGCCGACCACGGCAGCCATCTCTTCGGCAGAGATAGCACTGTCTTGGCTCGAAATGAGAGTTAGCTTTTCGATCTCTTGCTTAGCGGCCAACAAGTTGCCTTCTACCTTGGCAGATAGCATGTCGATGGCCTCGCTCGAAGCGCTTAATCCTTTGGCTTTTAAACGCTGATCAATCCAGCGGGGGAGTTGTTCGGCATTGACAGGCCAAACCTGAACGATTTGTCCTTTAGCTTCCAGCGCCTTAAACCATTTGCTGCGCTGGCTGGTGCCATCGAGTTTGGGAGCGGTGATTAACAGCAGAGTATCTTCGGAAGGGTCTTCACAGTAGCGCATAATGGCTTTTGCGCCTTTATCGCCAGGCTTGCCATTGTGAAGGTGAATTTCCACCATTTTCCGTTCGGCAAACAATGAAAAGTTGGCGGCACCTGAAAAGACGTCGTCCCAGTCCAAACTGGCGTCGCTGTAATAGCGCTCGCGTTCCGTGTAACCCTGCTCTGTTGCTGCTTTGCGAAGGGTATCGCAAGCTTCTTGCCGCAACAGTGGCTCGTCACCAAAAATAACGTAAATTGGCGCGAGCGGGTTTTTGCAGTGGCCAGCGAGCTGTTCAGCGCGGATCTTCGCCATAAACTAAGGATTGCTCACAGGTTGAGTGGAATCAATGGCTTCTACCGGAACAGAGTTATCCACAGGCTTGGTAACCGTGCCATTGGCCGCTAAAAAGCGGTAGCGACGCAACAATTGTTGCCCCAATTCTTGTCGCATTTCTTGTTTGACGAGTTGCTCTTCGGCGGCTTTACCGGCGACGTTTTGGCGATCGAAACCGTAACTGCGGGTGACAGTGGCTTTTCCGGGCTCGCCCAAAATAAAGCCGTCTTGATTTTCGATCACGAATGCAACCGATAAGGTCAAGCTGATACGTTCGGCAAGGCCGTCGGAACTGACCGCGGAAATACGTCGCTCTTCGAATTCGTCCGATAAAGTCATTCGATAAGGCGCGTATTGGGCATCAACTAACTCAATTTTATTGAGCTCAAAGGCGCGTTCGATTTCACGAATCACGGTGGCATTAACACCATCGGATTCCAGAGCGAGTTCTCGTAAATCTTCTGGCAAAGAAACGCTTCCACGTAAATGCCAGCCACAGGCGCTTATTGAAAAGCAAATGATGGCAGTGATCAGAAAGCGTATAAAGACCATGTTGTTTACCTAAATGAGATGAAGAGTTGGGTGCACACGAACCTAAAAATGCCTGCAATAATTCGTTATTGCAGGCTTAGGCCGATTTATTTCACCGCGAAAGTCACCAATTTGCCTTTGATGACTTTGTTCATTTTAATCTCTTTGCCTTCCAAGAATTTCGATACATTCGGGTCCGCTTTAGCAGTGGCGATGACTTCGTCGTCGCTCGCAGAGGCTGGCACGTCGATTTCGCCGCGAACTTTACCGTTTACCTGAACCGCGTAATGCAATGAATCGCGTACCAAAGCGGATTCATCAACGCTTGGCCAAGTGGCATCGACGATGCTGCCGCTGTTGCCTAGATCTTGCCAAATGCTGTGACAAATGTGCGGTGCAATTGGAGCCAATACCAATGTCATGGCTTCGAGTGCTTCGCGTTCTACGGCTAAGGTTTCTGGCGTTGAGCGATCGGCGAATTTAGTGACGTCGTTCAGCAACTCCATCACTGCAGCGATGGCGGTATTGAACGTTAAACGCTTACCGAAATCGTCGGAAACCTTTTGAATGGTTTCGTGGATTTTGCGGCGCAATTGCTTTTGCTCGCCAGACAGTGCTTCAACATTCAATGCCGAAGGTGTGCCCGCTTGAATGTGTCCGTGAACGGTTTTCCAGAAACGGCGTAAGAAGCGGCTTGCGCCTTCAACACCAGAATCGTGCCATTCGAGGGTCTGCTCAGGAGGCGCGGCAAACATTGCAAACAAACGCACGGTATCGGCTCCGTATTTATCAACGGTCGATTGCGGATCAACACCGTTGTTTTTTGATTTCGACATTTTGGTGGTGCCGCCGAGACTTAATTCGCCCGCATCGGGATGGCTCGCCGAAAGAATTTTGCCTTTGTTGTCTTTTTCTAACGAAACTTCCGCTGGGTTAAACCAGGTTTTTGAACCATCTTCGTTTTCTTTGAAGAAAGATTCCGCCAGTACCATGCCTTGGCAAAGTAAGCGTTCGAAGGGTTCGTCAGAGCTGATTAAGTCTTCATCACGCATTAATTTGTGGAAGAAGCGCGCGTACAACAAGTGCAAAATTGCGTGCTCGATACCGCCGACGTATTGATCTACTGGCAACCAGTAATCGGCTGCGGTTTTATCTAGCATACCGTCTTGGAAATTCGGGCAGGTGAAGCGCGCGTAATACCAGCTCGATTCCATAAAGGTATCGAAGGTATCGGTTTCGTGCTCGGCGACTACGCCGTTGATTTCACCGGCTTTGCGCCAGTCGGGATCGGATTTAATCGGCGAGCTTACGCCGTCCATTTCAACGTCTTCTGGCAACAATACCGGTAAGCGGTCTGCAGGAACCGGAATTTCGGTGCCGTCGGCCAAATTCAACATTGGAATGGGGGTGCCCCAGTAACGCTGACGAGAAACGCCCCAATCGCGCAAACGGTAGTTGGTTTGCACTTCGCCTTTATTAATCGACTTTAAGTGTTGGGCAATGGCCGAGAAGGCTTTTTTAAAGTTCAAGCCATCCCAGTGTTCAAAGCCTTCACCGGAGTTCATTAACTCGCCTTTTTCGGTGATTGCGGCTTGGCTTAGGTCGTCGTCTTTACCGCCTTTAATCACTTGTTTTAATGGCAAGTCGTACTTTTTAGCGAATTCGTAGTCGCGTTCGTCGTGGGCGGGAACTGCCATCACCGCGCCGGAGCCGTAATCCATCAACACGTAATTGGCAATCCACACTGGAATCGATTCACCCGTGATTGGGTGTTTTGCGTCGATACCGGAATACAACCCTTTTTTATCCATAGAAGCCATATCGGCTTCGGCGACACTTTGCTTTTTGCAGTCTTGGATAAACGCGGCCAATTCAGGATTGGATTTGGCAAGCTCCAAAGAAATTGGGTGCTCAGCGGCAAGGCTGACGTAAGTCACACCCATTAAGGTATCTGGGCGTGTGGTGTAAACACTGAACGAATCCAATTCGGCAATGGTTTCGGGTAAATCAAACCACAATTCAACACCTTTGGATTTGCCAATCCAATTGCGTTGCATGGTTTTAACTTGCTCAGGCCAATTAGGGAGCTTATCGAGACTGGTTAACAATTCTTCGGCGTAGTCGGTGATTTTAATAAACCACTGAGGAATTTCTTTGCGCTCGATTAACGCGCCAGAACGCCAGCCACGACCATCGACCACTTGCTCGTTGGCAAGCACGGTTTGGTCGACTGGATCCCAGTTAACGGTGGCCATTTTTTTGTAGACCAAGCCTTTCTCGTACAAGCGAGTGAAAAACCATTGCTCCCAACGGTAGTACTCGTTTTGACACGTGGCCAGTTCGCGCGACCAATCGAAACCAAAGCCCAAGCTTTTGAGCTGGGATTTCATGTAATCGATATTGCTGTAGGTCCACTTCGCTGGCGCGGTTTTGTTTTGAATGGCGGCGTTTTCCGCTGGCAGACCAAAGGCGTCCCAACCCATTGGGTGGAGAACGTTTTTACCCAGCATTCTTTGGTAGCGTGCAATAACGTCGGTGATGGTGTAATTACGCACGTGTCCCATATGCAGCTTGCCGCTGGGGTAGGGGAACATGGCCAGACAGTAGTATTTTTCTTTGCTTGTGTCTTCGGTAACTTTAAACGTTTGCTCGGCTTCCCAGAATTGTTGAGCCTTCGCTTCAACATCGGCGGGGTTGTATTGGTCTGTCATCGCAGTAACTGCACCTAATTGGATGAAATCGTTGTGTTCAAATGAAAGCTGGCAATTATAGGTAACTGCTTTAGAGAATGCGATGTTAACTTGCAGTGCATTTAACGAAAGCCCTGTTCACACGAACACTCTCGCGTAAACAAGGCTTTTTAATGTAGAGATGAACAGAGCCGATTTGGCTGACCAAGACCAGATTAGGTCTAAGTCAGCAACAAATATTGAGTGCTGTTTACAGGTAGGACCATTGGCCGTGGGTTAACGCGTAAACACATAAGCTCGCGTTGGTTACACTGTGCGCCAGAATGGCCGAGCTTAGATTGCCGCGTAATCTAACGACTGCGTAGAGCACACCAGCTGCGGTGCCTGCGATCCATTGATTGTGAATGGCACCAAAGGCGAGAGAAGAGATGACAATCGCGAACAAATTGATTTGCGGCGAGCGCTCATGTATTTCATGGGCCGCGACGCGACTGAGCAAATAGCCGCGGAACATTAATTCTTCAACAATAGGTGCTACTGCGATTGAGCCCAAGAAGCGAATCGCTAACCACACCAACATCATCGTCGTTGATTCTTCACCCAGGGCGGTTGCAAAAGTTTGGTTGTATTCCGTATCTTCTGGGATGAGCAGCACCCATACCAACGTAACCACCAATCCCAATGCCACCGATTCTAACCAGCGGCTCGGCGCTGTGAGTTCGAAGCGTTTCCAAAAATAGAGAATTGCCGCCATCGAGCCCAGGGCTTTTACTGGGTACAGCCAGTTGACCGTGCTTTCGTCAAAACCTGAGATTAGAGAACACAACAGAAAGACAATAAATGTGGAAATAATCGCTGTTGCAACGTAATCCGGTGCAAGGGCTTGCTCGGTTTGTTGTGCCGATTCTTCTTGTCGCTTCTTAATGAACGGGATTTTGTCGAACAGGTAAATGATGATCAAGGCCAACGCGATAAAGGTAAACCAACCCGCTTGGCTGTGAAAACCACCGATCGCGAAGTCACTGGAAATGTACTCGCCGATAAAAATAAGCAGGCAGATACGAATAACGTTAAAGAGCCAGCTTAATGCCACCGCGATTGGCAGCAAAATGAGTGCGATTGGGAATTTCAGTTGGGATCGGTACAAGTACAAATAGAGCATGGTAAAGCAAAAACCAAGGCCCATTCCTTCAATGCCAGAGCACTCAGATGAGATGTTGACGATGAAGTATTCCAATCCCAAATTTAGCGCTTCTGGATCGGTATAAACTTCGCCAAATACCGAAAACAAAATCACTTCTGAAAGCGCAAACGTGGGTTGAATGAATGACGGCCACAGGTTTTTCGCCAACAGCGATGTACTTGATACCACGGTTGCCAACAATACGCACAAGGCAATTGTCGACTTGTGTTGTGTCAGTCTGCTCAGCCAAGAATTCCAGTGATAAACAACCGCCAAAATAGACACAAATACCAGTGCGCCCAACACACACCAAGTTAAAAACACCAACCAAAATTCAGAGTCGATGACGGTACGTTCGGCGAATAAAAAGCTGGTTGCCCAAAAGAAAAAGGCAAACGCGGCAAGATTAAAGGCGAAGAATGCTCCCGCTGATTTTGTGGTTACAGGAGCGTAGCTCACAGGTTGTGCTACAGGCTCTGTTTGTTGAGTCAGTAAGACAACCAAATAAGCACCAAAGTAAGCACTTAACCAAACAATAACTAGGGATAAATTAGAAAAGAGGAATGCGGCTTGTGAGTCGACCAAGTTTTTCAGCGGTTGAGCATCAAAACTTACACTAATAATTAAAACTTCGACCAGGAGTAAGGCAATAGCTGCTATGCGAAGAGTCATGTGAAGGCGCCAAATTACTTTGAAATTACTGAGTTCAATCCATGAGGGCTAGAACCATACGGATCAAATGATTGTGATTCAAATGCTTTTACGTAAAAACTCAGATTCCTTAGGCCATAGTATCGCTGGGGCTCTAGGTTGTTAGACCAGGAAAACAGTCAGGCATAAAAAAAGCGAAGCTAGAGCTTCGCTTTTTTCTCGATCGAGCCAGAAAATTAAGCGTTAGTACGCTCAACCTGCAACTTACGACGACGACGCTCAGCACCTAACGCTAATGCGCTAAGAGCGATAGCCGCTGAAATAGGTGCAGCTGCTGCATTCAACTCTGGTACCGCTTTTGGATCGTCCTTAGGACCAGGCTTTTTACAGAAGTAGAAGAAATAACATTTTCTACCCTTACCTTTGCCTTTGCCCTTACCTTTTTTAGGCTTCCAGAAAAAATCGAAGAAGAAGCTTTGAGGTTCAGGAGATACAACAGTAAAGTCCGATAAATCGGTTAGAACAGAACTTACTGGATTAGAGTTCGCGAAAGCAGAAGAAGTAGCGCCTAATGCTAAAGCTAAAATGAGAGATTTAAGCAAGAATTTCATAGCGTTTCCCTTTGCGTTGATATTTACCGACCACAGACACCTTTTGATGAGACCGCATTTGTAGGCAACAAAAAGTGACCTTCCCACCAGAGCGTGGAACCGTGGTTAGATTTCCGTTGCAATACACAAAAATTGTAATCTCAAAATGAACATTTTGATCAATCTACATGCAGCTTTTGATATATCAAAAAAGCAACACAGTTGTTCAAAACGTGATTAAGATCACGCTTGCGATCTGTTGAGTATGATCTCAATCACAGAAAAAAGTGTCAATTGTCTGTCACGTAAAGATGGTTTAAGTACAACTCTTTTTACATTTATTCATTAAATAAATAAAAATCGCTTAGCAGATGCGGATTTACTAATAAACATATGTACGCAAATGCAGGTACTTTTGAATGAACAACTAAAATCTAACACGACGATTGCAATAGGAAATTGCGTTCGCGATAAAACTAATATCCTTAATAAGGACTACAAAAATGCGAAGCCGAAGCTTCACATTTTTTGACTTCGAAAACCTAAAATTAGCCGTTACGCTGAATTTTAAGCTTACGACGACGGCGTTCCGCACCTAGAGCAAGTGCACTAAGAGCGATAGCTGCAGAGATTGGTGCCGCTGCTGCATTTAACTCAGGTACTGGTTTTGGATCTTTGTTTGGGTATCTCTTCTTTCCTTCACACCGAGCAGGAAAAAGACTACAGAAAAGATCAGAGCCAGATGCGCTTTGAGGTTGAGGAGAGACAACAGTAAAATCAGAAAGTAAAGAACTGATTGGGTTTGAGTCCGCGAAAGCAGAAGATGTTGCGCCTAATGCTAAAGCTAAAACGAAAGATTTAAGCAAAAATTTCATAGCGTTTCCCTTTGCGTTGATTTATACCGACAGCAAACACTTTTTGACCAGACAAAAATTACAACGCAACAAAATAAACCCCTCAACATAACGCAAACCGTGGCTAAGTTATCTTTGAAGTGCACAAAAATTGTGATTCAAAAAACAACACATTGGGCGATATGTGTGCAAATCATGTTAAATACATTATTTACATCAGCACCCAAAAGCGTGATTTAGGTCACGTATACGATCTGTTAAGTATGATCTTAGTCGCGGTAAAAAGTGTCAATCAGTAGTTGCGTAAAGTTGATTTGAGTACAGCTGTTTTTACATTCGTCCATTAATAGATAACAAACTCCTTTACTAAGACATTTATAACATAAGAAGGGGTGTCTTTTGAATGCTTGTTATAGCTGTAGAAAATACTAGTTCCATTTGGTTATACAATTGCTAATGGAACTGCTATGGGATTACCGCGAGTAAGTGTGACCTAAATTGGCTCGTATTTGGTTCTTACACTACCTTTTTAATCGAATAAATCAATATATATTTGAATTTGTGTTCGGTATTGGTGATTACAAAAAGTACAAATGTCCTATTTTGGTGCTTTCAATTCGGCAAAGCGTGGAACCTAGGCCCTAAAGTGGCTGGTACACCACTTGCTAAATTCTGGCATTATTTATTGGGTAATTACCTGTATCGGTAAGGTGGCCATTGAATCGATGAAAAATTCAGCCCCAGATTAACAAGCGATCAGACATTATTTTGAAAAATCAAACAACAGCAGAACAGAAAATGAGCAGTGGGAATTTGGTTGTAGCTTGTCAGAACTACAACGAGAGGTTAATGGCGCTCAGTTTAATCAAACAAATTAGCCACTTGTGCCGTGCGATCCAACGTCATCGTGGTTTAGGGATGTCACTGATTGCCGGTTATGAAGAGTTCGAGGAAGAATTCTCAACTTTACAAAAACAAGTCACCCGTCGGATGCAAGTACTGCAAGCGTTCGCAGGACAATCAAACAACTTACTCGCGCCCGCACAATTGGAAAAATTAAGTGCCGCTTGGTCGACCATCGAGCGAGATTGGCAGGGTGACTCGGTGATGGAAAATTTCGAGTACCACTCCCATTTTATCGAGCAGTTACTTCAGCTCATGATGATTTTGGCTCGCTACCTAGAGCGACCTGTTGCCGTCCAATTTGCCGATGCCAATCAAGACGATGGAATCGTTTCACAGCTAGAACCTCGCAAACAAATGTTCAGTCAGGTGGGCCTGTTGGTGTTTGTTTGCAACCAATTGCCAGCGCTGGTGGAATTAGTCGCAAAGATTCGCGGTTTATCAACCTTGGCATCGAGCCGCGGCAGCCAGGATGAGTTGGAATCGAGCAAATTACGTTACTTTATCCAAGGCACCCGTGTGCAACATGAAAAAGTTCGCAATCAGGCGGATCGCTTATTAGAAGTCACTGATAACAACATTCAGTCGTTGCCGTTGATTAAAGCGTATGAATTCAAATTACTGTTTTTAATGACAACCGTTGAACGCGAAATCCTTGAATCAAAAGTCATTACCATGAACAGCCGACAACTGTTTGAATTAGCCACAGAGATTATTGATGTCTATTTAAAAGTGGTCGACGAAGGTTTGTCTTTGTTGGTTAATTGGCAAGAGCAATCGTTAGAGCACTGGTTTAAATACAGCTAAATAATACTGATAAAAATTGTATACAGTTTTGCGTTTTTGAATAGAGTATAAAACTGCCTCGATAACTTGGATCGGTCTGCCAAAATCCCTAAATATAAAACCTTATATTTAGGGAAAGTGAAATTTTGGATTTTGGTGTTTATTCGGTTGAAAAATCCACTCTATTACCCCTCCTTTCGTTAAAAGCTTGCACATCAATTCACCGCTTCTTGAAAACTTGATTTATCTAATTAAGCCCTGTCTGAATTGGAGGCTGGTTTGCGGCTTATGTATTTAAAAAATTGATTATTCAAAATTTGTAAATCTATAAAATCGTGTAAAAACAACTGATAGATTTGACGGTTTTGGTGAGCTAGTTCTCACTTTGTGTTAGATTTGTGCAGCTGATTTTTTTGGATTATATCAGTGGATACTTCAATCAAGTGCGGGAGGCACGACAATGTTACGTCTGGTAATTGTTGCTTTAATGATGGTTTTTGCTTCGGCACAAACGCAAGCGACTTCAGTCAGTTTCGGAAATTGGGTTTATAACACCAGTGATGAAATTGATTGGCAAGTTACTGTTGACGATACCACTAACGACGGATTTTATACTTTCAATATCGACATCGGTGACCAATCCCTTTTGGGTGATGTGATCGGTTTTGGTTTTGATTCCAGTGTAAATTACGGCACAAGTGGTTTAAACCTTGATCTTATCGAAAGTTATACTGATGGCGTTGGTGTAGGTCGATGTAATGGTGCGTGTAATTTTAACGGTACCGGAATATCGCCTGAATATACTTTCTCTATCGGTCGTTTAGGTCAGGATTTCGTTAGCAGTTTTTCTTTTGGTTTACCTTCATTTGGTGAACCTCTCACCGAAAGTACTTTTACATTAGCAGCTATTCGCGCATTGCAAGTAGGCGATGATCGTGAAGGCTCTGTAAAAGACTTTTCTACTTCTGGAACGGTAACCGCTGTTCCTGAGTTGAATGGTGACTGGGCAGTGATTGTTGCAGCGCTAATACTTAGTTGTTTAATGCTACAGCAAACTCGCCGAAAAGAAGTTATACGAGTCGCTTAAAATAAAAGCCGCTTTATGCGGCTTTTATTTTCACTGAATGCTCGGTGTTCCTTTAATCTGCAAGATATTCCTCAAACAAATTCCCAGTGCCGATGCGCCTAAAAACACCGCCGCGATAGGTGTTAACGAGCCATCGGCAAAATACGCGTAGACAAATCCAGAACCCGCTCCCCACAAAAATGAATTCGCTCCAATAAATGCAGTGGCTGTCGCTGCGTGATTGGGAAAGTATTCAATGGTCGAAACTGTGGCGTTTGATGAAATCAAACCCAACGCCGCGCAATAGGCCACGAGCAATGGGATGAACACCCACTGCGAAGGGCTTGGCGTTAAATAACAATAGAGAAAGATAACCACCGATACCGAAAATAAAGCAACTTGCCCCGCTGTTAGGAGTTGGTGTGGGTTGTAATAACTCAACAGGTGAACGTTCACTCGGTTAAAAGCGGCCAAAGTTGCAACGTTAATGGCAAAGAAAATGGGGAACACTTCTTTGGTGAAGCCAAAGTATTCAATAAAAATAAACGATGCTGTGGTGACGTAGGCAAACAATCCGGCGTAAGAGCAGCAATTGGCAAACACATACCCCATCGCATAGCGATTTTTAGCCACGTAGAGATATTTTTGTAACGCGTTTTCTTTTTTTATTGGCGTTGTCTGGCTTGGCAATCTTCGGGTTTCGGGCAGTTTTAGTGTTACCGTGATGAATATTCCCAGCGCGTAAACCAACAGAAAAACAAAAATAGCGTGCCAATTGGATACCGCTAAAATACTCGTGCCAATAATTGGCGCGATCAGCGGTGCGATCATCATAATTATGACCACTCTGCTTAAATTTCTGGCCGCTTCTCGGCCGCTGCTAACATCGCGAATGATTGCTGGAGGATTAACGCCAGTGAGTCCGCCACCAATGGCTTGAATGAATCTTGAAATCCAAAGGGTTTCGGGCGAGTTCGATAAAATAACCGCCACGGTTCCAACGCAAAATAACGTGAGCCCGATAAAAATCGATTTTCGTCGACCAATAGAATCGGAAATGGGTCCGCCGCACAGCTGGCCAATGGCGTAACCGACCAAGAAAAAGCTGATAGACAATTCAATGTAGTGGATGCTGGTATTAAATTCTTCAGCGATGGTGGGTAATGCTGGAAGATAGGCATCGATTGAAAAGGGCGTTAAAGCCACCGTTAATGCAAGCAGTAATATCGGGGCTTTTTGTACTGTTTGTTGTGCGTTCATCTAGATACTACTTAGCTGAAAAGCGTCAATGTAGGCTGCTGTTCGCTTTCTCAAAATAGAAAGCTAAAAGACACCTGAAATCGTCGTTTAATCAGAGAATTGGATTTGTTGTCTAACGGATTCCGCCACCGATGTCTGTCACCCATGAGGAATGGGCTAAACCCTGGTTACAACAACCGGGTGTTCGAGGGCGTTTGATTAGAGCGTATTACATTAATGATAGTACGCTCTAGGCTATCATACCTTTTGTACATTTGTTTGCTTTTGCCTTGGACAAATATCGACGGCCAAAAAGTAACCGTTGTGGGTTTGTCCGAAAATACAATCACAGGTTCCCACAAGAGAATCCTAATACTAAAACTGTTGGCGGGAACCTTGTATAGTAAGGGAAAACAAACGAAGAAAAGGAGTCATCTATGGAAAAAGTTTCAACCCCTGATATATGTGACGATCACGAAAGCAGTTTGAGAGTCCTAGATTCCATCTTCAATAATTACGGTGGAAATAAACAGTTTTTTGGTGAAGTGGTTACGGTTAAGTGCCATGAAGATAATTCACTCGTCAAAGAGCAAGCTAATCAGCCGGGTGAAGGCAAGGTATTGGTGGTTGATGGCGGCGGTTCACTTCGCAGAGCCTTGCTCGGCGATATGATTGCTGAGAAAGCCGTTGCCAATGGCTGGGCAGGTTTTGTGATCTTTGGTTGTATCCGAGATTGCGATGAAATTGCTGCGCTGAAGCTGGGTGTTAAAGCATTGAATACTATTCCGTTAAAAACGGATAAACGCGGCATTGGTGATTTAAACGTTGCGGTTACCTTTGCTGGCCACACCATTAATCCCGGTGATTGGATTTATTGTGATAACAACGGCATTGTTATTTCAGAAACTAAACTTCCTGAATAGAGGGTTTCTACCCGCTAGGATATACTTTGATTAACGCAGGTGTGCGTTAATCAAAGCAACAGAAATTTAACTTTCCATTATTTTTTTAACGTCACTTAACGCCAGTGCGTTGCCGCCTACGCCCCAGTGGCCGTCTTTAACTTCATCAATAGTAATCCAAGTAACATCACGTAGTTTTTCACTGGTAACTTCTGCCACTGCGTCAGTTACTTTGCTGATTAATTCTGATGCTTGCTCAGAAGTTAATTCGTCTTTAAAAACTTTAATATCAATGTAAGGCATGTCTTGCTCCTATGAACTTCTAGGTTTTTATTTGTTTTGTAGGCAGTTCTAATTAACGTCGAATTTTTTGTAATAAAAATAATTATTAACAAATGACGTAAATAAATAACGCAAATGTTTCAAAATTTTTACTGCGAATTAATTCTTGTTAAATGGGTTAGAGCTTCCTAATCCGTTGAGAAGATGTGTACTTAGATTAATTTTTTGTACGCGTGGGGAAGAGTAGCGGAAAATTAATGGCGCAATCAAGGCGATTAAATTGAGCGAAATACAACGTTAAATTTTTCTGAAATTCATACTTAATTCTGGTTTTTTTTCTGTTTTTTTTCTTTTTTTCATACTTACAGATGAATTTGTTGTTTTAGACATCACAAAATATTCTCAAAACTGAAAGATAACCGTTAAAAGATGTTATTAATGGTTATTGAATTTCTTCCGTTTATTATAAATTAATCTAAGAAAACTATTTAATAACCTACAAGTAGGACTACTAATGCGGCCCTAGCTTTATGTTTTTTGTTTATTAAAATTTTATCCATATTCGAATAGTGGTTATAAATTATGCTTTTTTAGCATTACTTTACAGCTCTGTGATGTTATTTAGTAATTTAAATGTATTAATGGAATGGCAGAATCGTCTAAAAATTAATACTTCATTACTAAGTGGTTATAACTTTTAGTTTGTTTCGGCTTAGGATTTGCAAGTTAACCGGTTAAATTTTGCTAGGAATCGTTCTTTTAATAATAAGTGGTTGTTGAGTATGAAAATGAACAAAAAACTGCTCGCCGGAGCACTCTTGGGGGCGTTAACACCGTCGGTGTTTGCGCAAGATTTATTGATAACGGCTGTGGTTGATGGCCCATTGTCAGGTGGTACTCCTAAAGCTGTTGAGCTATTGGCTTTGGAAGATATTGCGGATTTAAGTCAATATGGGATCGAAAGTGCGTCTAACGGCAATGCATCAGGTGGCGCGCCAGAATTTACTTTCCCAGTGATGTCAGTATCCGCGGGTGATTATCTTTATATCACCTCAACCTCCAATGGCGGCGTTGCTAACTTTAATGCTTTTTTTGGATTCGATGCTGATTTCGCTGATAACGTTGTTAACGTAAATGGTGATGATGCTTTTATTTTATATTTCAACGGCGCGGCTTCAGACGTATTTGGTGAAGTTGGTGTTGATGGAACCGGTACCTTTTGGGAATACCTAGATGGTTGGGCGGCACGTGATCCAAGTATCACTGCGCCAAATATTACGTTTACTCAGGCAGAGTGGAGTTTTAGCGGAACTAACGTTTTAGATAACGAAACTACTAACGCATCTGCTTCTACACCGGTACCTCTAGCTGGAACTGCGGTAGTCACTCCGCCAGACCCAATGCCTGCACCTGAGCCTCCTTTGGCATTAATTTCTGCTGTTCAAGGTAATCCAAGCACTTACGGTACAAATAATTTCGGCGAAACCGATGTCAGTCCAATGATTGGCGAGTTGGTGACTATCGAAGGTATCGTAGTTGGTGACTTCCAAGATGGCGATGCCGATGACAGCCGCAACCTACGTGGCTTCTACGTGATGGAAGAAACCGCTGACCAAGATGGCGACGCAACCTCTTCTGAAGGTATTTACGTTTTTGACGATTCTTTTGGCGTTGATGTAAATCTGGGGGATGTGGTTCGAGTTTCCGGTACCGTTGATCAGTTCTTCGGTGAAACTCAAATCGATACCGTAACCGCCGTCACTATTATTGCGCCGTGCGTTGCTGATCCTTTATCGATTGTTTCTCCGTTAGCGGTTGATGTCACTTTATTGGGCAATACTGCGGTAACATTAAATGGTAATGGTGCATTCCAGCCCGATTTAGAAGCCTTCGAAGGCATGTTGGTTAATTTCCCAGAAACCTTAACCATCAACGAACAATTCCAGCTAGATCGCTTTAATGAAATTCGCGTAACCGCGGGTGAACGTCCACGTCAATTTACTCAAGACAACACTCCTGATGTTGACGGCTTTGATGCTCACCTTCGCAGCATCGGTGCTCGTCAAATCGTTGTTGATGATGGCTTAAATAACCAAAACGAAAACGTGTCTGGTTTATTTGGTTTTACCTACAACGAAGCATCAGCGCCGCGCATGGGCGATACCATCACAGGTTTAACTGGTGTGTTGGATTATAAATTTGCCGGTAACGCGGCCTCGGGCGCAACTTGGCGTGTGCGTTCTCACGCTGACGGTTTAAATACTTTCACTTCAACAGCCAATACTGATTCATTAAACCCACGTCCGGCAACACCAGAAGACGTTGGCGGCAGCGTTAAAGTTGCTTCAATGAATGTATTAAATTTCTTCTCCACCATTGATGATGGCAATGCACAAACGGCCAACGGTTTCTCGCCTCGCGGTGCAGATGACCTAACACGTTTTGGTACTGATCCAGCCGACTTAGAATTTAATCGTCAGTTGGCAAAATTGGTTAATGCGGTTGTTGCTATCGATGCTGACATTGTTGGTTTAATCGAAATCGAAAACGAATTCGATACCGATGCAGAAATTGATACAGCAGTAGAAGTATTGGTTGATGCGGTTAACACAGCCATCGGTTCTGAGACTTACACTTTTGTGAATCCGGGCGTGCAGTTTGTTGGTGGTGATGCCATCGCCGTCGCTATGATTTATAAGCCAGCAATTGTTGATCTTGCCGATGGCAGTAACGTTGCCATGCTAGATGACACTATTGCTGCAACTCTCGATGGATTTACCGGCCGTGATTTTAGCGCCGATCCAATTTTCGAAGGCCCAGCGACTAACCGTGTTCCACTGGCGGCAACGTTTGAAGAAGTTGCAAGCGGTGATCAGTTTACCGTTGTGGTTAATCACTACAAATCAAAAGGCCAGTCTGGAATCAGTGATACCACCAGTCTCAACTTTGATCAAAATGACGGTGCCGCGTTCTGGAATCAGCGTCGTTTAGAAGCTTCACAAGCCATCGTAACTTGGTTGGCAACCAACCCAACGGGTGTTGACGATTCTGACGTGATCATCATGGGTGATTTAAACGCTTACGCTCAAGAAGAACCCGTTCAATTCTTGTTAGGCCAAGGTTTTGTTAACGTTGAAGGTCCAGACGCCAATTCGTTTGTATTTGCGGGTCAAACCGGTACTTTGGATTACATCCTGTTAAGCGATGAATTAAATGAAAAACTTAACGACGTAACCGTTTGGAACATCAACGCCGACGAAGCCGACGCATTAGATTACAACGCCGACTTCGGTAAAGATCTTTCTTACTTCGACGATAGCACGGCAACGCGTTATTCCGATCACGATCCTGTGATTGTTGGTTTAAACCTAGAAGCACCAAACCAAGCGCCTGTAGCCAACGCCGGAAATGCACAAACTGTTAATGAAGGCGATACCGTAAACCTAGACGCCAGTGCATCAACCGATGACGCCGCAATCAGCACGTTTGCTTGGACTCAAGTCAGCGGTGCTATGGTAACCCTAACCAATGCAGATACGGCGAACGCAAGCTTTGTCGCGCCTGAAGTTGATGTTGCTACTGACCTTGTGTTCCAGGTTATGGTGACAGACGAAGACGGTGCAACGGATTCGGCCATGGTGGCCGTTACGGTTAACGATGTTGTTAACCAAGCACCTGTTGCTAACGCTGGTGCAGACATCACCATTGGTGAAGGGGTAACGGTAGATCTAGATGCTTCTGCTTCAACAGATCCTGAAGGCGGAGAATTAACCTTTGCTTGGACGCAAATCAGTGGCGACTCGGTGAACCTAGTTGATGCAGATACCGCGACCCCAAGTTTTGGTGCACCGTTAGTTGACGGCACTGAAATGACATTGGTGTTCGAAGTTACCGTAACCGACGCCGAAGGTGCTTCTAGCACGGATCAAGTATCGGTAACCGTTGAAGAAGTCATTGAAATCAACGTAGATGATGACGATGACAATACCTTTGGTTGTTCTTTCGGTGGCCCGAACGCACCAATTGACCCAACCTTGCCATTACTTGCAGCATTAGCATTGATCTTCATTAACCGCAGAAAGCTTGCTAACCTACTGCGTTAATGACAAAAGATCTTTTACGTATTTCTGCTAAAGAAATAAAAACATTAAGGGCAGCCGTATGGGTTGCCCTTTTTGTATTGGCGCTTTGGTGTTTGATCAATCAGCAGTGGCCAAACCCTTCTCGCATTGATTCTGTGCGAACCCTTTTACTCGCCTGTATTTTTTACCCTGTGTGCGAAGAGATTATTTTTCGTGCTTTCTTACTCAAAGAAACCTTGAAAATAAAATCTCTTGCAGCACCAATCCTTTCTTGCAACTTATTCACAACCGGTATTCAACTTACTCCTGCCAATATTATCGTAAGCGCTATTTTTGCCGCAGCCCACGCCTGGTATTTTTCATCCGTAGGAGCCTTGGCGGTATTTTTCCCATCAATTATTTTTGGAATGTGTTTTGAGATAAGGGGAAGAGTACTACCCGCCATTATTATTCACGGACTTTATAATTTGATGGGATTGATGGCGCCTGCTTTTTATTGGGCGTAATTTTCCGTTAGTGAATTTTCATATCTGCTGAATTTTTTGATCACTTTTTCTTCGGTTCTTAAATAGCTCAAAATTAATCCGAGTTATTTCTCCAATTTTCTTACCTTCGCTTACACGGCTAATAAATTCTGGGTTGCTCGTGTGAGTAAAAATTGGCCTAAAAAATACCGCCGTTCTTAAAAGCTTAAACCTTGTAAAAGTCCATTAGGATATTTTTCTTCAATGGTGGCTTTTAAAATAATCTGAATACTGTCTATGTAATTGCGGCATTGTCATTCTGTTTGAAATGTATGCCTGAATGTAAAATTAATTTATTCGCTTACCGATTTAGGCGGAAAAAATAGGGTGGGTTGTTGTTTCCTATAATAGAAGTGACAATTCTTATAATTTATTTTTTTTTTATTTTGCTTGTCTGATTGTTATTGGTCTAAATGATTTTTTAAATGTTTTAAATTGTTCTGTTAATTTGTGTATCTGTATATCAATATTTTTTGTGCGTAATATCGTGTAATACACTAGTTTTTTCTCCGAGCTTACACTGAATAACGATTGAAGTTTTTGGTTGAATTATGACAAAGCTAAAATTGTATAACACGGAGATAATCTATGAGTTCAGTCTGCTTTTTACATAGTAATAAACCCAGGTTAAGGTAGTTAGAAAAGTTTTATCTGATATAAAAATAATTGAGTTGGAAAAGGAGGTCTACTCATTTATACCTGACAAAATTAACGTCGTATTGATTGAGTATCCCGCCAGTAACATTGATATAAAGCAACTGATTAAAAATCTTAAAGATCGCATATCTGGTTCAATATATATTTTTATGTTGATGGAGCCGACCTATGTCAACAGGGAAAAAGTATTTGCATTAGGTGCGGATGATTATCTTTCTGTGCCCTTGTTAGATACTGAGTTATATATGAAAGTAACTCGTGTTTGTGATCGTATGAATAGCCCTAAAACACAGAGTAAGCAAAATGATTTTTCCCCGAAAGAACGATTATTTGCGACTTCATGCAGGTTTCTTATAGACAATATGGATTGTGATATTGCATTGAACGATTTGTGTGTGAGCGTTGGCTGCAATAGAAATAAATTGAATGCAATTTTTAACGCGATGGTTGGTTGCGGTCCGATGGCTTGGTTACGCGAACAGAGATTGTTGAAATCAATAGAGTTGATTAAAACAACCCGTAAGCCGATTCATTTGATAGCCCTGGATGTTGGGTTTTCTAACTTCAATTATTTTTCCACCTTATTTAAAAAACGATTTGGGTGTCAACCCTCGTCTCTGCGTGGCTGTAATTAATGCAGAATAGCTTCTTTTAAATTGATTTTTTCAGTTGTGAAAAAATCAAACCTTTTAATGAAGAAATCAAACGTCACTAACGCTACGGCTTGATATCGTTTTTATACGGTTTTCAAAGCCGATTAAATAACATTTACCAAGGATTATTTTATGAGTACTCAATACACTCTGAAGGTACATAACAATTCATCGCAAACAGGTAGCTTCTGTATATTTCAGGAATCTCCGGATGTTAATGAAATTGAAATCGCTACGCTAGCGTGGCTGGCGAAAGAAGCGCACCCAACAACTAAGCTTTTATTCGATTGGACGTTAGATTACAACTTTATCTGGTCGAGAACAAAAAACCTTGAGCCAGGAACAAAAGTGTTTGCAAGCCAATCTTGGGATGCAAACTTAAAAACCCAAAACAAAGTTGAATTTGATTACAACTCCAATGCCTACACCTTTGATGATCAAGCTCAAGGAGAGCAGGAAGGAACATTGTACATAAACCAAACTCAACGCATTAAATCCGGTGAAGTTAGCTTGGGTATTGGTATGTCTGGAAAAGGTACCTTTGTTGTGGGTTCACAACCGAATATGCAAGTCATGATGCGACCGAAACCTGCCTATTGGATCGTATTCGGAAATTACACCGAAGGTGAAATTCTCGATATTGGCACCGTAACTCCTAATGCGTACAAGCTAGAGTACCGTGGTGTTACCGATCTTGAAATCGAATTTACCGCAAAAAATACTTGGAAAGAGCTATAGTTTACTCGTTAGTTATTCAAGTTAGATAACATATATTTCTGGGAGAATTCAGATACTGATAAAGCAATTTATCTATCTGATTCTCTCCAGAATGGTAAACCTCTGAACAATATTTATGTGGAGGAGTTATGACCGTATTTGATGACAACGGTGAGTTCGTTATTTCGCAAGACGTTTTTAAAAACATGTTTCCTAACCGTAGCGCGCTTTATACCTACGATGGGTTAATCGAAGCGGTAGAGGTATTTGAGTCTCAGTTGATTGGCTCAACCATGGAACTGACCTTAACCAATATTCTCGCTTTTTTGGCAAATGCCGCTCATGAAACCACGGGTGATGGCAGTGACAGTAACACCTACACCAGGGGATTGTATTTCGCTAACGAAGGTGGCGAGTATGTCGAAGAATTGTGTGCCCATAACCCAGAAGATCAAGTGTGGTGCACAGGTTATGGACTGACACCTGATGGTAAGCAATCTTATTATGGGCGGGGAGCTTTGCAAATTTCTTACGCTTTTAATTACGAAAAAGCGCGAGACTCGATTCCTAATTCTGACGAAGACATTTATCAAAACCCCAAAGCCGTCGCGCAAGTACCGTATTTGGGTTGGGCTACGGCGCTATGGTTTTGGTGTACGGCCAGTAACAACAAGCCATCGTGTTCGGATGTTATTTTGCAAAAGTGGCAACCTTCTGAAAACGATCAGCAAAAAGGCAGAGTAAATACCACGTTTGCCAATCGAATGGGTGTAGTTACCAATATCATTAATGGCGGTATTGAAGCCGGTAACTGGAATCCATCGGCAGGTGAGGTAGTACCTATTAGAGCGTTAGAGAGCGTTCAGAACAAACAGGCAATTAATCGCCAACAGTATTACCAATATTTTTCTGAGAATTATTTCAGTGGTCGAGTGCAAACGATGACCGAAGAAGAATATGGTATTAATCAAGCCGCTAGTATGGCTAACTTTAACTATTAATTGATCAGATGTTAAGGAAAAATATCATGGCAAATTACATGACACAGTCAATGGATTCACCTAAAACTGAAAAGATTACTTACTATCGTAAACAATCTCAGCCACACCCTTCACACGAAGAGTCCAGTCAATTTACTCGTGACGCTAAGAAAAATTATGCCGAGTTTAATCATATCCCTGAGGCGGATGTGGAAGAGGGTTCGTATCGAAGTGGTCAGGGAATTCCGACTGGTGGTAAAACCTACGAAATCTAAATTTATCTTGGCGGTACTCAAGTTCTTTCTTTGAGGTATCCGTAAAATAAGCGGATTACTTCAAATATTTCTGACTAATACTTAGATTACGCTTTGTTATCTTTGGGTTAGTCAGATTGTTATTTCTGCATTTCACTTTCTTTTAGTAATTAAAAAATAATTCTAAGTAACGGGATTATCTCATCAACGCCACGCTCTTAATCTGCGCATACACGATTTTCCCTACAGTCAATTCCAATTGATGGGCGGACAATTTGGTGATTTGTGATAAAAAGTAATCGCCGCCCATATCCAATTTAATCAGTACTTTTGCCGGATCAACCGTTGGTGTGATGGATGCAATTTTTACCGGAAATGCATTGGTGATGCTGGTGTTTTGCGCAGGCGTCAATGCCAAGCTGACGTCTTTGGCGCTAATTCGAATTCTTGCTTTGTGGCCAATAGGTAAATTTAATTTTGAAACTGCAACTGTGCCGCCTTGAATTTTGACGTAGGTTAAATGAAATTCCTCATTGTGTTTAGAAACAACACCCGTAACCGCAGCACTCGCTTCCTCTAATTTTGCCAAGGGTAAATCGGTGCGGGTGAGTACGTCGTTTAAGTGGCCTGTGGCTTCAACGTGTCCGTCTTTGAGCAGGACAATATCATCGGCAATGCGTAATACTTCATCCGGCGAATGGCTGACGTAAAATACGGGAATATCCAATTGCTGATTGAGCTGCTCTAAATAGGGCAGAATTTCGGCCTTACTTTGAATATCTAAGCTTGCCAGCGGCTCATCCATTAATAATAACTGTGGGTTAGTAAGCAGTGCGCGAGCAATAGCGACTCGTTGGCGTTGGCCGCCAGAAAGCTGACTCGGCAAGCGCTTTAATAATGAATTAATACCCACAAGATGAATAGCGTCGTCATAGCCGATGGATTTTTCGCTGGCTTTTCGGCGTTTAAACCCGTACTGCAAATTCTTTTCTACCGATAAATGCGGAAATAAATTCGCTTCCTGAAACACATAACCAATAGGACGTTTGTGGGCTGGTAAATTAATATCGGTGTTTTGCCAAGGTTCTCCATTAAAAATAAAAATCCCTTCATCCGCTTGTTCCAATCCGGCAATGCAGCGTAACAAAGTGGTTTTGCCGGAACCCGATTGGCCGAATAAAGCGGTAACACCCGTGCCATTTGCCGTGAATTTCACATTCAGATGAAACTCTGGTCGATTGACTTGATAATGCACGGTAATTTCAGTCATGGTGAGCGGGTGTTTTTGCGGTAGCGAGTGGAGATTTAGAGTTTAAAAAGTACAGTAAAAATAAAACAACAAATGAAAATACAATCATTAATAACGACAGTGCATGGGCTTGATCGTATTCGATGGATTCCACATGATCGTAAATGGCAATGGAAAGTACTTTGGTTTCGCCGGGAATATTGCCGCCAATCATTAAAATAACACCGAATTCACCAATAGTATGGGCAAAGCTCAACACCGCTGCGGTTAATATTCCCGGTCTGGCTATGGGCAGCGCGACGGTAAAAAAACGATCCCATGGTGAAGCGCCTAACGTGGCGGCGGCTTCAATGGGTTTTCTGCCCATTGATTCAAAAGCGTTTTGAATCGGCTGTAGGGCAAACGGAAACGAATAAATAATGGAGGCAATCACCAAGCCCTGAAAGGTAAACGCCAGGCTGGTAAAACCCAAAAATTGACTGAGTTGGCCCAGCGGACCGTCAGTGCCCAACAGCAGCAGTAAATAAAACCCCAACACCGATGGCGGTAACACCAAAGGTAAGGTTGCCACCGCCGTAGCAATGCTCTTGGTTCTGCGGCTCGACCCCGTTAGCCACCAAGCAAGCGGCGTGGCGATAATCAACAGTAGCACCGTTGTGATAACCGCCAGTTTCAGCGATAGCACAATGGGTGTGGTATCCAGTGTGGTTAAAAAGTCCAAAAGCACGCTCTGTTACTCAGCCTATATATGCCACCGAGACTAATTCAAGGTTGGTAAGGGTGCAAGTGAGTGCGGTGCTGGAATGCCAAAATAGTACTCTGTGGTAGGTCTAAAATATCGTAACTGTTTGAATTTTATGGATATTGTAGAATTTTGAGGTATTGTTAAGGGTTGGCTCGTTCGCTGTGGATAACTGTTTTGGCGAAGCTGTGAAAGAATTAATACGTTGAGTCAGCTGTTTTCAATGGTTCTGCTCTTAATAAAACCGAAACCAGCTGTATAAAAATAAAATTAAGTCCAGCTTGTTATTAAAATTACCACACTGTAAAAATCCACTCTGCGTGTTTTTAAAATCGTTCTCTTTGTTCTACAAAACTGCCTCTTCTCGTTCAGTTATCGAGTATTTTGAATTAATATTCTTTTGGCTGATGAGTGCATGCACGTTGTTTATTGCAAAAACTTTAAACCGAAAAGCGAGGAAACCATGGCGGATGGTGGGCGGGAAGAAATTGATGATAGTACCGGTAAGAATAGCGGTGGTAAGTTTGATCGGGATAAATATCGAGAAGAATTAGAACCCCAGTTTAAAGAACTGTATAAAAAAGATAAATATCTGCCTGCCACCCTAGCTTATCGATCAGCCTTGCGTGTATTTCCATTAATTGCTGAAAGAGGCCATTTTGATTTTTGGAACACTAAAGAAGATTTGAGAGCGTTTTACGCGCTATCGCTGTACGAGATGTTATTGTTAACATCAAAAGCGTGTTTATCCCAAACTGATAACGATTTAAAACGACTAAGAGAATTCGGAAACGCAGCCTCCGCAGCCGCCGACTACATCACCGCCGCCGATGCCGTCGCCTACGTCTCCGTCTACGCCGATGCCGTCGTCTCCGTCTCCGTCTACGCCGCCGCCTTCGCCGCCGCCGTCGCTGCCGCCTCCGCCGTCTACGCCGCTACTGCCCCCGACGTCTCCGCCGCTACTGCCCCCACTGCCCCCGACGTCTCCGCCGCTACTGCCCCCACTGCCGCCGACGTCGACGTCTCCGCCGCCACTGCCGCCGACGCCACCGCCTCCTACGTCGCCTTTATTAAAGTCATTGAGGTTAACCAGCAGGAGATAAATTTCGCAAACACGCATTCCTTAGAAGAACTAATAGAACAACCCATTTGGCCTTCAGGTGTTCCTGACGATGTTATTGCGGTATACAACTCGAAATTTAAACCCGCCGTAATTGCCCTTGCTGATGAGCAAGCCGATAAATCTGTTGCTGATGCCTTGTTAAAAATGCTGGCCGATTACGAAGTACTGCTACAACTGGGCGATGTAGACGAAAATCTGACACAAATTATTTCACCCGAAACCGCCGCTGAAAATGAAGCCGCAATATCGGATGCGTTAAATAGAGAGGGTTTAGTTAAAGCGCTTTATGAAAAGCTGAAACACCATTCTAATAAAGGCCATTTAACGGTGGGTTTGCTGGGTCATTGGGGTTCAGGTAAAACGCGGATTTTAAATTTATTAAAAGATAGAGTGTTTTATAAAAATAAAAAGAATGCTAACGAAGAGAAAAACACTGAATTTATTTGGGGCGAGTTTAACGCTTGGGCTTACGAACATACCGAAAATATACAAGCGGGAATGGCCCACGAAATTATTCAAGCATTAACTCGATATCGAATTCCTTTTAAAGAAAACAAAACGTCCTATCGTTTTGTTGAATATTTACGATATAAAGGTTATCGCTTGTGGCGTTGGTTGGTTTGGTCGGCATCGTCTCGATTGTGGTTAGCCGCTGAATTTGCGGCCCATCGTTACCCGGTAAAGTCGTTATTGTTTGGTGTGGTATTGTTGATCAGCAGTTTTATTGCGGAATTTATTTTTGCAAATTGGGGTGATATTTCTCAAATAAATGCCAGCAGTTACGCTGAATTCTCAAAATCCATTGCCAAGTTAGGGTTGGGTAACATTGCCGCATTGGGCAGTGTGCCTTTTTTATTGGTTTGGTTCTATAAACAAGTAAAACAATTATTTTCGCAACCCTATACAAAAGAATTATTAACCTATATTAAATTACCGAGCTACGCTAAACACCTTGGTTTGGTATCTGAAATGCGCGATGATATCGCCCTAATGTGTAAGTTGCGCTTACAGAGAACCTTTTTAGGGCTGGGAAAACAAAAACGCTTAATTTTTGTGGTAGACGATCTCGATCGTTGTAGCCCTGATGGCATCGTGAAAACCTTAGAAGCCGTTCGCTTAATTTTAGATATCGAAAATGTCACGGTGATTCTCGCCATCGATCAACGCATTGCACTGGCAGCGCTGGCGTATCATTATCAAGAAATTCAAGAGTTTCATACCAGTGGTGATGCCAGAACCATCGCTCGCGATTACTTGGGTAAAATTATTCATTTACCCATTAATATTCCCGAGCCGGATATAGAAACCGTAAAAGGTTATATGGGCTACGTTTGGCAAAATGACGAAGGCGATTCGGAAGAATTGGATTGGCGCCAACTAGTCTTGCCAGAAGATAAAGCCAAAATGGAACAGGGTGATAATTCAGATGAACGCCCAAAACAGCCAAGTGAGGAACAGCAAGATTCGGATTCAGGAAAAGATACTGGTTCTGAAAAAGATAGTAATAAAAAACTCACGGTAGAAGAAGTAGCACAATTAATTTTAGAAGAGCCATTACCAGAAGCGGTTAAGCCCAAACCTGAAAGCATCCTAAAAGGCTTAACGCCAGAACAAAAAGCTGCTTTTGTTTATTGGACGGACCAGTTCCAGTTAACCAATCCACGCCAACTTAAACGCTTGCACAACAGTTACAATTTACTGCAGCTGGTGAGTGAGAAAATCGATAAGATCGTCAGTGATAAATATCACTTGGCGTTTGGTTATCTGGTCACTTTGATTGCATTGGAGTTTATCAATAATCAGTTAGATTTGCGTTTGGCCAGCGAATTAAAAGACTATTTATTCAGCGGTAAAACCGATGACGAAGATACGCCAATCGGAGAAACGCCAGAATCCTTAAAGCCATTGAACGATGACAACCTTATTGGTACGTGTAGAAATGCGCGTGAGGTCATTTGTACAGCGGCAGACGTGTTGGTTTCTTACGATTCTAATCACAGTAAATTATCGGCGCTCTTTTCATTGGTAAACGCATTTGTTCTGCCTGCAATTGAAGTGGTAAATGCTAAATCGGTTAAATTTGAAAATAGCGAAGTAAAAACTTGACCATTTGAATTGTATTTTTAAGCTACTTGTTGGCTTTCAGTATTGGCTTTCAGAGTTGATTTTTACGCGCTGTATTTTTTTGAATTATTATTTTACAATTGCTCCTAATTATTTATAGAAACCTCTGAATAATTTAAAAATATTATCAGGAATTTTCACTCAGCTCAGTGAGCACAGGGAGCTTTGCTTATGAGCATTAGTATTGATAATGTCACTCGGTCTTTTTCTAAATCCAATCCCAACGCTCACGCGGAACGTGAAAAGGGGTTTGATTTAAAATCTTTTCAAGATCGGATTCGTAACAGAACCTCGCAATTGTATCGTCGCGATAAATTCCTGCCGCGTGCCATTGCTTTGCGTGCTGTTACTCGAATTTTTCCGGCACTTGCGGTGACCGGTGATTTTAATTATTGGTTAACGAATAACGAAAATGCATCGGCTGAAAAAACCAATAATAAGCACCAAATTATAGATAACCGTGCCTATAATTTATTGCGGTTATTTCAAACGTTATCGCTTGCCAAACAGATTTGTACCGGTTTAGAAGGCGACCGCTCCAATTACGTAGACACCGCCATTGAAGCCGCCAGAGGCTCTTACGCGGCAGCGAATGATGCCGGTGATTCGGTTTCAGCCAAAGCCGCCCATGCGGTTGCTTATTTGGGCGCTTATGCGGCAGAGGCCGACGTGTGTGCGCCTGCGTTTACCTATTCTTATTCTATTGAAGCTGCAAAGAGCAGTGGCTATTGTGACGAGCTGGTGGCTAATATCGAGCAAGATTTAGACGCGGCTAAAAATTCCAGCGCGATCGATTTATTAAAAAGCCCATTGTGGCACGGTGCAGCGCCGGATGCGTTTGTTGAGCTGTACAGTGGTTCTTTTCGCCCGTTGGTACAGGCAATTGCTTCTGACTCAATTGATGAAAAAATCGTTGTCGCACTTCGGCATTTGCTAAAAGTGTATGAATCTCTTGCGCAGTTGCAAATTAAATCGGCGGTGAAACAAACCATCAGTGCTGAGACATCGTCGGAGTCTGATTCCGATATTTCCGATGCATTAAATCGGAAATCGTTGGTTAATGCCTTGGTGAATAAATTTACCCACAAGTCCAATTCTGGGCATTTAACCGTGGGGTTGCTGGGTTATTGGGGATCTGGGAAAACTCGAATTCTGGATTTACTCAAAGAGCGTTTAGTGACCAAAGAATCCAATTTTATTTGGGGAGAATTTAACGCTTGGGCTTATGAGTATACTGATAATATTCAAGCCGGAATGGCTCATGAAATTATTAATGCGCTAACAGAATTTCGTGTTCCTTACGAGCCGCCCATAAAAAAAGAAAGTAACGGTAAAAAAGAGAGTGATGGTAAAAAAGAGAATGACGGTAAAACGGGCACTGGTTTAAAAAACGAAATTTACGCGTACTTCGATTATTTAAAATACAGGCTTGAACGCACGTTTTTGTGGAATGCGTGCGCTCGAAATTACCTGGCTGCTAATTTTGTAACTCACAGCCATCCCATTAAATCCATCCGTTTGGGTGCGGTATTGGTAGTGTTGTGTGTGCTGGTTATGTTTATTGTTCAAAGTTGGCCGGATATTTACAACGCTAAATTTAACGATTACAAAGAATTCGAAGGTGTTATTGACGGGATTATTGCCGCGAATATAGCCGCACTGGGTTCCTCGGTGACCCTAGTGTATTTTCTGATTCGCCAAGTTAAACGCTTGTTTTCTCAACCCTATACCAAAGAATTGCTGACCTACGTAAAAATGCCGAGTTACGCGCAGCACATTGGTTTGGTCTCGGAGATGCGCAGCGATATTGCATTAATGTGTGATTTGCGGTTAAAGAAATCGTTATTTGGTTTATTAAAACCCAAGCGCATGATTTTTGTCGTTGATGATCTAGATCGATGCAGTCCTGAAGGTATTGTTAAAACGCTCGAAGCGGTGCGTTTAATTTTAGATATTGAAAACGTTACCGTTATTCTCGCCATTGATCAGCGTATTGCGTTGGCAGCACTGGCGCACCACTACCGAGAATTACAGGGTTATCACACCAGTGGTGATGCTAAATCCATTGCCCGCGATTATTTGGGAAAAATAATTCACATTCCTATTAATTTACCGGAACCAGATTTTAATTCAGTGGCGGGGTACATGAGCCATGTGTGGAAGGAACATGAAAATCCACGTAAGCCAAGTTGGCTAAACGATGTTATGCCTGGTAAAACTGTGTTCGAACGTTCCGAGCAAAATAGCAATAACGACGAAAACCAAGAATTTAACGCGTCTATTTTAGAAAGTGAAACCTATCAATCGATTGATGAGTTGGCTGATTTTGTTTTAGAAGAGCCGGTGTCGGAATCGGTAGATTCGGAACAACTGCTTGAGGGATTAACCGACGATCAAAAAGCGGCGTTTGTCTATTGGACTCAACAATTCCAATTGGTGAATCCAAGGCAATTGAAACGCTTGCACAACAGTTACAACTTGTTGCAGTTAGTCAGTGAGAAAAACGATACCGTGGTTTCTAATCGCCACCATTTGGCGTTTGGGTATTTGGTGTCGTTAATTGCGCTTGAATTCGTTAATAATCAAACCAATTTAAAAATCACCAAAAAATTAAAATGCTATTTATTCTCAATGGATAAAGTCAGCTACGAATTTGCCGAAGCGTACATGCTCGAAAATAATCGCTGTGAAATCGACGGTTTAGTTTCTGACGATGTTTCTATTGCTTGCGGTAAAGCGCGAGATATTATTGAAATGACCGCGGCACAGTTTATTCCTGAAAACCCTCATAAAAGTAAGTTGGAAGTGCTCTACGATTTTGTCAATTCATTTGTATTGCCGACCATTGAGGTAGACGAGGATATTAAACCGGTTGATGAAGGCTAGTTATCAACAAATCTCAAGGAAGAGATTAGGTAAATTCAAACGTAGTTTGGGTAACGTTTTAAAGAGATGATATTAATAATTGTGGAAAGGTAACCTGAAAAAGGTTTTGGAAATGGTAGCTAGGGGGAGACTTGAACTCCCGACCTCAGCATTATGAGTGCTGCGCTCTAACCAGCTGAGCTACCTAGCCACTACCATGCAGTTCGCTAACTTTAAGTATTACTCTAAAACTTAAGCAATTAACTCAAAAATTAGCAACCAAGATTTCTGAAATGACGTTGTGGAAATTGGAGTTTTCCGTTTCGAATCAGTCACTTGGTGAGGGCGCGAATTATTACTAACCCAGGCGTTTCTGTCAAGGCAAAAGCCTGGGTTATTTTCGGTTTTTTATCGATTAAACGTTAAAGCGGAAGTGAATGACGTCGCCGTCTTTAACGATGTAGTCTTTGCCTTCCAAACGCCATTTGCCTGCGTCTTTCGCACCGGATTCGCCGTTGAATTCAACGAAGTCATCGTAAGAGACGATTTCTGCGCGAATGAAGCCTTTTTCGAAGTCGGTGTGGATTTTACCGGCCGCTTGCGGTGCGGTGGCGCCAACGGGAATGGTCCAGGCGCGAACTTCTTTTACACCGGCGGTGAAGTAGGTGTGTAAGCCCAGTAGCTCGTAACCCGCGCGAATAACACGGTTAAGGCCCGGCTCTTCCATGCCCAGATCGGCGAGGAATTCAGTTTTTTCTTCGTCGTCGAGTTCGGCGATTTCGGCTTCTAGCTTGTTGCAGATTGCCACAACAACGGCGTTTTCGCCTTCTGCCATGGCACGAACTTTGTCGAGCAATGGATTGTCATCAAAACCGTCTTCGTCGACGTTGGCGATGTACATGGTTGGTTTGAGCGTCAGCAGGCTCAACGGCTTAAGCATGGCCAGTTCGTCGTCATTTAACGCAAACGAGCGCAATGGTTGTGCTTCGTTCAAGTGTGGAAGAATTTTCTCGCACAACTCTTTCATGGCCTTGGCGTCTTTGTCTTGGCCTTTGGCGAGCTTGGCGTAGCGAGTCAGTGCTTTTTCGACGCTGTCGAGGTCGGCCAATGCTAATTCGGTGTTGATGACTTCCACGTCGGAATCCGGGTTCACTTTACCATCAACGTGAACAACGTTTTCATCGTCAAAGCAGCGAACTACGTGGGCAATGGCGTCGGTTTCGCGAATGTTAGCCAGGAATTGGTTGCCCAAACCTTCACCTTTGGAGGCGCCAGCTACGAGCCCGGCGATATCAACGAATTCCATGGTGGTTGGAACTACGCGCTCAGGACTCACGATTTCGGCGAGCTTGTCTTGGCGTGGATCGGGAACGGGTACGACGCCCGAATTTGGCTCGATGGTGCAGAATGGGAAGTTTTCTGCGTCGATGCCTGCTTTGGTAAGTGCGTTAAAAAGGGTGGATTTACCAACGTTTGGCAAACCGACGATACCACATTTAAAGCCCATGCTTGAGTTCCTGTGTGAGCGTGTTGATTAGAGCGATTGGGACTGTAATCACGATAAATTCTGAATGGGTGAAAAGCTCGGCATTCTACACCAGTGCAAGGCGGGTTCACATACAACCGCTGGCGATTCGATGCGCGAGGCTTTTTCCGACGATTAAGTCGCGGTATGCAAATCCTGCATGGCCTGATTCCACTTGCCTTCCATCAGTTGCGGCAAGACTTTAGCGGCTTGGTAGCTGGCTTCGCTGATTTTGTCGCGATCGATCGTCGGGGCTTTCTTTAAAACGTATCCCGATACCATTTTAGCGTTGCCCGGATGGCCAATGCCTAAACGCAGACGGGCAAAATCTTTGCTGTTGCCAAGGGCCGAGATGGTATCGCGCAAGCCATTGTGGCCGCCGTGGCCGCCGCCAACTTTGAGCCGGGCCACACCCGGTTCCATATCGAGTTCATCATGAGCTACCAAAATGCTTTTGGGTTCCACCTTAAAAAAGTTTGCCAGCGCGGCTATGGATTTGCCGCTGCGATTCATAAAGGTGGTGGGAATCAACAGCTTGATATCGCGATTATTGACGATGCCTTTGCCATAAAAGCCGAAGTATTTAGTGTCTTGCTTTAGTGTGATGTTGTATTGCTCGGCAATAAGGCGAACAAAATCTTCACCCGCGTTATGACGAGTATTTTCGTACTCAGCACCTGGGTTTCCAAGGCCGACAAGAATTTTTACCGGAGCATCCATGAATGTTGAATCGGGTTGTAAAAAGGAGAGGGGATTTTGCCAGAAAAGGAGTGTTGATGCAGCCGGGTAGAACCGGCTGCAAGGAAGATAAGTGTTTAAACTTATTCTTCAGTGGCTGCTGCTTCGCCATCTTCGTCGCTAGAGCTTGCGCCGCGAGTTTTAGAGATGGTAGCAATTGCCAAGTCGTGGTCGTGAGCCAAATCAACAGAACTAACGCCTTCAGGAAGGGTGATTTCTGAGATGTGTAGGCTTTGGCCAACTTCAAGAGCAGCAACGTCAACTTCGATGAACTCAGGCAAGTCTTTAGGAAGACAAGTGATGTCCAATTCAGTGATGTTGTGAGTAACAACGCCGCCTTGAGTTTTAACACCAACACTGCTTGCTTCGTTGATGAAGTGCAGAGGTACTTTGGTGTGAAGCTTCTGATCAGCAGATACGCGCAAGAAGTCAGCGTGCAAAATGATTGGTTTTGCAGGGTGACGTTGCAAATCTTTTAAAATAACAGATTCAGAACCAGAACCAATGTTCAGAGTTACGATGTGAGAGTAGAACGCTTCGTTCTCAAGTTGCTTGATCAAGTCTTTATGAGCAAGGGTAATTTGAGTAGGCTCTTTGTCACCACCGTAGATGATTCCTGGAACTAAACCTTGTTCGCGACGCAGGCGGCGGCTCGCACCTTTCCCTGACACTTCACGAACTTCAGCACTAAGTACAAAATCTTCAGCCATTGCTGAGTCCTCTATATAAACACCAATCTCTTGCGACCAGAGAATTGGTTGGTTTTAAAAGCTTTAGTCTGTTCTAAACTAGAACGTTCTAAAGTGTGAAAATAAGTGCAATGTTTGATGTTTTCTAAACGAATTCAGACGTTATCGAAACATGGCACTCAATGATTCTTCGTTACAAATTCTGCGTACGCACTCGGCAAGCATCGGTGCGAGCGAAAGTTGGCGAATATTGCTGATGCCTTGAGCTTCCGCTGAAAGCGGGATCGAGTCGGTAACGACAAGCTCATCCAGCTCTGAATTGCGAATATTGTTGAGTGCGTTGCCAGAAAGTACTGGGTGCGTACAGTAGGCGACCACTTTTTCTGCACCAAAGCTCTTCAGGGCTTTGGCTGCGCCACATAGGGTGCCTGCGGTATCGACCATGTCGTCAACAAGAACGCAGGTTCGACCGTCAACGTCACCAATTAAGTTCATCACTTCGGCAACGTTCGCACGTGGGCGACGTTTATCGATAATGGCCAGGTCGATGTCGAGTTGTTTTGCCACAGCGCGGGCACGAACAACACCACCGATATCTGGCGATACAACAATGAGGTCTTCAAAGTCACGGCGCTCAATGTCATTGAGTAGCACTGGCGAGCCGTAAACGTTATCCACAGGTACTGCGAAGAAACCCTGAATTTGCTCGGAATGAAGATCGACGGTTAATACGCGGTCAACACCAACGGCAACCATCATATCGGCAACCACTTTGGCTGAAATAGGTACACGAGCGGATCGAACTCGACGATCTTGACGTGCGTAACCAAAGTAAGGAACAACGGCAGTAATTCTTCCAGCAGAAGCACGACCTAATGCATCGACCATGAAAATTAATTCCATGAGGTTGTCATTGGTGGGTGCGCAAGTTGGCTGAATGATGAAAACATCACGTCCGCGAACGTTATCGTTAAGTTCAACGGTGATTTCACCGTCAGAAAATTTACTCACTGCAGCATTGCCTAATGGAATACCGAGTTTGTCCGCAACAGCCTGGGCTAGGGCTTTGTTAGCATTGCCCGAAAATAACATCAAATCAGCCACAATAAATTTATCCTGAGTGGTTTGTTTGTGTGTGGATAAAAGACTGGAATAATCCAGGCGCGCTTTTTATCTAATTGTAAGCAATTATGCAATAAAAATTATTTGGCTCTGGATATTTAAATAGAATTCGCTTGAAATAAAATCGTAGAAGCTTACCGCGAGAATGGAATACTAACTAAATGCGTAAGCCTATAAATATGGCTGGGGTGGAAGGATTCGAACCTTCGCATGACGGGATCAAAACCCGCTGCCTTACCGCTTGGCTACACCCCAGTAGCAATTGACAGAGAAAGCTGTTCAACAGCAGGAGAAGTGTTTACTCCTTTAGCAACAAAACCGTTAATGTGTTTTGGCCGCTGTTTAAATATTGTTTGCGCAGTATCTTCGTCATCGACAGAAAGAAATACACAACAACCTGTTCCTGTCATTCGAGCTTGACCAAATTGGTCTAACCAAAGTCGAGCTTCTTTAACTTGAGAGTAAAGCTCCTCAACTAAGGGTTGGCAATCATTTTTTGTGCCTTGCCCGAAAGAGGTCGCTACTTTAATGATGGGAGTGTCTCTTGTCAAACGTTTATGTGAAAAAATTTTCGCAGTGGATACGTGGCAACCAGGATCGAGCACAATGAACCATTTTTTAGGCAAATCAAGGGGTTGTAGACGTTCACCGACACCTTCGGCGAACGAACTTTGACCACGAACAAACACTGGAATGTCCGCTCCAAGCTCTCTTCCGATATCGGCTAATTGATCGGCAGTTAAATCACAGTGCCACAAATAATTCAGCGCTAATAATGTGGTTGCGGCGTCACTGCTGCCACCACCAATACCACCTCCGGCGGGCAAAATTTTATTCAGATAAATATCGATACCCAAAAATTGTCGTGCGAACGGTTGTAATGAATAAGCCGCTTTCATTACTAAATTGTCGTCGCCTTCAAGGGATTTGTTCGAACAGGTAAACCGAATTGTATTGTCGGTATTTGGGGTGAAGGTCAGTTCATCGCCGAAATCCAAGAGTTGGAAAACGGTCTGCAAGTCGTGATAACCGTCTTCACGACGGCGATTAATATGGAGGAATAAATTTAATTTTGCCGGAGCGGGCAAGGTGAGCGATTGCATAACTGAGTTCTAACGCGAAGAATTAATGGCCGGTTTCCCAATCGCGAATAATTAAGGTCAATGACAGCGACTGAATTTTTGCCGTGAGTTTACCCGGTAACGTCCACGAACCATAGGTTTGGTAACGACTGAATTCTAAGTCCCATCCGTCTTGGCTCAGTGACAATAAAGTGCCATTGTCGTCGTATTCAATCGCATCCACTCGTTGATAGGGAGAGGGCACGCCTTTGACCCAGTGCTGGAAATGATCAACGGGTAAATCCCAGCCCAACTGATTTAACAGTAACTGTCGCGGCGATTCGCTGTGATAGGTTTTTCCGCGTGCGACTAAGGTGAATTGATCTGGTTTGGCCGTCATTTTGACAGCGCCTTGTCCGAGCGGGCCTGCAAGATTGATCTGGTAAGAGTCGAGTTCAGATTGTGTCCATTTAAGGCTGGAGCTGGCGCGGTCGTTTTCGGTTTTAATGCCAAGCTTGCCGCGAATTTGCCAGTTGTCGAGTGCAAAGGCCGGGGAGTTGTAAACGGGTAAACTGGATTTTTTACCGATACTTTCACACGCTGACAAGATCACAACTGAGACTGCTAAAAGCAACAGCCGCACAAACGGCTGTACACACTGCTTTGTCATTATTGCTCAGCCTTAAGCCGTTCAATCACGCCTGGAATAATGTCGCTGTCTGGATTCAATCGTAAACCTTCCTGCCAAATCGCTTCGGCTTCCTGCTTTTCACCGACGACCCATAAAACTTCCCCTAAGTGAGCCGCAATTTCATGATCGGGAAAGGCTTTCATGGCTTCGCGCAAATGCGTAATGGCTTGTTGATAATTGCCTAAACGGTAATGAACCCAGCCCATTGAGTCGATAATTGCAGGATCGTCTGGATTGAGCGCGAAGGCTTCGCTGATTAATTCAAACGCTTCTTCAAAGCGATCGGTTCTGTCGGCCAATGTGTAACCCAGTGCGTTTAATGCAGTGGCATTGGTCGTGTCGTAATTAAGAATGGTGCGCAGATCTTCTTCGGTCAGATGAATTAAGTCTCGCTGCTCGTTCGCCATTGCGCGTGCGTACAACAAAGATGAACTCTGCGTGTGGAAGGTTAAGCCTTCGGTCAGAATATTCACGGCTTCTTCCAGCATTGCGTGTCGAACCAACAGGTTGGACTGCGACAGGTACAGGCGTTCTTCTTGCTGCGGGAAGTCTCTTCTTAATTTATTGAATTGATCGCCAAAGTCTTCCAATCGATTTTGGCTTAACAAAATGTCTGACGCTCGGTTGATCGCGAGCATAAAGTCTTGGCCCGCGCCTACTTGTTGGTAATGAACCAGCGCGGTTTCGGTATCGCCTTGAGCATTGGCGATTTCACCTAAATAGAAGTGAGCTGATGAACCGCGATTGGGTGTGTGAATTAATTCGCTGTACAGCGCTTTGGCTTCGTCAAATAAGCCCAATTCTTGGTTGAGCAGAGCGAGCGAGAACATCAGGTCGGGATCGCCTGGTTTTTGCTCGTTCAGTATTTCAAACTGCTCTTTCGAGCCTTCGATATCGTCGTGCGTGAGCAAGCGGGCGTAGTGCAGGCGCAAACTCAAATTGCGAGGATCTTGTTCAAGCATTGAACTCAAGCGGGCTTTGGCTTCGTCGTTGCGTTCGAGTTCGCGCAAAATGTTGGTTTCAAGCTTTGCCGCTGGCACATTCATGGGGTCGTCTTTGAGAACAGCTTGGGCCAACTTAAGGGCTTCATCCACCGAGCCCGACTGGGCTAACAGCAAACCTTTACCGATAATTAATTCGGGTTTCTCGGGGTGAATTTCTAAAAGTTCCGTATACTCTTTGATTAAGCCTTCACGTTGAGTGTCCGTACTTTGTTCGGCTCTGGAGGCAATCGACAAGAATAAAGAATCTACATCTTTTTCCGACAAGTTTTTAGCAAGCTTAATGGATTCCGAGAGGCGGCCGGCCTGGGCCAATTCGGTAGCGGCAATGACTTGGGCTTCTTCGTTACTGGGTTCGAGTTCGAGCCACAACAGCGAAGAGTTAAGTGTCACTTGACGTGCGCCGAGGAAGCGAGCGATACGGGTGGCGCGCGCGGCAACGGCTTTGTCTCGGGTTTGATGGGCCTGTTGTACGTAGTTGCGAAGGGCGATGTCGTAGCGTTGGCGATCGCCAGCAAGCTCGGCAACCATCAAGGAATAAAAGGTTTCGGGCTCGAAGTTTTTATAGACGATTTCTGGTTCAGTTTGCGCTTTCTCTTCAATGGTTTCATCGGATACTAACGGCTGCTGGGTAGCGCACGCCGCGAGCAATAAGGTGCTCGATACCCCGAAACATTTGGAAATTCTGAGCAACGACTGAATTGTGAAGTTCAAAAGTAAGACCCCTAAAATGTGGGCAATCGACGATTCAATGTAACATCTTTAAATCGATTGGCTTCTAGCGATTGCTTTGTTAACACACTTAAATATAAAGGTGTTTATCGCTAAAATGGATTTGAGTTTATCTATAATTTTAGCTTTTATCCTTCTTTACCCTTGTCAGAGCCAAAGAAGATGCGGACAATTCACGACTTTTGAGCGGTAAATTGAAATCTAAGTTCCGCAAAGTTTATTTTTAACGGGAAGTTCATTCAATTTCCATGGCATTACTTGCATTAGGCATAAATCACAACACGGCTTCTGTAGCATTACGTGAGCAATTGGCATTTAGCCCAGAACAAATCGAGTCTGCGCTATTGTCTGCGATGGAAACCGGTTTGTCGGAGATTGCGATTCTCTCAACGTGTAACCGTACAGAAATTTACGCCCAGTCTCAGGATGAATGCAACCAACTTTTAACTTGGCTATCAAATTACCGAAATTTAAGTTTTGACGAGCTCAACGCCAGTCACTACGTGAAAACCAGCGAAAGTGCGATATCTCACATGATGCGTGTGGCTTCTGGTTTAGATTCGTTGGTACTGGGCGAGCCGCAAATTCTCGGTCAAATGAAAGCGTCGTATGCGCACGCCCGAGAAAGCGGCACAGTCGGACCCGTGTTACACGACGCCTTCCAACAAGTGTTTGCCATTGCAAAGCGGGTTCGCACTGAAACCGCCATCGGTGAAAACCCGGTATCTGTGGCTTATGCAGCGGTCAGTCTGGCGCAACAGATTTTTAGCGATCTGAAAAAAGACACCGCGTTATTAATTGGCGCCGGTGAGACAATCGAGCTTGTGGCGAGACATTTGTCCGAGCAAGGCATTAAATCCATTATAGTTGCAAATAGAACGCTTTCGAGGGCGGCAACCCTTGCCGATGAGTTCGATGGTAAGGGTATTTTGCTCGAAGAAATTCCAGAAGTGCTTCCCCACGTTGATATCATTATTTCCTCAACCGCCAGTCCACTGCCGATTCTCGGCAAAGGCTCCGTTGAAGCGGCGCTAAAAGTCCGTAAGCATAAACCCATGTTTATGGTTGATATTGCCGTTCCGCGCGATATCGAAGAGCAAGTAGGCGACCTTCCCGATGTTTACTTGTACACCGTCGATGATCTCAGCGATGTTATTCAAGAGAACCTTCGTTCGCGCCAAGAAGCGGCGGAGCAGGCCGATGAAATCATTGCCGATGGCGTTAAGTCTTACGTTAGCGGCTTGCGTGTACAAGATTCGGTCTCTACTATTCGCGCTTATCGCAAGAAAGCTGAAACGCTGCGTGATGCTGAATTACAAAAAGCATTAAAGTCGTTGTCCTCAGGCGGTGACCCTGAAAAGCTCATGCAGCAACTTGCCCGCAACTTAACCAATAAGTTGTTACATTCACCTACCGCAAAATTACGCCAAGCCAGTGCTGAAGGCCGAGCCGATTTGATCGGATGGACACAAGAGTTGTTCGATCTTGACCAGCAAGACCTCACTTAAGGCTGTTAATTAAGACTTTATATGAAAGATTCTATTCTCGAAAAACTCGAGCGATTGCAAGATCGTTATGACGAAGTAGCGGCTTTATTGGGTGACGCTGACATTATCAGCGATCAAGATAAATTCCGTGAATTATCCAAAGAATACGCAGAACTTGAGCCGGTGGTGAAAACCTTCAGTAGCTACAAAACCGTGCTTGACGACATCACCACTGCAAAAGAAATGATGAACGACGGCGATTCCGACATGCGCGAAATGGCGCAAGAGGAGTTAAAAGAAGCCGAAGAGCAAAAAGAACCGTTAGAGCTGGAACTGCAAAAACTTTTGTTGCCGAAAGACCCCAACGACGAGAAAAACGTGTTCTTGGAAATTCGTGCCGGAACCGGTGGTGACGAAGCGGCTATTTTTGCCGGTGATTTGTTCCGTATGTACAGCAAATACGCCGAAACACGGGGCTGGCGGGTTGAACTTACCAACGCCAATGAAGGCGAGCACGGCGGCTACAAAGAAGTTATCGCGCGTATTGTCGGTCAGGGTGTGTACTCGCAATTGAAGTTTGAATCGGGCGCTCATCGTGTACAACGTGTGCCAGAGACCGAATCCCAAGGCCGAATTCATACCTCTGCGTGCACTGTCGCAATCATGGCCGAAGCCGATGAGTTGGAAGAAATCGATATCAACAAAAACGATTTGCGTATCGATACCTTCCGCGCCAGCGGTGCCGGTGGTCAGCACGTCAACAAAACCGATTCTGCCATTCGCCTCACGCATTTACCCACCGGCATTGTGGTGGAGTGCCAAGACGAGCGTTCGCAGCATAAAAACCGCGCCCGAGCGATGTCTTTGTTGGCCTCAAAATTAAAGTCTGAGCAAGAATCGGCGGCGGCGCAGTCCATTGCCGACGAACGCCGTAACTTGGTGGGCAGTGGCGACCGTTCAGAACGCATCCGTACCTACAATTATCCACAGGGTCGCGTTACCGATCATCGCATCAACTTAACGTTGTATAAGTTGGCAGAAGTGATGGAAGGTTCTTTGGACGAGGTGGTTGGGCCATTAGTGAACGAGTATCAAGCGGATCAGCTTGCTGCGCTCGCCAATTAATTCTGTCCTTAGCGATTAACTTCAAGGCACGCAATGACGGTATCGAGTTCGAATTCAGTCGCAGAGACGTCATCCATCGCTGAGTTGCTGGTTTGGGCGTCGTCTCAATTCGTCGACTCAGATTCTCCGCGTTTGGATGCCGAACTGCTGCTGGCATTTGCGCTGAAAAAAGATCGCACTTACCTGTTTACCTGGCCGGAGAAAACGCTCTCTGGCGACCAATTTCTTTGTTTTCAAGAAAGCGTTACTCGGCGAATTCAAGGCGAGCCGGTCGCTTATCTGATGGGCGAGCAAGGGTTTTGGAGTTTGACGTTAAATGTTAATCCATCGACACTGATTCCCCGCCCTGAAACCGAGTTACTGGTAGAAATCGCTTTAGAAAAAGTGTCTTCAACCGATGCCAACGTGCTTGATTTGGGTACGGGTACCGGTGCTATTGCCCTAGCGTTGGCAAGCGAACATCCGGCTTGGTCGGTCACGGGTGTTGATTTCAGTTCAGAAGCGGTCACTCTTGCTCAAGAAAACAAAACACGTTGTGGGTTAACAAACGCCGAGTTTTTGCAGAGCAACTGGTTTGATTCGCTCGATGATCATCGCCGTTTTGATTTGATTGTCAGCAACCCGCCTTACATTGATCCCGAAGATATTCATTTGAGCCAGGGCGATGTGCGCTTTGAACCCAAAAGTGCGTTGATCTCTCAACAAAAAGGTCTCGCTGATATCGTTACTATTGCTACCCATGCTCGGGAATTTTTGGCTCCCGGCGGTTGGCTTATGTTTGAACACGGTTACGATAAAGGCAATGATTGTCTTCAATTGCTTCAAACATTGGGTTATCAACAAGTTGAAACTCGCCAAGATCTGGGTGATCGAGACCGAGTAACTTTGGGCCGTTTTCGGTGAAGTAGGTGATCGTGTGAATGATGAGCAATTACTGCGTTACAGCCGCCATATTTTACTGCCGCAAATTGATATTGAAGGGCAGCAAAATATTATTGAATCTCGTATTTTGGTTATTGGTCAAGGTGGTTTAGGGTCACCAGTAAGCCAGTATTTGGCCGCATCTGGAGTGGGCGAGCTGGTGTTGGTTGACGATGATCTTGTTGATTTGACCAACTTGCAGCGTCAAATTGCTCACAACGAATCTTCTGTTGGTAAAAACAAAGCTCAGTCGGCCGCCGAGTCGGCTCAGGCGTTAAATTCCACCGTCAAAGTAACTCACCTATCACAACGCTTAGATGCTACCAGTCTGCAAGAACAGATTCGTGACGCTCGGGTTGTCGTGGATTGTACTGATAATCTATCGACGCGATTGTTAATAAATCGCACCTGTTGGCAGGAAAGGACGCCCTTGGTTTCGGGCGCTGCAATCGGTTTTGAAGGGCAGTTGCTGGTGGTTGATCCAGCACAGCAGTCAGCCTGTTACCGTTGTTTGTACGATGAGAATTCGGATACCGAACTGAACTGCTCTGAAAGCGGTGTATTCTCGCCGTTGGTGGGGGTGATCGGTTCCATGCAAGCGTTAGAAGCGCTAAAAATAGCTGCGGGCCTACCATGTCATCCCGGCAAGCTCACCATTTATGATGCTATCGCCAGTCGCTGGCAAACGTTGGCATTACCCAAGTTACCGGACTGTCCCGTGTGTTCTAACAATTAGTGTGTTCTAACGGTTAACTCGCCGCCTGTGGCTTGTATTGGCGAGTGAGTTTTCTCAATCGGAAATTCAGCAAGACAGCAGCGCAGCACAAACCGACGATAATTCCCGTCCAGAAGCCGAAAATACCCCATTCTAAGCCGTGCGCCAGCGCGTAACCGCAGGGGAATCCAATCACCCAATACGAAATTAACTGCATAACCATTGGCACCTTGGTGTCGCCAAAGCCGCGTAAACCACCCCAAGAACCAACCTGCACCGCATCCGCAATTTGGTACAGCGCACACAGCAATAACAGTTGCGACACCAGCTGCTGTACATCGACATCAGGGGTGTAAATTTCTGCGACGAAGTCTCTTAACGCCACGGTGAGTAGCGCGGTGGCAAAGGCAATCGCAGTTGCCAGTTTGACGCCGGTAAAAGCGCTAAAACGAGCGTGCACGTTTTGATTACTGCCTCGGAGGCTGGCACAACGAATACACAAGGCTACGGAAAACCCCAGTGGAATCATGTACACCAGTGAGCTGAAATTAATCACAATTTGGTGACTGGCTACCGGCAACGTGCCGAACGGAACTACAAATAACGCGATACTTGAGAAGAAAAAAACTTCACTGCCAGTGCCCAAGGCTAAGGGAACACAAATGGCGAGATGTTTTTTCATGACGTGCCATTTGGGTTTCCAAATTCGATTGAACAAATTTAAGCGCTGGTATTTTTTCTGTTTCGCAAGAAAAATCGTAAGCACAATGGCGATGATCCAATACGACAGAACACTTGCCCACGCACAACCCACAGGGCCCAATTCTGGAAAACCAAATTTTCCAAATACCAGTAAATAATCAAAAATTAAATTCAGTAAAAACAACACGCCATTGGTCAGCATGGCGAGTCCGGTATCGCCGATGGCTTCGCAAGTACCGCGCAACACCGCCGCCAGTGTGTAGCCAAAGCAACCCAAGGTGAGCACTTGTAGGTAATCAATGGCGATGGTGGTCAGTGTGCCTTCGGGTTGAACCCAGCGTAACCAAACAGCGCTTAAAGCTAAAATGATGCTGATAAGAACCGCGGTAAAAAATCCAATCCAAGCTGTTTGATGCACTTGAAAACCGATGCGCGAGAGCCGTTTACCGCCGTGAAATTGCGCGGCAATGGTTGCTGTTGCTCCGCACATGCCTAAAATCATGACGCTCAGTGCTGACCAAATGCTCGCGCCAATGGCGAGACCGGCAAGTGCATCGGTACTTACTTGAGCTGCCATAATCGTATCGGTGGCAGACATAGCAATAATGGCCGTGTGGCTAAAAATCAGCGGGGTGCCGAGTTTAGCGATCACTTTTATTTCTTGAGTTGTCTGTGCCATGTTTATCAATACGGTTAATGGTAAAACGGAACTTGCGAATTCACGTACTTAAGCGTTGCTAATCGGCTTAGGGTGAGTATCGGTTGAAAAGGGTGGGGATATTAGCGAAAGATCAGCGTTTGTGCTTTGTTTTTCTTGGCCATTTACGCATTTTAAAGTTTTGCTTACCTTTATAAGCGCAGGAGTTTACCTAGGCGTGAAAATTTACGCTGTATTAAGTGAATAATTCTAACGCCACTTTATTTGTGTAATGGTGTTCGTCTAACGTCATAACAGATCAAGTTTATGTAGACTTGTGCGATAGTATTGCGTAAGACTTAATCAGAGGCTTCTTAACTAGGTTTTTAATTACAAGTAAGTCTATTTTGTTGTAACTTAGTTTTTGAATAAGTGCTCTAAATTTAAGGAACTTCTTTCATCTCGTCGTATTCTATGAATACTACGATTTAATGCACGCACGCTAAGATTACCCGCAATTTCGTTGTGACAATAAGACCTTATCTCGAATTGATCGATGAATTCCGGCGAATTATCGAGCGAGTGCGTTATTTTTAGAGAAAATTCCAGTAAGCGAAATACTGAGTTCAGTAAAATTTATTTGATCAGGTGGCTTGGTGTATTGCTGTGAAAAAGCGAGGCGTGTTCCTCGCTTTTTATATTGTTAACCAAGTTGACACCGTTAATTGATATTCAAAAAGTGTATTGACAGCTGTGTTAGAATGGACACTTTTTGCTCCAAGAGAGAAATTAGGTTTGATAGCCAACTTTGCAATAAAACCCGTTTTGTTCAGTCCAGAAGAGCAGTCTATGAATACTGCTTCACACTCCGATTCTGATGATTCCAAACAAAATTCTGGTGAGGGTGGTGACAAGCGCCGCCGTCGCTCACGTCGTCGCAAGAAAACAAGTCAGTGGGACATAAGCCAATTTCAGGTAGAACCGCGAGAAGGTAAAACGCGTTTTCACGACCTTGGTTTACCTGACGAATTAATGCATGCCGTTCACGATTTGGGTTTCCAATACTGCTCACCCATTCAAGCCCAGGCTCTGCCTTTTACCCTAGACGGCCAAGACTTAGTCGGTAAAGCTCAAACCGGAACCGGTAAAACTGCCGCGTTTTTGGTGGGCACTATCGAGGATTTAGTCAATAACCCTATTGAGAAAGAACGCTACGCAGGTGAGGCCAGAGCGTTAATTTTGGCACCCACGCGCGAACTGGTTCTGCAAATTGCCGAAGACGCAAAAAACTTAACCAAATACACCGATCTAAAAATTCATACTCTGGTTGGTGGAATGGATTACCAAAAGCAGCAGGATCGATTGCATTCAACCTTGGTTGATATTCTGGTAGCAACACCGGGTCGATTATTAGATTTTGTAGGCAATGGTGATGTTCATCTAGATCTCGTCGAAGTTTTGGTGATTGATGAGGCCGATCGCATGTTGGATATGGGCTTTATTCCACAGGTTCGCCGAATCGTTCGAGCAACGCCGCAGAAATCCCACCGCCAAACGTTACTGTTCTCTGCGACTTTTACTGACGACGTTATTAATCTCGCCGAACAGTGGACAGACGAAGCGGTTCGAATTGAAATCGAGCCGGAATCTGTTGCAACCGATACCGTTACTCAACGCATTTATTTGGTGTCTACCGAAGAAAAATTCAGTTTGTTGTTTAACCTGTTACAAACCGAAGACGTTGAAAGCTTAATTGTCTTCGCCAATCGCCGCGATGAGTGCCGTGATCTCTATCACCGTTTGTTGGATCACGACATTAAAGCCGGTTTGCTCAGTGGTGAAATTTCCCAGAATAAGCGTGTTCGCACTCTAGACGGTTTTAAATCTGGAAAATTAAAAGTGCTGGTTGCCACTGACGTTGCTGGTCGTGGTATTCATATCGATGGTATTAGCCACGTTGTTAACTTTACGTTGCCAGAAGAGCCTGAAGATTACGTTCACCGCATTGGCCGAACGGGCCGTGCAGGTCGAAAAGGTACGTCCATCAGTTTTGCCTGTGAAGATGATGCGCTGCGTTTGGAGCCAATTCAAGTACTTGTGGGTGAAACGCTGACCTGTGAACAGCCGCCTGAAGAGTTGTTGAAGGCCATTCCTGAGGTAGAACCAAAACCTCGCAATACCGAGAGAGATGGCCCACGCCGACACAGCCGAGGCCGCCGTAGACCGCCTCAAAATCGAGACTAGTTTTATTTCTAGGCTAGGAAATCTAGCCTAGGTCTCATCAATAAAAATCGGTCTCGCTTAAGCCAATCGAGATGTTGGCTGCTCTTTAATCCATAAAATGGTTCCACCGGCAACAGCAGCTGGTAACACAAAAATGTTTACCAGCGGAATGGTGGAGCCAATAAAGACCAAACTGCCAAATCCCCACGCACTGAAACGTTTTTCAGCCAGCCCTTCACGAAATTGCGTAAAGCCAATTTGATTGTTGTCAGCGCAGTAATCTGAGTATTGAATCGCCATTGACCACGCTGCCCACAAAAACAGCAGTACGGGTAAAAAGAATTGCGCCAATGGAATAAATCCGAGAATAAAAGCGGCGATAAACACCAAAAATCCTCGGGAAATAAAGTACCAAAGTTTCACCAGCTCCCGACCCACTGTGCGAACGGTCATTGAAACAATGGATTCGCTCGGTGGCGTGTTACCTGTGATGTGCTCTTCTACGCGTTCGGCAAGAAAGCCATAAAACGGAGCGGCAAGAATATTGGTGATGACGCTAAAACTGTAACCGTAGAGAACAATCGCAATAAACGCCGAGAGCACTGAAATAATCCAGGCGATGGTGCTTTTAAATCCTTCAAGCCAACTCCAATCGGGAATAGCGCCGACCATGGCGTCAACAACGTCAGAAAAGTAATTGAACATCACGCTGGTCAAGACAATAAAAATAGCGATATTGACCAGAATCGGAACAATAATAAAAAGTCGAAATTTCGGTTTGGTGATTAGCTGCGCTCCACTAACCAGGTAGTTTGCGCCTGTGATTAAATTACCGCTGCTCAAAGGATTTCTCTATTTGGACTGGGATTGTTGGGCAAGATTGACTCGTTAGATGTTGTGAGTCAAATTTAGGTTTAAATGGAATGATGTGATTTTGTGGAAAGTTGAAGAATACATCGACGGGCCTTCCTTGGGTGAGACCCGAAGGAAGGCACACAATCGGAATTACTTGAAAACCTAGACTGCGCCGTTATCAGTTAAGATTTTTGCGTAATCAGCGCCTGGGCGATGGCTTTGAACCTGGGCCAGTAGGGTTTTGCCGTCAGGGCCTGCCGCGTTAATGTCTCTGCCTTCTGCCAAGAAAAATTGAACGAAGGTTTTGAAATTTTCCGCTTTCATTCCACGGTAGGCTTTTTCAAGCACGTGAAAATCAGGATTAACACCTTCCGGTGCAGGAAACAGCAAAAAGCTTTTTACACGCTCGTCGTCGAAAACTTCTCCGAGAACTTTTTGCTTATCTTTTTTAAGTGCCATAACGTCTGAACTCTCTCACGGTTAAAGAAGCGCGTTGAGCTTCTCTATTAATATTTTATTGATCGCCTGTGGGTTGGCTTGGCCTTTCGATGCTTTCATGATTTGTCCAACAAAGTAACCCAACATTTTCGGGCGTTTGTCAGGATCAGCATTGCGATAGTTTTCAACCTGTTTGGCCGAGTTGGCGATCACCTCATCGGCCATTTTTTCGAGTGCGCCGGTATCGGAAACCTGTTTTAAGCCTTGCGACTCAATGATTTCATCGGCGCTGGTTCCTTTGCCATCCCATAAAGCTTCAAAGACCTGCTTGGCAATTTTACTCGAAATTGTGCCGTCTTGGGTTCGTGAAATAACACCGCCCAATTGTTCGGCCGTTACTGGGCTGTCTTTGATGGATTTCTCTTCAGCATTCAGTTTTGCTGATAACTCACCCATAATCCAGTTGGCCGACTGCTTAGCGTCATTTGAAGTTTTTACCAATTGCTCAAAGTAGGCGCTGGTCGCGGCGTCAGCAGAAAGAATGTCAGCGTCGTAATCACTGAGTTGATATTCTTCTTTGAAGCGGGCGGCTCTGGCTTCGGGCAATTCTGGCATTGCTGCTTTGATGGCATCGACGTAGGCGTCATCAAAGACAACAGGCAGCAAGTCTGGGCAAGGGAAGTAACGGTAGTCGTTTTCGTCGGCCTTTTTGCGCATGGTTTTCGCGGTGCGTTTGTCGCCGTCGTACAAACGGGTTTCTTGATCGATAACGCCGCCGCTTTCTAATTCTTCGATCTGACGATCGACTTCCATCTCAATGGCTTCTTCCATGAACTTAAAGGAGTTTAAGTTCTTGGTTTCGGTTCGCGTACCAAACGGAGTGCCTGGTTTGTGCACTGAAATATTGACGTCAAAACGCATGGAGCCTTGGCTCATTTCGCCGTCACAAATACCCAGTGATGTGACTAAGCTGTGCAGTTTTTTCGCAAACGCCACGGCCTCTTCGGCGCTGCGTAGATCGGGCTCAGAAACAATCTCAATCAGCGGTGTGCCGGCGCGGTTTAAATCGATGCCGCTCATGCCGTGAAAATCTTCGTGCATGGATTTTCCGGCGTCTTCTTCAAGGTGCGCGTGGTGAATGCGAATGGATTTGGTGGAGCCATCTTCCAACGTGATTTCCACTTCACCGGCACCCACAATAGGTTTGGCCAACTGCGTGGTTTGGTAGCCTTTGGGGAGGTCGGGGTAAAAGTAGTTTTTACGCTCGAAAACGGATTCTTTGCCGATTTCAGCGCCAATGGCAAGACCGAACATAATCGCGTAGCGGAAAGGCTCTTCGTTGGCGACTGGAAGTGTTCCAGGCATGGCCAAATCGATGGCGCTCGCTTGAGTGTTGGGCTCTGAGCCAAACGCGGTGCTGGTTGCAGAAAAGAGTTTCGATTTTGTGGCCAATTGAACGTGTACTTCTAGGCCAATTACGGTTTCCCAAGTCATTTTTTAGCCCTCCTTAGTCCAAATCCGGCGCGGTCAATGTGTGGAAATCGGTCGCAAGTTGGAATTGGTGGGCAATGTTCAATAGTTTGCCTTCAGCGAACGCCGGACCAATGATTTGCAAGCCAACGGGTTTGTTATCCACAAGCCCACACGGAATCGATAATCCAGGCAAACCAGCGAGGTTAGTCGCAATGGTGTAAATGTCTTCGAGGTACATAGCAACTGGATCAGAGCCTTTTGAATCGAACTTAAAGGCCGGTGATGTGCAGGTTGGTCCCATGATCACATCGACGTCTTTGAAAGCCTCATCGAAATCTTGTTTGATCAAGCGGCGCACTTGTTGTGCTTTGTTGTAGTAAGCGTCGAAGTAACCCGCTGACAGCGCGTAGGTACCAACGAGAATACGGCGTTTCACTTCTTCGCCAAAGGCTTCGCCGCGGCTGCGTTTGTAGAGGTCTTCTAGGTCTTTTGGATTTTCGCAACGGTAACCGTAACGAACACCGTCAAAGCGCGATAAGTTTGCCGAACATTCAGCCGGTGCAATGACATAGTAAGCAGGCACGGCAAGACTGCTGTGCGGAAGACTGATTTCTTTAATCTTCGCGCCCATTTTTTCGTATTGATCGATGGCTTCTTGAACCAGAGCTGCGGTCTCGATTTTTAAACCGTCACCGAAATATTCTTTAGGTACACCAATGGTGATGCCTTCAACCGAAGTCTCTAGGTTTTGGAGATAATCTTCTTTGGCAACATCAACGCTGGTGCTGTCTTTTTGATCGAAGCTGATTAAGGAATTCATCATGATCGCGGCATCTTTGGCGCTGCGAGTGAGAACACCGGCTTGGTCAAGGCTGGAGGCAAACGCGATCATTCCGTAACGAGATGCGCGGCCGTACGTGGGTTTAATGCCCGTTAAACCACAGTGACTGGCGGGTTGGCGAATAGAGCCACCGGTATCCGTCGCCGTTGCACCTGCTGCTAGCATGGCTGCAACTGATGCCGCTGAGCCGCCGGAGGAGCCGCCGGGAACACAGCGTGTGTCCCACGGGTTTTTCACTGGCCCATAGTAACTGGTTTCGTTAGATGAACCCATCGCGAATTCATCCATGTTCACTTTACCGAGCATCACTGCACCGGCATCAAGGTAATTTTCCACAACCGTTGCGTTGTATGGCGGTACGAAATTATCGAGCATTTTAGAACCGCAGCTGGTTCGAACACCTTCGGTACAGAAAATGTCTTTGTGCGCGATAGGAATTCCGCACAAAGGATTACTGTCGCCTGAGGCCAAACGCTCATCGGCAATTTTTGCCTGAGCTAAGGCGATTTCTTCGGTGACAGTGACGTAGCTGTTGAGCTGCGGGTCAATACGTTTGATTCGGTCTAAATAGTGTTGGGTTAATTCAACACTGGAAAATTTTTTATCCCTCAAGCTTTGGGCAAGCTCGGATATGGATTGTCGATGCATTGGGATTTGTCCTTATGACAAAGCTCGATAAATTCGCTGATAGTTTGGTATTGGTTGAGGTGAATATCCAAAAGCCAATGGTTTTTACAGAAGTTGCTTTAACCTGCGTCTATGACTTTAGGTACAAGGTAAAGGCCATTTTCCGACTCTGGAGCGATGGCTTGGAATGCTTCACGACGATTGGGTTCGTTCACCTCGTCGCTGCGCAAGCGTTGAACGGTGTCGAGAGGGTGAGCCATAGGAGTGACATTATCGGTATCAGCAGCTTGCAGTTGATCAACCAACGCCAATACATCACTGATACGTGCAGCAACCTCTGAAACTTGGCTGTCGTCGATTTCGATCATGGCCAAGTTGGCGAGTTTTTGAATTTCAGAAGAGTCCAAAGTGTACTTCCTGCCTTTAACGTTTGTAGTCGAATGATTCTAACTTGTTTACTTCAAATTGGGGCCGGGGCCAACTTTGCAAATAAAAACAATCCAATTTGAAACTTATTTGAGATTTTAGAGTTACAAAAGAAGGAATTTTACCTGCCAGAAGTTTGCATTTACAGGCTTTAATGCTTTTCTTGCTAAAGGAAAGTAGGTTTAGCGTTGATTTGTTGGGAAAATGCGATGATTTTATCGAGTTACGCCAAACTTGCTCGATTGCTACCTTGCCCAAAAGTCTCGCCATTGTTAGAGTGCACGCACTCAAAATCAGGTGAAGTGTCTCTGATTTCCCAAATTTTATTCCGTGATCTTTTTTTGAACATCACGTGGTAGTTTAAGGCTTTGAAAATTATTTAAGGTACGCACAATATATGTTAATGCCAAAGCGTCTGCGCGGCATGTTCTCCAACGACTTATCGATTGATTTGGGAACGGCCAATACTCTTATTTACGTACGTGATCGCGGCATTGTTTTAGACGAGCCTTCTGTGGTTGCAATAAGAACTCATAACGGCCACAAAATTGTTGAAGCCGTCGGTGTTGAAGCCAAGCGCATGCTTGGACGTACTCCTGGCAATATTACCGCCATTCGACCGCTAAAAGATGGTGTGATTGCCGACTTCCAAGTGACTGAAAAAATGCTTCAGCACTTTATTAAAAAAGTCCACGAAACCAGTTGGTTCCAGCCTAGCCCTCGCGTACTTGTGTGTGTTCCTTGCCTTTCTACAGAAGTAGAAAAGCGCGCTATTCGTGAATCTGCATTAGGCGCTGGTGCGCGTGAGGTTCGCTTGATCGAAGAGCCAATGGCCGCAGCTATTGGTGCTGGTCTTCGCGTTGAAGAAGCCAGCGGTTCTATGGTTGTAGACATCGGTGGTGGTACGACGGAAATCGCGATCATTTCTTTAAACGGTGTGGTGTATTCCGATTCTGTTCGCATTGGTGGCGACCGCTTTGATGAAGCGATCGTAAACTACGTTCGTCGCAATTACGGCAGCGTTATTGGTGATGCCACGGCCGAGCGAATCAAGCAGGAAGTAGGCTGTGCCTACGCGAGCAGTGAAGTTCGCGAAATCGACGTGCGCGGTCGCAATCTTGCCGAAGGTGTGCCACGCAGCTTTTCTCTCAATTCCGATGAAATCCTCGAAGCCTTGCAACAACCGCTAGCGGGTATTGTTCAAGCGGTGAAAAGTGCGTTAGAGCAATCGCCTCCAGAACTGGCTTCTGATATCGCCGAAAGCGGAATCGTGCTTACCGGTGGTGGCGCGTTACTTCGCGATATTGATCGCCTGTTGAGTGAAGAAACCGGTTTACCTGTGATTGTTGCCGAAGATCCGCTGACTTGTGTTGCTCGTGGCGGAGGTCGTGCAATGGAATTCATGGATACTCACAGAATCGACTTACTATCGAGTTAATTCTGAGCCTTGATCGTGCTGACTCGTTGACCCCCAGTCTTTGAGTCGGCCGTTATTTATAATTTTAGATTATAATTTGCTCTATATTTATTGGGCAATTCTCGACGTTAGCTAAATTAATATAGATACTCTGGGGCTTCACTATTAAACCGCTGTTTTCAAAAGGTTCATCAACGCTGTCGCGATTGACGTTGTGGGTTATGTTGCTCACGGTCGTGATTGTGCTGCTGGACGTTTTCACTCCCTATTTAAAACCCGTTAAATCACAGTTATCCACAATCTCGGTGCCGTTTTATTGGGTGACCAATATCCCTTCTCGAATCAGTGAGTGGGGGCAAGACAATTTGGTCACACGAGAGCAATTATTAGACGAAAATAGAGCGCTCAAAGAACAATTACTCATACATCAACGCCGATTGCAGGGCATGGCGGCGGTGGTCACTGAGAATGTGCGCCTCAGAGAATTAATGAATTCTGCGGAAATGGTCGCCGAGCAAGTGCTGGTGGCTGAGATGATTGGTGTGTCTTCCGATCCACTCGTGCACAAAGTAGTGATCAATAAAGGTTCAAGAGATAACGTCTATATCGGCCAGCCGTTGTTGGATGCCCAAGGACTGATGGGGCAGGTTGTGGAGGTGGGGCCGTTTTCAAGTCAGGTGTTATTGATCACCGATTCCACTCACGCGTTACCTGTCGAGGTAAACCGCAACGGTGTCCGCGCCATTGTTGAAGGCATTGGTGATTTGTACCGCATGGAGTTGCGCCATGTCTCCAATACCGTAGACATTGAGGTGGGGGATTTGTTGGTGAGTTCGGGGCTCGGTCAGAAATTCCCGCGCGGCTATCCTGTGGGCACTGTGACAGAAATCATTCACGATCCGGGTCGGCCGTTTGCCGGAGTTCATGTTGAGCCGATGGCGCAGCTCAATCGCAGTCGCCATGTATTGTTGGTTTTCCGAGACAGCTCAACGGCTCCTGAGGATGTGCTGACCGAATCGGATTTGTCTGAGGTGCGTTGATGCAAGCATCGAGAGCGCACAATCGTTGGTTCATTTTGGTAACACTCATTATTGGTTTAACCCTGAGTGTAATGCCCGTCCCCGACAAAATCAGTTGGCTGCGCCCGCAGTTTGTGGTGCTTATTTTTATCTACTGGTCGTTGGCACTGCCACAAACCATTGGGATTTTGAGTGCTTGGTTTGCCGGTATTTGCTTGGATGTGGTGTCCTACGCAATCATTGGTCAGCACGCGCTAGCAATGGTGGTGGTTGCGTACATTTGTCTGTTGTCTTATCAACGAATACGAACCTACATGTATTGGCAACAATCGGTTTGGGTGTTTGTGATGGTGGGCATTCATCAGTTGTTTGTTAACTGGGTGCACAGTTTAACGGGGCACTCAGCTCACCCATCGCAATTTTTGCTGCCCGCGTTTGCCAGCGCTTTACTGTGGCCGTTAGTGCACACTGTATTGGAGCGGTTTCGAATTCGTTATCGCGTTGCTTGATTGGCTAATATTCGCTGTTGAGTTTTCCGGGCTCTATTTCTTTCGTCGCTTATCGTACGTTTACACGGTATTTCTATGTCTCAAGTCGATTTAATTCTCGCCTCTCAATCCCCTCGTCGCCGTGAACTCCTCGAGCAAATAGGGGTTCGGTTTGCTGTTGATGTTGCCGATGTTCCCGAAGTGCATCAGGTCGATGAAAGCCCCAGTGATTACGTTCAGCGGTTGGCATTGGCAAAGGCCAAAAAAATCAGTGGGCGCCGCAGTGACGGCATTGCCGTTTTAGGTGCAGATACAATTGGCGTGTGCAATGGTTTGATCTTGGAAAAGCCGACAGATTTGGACGATGCTAAACGAATGCTCAAGTTAATGGCCGGCAACTGCCATCAAGTCATCAGTGCTGTTGCCGTTGTTTGCTCGGGCCGACAAGCCGTTGGCGTAAGTGAAACCAGTGTTAGGTTTAAAGAAACCATTGACGATTACTTGATCGAAAAGTACTGGCAAACGGGTGAGCCTCAGGACAAATCTGGCAGCTACGCCATTCAAGGTTTGGGAGCGGTTTTTGTGGAAAGTATCCAAGGTAGCTACAGTAATGTAGTGGGCTTGCCCATTGAAGTGGTGACGCCAATTCTCGCTCAGTTTGATGTGCCCATTTGGAGCGCATAATCACAAGAAATGTGACGTGAGTTTGATCAGGTCTTGAATGTGGTTATTAAACGGTGAGAGGATAGAGAAAACAGACAGACCATTTCATTCATGAGATTTGGTGTCGATAATAAGAAAGGTATTTCTTGATGTGCCTGTAATTGGCCAGGAATGGCGAAATCTAACGACAAGACATAGATTATGAGTGAAGAGTTACTGATCAACTTTGCCCCCACCGAAACCCGCGTTGCCCTCATTGAAAATGGTGTTCTCCAAGAAGTTTATATCGAGCGAACTCAAAGCAAAGGCTTTGTTGGTTACATCTTCAAAGGAAAGGTTGTTCGAGTCTTGCCCGGCATGCAGGCGGCGTTCGTCAATATTGGGCTTGAGCGCGCGGGATTTATTCACGCGGCCGATATCGCCCCGCTCGACGAAAATGGCATGGAAGATCGAAACGCACAAGTGCCGGATATTCGAGACATTGTTCACGAAGGTCAAACACTCACCGTGCAGGTGACTAAAGATGCTATTGGAACCAAAGGCGCGCGTTTAACCACACATTTATCGGTGTCGGGTCGTTATTTGGTGTATATGCCACAAACCGAACACATCGGCATTTCTACCCGTATCGAAGACGAAGGTGAGCGCGAACGACTGCGTAACTTGGTCGAAAAGGGGGTGGAAGATCTGCAAGAAAAGCCCGATGGTGGGTTTATTGTCCGTACCGTTGCCGAAGGTGCTCAAGAAGAAGATCTCATCTCCGACATTCCGTTTTTACAAAAGATGTGGGCGGATTTAGCCCAGCAAATCAAAAGTGCTCGTGTTCCCTCGATTATTTATCAAGATTTGCCGCTGTTTATGCGCACTCTGCGTGATTTAGTCAAACCTCATATTGAAAAGGTTCGCGTTGATTCTCGAGAAGTCCACGGGAAAATGATTGAATTTTCAAAACAATACGCCCCAGAAATTGCCGGAAAAATCGAGCATTATCCGGGCGAGCGGCCTTTGTTTGATCTCTACGGAGTAGAAGACGAAATTCAAAAAGCGCTCAGCACCAAAGTGCCGTTGAAATCTGGCGGCTATTTATTGGTGGAGCAAACCGAGGCGATGACCACCATTGATGTCAACACGGGCGGTTTTGTTGGTCATCGAAATCTTGAAGAAACCATCTACAAAACCAATTTAGAAGCCGCCAGTGCGATTGCTCGGCAGCTGCGCTTGAGAAATATTGGTGGAATTATCGTAGTCGATTTTATCGACATGAAAGAACAAGAGAATCAGCGCCAAGTATTGAGAACGCTCGAAAAAGCTATGGAGAAAGACCACGCCAAAACAACCATTACCGGCGTGTCGGAATTGGGGCTGGTTGAAATGACTCGCAAGCGAACCCGCGAATCGCTCGGTCAAATTATGTGTGAGCCGTGTCCGGTGTGTGATGGTCGCGGCAGTTTGAAATCTGCGCAAACGATCTGTTACGAAATCTTTCGAGAGATTTTGCGTGAGGCGAGAACCTACGATACGCCTAAAATTCTGGTGTTAGCGTCTCAATTGGTGGTCGATTGTTTGTTGGATGAAGAATCCGCAAATGTTGCCGATCTCGAAATGTTTATTGGTCGAGAAATACAATTTCAAGTCGAAACTATTTACAACCAAGAGCAGTACGACATCATTCCAATATAACCTTCAAGGTCGCATCAGCTTATTTTTAGAAGGTAATGTCATTGTGGGAAATCATTTTTTGGATTTGAACCACAATATTTACATTAAAAAATCTTTCCAAATACTTTTCTGGTATCTTCCAGTTCTAAACTCAACAAAGATCAGCTCCGCGCATAGGTTGTTGATTCAGTTAAGGTACAGAAGATACTGGGATAATCGTCAACATTGGGTAGAGACCAATAATCGAAGTCGAAATTTATTGGTTTGGAGCCATTGCTGGCAATCATGGTAAGTTGATGCAGTTCAAAAATGACTAGTATTAGGTGAGTTGGCCACTGGTTTTTGAACGGTTATTTTCGGAACGCTGAATTGATTTTATTCTTACAAAAACATTTTGTCGGATTTTTAAAACCTCACGTTGGTTGGGGTTGGCAATGAAAAAAGCGTTGGCAAAATCAGCGAATGTTTTTTGGTTGTGTTTAGCCGTATTAATTATTCTAACGGCGGTTTTTGTACAAGTGGGCCGTTTGATGGCGCCGCTGGTTAAAAACAACCAAGAATATATTACGCAAATTATCAGTGATGAAATTGGCAGTGATGTGGTGGTGAATTCCATCAACGCGCGCTGGAATCAATTATCCCCATCTATTGCTGTCGACAGTTTAAAAATCTACCCGTCGCGAGACTCTTCAGTTTCCATCGCAGATTCACACGACCAACACGTTTCTCAATCATCGTTATCTAAGTCTTCTTCTCCTAGTGTTGAAATTGAATCCATTGCTCTTGAACTCGATCTGTTGCAGAGCCTGTTTCAAGGTCGTTTAATCTGGAATGAAATCAGTCTTGCCAATGCCAAAATTGAGTTGAAGCAACAGCAAAATGGCAATTGGCAATTATCCGGCATTCAAACAGCAGCTCGTCGAAATAAGCAAGCTTCCATAATTGACGATCCAGTGGACATCTTTTTACTGGCGGATCGCTTACAAGTGAACGATGTTTCACTCATGCTCGAAAGTTACGAAGGAAAAACGCTGGAATTATCCGTTACTGATATCGAATTTCAGAATCAACAGGATTTTCATCGTTTGGTGGCGAATATTAATGTCGACGATCAATCCGTTGCGAATGCCGTATTAGAAGCGTACGGTGATCCTCGCTCCGATGCTGAGCGCGATGTTAAAGGATTTATTCAGCTGGTTGATTTCCCGATGGCTGAGTTAAAAAACTACATCACCAATTTTGATGTCGCCATTGAGGGTTTGGATACCGAGCAAGATACATTAAACATTAATGTTTGGCTTTCGAGTCAAAAGCGTCATGTGTATGCATTTAACGGCGACTTTGAGTTGGCGTTAACCGAAACTAAAATTAATGATATTGATGTTCCAACATCAGTGAGCACTCGCTTTGGCGGCTCACTCAATACGGTGCCCGCCGATTTTGAATTTAATATTCAAGTGCAGGATTCATCGGTGCAGTGGCAACAAAAAGCGTTGAATCTTGAGTTGCTCGATATTGCATTCACTGATTCTACATGGCGAATTAAAACCCCCAGTATTTTTCTGCCGAAGTTGACTCAAAGCGCACGTTTATTTTCGGAAAATAATCCTAAATTACTTGAGATCTTAGATTCGCTAAATCTACAAGGCGAATTAACTGCGACTGAAATCCGTATTCCTACTAACGATATTAAGCAAACGCGATTATTAACCGTCGCAAATTCTGTATCTGTGGGTGCGTTTCAAGGTGCACCACAACTGACTGGAGTGAATGGATTTATTTCTGCGGGAATCTCTGGTGGTGAGATTACCCTCGATTCAAACAACGGTTTTTCGATGTGGTTTCAAACGGCATTTAATGAACCTATGGTGTTTGATTCTGCTCACGGTCGCGTTGCCTGGCGGTTGTCTCCTGAAGACAATAAAGTATCTATTTTTTCTGATGTGTTAACGCTCGACGGCGATATTGGTACCGCTATTGGCGTAGCTTCTGTTGACCTTCCCTGGATCGCAAAAAGTCGTCCGTCAAATTTAGATTTATTTGTTGGTCTTACAAATTCTGATGTTTCTTTTCGCAGTCAACTGTTGCCTAAATCTCTTGAGCCGGATTTAAAAGCTTGGTTGGATCAATCAATTAAATCCGGTGATATTAGCGCGTCAGGTTTTGTTTATCGTGGTCGTTTATCTCCGGGAAATAACGAAATCACAACTCAGCTTTGGATCGAACTTGAACAAGGTGAATTGGCTTACCACGATGAATGGCCTGCACTAACGCACATAGACGGCAGAATTGAATTAAATTCCACAGTGGTCAGTGCCCAAGTCAGTTCTGCTCAGTTGTGGGAAACCCAAATATCCGAAGCTGAATTGTCGGTTGAGCGCATTAACGACCAAACTATGCTGGCGGTTAAAGGCAATGTGGTTGGTCCAGGCAATGACGGTATTCAGTTGTTAACCACGACGCCTATTCGCGAACAATTGGGATCTGTTTTTGATGAATGGACCCTATCGACCCCATTTAATGGCTCGGTAGATTTGAGTATTCCGCTAACTTCGGGAGAACAGGAAGGTTACCAAGTTGTTGATTTGTCATTAAAACCGGGCACGTTGGTAATGACAGATTTGGATCTGTCGTTTGATTCTCTTGAAGGTCCGCTGTTATTCGACAGCCGCACAGGTTTACACAGCGATGGTATCGATTTTAAAGTGTGGGATCAGCCTGCTTCAGCGATTATTGTTAGCGAAGGCTATACCGAGGTTTCTACATCAGCTTCAAATACCGTTGATGAACAAGAAGCTTCAACTCGAATTTTATTTTCTGGCTTGACCAAAATTACCGACGTACAGCAATGGCTTCAAAGCCCAGAGTTATTATTTGCCGATGGTGAAACAGCATTTCACGGTGAGCTTTTTCTTCCCGGAGAGAAAGATTCGACGCAACCGGTCACTTTGACCGTGCGCTCAGAGTTAGAAGGTGTGAGCATTGACCTACCGGAGCCTTTTAACAAATCTCCAGAGATAGAATCACCATTCGCGGTAACTTTAGAAATTAATGACGATATTAATCTTTACCGTTTGAGTTTGTCCGATTGGCTGAACGGTCGTTTGGTCAGTAAAAAAGGTGTGCTTGAACAGGTTGATATCGCAATTAATGATCAGCCGCATTTAAAAAATAAAGGCATTCATGTTCACGGTTTAATGCCGCGTTTTAATTTGGATGAGTGGTTGGACGTTCTTGATCAATACGAAATTTATCAAGATCAGGTGGTGAGTGAAGGCGATTCTGAATTAGACGTGGGATTTGAATTTGCGCTTTACAATAGCCAGATTAAATCCTTCGAAATTCCCAATGCGAATGTTACCGGTAAGCAACTTTCGGATCGTTGGTCGATTGAATTTAACAGCGACCTTGCAGCAGGCTTTTTAGAATTGCCGTTGTCTGATACCGAAAAAATGACCGCCAGCTTCAATCACTTGTATTTGCCCTCCAGTGACGATGAGTCTGAAAGCGATGCAATCGATCCGTTAGCAGACATTGATCTGTCAGCAATTCCACCAGCTTATGTTTCGATTAAGGAACTTAAGCTCGGCGACGATCAGTATGGGACTTGGTCGTTTGAATTAAGCCCAAACAATAATCGTTTGGTTGTGGATAATATTGTTGGCAATGTTCATCAATTGAATTTTACTGGGATTGACTCAGACGGCGCTCGGTTGGTGTGGGAATCGTATGACGGGCAAATGCGAACGCATTTTCTTGGCAAGGTTGACTCTAATAAAATCGACGATGCCTTGGTTGCTTTTGACCAACCGAAAGTGTTGGAATCTTCTGATGCTGTATTCGATGTGGATTTGAGCTGGCCAGGTTCCCCAGCTGCGATTGAAATGACTGCTTTAGAGGGCAGTGTGCAAGTCGATATGGAGCATGGCCGATTTATTCGAGCAGCTGAAGGCGGCGGTGACGCTATATTGCGTTTGGTGGCACTGTTTAATTTTGATTCCTGGGCTCGCCGTTTACGTTTGGGTGTTTCCGATTTGGTTGAAAGCGGTATGGCGTTTGACCGCATTGATGGAAAACTGGAATTTAAAAACGGCGATTTATTAATTCCTTCGCCTATTATTGTGAAGGCACCATCGAGTTCATTAAGTTACGCAGGCAACATTGATTTAATCAACGAAGAATTAGACACCACCTTAGTGGCAACTTTGCCGGTGGGTGGAAATTTAACCTTAATTGCAGCGCTTGCAGGCGGATTACCTGCCGCTGCCGGTGTTTATGTCGCGAGTAAACTGTTTAAAAAACAAGTGAATAAAGTGGCGAGCTTGAGCTATAAAATTAGCGGCACTTGGGAAGATCCAAAATCCGAATTTATTCGCTTGTTTGATGATAACGCCGCAAAAAAAGCCGGTAAAAAAGCCGATGAAGAAGCCTCGAACGCTTCTCCAGAGGGGGATCCCAAGGCGCTTTTGTATCCTATACCGGTTAATAGACTCTACGATTTATTAAGTTCAGCTCCGGTGTAGCCCAGAGCTGCATCGCATGTTACCCAATAAAAAAATCTGTGTTTTATTATTTGTTCTTTGTTTTATCCAACCACAGATTTAATTAATGTGTAGAGCTTTCGAGCGCTGGCTGGGGGCTTATTGGCTTTCTTTTCGTTTTGCGCATTGCGAATAAGCTGGCGCAATTGCTGTCGATCAGCATTGGGGTACTGGTCAAGAAAAGCTTGCAGCTCATTCATGTCTTCCAGTAAACGATCACGCCAGTTTTCGCACAAGTGGTGTACTTGAACGTGATTTTCTTTTTCTTGGGTCAGTTGCTCAAACGCTTGTATTAGTGCTTCTGGATCTCTGTTGCGAATCAATTTGCCAATAAATTGAATTTGTCGACGACGGCTGTTGCTCGCCTTCATTTTTTTCGCAATTTTCACCGCATCTAGCAGTGCGTCATCGAGCTGTAATTCCAGCATTTGTGTCTCATTGAGCTGGGTCAGCTGATCGCCCAGTTCTTGCAGTTGCTGCGACTCTTTTTTAAGTTGCGTTTTACTGGGAAGGGAATCTTCGTCGAATTCAAAATGGTCTTCGTTGTTCATAACTTAGGTACTGATAAAATGGGTACTGACAAAAATGGTTACGCGTAAAAGTAAGTCGCTAGACCCAAAAACGCAAAAAAGCCTACAACGTCGGTGACAGTTGTAAGTGCAACGCCGCCGGCGAGGGCTGGGTCGATTTTCATACTTTTTAACACGACCGGCAGCAGAGCACCGGCGAGGGCAGCAAAGATTAGATTAATAATCATAGCGGCTGCGATAATAAAGGCGATGATTTTATCATCGAACCAAACCGCAGCGATACCTCCCATAATCAACGCCCAAATTAAGCCGTTGATGAGACCAACCAGAAATTCTCGGCTCAGTAACCACGATAAGTTTCCGCGGCTGATATGGCCGAGGGCCATGCCGCGAATGACAACGGTTAAGGTTTGGCTTCCGGCGACGCCTCCCATACTGGCGACGATGGGCATCAATACTGCCAGTGCGACGACTTTATCGATGGTGTCTTGAAAGATGTTGATAACCGACGAGGCAATGATGGCGGTTAACAAGTTAATGCCTAACCAAATGGCACGGCGCGGTGACGTTTTTCGAACCGAGGCAAAAGTGTCGGAATCATCGTCCAAACCGGCCAAGCTCATCAGTGAGTGATCGGCGCCTTCTCGAATCACGTCTACCACGTCATCAACGGTAATTCGACCGAGCAGTTTTCCATCGTCGTCGACCACTGGAGCCATAACCCAGTCTTCCCGTTCAAACGCGTTGGCAACTTCGCTGTCTTTGGTGCTGTGATGAATGGCGATAATGTCCGTATCCATGATTTCACGGACGGTCATGTTGGGATCACTGGTGAGTAATTTGGGAATTGGCAAAATCCCCAAAAATATATCCCGGCGGTTAACGACAATAAGGCTGTAAGTGGAGTTGGGCAGTTCTTCGTGGCGTCTCAGGTAGCGAAGGACCACATCCAGTGTGAGATCTGGGCGCACGGTGATGGTGTCGATGTTCATCAAGCCGCCGGCGGTGTCTTCGTCGTAAGACAACACCGTTTCAACGCGCTGGCGATTTTGCGTCGACATTGCCGCCAATACTTCTTGAATTACCTGATCAGGAAGTTGTTGCAGAATGTCGGCGACGTTATCGGTTTCGAGCTCTTCGGTCATTTCCGCAAGCTCGGTGGAATCCATTTCGTGTAATAGCTGCACCCGAACGTTGTCGGGGAGCTCTTGAATGACTTCACCTTCGAGGTCTTTGTCGACCATTTCCCAAATTAACATGCGACGATTTGGAGGCGATGAAACAAGCAGATGGGCAATTGCTGGCGGTTGTAAGCTGTTGAGCATCCTGCGGATGGAGCTAAACGCGCCGCCTTCGAGAGCCAGCAAAATCTCTTTTAATTTTTCATTAGATTCTGGTGATAGCAATTGCGCTTTTGTTTCACGATTGGGCATAGTGTCGCTTATCTTCGAAATGCAAACGGTTAAGACACTGCTTTTATAGGCTTTGCTAATTAACGCTGTGTTAAATCCGAAAAAGTATTTTGGGAGTGTGGCGGTGTAGGTGGGACTTACGCCGATAGAATAGTTTAGATAGTTGTCTCTGGTTCTGACAAGTCGTCAGCGAGCGTTTTAGCTTTATTTATTTATCTTTTTTCGAGTCTTTACAAATTGGTTTAAATTTCCTCGCCAAATTTATCGTGAAACAGGTTTACCATTGCTTCCATCATTTGGTTTTCGTCTTCGCCTTCACTGATTAATCGAGTTGAAGTTCCAATGGTGGCGGCGAGTAACAGGATCGACATAACACTTTTGCCGTCGGCAGTTTTGCCATTGCAGTGAATTTCAAGGCTGGCGTTAAAAGCCATCGCTGTCTTCGCAAGTTTTGTTGCGGCTCTGGCGTGGAGACCCTTTTTATTGGTGATAGTAATGTCTTTTTCGATCATATTTCAGATGTTATTCCAGATATTACTCGAATGGTTGTTTGAGTTGGCCGTTAACTCGGAGTTTTCAGGTCTCTGTGACGAACCAGCGGGGCTTCTTGCGAGGTTTTAAAATTCTCTGCCAGTTGATTGCACACGTAGACTGATCGGTGTTGGCCACCAGTACATCCTATCGCGACGGTAATATAACTGCGATTACTTTTCTCGTACTCAGGTACCCATTTATTCAAAAAGTCTGAAATACTGTCGATCATGGAATTTACTAACGGTTGTTTGGCGAGATAATTCTGTACTTCGACATCATTTCCCGTACAACCTCTAAGATTTGGCACCCAAAATGGATTTGGTAAACAGCGAACATCAAATACGATATCGGCGTCTGCGGGCAGCCCGTGTTTAAATCCAAACGATTGAAACTGTACCGAGGTGCCAAGTGAATCGCTGCCGGTGACCCATTTGTGGATAAGATTGCGCAGCTGATGAACGCTCAAGCTGCTGGTATCAATGATCTGATCCGCTCGCGATTGAATGGGGGTGAGTAATTCGGTCTCTGCGTTAATGGCTTCTTTTAGGTCGATTTTATCGGAGGTGAGCGGGTGCTTTCGACGAGTTTCACTAAAGCGTTTTATGAGTATTTCATCTCTGGCGTCGAGAAACACAATTTGTGTTTCTACTTGGCGGCTCTCTATGTGTTCAAACAATCGATCAAAATCTTTGAGAGCCGAGAGATTACTGCGCGCGTCAATGCTGACGGCGTAACGTTGTGTTTGTCTAAATTCCGTATTAACTAAGTGTTCAAGAAGCCCTACCGGAAGATTATCGATGCAAGTCATGCCGGAATCTTCTAACACTCTCAAAGCGCTACTGATGCCAGAGCCGGATCGGCCGCTGATAATTACCAGTTGCATATTGATATCCCTATTGATTAATTACTGCGCGGTAATAACGTTGAATAGTTCCTGATCTGATGTGCAAGCTCTTAATTTTAAGAGTAAATCTTTGTCTGAAAACGTTTTGGCAACTTCTGCCAATATTTGAAGATGCGCATCGTCTGCTTCTTCAGGAACCAGAAGCGTAAAAATTAAATCTACCGGTTCTTCGTCGATGGCATCGAATTCTAATGGAGTTTCAAGTTTAAAAAAGGCACCCATTACACCTGTGCAATTTTCTAATCGGCAATGTGGAATCGCGATCCCTAAGCCAATTCCTGTCGAGCCCAATCTCTCGCGAGCCATGAGTCGACGAAACAGCTCGTCTGCATCAAGCACTGGGAAACCTTCGGTGATGTGCTTGGCGATATTTTCGAGCATGCGTTTTTTACTGACGCCTTCCAGGCCGCACTTAACGCGACCTGGGGCTAAAATACTGGAAAGATCCATGATTAACGGTGGTTACTAATTTTCTCTTTGTGTTTAAGAAGTTGGCGATCGAGTTTGTCTGTTAACGCGTCTATGGCGGCGTAAAGATCATCTGATTCGCTGTTGGCAAAGACATCTTTGCCATTTACGTGGACGGAAGCTTCGGCTTTTTGACGCAACTTTTCAACCGATAATATGACATTGGTGCTGGTAATTTGGTTATGGTGTTTATCGAGTTTGGAGAGCTTGGATTCTACGTAGTTTTTTATGGAATCGGTGAGTTCTACGTGGTGTCCACTGATGGTAAGTTGCATTACAGGTCCTCTTAGAGTTGGTCCAACAATTGGCCTGTTAAGAGCTCAACATCGCAATACCGCTCTTTCAAGCCAGTCTAAAAAGGCTAGTTGTATTGTTATTGGTAACTAGCCCTGTGTGTAAGTACGCGTCGAACTCACACACAGAATTGACCCTTCGCAATATCGCTAAATCAGCCGCTTGCGTTCATTTGAGGCTGGAATTCCCAACGATTCTCGATATTTTGCGATGGTTCTTCGTGCGACTTTAATACCTTGATCCGCCAAAAGTGCAGTAATTTTACTGTCGCTCAATGGCTTTCTCTGATCTTCTGCCGCTACCAGTTTTTTAATGATCGCACGAATCGCTGTAGAAGAGCATTCGCCGCCATTATCTGTACTGACGTGGCTAGAGAAAAAGTACTTAAGTTCAAAAATCCCCTGTGGTGTGTGCATGTATTTTTGTGTGGTTACACGAGAAATGGTGGATTCGTGCATCCCCACATCTTCGGCGATATCGTGTAATACCAATGGTCTCATGGCTTCAGGGCCGTGATCTAAAAAGCCTTGCTGCTTATCGACAATACAGCTGGCAACTTTTAGTAAAGTCTCGTTTCGGCTTTGTAAGCTTTTTAGAAACCAACGTGCTTCTTGTAAATTGTCTCTCAAAAAGGTGTTGTCGTCGCTGCTGTCTGCACGTTTCACCAAGCTTGCGTAGCTGTTGTTAATTTTAAGGCGCGGTGCGATGTCGGGATTGAGTTCTACCACCCAGCGATCACTTTTTTTACTGACAAACACGTCGGGAACAATATAGCTGGTATCGCTGCTGCCAATTAATGCGCCCGGATGAGGGGTCAGTTGTTGAATCAGCTCAATGGCGATTTTTAGCTCAGGCTCTTTTAAGCGGCAGCGACGCATGATTTGTTTGTAATCTCGATTTCCCAGGGGGCCTAGAAAATCTTTAACGATCACTTTTGACGATTCTAATCCGGGTGTATCCAGCGGGTATTGGTTGAGCTGAACCTGTAAACACTCGGACAAATCAACACTGCATGAACCAATTGGGTCGAACAGTTGCAAGCGGTGCTGAACGGCGAGTACTTCTTCGATCGATAGCTCTTCGTCAGAGAGTGATTCGTCGTCACTGGCTTCTGGTTCGCTGCTGTCACACTGAGCGGTATCTTCTGCAGTTTCGGGTGTGGTTTCTGATTCGCTTTCGCCGTTTTCTGTATCTTCGTCGGCCAGAATTCGTGGCGCTCCGTCGTTTTTCAATCCTTCGTAAATATCTTCAATGGTCGAAGACAACAAGCCACTGGGTTCGACGGAATCGATAATTGCATGGGCAATCGTACGATCGTGGTCGGACATTGGTGTTAAGTTGAGTTGCCACAACAAGTGTTCTTGAAGGGTTTCGGAGTTGTCGATTTGGCTGTCGAAGTAACTGTCGTCGCGTTCAGCGGGAGTAGATGAGGAAGACGAGGGTGGGGCGCTGCTTTGGTAAATATCGTCCCACTGCGTATCGACCGGTAGATCTTCAGGTATGTTTTCTTGCCATTCACCCTCTGCTGCGCTGGTTTCGGCGTCTGCGGCTTCGAATTCTTTTTCTTGAGGTTGTTGTTCTGTGGCAGAGGCTGTTTCTGAGGGAGTGTTATCGGAGGAGGATTCTTTTTCGCTCGGTGTGTCTTCAACTTCGGTGACTTCGAGCATTGGATTGGATTCTAATGCTTCTTGAATTTCCTGTTGAAGATCCAAGGTGGAAAGCTGCAATAAGCGAATCGCTTGTTGCAATTGCGGGGTCATGGTTAGTTGCTGACCCATTTTAAGTTGTAACGACTGCTTCATAACTCGATAACACTTCCAAATAGGGGTGATTAGTTCCCTGTTAGCTTTAGTTAAACTACTTGGAAGTTTAGTCTCGAATGGGGACAGTTTGCAATGTTTTACTGCAAAAATTATGCCTAAATTAGTAATTTGCTTAAGTAGGGATATTAGGATCGTGTAAAGCGATAAGGAAGGCAGTTATTTTTATTCTGTTTTACTGTTTTGGCAAGGCTGTGTAGATGCTGTATGGAACCGAATAAACGGCGGTGATTGAGAGTTTTGATTGAGGCTCTCGTGGCACCGATAATCATATAGTCGCGCAAAAAAACTTTGCCGTAAAGTGGTTTTCTCAGATTAAATGATAGTCAACTTTTGTGGTCGTTATTTCTACTGTTGTGTCGGAAGGGCTAATAAACGCAGACAACGCTGAATTCGTCAGCGTTTGCGCGTAAATTTGAGGTGAAGTAACGAGGTTGTTGGGCGTAAATTACAGCTTAAAGTTTTCGCCCAGATAGGTGTCTCTTACTTTTTGGTTAGCCAAGACTGTTTCAGCGTCGCCTTCGGCAATAATAAAACCTTCGCCCACGATGTAGGCTTTTTCGCAAATATCGAGAGTTTCACGTACGTGATGGTCCGTGATTAGAACGCCAATGCCTCGGTTTCTGAGGTGTTCAATGATGAGTTTGATGTCGCCGACGGATTTTGGGTCGACACCGGCAAAGGGCTCATCCAGTAAGATGAATCGAGGCTCTGTTGCCAGCGCTCGGGCAATTTCAACCCGCCGTCTTTCACCGCCTGAAAGAGCGATTCCTAAGCTGTTTTTGACGTGAGTGATGTGGAATTCTTCCAGCAGTTCATCAGCGCGTTGCTTGCGTTCAGCTGTGGATAACTCTGAACGAGTCTCTAAAATGGCGAGTATGTTTTCTCTAACAGTGAGCTTGCGAAAAACCGACGCTTCTTGAGGCAAATAGCCAAGTCCTCGACGTGCCCGGCCGTGCATTGGTAGGCTAGTAACGTCTTCACCGTCAATGGTAACTGAACCTCGGTCGGCCTTGACGATTCCGGCAATCATGTAAAAACAGGTGGTTTTTCCTGCCCCGTTAGGGCCGAGAAGGCCAACGACTTGATTGGTTTTAACCGCGAAAGAAACGTCGTTTACGACTTGGCGGCCGCTGTAACTTTTAGCCAGGTTTTTAGCGCAGAGTTCGCTCATTATTGTTCGTTACCGCTGTTTTCTTCCGTTTGAGGTTGAATGACAATTTTGACGCCGCTGTCTCCCGAGGCTACTGAGTGGGACTCTCGAATGTCGTAATCAATGCTGTCGCTGTTGATGGTTGAGCCATCTCCTCGATCTATTTGTGCGTTTACGGATAAATTGACGGTCTCTTTGGCTACCGAATACAGAATTTTTTCTGCTTCTGCTTTCACTAGAGGTTCGTTGGCTTCAGGTTGCTGTTGGAATTTAGCGGGTTGTCCTTCTGCGACAATATTGTCAACGCCACTTGGGTTTTGTTTGACTCTAATGAAATCGGCGGAAATTTTTAACGTGCCCTGGGTTAGAGTTGCATTGCCAATGAAGGTCGTGACACCGGTCTTGTCGTTTCTTTCGGCGCGTTCTGCGTCGATCTCAATGGGTTGATTGCGATCGGAAGGAAGTGCGTTAGAGAGCGACGTAAAAGCCAATAAACTGATAAAACAAGCAAGCTTTGAAAAACTTTTCATGGTTAGAAAACGCTTAGGGTAGAGGATTGGATTCATAAACTCCCTTCACTTGGGACAGTAACTCAGTAACGTTGTTAATCATATTTAAGCGCATACCCACAGCATTCGCGACGCCGTTGGGGCTGCGTATGGTAACAGCTCGGTCAGTTTCGGCCAGTTGTTCTAGCGGCCGCACTTCGAGTTGGTCGGTCGACATAATGTACTCCCCGCCATCTGCCAGTGATCTGTAGACCACGACATCGCCCCAAAGTGTAATTACAGTGCCGTTATTTTCGGCTCTACCATTCTCAGCCGTGATATTCCAAGGCGTTTGTTCAGACTGAAAAAGTGTCAAATCGGGTTGCGATAATTCTGTGTAACCTTTTTCTGCGCTCAACGGCTTGTCGTTTTTAGGATTGACTCGCAGAAATTGCTCTGCGGTTTCAACTTTTAACAAGTACTCGAGTTGGCCTTGCGGATTGTATTGCCGTGTTGTGGAATTTTTTATGATTGCTACAGGGGTTTGCGGCTTGGATTCTAATTTTAGGGGGGCAGTAATTTTAGGGTTTTCTGAGATCAATACCGCAACTAAGACCAAGCCGGTGATAACGGTGAGGGTGAGTATTTTTTTCAGCACGTTAATGTAGGGGTCTTAGTTGGTGAATTTAACATTTAAGTTTTCGCCTAATTGGCGTGTTGTTAACTGCGGTTTGTTAGCTAATGTAGGGCGCTAATCCTGCGTCGAACGTTCCTTGGATTGTCATAATTAGGTCGCATATTTCTCGCACAGCGCCTTCGCCGCCTTTTCGGCGAGTTTGCCAATCACTGTGTTCAACCATAGCAGGCAAAGCATTGGCGACGGTAATACCTATACCGACCTTGGTCATGACGGTTAAATCGGGATAATCGTCACCAATAAATGCGATGTTTTCCATGTCGACATTATGAGTATCAAGAATTTCTTTAAGGGCAGTAAATTTGTCCTCTCGTCCTTGAACTAAAATTTCAATGCCGAGATCTGCCGCTCTTTTTTGAACGAGTTGGCTCTTACGGCCGGTAATGATTCCGACGTTAACTCCTGACTTTTGGAGCAGCTTAATGCCGTGACCATCTAAGGTGTTAAAAGCTTTAAGTTCGTTGCCGTCGTTGCTGAAGTACAGTTTTCCGTCGGTTAATACGCCGTCGACATCCAGCAATAATAATTTAATTTGTTGAAATTTGTCTCGTAAATCGTTGGTTAGTTCAGTCACAGCTTGATCCAGTATAAATGGCGGCGAAACAGGGGTTTATTTCGGTTATTGCGAATAATCGGATTTAAAAAACACCGGCCCTTAATATGTCGTGTAGGTGCAAAATGCCGACAAGTTTGTGGGATTCGTCGGCGACAATAACTGCCGTAATTTTCTTTTCTTCCATGAGCTTCAGTGCTTGTGCTGCAAGCAAATTCGGCGCGACTGTTTTTGGGTTGGCCGTCATAACATTCGCCATAGTGGCGGTTGAAAGGTCGGTCTTTAGGTCAACGTGGCGACGCAAATCACCGTCAGTGAATACACCGGCCAGCTCTCCGTTATCGTCTTCAACCGTGGTAATTCCAAGCCCTTTTTGCGTCATTTCTACTAAGGCTTGACTCAGTGGTGTTTGAAGATTTACAACAGGAATGCTGCTTCCTTTGTGCATAATATCTTCGACTTTCAACAGGAGTTTTCGTCCTAAAGCCCCACCGGGGTGAGAAAAAGCAAAATCTTCAGCGGTAAATCCACGGGCTTCCAGTAAAGCGACAGCCAAGGCATCGCCCATAACTAAGGTTACTGTGGTGCTGGAAGTTGGCGCGAGATCGAGTGGGCAAGCTTCGGTTTCTACCGCGATATCCAAGTTGATTAGCGCAGCTTTTGCGAGCGGAGATTCGGCGCTGCCTGTCATGCTAATCACGGGAATGGCCATTCTTTTGAACAACGGCAACAAGGCTTGGATTTCAGTGGATTTCCCTGAATTTGAAATCGCAATCACAAGGTCTTTTTCGGTGATCATTCCTAAGTCACCGTGGCTGGCTTCGCCTGGATGAACGAAGAACGCTGGGGTTCCTGTGCTTGCAAGTGTGGCAGCGATTTTGCGGCCGATATGACCGGATTTTCCCATTCCAGTGACGATAACTCGACCTTGAACCGCGAGAATTAATTCACAAGCTTTGGCAAAATCATCATCGATCCGATCTTCTAATAGTTTGATGGCGTCATATTCCATGCGGACAGTGCGCTTGCCAACATCAATGTGTGTCAATTCGGTCATTACAGTATCAATATTCTTTCAAGTTAAACAAAAAATAGGGGGCTAACAGTTGCTGTCGCCAGTGCGTTTTTTAAGCGAATAATACCCCATAGTAGGTGGCATAGCCCGCTAAAAGAATCAGTCCGATCACTCTGCCAAGACGACCAACGCCGTTGTTCTTTTTCGCTACGAGCTTAAAGTCAATCCACAGTGCAATGGCTAAGAAGGCCGTAATCGCAGCCATAGAAGCGTAATCACGGATGAACACTTCGCTGTTCATCGACAGTGGACCCAAAATTCCAGGTACCGACATCACCGCTAAAATGTTGAAGATGTTTGAGCCTACGATGTTGCCTAAAGCAATGTCGTGATGACCGCGTAAGGCGCTGACAACAGATGCGGCCAGCTCGGGAAGGCTGGTGCCAACGGCGACGACGGTTAATCCAATCACTAGCGAGCTAACACCAAAATGCGTTGCAACCGTTGTTGCTCCCCAAACCAAGGTTTCGGAGCTGATGATTAACAGCGTTAAACCAATCAAAAACCACATACCGGCTTTCGCGTTGGCCATGGATTCAATGTCGGAGTCTTCTTCCTCGGGCGACGGGTGCTTTCTTTTATTGATGATCATCCACGTTATCAATGGGACAACAGTGCCAGCCAAAATGATGCCTTCGTACACTTCCAGTTGGGCATCGGCTAAGAAAATCCCGGCGAGAATGGTAACTCCGAGTAAAATTGGAATTTCCTGAGTAAGAATGTGTTTAAAGATAGGAAGCGGTGCGATTAACGCGGTGATCGCAAGAACTAACCCGATATTGGCCAGATTTGAGCCGAGGGCGTTACCCACGGCAAGGTCGCCTTCGCCTTTGATTGAAGCGCTGATGGAGACAACAATTTCTGGTGCTGAAGTCCCGAGCGAAACAATGGTTAAACCGATAATAAGTTTGGAGATGCCAAGGTTTTTTGCAAATGCGGCCGCGCCGTCAACAAATCGGTCCGCGCTCCACATTAACCCGACAAAGCCTAGTAAAATAGCGCCCCAGGCAATCCAAATTTCTGACATCTCGTAGTCCTTAAGTTTGAGTAAGGCAATTCATGCAACCTTTTGAATGATCCAACGGTCATAACAAGAGATTAAAAGGCCGGCAATGGTAATGGTTGTAGATGGTCTTGTCACTTTGGCCGACAAATTTGTTTACAAATCAGTTAATGGCTATTATCCGTGGCATTTAAACCCCGTAAGATTAAAATTAATAACCGGTTTCTAAAGGACCTACGCAGAAAAAGGTCGAATAAGTTTAGTGACCTAGATTGGGAGTGGATTCATGACTAGACAGAATTTAGGGCGTTTGATCATCAGTGGTTTGTTAGCGGGTAGTTTGATGATGAGCCATCAAATGGTGGTTGCGCAGGAAGAGACAAAAGCTACCGCTGAGCAAAAAGTTGAAAAGTCTGAAGCAAAAGTTCAAGAAGCCAAAGACAGCGCCAAGTTGGTTATCAAAAATAGCGCGGCAGAAGTCAGTGCTCATGAGGTTGTAACGCAGGTTACCGACGTGGTGCTTGATCTGATCAGAGAAGCCCAGGCCAGCCCTGAATACAACTCTGAAAAAATGGCAGACAACCTAGACAATTTATTGAGCCAGGTTGTCGATTTCAGATTTATCGCGTTTAACGTTATGGGCCGAGAGAATGCAACTTCGGTTTCTAGGGACGAATTCAAGCGTTTTGCCAATGTATTTAAGCGCAACTTAGTTACCACTTATACAAAAGGCATGGCGAGCTTTGCTGATTTTAAAGTTGAGGTGATTCCGCCATCTGCAGATTTGGCTGGTCAAAAGAGCGTTGTGGTGCGCCAGCGTGTTGAAGGGCCAACAGGTTCAAGTTTGGTTTCTTACACTATGGGTATCAATAAGAAAGGTGAATGGGTATTGCGTAACATGAACCTCAACGGCATTAATCTTGGCAAAACGTTCCGAGATCAGTTCCGAGTAGCGCTTAAGCAAAATGACGGCGATGTGAAAAAAGTCATCGATAACTGGGATGCTTAGTTTCTTGTCGCGCCTAATTCTTAATTATGTCCAATTTGGAATTTGCGCAATAAATGATTAACAAAGAGAGGCTCATTTGAGCCTCTCTTTCGTTGTGTTATACCCATTCAAGACCCGGTTTGTTTGGTGGATTTTGTTGATTGAGGTTTTTGTGCGAATTTAGGTGAATTTATTGCCCCTATTCTTTAAAATGTCGCGCCTTTTTGAAATTGTTGCCGAGCCCTATTGCCGAGATGCAGTTGATAAGTGTCAACGCTAACTTGATTGATCGATGCTCGAATACCTTCGTTTAACCATTACTTATCCCTGAAAGTGAGAGACAATGATTCCAGAGGAAGAGATTAAACAGCTTATTGAATCCAACATCGATGATTGCCAAGCAACAGTTGAAGTTTCTGGTTCTCACGTAAATTTAGTGGTTGTTAGCCCAGCATTTGAAGGGTTGAATCCAGTAAAAAAACAACAATTAATCTATGGTGTATTAGACGCTCATATTAAAAGTGGCGAAATACACGCAGTAAACATGAAAACGTATACACCTGAGCAATGGCAGCAACAATAAGTTGCATTGAATCATTGTTGTTTAGGTTCTGTACCCAATTCCATTAATACCTTCATTATTCACGGCTCCAACACATGGATAAATTAATCATCAAAGGCGGTGGTCCGCTTAGTGGTGAAATTCGCATATCGGGTTCTAAGAATTCAGCTCTGCCGATATTAGCGGCTACTTTACTCGCTGAAACACCCATGCAAGTGGGCAATTTACCGCACTTGCACGACGTTACTACCATGCTGGCTTTATTGCGTTGTATGGGGGTGGGCGTAACGATTGACGAAAAACTGTGTGTTGAAGTCGATAACAGCTCAATCTCTGAATATACCGCTCCTTACGATCTGGTTCGCACCATGCGCGCTTCAATTTTAGTGCTTGGGCCTATGTTGAGCCGCTTTGGCGAAGCGAATGTTTCTTTTCCGGGAGGTTGCGCCATTGGCAGTCGACCTGTGGATATTCATCTTCGTGGTCTTGAAGCAATGGGAGCCACGATTGAAGTTGACCAAGGTTACATTCGCGCAAAGAGCGACGGTCGCCTTAAAGGGGTCCACTTCTTTATGGATACCGTGACCGTTGGCGGTACGGAAAACTTAATGATGGCTGCGACCTTGGCTGAGGGAACAACCATTCTTGAAAATGCTGCCAGAGAACCAGAGGTTGTTGATCTCGCCAATTGTTTGGTTGAAATGGGCGCTAAAATTGACGGTATTGGCACTGATACGCTGACTATTGAAGGCGTAAAATCGTTATCTGGTTGTCAGTTTGATGTCATGCCTGATCGCATTGAAACTGGTACCTATCTGGTAGCAGCGGCGGCAAGTCGAGGTCGAGTTAAGCTAAAAGATACCTGCGAAAAATTGTTAGAGTCTGTGTTGTTGAAACTGGACGAAGCAGGAGCCTGCATTTCCACTGGTCCTGATTGGATCGAGCTCGACATGAAAGGCAATCGACCAAAAGCGGTGAGTTTGCGTACCGCACCTTACCCGGCTTTCCCCACCGATATGCAAGCCCAATTTTTGGCGATGAATGCTGTGTCTGAGGGTACAGGATCGGTTACCGAGACCATTTTTGAAAATCGCCTCATTCAAATTCATGAATTAAATCGAATGGGTGCAAATATTCGCCTAGAAGGCAATACTGCGATTGTAACTGGTGTGGAAGAGTTGAAAGCCGCTCCGGTAATGGCGTCAGATTTAAGAGCGTCCGCCAGTCTTGTCATTGCTGGCATGATTGCCAACGGCGAAACTATGGTGGATCGTATTTACCATATTGACCGCGGTTATGAGTGTATTGAAGAAAAACTGCAATTGCTGGGCGCTAATATTCGACGAGTACCTGGTTAGGTTGGTTAAGTGTTCCTAATCGGATTCTTTGGACGTTAATGAATAACAATTGAATAGTGCCTTTGATGGCGCTATTCAAAAAGAAGTAAAACATCATGACAGAATTAACAATCGCCTTAACCAAAGGCCGAATTTTGAAGGAAACCCTTCCGTTACTCGCTGCGGCAGATTTATACCCTCTCGAAGACATCGAAAAAAGCCGAAAACTGACCTTCGACAGCAACCAGCCAGGCGTGAAGTTTATTGTTTTGCGTGGCGTTGATGTTACGACTTACGTGCAATTTGGTGCGGCTGATATCGGCGTATCAGGAAAAGATATGCTGTTGGAGCACGGCGCCGAAGGCATCTACGAGCCTTTAGATTTAGGCATCGCTCGCTGTCGTTTAATGACTGCGGGTATCAAAGGAAAAGAGACCAAATCTGGCCGTATTAAAGTGGCGACTAAGTTTGTTAACGTGGCTAAGCAGTATTACGCCGAGAAGGCCCGTCAGGTTGACATCATTAAGCTTTATGGCGCCATGGAGCTTGCACCGATTATCGGATTGGCCGATGAAATAGTCGATATTGTCGATACTGGTAATACCCTCAAGGCCAACGGTTTAGAGCCGCGCGAGCACATTGCGGACATCAGTTCTCGGTTAATCGTCAATAAAGCTTCAATGAAAATGAAGCATGAGAAAATCGGTACAATCATTGAAGGTATTCGAAAAGCCGTTAGTTAACGCGTAATAACCGTATTTCCAAACAAAGTAGTGAAAGAGTAGAGCGATGAGTCAAATCAACATCAAACAGCTAGATGCACAAAGCCCTGAATTTGATCAGCAGTTAAAAGAATTGCTGCATACGGATTTAGTGGTTGATCATCAAGTAACGACGATTGTTGATGACATTATTCATCGTATTAAGTCCGAAGGTGATCAGGCGTTAATAGCGTTGACTGGAAAGCTTGACCGCTGGACACCAGATTCGGTTGAAGCGCTTGAGATTACAAAGCAGTCTCAACAGGAGGCGTTGGCAAGAATCTCAACGGCTGAGAGAGAAGCGCTCGAAAAAGCGGCTGAGCGGGTTAAAAGTTATCATCAGCATCAGTTGCAGGATTCCTGGCAGTACACTGAGGCTGACGGCACCGTCCTGGGCCAGAAAGTGACGCCGTTAGATCGAGTTGGCGTTTATGTTCCCGGTGGTAAGGCGAGTTACCCTTCATCGGTTTTGATGAACGTTATGCCCGCCAAGGTTGCTGGTGTTGAAGAAGTTATCATGGTTGTTCCGACACCCGATGGAGACATTAATGATTTGGTGCTTGCCGCCGCAGCAATATCTGGTGTCGATCGTGTGTTTGCCATTGGTGGTGCCCAAGCGGTAGCGGCATTGGCTTATGGAACCGATCTTGTGCCCAAAGTGGATAAAATTGTCGGTCCCGGTAACGTCTTTGTTGCCTCTGCCAAGCGTGCTGTATTTGGTCAGGTAGCAATTGACATGATTGCAGGGCCTTCTGAGATTCTGGTCATTTGCGATGGCCAAACCGATCCAGATTGGATTGCCATGGATTTGTTTTCTCAAGCAGAGCACGATGAGATGGCCCAGGCGATATTGGTTTCTCCAGATCAGGCGTTCTTAGATGCGGTGAAAACCAGTATTGAAAAGCTGTTGCCGACGTTAAGCCGAGAGAAAATTGTCAAAATTTCTATGGAATCTCGCGGTGCATTGATTAAATGTTCCGATCTTGACCAAGCCATGGACATCGCAAATGTTATCGCGGCTGAGCATTTGGAGTTGTCTGTTGAAAACCCAGAACAGTGGTTGCCGAAAATTCGTCACGCCGGGGCGATTTTTATGGGGCGTTACGCCGCAGAAGCGCTCGGTGACTATTGTGCGGGCCCAAATCACGTACTTCCTACCTCGGGAACCGCGCGTTTTTCTTCACCGCTTGGTGTCTATGATTTTCAAAAGCGAAGCTCAATTATTCATTGCTCCGCCGATGGCGCTTCTGAGTTAGGGAAAGTTGCTTCGGTTTTGGCCAGAGGAGAGGATCTTGAAGCTCACGCAAGATCAGCCGAGTATAGAATTAAGAAGTAATTGCCAGATAGAGTAATCATTCCTTCTAAGCTGTGTAATTCTTACTGAATAAGGTAGGAACTACACAGCCATATCTGAAGTGCTTGAAACCTGCGCCGTATTAGTTTGAGTTATGGTTTAACTCAAACCAGATGGCTTAGCTCGAAATAACAGGTTTCTCAGCCAGCAATGCAGACAATTTGAAGTGTCTTCCGTTGCGAATAAGATCAACCACAACTTCTTCATTGGGTTTTTTGGCAGCGATTTGATTCATGCTGTCACGGCCATTTCCTACGGGTAAATCATCAATATGAGTGATGATGTCGCCGGGCTTCAGTCCTGCGACATGCGCTGGGCCGTTTTTGTAAACACTAATAACAACCACACCATTACTGCTTAAACCCATGGATTTGGCGATGTTCGGATTCAGTGGTTGCGCTTCTATTCCGAGCCAGCCCCGAATCACTCTGCCATTTTCCACAATATTACGCATGACTTGCATGGCTTGATCAGAGGGAATAGCAAAGCTAATTCCGACCGATGGGTCGTTGTCATCGAGAATCGCGGTATTGATTCCAAGTAGGGCGCCATTTACATCGACAAGAGCGCCCCCTGAGTTGCCCGGGTTGATTGCAGCGTCTGTTTGCAGGTAATTTTCGTAGTTGCTCAAATCGAGACCGTAGCGGCCAGTGGCGCTGATAATTCCTTGAGTAACCGTTTGACCCACTCCGAATGGGTTGCCGATTGCGAGTACTACATCGCCAATACTCGCGTTAGCTGGGCTGCCCAAGGTCGCCGGAGTTAAATTCGGCAAATCTACCTTGAGAACGGCTAAATCGGTTTCTGGATCTCTACCAATCACTTCTGCCAGAGCTTCTCTTCCGTCGTGGACGAGAATTACGATTTCTATCGCATCATCAATAACATGATTATTTGTAAGGATATAGCCGTCGTCATTAACAATCACGCCCGACCCTAACGCAGATTGCAATCGACGCTGCATCAAGTGGTTGGCATTGTTGAAATAGTGACGAAACAATGGGTCGTCAATAAATGGATATCGTCTTTTTTGGGAAAGCTTACGTGCGTATATATTCACCACAGATGGCGCAGCGGTTTTCACTGCGTAAGAGTAGCTCGCGGGACCGCTTGTTTGAACAAAGTCCGTCTGTTCAGCAATTTGACTGTTTTGACTGAGTTGGGTGCCGTTGATTTTGGGCAGTGCAAACATGACGGATACCGCTGCAATTAAGCCGATAACTACAGGCCACATTACATATTCAATAAATTTCTTCACGAAATTCTCATCGGTTGGTTTAGGAGTCGTTATGTGCGTTGTATTGTTTCTTTGCTTCATCCGTGAAGGCTAAAAGGTGCAGATTCTCTACCAATAATTTCCGCGTTAAGGCGCTAGTGTAAAGTTTGCTCTCGCCGAGCATTGGTTGTGCTCACTGAAATTATGTCTATTCAAGTTTTGGGGAGCCTGAATCTGGCAATGTTAACCTACTTTTATGGCGGTCGAAATGCGTTCTTGATAGAAAAGTTGCGGGGATATGAAGGGAAGCATAGCGAATAAGCCGAAAATAGCTCGACTTATTCGAATAACTCAAGAATGTAGGAAGGCTTAGCTGGTATGAACTTTCTCCGGCGTTGGATTTTTTTCTTCGTCCGGGTGAGTTTGCGTATTCTCTAAACCGAAAGATTCACTCAAGGTGCCTTTATTCGGTGCCCAATCTCTAGGCGGCTCGACAACAGAGTCTTCTGATAACAATTCTTTTGTCACTTGAGCCTGTGCCCATTGTTTTGACGCGCCTTCCACGAGCTCTTTACCAATGTCCGCATTGGCAAGCTTGATTGCGCCACCAGCTAGGTGCTCGTGAACATCACGGTACGTTTCAGTCAATTTATTTACCAAAACTGAGGTCTGTTGAAAATGCTCGGTAACGTCTGCTTGAAAGCTCTTAAGCTCATCTTCAGCTCTTTCTACTCGGGCTTCCATTGTTTTGGTTGCTTGTTTATCAGTGCTAAATTGAGAGCCGATAAAATAACCAATACCGCCGCCAACGAGTATGCAGCACACTCCGGTAAGAATTAAAGCCGTAATAGAAAACACCTGATACTCCTACTCAAATCCACGTGCAATAACTGTATGGATTGCTAATTTTATATTTGAAGCACATTAATTTCTGTGCAAATGCCAGTTTAATGTTGTTGTTATTTAACAAGATTAACACTGAGTGTGAAGGGTAAAAAATGATTTCTTTCAATTTGTGCGTGAATTAGGGTTTTAACGCGATGCTTTTTAGGGTCTGTTAAACCTACAACAATCGCATAAAACACTAATTTGAATTCATTTAAGGTAATATTACTGTTTTATATACGAAGTTAGCTTGAGTATAGATAAGATTCGTTGCTGAGATAAATCGCTGTTTGTCCTAGTGGTTTATCAACAGTGTTTGTACGACAAACTTGGCTTCGTCAGTTTTGGTTAGTAGGAATGTATCACCATGGAAAATACACCGCTTGCCCGATATAAGCGCGATCTTGAGAGAGAAGATTTTAACTACGACGCCGCACAAGAGCAGGCCGTTAAGCATCTTCAGTCGTTGTATGATCAATTGGTTGAGCGATCTGAGCAGAGTGTTAAGAGCGTATCTTTCGTTGGTCGATTATTGGGTCGCAAAGCACCTGCCATCGAGCCTGTGAAAGGCCTTTATTTTTGGGGCGGTGTCGGGCGTGGAAAAACGTATCTCATGGACAACTTTTATGAAAGTTTGCCGTTTGAGAAAAAAATGCGAGCCCATTTTCACCGGTTTATGCGTCGAGTTCACCAAGAATTAAAAACTTTAGACGGGCAAAAAAATCCACTCGAAATTGTTGCTGACCGCATTGCTGATGACGCGTTAGTCATCTGCTTTGATGAATTCTTCGTAACCGACATCACCGACGCCATGATTTTGGCAACTTTATTAGACGCATTATTTTTGCGTGGAGTAAGCTTGGTTGCTACCTCTAACATCGTACCTTCGGGTTTGTATAAAGATGGATTGCAACGAGCTCGTTTTCTACCGGCCATTTCTTTGTTGGAAAAACACACGTTGATAGTCAACGTTGATGGTGGTGTTGATTATCGATTACGAGCGTTGGAACAAGCAGAATTGTTTCATTTCCCGCTGGACGATCAAGCGGATAAGAGCTTGCAGGCGAGTTTCTACAGCTTGGTGCCTGATAAAGAAGAGATTAAAGCGTCAACCGAAGTTGAAGTTGAGGGAAGAATTATATGTTCTCGCTTTGAGGCTGAAGACGTGGTTTGGTTTGATTTCTCAGAGCTGTGCGAAGGGCCGAGATCTCAAAATGACTACATTGAACTGGCTCGAGAGTACCACGCGGTTTTGGTGTCCAATGTTCCCCAACTTAATCGCGATACGGACGATTCAGCACGTCGTTTCATTAATATGGTTGATGAGTTTTACGATCGAAGCGTAAAAGTGATCATTTCAGCGGAAGTCCAACTGCCGGACATATACGCTGGCGGCCGACTCAGTTTTGAATTTGAGAGAACTACTAGCCGATTGTTAGAAATGCAAAGCCACGATTATTTAGCTCGTCCTCATAGACCTTAGTAGTAGCTTTTAAGCCGCATCAGAGCTTCGTTTGCTGTAAATTTTATAATTTTATATTCATACCAGTTTTAGGGGTTGTTATTTGTTCGTCCGCGAATTAGAATCCGCGCTCCTTTTTAGGCGTCGTCAGATTTAATTTGGATGTAATAATTGTCTGAATTTACGAATTTAGCGACGATATTCAAGGCTAAATTTAGATAAGCTTTTCTTTTTCAAGAAAATATCGTTTTAGAGTTGTTTACAAGTGACTAGTTGGTTTCTTGAGCTATAACTTAAGTTAATCTCTAAAAAGATAACCTTTAGGGTATTCGATTTGAATACTGCCGATTTGGCAATCATGGCGAGCTACAAACGCCAGTCCATCCTTAAATTTTCAGAGTTAGGCAAAATAACATGAAGACCATTAGTGCCAATCCTGCTACCGTCAAACGCGACTGGTACGTAGTTGATGCAGAAGGTAAAACTCTCGGTCGTATGGCTGCAGAGATCGCAAGTCGCTTACGTGGTAAGCACAAGCCAGAATACACTCCTCACGTTGATACCGGTGATTACATCGTTGTTATTAACGCTGAAAAAGTACACGTTACTGGCCGCAAAGCAACCGATAAAATGTACTATCATCATACTGGGTACATCGGTGGCATTAAATCCATTAGCTTCGACAAGCTAATCGAGAAAGCGCCAGAGCGTACTGTTGAAATCGCTGTTAAAGGTATGTTGCCAAAAGGTCCTCTTGGCCGTGCAATGTTTAAAAAGTTGAAAGTCTATGCCGGTGCAGAGCACCCTCATACCGCTCAACAACCACAAGAACTAAACATTTAATCGGGGGTTAACATGGCAGCAACTCAATACTACGGCACTGGTCGCCGAAAAACGTCTACCGCCCGTGTTTTTATCACAGAAGGCAGCGGTAATATTTCAATTAACGGTCGTACCTTAGACGAATACTTCGGTCGTGAAGTGGCTAGAATGATTGTTCGTCAAGCGCTTGAAGTAGCAGAAGCTACTGAAAAGTTCGATATCAAAGTTACTGTTAAAGGTGGCGGTAGCTTCGGTCAAGCAGGTGCAATTCGTCACGGTTTGACTCGCGCGTTAATGCAATACGACGAAGAACTTAGAAGACCTCTTCGCGACGCTGGTTTCGTTACCCGTGACGCTCGTGAAGTTGAACGTAAGAAAGTTGGTCTGCGAAAAGCTCGTAAGAAACCACAATTCTCAAAACGTTAATTTTTCAAACGGGCTTACGTCTGTTTTGTGGTTTATCAGAAAAAGCTCGGGCAACTGCTCGGGCTTTTTTTTGGCTCGTTACACCAATTTTTAACATTTTTAAAAGCTTCTGAAGCCTTGATAAAGGTCAAGTCTAAGTTGAAGTGTAACGAGGTGAGGGTATGTATTCTTGAGGGTCTATCGCAAGTTATATACCATGATGGAATTTATTATCATATCTAATAATACGAAAGTTCAACCTTAGTGATTCACCCGGTTATCTGTATTTATCGTTAAGAGAACCTGGAATGGGAGAAAGCCTCATGAGTGAAGACGGTGTAAATACCGGACGGCGCAAATTTCTAACTGCGGCTACGTCTGCAGTTGGTGCTGTAGGTGCAATCGGTGTAGCTGTGCCGTTTGTAGGCTCCTGGAACCCCAGTGCAAAGGCGAAAGCCGCTGGTGCTCCGGTTAAAGCTAATCTAGAGAAACTAGAACCTGGCCAAATGATTACCCTGGAGTGGCGCGGAAAACCAGTTTACGTTGTAAAACGTACACCAGAAATTCTGGACGGTATTCGCAAAATGGACGACCAGGTCCGTGATCCTGGCTCTGATGAGCCACAACAACCCGAATATGTCGGCAAAGAGTTTCGATCTATCAAAGACGAATACTTGGTGTTGTTAGGGTTGTGTACGCATCTTGGTTGTGCGCCTTTGTTCCGCCCAGAAGTTGGTGCCGCTGATCTTGGCGGTGATAAATGGCAGGGTGGTTTTTTCTGTCCTTGTCACGGTTCTAAGTTTGATTTGGCGGGTCGAGTCCTGAAGGGCGTTCCTGCGCCAATTAACTTAGAAGTACCACCTCATTCATTTGAAGGTGACTTTCTTCTAACTGTGGGTGTTGATCAAGAGGCGTAATTGTAATGAGCAAGATGACCGAATTATTAAATTGGGTTGATGCGCGCTTGCCTGTTCAGCGCGCATGGGATACCCATATGGGTAAATACTACGCACCTAAGAACTTCAACTTCTGGTATTTCTTTGGTGTTCTATCAATTCTTGTGTTGGTAAACCAGTTACTCACAGGAATTTGGTTGGTAATGAGCTTCGTGCCGAGTGCAGAAGAAGCTTTCGCATCTGTTGAATACATTATGCGAGACGTTGAGTATGGGTGGATTATCCGCTACATGCATTCAACGGGCGCTTCTGCATTCTTTGTTGTTGTTTATCTCCATATGTTCCGAGGTTTGATGTACGGCTCTTATAAAGCGCCTCGAGAATTAGTGTGGATCTTCGGTATGACAATCTACTTGGCCTTAATGGCTGAGGCCTTCATGGGGTACGTATTACCTTGGGGGCAGATGTCTTATTGGGGTGCTCAGGTAATTGTATCTTTGTTCGGTGCAATTCCAGGAATCGGCGATGAGCTCGTACAGTGGATTCGTGGTGACTTCCTGATTTCAGGTATTACCCTAAACCGTTTCTTCTCTCTCCATGTGATTGCTCTTCCAATTGTTATTCTGGCATTGGTTGTCCTACACATTTTGGCACTTCACGAAGTGGGTTCTAACAACCCTGACGGTGTTGAAATCAAGAAAAACAAAGATGAAAACGGTATCCCACGTGACGGTGTTCCATTCCATCCGTTCTACACCGTTCATGATTTGGTTGGTGTCACAGTATTCTTGTTTGTTTTCTGTTTTGTCATGTTCTTCATGCCAGAGATGGGCGGATTCTTCCTTGAATATGCCAACTTTGAGCAAGCTAACAATCTGAAGACACCAGAGCACATTGCGCCAGTTTGGTATTTCACACCGTTCTATGCGATTTTGCGTGCTGTAACGATTGATATCGGCCCTCTAAGTTCGAAGTTCTTAGGATTGGTTGCGATGGGTGCATCGATTGCCATTCTGTTTGTACTTCCTTGGCTTGATAAGAGCCCAGTTAAGTCCATGCGTTACAAAGGCTGGTTGCCGCGCGTTCAGTTGATGACGTTTGCAGCTATGTTTGTTGTATTGGGCTACTTAGGTGTTCAATCTCCTACTGAAGGCAGAACATTACTTGCTCAGTTGGCGACTCTTTACTACTTCGTGTATTTCATTCAAATGCCAGTGTTCACCAACCCAACAAAGAATCAAATGACTCCTGTCAATTTGGTTATTGCGGTTGTTCTCGGTGTGACATTGATCTACATGGCGATGGGTCAATTCGATGTTGAGATTCCGATTATTGTTCGACTCGTTGGTTTCTATCTTGGCTTCTTGACCATTTTAACGCCTTGGTTAACGAACAAAGATAGCTACACAGAAGAACCTGCACGAGTTCAGACCAAAGGTTTGCCTGGATATATCGTATGGGCTGGTTTCATCCTATTCGCTGTACTAGCGGTTGTACCTATTAAAGCGGTTGCGGCTTCTGGTGGTGCTTGTGGTTCTATCCCTTGTGATCACATGGAGCCAGATCTTAACGATAAAGAATCTTTGCAACGCGGTGCCAAGTGGTTTGTTAACTACTGCATGGGTTGTCACGAAGCCAAGTTTTCTCGTTGGGAGCGTGTCGCTGACGATCTAGGTATCCCTCACGAAGAGATGCTGGGAAACCTTGTTCTTGGCAATGACCGAATCGGTGATTTGATGACGATTTCTATGCCAGCTAAAGAAGCAAAGGCATGGTTTGGTGCAACCCCTCCTGATTTGACTATGGTTGCTCGTTCTCGTAATCCAGATTGGTTGTATACCTACCTAAGAAATTTCTACAAAGACGACACACGTCCAACGGGTGTAAACAATAAGGTATTCGATAAAGTTGCAATGCCTCATGTTTTCATGGAATTGCAAGGATTACCTGAGTGTGCGCCCGGACCTGCTCTTGATGATCACGGTCATGTAATCAGAAATCAGCTGGGTGAAGCTATTTCTGATGAAGCTTGTGGCAGCTTGAAAGTCGGTGCAGTTAAAGGATCTATGGATCAAAAAGAGTTTGACCAAGCCATCTACGACTTGGTTAACTTTATGGAATACATTGCAGAGCCTTATGCTCTTGATCGTAAGCGCATTGGTGTTTACGCGCTTCTATTCTTAGTCGTTCTGTTTATCTTTGTGTGGTTACTCAACAGAGAGTACTGGCGTGAAATTCACTAACGTGAATGAGTGTTAGTTTGTTGTAAAAAAGGCGCGATTTAATCGCGCCTTTTTTGTATCTGGCGATTATTCAAAACGGGTTATTTAGCAGGGACTTCGCGGTAATTGATTGATTATTTGTGATTTTTCCACACCGATGCCCGCGAGCGTGATTTTTTGAGGTATAATGGTCGGCTCGGTTGATTCGCTATGCGTTTTGAGTCCCGCAGACTTTAGAATTATTTTCTAATATACACAGCTTGAGTATTCCTAAGCTTTTTAGGGAAATGCTGCTGTGTTTAGTCTCTTTGGTCGGTAATCGTCATTGATTGCTGACGATCCAAAGCGTTTAAGATCAGCCAATGAATTTATAATCAAACATACGCTTGAGGTGCATTCAATGGGAGTTGTTGCGAAACGCTCATCCATGACATATTTTTCTGATGACCGTGATCACTACAGTCATCGAGTACGCATTGTACTTGCTGAAAAAGGTGTTTCAGTAGACATTATTAACAGTGACTCTAAAAATTTACCTGAAGAATTAGCTGATCTCAACCCTTATGGTTCTCTTCCAACGTTAGTTGACCGTGAGTTGGCTCTTTATGAAACCAAAGTAATGATGGAATACCTTGATGAGCGTTTCCCTCATCCGCCATTGTTACCGGTATATCCTGTTGCTCGTGCACAAAGCCGATTATGGATGCACAGAATCGAAAAAGACTGGGCTCCACTAATTGATACAATTGTGTTGGCGAAAAACAAAGAATCTGTAAACAAAGCTCGTAAAGAGCTGAAAGACAGCTTGCTAGCCGTTGCCCCTATTTTTGAAGAAATGCCATTTTTCATGAGCGAAGAGTTCAGCATTGTTGATTGTTGCTTAGCCCCAATCTTGTGGCGACTCGATGCGCTTGAAATCAAACTTCCAAAAACTCGTCAAGCAAAGCCGCTATTCGATTATATGGATCGCCTGTTCGCTAGAGAGTCTTTCCAAGAAAGCTTGACCGAAGCCGAAAAAGAAATGCGATTGTAATAGTTTGCCGCTGATGTTGTTACGCATGCATCAGCGGTTTCTATACGCTTGTTATTGATCTTTGATAACAGTTTTAACAATTCTCGTTTATTATCAATTTTAATTACTTTATTTTGTTTTTATAAAATAAGTGTGTTCAAGAATCCTACTTACCAAAGCGATTTTTGCGGGTTAGATTTATGTCGATGACTTCCTGTAAGCCCTATTTGATTAGAGCTCATTATGAATGGATAGTAGATAATGATTGCACACCTTATCTGATTGTTGATGCTTATTCAGACGGTGTTTCTGTGCCTCAACAATACGTTAATAAAGACGGACAAATTATTTTAAACGTTTCTCCCAATGCAGTTATGTCGCTGGATTTGGGTACAGAGGCAATCACCTTTAATGCAAGGTTTGGTGGTGTGCCAATTGATATTTACGTTCCTTGTTTCGCCGTTCTCGGAATTTATGCGCGTGAGAATGGACGAGGAATGATGTTCGAATTAGAAACCCCTCCTGAACCTCCAGAACCAACCAAGCCTAAAAAAGCGACTATTGCGCCTGCGCCTAGTGATTCGAACAACAGTTCTAAAAGTGGGCAGAATAGTACTAGACCGAGCTTACGTGTCATAAAGTAACGCTTTCTTAAATTAGGACACCCTGTATTAATAAAATCTTAAATGATAGCTGTGTCATCTAGCGCGGTTATCTTTTTTGTATAGAAAAACCCTCCTGTCTTTAGTGTGACTCAAGTCCGATTTTTAGTTGCTTATCAGACCGTTTTTTTATTTCGGCCAGATTCTTGCGATTAATATTTCGTTTTTCTCACAAACTGTGTTCACCCGAGCACGTTTAACTCGTATTTCTAGTATTCATCTTTACTTATTTGATTGCTTGTTTGATCAAAAAATATGCTGCTTCGTGCTAATAACCATATTTTTAATGAGAAGATCTTATTGGTGTAAGTTGAATTCCTAGCTAATACTGAGTTAGTTGTTACAAACTAATAATAAGTATCATATACCGGAGGGGCTTATGGCCATCTTGGAGCACACTCTTGGAATCTTGATTCACCCTGATAAAGAATGGAAACAAATTAGAAATGAGCGACATTCATTTTTGCAGGTATTTGTGAGTCATGTGCCTTTTCTAGCGCTTATTCCAGCGGTGAGTGCCTACATTGGTGTAACGCAAGTTGGTTGGTCGTTTGGAGATGGTAGCGTCACTCGATTGACCACAGGTAGTGCATTAAGTCTATGCGCAATTACCTATTTCGCTTTGATCATAGGTGTGTATGTTTTAGGGGAATTTATTAACTGGATGTCTAATACCTATGGTGTGCGCGACAGTAGCGAGCAGCGACATTACGAAGGAACTGCCTTAGCTGTCTATGTTAGTACGCCAGTGTTTCTTGCGAGTATTATCCATTTATACCCAGACATATATTTAAATGCCGCCATATTAGGTATTGCAGGAGCCTACGCGATTTACCTTATTTATGAAGGCATTCCAATATTAATGAATATCCAGAAAGAGCGTGCATTTATGTATGCCACCTCTGTTGTGACGATAGCGCTTGTGTTGGCTGTAATCGTTCGTGTCGGTTCTGTGATTGTGTGGACTGTTGCCATTCAACCCGTTTACATTGATGTCTTATAGACAGTAAGTACTCTATAAAAGGCTGAGTGGGATTCCACTCAGCCTTCCCTCCGAAGAACACCTTAATTCTGATTATTTATTTTTATTGCGATTGATGCCAAATATTGAAGGGTATTTGTTAGCGTAAGATGTCCAGGGCTGAGCTGAATTCAGACAGTTAAAAAGCAACGTAAAAGCCTGTATTTTTCTATTCTTTTCAACTGCTTAAGTATTTTAAGGGTTTTTAAAATACTGAAATGTAGCGCTCGGTTTGTTTTCTAATTTGAGTCTTAATTATTTATTTTTATTGATAGATTTAAAAGTTAAATTGAAAAAAGTTGTAATTAAACGTTTAATTTTTAAAACTAATTGCTAGGTTCAGGTGTGTTTACAATTGGTAAAAGTAATTGGAATATAGTTTCAATGAAGACTAATCTTGTGCTTATTAAACACCTTGTTGCATTTAATTAATAAAAAATAAATTTAATATTCTCTTTAATTCGTTTTTTGCCACGCTTTTATTTTTGCTGTGTTTGATGCGAATTCAAAAGTATTTTTCTGAAAAGCTGATGTTAAATTTTAGGGAATACCGGGAATTTTCTGTCTTAGCTCAAATAATAATTTTATTAATACTATTTTAATGCTTCCGTATATTTAGCTCCCCGTTATTCGTGTTCTGCTTTATATGTTCAAAATAGAGTGCTTGTAATGACTCAATAATAATTTACTACAAGTCGTCCGGAGAAATAATATGAGTGACTCAGTTGTTATCGTTGGTATCGCGCGAACGCCTATGGGCGGTCTTCAAGGCGATTTGAGTGACGTCCCCGCTACTCAATTGGGGTCTGTTGCGATTGAATCTGCGTTGAAAGATGCCGGAATTTCCGGTTCAGACGTTGATCAAGTTTATATGGGTTGCGTGTTGCCTGCTGGATTAGGTCAAGCCCCGGCTCGTCAAGCGTCAATCGGCGCAGGTATCCCCGATTCTGTGACTGTTACCACCATGAACAAGGTGTGTGGTTCTGGTATGAAAACCGTGCAGATGGCATGCGATACCATTCAGGCTGGTCGTGCGAAAATCATCGTTGCCGGTGGTATGGAAAGTATGACTCGTGTTCCGTATCTGTTAGCTAAAGGCCGTCAAGGCTATCGCTTGGGTCACGGTGAGATGTTGGATCATATGTACACTGATGGCTTAGAAGATGCCTACAGCGGTAAGCTCATGGGTGCTTATGCTGAAAACTGTGCTGAGAAGTATTCGTTTTCGAGAGAAGAGCAAGATGCCTATGCCATTGAATCTTTAAGTCGTGCAAATAAAGCCATTGCAGAAGGTAAGTTCAAGCGTGAGGTTGCGCCAGTCACCATTAAGACTCGTAAAGGCGAAGTCGTTGTTGATACCGATGAGCAGCCAGCGAAAGCCAGGCCAGAAAAAATTCCTGCTCTGAAGGCAGTCTTTAAAAAAGACGGAACAATCACTCCGGCGAACGCAAGCTCTATTTCCGACGGTGCTGCCGCACTTGTTTTGATGTCTGAATCAGAAGCGAAAAGCCGCGGTATTAAAGTACTCGCTAAAATCAAAGCGCAAGCTGAACACGCTCACCAACCTGAATGGTTCACTACCGCTCCAGTTGGTGCTATCGGTAATGTACTGCAACAATGTCAGTGGTCAGCCAGCGACGTTGATCTGTACGAAGTCAATGAAGCGTTTGCAGTAGTGACCATGGCTGCGATGCGTGAATACGAACTCGATCACGCTAAGGTTAATGTTCATGGCGGCGCATGTGCATTAGGCCATCCGCTGGGAGCCTCTGGTGCTCGTATTATGGTGACATTGCTTGCTGCATTGGAAACTTACGACAAGAAAACCGGAATTGCTGCGTTGTGTATTGGCGGTGGTGAAGGGATTGCCATTGCTATTGAAAGAGATTGATCTTTCGCAGCAATATTCCAATAAAAAAGCGACCATTAAGGTCGCTTTTTTTGTGTCTTTAATTCGATGTCTTAGTCGACGTATTCAAATACCCTAACAACTTTCACGACTCTGCTCGTGCCCGCAACAACGTTAGTCACTTTTTCGGCCTGAGCGCGGCTCAGCAGCCCCATGAGATAGACCACGCCATTTTCGGTTTTCACTTTCACGCGACTGCTTTTGATGTCTTTATTAGCCAGCAGCTTGGTTTTCACTTTTGTTGAAATCCACTGGTCATTTCGATTCATCCAAAACGTGGCGTTGTCGCGAATCTCAAGTTCGTTGTGTACTTGCCTGACTCTTTCCAAATCAGATACAACCTGCGCTGCCTGAGTTCGAAGCGATTGATTGGCTACTTGGCCGGTGAGTAAAACAACACCATTGAATGCAGAAACTTGAATGTTTGACTGCTTAAGTGCTTCGCTGGTTTTTCTCAGGTTAACTTTTGCAATGGTTTCCAGCTGCTCGTCATCAATGTAGGTGCCAATGGTTCTCTTGGTTGGATCCGGCTTGATGGGTTCGCTTGTGCTGATATCCACCAGAGTGGTGCAGGCGGACAAGCAAATTAGTGAAAAAATAACGGTGATAAGTTTTAAAAACGGATTACTGCTGAACGTCATGCTTCTAGTGGTCCAAATAATTGGTTATCAATCAAATCACAAACACAAAAAATAGACAGCAAATGAACTTCGTGAATTCGAGCGCGTGAATCCACAGGAATTCTCAGCTCAATGTCTTGTTCATCTAAAAGCGCTGGAATGTTGCCGCCGTCTCGACCGGTAAAAGCCAACACTTCCATGTTGCGATCATGTGCAGCTGCAACAGCCTGGATGAGATTACTTGGGTTGCCGCTGGTTGTGAACAACACTAAGACATCACCTTCTTGGCCGAGTGCCATAACTTGCTTTGCAAATATGTCGTTAAAGCTTGTGTCACTGGCAAACGCGGTGATTGCAGTGGGGTTTGTTGCCAGGGCATAAGCCGGGAATCCAGGGCGCTCGCGTTCAAAACGGTTAGTTAAGCAATTGACCAGTATTTGCGAATTTGCAGCGGAAATACCATTGCCTGCAACGAGCACTTTTCTCTCACTCAACAGTGCGTGTACCAGCGTTTGGCTGGCGGCCACTAGCATGGGAGCGAGAATTTCTCCTGATTCCATTTTAGCTTCAAGGCTTTGATGGAAGAGAGTAATAACCCGTTCTTCGAGGTCTTGGTTTAATTCGTCATCGGTCATAAATTATGGTGTCTGGCGGTGTTGGTAATTTGTGGTCATTAAGTTGTTTGTTATTTTGATGTCTTTTTATGATTTTGGCGAATTAATAGGTTTGAACCCATATTGGGTAATTCTATCGTGACTGGCTGGGTTAACTCAAAAATGCGTTTTTAATCCAAGAAACGTTCATTGTTTCTTTTTGCTTGCCTTCTATCGCAAAAACGTCAAACCTGCAATTAAAATTTGCGTATTTGGTGTGATTGGCCAGGAAAACCTGGGTAGCATGAATAATCTTTCGTTGTTTCGCCACTGAAACCATTTCAGCAGCGGTTCCGTAGCCCGAATAACTTCGGAATTTTACTTCGATAAACACTAAATCGCTGTCGTCGAGCATTATGAGATCAATTTCGCCGCCGCGACAACGATAATTTTTTTCTACAAAAACCAGCTTTTGGGTGCAGAGGTAATCCAAAGCATAAGCCTCGGCGGATTTGCCATCGATCACAGACCTCTGCGAGATTTTGTTTTTCGAGAACAATCGTTTAATCCGCTCTAGATAAAATTCCACTGGCCACGGTGGGCAGAGCTTTCGCTTCACCGGAGTTAATGATTGCCCAAGACTGCTCCCGTGCAATTCTGCCGCCGTCGGTTAAATACAGATTTCCCGTTGCCCCGTACAGTCGAATATCACTGACAAGCTCAAATTGTTTCAGGCGTGGGTAGACTCGATAAGCATCGACGCCGAGTGCGTGAAGGCTTTGGAAGCTCGATGTATTTGTGGTTTGGTCTAAATCGGTTTTCAGTTTTGTGTTGAAACCAAAATACCAAGGCAGAGAGGTGAATCTAATTCCGTTTAAGTCTTTGTTTTCAGACCCCGCTGTTGGGTTGTAAAGGTGGCTGGTGCCATAAACCGGTATTGCTCCAGCGTAGTGAAAAGCCAACGTGGGCTTCAGCTGTTTGGCGTCTCCTGGGTTCGCCACCATAAAAATCATATCGACATCACTTCGTGAGCGAGGCTCAAATTCAACGCTGGTAGAAATGGCTCGTCTCAATGTGCGAGCACGTTGCTTACTTCGATTGACCAGCAATGAGCTTTCTACGGTGTCAGAAAACTTAGCTTGTGTAGAAAATTCACTGTCGATTGCAATGGTGCCGCCCAGCAATTGCCATTGATCAATAAACGCCCGTGATGCTCTCTGCCCCCAGTCTCGGCTCGATGCCAAGATCATGGCTCTGCGGTGACCGTCTTTCCAGGCTCGGATAGCAATTTGTCGACCTTCGTCTTCTGCAGCAAGTCCAAATTGATATAGGTTTTGTGTGAAAAGTGACCCTGAGACGTAATTTAGTGCCAGCGTTGGAACTGGTAAGCCGGGCCTTAGATTTAACTCTTCAAGAGGTTTTTTTTGTAGAGGGCCGATAATTGCTTCTGCGCCATCGGTAACCGCTTGATCGTAGACGGCGTTAATGTCGGCGCCGTCAGTGTTGTAAATTCGTAACTCTGCGGTTGTATTTCCTGATTGAGTATCTGCAAAGTAGGAAGCCATAAAACCATCGCGTACCGCTTTACCGGCATTCGCGAAACGTCCGGTGGTCGGCAACAACAGTGCAATTTGTTTAGGTTGCTGAGAAACCAGCTGCTGTAACAATCTTAAATCTTCCGGCAGGTTTTGATTGGCTGGATGATAAGGCCACTGTTCTTGCCAAATACTGACCTGCTGGAGTTGCTGCTCAAGCGTGTAATTGTTGTTCTTATTGATTGCCGCTAACGCGTACCATCCGCGTAACAAATCATTTTTCTCGAGAACCGATAGGTGAGTGAGAGCGGATTCTGGTAGCTGCGTTAATACTTTCCAGAGTGTTTCGTTGTTGGCTGCTTCTTGCTGCAGGTCAGTGAGCAGTGGCGTTATGGCAATGTGTTCGCGAATGGCTTTGATGGGTTCATCAATAGTGGCGAATAAATTCGCACGATTTTCTCGCCAACGAAGCTCTTGTTCTGGGTTGACCGAGATAATTTGCAGAACTAAACGAGAGTTATTGAGTATTCGATTTGCTAAATAATATTCGCCCGTTGAAAGTGCTAATTCGCCGTATTCCAAGCTGTAACTGACGAGCTTGTCTATATCGAGTAAATCGGGTTTGACACCGGCGTAGAGGTTCATTGCCGCCGCACGGTTGCCCAAAGACAGCATTGATTGAGCGGCTTCAAGACGCAAGTTTTCAGCGTCGGCAAGAGAGCCTTGAAACTCGGCGAAGCGCGCGCGCTCTAGAAGTGTGCTAACATCTTCGACCGTTTGGGCTTGTGGCGTTGTTATCGCAGGTTGTTGCTTGTTATTACTAGATCCACAGGAAGCTAACAATACACAGGCACAAGCGACGGTAATCGTTTTGGTTGATGGGAAATTGTTAACTATACGTTTTCCGTTTTTAAGTGCTTTTTTCAAGCTCTCGAAAGTAAAACCATTTTCTGATTGTTGATTCACAGTAAGATCCAATCGTTAAGCAAATTCTCAAAGCTACCTACACATTATCGTGTCTTGAGATTCTATTTGCTGCAATACTACAACAGTAAAAACCGTATCTTTTAGGGAAGTGTATGGCCACTACCTCATCTTGGGGACAATTGTACATTGTCGCCACGCCAATCGGTAACCTAAGTGACATGGTGCCGAGGGCCATTGAAACTCTCCAGCAAGTCAGTCTCATCGCAGCAGAGGACACTCGACACAGTGCGCGTCTGATGGATTACTTCCAAATTGCCACGCCGATGACGGCTTATCATGACTTTAGTGACAACGATAAAACTGAAAAGCTCATTTCATCGTTGAAAGCGGGTGAAGATATCGCGCTTATTTCAGATGCAGGAACGCCGTTGATTTCTGATCCAGGGTATCGATTGGTTCAAGTCGCTCGCAGTGAAGGGATTCGAGTGGTTCCCATTCCTGGCGCTTGTGCGTTAATTGCGGCATTGAGTGCTTCGGGTTTACCAACCGATAAGTTTCGATTTGAAGGTTTCTTACCTGCCAAAGCAACTGCTCGAGTGAAAACGTTGGAATCACTGAAAAGCTCAGACGCTACTCTGGTTTTTTACGAGGCACCACATCGGATTGTTGCTTGTTTATCTGATATCGCCGCCACGTTTGGTGATCAACGCGAGGTGGTTGTCGCCAGAGAACTCACAAAAACCTACGAAACCTTTCTGTCGGGAACTGTGGCTGAAGTAGCAGATAAAGTTCAAGAAGACACGAATCAGCAAAAGGGTGAATTTGTGGTTATGGTCGGTCCTGGAGAGCAAAAGCTAACGGAGATTGATTCGGATACCGAGCGGCTAATGGGGTATTTATTAGAAGAATTACCCCTCAAGAAAGCGTCTGTTATTGCAGCAAAATACACAGGATTAAAAAAGAAGCAGCTTTATGATTGGGGCCTTAACAGACAATAGTCGTTAAATTCTGTTTGCCAGTTATCAACAAAATCTTTACCCTGTGCGCTCGAAGTCGGCCAGGCAGTCGCTCCAATATTTATATTGGGGAGGAAAGTCCGGGCTCCGCAGGGTAGAGCGCCAGGTAACGCCTGGGGGGTGTGAACCTACGGCCAGTGCAGCAGAGAGTAGACCGCCTAAGCTATCTTGGATAGCCGGTAAGGGTGAAAGGGTGCGGTAAGAGCGCACCGCGCAACTGGTAACAGTTTGTGGCATGGTAAACCCCGCTCGGAGCAAGACCAAATAGGCCTTCAATGGTGCGGCCCGCACTGAAGGCGGGTAGGTTGCTTGAGGTGTTCGGTGACGAGCATCCCAGATGAATGACTGTCCATGACAGAACCCGGCTTATCGGCCGACTTCGAATTACTCTTCCTCTTGTTTCTACTTTTTGTTCATTTCATTAACGTTAATTTGATTGACTTTGATTGACTAAGTCACCTGCAGTTTTTCTATTTATCTGTCCTATCCGTCTATCTATGGTGTCTTAATGATTATCGAGCCTTTCAAACTGGGTCTAGAGAAGCAGCTGTGGGAGGTTTTTTATTCTTCAGTTCGCCAAACTTGTGTAAGCGATTATTCTCTCGAGCAAATACAGGCTTGGGCGCCGGATCAATTCTCAGAGACTGCGTGGCTCAAGAGAATGACTGAAATAAACCCTTTTGTTGCTGTTTTGGACAATAAAGTTGTTGGCTACGCCGACGTTCAAAGTGATGGATACATCGACCACTTTTTTGTTCATGGTGACTATCAATCAATGGGCATTGGTAAGGCACTAATGGAGCATTTAATTTGTTTATGCCCTGATCAGATTGCTATGCATTCTATGGTCAGCATTACTGCGAAACCTTTCTTTCAGAAATACGGTTTTTATACTGTAAGAAAAAATACGGCAAAAATAAGCGGTGTAGAGTTAATCAATTTTGTCATGAAAAGGCCGGTATTTTAGGTTCAATTAATATCCATTAAGCAATTTTTAGCCTTTTGTAGACGAGCGTAAAAGTGTGTTTTTGTCATTTGATAAATCAGCTTAACAAAATTTTCCTTAAGTTTTCGTTTCCTGATTTTTCGCCTAACACTTTGTTTTCACAGAATTTCCTTTCACTATTTTTTACTTACAGATTTGGTTTTATCCTTGTTTTTGCAAACTGTCCGTACTTTTTCAACGGTCAGGCAGGCTAATCTCTCGGTGAAATTCATTCATAGAAATAACACTCAAAATTCATTAGCCTTATAAGGCAGACTGAAAGCTAGACGTTAAATTAGCTGTTTAAAATATTAATTCGGATTCTTCTCAATCTCTTCTAAAATTTCAATAAGCTGTTCGCGGGAGAGTTGATTCGTTTCTAACACAAACAGTATTTGTACGAATAGATCTGCACCCAATATGCCTCGATTGATTTTGTTCCTGAGGTTGGCCGCGGTTTGCTGTGTTCCGGTTTTCGCCAATCGCGAGCTGAGTTCTTCATATTTGATGCCTTTTTTAGTCATTTCTGACTTGATGTAACGGCTGATAAGCTTACGCCAGGGGTTAGGTGCAGTATTTTGGTCCATAATTTGCCTTGTGTGTTTGTATAGTATTTTTTACGAAAAAATAAAAAAATATCTTTACAGACATTATAAATATTATATTATGTCTACGCTACATCGTGAGACATCCGAAAACAATTAATTTAGGAGACCGATTGGTATGGGTTGGAATCTCACACAAGTTGAGGAAATGCTCAATCAACAGGATCAATGGGTTTTACACAGAGAAGACGAAGTTTTGTGTATTACCAATACTGATGGCATTGATGCATACCTCGCCGTAAGTGGCGAACAAATTGTTGTTGAATCTATTTTGTTTGCTAAAAGCCAAGTTAATGATACTGCTCAGTTAAACGACGAAATCTTGAAAACACATCAAGTATTTCCGTTGACGACCATTGGCATAACTGCCATTGACGGTGTTGAGTATTACATTGCCTTTGGTGCACTTTCTTCACAATCAAAAGAAGAGAGTATCAAAATTGAGATAGAAGCTTTATTCGATAACATCGAAGGCTTTTTAGATGCATACGAAAATTACTTGCAATAAGCGAGAAGGAGTAACTAATGAGTGTTTGGCGTAAGTTAGTAACGGCTGTTAAAGGTGGAGTCAACGAAGCTGCCGAAGCGGTTGTTGATAATCAAGCTCTTCGTATTCTCGACCAAGAAATTCGCGAAGCGAAAGAAGAGCTACGTCGCTCTGACACCTCACTGACGCAAATCATGGCTAAACGAAAATTAGCCGAACAAAAAGTAGCAGGCCTTGAAAAATCAGTTGCTGAATACGAGCGTCACGCCGTTACAGCAAATGAAAAAGGCGATACCCAATTGGCGTTAGATTGCGCGCAAAAAGTTGTTGATTTGCGTGGTCAGTTAGACGCTGAACAGCAATTTGTTGAGCAATTTAACAACTCAGAAAAAACATTGCGTGCTAATATTTCCCAAGCAAAAAATAACTTGCGGAAAATGGAACAGCAAGTTGATATGGTTAAAGCCACTGAGTCGGTTCAAAAAGCGCAAACTGCGGTTTCTTCTCGACACATGGGTGCAAACAGCCGTATGAAAACTGCTGCTGAATCATTAACTCGTATTCAAGATCGCCAAAAAGAACGCAGTGCGCAACTTGAAGCGGCAAATGAGTTGGCAGAATCTGAATCTGGAGATGCCCTAGAGAAACGCTTGCGTGAAGCAGGTATTTCAGGTGGGAATTCTTCTGCTGATGACGAATTGGCGAGGATTCTTGGCAAAAAGTAATCGGTAATGCTGGTGTTTAAGTACGTAAGAAAGCTTTTATTAAAGCATTTTCTTGAAGCGCGATGGCAAACAGTGGTGTTTGTCATTGCCGCTTATTTTGTATTAAGTTGGATTTTGCTTGCGCTCAGCGGTGAAAAAGAGCTTATTAGTCTAGACAGTTATTTCTATTGGATTATTGTAACTGCATCAACAGTGGGTTACGGTGATCTCTCCCCAACTACCACGGCCGGTCGTTACGTGGTCTCTCTTTTTGTTATCCCGCTTGGTCTCAGTTTATTTGGTCTCGCCATTGGTAGAATCGCGGCGTTTTTCTCGTTTCATTGGCGCCGGGGTATTAAGGGGTTAAGAAAATTGCATTACGAAAATCACATTGTTGTTATCGGTTGGAATGGCACGCGAACTCAACAGTTGTTGCGTTTGCTGCTGAGAGAAAATAAATTCGAAGCGACACCCAGAAACATTGTTTTATGTGTGAGAGCAGATGTCGAAAACCCAATGCCTGATAAAATAGGCTTTGTTAAGGTTGATAGTTTTAATCATGACAATGACATGGGGCGAGCGTCCATCGAAACCGCCTCTTGTATTATCATTGATAATCCCGAAGATGACCTGACAATGACCACAGCGCTTTATTGTTCAGGAAAAAACCCTAGTGCGCATACAATCGCGTATTTCTCTGATGAAACCTTGGGTGCTTTGTTGAATAATCACTGCCCAAATGTCGAGTGTATGCCTTCGGTTTCTGTTGAAATGATGGCGAAAGCTGCGGTAGATCCAGGTTCCAGTTTCTTGCATCATGAGTTATTAAATGCCGATAAAGGCATGACTCAGTATTCTGCTCCATTTTCTGGAGCTGATGAAGTTAATGTCAAATCGGTGTTTTTGTATTTAAAAGAACAATTTGATGCGACGCTCATTGGTGTGGCTAAAAAAGGCAGCCAAGAGATTGCGATAAATCCTAAATTTGGCGAAATTATTTGCCCTCAAGACGTCATTTTTTATATTGCAGATGAACGAATCCAAAAAATTGATTGGAGTGGTTTAAGTGTTCGGTAAATTATTTGGTAAAGATAAGAAAAGTGAACCTACAGATTCTGCACCAGAAGTATTAGGTTTGCGACTCGGTGGGGCTTTTAATTTAGATGAGCTTAAACTGAAACTGATTGAGCCTAACTTAATTGTTGAGGGCGTTGCAAAAACCCAATTTATTCAGGCTGTAGGAAAAGTTGAACTCGACAGTGATACCACGGTTTTGCGTTTTTACACTGATGATGACGGATTTGTACAGGTACTATTGTCTGGTGGAATGAACGAAGAGCACATTTCTGATGTTAAGCTCTGGTATTACTACGATACAACCGGAGTCAGTTCTGACTCAGAGTGGAATAGTCTGTTAAGTTCTGGGATTAGTTTTCCCGAAGTAAAGGTCGATGACTACACATTTAATCGTGTGTGGGAAAGTACCGGTGGTGAATCCGCCCCGGTTGCTATGACAGAAAAAACGTATACCGAAGGTAATAAAGTTACCGAAACAGATCAGTTCGTAATGCTTTACGAGCGAGAAGCTTCTGAAGACTCTATGGAGTACGCTATGATTTCCGGCGAAGAGAAAATCATTGGGAATCAGGCCGATCGATGTCTTGTGCGTAGTACAGGTTTTGACTTGCAGCCAGCTGATATCGACATCATCGGGTAATAGTATTTGTTAGTGAACATCGTAAGATAATAAATTGGGAATGTAATATGGAAATTTTGCAAGAGTCGTTATTGGGTTTGGGAAGCTTTGCCCTGTATTTCGCGATCTCATTAGTTTTTCTTTTAATTTTCAAAGTCGTTTATGCGTGGGTTACACCACACGATGAATGGAAGTTGGTAAAAGAAGAAAAAAATGCAGCGGCTGCGACAGGTTTTGCAGGAGCGGTTATTGGTTTTTCAGTGGCACTTGCCAGTGCTGCCAGTAACTCAGTTTCGTTGATTGACTTTACTATTTGGGCTGTAGTCGCGCTTATCGCTCAGCTTATCGCCTTCCTAGTCGTTCGATTTGTGTTCATGCCTAAAATTGTACAACGAATTAACGACAACGAACTTTCTGCAGGGATTATGTTGGGTGGTACATCCGTGGCTGTTGGTTTGCTTAACGCAGCGTGCATGACATATTAATTTAGGAGTGCACTATGAAAAGGACACGTTCAATTAATCTTGAGCGAATGCGTAAGCTCGAAGATGATAATTTATCCCAACCAACACCGTTGCGCTCAAAGTTAAAACCGTTGGCGGTTTCCGTTGCTGCAGCAGTTTTGGTGGCATGTTCTGATGGTGGTGAAGAAGCAGTTGTTTACAGCGATATCGCTGATTGCATTTCGAAAAATCCAGATCAAGTCGACGTATGTGAATCCGCTTATAACGACGCAGTGAATGTTGCTCAAGAGTCTGGCCCTAAGTACACCTCGTTAGAAGCTTGTACTTACGATTTTGGTAATCGTAACTGTGTTCCGTATCAAGCAGACAGTGGTCAAAACTGGTTTATTCCCGCAGTTGCAGGCTTTATGCTCGCAGAAGTTATCGACGAAGTCGGTGATGCTTTTGAGCGCCGACGTTACCGATCTGCGCCATTGTATACTTCTTATTCTCGTTATTCGCCGTTTTATGGTCAGTGGTCTAGTGTCGATGGCTACACATACGGCACAAGCCGTTACGGCAAAATAAAAGTCTCTGATAACGCATTTAAGCCGAAGCCCAAAATCACTCGCACCATTTCTCGCGGCGGCTTTGGTTCTACCGTGGCGGCTAAATCAAATTGGGGTGGCTCTTCGAAAAGTAAAGGCGGTTGGGGATCCTCTAAAGGTGGTTGGGGCGGTTAATGCGCCGAGTAGTTACCAACGAGCGCCCTGATTGGCAAGAACGTGCGCGAGAGTTTGGCTTCAAATTCCATACAATGTACGGCGAAGCCTACTGGGATGAATCCGCCTATTACGAATTTTCTCTGCGCCAGATTGAAGATCACATTGAAGATCCCACTGAGGAGCTTCACCAAATGTGTTTGGACGTTGTTGACAAAGTTGTTAATGACGAAGAGTTATTCGCCAAGTTTCAAATCCCAGAGCAACACTGGGATTTTATTCGTCGCTCGTGGCTCAACAAGGAGCCAAGCCTGTATTCTCGTTTAGATTTGGCGTATGACGGTAAAAGTCCCGCAAAACTCTACGAAAATAACGCTGATACGCCAACGAGTTTGTACGAATCGGGCTTTTGGCAGTGGCTGTGGTTAGAAGACAAAATTGTTTCCGGCGTTTTACACCCTAATAGCGACCAATTTAATTCAATTCAAGAAAAGCTCATTGAACGATTTCGATCGATGGGCGAAATTTATCCTGAGCAATTACTGCATTTTTCCTGCTGCCGTGACACCGAAGAAGATAGAGGAACAGTCCAATATCTAGAAGACTGCGCCCAAGAGGCGGGTTTGTTCACCGAGTTTGTGTATATCGAAGATATCGGGCTTGGAGAAATTGAGTTAGGCGATGACAGTGGTCGTTGCATTCCCGCTTTTACGGACACAGACGATCAGGTTATCGATTGGATGTTTAAGCTTTACCCGTGGGAATTCATGCTGAGAGAAGACTTTGGTGGTTATTTCAGCAAAGCTCAAACATCTTGGATAGAACCACCCTGGAAGGCTTTGCTGTCTAATAAGGCTCTAATGCCTCTGCTTTGGCAATTGTTTCCCAATCACCCCAATTTACTGCCGTGTTTTTTTGACGAGAAGCAAGCCGCGCAGCATTTGAATAGCTACGTTAAAAAACCCATATTCGCCCGTGAGGGCGCCAATGTCAGTGTTTTTGAAAATGGCGAAATGACCTATCACTCCGACGGGCCTTACGGAGAAGAAGGTTTTATTTTTCAGGAATTCTATCCTCTACCTTGTTTTGACAACAACTATACGTTGATTGGTTCTTGGTTGATTGATAATCAACCGGCGGGAATTTCTGTCAGAGAAGATAGCACGCTCATTACTCAAGATTTGTCGCGCTACTTGCCGCACATTATTTGTCCGTAGTTCAGTTGGGCTAACAATCCAATTTTCTTATTTTACCTGGGTTCAGATCATCACTCTTTGTTTTGACTGCGTGATGAGATTTTGAACCCTTTTTATTGCGTTGTGCAAACATTGGCACACTGATCTGTTGGCTATCTTTCATGTCACCTTGAGCGCAAGTCAATACTTACTTTTTACTCTTATTTACAAACCAGACTGATCTGCTTGGTTTTTAATTTTAAATCATTCTAATTACCTTTGGTTTCAAGGGTCAGTGCTTTAACTATTTGATTTTTATTGATATTTTTTAAAGTCACAGAACCTGTCAATTACCAGTAATATTCAGTAATTGTTGCATAATCCTCACTTTTTATACCTTCTCTGTAGATCACTCCGCTAAACCAATAACCTCACCTTGACTTTGGGCTAATGCAAATTATAGTGTGCATTAGTGGGAAAAAGTGGTGAATTGTGTAATTTTGTGGAGCTAGAACCTCTATTGGTGAAAAATGTTTCTTGGCAATCAATCAATCAATATGGACGCGAAAGGACGCGTGGCTATCCCCACTCGTACGCGCGAACAGTTGAGCCAAGTTTGCCAAGGCCAAATAGTTGTAACTGCACACACCGAAGATCGCTGTTTGTTGATGTACCCAAAGCCACAGTGGGAGGAAATTCTCCCGAAGCTTGAGGCTTTACCTACCTTTAACAAAATTGCCCGTAAAACCAAGCTTTTAATGATTGGTTATGCGAATGAATTTGAATTGGATGATAGTGGCAGGATATTAATTCCCCCCACATTACGAGAATACGCAGGGCTTGAAAAAAAGGTGATGCTCATCGGACAAGGGACTCGGTTGGAGCTTTGGAGTGAAGAGCATTTCATTGCACGCTTGGATGAGTCGGATGACGATGAAACCATGCCTGAAGAAATGATGTCGCTGAGTCTTTAGAATTGGTTATCACTTATGTCTCAAACGCACTACTCCGTGCTGCTCGAAGAAGCTGTCGACGCTCTGGTTTATGACCCCAACGGATTCTACATTGATGGAACATATGGGCGCGGCGGCCATAGCCGAAAAATTCTAGAACGTTTAGAAGAAAGTGGTTCTCTGTTGGCCATTGATAAAGACCCAACGGCGATCTCTGATGGCAAAAAGTTGTCTGAACAGGATTCTCGTTTTGAAATAGCTCACTGTTCTTTCGCAGACATGTCAAACCTTGTCGCTAGTCGACAACAAGAAGGAAAGTTGTTTGGTGTTTTGTTGGATTTAGGGGTTTCTTCCCCTCAGCTTGACAACGCAGAGCGTGGCTTCAGTTTTCAAAACGATGGGCCTCTCGATATGAGGATGAATACATCCTCCGGCCAGAGCGCCGCCCAGTGGATTAACTCTGTAAAAGAAGAAGATTTGGTGTGGGTTCTTAAAACCTATGGCGAAGAGCGGTTTGCCAAGCGAATTGCTAATGCGATTGTCAAACGAAGAGAGCAGCAGCCATTTGAGCGAACGGGTGATCTTGCGAAAGTTGTTTCAGAGGCAAATCCTGCTTGGGAAAAGCACAAGCACCCAGCGACCCGAGCGTTTCAAGCTATTCGTATTCAGGTAAATAATGAGCTTGGCGATGTCGAGCAAGCTCTGCAACAAGCGCTGGAATTACTCAAAGTTGGCGGCCATTTGGTAGTAATCAGTTTTCATTCCCTAGAAGACCGAATAGTAAAGCAGTTTATTCGCAAGCATGAAAAGGGCGATTCCTTACCTAAAGGAGTTCCGGTGACCGATGATCAGCTCAACAAACGCTTAAAGTCCATTGGCCGAGCGATCAAAGCGAGTTCAGAAGAAATTCAAGAAAATGTCCGTTCACGAAGTGCTGTTATGCGTGTTGCGGTTAAATTGAAGTAAATACCATCAATTGTTTACCTGTCATACAGCAAGACAGTTAAGCCAAGGTGAAGAGTTGATACAGAGACGACAATAAGAGTAAAAACGCTTCCGTGGATAATCCAATCAATCCGAAGGCTGCAGCTTCTCCAGATACCAAGGCACCAATCGCCTTGGGTTTTGCGGTTGTGGCTTTATGGATTGCAGTGGTGATATCGGCATTGGCGGTGGTTTATACCACGCATAATGTGAGAGTTAGTACAAACTCACTTGCTCAGGCAAAAGCAGAGTCCTCGGAGTTACAGCTTCAGTGGGGTCAATATCTGCTTGAACGCAGTACCTGGGCATCGTATTCCCGCATCGAAAAAATTGCTGCGGGTGAATTAGAAATGGCTCTTCCAGAGCCTGAAGAAATAATCGTGGTTCAGCAATGACAGCAACCAAAAAGAACGCAACTAAGCAGGTACTTTTAGAGCCTGTTTTAGTGCCACGCTGGCGATTCTACGTCGTCGCAGTGGTTCTGCTCGCGTTGTTGATTGCTCTTGTTGTTCACTTGGGAAACATTCAAGTCTTACCGACAAATGATCGCGGTTATCAATTTCTTCAAGATCAAGGCACTGCTAGAACATTGCGAGCAGAACCGATACTCGGTTACCGCGGCGCAATATCCGATCGCAACGGTGAACCTCTTGCCGTTAGCACCCCGTTGTTAAGCTTATCGGTAAACCCACAGACATTATTTAAGCATCAACATCGATGGCCTGATTTGGCGAAAGTCAGCGGTTACACATTGGGAGAGCTGACCGAAAAGCTGAATCGGTATCGAGATAAATATTACATGTCGCTGTCGAGTAGGTTGCCTCCTGAAGAGGCCCAAAAAGTTCTCGACCTTAAAATTCCTGGTGTGTACTCGCAGCAGGAATTTCGTCGTTTTTATCCCTCAGCAGAGGTCAGTGCTCACCTTTTGGGGATCACCGACATTCACGATAAAGGGCAAGAAGGGCTTGAGTTGGCGTTTGATAGCCACTTAGCTGGGGAGACCGGTCAGCGCCATGTTGAAAAAGATTTATACGATCAGGTTATTCGTGAAGTTGGCTTAGTTAAATCTGCGACAGCCGGGAAAAACTTGACCTTAAGTATTGATCTTCGATTGCAATATCACGCTTACAAAGAGTTAAAAGCAGCCGTAAAAGAAAATCGTGCGAGTTCTGGGTCTGCAATTATTTTAGATACCTTAACGGGTGAAGTTTTGGCGCTGGTAAACCAGCCGTCTTTTAATCCAAATGATCGAACTAACATCGAAACGGCCTCGGTGAGAAATCGCGCGCTTGTCGATCAATTCGAACCAGGTTCTACGATTAAACCGTTCAGTATATTGGCTGCAATGGAAGCTGGAATCGTCAGTAAAAATTCATTTATTGATACCGCACCTGGGTATTTGCATGTTGGCGGTAAGACGTTTTTAGATCCGGTTAATTACGGTGTGATGGATCTTACTAAAGTCATTACCAAATCAAGCCAGGTTGCGACGACTAAAATCGCGCTAAAAACCGGCCCGCAACCAATTCGAGACATGTACTACCGTGTTGGTTTGGGACAATTGCCAGGAACAGGGTTTCCAGGAGAAGCCGTTGGCTTGCTTCCTCAATACGAACGCTGGCCAAAAGTTACTTTGGCGAATTACAGTTTTGGTTATGGTTTCACCACCAGTGTATTGCAGCTTGCTCAGGCTTATAGCGTTATCGCAAATGACGGTTTGAAAAAACCGGTTTCGTTGCTGAAGCTTGACTCTGAACCTGAATCAGAGCGTGTCTTTTCAGAAAAGCTGGCTTCTCAAATGAAATCCATGCTCGCCACTGTTACCCAAAAAGGCGGCACTGGATCACGTGCTGAATTAGAAAATTATACTACAGCGGGTAAATCTGGAACGGCGCACTTGGTGGGTGAGCATGGTTACGCAGACGATCGTTACCGATCTTTGTTTGCAGGGTTTGCACCGCTAGAAAATCCACGAATTGTTGTAGTTACGGTAATTTCAGAACCGAAAAGCGGGAAATATTTCGGTGGTGAAGTGGCTGCGCCAGTGTTTGGAAAAATTACAGAAGCGGCTCTTAGAATTCTTGAAGTTCCACCAAATAAAGCTATTTCTATTCACGCGAGCAACAAAGAGAAAAAACCCGGAGGCGTATCATGAATTACAGCCTTCTGAATCTCGGTGAATTGTTATCGATTGTGAAAGACATTGCTTTGCCGAGTAACGTCGCTCAAATAGTGCCGAAAGATCTTGTGCTCGACAGTCGACAAGTATCTCGTGGCGATGTGTTTGTTGCGTTGGTGGGTACGCAAATAGATGGACGAAAGTTTATTCAGCAAGCCATCGATCAAGGTGCGGCAGCGGTATTGTCTCACGCTGATAATTACAAAGGCGTTAAAATACAACACGGTGTTGCGGTAGTTGAAATTCCTAATCTTCTGAAACGTATTTCAGAATTAGCGGCACGTTTTTATGGTTATCCCGCCAATAATTTAACAACGTTTGGTGTTACTGGAACCAATGGAAAAACGACCTGTGCTCACCTTTACGCACAAGCAAAAACTTTATTAGGGCAATCCTGTGGTGTTATTGGGACCACTGGTGTTGGCGTTTTTGGTGAAGTGCTAACTGCTAATGGTTTTACCACGCCTGATGCGATTACTACGCAAAAAACCATTCGCAACATGGCCGATGATATCACGTGCTTGTCTTTGGAAGTTTCGTCACACAGCTTGGATCAGTTTCGTGTTGATAGCTTAAATTTCACATGCGCCGCTTTCACCAATTTGAGTCGAGATCACCTCGATTATCACGGTTCGATGGCCGCTTATGGTGAAAGCAAAAAAAGATTGTTTGCTCGCGATGAATTAAGAAACGCAATTATTAATGTTGATGATGAATTTGGGGCAGCGATCGCAGATGAATGGGATTTCCCAGCAAGTCTTATTCGTTACTCTTTAATTCGCTCTGATGTAGAAATTTCGGTTAAAAATATTCATTTCAGTATTTCTGGAATTTCAGCAGATATATATACCCCTTGGGGTAACGGTCAAATTAATACCCGTCTTATTGGTGAATTTAATTTAAGTAATTTGCTGGCAGTTATTGGTGCACTGCTATCCGAAAATATCAATTTTGAAGAATTACTTAAAATTATTCCAAAACTTAAACCCGTTGCTGGCCGGATGCAAATTATAGATTCATCGCAAGAAACGACGTCGGTTGTTGTTGATTACGCCCACACGCCTGACGGTTTAGATAAAGCACTCTCAGCCTTAAGAAAACATTGCCAAGGAAACTTAATTTGTGTTTTTGGCTGCGGAGGAAATCGTGATCGAGGCAAGCGTCCGTTGATGGCAAAAGCCGTTGAAGCCTACAGTGACAAAGTTTTTGTGACAAATGACAACCCAAGGTTCGAAGATCCAAAGATTATTGCCGACGATATTTTGACTGGTTTTAGTCAGCCAGAGCGAGTAACCGTAGAGCTGGACCGAACGCACGCAATCGGAGAGGCCATCTCTCAGGCGAGTAACGACGATATTGTATTGATTGCTGGTAAAGGTCACGAAGATTATCAAATTATTGGTGATCAAAATGTTCACCATGATGATGCACAAGTCGCCCATTCATTTTTAAATAAAAAGGCGGCGTCATGTTAAGTGGGCTCACTCTTAAAGAATTAGCAAATGCAACCAATGGGCGTTTGTTAGGAAGTGATGGCACTTTTTTGAGTGTCAGCACAGATACCAGAACAATTCAGGAAGGCAGTGTCTTTTTTGCGCTTGTTGGTGAAAATTTTGATGGCCATGATTTTGTCAGTGCGGCCATCGACAAAGGGGCATGTTGTGTTGTTGTCAGTAAAAAGCTGGATCTAAATGTGAGTCAATGCCTGGTTGACGATACAACACAGGCACTTGGCAATTTAGCTTCATTCATTCGCCAACGCTGGTCAAAGCCGGTTACTGCTATTACCGGAAGCTGTGGAAAAACTACGGTTAAAGGCATGGTGCAAGCTATTTTTTCTACGATTGGGAATACGCTTGCGACCACCGGAAATTTGAATAATCACATCGGCGTGCCGTTAACGCTGTTTCAGCTCAGCGAAAATCATGATTTTGCTGTGATTGAGATGGGCGCTAGTGCCGTTGGTGAGATCGATTATTTGTCTAAGTTGGCCCAGCCAAATGTTGCTTTGATAAATAACGTTCAGCCTTCCCACGTAGAAGGTTTCGGCTCGGTAGATGCTATCGCGCAGGCTAAATCTGAAATATACGATCACCTTGCAGACAGTGGTATTGCCATTATTAACGCAGATGACAAGTACGCGGCGCAATGGTTAGAACAAAATAAACACAGAAAAACGATTCGATTTAGCACCGAAAATCCTGAATGTGAGGTGTTTGGAAAAAATTTATCGATTAATGATCAAGGTTATTATCGATTTGACTTGGTTACGCCTAGTGCTGAGAAAACCGTGGTGTTGAAAGTACTGGGTGAAAGCAATGTTATGAATGCACTCGCCGCAGCTAGTTGCGGTGTAGCTAGTGGACTCAGTATTGATAACATCGTCGAAGGTTTAGAAAGTTTTTTACCGGTTCCAGGCCGATTGGTTGTTAAACCAGGTATTGAATGTTCGACGATTATTGACGATACCTACAACGCCAATCCGGGCAGTGTGAAAGCTGCAATCGATGTATTGTCCAGTTATTCCACGAAAACAATTTTAGTGCTGGGAGACATGGGTGAGTTGGGCCATGACTCTGCAAAAATGCATAAAGAAGTAGGTCAATTTGCGCAACAAAAAGGCATTCATAGCCTGTTTGCGTGTGGTGAGCTGTCACAATTTACTTGTGACGGCTTTGGTGATTCTACTCATTATTTTAACGATAAAAATTCTTTGGTCACAAGCTTATTAACCCAGCTTGATGCCAATACAACCGTTTTAGTTAAAGGTTCGCGCAGTGCCAAGATGGAAGATGTCGTCAACCAATTAGTTTTAGGAGGCACTGTTTAAGATGTTGCTTTGGTTATTTGAATATTTACAAAGTTTTGCCGGTGGATTTGCGGTTTTTCAATATCTCACGTTGCGCGCAATTTTGGGTGTGTTAACTGCGTTGGCTATATCCATGCTATTAGGGCCGTGGATGATTCGGAAGTTGAATCTTCTCCAAATAGGCCAAGCGGTAAGAGATGACGGACCACAAAGTCACTTGAGTAAATCAGGTACGCCGACAATGGGCGGAACCTTAATTCTTGCTGCTATTTTTATTAGTTCGCTTTTGTGGGCGGATCTTAATAATCGATACATTTGGGTTGTTCTTGTAGTAACCGCAGTGTTCGGTGCCGTGGGATGGGTTGATGATTATCGAAAAGTGGTTGAAAAAAATTCTCGTGGGCTACCAGCAAAATGGAAATACTTTTGGCAATCAATTGCGGGTTTAGGTGCTGCGGTTTTTCTGTATTCGACCGCGCAAGTTCCTGCTGAAACACAATTGTTTGTGCCGTTTTTTAAGAACGTAGCGCTCGATCTTGGTTTGTTTTACGTCGTGCTTACTTACTTCGTTATCGTTGGTTCAAGTAACGCTGTGAATTTAACGGATGGCCTAGACGGTTTAGCAATTATGCCCACCGTAATGGTCGGTTCGGCGTTAGGAATATTTGCTTATTTAGTCGGCCACGCAGAATTTGCTAACTATTTGAATATTGCCAGTGTTCCTGGTTCTGGAGAATTGGTTGTGTTCTGTGCTGCATTGGTTGGCGCAGGTTTAGGGTTTTTATGGTTTAACACTTACCCAGCTCAAGTTTTTATGGGTGATGTTGGCGCTTTGGCTCTGGGTGCGGCACTCGGTGTAGTTGCCGTTATTGTTCGCCACGAGATCGTATTTTTCATTATGGGTGGTGTGTTTGTAATGGAGACGGTTTCGGTGATTCTGCAGGTTGGCTCCTACAAATTGACTGGTCGCCGAATTTTCAGAATGGCACCACTTCACCATCACTTTGAATTAAAAGGATGGCCTGAACCAAGAGTTATCGTGCGTTTTTGGATTATCACCGTGATGCTGGTTTTGTTTGGCCTGGCGACACTTAAGTTACGTTAATACATTAATAAATTTCCGAGTTGTATTGATAAAAAATGATGACAACGATTGCTACCAGTAAAGTTACCGTGATTGTGGGGTTGGGTATAACCGGCCTATCCGTCGCGCGTTTCCTTGCCAAGCAAAATTGTCCATTTTTGTTGATGGACACTCGGGAAAACCCTCCATTAAAAGAGGAGTATATTGCCGAGTTCCCTTTGAATATGCCTATTTGTGGGGAGCTTGATCAAGCGGCATTAAATACAGCTGATCAAATCATTTTAAGCCCAGGCATTGGTTTATCTCATTCAGCATTGAGTGAGGCGAGCAAGCATGGTGTTGAAATTATTGGTGATATTGAATTATTTGCTCGCCATGCAAACGCACCCATCATCGCTATTACTGGTTCTAACGGAAAGAGCACAGTAACAACTTTGGTTGGTGAAATGGCGACAGCAGCAGGTTTGACTGTTGAAGTTGGTGGCAACATTGGAATTGCTGCCCTGGAATTACTTTCAAAGCCAAAACCTGATTTTTATGTATTGGAGTTATCCAGTTTTCAGTTAGAAACCACGCAAAAACTGAATGCATTTGCGGCGACCATTTTAAATGTCAGTCGTGATCACATGGATCGATATGACAGCTACGTGGCTTATCACAGTGCAAAAACTCGAATTTACTTTGGGGCAAAAAATCGCATTGTTAATCGCGAAGATCCTTTGACATTTGGGCCTTTGGCGCAAGGTGTTAGTGAGATTAATTTTGGTGTCAATGCTCCTGATTTAAAACAGTTTGGAATCATTCAACGAGGTGATAAGAAGTATTTAGCTCAAGGAGCTAAACCTCTGATCAGTGTCGACGAGCTTAAAATGGTAGGAACTCACAACCTATCTAACGCGTTAGCGGCAATGGCATTGTTGAGTGTTATGGGCGGTCTTAATGAACATTCATTAGAGGCCCTAAAGCAATTTAAAGGTTTGGATCATCGCTGCCAGTGGATTGCTGAGAAAAACGGAATCACTTTTATCAATGATTCTAAAGCGACGAATATTGGCGCATGTTCAGCAGCAATCACTGGGTTACTGCCAACATTAAAAGCAGACGAAAAATTATTGCTCATAATGGGCGGTCAATCTAAGGGTGCTGATTTCTCTGAGATCGAAAAAATAATTGATGATCGCATTCGTGCCGTTTTATTAATGGGAGAAGACGCCGAACTTATTAAACAAGCAGTTCCAAGTTCAATCGACACTCATTTAACTCAATCAATGGCGTCAGCTGTTGAGAAAGCGTATCAGTTAGCTCTGCCTGGCGATCGTGTGCTGTTGTCACCGGCCTGTGCAAGTTTCGATATGTTTGAAGGTTTTGAAGATCGTGGCCATCAATTCGCTGTAGCGGTAGGTGGTTTATGATCAGTTTGAGTTACGGCCTTCCGCAAAGCTTTAGAATGCCGCAGGTAACTGGTGGTTTTTTTGCGGATAAGTCACTGCTGGCGTTGGTGTTGGTTTTGTTGAGTTTTGGAATTGTCATGGTGTCGTCGGCATCCATCAGTTTTGCTGATCAGCATTACAACGATCCGTGGTTTTTTGCTCGTCGCCATTTGGTGTTTGCAGTGATGGGGATTTTCGCCGCGTTAATCGTCGCTATGGTGCCATTATCGTTGTGGAAAAATTACGGATGGGTAGTACTTATTATCAGTATTGCTTTGCTTGTTTTGGTTTTATTGATCGGGACAGAGGTCAATAGTGGTCGTCGCTGGATACGTATCGGGTCGATAAATATCCAGGCATCTGAATTGGCAAAATTTTGTAGTTTGGTTTTTTTCGCCAGCTACTTTGCCAAGTGGCAAAGTAAGATTAAAGAAAAGAGTTCGGCAGTTTTAAAGCCAATGGGTGTGTTAACAGTTATTGCTGCATTGATCCTAATGGAACCCGATTTGGGCAGTACGGTGGTTTTGGTAACAGCAGTACTGGCAATGATGTTTATTGCTGGTATTCGCCTATGGCAGTGCTTGGTTGTAGCAATTGCAGCGGGCGGTATCTTTTCGTACTTAGTTTTTGCAACCCCTTGGCGCTTAACTCGGTTTAAGACTTTTTTGGACCCTTGGGCTGATCAGTATTCAAACGGTTATCAATTATCCCAATCTTTGATTGGCTTCGGCCGAGGTGAATGGTTTGGATTGGGATTGGGTAATAGCATTCAAAAATTATTTTTTCTGCCAGAAGCTCATACGGATTTTATTTTTTCGATTGTTGCTGAGGAATTTGGCTTTATCGGAGCGCTGATTGTTGTGGCGTTGTTTGTTGCTCTTATTTTCAAAGCCTTTGCTTTGGCCAAAAAAGCAATCAACCAAGATTCAGCTTTTGCTTGTTATATTGCTTTTGGTGTTGGCGTGATGTTGGCGTGCCAAGCATTCATCAATATTGGTGTAGCTTCTGGTTTCTTACCAACAAAAGGTTTGACGCTGCCATTTATCAGCTACGGCGGCAGTAGCTTGATCGTCACAATGATGTTTATGGGTTTACTGATTAGAGTACAAAAAGAACTGAGTCCAAATCCACAGTCAACAGTGGAGGCCAGAAACTAATGCCTCTACATGCAGTGATTATGGCAGGCGGAACGGGCGGGCATATATATCCTGCTTTAGCTGTTGCTCGAGAATTAATTGACCTTGGGTTTAGTGTAAGTTGGCTCGGAACGAGAAGAGGTTTGGAGTCAAAGTTAATTCCTGATGCTGGGTTGGATATTGACTATATTGATATAGAAGGTGTTCGTGGTAAGAGTGCGAAAACTCTGATTAAAGCACCGTTTTTGATTCTTAAAGCAATACGGCAAGCATCTTCGTTAATCAAACAAAGACAGGCAAATGTTGTTTTAGGTTTCGGAGGTTTTGTTGCAGGCCCCGGTGGTTTTGCCGCAAAAATGTTGGGTATCCCACTGATTATCCACGAGCAAAATGCTGTTGCCGGTACTACCAATAAAATTCTTGCGAAAATTGCGACTCAAGTTTACACCGCGTTTCCGAATGTTTTTAAGCAGGCAACTGTTGTTGGAAACCCAGTGAGAAAAGAAATTAGCAGTATTTGTTCTCCAAAAGATCGTTGGCCTGACACTAACTTAAGCAGTGATAGCCCGTTTCATTTATTAGTGTTGGGTGGCAGTTTAGGTGCGGCGGCGTTGAATGAGAGTGTGCCGAAAGCAGTAGAGAAAATTATTTCCGGCACCAGTGCAGAAATTCATGTGCGGCATCAATGCGGTGGAAAAAATTTGGATTCAACCATTGCATCTTATGAAGCCTGTGGACTCGATCTCAATAACGATCAGTTTAATGTGATGCCATTTGTGGAAGACATGGCCGAAGCATACAGTTGGGCGCATTTTGTTATATGCAGAGCAGGGGCGCTTACCGTTGCTGAGATAGCAGCTGCTGGATGTGCGTCATTAATGATTCCATTTCCGCATGCTATTGATGACCACCAAACTCAAAACGCTCTGTGGTTGGTATCCAGCGGTGCTGGAAAAATTTGCCAACAAAAAGAATTAACGCTGGACCGGTTAATTGATGAAATTCAATCGGCGATGCGAGATCGACCTAACTTATTAACGATTGCTGAAAAAGCGCGGTCGTTGGCTGTTAAAGATACAGCGGAAATTATGGCTAAAGCCAGTTTAGAGGTAATTCGTTGATGGCTTCACAATCGACAAATGGACTGATTAATCAAGTACCGGAAATGCGTCGAATAAAACGCATTCATTTTATCGGTATTGGCGGTGCTGGGATGTCTGGCATTGCGGAAGTACTATTAAATCAAGGGTATCAGATTACCGGTTCTGACTTAAAAGAATCGGACGTTACGAGACGTTTATCCGATTTAGGCGCAAAAGTTTTTATTGGTCACCACGGTTCCAATGTTGTTGGCGCTGACGTGGTTGTTAACTCAACAGCAATTGATTTGACAAATCCAGAGTTAGTCAGTGCTCGAGAGTATCGTATCCCTGTTGTTCGAAGAGCGGAAATGCTCGGAGAGTTAATGCGTTACCGTCACGGAATTGCTGTGGCGGGAACGCACGGAAAAACGACAACCACCAGTTTTCTGGCATCTGTTTTTGCCGCAGCAGAGCGTGATCCAACGTTTGTTATTGGTGGTTTGCTGACGAGTGCGGGTACCAATGCTCAGTTGGGACAAAGTCGCTATTTAATTGCAGAAGCTGACGAAAGTGACGCATCTTTTTTACATTTGCAGCCGATGGTTGCCATTGTTACCAATATTGATGCCGATCACATGGATACATACGAAGGTGATTTTTCTCGATTAAAGAAAACCTTTATTGAGTTTCTCCACAACTTGCCATTTTATGGATTGGCGGTGGTTTGCGGAGATGACCCCATTGTTCGCGAAATCATACCGGACATATCCAGACCTGTGCTTACCTATGGCATCAGTGAACATTGTGATTTTCGTGCAATCGACGTTCGTCAAGAAGGTCTTAACAGTCGCTTTAAAGTAGTTGGCCCAGATTGGGATGAACCGTTAGAAATATTTTTAAACATGCCGGGTATGCACAACGTTCTTAATGCCTTAGCTGCAATTGCGGTTGCTGTCGATGAAGGCATTAGTACAGATGCAATACAAAATGGTTTATCTGGATTCTTAGGCGTTGGCCGACGCTTCCAAGTTTATGGCGATATCGCTTTAGACAATGGTACGGCAATGCTAGTCGACGATTATGGGCACCACCCAAGTGAAGTCGATGCAACGATAAAAGCGGTGCGAGCAGGATGGCCTGACCGTCGCTTGGTTATGGTTTATCAACCGCACCGTTACACGCGTACTCGCGATTTATTCGAAGATTTTGTCGAAGTTTTATCGAATGTTGATGTGCTGGTTTTGCTGGAAGTTTACAGTGCCGGTGAAGAACCTATTACTGGAGCTGACGGCCGACATTTAAGTCGAAGTATTCGCATACGCGGTCAAGTCGATCCAATTTTTGTTAAAGGTATTGATGGTGTGCCAGAGGTTATTCGAGAAATCGTTCAGCCCGGCGACATTGTTATAACCCAAGGTGCCGGTAATGTTGGCACTCTGGCTAAAGAGCTGGCAAAGAGAAAACTACAGTAATTTTAGATTGATAAGAGTTTTATGAGCGGTCAATTAATTCAACAACTAGGTAGAGTCGCTGTTCTTTATGGCGGCACGTCTGCTGAGCGAGAAATTTCCCTGAAAAGCGGGAAGGCGATTAGTAGAGCGTTGGATGCTGCAGGTGTTGATATTGTTGAAATCGATCTTGGTGCTAAACCAATATCGCAGCTCATCGATCAAAATATTGATCGAGCTTTTATTGCATTGCATGGCCCAGGTGGAGAAGACGGAAAAATTCAAGCTGCTTTGGAATTATTAGGAATTCCCTACACTGGCAGTAATGTCCAAGCTTCCGCCTTAGCTATGGATAAGTTAAAGAGTAAATACCTCTGGTTGGCGCTCGGTTTACCAACTCCAAATTTTGAGGTTTTAACGGCAACTACTGATTGGGATTCGTGTTTGAATAAACTGGGCGGTAAGGCAATGGTCAAGCCTGCTCATGAAGGCTCAAGCATAGGAATGTCGAAGGTTGATTGCGCTGACGATTTGCGAACAGCATATGAAAATGCTTGTCAGTTTGATCCGTCAATTATTGCTGAGGAACTGATTGAAGGCGCCGAATACACCGTTACTGTTTTGGCCAATCGGTGTTTGTCGCCGATTAAAGTAGTAGTAAACAACACTTTTTACGATTACCAAGCCAAGTATTTCTCAGATGAAACCCAATATTTAATTCCGTGTGGGTTGGATGAAGAAAAATTATCTGAATTATGCGAGCTAGCTCTGAAAGCTTTTGAAAGTGTTGGTTGCAGTGGCTGGGGACGTGTTGATTTTATGGCCGACCAACAAGGGAATTTTTATTTATTGGAAGTAAATACGGTTCCCGGTATGACTGATCATAGTCTAGTGCCAATGGCGGCGAATTCGGTGGGGTTAAGTTTTCAGGATTTGTGCGTTGAGATTATTTCTCAGACGCTGGTCAAGGAGACCCAGTGACGGCTGCCTTTTTATTCAGGGCGAATCGTTTAAATGGACAATTAGTTGCAAAATCAACTAAACGCGGAGCAAGTTCTACAAAACGAAAACCTAAAGGAAAGTCCGACAAGACACCAGGTAAGCAAAGGGTTCTATCGTGGATCATTGCATTTAGTGTTTTAAGCATGTTGGCGGTTGGCGCGGTTTTACTTGGAATTCTTGCCAGGCAAAAAACACTGGAAGTTGTCGATCGGTCAGTATCGGCAGTGATTGTTGACGGTGACTTAGAGCAGGTATCGCTGGAGCGATTTGAAAGTTTGGTTGAGCCACTGGTTGATAAAAGTTTTTTAGGACTTGATTTAAATCGTCTGAAACGACAGTTAGAATCCGACCCCTGGATAGCCCAAGCAACACTAAATCGACAGTGGCCTGACAAGTTAAAGGTTACATTAGTAGAAGAAACTGCGATTGCTCGGTGGGGAAATGACAGCTTTTTAAATCAAGCTGGAAAACGAATTGATATCGGCAGGAATAATTTTTTAACGCAATTGCCGGGATTAAATGGCCCTGAGGGCACAGAGATAAAAGTAACTGAACAATTTATGTCGTTTTCAAGTCAATTAAGGCTTCACGGACTTGACCCGGTTTGGCTGACTTTAGGTGATGATTATTCCTGGACGTTGGGGCTGGATAATAAAATATCAGTCATACTTGGAAAAAATAACATAGAAGACAAATTGGAACGTTTCGTTGTCGTTTACGAAAAACACTTAATTGACGAAGCCGATAATATTGAAAGTGTTGATTTACGATACCGAAATGGTGTGGCGGTTAACTGGAAAAATATTTCGGTTAAAAAAGAAAATACACAACCGCTTAATCAGTAACATCTAGTCGGAAGATACAAGGACTAAAAAATGGCAAATGCCCCTGACAACCGCATGATTGTTGGCTTGGATATAGGTACTTCCAAGGTGGTTGCCATCGTGGGTGAAGTATCGCCAGAAGGTGAATTGGAAATTATTGGTATTGGTTCTCATAAATCGACAGGACTTAAAAAAGGTGTTGTCGTTAATATTGAGTCGACCGTGCAATCGATCCAACGCGCTGTTGAAGAAGCTGAGTTAATGGCAGGTTGCCAGATTCACTCGGTGTATGTGGGGATTGCTGGTAGCCACATCAGTAGTCTTAATTCACACGGTATTGTCGCAATTAAAGATCGCGAAGTACTTGAGCAAGATTTAGATCGAGTTATTGATGCGGCGCAGGCAGTTGCGATTCCTGCAGATCAAAAAATACTCCATATCTTGCCGCAAGAATATTTAATTGATGAACAAGAAGGCGTTAAAGAACCACTCGGTATGTCGGGAGTTCGTTTGGAAGCCAAGGTTCATCTGGTTACTTGTGCAGTAAATGCTGCACAAAATATTGAAAAGTGTATTCGTCGTTGTGGTTTGGAAGTCGAAGACATTATTTTGGAACAGCTCGCTTCCAGCTATTCGGTTCTAACCGAAGACGAAAAAGAACTAGGTGTGTGTTTGGTGGATATCGGTGGTGGCACTACCGATATTGCAGTGTTCAGTGAAGGCGCGATTCGTCACACGGGTGTTATCCCAATTGCGGGTGACCAAGTTACCAACGATATTGCAATGGCCCTAAGAACACCTACACCGCACGCCGAAGACATCAAAATTAAGTATGCGTGTGCATTGGCGAAGCTCACCGGTGATGACGAAAGTATAAAAGTACCCAGCGTTGGTGATCGCAAGCCACGTGATTTATCACGACAAGCGCTGGCTGAGGTGGTTGAACCTCGTTACGACGAGTTGTTTACCTTAATCCAAGCAGAGTTGCGTCGCAGCGGATACGAAGACTTAGTTGCAGCAGGCATTGTGTTAACCGGTGGCACGTCAAAAATGGAAGGCGTTGTTGAATTGGCAGAAGAAATTTTTCATATGCCAGTTCGCCTGGGTTCACCGCACAGTATTCGGGGGCTATCAGACATTGTTGATAACCCAATTTATTCAACCGGCGTCGGTTTGTTGTTGTACGGAATGAAAACACACATTGACGGCCGACGCGGACAGGTAGAAAAGCCGTCAGAAAATGTTTGGGGTCGAATCAAAAAGTGGTTCGATTCCAATATGTAAAAGAATTTCGTCAAAGATATCTTTGACCGAGTTTCATCAGGGTAAAGCGTTAATTCGCTAAGTTAATAGAGAAAAAAGAGAGGGGACGTTATGTTCGAGCTGGTAGACAGCATTCCTCAGAATGCAGTAATTAAAGTTGTTGGTGTTGGTGGCGGTGGTGGTAATGCCGTTAAGCACATGATTGAAAGTCACATCGAAGGTGTGGAGTTCATTTGTGCGAATACCGACGCCCAAGCACTTAAAAATGTTGACACACGAACCGTGCTACAACTTGGTCAAGGTATGACCAAAGGTTTGGGTGCCGGCGCTAACCCAGATGTTGGACGCCAGGCAGCAATGGAAGATCGCGATCGTATCGCTGAAGTCTTGTCCGGCGCCGATATGGTGTTCATCACCGCAGGTATGGGTGGTGGTACCGGTACCGGTGGTGCACCAGTAGTTGCCGAAATTGCTCGTGAAATGGGCATTCTAACGGTTGCTGTGGTGACTAAACCATTCCCGTTTGAAGGTAAAAAGCGCATGAAAATCGCTGAGCTTGGTATTACTGAGCTTGAAGAGCGAGTGGATTCATTAATTACGATTCCTAACGAGAAGTTATTGTCGGTACTCGGCAGTGCCACTTCGTTGCTAGATGCGTTCAAAGCAGCTAACGACGTATTGTTGGGCGCCGTTCAAGGTATCGCGGATCTGATTATCCGCCCAGGAATGATCAACGTCGACTTCGCTGACGTTCGCACGGTGATGTCCGAAATGGGCATGGCTATGATGGGTACTGGTCACTCTAAAGGTGAAAACCGAGCTCGAGAAGCTGCAGAAGCTGCGATTCGAAGCCCATTACTTGACGATATCAACCTAGAAGGTGCTCGTGGTATCTTGGTTAATATTACCGCAGGTATGGATTTGTCCTTGGGTGAGTTCTCTGAGGTAGGTGATACCGTTGAGGAGTTTGCTTCTAATGATGCTACCGTGGTTGTCGGTACGGTTATCGATCCTGATATGTCAGGTGAATTGCGTGTAACTGTAGTTGCAACAGGACTTGGCAGTGCCATTGAGTTGCCTGTGACTCCTAAAGAAAAAAATATGAGCAAGGTTATTGATAACTCAGCCGTTCAATCGGGAACGCCTGACTACAATAAGCTTGATCGTCCAACGATTATGCGCAAGCAACAAGCTCGTGAGAATGCCGCCGCTGGAAAATCAGCTCCAGGTTCCGTTGCAAAGAACAAGGCCATTGATGAGCGCGATCTTGAATACTTGGATATCCCGGCATTTTTGAGACGTCAGGCAGATTAATCGATAAGATTACGGTAAATAGTGACAGGTTGTTTAATACTTGATCAGAACTTAACTGAGTTTTGTGAGTCTGTTGGGCTGTCATTCAGTTCAATGGTGTCAGTATTACAACTCTGGTAGTATTGCCGTCAATTTTAGCCCCGCTCCAGAATAATTCTGACTTATTGTTTTGGTGCCACATTGGAGTTTCGTCTTTTCGATGATAAAACAGCGGACATTAAAAAATGCTATTCGCGCCACTGGTGTTGGTTTGCACACTGGTGAAAAAGTGTATCTCACTTTAAAACCCGCACCTGTTGATACTGGTATTATTTTTCGCCGAGCAGATTTGAGTCCGCCGGTGGATATAGTTGCAAAAGCTGAAAATGTAGGTGACACGACCCTCTCCACTACCCTGATGAAAGGCGATGTGCGTGTTTCTACCGTTGAGCATTTGTTGTCAGCAATGGCGGGTCTTGGCATTGATAACGCTATCGTTGAAGTGAGCTCTCCTGAAGTTCCTATTATGGATGGCAGTGCGGGGCCGTTTGTTTTCTTGATTCAATCCGCTGGAATCGAAGAGCAGTCAGCTGCCAAGAAATTTATTCGCATTAAGCGAAAGGTTTCCATTTCGGAAGGTGATAAGGTCGCTGAATTCATCCCGTTTGATGGATTCAAAGTGGCCTTTAGCATTGATTTCGATCACCCAGTTTTCCATGATCGAGTGGCAAGTGCCGAGGTTGATTTTTCCAGTACCTCTTTTGTTAAGGAAGTCAGTAGAGCTAGAACTTTTGGTTTTACACGTGATTTCGAATATTTGCGCTCCAAAGGCTTAGCAAAAGGCGGTAGCGTTGATAACGCAATCGTTGTTGATCAATACCGTATTCTTAACGAAGACGGCTTGCGCTATGAGGATGAGTTTGTAAAACACAAAATCCTAGACGCAATTGGTGATTTGTATCTTCTAGGCAATAGCTTGATTGGTGAGTTTAGAGCCCACAAATCAGGTCATGCCCTGAACAACAAACTTCTGCGAGAGCTTCTGAAACAGAAAAGTGCTTGGGAAGTTGTCACTTTTGAAGAGGCAACATCACCGATTTCTTACATTAAGCCAATGATGGCTGCTTCATAAGATACAGTTTATTTGTCCTGGGCCTTAATGATTCAAATTGAGGCTCACGGATAACTGAAAAAGAAGTTCTAACGCGTATTTTCCATCCAAATCGCTTCCAGCTTATTGTTTTTCCAGCATACTCTGCCTCTCTGGTTTACTTATTTCACTTAGTTCTTGCTCAGACTCTTCAATATTGCCTAACCCCTTATTTTTTGTTTGTTAATTGAACAATTTGGTCTGGTTGACCATAATTTAATGTGGATAACCGCAAAGTATTTTAATTGCAGGATTTACTAACCTTAACGTTTCTCTATAAACTTCATTAATTCCACACATACGTTGTTGTATCCCGAATCTCGATTTGGCATTATCTCTTGTCATATGCGAGGGAATTCGCGACTACTTGAGGGAATAAGGCAAGAACTTAAATGAATTTTTCTGTGTTTGTTTTATCAGTTGGTTAGAGAAGCTAGGTTTTTACGCTTTGTAAGCTATGAAAATTATTGTTGTCGGAAAACAAAACAAAGCCACGAAAACCTACAATATGAGTGGTTGGACGCGAGCTGTTCTCTCACTTTGTATTCTCGGTATGCCTTTGGGTGTGGGCGCTTACTTAGGGTCGATGATCACATCGGGCGATCAGTCTGATATCTTAGATCAAGAGACCGCTCACGCATGGCGCTCTACCTTAGAAGAACAAAAACAAGCAATTTCTGAAAGCAAACGAGAAACTGAAGAAAATCTAGCAGCACTAACCTTAAGAGTCGCTGAACTTCAGGCCCGTTTGGTACGTATGGACGCTCTAGGTGAGCGTTTGACAACATTAGCCAAATTGGATTCTGGAGAATTCGATTTCAGTCAGCGTCCTGCACTGGGCGGCCCCGAAATAACCGAAGAAACTGCCGATTTTGTCCCCCCAAGTTTCGTTGATGTCATCGATGATCTCTCCCGACAAATAGAAGATCGAGAGCAGCAATTAGAGACGCTTGAGGCGCTCATTGCAAACCGTAAGATACAAAACGATGTCTTTATCGCAGGCCGACCCATAGAAAAAGGTTGGATGTCCTCCCGCTTTGGGCGTCGAACGGATCCGTTCAATGGCAAAATTGCTTGGCACAGTGGTGTCGATTTCGCTGGTAAGTTTGATTCAAATATTATTGCTGTGGCATCAGGTGTGGTCACTTGGTCCAGTGATCGCAGCGGATACGGCCAGATGGTTGAAATTAACCACGGCTCTGGATTTTCTACTCGTTACGCTCACAATAACAAGAATCTGGTCAAAGTTGGCGATGTTGTTAAAAAAGGCCAAGTTATTGCTCTTATGGGCAGTAGTGGTCGTTCAACAGGCCCTCATGTCCATTTTGAAGTCTACAAAAATGGCCGTGCTGTAGATCCTTCTTCGTATATTCACCGAACTCACCGACGGTAAAATTCCTCCTATCGCTTGCTTCTGCAAGCACCTTCCTGTTTACTTGGCGCCCATTGGTAGCCAAGCTGCCCCAATGCTTTTTTATGGAAAAAGAAATGTTAGGAAAAGCCTTTAAAGCCGTTTTTGGTACAAAAAATGATCGAGAAGTGAAGCGCATGCGACGTACAGTCGTGAAAATCAATGCGTTAGAAGAAGAATATGTCAAGCTATCCGACGAAGGAATCAAGGAAAAGACAGAAGAGTTCAAGTCTCGTTTCCAAAAAGGTGAAACTCTAGACCAGCTATTACCTGAAGCGTTTGCATTGGTGCGTGAAGCTGGCAAGCGAGCTATGGAAATGCGTCACTTTGACGTCCAAATGATTGGTGGTATTACCTTACATGAGGGTCGCATTGCTGAGATGCGCACGGGTGAAGGTAAAACATTAATGGCAACGCTTCCGGTGTACCTCAACGCGCTCAGTGGCGCTGGTGTGCACGTAGTAACGGTTAACGATTACTTGGCGCGACGCGATGCTCAGTGGATGACACCTTTGTACAACGCGTTGGGTATGGAAGTTGGCAGCATTTATTCCATGCAAGACCCGGATGAGAAAAAAGACGCTTACGCTGCCGATATTACCTACGGAACCAATAATGAATTTGGTTTTGATTATCTGCGCGATAATATGGCGTTGAGTAATGAAGACAAATCTCAGCGACCGCTCAATTTTGCAATTGTCGACGAAGTCGACTCAATCCTGATTGATGAGGCCCGAACGCCGTTAATTATTTCAGGTGCGGCACAAGACAGTTCTGCTCTTTACCGTTCAATAAATCAATTGATTCCTCTTTTAAAGTCACAAGAAGGTGAGATCAAAGAGGATGATCCTGAGAGCCAAAATATCACCCCAGGGCATTATTTGGTCGATGAAAAAAGTCGATCAGTTGATTTAACGGAGCTTGGTCACCAGGAAATTGAGAATCTGTTAGTCAGTAACGGTCTGCTTGAGGAAGGCGATAGCCTGTATTCCCCAGGAAACCTAGGTTTATTGCATCATGTTCACGCAGCGTTGCGTGCCCACACTTTGTTCCATAAAAACGTTCACTACATTGTCGAAAATAACCAGGTTATGCTGATTGATGAGCATACTGGCCGTACAATGCCTGGGCGTCGTTTATCGGAAGGTTTGCATCAAGCCTTGGAAGCCAAAGAGGGCTTGCAGATTCAAAATGAAAGTCAAACATTGGCCTCCACGACATTCCAAAATTACTTCCGTATCTATAAAAAACTCAGTGGTATGACCGGTACTGCAGATACTGAGGCCGTAGAATTTCACCAAATCTATGGATTGGATGTTGTCGTTATACCAACTAACAAACCTATCGCTCGTGAAGACTTAAACGATTTGGTTTTCCTATCGTTAGAAGAAAAGTACGACGCCATTGTTGATGACGTTAAGCACTGTATGGGCAAAGACGTGCCTGTACTTGTGGGAACGGCGTCGATTGAAACGTCAGAGATTATGTCTGCTCGTCTCAACAAAGCGGGTATCAAACACCAAGTTCTTAACGCTAAATTCCACGAGAAAGAAGCTGAAATTATTGCGCAGGCGGGCCGCCCTAGAGCGGTAACTATCGCTACTAATATGGCTGGTCGTGGTACGGATATCGTTTTGGGTGGGAATTGGGAAGCAGAAGTCGCCGAACTGGATAACCCAACAGACGAGCAAATTGAAAAAATAAAGTCTGAATGGAAAGAGCGTCATCAGCAAGTGCTTGATAATGGTGGTTTACACATTATTGGTACTGAACGGCATGAATCTCGCCGAATTGATAATCAGCTCCGTGGTCGTTCTGGTCGCCAAGGTGATCCGGGAATGACTCGCTTCTATCTTTCATTGGAAGATAGTCTGATGCGTATTTTTGCGTCTGATCGCGTTCGCAACATTATGAAAGCGATGGGCATGGAAAAAGGCGAAGCCATTGAAGCAAAAATGGTAAATAACGCTATTGAGAAAGCTCAAAGAAAAGTTGAAGGCAGAAACTTCGACATTCGTAAGCAATTGCTTGAATACGATGATGTTGCTAACGACCAACGCCAAGTTATTTATCAGCAGCGTAATGAACTTCTAGACGCTGATGCTATTTCTGATACCGTTAATGCAATTCGCCAAGATGTGATTCGCGATATCTATCAGAGTTCGGTTCCTGTTCAAAGTGTTGAAGAGCAATGGGATATTCCGGAGCTTGAGCAAAATTTGGAGAACGAATTAGGGCTTAAATTACCTATCCAATCTTGGCTTGAAGAAGATAAGTCGCTTCACGAAGAGTCGTTGTTAGCGAAGATTCAAGAAGCAGCTGATCAGAATTGGAAAGAAAAGTGTGAACGCTTCGGTGAAGTCATCGTTGATGTTGAACGTCGAGTTATGCTTCAGGTGTTGGATCAGTTGTGGAAAGAACATCTGGCCAACATGGATCATTTGCGCCAAGGTATTAACTTGCGTGCTTATGCTCAGAAAAATCCGAAGCAAGAATACAAGCGTGAATCATTTGAGTTGTTCCAGAGTTTGTTGGATAACGTCAAGCTAGAAGTGACCAAAATGCTAGCGCGAGTTGAGCCGATTACACGAGAACAAATCGAGGAAATTGAACGTCGCCAGCGTGAGATGCAAGAAAATATGGCGCTTCAAATGGAGCATGCTCAGGCTAATTCTCTGAATGAACCCGCTCCTGAAAGTGAAGAGCCAGCAGCAGCTGCGCCGTTAAGACGAACTGAGCCTAAGGTTGGCCGCAACGATCCTTGTCCTTGTGGTTCGGGCAAAAAATACAAGCACTGCCACGGACGTTTGTCTTAATAAACTTTTAGCGTGTCTTTAAAAGCCACCCTGGTTTAAAGCTCGGGTGGTTTTTTTCGTTTTATAGACACTGAAATTCAAATAAAATAAAGCTTATATTTTATACACGTATTTTTAGGGGCAATCATGGCTGTTGGTAATTCCACATTTCCTGAAATGAATCCAGTTAATGGGTTTTCATTAGGTACTTCTTTTGCCGATGTCAAAGGGGCTAACCCATCTCAACCGACGAGAGATGATATTACGGTAATGATGTTTCCTGACACCAGCACCGTAGCTGGAGTTTTTACTCAAAACGCTTTTTGTGCTGCACCGGTGCTGATTTGCCGAGAAAACCTTAAAAATAATATTCGAATCCTGGTGACAAACTCCGGTAATGCTAATGCTTGCACGGGTGACCAAGGTTTAGCTGATGCCCAAGCAATTAATCAAAAAGTAGCTGATCTAATTGATGTGAATGTTGATCAAGTATTGCCGTTCTCAACCGGTGTGATTGGCGAACACTTGCCGACGGATCGAATTCTTAACGCATTACCCGATGCGATTAACAATTTGTCAGAAGACAATTGGGACGCGGCTGGTCGTGCCATCATGACTACAGATACTCGTCCAAAAGGCGCTAGCCGAAAAATTGAATATCAAGGTCAAGTAATCAATATTACCGGTATCAGTAAAGGTGCTGGAATGATTAAACCTAACATGGCGACAATGTTGGGTTATGTTGCAACTGACGCACAAGTTGAAAAAGGTCTATTACAAAAATTATTAGCTGAAGGTGTTGAGAAGAGCTTTAATCGTATTACCGTCGATGGTGACACCTCAACGAATGACTCTTGTGTGCTGGTTGCAACGGGCACATCCATTGAGGTTAACGAAAATAATTCGGAATTGTTCGAGCTATTCACAAGTGCATTAAACGATGTTCTGTTAGAAATTGCGAAGGCAATTGTAGCCGATGGTGAAGGGGCGACTAAATTAGTATCGGTAGTTGTGGAAAATGCTGAATCTTCAAAAGAAGCGCTGCGAGTTGCTTATTCTGTTGCACAATCACCCTTGGTGAAAACTGCCTTGTTTGCCAGTGATCCGAATTGGGGACGTATTGTTGCTGCGATTGGCTACGCTGGTGTTCAGGGATTGGATGTTTCAAAAATTGATGTTTATTTGGGTGATGTTTTAATTGTTGCCAGTGGTGGGCGGGCTGAATCTTACGTTGAAGAAGCTGGTGCAAAAGTGATGTCTGAGCAAGAAATTGAGATTCGCATTAATTTGCGCAGAGGGGATTCTCAAGAAACCGTTTGGACAACGGATTTAAGTTACGATTACGTAAAAATTAATGCGGAGTATCGTTCTTAATATGGCTAAACGAATTCACGTTGCTGTAGGGGTTATTGTCCAGCAGGGAAAAATTTTATTAGCAAAGCGGGCAAGTCATCAACATCAGGGCGGTTTGTGGGAATTTCCAGGCGGTAAGGTTGAAAATGGTGAATCCGTTCAAAAAGCGTTATCGCGGGAATTAAATGAAGAGTTGGCAATCACTGTGTTGTCATCTCAGCCTTTGATTGAAATTGTTCACGATTATTCGGACAAGCAAGTTAAATTGGATGTTTGGTGGGTTGATCAATTTTCTGGTGTTCCCAAAGGCGTGGAAGGGCAACCGCTTGAGTGGGCGACGAGAGAAACTATTACATCTTTCGAATTTCCCAAGGCAAATGTCGAAATTGTTGAGGCAATTTTAAATTCTGACGTATTTTAGCGTCTGATTAAATACCGTTCTTAGAGTTAATGGAGATGTTTATTAGGGTTTTCTGCCATTAAATCCAAGTCACCGCTTAAAACGTCATCGTAATTAGGGCTGCCGGGAATTTTATGATTTTCGCTAGCCCACTCTCCTAAATCAATGAGTTTACAGCGTTCACTACAAAATGGGCGGTCTGGGAATTCATCGCTCCAAGTAATTGATGTTTGACAGTTTGGGCATTGAATTTTTGTTGGTTTACTCACGTTTGTACCTATTTTAAACGGGTTGGCAGTTACTTTTTTGACGCTAAATCCAAATACTTTTTGTGTAAGCTTTCAACTTGGGCGTGGAGTGTTTTTAGGTCAGTAGAATTGTCGATAATGTCATCGGCGTATTTAAGCCGTTGTGTGCGACTCAGTTGATTGGAGAGAATTGATTTTATCGTCTTCTCATTACCACCATCTCTTTTCAGTGTGCGACTCAGTTGTGTATCCTCAGGAACATCAACTACGAGTACGTAATCAGTCTGCAGATGTTGTTTTGTTTCGATCAGTAATGGTGAGCTAAGAATGGTGTAAGGGCTCTTAGAATTCGCAATCAGCAATTGAATTCGCTCGCGAATCAAGGGATGTAGTAACTTTTCAAGCCATACTTTTTCATCGGGATCGTGAAAAATTATTTCACGGAGTATTTTTCGGTTTAATTCTCCCTGATTATCAATAACATTATTACCAAAATGCTTTTCGATTTCTGAGAGTGCTCTAGTTCCTGGTAATACTACCTCTCTAGAGACAATATCGGCATCTACACAACGGATTCCCAAGGATTCAAAGTGAGAACTGGCGGCGGACTTTCCACTGCCAATACCGCCGGTTAAACCTACAACGAATTTACTCATGACACATTATAAGATGGTTCATTATTGTACGCTGCTATTGATCGATCAAAAAAGCAGTATAGCTGTTAACAATGCTGTCTCCCCAAAGGAAAGCTATCCACCCAGCAATGGCTAAGAATGGTCCGAAGGGAATGGGTTCGCTTTTATCTTTCCCTTTTGACATTAGAAACAGTGCCCCAAGGATAGCTCCAACACCAGCAGAGAATATGATTATTAACGCAAGTTGCTGCCATCCGCACCAAGCGCCAAGTGCTGCAAGTAATTTGAAATCACCATAACCCATTCCTTCTTTTCCTCGAAGGATTTTAAATAACCAATATACGCTCCAGAGAACTAGATAACCGGCTGCAGCACCGAATACTGCGCTGGTTAAATCGGTAAATATCCCTTGGCTGTTAACCAATAAGCCTAACCAAAGAAGCGGTAAAGTAATGTTGTCAGGAAGAAGTTTATGGTCTGCATCAATTAGCGTGAGTGTGACTAAACACCAAGTAAACAGTAAAGCAGGCAGCAAGCCGGGGCCATAACCGAGTTGCCAAGCGGCAATTGCTGAAAAAATACCTGTTGCCAGCTCAACTAACGGGTATCGTATTGAGATACGCGTCTTACAATTGGAACATTTGCCGCCTAGAAATAGGTAGCTGATAATAGGAATATTTTCCCAGGGTTGGATTTTATGGCCACAATTAGGACATGTAGAATTGGGGACCACTAAATTAAATGGTTCTTGTTTTTTTTCTGAATCAGCGATTTCTAAAAACTCACAACACTCAGATTTCCACTGACGTTCCATCATTATTGGCAGGCGGTAAACAACAACGTTTAAAAAGCTGCCGACTACGAGCCCCAAAATAAGAACCGCCGGTATTAACACCAGCGGTTGAGAAAAAAGTACTTCCATTTAATTCTACTGCTTTGAAAACTTTGCTGTTTAAATTGCTTGGCCGATTTGGAAGATTGGCAAGTACATCGCAACCATCAATCCGCCTACAAGAATACCAAGAACTGCCATAATCAGCGGTTCAAGCAAAGTGCTGAGGTTATCCACTTGGTTGTCAACCGAATCTTCGTAAAAAGTCGCAACTTTATCAAGCATTTCATCCAGCGCACCAGATTCTTCACCAATTGCTGTCATTTGGATAAGCATTGAAGGGAACTGATTGGTAGCTCTCATAGACACATTTAGTTGCACACCGGTTGCAACTTCATCACGCACTTTCAACGTGGTTTCTTCGTAGATTAAGTTGCCTGTTGCGCCAGAGACCGAAGTCAACGCGTCAATCAGTGGAACACCCGCCGCAAATGTTGTTGAAAGGGTTCGTGCAAAGCGAGCGATAATAGATTCATAAACAATACTACCAACAATGGGCAGCTTAACCATATAGCGATCTACAATTCGGGCAAAGGGCACTGAGCGCTTCTTGGCCTGAACAAATGCATACACACCAGCAACCACGCATACTAAGATAATCAACCACCACTGCTGGACAGTTTCAGAGAGGTTTAATACAAAGAGCGTAAATGCCGGTAAATCAGCACCGAAGCTTGCGAATGTTTCCGCAAATTGGGGTACAACCTTAACCAGCAAAATCCCCGTTACTACCAAAGCAACCACAACAACGGCTATTGGGTATGTTAGGGCTTTTTTGATTTTGGCCTTCATGGCCTCGGTTTTTTCTTTGTAGGTGGCAATCCGATCGAGCATGGTTTCAAGTGCACCCGACTGCTCACCGGAATCGACAAGATTGCAAAATAGCTCATCGAAATATTTAGGGTGTTTTGCAAGAGCAGCGGCAAATCCGTTACCGGTTGCTACGTCGTCACGGATTTCATAAACCAGTGCTTTGAGGGTTGCATTTTCAAGGCCGTCAGCCACAATCTCGAAGCTTTGTACCAAAGGCACACCTGCTTTCATCATAGTCGCCATTTGTCGTGTAAAAATGGCGATATCTTGAGGCTTTAGGGCTTTTTGCCCACTGCCAAACAGAGGCTTGGCTTTTTTTCTTACTTGGCCAGGTACAATCCCTTTCTTTCGCAATTGGGCTTTAACGAGAGCAGAGCTGGCGCCTTTGAGCTCGCCCTGAATCTTGTTGCCTTTGCGATCAACACCCTTGTAGGTAAATACTGAATCGTTTGTAGCGGTTGCCATGGATCTTAATCCTTCGTAACTCGGTTAGCTTCTTCAAGGCTGGTAACCCCGAAAGCGGCTTTTCTCAACGCTGAGATCCTTAAATTATTAAAGCCTTCTTTTCGTGCTTGGTCGGCAATCTGAATTGCATTGCCGCCCTCCATTATAATCCTTGAAATTGAATCGGTGATGCGAACGACTTCATATACACCAACCCGGCCCTTATAACCATTGTTGCAATTAGCGCAACCGACTGGGTGGTAAAGTTCAATTTCTGAACGGTCCATGCCGATGTCGTCAAAGCCTTCCTGGGAAAGGATTTCATCTGGGATGTCATCGGCGGGACGTTTGCAGTTTGAACACAGTCTCCTAGCAAGGCGCTGAGCAATAATAACGCTGACCGAGGTTGCCACGTTAAACGCAGGAACCCCCATATTGAGCAGTCGAGTTAAGGTTTCGGGAGCGCTGTTGGTATGCAGAGTAGATAACACCAAGTGACCAGTTTGTGCTGCTTTGATAGCAATTTCTGCGGTTTCTAAATCTCGAATTTCCCCAACCATAACGATGTCTGGATCTTGTCGAAGAAAGGACCGCAGCGATTCTGCGAACGTTAACCCAACTTTTGAGTTCATATTAACCTGGTTGATACCCTCCAGGTTAATTTCCACTGGATCTTCGGCAGTAGAGATATTGCGTTCTTCTGTATTCAGAATATTAAGGCCAGTATAAAGTGAAACAGTTTTACCTGAGCCCGTTGGCCCTGTTACGAGAATCATCCCTTGTGGTTGATCCAACGCATCTAAGTAGATTTGCTTTTGGTCGGCCTCATAACCCAAGGCATCAATACCTAACTTGGCGCTACTGGGGTCAAGAATTCGTAAAACGATTTTTTCGCCAAAAAGCGTAGGCAGGGAGTTAACCCGGAAATCAATTGCCCGGTTTTTGGAAATTTTCATTTTAATTCGGCCATCTTGTGGAACTCGACGTTCACTGATGTCCATTTGCGACATGACTTTTAAGCGCGCTGAAATTTTGGTGGCTAGATTGACTGGTGGGCGTGCAACTTCGACTAAGATGCCGTCGCGTCGAAATCTTACTCGATAAGCCTTTTCGTAGGGTTCAAAGTGAATATCAGATGCACCAGATTTAATAGCGTCAAGTAATACCTTATTACAGAATCGAACAATAGGGGCTTCGTCGGCTTCAGAGGTGTCATCTTCGCTATCGCTTTTGTCGCTAACCGCCTCTACATCTAAGTCTTCCAGGCTTTCGTCATCAAGGCCCTCAATGTTATTGATGCCATCTTCCTGGTTTAAATAAGCCTCGATAGCTTTCTGTAATTTGTCAGGTTCTATAAGAATGGCGTCGGTACTTAAGCCGGTATTAAACTTAATCTCATCAATGGCGGCCAGATCAGTAGGGTCTGATACTCCGACAAACAGGCGATTTCCCCGCTTGAATAAGGGCAGTGTGTGATGCTTTTCAACCAGCTTATTGTCGATCAAACCACGTGGGATGGAATCTAACCGCAGAGAGTCAATGTCAAAAACGGGAGTGCCAAATTCATCGGCAGCGGTTTGAGCAATCTGAGAGGACGAGGCTAACTGAGCATTGGATAAATACCAAGCCAGGGGAATTTTTTCTGCATTAGAATTGGTAACAGCAGTTTTGGCGTCGTCTTCCGAAAGGGTGCCGTCGCTCACTAAGCGTTTGGCAAGACCATTGAGTTGAACGGTATTTTGATTCATAGAAACTGGGAACTGTTCGTTAAGAGCTTAGTTGGCTGAAAATAGACAAACTTAAAGTAGATTATTAAGAATACTAGCAATTTCTGAGCTTAGCACCCTAACTCATCATCTTTTTACTTCAAGCCGGTAAGATTGGCAGTTCGTGAATAACTGTCGGCAAAAGCTGATTTTAAAGCTTAAGAACGTTATTACTTATCAATAGTGAAAATATTCATGTTGTCGCAGTCAACTTGTGACAAATTTTGTCGGGTGGTGTTCGACAAAATTTGTCAGTTTGGCGTCAAAAGTTAACCCCAAATAAAAGAATGTTTTTTTATTGGACAAATAATCCCGATTTTTAACGACTTTTCATCTTGGCCTACCCATTGCTACTGTAGGGGTAACCTGTGAACAACTGCGAACGGATTGCAGGTTCTACTTATTCTTTCTCGGAGATGATTCAAAATGAAAAAAGTGCAAAAGGGTTTTACACTGATTGAATTGATGATCGTTGTTGCGATTATCGGCATTTTGGCGGCGGTTGCGCTTCCTGCTTACCAAGACTACACCACTCGTTCACGTGTATCTGAAGGTTTGGCATTAGCTGCTGAAGCTAAAGTTGTTGTAATGGATAATGCTGCGAATACAATTCCTGCGGCAAGGGGTGGTCTTGGTTCTGGTTATCCTCAAGGTACTTTAGGGTCGCTGACTCCATGTACTTCTGGCGCGAATTGTACTCAGCAGGTTGGTGATGAGGGAGCTACAGCAGGTACTTCGCCAAACGTTAACTCAATTGACATTACTACTGCTACCGGTTTAGTTACTGTCACTTTTAGTAATCGTGTTTCTGGTGGTACGGATAACTTCACACTTGTCCTACAGCCTACGGCAGGTGGTGCTGCTTTGATGGCCGGTTCTCGCCCAGATGGTGCTATCATTTGGACCTGTTACGCAGCTGGTAAAGCTGGGATCATAGGCGGTGCGACAACAGGCACCTTACCTCAAAACGTTGCTCCAGGTGAATGTCGCGCTTAATTCTTAGTTTGCTAAGAAATATAAAAAGGCCTCTTGATAGAGGCCTTTTTTGATTAACCTTATAAATATTTGTGCCTAAAGTGTCTCTATCTACTCAATCATTACTGTTACTGAAGTTTAAGGCAGCAGGTTTCCATTTATTGGTTACCTTGTTAATCGCCTTATGTTCCGGCGTCTTAGTTTTCCATATTTGGTTTCCCGGAAAACTTTCGTCAATGCTCGGTGGCGTTGAGTTGTACCAGTTGGTACTGATCGTGGAAATTTGCCTTGGGCCTTTAATGTCTTTGGTAATTTTTAACCCGAAAAAGCCACGTTCGGAACTGATTCGTGATTACTCCATTATCGGTGTTATTCAAGTTGCCGCATTGGTTTACGGCGTGTCAACGGTTGCAGATTCTCGGCCCGTTGTATTGGCCTTTGTTAAAGATAGGATAGAAGTAGTAAGTGCGTTTGAGCTTGATGATGAAGATTTAAAAGCGGCGAGTGACGATAAATACGCTCAAAAAAGCTGGTTTGGGCCATTAGATGTTTGTACAGAGAGTCCAGCCGACCCTCAAGAAAAATCCGATTTAATTTTCTCTGCCATTGATGGCAAAGACATTCAGATGTTTCCGAAGTACTATCGGGAGTGTAAAAATAAAGAGCTTATTGAAAGAAGTTTTGATAAAGGCTTGTTGTTATCAGAAACTGTCAAAGCCAATAATCCATCGGAAGTATTTGAAGAGTTGCCAAAAGAAGATTTTGTTTGGTTGCCGGTAACACACAGATTTGGTGCCTGGGTGGTTGTCTTTCCCAATAAAGACATTAGCAAGGCTCAATATTTTCCTATTGAACCTTGGGGAAGTGCTAACTAATACTCTGGGTAATGCATCTGTGGGAGGAAAATTCCTACCACAGAATTCTCATTGATAAATCGATGGCTTTGCAGTCTTTTGTTAAAGCGCCAACCGACACAAAATCAACACCTGTTTCTGCAATGGGGCGAAGTGTTTTGTTGTTTACCCCGCCAGAAGCTTCTAACTTAGAATAAGCGTCGTATTTTTCTTTATTGAGAGCAACCGCTGTTTTCAAGTCCGTTAATGTGAAGTTATCCAACATAATAATGTCAGCTTTCGCTGCCGCCGCAATTTCAAACTCTTCCAGCGATTCAACCTCAATTTCAACGGGCTTCTCTGGGTAGAGGGCTTTCGCTGTGGTTACTGCTTTTTCGATGCCGCCGCACGCAGAAATATGATTTTCTTTAATCAGAAACGCGTCGAATAATCCAATGCGATGATTAAAACAGCCACCGCAGGTGACTGCGTATTTTTGTGCAGTACGTAGGCCGGGAATGGTTTTCCGGGTATCCAATATTTTTATGTTGGTGCCTGCGACAAGTTCAGAATAATACTTTGCTTTTGTTGCCACGGCAGAAAGCAGTTGCACGAAGTTCAGCGCTGCACGTTCACCCGTTAATAAACTCCGGGCTGTGCCTTCTAGCTCGAATAAAACGTCGTCTTCCTGAAATAAATCGCCGTCTTCACCATTCCAAATGATGTTAACTTCGCTATCCAATTGACGGAAGACTTCTTCCACCCAAGCTTTACCGCACAAAACACAAGCTTCTCGTGTAATTACCCGAGCCTTGGCTTGAGTATTTTCCGCAATCAGCTCGGCGGTAATATCACCGTCACCGACATCTTCTTTCAGTGCTTGAGTGACGGAATCGCGAATGTCTTGTTCGAGCGAGGACAAATTAGAAATCATGGTTATGAACGCAGTTGTTAAGCTTGGCTTGAGTTTAGAAAAAGGTGCTGAATTCCCAATGGCGAGAATTCAGCAGTGGGTTATTACATGATACGTTGGCCGGGTTTAGCGCCAGAGTGCGGTTCTAGTAAATGAATGTCTTTTCCACCGGGGCCGGCTGCGAGAACCATACCTTCCGATAAGCCAAACTTCATTTTGCGCGGCGCAAGGTTGGCAACCATTACCGTTAATTTACCTTCTAAATCTTCTGGTTGGTAAGCGCTCTTGATGCCTGAAAAAACGGTGCGTTTTTCAAATCCGATATCGAGCGTTAATTTCAACAGTTTTTTTGCACCGTCCACGTGTTCTGCCTTTTCAATCAAAGCAACACGTAAGTCAACTTTAGCAAATTCATCAAAATTGATGGTTTCAGCAAGGCTTTCGAATTCGGAGTTTTCTTCCGACTGTTCTGATTTTGATTCCGTTTTTTGTGAACCTGTCATCTCAGCTAAAATTTTGTTGTTGGTTTCAATCACCGCGTCAACTTGCGTGTTTTCAACGCGTTTTAACAACGGTTTGAAGGCATTGATCTCAACCTTACCCAAAAACTCCAAATTGTCTTGCCAATCCAAAGGTTGACCCAAGAAAGTTTCAGCGCGTTCAGCCAGTGCCGGAACAACGGGTTTTAAGTAAGTCATTAGCACTCGGAACATATTGACCCCAAGCGTACAGATATCCAAAACTTCTTGTTCTTTGCCTTCTTCTTTTGCTAATGACCAAGGTGCTTTAGCAGCGATGTATTCGTTCGCGGCATCAGCCAATGCCATAATCTCGCGCATTACCTTCGCGTACTCACGATTTTCAAAACCGTCGGCGATAACGTCTTGGGCGTTGATAAATTGTTGCCACAAGTCTTTATCTGCAATCGTTTCTGATAATTGACCGCCAGATTTTTGAATAAATTTTGCGGTACGGCTGGCAATATTAACGAGCTTTCCAACTAAATCAGAATTTACTTTTTGGATAAAATCTTGCAAATTTAAATCAATGTCATCAACACGATTCGTTAATTTGCTGGCAAAGTAATAACGCAAATAATCAGGGTCTAAATGCTCTAGATAACTTGAAGCGTTAATAAACGTGCCTCGAGATTTTGACATTTTTTCGCCATTGACCATTAAAAACCCGTGCACGTTAACGGCTGTGGGTGTGCGGAAATCTGCTGAGGTCAGCATTGCTGGCCAAAAAAGTGCGTGGAAATTAACGATGTCTTTGCCAATAAAGTGATACAGCTCAGCGTTAGAGTCTTTTTGCCAAAAGTCGTCAAACTCCAAGTCATTCGTTCGATCACACAGATTTTTAAAGCTAGCCATGTAGCCGATTGGGGCGTCCAACCAAACGTAAAAATATTTACCGGGTTCGCCAGGAATTTCAAAACCAAAGTACGGCGCATCGCGAGAAATGTCCCATTCTTTTAAACCGCCGTCCAACCATTCGGCAAGCTTATTGGCAACTTCTTCTTGAAGGTGACCATCGCGAGTCCAATTTTTTAAGAAGTCGGTAAATTCCGGTAATTTGAAGAAGAAATGTTCCGAATCTTTTTCTATGGGGGTTGCGCCACTGATGGCTGATTTTGGATTGATTAAATCCATTGGACTGTAGGTGGCGCCACATTTCTCACAGTTATCGCCGTACTGATCGTCGGCCTTACATTTTGGGCATGTGCCTTTGACGTATCGATCGGCCAAAAATAAATTTTTCTCTGGATCGAACGCTTGAGTCACCGATCGAGTTGCAATGTGACCGTTAGCTTTTAGTCGCTCGTAAATCAGACCCGAATATTGCTGATTTTCATCCGAATGTGTGCTGTGGAAGTTATCAAAGCCGATATTAAAGCCTGCGTAACTTTTTTCGTGATCTGCTTTTACCTGGGCAATTTGTTCTTCTGGTGTAATGCCCATTTGCTCGGCTTTGAGCATGATCGCTGTGCCGTGAGCGTCGTCGGCACAGACGTAATAACATTCGTGCCCGCGCAGTTTTTGGTAACGAACCCAAATGTCGGTTTGGATGGTTTCGACAATATGGCCTAAATGTAACGGCCCGTTCGCGTAGGGAAGGGCGCTGGTTACGAGAATTCTTCGTCGCTGCATAGGGTTTCCGTGAAGCAAATTAAGCATTGGCTAATCAAAAGCGATTGCAAATCAATCAATTCTAGGTTTCTTGAGAGATCGCGTTAAAATAGCGGGCAAATATACCATATCTGGAAGGGAAGTTTGGTTATCTATGACCCTGCGATTTTGAAAGTAGGGCGTCAATCAATTATCTGAATAAAGAATCAAAATTTATGAGTGTTGAACAATCTGTTATTTCAGCCGTGGAATCCGTTATCGAGCCAGTCACTCAGAAGAGCTTGGCGCAACTGAATGCCTTAACCAGTGTTTCTATTGATCAATCTAAGGCGTCTGTCGTAATAATTCTGGGCTTTGTTGGCGAAGACATCAAACAAGCGTTGTCTCAGGCGGTTTGGGACAAAGTGTCTGCTTTGGATGGCATTAGCGAAATACAGTTGGATATCGATACGGTTGTGCCAACGGGCCAACACGTTGCGGAGCTACCTCACTTAGCAGAGGTTAAACAGGTGATTGCGGTTGCTTCAGGTAAAGGGGGTGTCGGTAAATCCACGACTACCGCTAATCTGGCCCTGGCGTTACAAGCAGAAGGGGCAAAAGTAGGAATTTTGGACGCTGATATATACGGCCCGAGCCAACCGCAGTTATTTGCCGTCAGCGATACTCGCCCGACCGCTCAAAGCAACACAATTCTGCCGATTGAATCAAACGGCATCAAACTGATGTCGATGGGATTTTTAGTCACTGAAAAAACGCCGATGGTTTGGCGCGGCCCCATGGCTAGCGGTGCGTTTATGCAGATTTTGGGGCAAACCCAATGGGGAGAGCTGGATTACCTCATCGTTGACATGCCGCCTGGAACCGGAGATATCCAATTAACCCTATCTCAGAAGGTTCCGTTGGCGGGAGCGGTGATTGTAACCACTCCTCAAGATATCGCGTTGCTTGATGCTAAAAAAGGAATTGAAATGTTTACCAAAGTGAATGTTCCCATTCTTGGTGTTGTAGAAAATATGTCTACGCACATTTGCAGCAGTTGTGGGCATGAAGAGCCAATTTTTGGCGTTGGCGGTGGGGATCGAATCAGCGAACAGTACAACACTCAATTACTGGGAAGCTTACCATTATCGCTTTCGATTCGTGAGGATGCCGACAGCGGTAAGTCGCCGTTGGTAAAAGATGTCGATTCGGAAATTAGCCAGAAGTACCGTCAAATTGCGCAAAAAGCATCCGCACAATTGTGGCTGAATACGCTAGATGCGGCTCAATCCCCAGTGATTGAGTTCAGTGATGACTAACCTATAGGGGCCATGAATTTCACGGCAAGTGTTTGTTTGATTGGGTTAAGCCGTTATCATCCAGTCTTTGGCTCAAGTGAGTCCATATCAATCAGTAATGTAAGAGTAATGAGTGAGTTATGAGTATTAAGTCAGATAAGTGGATGTGCCGAATGGCTCAAGAGCAGGCTATGATTGAGCCATTTGAGCCGGGCCAAGTTAGATACAACGATGAAGGCCAAAAGCTTATCTCCTACGGTACTTCCAGCTATGGCTATGATGTCCGTTGTGCGAATGAATTTAAAATCTTCACGAACGTGCATTCAGCCATCGTTGATCCGAAAAACTTTGATGACAACAGCTTTGTTGATGTGGTGAGTGATGTGTGCATTATTCCACCAAATTCATTCGCATTGGCAAGAACGGTGGAATATTTCCGAATCCCACGAAATATTTTGACGGTTTGTTTGGGTAAATCAACGTACGCTCGCTGTGGAATTATCGTCAATGTGACGCCGCTTGAGCCTGAGTGGGAAGGTCATGTGACGCTGGAGTTTTCCAATACAACCCCATTACCTGCAAAAATTTACGCTAACGAAGGCGTCGCACAAATGCTATTTTTTGAATCCGATGAAGTCTGCGCAACATCGTATCGAGATCGAGGCGGCAAGTATCAGGGTCAAGTTGGGGTTACTCTCCCAAAAACCTAAATCAGTATTGGTCTTTAAGGCTAATGAACAACGAAAAAGATGTATTCATGGAAGAATTATCTTGATGACACAAAGAGGTTTTTCAAAGGCGGAGCCTGTAAACAAACATGCAGTATGAATGCGCAAATTGTAGAAATATTTTTTCCGATAAGCAGGCAAAATGCGAAAATTGGATGGATCCAACGAAAAACTTTATTTGCCCTTACTGCGATGTCGCACTGTTAAGAACAGAGCAAAAAAAAGCGGGCTTTTTTCAACGGCTCAAACGCATTAAACCGGTCAGCTGGATTGGATTGGTTGGTTTTTTCATAATGTTGTTGTTGATTGACCGTCGAGCGGGATTGCCGCCTTTATTTCCCTATGTAGCAACGCTATTTGCCGCAATTATTATTATGATTTATCACTGGTTTTCTGATGAGGTGCCTGAATCTACTGAAACAGTCGACATTTCATTGGAAAAAGACCCAGGCAGTAATATCTACGAATTTAAACCCAAAGATGACTCTGTGAATCATTGAGCATGAGCGAGTTTTCCGAAGGTATCGTCATCTCCCGCAATATCATTATTAACGTCGCCGATTGTTCTGTTACTCATATTCGAGCCAGCGGCGCCGGTGGTCAAAACGTTAATAAAGTCTCAAGTGCCATTCATCTAAAATTCAATGTACTCACCTCTACCATTCCCGAAGAAATTAAAACTCGCCTGATGAATTTAACGGATCAGAGAATTTCAAAAGACGGTGTTATAACAATTAAAGCGCAAGAATTTCGAACTCAAGAAAAAAATCGTGATGCGGCGTTTCGTCGATTACAGTTTTTAATTAAATCGGTGTTAATCAAGCCCAAAAAACGCATTGCCACAAAGCCAACCCGATCCAGTAAACTCAAGCGTTTAGAATCCAAGGGTAAGCGTTCAAAAATTAAAGTGAATCGGAAAAAAGTAGACTGGTAATTTAGTACAAAAGAAATTACAGAAGGTAAGTTGTCGGTGATGCTGATTTCCATTCAATAACGCAAAAGCTCGGTTATTGATTATGGATAGGTTGGATCCGTGTTTGAGTGTTCGCTTATTGGTTGTTATCAAATAAATTATTTAATAAATCTTTTTCCTCTTGGCTCACCTGAGGATAATGATTCTGTTCAGATATTGCTGCGCAGACTTGATTGCGTCCTTGATTTTTCGCCAGATACAATTGCTGATCCGCTTTTTCAATTAATTGATCTTCTGTGAGTAGGCTATTCGCTGAGTAACTCGCGATGCCAAAGCTAGCGGTCAATTTGATGCTGTGATTCTCACATTCAAGGGGTGTTTTTTCCAGAATATCACGAATACGTTCGGCAATTTGTTTGCTGGTAATAAGAGGGGTAGAAGGGAATAAAAGCGCAAATTCTTCCCCGCCGTAGCGACAAGGTAAATCCATTGGGCGAATGGTAAATCGAATTAAATTGGCGGCGTGCTTCAACGCTAAGTTGCCAACTTCGTGGCCCCAGGTATCATTCACGAGCTTAAAGTGATCAAGGTCGATTAATACTAGGCAGCAATCAGCTCCTGTTCGTTGAGTGCGCTCTACCTCACGGTGCAATGCTTCCCGAAAGTAACGATGATTGTACAAACCTGTCAATGCATCGGTTCTAACCAGTTCGGTTAACTGTTGAATTTGTTCTTGAAGATCATGAATTTGTGTTCTAAGTTGCTCAAACTCTGGTTCTTTTTTGCATGTATCTTCAGCGAAATCACAGTTACATTTGCGAGTTTTCTTACTCATTGTATGTTGATATCTCAAAAGCAGTGATAAGAAGCTTCCTACTAAATCAGTTTAGTTTGAAATTCCGAAGCTTTCCTATCACCAATTCTTGCTCTTTCTCAGAGAATATTCAATTAGCATTTACTATTGAAAAGAAAGATTATTAGTCAAAATTTATTAATTTCATTATTGACTAAATTTTCAAAAAGGCGATAAATAATAGACACCTAATATTAAACAAGTGCTGTTTAGAGCGCGCTGTTTGGTGTTATTGGAAAAACGCCGCCGAGCAAAACTTTAACTCAGTCATGGGCGCGATAAATAAGAAAAGGATGAACAAGCGGATTTTAAGACCAAACGCGATGATTACAGCGTTTGGCCTTAGTAAATTTTTGAGAGACCTAAACTCGGTGGCAAAAACTGTTGATTAACTGGGCTGTAATTTCATGAAAGGATTAATAAGGCAGCCAATTAATCCTGTGAATTTCAACGGTGCGTCGACAACCGTTAAGCACAAGCAATCGGCATCTGCGGTAGCGCACGGCGCGTGTATTTCATTGGGTTTTCGGTGGATAAAATCGCCAGCGGAATAAATCCCGTCTTGATCTGAAAATGCTCCTCTCAAAACAACAGTGTATTCGTTACCTCTGTGATCATGCTCCAGAACTCTTCCGCCAGCCTTGATTTTGATGAGCGATACTTCACACTCATTCTGCCCTGCCGAAAGCTTTGCTGCTTCCATTGCCGGAGAGAGCTTTTTCCAGCGTAAGAACCGAGGTTTCACAATTAACTTGGCAATGACCGGTGGCAAGTCTTTACGAATTTTATTAGCGATGCTCGCTTGCTGTATTGGTACGCCAGATAACGTCGTTTCACTTGATGAATGATTGTCTAAGGCATCAATTCTATTGAGTGTCGATTGCAACAACGAATCGATGCTCTGTTCCCCATGATTAACCGCGGTGTGTGCTTTGGCAGCTGAAGGCTCTTGAAATGCTTGGCTGAAATTTTCATCGCTCAGCAATGTGCCGTTTAAGCGATTTAGATTTTCCACTTGGCATCTACAACTGTGACAGTAGTGTAAGTGGGCACTGATGCTCAGCGCCTCTGCCATACCGAGTGTTCCCGCACAGTACTCGGCTAGCATGTTAATCGATGGGTGATGCTGACTCATAGGTCTACCTCGTTGATGCGATGAGTGACCATGACTTGCAGTTTCTTTAACGCAAGTCTCACCCTAGATTTGACCGTTCCTAGCGGCAAACCCAGTTCGCTGGCTGTTTCGGTGTGTGTTTTACCTTCGACAAACACCTTGCTGATTACAGACATTTGTTCCGGCGGTAAGGTTTCCGCAGCCTTGAACAAACGCTCTTGATCTCTCGATTGTTGCAAGTGAGTAATCGGCGTATCTTCGGACTCAATCGGCCAGATGTCGTCGGTTTCCAATGTCTGGTTGTTGTGGCGATTGTTTCTTCGCAGCATATCCACTCGACAGTTTCTCACTAAAGTGAAAATCCATGTGCTTGCTGATGCTTTTTCTGGATTAAAGCTGTGTGCTTTTTGCCAGATTTTTATCATAACTTCCTGCACCAGTTCGTCAGCAAAACCCGTCATTTCAGTTGGGCTTGGTTTGGATCGGCTGTAACCACGAATCAAAGGTGCAAAATGGTTGAAAAGTTGCTCAAACGCTGCTCTATTTTTGTCGGCAACAGACACCAACAAGGGTGTCCATCGGTCTTCTCCAGACTCCGGTTTCTTGTTTGACTGCTCGGTTGAATGGTCGTCGTCCTTCACAATTTTTAACCGCTTCTGCTGCTGTTGGTTAGACGCTAGCACGAATATTCTCCAAAGTCCGCTTCTTGGCATAATCACGTCGTCTATTACGGAAATTGCTGGATTTTGGATCAATCAGGTGGCGACCGCTGGGCTTGGGTGTTGTATTGATCAAATAATGTGAAATATTACTTAAAAAGAATATAAATTATGATCTTTCCGAGAGGGGAGATCGTAACCTTATTTTAAACAATGTCATTTTACACCTTCCGTGCTCGTCACAAATTTTCAGTGAAAGGTGTGATCTCACAAAGACCCGAATATATGAATAACGCCATTCTACCCAACACAGTGACATCAATTCACTTGCAGCGTTTTTTGGATAACTACGCCAATTTTGATTCCAACACAATCGACAGCCTTCCCGACATCTACCACAAAGATATCGTGTTCAGTGACCCTATTCACGAAATTCAGGGCTTACCAGATTTAAGAAAATATTTCTCCAGATTGTCTACCTCTCTTGTGAAATGCCAGTTTGAATACGTCAAAGTAATCGAATCCGGTCCCAGTTCGGCGGTATTTTGGACAATGTCTTTTAAGCATAAAAAACTTCGTTCTGGAGAAGAAATAGAGGTCGAAGGAGCAAGCTCATTGGAGTTTTCTCTGGGTAAAGTCATTCGTCATATTGATTACTATGACGTAGGCGCCATGCTTTATGAAAACATACCGGTGTTTGGCGCAATCACTCGAAAGATTCGTCAACGAGTTGCCAATGATGAGTAACGCACAAGCAGATTCAGTTTGCAGCAATAAAAACTATTGGGTGCTGGGTGCGTCCTCAGGGATCGGATTGCAACTGGCGACTGACTTGGCTCGTTTAGAAAATCATGTCATTGTCAGTGGTCGCAACGCAACGGCGTTAGAGCACCTAAAAAAACAGTACCCAAATCACGTAACGGTATTGGTTTTTGATCTGCAATCAGAAGATGATTTTCTCATTGTAAAAAAAACGCTGCCTGAATTGATTGATTCATTAGATGGCGTTATTTATTGCGCTGGTATTTGTGAATATGTTGACGATTTGCATAACAATCGCGCCTTGTATCGACGGGTTTTTGCCGTAAATTTTTTTGCTGCGGTCGACATTTTAGAATTGTCTATCCCGCTGCTGAAGAAAAGTGATACCAGAGGTTGTTTCATGGGAATTGGATCACTGGCAGCGCAAGCACCGTTTACACGGGCTCAAGCGTACGGCGCTTCTAAGGCCGCGTTTGAATATTTTATGGCATGTCAAAGAATCGATTTAGAACCTATTGGTATTGATGTATGTACCGTTTTACCAGGATTTGTTAAGACTCCGTTAACGGATAAAAACGACTTTAAGATGCCATTTTTAATGTCTGTTGATGAAGCCAGCCAAATTATTATCGACGGCTTGGCGAAGCGGAAAAAACGTATTATTTTTCCAAAAAAATTGTATTGGTTATTGCAAATCTACCGTTGGTGGCCTCAGCTTTGGTTTGGCTCGGTCGCAAAAAAAATGCGCAGAGAAAACGACGTTTAACCCTAAATCAGTTAAAGATTAATTTTATGAGAAAACCGAGAGTTGCCATTGTTGGCTCTGGCATTTCTGGAATGTCCACAGCTTATTTTCTGCAAGAACAATGTGACGTACACATTTACGAACAAGACGGCCGTGTAGGAGGACACACCGCGACAATCGATTTCGATTTGGATGGTGTTGAATATAGTATTGATACAGGTTTTATTGTTTTTAACGATCGCAACTACCCTTTGTTTCGCCAAATCCTTCACGACAATAAGGTTGACTACAAACCAACCAGTATGGGTTTCAGTGTCTCGTGTGATAGAACCGGATTAGAGTACTGCGGCAATGGTTTTTCTGGTTTATTTGCTCAAACGTCGAACGTATTCAGTTTGGATCATTGGCAAATGCTCAGAGATATCGTGCGCTTTAACAAAATTGCTCTGGAGGACTTAGAATCGGGTAGTTTGAATGATGGCCGTTCACTGAATGATTATTTAATTAAGAATGATCTTCGCGGCCGCTTTGTTACTCATTATCTTATTCCTATGGCCAGTGCAATTTGGTCTAAGTCGACGCAAGACAGTTTGGATATGCCGGTGTTATTTTTCCTCCGGTTTTTTAAAAATCACGGTTTGTTATCCATTAAAAACCGACCGCAGTGGTATGTTATTGACGGCGGCTCAAAAAACTACATTCCAAAAATTACTCAAGGTTTTGCGAACAACATTCACTGTAACTCCAAAGTTACTTCTGCGAAACGTTACAAAAATGGTGTTGATCTTATTATCAATGGCAAGCTAGAAACCTTTGATCATGTTGTGTTTGCTTGCCATAGTGATCAAGCGTTAAAAATATTGGAAAATCCAACCACTGATGAACGCAGTGTAATTTCTAAGTGTTTATACAACAATAATGAAGTCGTATTGCATTGGGATGAGAGTCAGTTACCATCGAGAAAATCAGTGTGGTCAAGTTGGAACTATAAATTGCTGAATTCCGCATCGGAAGACTTTTTTCAAAGTGAAGCAGTCTTAACCTACAACATGAACATCCTACAAGGTTTGAAGAGTGATAAAACTTTTTGCGTCACTCTTAACTGTACAGATCTAATTGATGAAAATAAAATTATTGGTACCTATCATTATGCCCACCCTACTTTTTCTTTAGAAAGTGTCGAAGCGCAATCACAATGGAATTTAATTAACAAAGACAGAACTTGGTTTTGTGGTGCGTGGTGGGGTAATGGCTTTCATGAAGATGGTGTTGCAAGCGCTAAGAAAGTGGCTGACAAACTCTTGGCCACTATGGGTACTCTTTGCGAAGAAAATATTAAAAATGAAAGGTTGGTAGGTGCTTGATGGGTAATAGCGTATCTAACGAATTACCTAAAAACTGCAGTACAAGCGGTGTTTTTAAAGGGTGGGTGAATCACCGTAGACTCTACCCAACGGCTCATGAGTTTTCATATTCGGTATTCATGTTTTATTTGAATATCGATGAAATAGAGCAAATGCCATTTTTAAATACAAGTTCTCGTAAATGGAATCTATTTAAACCTTGGGTTTGGAAAAGAGAAGATTATTTTGATGGTGGTAGCCAACCACTCAGAGAAACTATTTGTCAATGGGTTGCCAGTCAAGGTTATACACCCACTTCTGGACCAATTACGTTGCTGACCAATGTGCGTTGTTTTGGGTATTTGATTAATCCGATTTCCGTGTATTTTATGTTTGATAATCATGGCGAAAATATAAAATACATTATCGCTGAGGTAACGAATACTCCTTGGGGAGAACGTAAGCATTACTTAATTCATTGCGACGATAATAACCGGGTCGAAAACTATTTGTTTGATAAAGCAATGCATGTGTCGCCTTTTCACGGAATGGATTTACAGTATGTTTGGCGCAGTAACGTAAAAGAAAAACAATTGGATATTCATTTGCTTTGTAATCGCGATGACGAGCGTGTGTTTGATGCTACGTTATCGCTACAACGACAGAGCTTTTCTAAAAATCGTCTAAAGAAACTATTTGTTGAACACCCTTGCATGACAATGAAAGTTGTTTGGGGTATTTATTGGCAAGCTTTTAAGTTGTTTTTGAAAAAAGTCCCAATTTTTCCACACCCGAAATCACTGAAGTGAGATATCAATGAAAACCGTTAGTATAGATCAGGCCAAAATAAAAAATAGACAAGATATCCGTTTAATTGATCGTTTGGCACGCGCCACCGTATTTAAGCTTTTTCGTGAGATTAAGGTCGGACATTTAATACTTGTTGAATCTGGTGAGCAGTACTCGTTTGGCGAAGACAAACGAAGTGCAGAAATTGTGGCTAAAATTAATGTGTCTCATCCATCCGCTTATCGCCAAGTTCTGCTGAGAGGTTCCATTGGTTCCGGTGAATCTTATATGGTGGGGGCGTGGTCATCTCCTGATTTAATTAACGTGGTTCGATTAATGGTAAGAAACCAAGCGTTAATGCAGGCCATGAATGGACGATGGAGTGTGTTCAAAAATATTTTATTTGGTTTTACAAAATATTTACAACGCAACAATATAAACGGCTCACAAACTAATATTTCTGCTCACTACGATTTGAGTAATGATTTCTTTAAATTGTTTTTAGACAAAAACATGATGTATTCATCGGCAGTTTTTGAATCCGATGACGATACCTTAGAGCAAGCTTCGATCAATAAAATGCGTCAGGTATGTCGTGCGCTTAATTTATCAAAAGACGATCATTTGCTGGAAATTGGCACAGGGTGGGGTGGCTTAGCGATCTTTGCTGCTAAAACGACAGGCTGTCGAGTAACCACCACGACTATTTCCAAGGAACAATACGAGTACGCGAAGGCGTGGGTGAAACGTGAAGGCTTGGAAAATCAAATTACAGTGGTGTGTAAAGACTATCGAGTCTTATCCGGCAAGTACGATAAAATCGTATCTATCGAAATGATTGAAGCTGTTGGTCATAAATATTATTCCTCTTTTTTCGAAACCTGTTCACAAATGTTGCACGAAGATGGATTAATGTTGATTCAAGCTATCACTATGCCTGATCAAAAATACGACCAAGCCAGACGGTCAGTCGATTTTATTCAAAAGTACATTTTCCCAGGTGGTGCCTTGCCTTCCATTGAGGTGATTACCCAGCACGTACGTAAAAATACGAATATGCAAATTGTTTCTTTGGCTGATATGACGCGTGATTATGCGTTAACACTTGCCTCTTGGAGACATCACTTTCTCAACAACCTAGATAAAGTCCGATCTCTTGGTTTCGATTCGGTTTTTGAACGTATGTGGGAGTATTACCTATTGTACTGCCAGGGGGGATTCCAAGAGCGCGTGATAGGTACTGCTCAAATTTTGATGGCCAAGCCAAACGCGCGAGACTTTTCTCGAACTATTCGCACTACTTATTAACCAGTCAAGGTTCTTAGGTTTTGGTAATATTTATTCTGATATGACAAGAACTTTTAGGCTTTGTGTTTTGTCGAATCTTATGAATTGAATTATTGTCGGTTATTTTCAAGGATTTATTTTTAGTAATCGATATATTCAATATTTATTATTCCTGAGAACTTACTGTTAAATGGTTAATTAAGGTTATTTATTTCAACTATTAGTTAGAGTTACTTTTGGTATTTTTTATATAAACTTGAGTGAATATTCTCAAATAAATTTGTTTTTGTGTTTCTTAGATACACATCGTTTTAAAAATCCTGATTAATTTTGGATATTTTCAAATTTATGTCTTATGTTTATTGAAAGAATGTCATACTAGTAAGCTAGTGTCTCAACTCGAAATTCAAGAAGAAATCAAACTCTATTATTCTTATATGTGGATTTGGTTATTATTGAGGTAGTTAAAGGCATGAAATTAATAGGATTGAGTAAATAATAACGAGAATAAAATGAGTATATTACGCACAGCGAAAGGATTTGCAGTAGATCGCCATCAGCGTCCCCCGATTGTTGATGTTGAAGCCTCTGGCTTCGGATCTGATAGTTATCCAATTGAGATCGGTGTTGTTTTGAATACCGGTCAACGATTTTCATATTTGATCAAGCCATTCAATGACTGGACGCATTGGGATGACGATGCTGAAGCTTTGCATGGCATCTCCCGTGAACAGCTGATGACAGAAGGTAGAGAACCTGTCGAAGTTGCGCAGGAGTTAAACGCGGTTTTGCTTGGCCAAACCCTATACAGCGACGCTTGGGTCGTTGATAAACCATGGGTTGATACCTTATTTAACCGAGCCCAGATTCGCAGGCAGTTTTTTGTGAGTCCGATTGAGGCAATTACTTCTGAGAAACAATTAGAAGATTGGTCTTATGCTAAGAAACGGTTGTCGGAAGAGTTAGGCCAGAAAATTCATCGTGCCTTAAACGATGCTTTGTTAATTCAAGAAACTTTTGTAGCGACTCAAAACAGTTACTCTTATTGATCCCTTCTCTTTTGCAGCTCGGCATTTCATGCCGGGCTTTGTTTCGTTTTAAGCTCTATCAATAATGCTTGTTCCATAAATATCAGATGCTCTTCAAGCAGAAGCTGTTCTTAATAAATTCGGTTACTTCTTCAATTTATAGAATGACGTGACGTTGGTTTGATTGGTCGGAAGAGTTAATCGAAGTAATTATAAAAATTTATAATTCGATAATATGAGAAAGTTAATTTGGAATAGTTATTATAAATTCAAATATCTATTCCAAAAACTCATTTGAAGTGAATAAATGATGGCTTTCCCTAGCCGGAAAGGCTTCGTGCCTCTCTAAATTCCTTTTTTTATTAAGACAGCATCCCTTGCCGTCGAGAGTAACCTGCGCTGATTGATCCGTCAGACTTATCCTTGTTTACGTCCGTGTATTCAGGTTATTTCATCAAAAAGTATTACTTCCATTCCGTTCGGCGTATCCGTGTTCGCAAATCCTTGCCAACTGTTGCCGTTTGAAAAATCCTTTTAAGACCAACCTTGGTCTTTTGTCTTCCTTGATAACGTCCCTGTGATTTGTAGTATGCATTCACATTAAAAATGTGAACAGGCGCAAATTACTTTTCTTTTTGTGAGATATCTCTCACTTGGTAGTCGATAATTTTTAAATGTGAAATATCAAATATGAATTTAGATTATTTAACCAATAATTTTTATTTATAATTATTGGAACGATCTTTCTTTTATTAGAGGCAAATTGCCGGGGGAAAGGTAGGTTTAATTATTTTTATGATAGACGATCGTAGTAATTACGGAATAACTGAGAGTATTTGGAATGTATCTTCTAGAGCTTATTTAAAAATTTTGATTGAGCAATCAAAAAAATAATACCTTTTTCGACTTACTTATTTGTTACTTTCTATTGATTTATCGATCTACTTATTTGTCAGGCTATTAGGCTGATAGTGAAAGTTTTGATATTTATTTGATTTGGTTTGAGTCGTAAAGTTAGGTGCCATAAAACAAAAAAGAGGGCCTAGCCCTCTTTTTTTGAATGTAAGCATTTTAGGTATCGTAGCGATTAAAAAATCATGCTCGATTTATTCTCCCCAATTCAATGCTCCACCAGTTTGATACTCAATAACGCGAGTTTCAAAGAAGTTTTTCTCTTTGCGTAAGTCCATCATTTCGCTCATCCAAGGGAATGGGTTTTCAGCCCCTGGATATTGCTCCGGCAGACCAAGCTGGGATAGACGACGGTTAGCGATGAAGTGCAGATATTCTTCCATCATTGAAGCGTTCATACCCAAGACACCGCGGGGCATTGTGTCTCTGGCGTATTGAATTTCTAATTCCGCACCTTCCAAAATCATTTGGATAATTTCTTGGCGGAATTCTTCGGTCCACAAGTGAGGATTCTCTAGCTTAATTTGGTTAATAACATCGATACCAAAGTTAAGGTGCATGGATTCATCGCGCAAAATGTATTGGAATTGCTCAGCAACACCCGTCATTTTGTTACGTCTACCCATAGACAGTATTTGAGAGAAGCCACAGTAGAAGAAGATACCTTCGGTAACAACGTAGAAGCCGACTAAGTTTCTCAGTAACTCTTGATCGGATTCAAACGTACCTGTGGTGAATGACGGATCGCTAAGTCCTCGGGTATGCGCGATACTCCAAGCTGCTTTTGCCGCAACAGAAGGTACTTCGCGATACATATTAAACACTTCGCCTTCATCCATCCCCAAAGACTCAATACAGTATTGATAGGCGTGAGTGTGAATGGCTTCTTCAAAAGCTTGGCGCAAAATGTATTGGCGGCATTCTGGGTTAGTTACTAAGCGATAAATAGCCAACACTAAGTTATTGGCAACTAGGCTGTCAGCGGTTGAGAAATATCCTAATGAACGCATGATAATTAGGCGTTCGTCATCGCTTAAGCCATTGGGGTTTTTCCAAAGTGCGATGTCGGCATTCATGTTAATTTCTTGTGGCATCCAGTGATTGGCACAGCCATCAAGATATTTTTGCCAAGCCCAGTCGTACTTAAATGGTACGAGTTGGTTCAAATCAGCTCGACAGTTAATCATTCGTTTATCGTCAACTTCTACGCGTGCTGCACCCATTTCCAACTCTTCTAAGCCCGGAGCGATATCCGCTTCGGCGATGGATTTTAATGCCGCTTCTACGTTAGATGATTTTTCACCTAGGTTTGCTGATGAAGACTCTGCTTTCGTTTCGACAGCTGCCGCTTGTGGTGCGGGCGCCGAAGTTGATGTGCTTGCGGGTGCTGGTTTGGTTACTTCCTGTTTTACAGGTTCAGCTGTTTTTGGCTTGTTAGTAACAGATGAGTGGTCGTCGGTATCGAAATCGTCCCAACTTAACATGATGGAAAACCCTTTGCGTGAAATTAAAAAGAAGCAGCTCATTCAAAATTTATGAATGGCGCTTTTACTACGAATATAAAAACTTGAACGGTCAGTTCTGCTCAATGATGTGATGACTTTAGAAGCACTGCGCTAAGTCACTGATATTGAGTGCTTAGGTGGGTGTGAATTACGAATTGGCGCAAAAATTTATCGTTGTTTACCTATTTTTACCGGCCAATTTTGATGAAAGTCATCGCTCTGTCTGCCTTCTACCTACCACAGTTGCTTCACCTATGAGTGGTGACTTGAATCCAGCCTACATCTCATCTCGGAAGTTATTTTAGACTATAGGCAAAAATAACAGGTAGCACAACATATAGTGGTGAAAAAAAATGTAAGCACTAGATATGCACTTGGCTTTCACAAGTTATCCACAACTAAAAGGGTGGCCTAGGTCACAATGCACGCCCGATCAGAGGGTGTTTTGTACAAATTAGAAAGGTTTTTCCACAGGGTGTTGAGAAATAATTTTACGTTAGCTCAGTAATCTTGGCGTAAATCTCATGATTTTATTGGGCGACTTAAAAAGACACAGTCAGTTGTTATAATCACTCAAAATAACAAACGATCAAATTTATAAAGAGTAAGTATGATGAACTTCAACACATTGACCTTTGAACAGATAGATCGAGTTGGCGTACTCACTATCAATCGACCTAAAGCCATGAATGCCTTAAACGCAGAAGTGATGTCGGAGTTAACGGCGTTTTGTGAGCAGGTCGTTGATCTAAATGTTGGTTGTATCGTATTAACGGGAGCAGGTGAAAAAGCGTTTGTTGCCGGTGCTGATATTAAAGAAATGGCGGCGCGTCTACCAGAAGACGGACTGCAAGTTGCTCAAGAAGGGCAAGAAGTTTTTCGCAAAATAGAGCAGTTACCCATTCCGGTTATTGTGGCTGCTAATGGTTACATACTTGGCGGCGGCCTCGAAATGGCGCTTGCGTGCGACTACATCGTGATGAGTAACACGGCCAAATTCGGAGCGCCTGAGGTAGCTTTAGGTATTTTGCCAGGCTTCGGTGGCAGTCAACGATTGTTGCGATGTGTTGGCAAAAGTGTGACCAGTTTGATTTGCCTAACCGGCGATATCTTTACCGCGCAGCAAGCATTGCAGTGGGGTGTCGCTGCTGAATTGGTCGAGCCCGATCAACTTATGGAACATTGTTTGAAGCAAGCTGCAGTCATTGCGTCTCGCAGCCCCAATTCTTTGCGATTGGTGAAGCGTGCGATCTATGAAGGCGATGATCTTCCGCAACGTGAAGCTGAAGATCTAGAAGCTCGTTTATTTGCGCAAGCGTTTGCATCAGAGCACCGAACTGAAGGACTCAACGCATTTATTGAAAAGCGTGATCCAAAGTTTTTCTAGTGTGACTGATCGCTCAATAGCATAGTGTGTATAACAGGTGGCAGGATTTACCTGCCTCGCATTTCTGAGCCTCATCGTGTTAGCTGGGGCTCAAATGCAAAGGTGTTGTACTAGAATAGTCTTATTGAGGATAATCTACAAAACCTCTAGATTAGCTCTAAGTTCTAAAAGTTCTAACTTTCAGACTAACCATCAAGAGTGCACTTAAAAATAAGCCTGCTGAGATAACGGTGATGAATCACTTGTTGTCTCGGGTATGTATGTTTGAGGTCATACGAAGTCATTTGGAGTTGATCACAGGTCCTTTAATTTAATGAATAATAATTCAGAGCATAGCCATTCAACCGATACTCAAAGCGCGCAACGCTCAGTCATTCTGACTTTCAGCAAAGAATATCTGAAATTCTCAGCCGCACATTTCACCGTATTTTCCGCCACCGAACGAGAGCGTTTGCACGGTCATAATTTTACTGTTTCTGCAGAATTGGAAGTAATTGTCGGGGACAACGGTTTTGCCAGTAACTACCGAGTGTACAAAGACGAATTAAAACGTTGCTGTGCTGAACTTGATGAATATTTGTTGTTGCCTGGTAATTCGCCGTATCTGACGGTATCCGACAGCGAGCGCTACTTCTACGTGACGTTCAATGGTGAGGAGATGCAGTTTTTGAAAGCCGATACACGAGTATTGCCGATTCGAAATACTACGGTTGAGGAGTTTTCGCATTACATTCTTCAGCAACTACTGGCTTCTGATGTATTTAGTGATGGCTCGATAACAGCTCTGTCTGTCTGTGTAGGGTCTGGGCCAGGGCAAGAAGGGAAGAGTTGCTGGCAGAGAAAAGACTAGCAATAAAGTTTCAGCTCCAAACACCGTATTTGGAGCTGAATTTGGGTTTTACACGAAAATATGTTCTTCGCTCGGGAAAACACCATTTCGAGTATCGTCAGCGTATTTCATCAACGCACCCGGTATTGACGCGGTTTCTTCCAAGAAGTTTTTAGAAAATTTAGGCGGTCTTTCTGTCAGGCCTAAAATATCATTGATCACCAATACTTGAGCGTCTGTGTCGCCCCCAGCGCCAATTCCGATAGTAGACATTTCCACCGATTCAGTAATGGTTTTAGCCAGTTGGCTTGGGATGCACTCAAGTACGACAAGGTCAGCGCCGGCTTCATCCAACACTTTCGCGTCGTTTAAAATAACCTGGGCTTGTTCTTCGCTGCGACCTTGCACTCGGAAGCCGCCGAATTTATTAACGTACTGTGGTGTTAGTCCGACGTGAGCACACACTGGGATTCCGCGATCGGTCAACATTTTTACTGTTTCTGCAATCCATTCACCGCCTTCGAGTTTCACCATGTGTGCGCCTGCTTGCATAATGCGAGTAGCGTTTTGCATGGCTTGCTCAGGTGTTGCATAGGTCATAAACGGCATGTCTCCCATGATTAGGGATTTGCTGTTACCGCGTCGGACTGCTTCAACATGATAAATCATGTGTTCCATGGTCACTGGGATAGTGTCGTCATAGCCGAGTACAGTCATTCCAAGACTGTCGCCAACTAATAGAACTTCTATGCCAGTCTTTTGTGCCATGGCAGACATAGGAGCATCATAAAGAGAAACACAGACAAATTTTGTGTTCTCCTGCTTCATTTTGCGCAAGGTATTGATGCTAACAGACTTTGCCAGTGCTGATTCTTCAGTTGGTTTACCGTATGGCATAGGTGTTCTCTCATGTTTACGTTGAACCACGAACATCACCGCTAGGTGAGGTTAGAGAGCATCACTGATGCCAACCGCAAATGGCGACAATCAGGCAATACGCTCAGTGGTTTCTTTGATTTTATGAATTCCAATCGTACCGAGCGTTTCTACCGTACTTTGAATGTCATGTCCATTGGCGAAAACGTAGTCAGGGACAACTTCTGCCAGCGGAACGATGACGAAATTTCGCTCCAACATTCTTGGGTGTGGAACCTGTAGACGATCATCGCATAGGGTCTCCTCACCGAATAAGAGTATATCCAAGTCTAGCGTGCGCGCACCCCAGCGAACTTCTCGGGTTCTGCCGTGTTGGTTTTCAATGTTTTGAAGTTCATTCAACAGTTGGTGGGCGCCTAGGTAAGTATCTATTTGAATAACAGCATTGATGTAGTCAGGTTGGCCTTCAGGGCCGATCGGTGCTGTTTGGTAGAGCGACGAGTGGGCAGTGACGACAACGTCCGCTAATTCATCTATTTGAGAGATTGCTGAACTTACCTGTTCCTTTGGGTTTTCCAAATTTGAGCCAATACCAATATAAGCCCTTGTTGGAAGGGCTGTGATGTCATTGCCTAACAATTACGAATTTTCCTGAGTCTGAATGGATGTGTTTTTTCGTCTGGGTCGACGTTTGTTGGGACGGTTTCTTCCCTGGCGATGCTGGGCATTGGCCATTTTTTCGCGTGCGACAGGGTCTGCGTTTTGGAAATCAGTCCACCACTGGCCTAAACCGTGGTGATCTTCGCCAGATTGTTCACGCAATAACAGAAAATCATACGCAGCACGAAACTTCGCGTGCTCTAGGGTGCGGAAGGCACGTTGCCCCGCACGTTTTGGCAGTCTCGCCTGTAAATCCCAAATCTCTCTCATGGTTGTAGAGAAACGCTTGGGAATACTAATCAACTGTATCTGTCGAGACAGCACTTGTTGATACGCTTGATGGGAGGCTTCCAACGGCGGAACACGATCGGCAATGAGTTGCTTTTGTCGATCTTGAATTTCTGGCCAAAGTAAAACGGCGTAAATAAACGCAGGCGTTACTCGCTTACCGGATTGAATACGTCGATCCGTGTTACGCATCGCGTTTTCAAAGAAGGTGTGAACTTGAGGATTGTTTTGAATCTGCTCAAAGCTGCCGGGAAACAGAGTTTTGAACAAGCCAAAATCAATCAGCTGTTGATAAATTGAAGCGCTGTAGCCGGACATAAACAGCTTTAAGCTCTCGTCCCACAGTCGTGCCGATGATACTTGGCTAATCGACGGCGCTTGTTCTGAAATAGGTGCGGAAGTTTTCGGCTCTATATCAAAATTGAGTTTGGAGGAAAACCTAACCGCACGCAGCATGCGCACCGGGTCTTCTTTAAAACGAGTGACCGGATCACCAATAATTCTCAGCGTTTTATGGTGAATGTCTTCAAAGCCACCGGTGTAATCAAAAATGTCACCAGAATGCGGGTTGTAATAGAGCGCGTTTACCGTGAAATCTCGACGCTTTGCGTCTGTTTCTATGTCACCGAAGACATTGTCGCGCAGTAACATGCCGTCTTCTGATTTCGAGGCATTGTTGTCTTTGTCGTCTGAGTGATCGTTTCTAAATGTGGTAACTTCAATGATCTCACGACCGAAACGAACGTGTACGATGCGAAAACGACGGCCGACAATGCGCGAATTGCGAAACAGTTTGCGTACTTGTTCCGGGGTGGCATTGGTGGCAACGTCAAAATCCTTAGGCGAGCCTTCCAGTAAGAGATCCCTAACACCGCCACCGACTAAAAACGCCTGATAATTGGAATCCATCAGTCTGTGGATAACTTTGTGAGCGGCCTGGCTGATCTGTTTCGATGAAATATGATGTTGGCTTGCAGGGATTACCGATGATTTGGAAGAGTCATTGGAGCCTGTGAATAGGTTGATTAACCGTTTTAGCATGCGCGGAGTATGAGAGTTCTTTATTAATGCGCGATCTGCGCAAGTGTTAAGTGAAAGCTATAAATAGTAAACGACGGGCGAGTGTATCACGTGGTGTCACAGGGTGGAATTTTAAACTCAGATATTCGTGAAATTTAAATAAAGCAAAACGGAGAGGTATGCACCCCTCCGCCGGAGATTCTTCAGTCCTTTATACAAAGTTCAAGGCTTCCGTGCTTTGATGTTTACTTACGGAGCAAATACCCCGAATTCAAGTCAAATTGTTGTGAGTGTTATTCGTTCTAGTTGTTGTTAAATATATCAATTGTTTTTTATTGTTGTTGTTTTAATAAGCAAATTTTCTTTTATTATTATTTATTGTTGTTATTGTCAATTTTTCATTAATTATTATTTATTGTTGTTATTGTCAGTTGCTCAGTAATTATTGTTTATTGTTGTTATTATAATCAGTTATTCGTTAATTATTATTTATTGTTGTTATGTAGTTTTATACGTGTCGTTGTTTTTATTATTTGTTGTTTTTATTATGCTCGGTATATAGCAGTCGTTGTGCCAATATTGAAAATTATAATAAAAACAATGCCTTACGTGTTTTCAGGGCTTTTTTATCTCGTTTTGCTATTTTCAATTCGTTACCTATTATCCCGATATCTGTTACTTAATCATTTTGGGGTAACACTTTACGACGCGTAACAAAAATTTGTACTCCAAGTAACAAACAGGTGCTTCAAAGTAATACTTACGTCTGAATTTGAGTATGAAAATTGAACTATTGGCAGTTTGTGTTACGCCTAAACTGGCTAGTTAGCTATATTCCAATAAGGAATAATTGATTGTTGAGCCTGGTAAGGGCTCGGAAGAAGTGTGGTTTTAGGCAATGGGCAGAGATAACAGTGAAAGATCGTTTTTACCTGTTGTTAATAACAGGCTCTGGGCAACGAGCAACGATAAAAGGTCACGAGGAGTTGTTGATAAACAGTAGGTAACAGAGTTTGGGTAACAGCCGTGTTACCTGTAACGAATGAGTGTGTAGTCTTGAGTTTCGGGGCTATAAGTCCAGAGTTGTAAGTTTGTGGGGCTATCAATTCACAACTCACAACAACCCATAACATAGCAAGTGCGTTGCTCCCAGTGAGGGCCACCGCACTCATGAAGCTTATCAATCTGGATTACTTGGTGGTTGATAAGGTCTTTTTCCGTTCGATCCCCAGTTTTTGTCGACGCTCCCACAAGCATTTACGGCTAATGCCTAATTTTCGAGCGAGTTCAGTTTCACTCATCGATTCCTGATGTTCTAAAACAAAGTGTTGGAAGTAGTCTTCGAGGGAGAGATCTTCTTGCGGGTCAGCAGAACTCTGCTTTTGGCCGCTGTCGGCGGGGGTGAGCTGGCTCTGGTAAGGAGAATCGTGCTCGTGATTTTCGGGTGTATCTGTTTTAACTAGGTCTAAATCGATGCCGAGCAGTTCGTAACTGATTTCTTGGTCGTTTTCACTGAGAATAACTGCACGTTGAATGGCGTTTTCAAGTTCACGTACGTTGCCGGGCCAAGAGTAAGTTGTAATGGCTTGAACCGCCTCCGGGCTAAGTGCTTGTAGCGGTTTCGACATCTCTTCGCAGAATCTCTCCAGCAACGCTTCGGCAATGGCAATGACGTCTTTTCCACGTTCTCTCAATGGCGGTAAGCGCAGTTGAATAACGTTCAAGCGGTAATACAAATCTTCTCGGAATTTGCCGGTCTTTGCCAATTGGCGCAGATCTCTGTGAGTGGCGGTTACCAATCGCACATCAACTTTGCGAGATTCGATAGCGCCAATCGGTCGAACTTCACCCTCCTGAATAACCCGTAACAATCGAGCTTGCGCTTCTAGAGGTAATTCGCCGATTTCGTCGAGGAAGAGTGTGCCGGTATCGGCTGCGGCGACAAGACCTTCGCGAGTGGAAGCGGCTCCCGTGAAAGCGCCTTTCTCGTGGCCGAATAATTCAGATTCAATCAAGGTTTCCGGGATTGCGGCGCAGTTGACGGAAATGAGTGGGCGATCCGCTCTTGGGCTCAAAGCGTGAAGAGAGCGTGCGACGAGTTCTTTACCGGTTCCGGTTTCACCGTGAATCAATACTGTTGCCGGAGTCGGTGCTACTTTTTCGAGTTTGCCGTACAGCTCTCTCATGACCGGACTGGTGCCAATCATGCCTTTGACAGGAGCAACTGCTTGGCTTTTCTTGTTGCCTTTTTTCGCGGTTTCCGCAGCGTTGGCTTTACCGATAACACGCTTAACCGCAGCCACCATTTCGTCGTGATCGAAGGGTTTGGCAATGTAGTCCATTGCACCCATTCGCATAGAATCCACCGCCGACCTGAGACTGGCGTAACTGGTCATGATCAGCACCGGAACATCGCCCGAGAGCTTGATCAAATCGGTACCCGGTGCTCCGGGCAAACGCAGATCACTGATGATGAGGTCAAAATCTGTCAGTTGGAACTTGCCAATGGCTTGTTTGACTGAATTGGCTTCAGAAACGTCGTATTTATTCCGCTCAAGTAACTTTCTTAATGCGGTACGAATAATGGCTTCGTCTTCAACGATCAGTATTTTACTCATAGTTCATCACTTAACTAATTCAAAGTAACGGTGTTTGTCTGGTCATCGGTAGGTTTGGGTTCAACACTGTGCGGCAGCTTAATGATAAAGCGTGCCCCAGTTAGTGTATCTGGGTCAACCGGACTTTCAATATCAATTGCGCCCTGATGATCCTCAATAATACTGTAAACCATGGCCAAACCGAGTCCTGTTCCTTCACCGGGATCTTTGGTGGTGAAGAAGGGTTCCATAATCTGCTCTAGATGTTCTTGTGAAATACCTTGGCCCTCGTCGGTGACCCAAATTTCGGTGTGCCGATTTAGGTTAGACGCTTCGATAGAGACCGCGCCACTTTCTTCGCTGGCGTCTCTGGCGTTGGACAGCAGGTTCACAAAAACTTGAATCAACTTTTGGCTATCGCCCCAAACCATTATGTCGTCTTTAACGTGGTTTTGATAATCGACTTGGGTTTTGTCTTTCTGTAATGACAGAAGTTGTATGGCTTCTTCCACACACTGGCGTAACTCGATGTGAACGAATTGTGTTCCAGAAATATCGCCCGAGCGAGAGAAGCTTACCAACGATTGAACGATCCTATTAATTCTATCGGTTTGCGAGAGAATTTGCTGAGCAGTATCAAGTGCCTCTTCAGAAGTATCTTCGTATTTTAGGTTTTGTGCCAAACACGCGATACCGGTGACTGGGTTACCAATTTCGTGGGCAACACCGGCGGCAAGGCGGCCAACAGACGCCAAACGTTCACTGTGCGCCAGTTTGTGTTCCAGCTTTTTCAGTTCGGTGACGTCTTCCAACAAGATTACTTGGCCTTCAATACCGTCATAGATGTGCGGGCTGCTCAGCTGGGCCTTGTGTAAGTTAAAGAAATGATCGTTATTGTCAAACGATAATGCTTGCCCGTGCAAATGCATATTGCTGCTGGCGCAGAAGTCAGAAATGATGGTGTTCCAAGGACTGGGCAAATCATCAATGTGTGATCCAACCACGGAGGAGGCGTCAATATTGGTAAGCGCTTCCATCGCTTTGTTCCACATCAGGACTTCCGAATCGCCGCCGAGAGAACAAACGGATATGGGCAATTCTTGCAGTGTGTTGCGGTGATAGCGTCGAAGATTGTCCAATTCCGCAGCCATCCCAGAAAGGCGGTTTCTGTAGCGGTGCAGTCTTGACTCAATTAAGTTGATGTCGGTACTGCCTTCTTTTTCTGGAAGAAGATAAGGAAGGCTTCGGTCGATGATTCCTTTTGCAACCGAACGCCCGGTGATTACCGATAAATTAGATTCTAGGCGATCCCTTAAACGTCGCAAACTGTAGGGGCGGCGCTCCGAAAAACTGATGCCGAGTTCCGAAATCGCACGGTTAATTTGAGTCTCTGCCATAGTTGGGCCGAGATAAGAAACCAATCGGTCTCTAATTTCTTCACAGCTGTGAACGTCTAAAATAACTCGCACCGGATGACTGAGTTCGTCTTCTGTGCACAGTGACGCACTGTATTTTTCTTCCGGTGATTGAGGTGTCACCAGAGATGCAGTGATAAACCCGGCGATGTTTACGGCAAGGGACAGCACAGCAACAACGTCCCAATGTTCCGAGCCAACAGAGATAACGCCCAAAAACGGAAGATTGTAGCTGTTAAATTCCAACAGCGTGGGCACCATAAAGCCGCCAATACTGACGATCGACCCCAAGCAAACACCGATAATGAGTCCCCAGCGATTTCCCCGCGACCAATAAGGCGTGGCAATGACCGCTGGGAAAAACTGGAGGATTTGGACAAACGCAATCAATGCTAAGTCCAAAATACTGTGGCGTGAGCGCAATGTTAAGAAGAAGACATAAGCGACCACGAAGATAAAGCAAATCACCACCCGGCGAAGAAATACCAATTGCTTGCCGAGGTCTCGCTGGTTGCCAAAATGGGAAAACGGTAACAATCCGTGGTTGAGAACCATCATCGTGCACGACAGGACAATGGAAACCAATGCTCCAGTGGCCGCCGATAATCCACCAATAAACGCCAAAATGGTGATCCACTCATTTCCAGCCGCTAGCGGTACCGCGAGTGTGTAGTACTGAACTGGCCAAGACACATCTAACGATTGACCGGCCCACAGCACCGGAAAAATAGGAATTGCCATGAGCATCAAAAACAATGGAAATGCCCAAGAAGTGATTCGCATGGATCGTTTGATGTGAGCGTTCACCATTGAAGACTGGAATACGTGAGGCATGGCCAGTGTTGCAGTCACAAAGATAATCAGTAACGCGTGGGGCGATTGATCTGGGTTCGGGTCGATTAATGCCTGGAATCGATCTGGGTTATCAACCAACCATTGATCGAGTTCGGACATGCCGCCAAATACGCCCCAAATTGCCAAGTAACCCACTGCTAAAAACGCAATCAGTTTGATCAGTGACTCTACCGCTAAGGTCACCACCAGGCCGCGTTGTTTAAATCGGCTGGCACCAAACATCATGGTGAATATGGTGAGCAACAAACAATAACCAAAGGCGGTTAAGTCACGATTGGCAAAAGTAGGTTCTGTTTGGTCGAAGCTTTCTGAGGGCGCGGTGATGATGGCGAGTGTGTCTGAGACGGCTTGAATTTGCACAGAAAGTAACGGAATCAGTGCTAACAAGCTGCATACCATCACCAAGATGCCTACATTTTGGCTGTGGTATCTAAACACCAAAAGATCCGCAAGCGACGGAATTTTAAAACGGCGTGTGAGTTCGGCAATGGGTGCCAGTGTTACCGGGGCAAACAAAAATAAAACGCTAGCACCTATATAGTAGGCCAGAGCGCCATGACCAAAATCTTTTGCGATTTCAACGGCACCATAAAAAGACCACGCACTGGCGAATACGCCCATCGATAAAATGTACGTCGCCGGATGACTTACAATGGAGCTTGGAATTAAATCTTTGTTGGTGCAGTAGGCGATTAAAAACAATAACGCAACGTACCCACCAATCAGTAATGCAATGAGGGAAAGATCAAAAGTCACGTCGAATGCGCTCACGCTGCAATAAATAGGCGATTAGTATTACAAATGACCAAACAATAAAAGGTCGATACCAGGTTCCTTGTTCGCTTAATACCCAACTGAACAGTGCGGGTGAAAAGCTGGTGAGCACCAGTAAGAGCAGTATGAGAAGTCGATGTGTGACAACAGGGTTATTCATACAAATAATCAGTGGTTTTATGGGTTGGGAGCATCATACGAGTAATCAACGTCTCAATCAAAAAGGCCAATGAGTCTTTCTTCCTTTATTACCGTTTTTATTGCGGTGTTAAAAATTCCAAAAACCTCAAAGTGAGTTCGGCGGAATGAAACCTGGCAATTTAGGAATGGCATTGATTTGCCAATGCTCAATGGACCACGACAAAATGGTTTCTGGTGATTCTTCCGACAAATTTTCTGGCGGAGATTGATTTAAAAATTTTAGCGCATTCAACAAATTCATTGACGCTTCGGCGTTATCAATAACCGGAGCTTTGTTTTGTTTGCTGAGTTTTTGTTGATTATTGGCAAGTACCAAGGGGATGTGAGCAAAGCTTGGCGGCGTTGCTTCTAAAACATCGAATAATAAAATCTGCCGAGCAGTACTCGAAAGCAAATCGTTGCCTCTGACAATGTGGGTGATTCCTTGCTCAATATCATCGCACACAACCGCTAATTGGTAGGCGTACAAAGTGTCTTTTCGCACCAGGACAAAACTGTCTTGCGGAAACGACAAATGCTCCTTTTGAAATCCCTGAATTCGATCGTCAAAACTCCAGTTTTTATTGGCTAGGTTGCCAATTTTCAGTGCGCTGGGTGAATCAGATTCAGGTGGCGACGTTAAACAGTGGCCGTCGTAACTGCCGTGCAGTTTCGATAACCGTTGGCGTGTGCAATTGCATCGAAACAATAACTGTTTATTGCTTAATTGTTCGAGGTAATGATCGAAAACCTCGGCGCGTTTGGATTGATAAATAACTTCTTTGTCCCAATTCAACCCGTGGCATTCTAGGCTTCTGAGTATCGATTCGGTGGCACCTTTTTCTTCTCTCGGCGGATCAAGATCTTCAATGCGGACCAACCAAATGCCGGATTGACTTCGAGCATCAAGATAGCTTGCTAATGCAGTGACGAGTGAGCCGAAATGCAATTGCCCGGTAGGTGAGGGAGCGAAACGACCAACATAGGAAGTCATAGAAAAAGAAGGGGTCGAATGGGGTGATTCGTATTGGACTTTAGAAAAATAGAACCCTCAGGTTGCTAGAACCTCAGGTGTCAGTCAAACATAGTGCGGGGCTTAGAGTAAACATCAAGGGAGAGTAAACAGCAATGGATGCCGTTTACTCTGAGGTGTTTCTTTTGTTGTTAACCGCCGACTTGTTTTTCTCGGATTTCATCAAGCGTTTTACAATCAACACATTGAGTTGCAGTGGGTCGAGCTTCTAGGCGACTGATGCCAATCTCAACACCGCAAGTCTCGCAATAACCGTAGTCATCACTGTCGATAAGCTCGATAGTTGAGTCAATTTTCTTAATGAGCTTTCGCTCGCGGTCGCGAGTGCGAAGTTCTAAGCTAAATTCTTCTTCTTGGCTGGCCCTGTCAGCAGGGTCTGGGAAGTTCGCCGCTTCATCCTTGAGGTGACTCATGGTTCGATCGACTTCTTCCATTAACTCAGCCTTCCACGCCAAGAGCATCTTTCGAAAGTGCTCCTGTTGTGATTCATTCATGTATTCTTCGCCCGGTTGCTCCTGGTAGGGTTGCAAACCGTAGGTGTTAACTTTGTCAGCTGTGGATGAGTTTGGCATTGTTGTTCGCCTCTTTGTCGAAATCACAGGGCAATCTATGTTTGGGCGTTCTTAAATATTTCAAGCCCGAATTTTTCAGAGCACAGCAAGCTACCAGAAACCTGTAACTGATGCTACAGATTTTTTTCAGGCTGATGATATTTCTCAATCAGTGTAATACTTGCTCTCTATATTCGGTATTTTAGACGCAATGTTTTGACTTTTTGCTATATATGTAGACCTTTTTTATGAACTTTTATCCTGAATTTAACGAAGCTATATTCGAAAAACGGTACAAACGATTTTTAACGGATATTACTCAGCCCGACGGGACTACACTCACAATCCATTGCCCAAATACCGGGTCGATGCGCAACTGCACAGCACCGGGGACACCTTGTTGGTACTCAACCTCTGACAATAAAAAACGCAAATACGCACAAACGTTAGAGATCACCACAACACCCAGCGGACACCTAGCGGGCGTGAATACTGGGCGAGCGAATAAATTAGTTGCCGAAGCGATTGAAAACGGAGTCATCACCGAGTTGTCCGGTTACAACGACCTAAAGGCAGAAGTGAAGTGTGAAGATTTTGAAAGCCGATTAGATTTTCGTTTGCGCGACCATAGCGCTGACGATCGCGACTGTTTTGTTGAAGTAAAAAGTGTCACCTTGATGGACGGTGAATCTAACGGCGAGGGGTTTTTTCCTGATTCAGTGTCTGTGCGAGGTTCTAAACACCTACAGGCGTTGATGGGGCTGGTGGATCAGGGGCACAGAGCGGTCATCTTTTATTGTGTTCAACACTCTGGCATTGAGACTGTATCCCCTGCCGATCATATTGACGAAGAGTACGGCAAATGGCTTCGCAAAGCTGTTGCCAAAGGCGTAGAAGCCATCGCTTATAAAGCGGTTATTTCACCATCAGAAATTACCTTGGCGCAGCGTATTCCCGTTGTTATTCCTTGAGTTCTAGATTTGCACATTTCGCAGGGATGCTCGCTGTGAGCACCCCTGCGCGAGGTATGACTGTCGCTCTATCAGTTGGGAGCGGCCAATGTTAGGCGCAATGTTTTTTCGCGGTTTTGGCGAATTATGGTAATCGCCACACGATCACCGGGCTTATAAGACTCCAACACCCCCAATAATTCATCAATACTGTTTACCGATTTGTTGTCGATCTTGGCAATGACATCGCCCAAAATGGTTGCGCCCCAACGATTTCGAGTGATTCCCTCCATGCCTGCACGATCTGCAGGTCCATTACGGGTTACGCGCAGCACCGGTACGCCCGGCAGATTATTGTTCCTGGCCCAAGAAATGGGGGCGAGTTCCACACCAATAACTGGCCTGACGAGATGACCGTATTGAATTAATTCCGGCACAATTTTCTTAACTGAATTCACCGGTATGGCAAAGCCAATTCCGATACTCGCGCCATTGGGGCTGTAAATAGCTGCGTTAACGCCAATCAATTCTCCGTCTGAATTCAGCAGTGGGCCGCCTGAGTTGCCTGGGTTAATTGCGGCGTCTGTTTGAATGACGTTCTGAATCGTTCGCTGGTTGGGCGCCTGAATTTCTCTTCCCAAAGCACTCACTACTCCGACGGTTAATGTGGTATCCAAACCAAATGGATTGCCGATAGCGAGCACCTTACGTCCAACCTGTAGCGCTTCTGAATCGCCTATTGGAAGTGGTTTCAAGAGTTTCGATGGCGCTTCAATTTTTAACACGGCGATGTCTTTTTCAGGCGCTAAACCCACCACCGCAGCATTCCAAGAGCTCTGGTCCGATAACGTAATCGTGATTTCTCGGGCACCGTCGATGACATGGAAATTGGTAACAATGTGGCCTTGTTTGTCCCAGACAAAGCCTGTTCCCGTTCCTTGCGGGCGTTTGCTGACGTTAAAAGAATAGGGATCTCGAACGAGAGTGTTGTTGGTTACAAATACCACTGATTGGCTGGATTCTTTAAAAACTTGGATATTGTTTTTTTCGTCTTCTGTTAAGGCGTGTGTCAGTGAAGAAACTGCGAACAGTAAAATAAACAATAATTTATCAGTTACACCAGCAAATTTAGATCGAGAATAATTGAAGCCGTGACTCATAGCTGAAGTAATCCTTCGTTTAGCGTTGTTACTTTTTGAGATGGTTATTTGTCGATACTTAATGGCACCTCTCGTCATTCGTCTGTGATCGAATGGCAGAGAGATAAGTCATCATTCAGCTATTAAAATACGTCTGATTATTTGCGGGTTGTCCGCAGTTTTTATAAATACAGGCTGCGAATAACTGGATGATTGATAAATAGATGAGCTCGATTTTGGAAAATTCAACAAAAAAAGCCAGCTCAAAGAGCTGGCTTAAAAACCGTGATTAGCCTGATAAGGAGAAGAGACCATGATGTATAAGGTTTCCTCTGAACCAACTACTGCGTAGCTGATGAGTTAATAATAACAAATCTCATTTGCATGTAAAGTCTATTTGATAAATATTCTCATTTTTATTTGATGACGTTAATTCACTTAAGATTGCGGCAAACGCTAAAGCCCGTGGGAAAGACAAAAAGTCAAAAGACGAAATAAGGCCAGTGATAGATAACTGCAAAAGAAAGGTAGGCAAAGCCGGATAATTATCGGAGTCTCATAAAAAAAGCCAGCTCAAAGAGCTGGCTCAAAACCGTGATTAGCCTGATAAGGAGAAGAGACCATGATGTGTAAGGTTTCCTCTGCACCAACTACTAAGTAGCTGATGAGTTAATAATAACAAATCTCATTCTCATGTAAAGTCTTTTTGATAATAATTCTCATTTTTATTTGGGGTAAGCATCGATTTTGAAATAACTTTATTGCATGGTTTGAATATTGATCTTAAATGTCATTATTTAAGCATACGCAGTATGGCGATTTTTCAGAACAATGAACTTAGTGCAGTTGAGTTTAAAGCAAATGTGCGGGGGGCTTGTGTTTGAGAAAGGCATAAAAAAAGCCAGCTTAATTTAAGCTGGCTTAAAACCGTGATTAGCCTGATAAGGAGAAGAGACCATGATGTATAAGGTTTCCTCTGAACCAACTACTGCGTAGTCGATGTATTAATGATAAGCAATCTCATTCTCATGTAAAGTCTTTTTGATAATAATTCTCAAAAAAGTTGTGATTTGAACGCATATTTGGCTTTTTTGTGAAGCTCTTCACTAATTAGATCGTGTTCTTTGTGCACGCTGATTGTCAGCGAACATAAACTATTCACTGTGAGATATAAGACAGGTACTCAGGTAAGCGAGACAATAGACTAGCCATTAGGAGTTAGTGTAAACCTACTCGTATTAAGCAAAACAATGGCGTGTTTTTTGTCCTAACCAGTACCGGAGTATTACGATCCGGTAGCGGCTGTGGGTGGCATTGAAACTAGCTCAGAGGTAGATTGGACTTGAGCGTCTTCTAAGAGACGTGCCTTTGAATCAGGGCTCAGGTCATTCCAGTGAGTATCCTCAAGAGCACCTTGCAGTGCGTAGAGCATAACTTTTGAGACATTGATTCCGCGATTTTTGATTCGCACGTAGGCTTCAACCGCGCCAACCTCTTTTAAATCATCAATGTTATGGATGCCCACCGCATGCAGAATATTGACCGATGCAGCCCCAATATTTTTAAGTCTAATAAGATCAGTGTTATTTACGTTCATTTTAGTTAGCCTTTATTTATTATTATTGCGCTTGTGATTGTTGAACGAACTATTGTAGTAATTTTTATATAGCTAAATGCTATGTTACACCTCAAAAAGTTTGAGGGTAAATAGACATCCCTATTTTTTGAATGTTGAGTCGATCTTCGTTACCAAAAGTAGCAGCATCGTTACTTAAATTGAGAGAAAGTAGTCAATGAGTACCATTTTGGCGAACGCGTGTATTTCTGGTCAGAGCGACTCACATTTAGCCCCGTTGTCTGAATGTGAGACTTTTGGTTGTAGGCTCCATCCAAATATCATAGAGCCTTTAAAAATTTTAGCAGATGCAGCAAAAAAGCAAGGGTTTAAGTTAAAAGTTTTTAGTGGGTTTCGCAGTTTTAATGCGCAAATGTCGATTTGGAACGCAAAATCTTGCGGTAAACGCGCTGTTTTGTCGGCTGATGAAACCGTCATTCTACACGGAAGCCTGCAAGGCTGGGATCTAGTCCAAGCGATTCTACGATGGTCTGCGTTACCAGGGGCGTCGCGTCACCATTGGGGTACAGACATTGATATCATTGACGCTCAGGCGATAAATTCCGATTACAACGTCCAATTAACGCAAAGAGAAACTCAAGAAGGCGGGGTTTTTGAAGAATTTCACCGCTGGCTGACGCCCTGGTTAGAAGACAACCCAGACGTCGGTTTTGTAAGACCGTATCAGACGCCAACCAATGCAGATGACAATGCTTTTGGTATTGCACCTGAACCTTGGCATTTAAGTTATGCGCCTGCAGCAAAAATATTTGAAGAACAGTTCGATCTAGATTTTCTTGCACAAACCATTGCCGGTAGCGACATACTTTTGAAAAACGAAATACTCGAAAATCTACCTGAAATATATAACCGGTTCATTCGTGTTTCGGGCTAATTTTTAATACAAAAAAGCTCAATTGTGCGGTGAAGTTCATCTCTTAATGTGTTGATTTTTAATACGAATTTTGAGATTTAGTTTGGTGCTTTTTAGGTGTTAGAGTTATAAAAACACATGTTTGAATCGGCTTGATTGTTTTAAGGGTGCTGTCGCTAATATAACTGTTGGACATATAAAAATTAGAAGCACCTAAATTCTAATTTGCTCAATCAAACTTGAAATAGTGAGCTTATCGCAGTAAAAACGGCGGCTGATAACCGCAACCTAGAACTGATTTTCATTTTTTGAATTGGAATACTGACTTTCATGTTAACAACTCAACTGAACGGTATCTGGCCGAAAATTAAAGAAGAAGCAAAAAAAGCCAGTATGGCGGAGCCGGGACTGGCAAGTCATTACCATTGCACCGTTCTTAAACATGAAAACTTTACTCAAAGCATCACCTACATTTTGGCTGGATTGCTGGCGAGTGAAGACCTGCCCGATATGCTGGTCAGAGAAGTGTGCGAAGAAGCGATGGCGGCAGACGCGGCCATTGAAACGTCAATGCTCGAAGACATCAACGCGTCCGTTGAGCGCGACGCTGCCTGTGATGAATATTTAACCCCGTTACTTCACTACAAAGGGTATCACGCGCTGCAAGCTTACCGTATCAGTCACTGGCTCTGGCAACAGGGGCGCAAACCGCTGGCCCTGTTTTTTCAAAACCGAGTGTCAGAAATTTTTGATGTCGATATCCATCCAGCGGCGAATATCGGTCATGGCATTATGATTGATCACGCAACCGGAGTGGTTATCGGAGAAACCACGGTTATTGAAAACGACGTCTCTATGCTGCACTCGGTCACGCTCGGTGGCAGTGGTTGCACATCAAGAAAGCGCCACCCAACCATTGGTCGCGGTGTGATGATTGGTGCGGGCAGTAAAATTCTCGGCAATGTGAACGTCGGTGAAGCTGCCAAAGTGGCTGCTGGCAGTTTGGTTAGAAAAGACGTGCCTTCGTATTCAACCGTAGCCGGTGTGCCCGCAAAAATAGTGGGTAAGTGTCGTTTGCAACCGGCAAAAACCATGGACCAACAAATCCCAGGATAACCCGACTTTATCTAACACAGATTTAAGTACGACTTATCAGTGTTGATTTTTCATAAACCATTTATAATAACGACGTATTGATTGGAACTTGAGTTCTAGTTAACACAGTACTTGTCACCTAAGTTTTTGCTGAAGAAATTTGGATTGATCTGGTTTGAAGCGTTCGCAACACCAAGGCATCGGGATGACATCCCAAAGAACTCGTCAACGTTTAATTCAACGCTTGATTGAGCAGGGGATTAAAGACACTCAGGTTTTAACTCTGATGGAGTCTACGCCCCGTCACATTTTCCTCGATGAAGCATTGAGCCATCGTGCCTACGAAGACACGTCGCTGCCCATTGGGTTCGGCCAAACGCTTTCTCAACCCTATATTGTCGCTCGCATGACCGAATTACTGAGAACTCACGCGCCAGATGCGCAGCTTGTGCTTGAGATCGGCACGGGCTCGGGTTACCAAACGGCGATACTCGCCGGCTTGTTTGAGCAGATATACAGTGTTGAGCGTATCAAACCGCTGCAGGACAAAGCTCGCAAACGCCTGACTGAATTGGGTTATCGAAACGTGATGTTAAAACACGCCGATGGTCATTTTGGTTGGTCGCAAGAAAAACAATTCGATGCGATCTTGAGTGCGGCCGCGCCACGTCAAGTTCCTCAAGAGTTACTGGATCAGTTGGCACCTAACGGTGTTTTAGTCATTCCTATTGGCGAAGCCTCACAAACTTTAGTCATGGTAAAAAATACCGACGAAGGCTTTGTTACTACAGAAATTGAGCCGGTAAAGTTTGTGCCTCTGTTAGGCGGAACAACCCGTTAACTTTGCATTTTTGCGTCTCACAACCGGTTAATTCTTCTTGCCGATTGCGCCGAATTTCTTTCCTCAAATAGCCGATCTTAAAATTTCTACACAGATTTGTATAACTCTTCGGTATAGCAACAAATTGTCATCGAAACGTTACGGTCTTTAAGGTAGCCTACACTTACCTTAAGTGCTAAATTGAATAAGCCCCGTAAGTTAATTACCGTTCGATTTCTTACAATTTCGCAAACAAATTTGTACCTAGCCTTCCTGTTCTCAAGGACGACACAAATATGAGCAAAACCTCACTCCACTATTTATTCCTTATGTTGCGCGGAATGGCAATGGGAGCGGCAGACGTTGTGCCGGGAGTGTCCGGCGGAACCATTGCGTTTATCACGGGAATATATGAAGAGCTGATTAATTCTCTGAAAAGTATTGGCATTAAAACCCTTATCATTTGGAAACAGCAGGGGTTTGCCAGCGCTTGGTATTCCATTAACGGTAATTTTTTACTTTCCGTATTTTCGGGTGTGATTATTAGTATGCTCACCCTGGCCAAGATAATCGATCACGCACTCCATCATCACCCAATTTTAGTTTGGTCTTTTTTCTGGGGATTAGTGCTCGCGTCTATTTGGCACCTTTATAAAGAAGTGAAATTTAAAGGTTTAACCATGTGGGCGTGGATGGCGTTTGGGGCGTTTGTTGCGCTCGGTGTTTCCATCGCAAAACCCGCAGCGCTTCCTGGCGATTGGTGGATACTAATGATCGGTGGCGCGGTCGCGATATGCGCGATGATATTACCGGGCATATCAGGCAGCTTTATTCTGCTATTGATGGGATTGTATCCTGTCTTTATTGAAGCGTTATCGACATTTAATATCGTGCTTTTGGCAAGCTTTGGCATTGGTTGCGCGTTAGGATTAATTGGATTTTCTCGACTTTTATCCTGGTTGCTTAAACGCTATCACAATAAAACCTTGGCGCTGTTGACAGGTTTTTTAATCGGCTCACTGAATGTGATTTGGCCCTGGAAAATTGTGTTAGAAACCAAGCTTGATCGACACGGTGATTTGGTGCCAGTAGTTCAAGAAAATGTACTCCCCTGGGAATATGCTCAAACTTTAGGCGAGCCTTCGCAGCTTTATATAGCGCTTGCATTTGCCTTAATTGGCTTCGCTTCTGTACTTTCTATTGAGGTATTTTCTAAAAAGTGGGAGGTTGACTAGGGGTTTGTCGACTAGACCTGGATCAAATTTATACAATTTTTTGCTTAAATTCCGTCATATTTAACAGTGTAAACCCCTAAATTTTTAAAAAGTGCCTCCATTTTACAATTTTTTTTAGAATTAATTCCGATGATTTCTTTATAAAACATGCCTAAACCTAATAAGCGATCAATAGGATTAATTACGTTAATAGAGAGAATCATAAAACCTTTATACCCAAAAAGAGGCTTTCATGGTTTTTAGGGTGTTCATAATCTTGATCGCCTTGGTCATTATAAACGGTTGCAGTTCACACTCTAAACAGGCAAGTGTCGTGGAATTGACGCAACCTCCGTCACGAAAACTCACCACACACACCGTATCCAAAGGTGAAACTTTATACTCAATCGCTTGGCGATATGGTTTGGATTATAAAGTTTTAGCCAAAGCTAATAATATTGGCGCAAAATTCAACATCTACCCCGGCCAAGTACTAACTTTAGAGACTGCTAAGGTAAATCAATCGAATAAGGCAAAACCTCCCACTTCCTCTTCCTCAAAAACCAAGGTCGTCAAAAATAAGAAGGATTCAAGCGTCAAAAACGTGACTACAACTCGTTCAAGACAATTAACGAAAAACCAAATTAGTAAAAATGAAAGTTTGCCGACTACCACAAAAATTAAGTGGGCTTGGCCTACGCTCGGCAAGGTGACAAAGCGGTTTGTCCCGGGTGACCCTCAAGCTGAGGGTATTGATATTGTGATAAAAAAGGGAGATTCTGTGGTTACCGCAGCAAGCGGCATTGTTGTTTATGCGGGTGAAGGACTAAGAAGATACGGCAAACTTTTAATAATAAAACACAACAAGCAGTATCTGAGTGCATACGCTCATGTGGATCGGATATTAGTGAAAGAAGGGAGCAGCGTTCAAGCAGGTCAGAAAGTTGCCGAAATAGGTTCCAGTGGAACCGGAAACACCAAGCTCTATTTTGAGATTCGCAACAACGGTAAGCCCGTTGATCCGTTGCGATATTTACCACGGCGATAGTGTTTCTATGCTTCGAAAATTAAGCTCAAAAAATAAAATAAGGCACTAGAGCTTAAAGTCCAAAAGGTGAGGGTGTCCGGGAAAGGGTTAATCATTAGATCCCTTTAAAGATCCATAACTTATTAAGGGCTAAGATCATGGCAGTGACTGTACCAAACTCTAACAGTAAAACTGACGATAACGTGTTCGTTGTTCCAGATCTAGAAAATGAACTTGTCGAGATAGGCGCATCAGCCGAAGCCGATGCAGAAGAAGTTCCAGCAGCTGCAAAAAACCTCCGACGTAGCGACGCTGATAGCGAAGAAATTGCAAAAAATTTAGATGCTACGCAACTGTATTTAAACGAAATTGGTTTTTCTCCCTTACTTTCTGCCGAAGAAGAAGTATTTTACGCGCGCAAAGCGTTGCGTGGGTGCAAAGCGTCGCGCAAGCGAATGATAGAAAGTAATTTACGTTTAGTGGTTAAAATTTCGCGACGTTATGTCAATCGTGGGTTAGCTTTATTAGATTTAATTGAAGAAGGTAATCTAGGATTAATTCGCGCCGTTGAAAAATTCGATCCAGAACGCGGATTTAGATTTTCGACCTACGCAACATGGTGGATACGTCAAACCATTGAACGGGCGATTATGAACCAAACGCGAACGATTCGTTTGCCCATTCATGTCGTAAAAGAATTAAATGTGTATTTGAGAGCCGCTCGGGAACTGTCTCAAAAATTAGATCACGAACCCACACCAGAAGACATTGCTAATCTGTTAGAAAAGCCTGTTGAAGACGTTGAGAAGATGCTCAAATTAAATGAGCGCGTGACTTCTATGGACGTTCCTCTTGGGCTCAACTCAGAAAAAACCCTGGTCGATACCGTCCCTGATCATCACACCTCAGATCCATCCTCGGTGTTGCAAGACAGCGATTTATGCCAAAGCATCGATGAGTGGTTGGGTGAATTAACCGAAAAACAACGTGAAGTTGTGACTCGTCGGTTTGGATTACGCGGCCACGAAATGAGTACTTTAGAAGAAGTAGGGCGTGAAATTGGTCTTACCCGTGAAAGAGTTCGCCAAATTCAGGTCGAAGCTTTAAAACGTTTACGTGATATTTTAGAACAACAAGGGTTGGACGGAGAATGCTTGTTTAGCATGTAAATAATGACTCCGTACAAACCTTCGATTTTCATTTGAAAGCCACAATATTTATTGTGGCTTTTCCCTTCTCAATTTTTATCTCTTCTTTCTTTTTTGTTCTGCAAAGTGTTTGTTTTGCAGTGTGCCTGATCTTTAGTCTGTTTTTTTGAATTAATCGCTTAAATCCAGAAATTTAAAAGTTCTTTTTTGGGTTTATTGTCTTTGGACATCTTCCGTAAATATCGATATAAAATACATTTGAAAACTAAGGTAACGGTCTCATTGGTAGACTCCGTTTTTGGAGTGGTTGTTCCGTTTCTTATTGCGGTTGTTGAACTTATTATGGTTGTTGAAATAGGTGATTTTTGAACGATAAAAAAGACATAACACAAGATGATTTGAACGTAAGAAAAGAGTCTTTTCAACTTGAGGTTATTGGCGAAATTAAATCAAGCTTTAAAGAGAAGTTTGGTGTTCCTCGACAAAGTGGCCTAACGCCGTCTGCGCGCGGTGAAATTATTTTTTTTCCACCATTTAATAACAAGGCTGCGTTCGAAGGTTTAGAGAATTATAGCCATATTTGGATTCAATTTATTTTTCATAAAAACTTATCGGTTTCATGGCGCCCTAAAGTTCGTCCGCCTCGGCTCGGCGGCAACGAAAAAGTCGGTGTCTTTGCCACTCGTTCTCCCGTTCGCCCTAATCCTATTGGTTTATCAGTGGTGGAATTAAAAGAAGTGGTTGTTTCTGGAAATACAGCCAGCATTGTTGTTGCCGGTGCCGATTTGGTTGATGGAACACCAATACTCGATATCAAACCTTATATTCCTTACGCCGATAGCCTGCCCGACGCTAAAGCTGGATTTGCCGACGGTGAACCCAAAAAAATAGCGGTTGAGTTTTCAGATCTCGCCTTAACAGCATTAGAAAAAATAACTCATACCTATGAGCAACTTAAACCGTTGATCGTAGAGATGCTTCAACAAGACCCGCGACCGCAGTATCAAACACCTGATAGCGACCGAATATACGGCGTTAACATAGAAAACTGTAACGTCTGTTGGCGTTATTTACCGTTAGGTGATGTGGACGATAATCAACGTTGGAAAATAGAGGTTGTGAGTATTGAGAAAATTGCTTGAAAGGAAGGTTGGTCTTAGGCTTTATGCGTCAGCCGGAGCGTTAGATGACTCCGGCTTCATGCATCAATAACGATGGTATAAAGCGAAGTTATCGCTCTAAATATTGAAGCTTGCCTTCAACGCCATCCCACTTATCGGCGTCTGCAGGGGACTCTTTCATCTCGGTGATGTTTGGCCAGAGGTCAGCAAGTTCTTCGTTTAATTCAAGGAAAACTTCCTGCCCTTCGGGCAACTCATCTTCTGAGTAAATCGCTTCAACAGGACATTCTGGTTCGCAGAGTGCACAGTCAATACATTCATCTGGATGAATCACGAGGAAATTTGGGCCTTCGTAGAAGCAGTCTACAGGACAAACTTCCACACAATCTGTGTGTTTACACTTAATACAATTTTCGCCTACGACGAAGGTCATGCTGGGCTCCAATAGCTAATCTATGTTTTTTTAATAAGCCCAGCATTTTATCAAAAGTCAAACGATTAATGCACGCGATTTTTAGGCTGACAAAGGCCAGTTTGAATGAAACATTCAATATAGTTTAATGAAACATTCGATTTAGACACCGCCCATAAAAATGGAAAATATTACGATTTCACCAGCTTTTTAAGCTCATACAATAAATTCAGTGCTTCTCTTGGTGAAAGATTATCCACATCGGTTGCCTCCATTTTTTCGACTAATGGGTGTGTTCCCTGGCTGAAGAAGTCTCCTTGAAATGGCTGCTCTGCCGCACTTTGACTCGGTTCGATCACCATGGGTTGTGTGTTTTCGGTTGAACCGGTTTCCAAATAATCGAGTTGGATTTTTGCCTGCTCTAACACCTGTTTTGGAATACCTGCCAATTTTGCCACTTGTAAGCCAAAGCTTTTATTAGCGGCGCCTCGTTGAATATGGTGTAAAAATATTAGGTCGTCATTGTGCTCTGTGGCATCGAGATGAACGTTAGCAACGGAAGCAATTTGGTTGGGTAAATCGGTCAGTTCGAAATAGTGAGTGGCGAACAAGGTGAAAGCTTTGACTTTGTTGGCTAAATGTTGCGCACAGGCCCAAGCCAATGAAAGCCCGTCAAAGGTGCTGGTACCGCGACCGACTTCATCCATCAGCACCAGACTTCTGTCGGTTGCGTTATGAAGGATATTAGCGGTTTCAGTCATTTCTACCATGAACGTTGAACGACCTCCGGCGAGATCGTCAGATGAACCGATACGGGTGAAAATCCTGTCGACCATGCCGATCTGTGCGGAGGTGGCTGGAATAAAACTGCCGATGTGTGCGAGCAAAGTAATCAACGCATTTTGACGCATGTAGGTACTTTTACCGCCCATGTTCGGACCGGTAATAATGAGCATGCGTTGCCTGTCGTCCAAGCTCAGATCATTGGCGACGAACGGATCATCGATCACTTGTTCGACCACCGGGTGGCGCCCGCCCGATATTTCTAATCCGGGTTCTGGCGTTAGTGCCGGTCGACAGAAATTCAAATTAATAGCCCGCTCAGCAAGTGTGTTCAATACGTCTAATTCTGAAACGCCTGCGGCCGAAATTTGTAAAGCGGTTAAATCCTGATTAATGGTTTCGAGCAATTCGTCGTACAACGCTTTTTCTCGTGCTAGTGCACGGCTCTTTGCCGACAGCGCTTTATCTTCAAATTCTTTTAGCTCAGGAGTAATGAATCTTTCTGCGTTTTTGAGGGTTTGACGACGAATGTAATCAACCGGTGCTTTGTCTGACTGACCACGACTGATCTCAATGTAATAACCGTGGACGCGATTAAATCCAACTTTTAGCGTGCTAATTCCGGTCCGCTCTTTTTCTCGGGTTTCTAAATCAACCAAAAATTGACCCGCGTTGGAGCTTAATTCACGAAGTTCATCCAGTTCTTGATCGTAGCCGCTGGCAATAACACCGCCTTCACGGATGACAACCGGCGGATTTTCTTCCAGTGCTTTTGACAATAAATCAACTAACTCGGGAAATTCATTGATGTCAGCGGCCAATTCAAGCAATCGTTCTTTTTTATCGAAATTGGCAAGCTCGCTTTGAATTTGAGGGTACACCGCAAGCGATGTACAAAGACGTGACAGATCTCTTGGTCGAGCGGAACGCAGCGCCACGCGACCTAAGATACGTTCCAAATCACCGACGGCTTTTAGATGTTCATGAATTAACTCAAACTGATATTGACTGCTCAGTTCGGTGATGGCGTCTTGCCGTTGTGTAAGCGTGGTGATGTTACGTAACGGCCGATTCAACCAGCGTCTTAGGAGCCGACTGCCCATCGCCGTCGCGCATTGGTTGAGTACCGAAAATAACGTGTTCGATTCTTCGCCTTGAAGATTAACATCCAACTCGAGGTTTTTTCGGGTTGCGCTGTCCATGGCCACCGCCTCGTCTCGATCTTCGTGACGAATTGAGCGAATGTGTGGCAGAGCCGTGCGCTGAGTTTCTTGGGCGTAGGCCAACAAACATCCCGCCGCTCCCAGTGCCAAAGGCAGTTCTGCGCAACCAAAACCGGATAAATCCTTGGTTTCGAACTGAGTACACAAAAGTCGAAGCGCTGTGTCGTAATCGAACTCCCAAGGTGGGCGCGATCGAACCCCTTTTAACGTCGCCGGTAAAGGCGTGTGAGCAAAATCGTCGGCAATCAGTGTTTCTGCGGGTTTTAAACGCTCAATTTCGGCGTGTAGAGCTTCTTCTCCCGAGGCTTCGAAAACCTGAAATCGACCACTGCCGATATCGAGCGTGGCAATACCAAAGTCTTCCTCGTGCCGATGAATGGCAATCAACAGATTATCTTGGCTTTCATCGAGCAGTGCTTCGTCGCTTACGGTTCCTGGCGTGACTACCCTAACGACCTTACGTTCGACCGGTCCTTTACTTTCGGCAGGATTACCCACTTGTTCGCAAATAGCGACGGATTCACCAAGGCGGACCAATTTGGCTAAATACGCTTCGGCGGCGTGAAACGGAACGCCTGCCATTGGAATTGGCTCGCCGCCAGATTTACCCCGCGCAGTTAAGGTTACGTCCAGCAGATGTGCCGCTTTTTTCGCATCGTCAAAGAACAGTTCATAGAAATCCCCCATCCGATAAAAAACCAATTCGTTGGGATGTTCGGATTTAATGCGCAAGTACTGCTGCATCATGGGGGTGTGCTGACCCGGATTATTCTTGTCGGAGGCTTTCTTCACTTTCTTTGAGGACTGATTGGGTTTGACGGTTGCGGAAGTCATAGATAAGGGAGGTTTGTCTCTTGGCGTAATCGTAAATTAGTTAGCATTCTAGAGTGAGAAGAGCGTCACGCTCTCATCAAATTCATCTTGTTGGATTTGTCTGCTGTGGAAACTAACCCAACCGGTATCAACTCTGACTTAGTCGTTGTTGTCCTGCGTTAATATGGTCAACATTAATCCAGTTGAAGCAGGTAAGCTGTTGATTATTCAAATAAACTTAGGTGAACATGGCTCATGGTCTATGTGCCATTGGGCGTTTATTGAATTATATTTGACCCGTTATTTGAAGGTCTGATTTTAAGTTGGCGCTAGTCTAACTCATATCAACTAAATTCACACAGAGGTGTTCTATAGGAGCCTCCTATAAACACTTGATATCCACAAACACGTGGCTTAAGTTGGCAATTATGAAATCAATGACAGAATCCTTATCCCAGCAGTTGGGTAGCAAACTTGCCGATCGCCGTTACACCGTTGCCACAGCCGAGTCGTGCACCGGCGGCGGTATCGCGAGCGCAATTACTGAAATTCCAGGCAGTTCACTTTGGTTTGAGATGGGGCTAGTAACCTATTCAAATACTGCAAAAATGCAGCTTCTGAACGTAAACCCTGAAACCCTTGCCAATCACGGTGCGGTGAGCGAAGAGACCGTAAAAGAGATGGCGCAAGGTGCATTGGCGGCCAGCGGCGCCAATATGGCGGTTGCCGTGAGCGGCGTTGCAGGACCCACCGGAGGCAGTAAAGACAAACCAATTGGCACCGTGTGGATCGCGTGGAGTGCAAAATTCACCAACAGCACACGCAGTCGATTGTTCAATTTTAATGGCGGTCGGGCAGAAATACGCCGTCAGGCTGTGATGGCAAGTCTCAGAGGTTTGATCGATTTGCTTGAGTAACTTTATTTTACTGTATAAATAAACAATAACTGTTTTCTTATACAGTATTTTGTGCTAATTTTACTGTACATTGAAACACAACGTTTTTAGAATCCATCATATTGAACGCGTAGCGAGAAACCTCGCTATTGCATCATCTTATCAGCCGTCACAACTTGTTATAACCAATGGGGAAATCAATGGACGCAAATAAAGAAAAAGCACTTGCCGCGGCCTTAAGTCAAATTGAACGTCAATTTGGTAAAGGCACTGTAATGCGCATGGGTGACCGTGAACAAGTGAAAATTCCTGTTGTGTCCACAGGTTCCATTGGTCTTGATTCCGCATTGGGCGTAGGTGGTTTACCTAAAGGCCGTATTGTTGAGATTTACGGTCCAGAGTCCTCTGGTAAAACAACGCTTACCTTACAAGTGATCGCCGAAGCTCAAAAAAATGGCGGCACTTGTGCCTTCGTTGATGCCGAACACGCACTCGACCCAATCTACGCAGAAAAGCTTGGCGTTAATGTCGACGACCTTATTGTCTCTCAGCCAGACACCGGTGAGCAGGCACTCGAAGTTGCCGATATGTTAGTACGTTCTGGAGCGGTTGATGTTTTGGTGGTTGACTCCGTTGCCGCGTTAACACCAAAAGCTGAAATCGAAGGCGAAATGGGTGATCACCATGTTGGCCTTCAAGCGCGTTTGATGTCTCAGGCGCTTCGTAAGATTACCGGTAACATTAAGAACGCAAACTGCTTAGCGATCTTCATCAACCAAATTCGTATGAAAATTGGTGTGATGTTCGGTTCGCCAGAAACCACCACGGGTGGTAACGCACTAAAATTCTACTCTTCAGTTCGATTGGACATTCGTCGTACCGGTTCTGTGAAAGATGGCGATGAAGTGGTTGGTAACGAAACTCGAGTTAAAGTAGTTAAAAACAAAGTTGCACCTCCGTTTAAGCAAGCTGAATTCCAAATCTTGTACGGGGAAGGCATTAACTTGTTGGGTGAAGTGATCGACTTTGGTGTGAAACTGGGTCTGGTCGATAAGTCCGGTGCTTGGTACAGCTATCAAGGCGACAAAATTGGCCAAGGTAAAAATAACTCGATTCGCTTCTTGCAAGAAAATCCAGAAATTGCTCAAACTATTGAAGCTCAAATTCGTGAGAAATTACTTCCAGATACGGTTCCAGAATCAGAAGCTGGAGAAGAGCCAGCGGAGGCTTAATTCAAAAGCCACTCTGTTATTTAAAAAAAACGGCCTTTATGGCCGTTTTTTTACGTTTGTAGATGCTCGTTTTATCAAAATACTTTTGTGCCAATATTTAAAATATTATAAGCGAATTAAATGATCGAAAATTCTGAAAATAAAGTGTTCAATCACGCTGTTTTTTTATTGTCACGACGTGATTACACGACTCACGAATTAAAGCAAAAATTGGTAGTAAAGTTTGTTCGGTCTGATAAATCGAAAATAGAAAATGCTCACGTATTCATTGAGCAGGCGATAACAAAAATATCGGAATACGGTTACCTTAACGATGCTCGATATTGTGAATCGTTTATTCGGATGAGTGCCGGTAAATATCGCGGTAAAACCAGAATTAAAAATGAATTAAAATTTAAAGGCGTTAATAATCAATTAATTGAAAACGCCTTTAATACATGCGAAATCGATTGGTTTGAATTAGCGACTGTGTGTTTGGAAAGAAAATTAGGAAATACTTCCATGCACGAAGTTTTGTCTGACCATAAACTAAAATCAAAGTATTTTCGATTTTTAATGAGCCGCGGATTTAACAGTGAAGAAATTCAGAATGCAATGGATGAACTAAAGCATCAACACTCCGAATAATTGGCCTGAATTTTTGCTTTAACACTAGTTACGTATTATCAATAAGCTATAAAACATAACACTACTTTTTACGTTGTGTATAAAATTAAGCGTGTAAACGTAACTGTTGACAGCGCACTGTGTGCTATTCATAATGATTTCAGATTCGGGAATGGGATTCATTTTCGAAGTCACAATAATTCTATAATTTGTCTTTCTAAGAAATTACAAAAATAGAATGACCATACAAAAACGTAACGGGAAAGACCTGTTACTGAACCTATAACAGCAAGGAGCTTGCTGCGATGAATTCTGAAAAAGAATTTGATTTTCTGGTCTTTATTGGCCGATTTCAGCCATTTCACAATGGTCACCTCTCCGTAATTAATACCGCACTTGAGAAGTCTCAAACCCTTATTATTCTTTGTGGTTCTGCTCACCAGCCGCGCTCTGTTCGCAATCCTTGGACGGTTCCAGAACGAGAAACCATGATTCGAAGCTCTTTGACAGATGAGCAAAACGAACGAGTCTTGGTAGCACCGTTGATGGACATTGTGTACAACGACGAAGCTTGGGTTCGCAACGTTCAAGCGACAATCAATGGCTTAATTACCTCTTACCACGCGCAGCCTTATCAAAGTCCGAAAATAGGGCTTATTGGTCACAGTAAAGACCAGAGTTCTTACTACCTAAATTTGTTCCCCCAGTGGCGATCAGTTGCTGTGGAAAATTGCCAGAATATTAGCGCCACGCCAATACGTGAAAGCTTATTGGTAAGTCAGCAAAATGAAGAGCCGGTTGATCAAATAGTAAACGGCTTACCAGCGTCTGTGAAACACTGGATCAGTACCTTTCAGGAAGCTGAAGTATTTAGTCATCTAAAAGAAGAATTTGATTTTATTGCTAAATACAAACAGCGATGGTCTGATGCGCCTTACACACCGACTTTTTTAACGGTGGATGCAGTCGTTGTTCAAAGTGGCCACGTACTTATGGTTGAGCGCAAAGCAAAACCCGGAAAAGGTTTAATGGCCTTGCCAGGTGGTTTTGTTCAGCCCGACGAAACACTTATTGATGCTTGTATTCGTGAACTGCGTGAAGAAACAAAACTAAAAATTCCGCCGCCTGTGTTGAAAGGATCGATTAAAAAACAGCGTGTATTTGATGATCCGCATCGGTCATCACGTGGACGAACCATCACTCATGCCTATTACATTGAGTTGGAACCCAACCAAACGTTGCCGAAGGTAAAAGGCAGCGACGACGCTAAAAAGGCATTCTGGGTACCGCTGGCTGAGTTAAACCCAGAGAAAATTTTTGAAGATCACTATTTTATTATTCATGAACTCGCGGGAATGTGAGTCTTAGTAACACTTTAGTAAGAATATAACTGGTCAGCACAAACGTAGAATTCCAGTAAAAATATTACTGGCCAATAACCACATATTATCGTCATCAAATTCAAATAAGCGAAGGGAAAGACCCTCGCTAAACGGATGATCGGAGGATTTCCATCATGACAACTGCAAAAACTAATCTAATCTTAAACGCAGATTCTTACAAAGCGTCTCACTTCTTACAGTATCCAGCCAATACCACGAATGTTTCCAGCTACATTGAATCACGCGGTGGTAAGTTTAAGCAATCTGTATTTTTCGGCTTGCAGATGTTTATCAAAGAGTATTTGCTAACCCCAATTACCCAAAACGATATCGACGAAGCAGAAATAATTTTAACCGCGCACGGCGTTCCATTTAATAAAGACGGTTGGCAATACATTCTCGATACTTATAACGGCTTTTTACCGATAGAGATTGAAGCTTTGCCTGAAGGTACTATCGTGCCGGAGCGCACTGTTATGGCTCAAGTAAAAAATACCGATCCAAACTGCGCTTGGCTTACCAGTTACATTGAAACCTCAATTTTACGCGCTGTGTGGTACCCAACCACGGTTGCGACTAAATCTTGGTACTGCAAAAAAATCATCCAAAAATATTTGCAGAAAACAGCAGATTCAACCGACGGCCTTGCGTTTAAACTGCACGACTTTGGTGCCCGTGGTGCGACAACAGAAGAAGCGGCCGCCATTGGCGGATTAGCGCACTTAGTTAATTTTCAGGGCACAGACACCTTAAGTGCTCTCGTAGCCGGAAGAAAATACTATGGCGCAGATATGGCAGGGTTTTCTATTCCCGCTGCGGAGCACAGCACAATAACTTCTTGGGGCAAAGACAACGAAGCCAAAGCCTATGAGAACATGCTCAACCAGTTTGCTGGACCTAACAAGTTGGTAGCTGTGGTCAGTGATTCCTACGATCTATGGAATGCCATCGATAATATTTGGGGAGAAGAGTTGCGTGACCAAGTAATCAATAATGGTGGCACCGTTGTGATTCGACCCGATAGCGGCAATCCTGTTGAAGTGGTAACAGAAACCATTGAGCGATTGATGAACAAATTTGGCTTTAAAACCAACAGCAAAGGCTATCGTGTATTGCCCGATTGTGTTCGCGTTATCCAAGGCGATGGCGTTTCTCTCGACAGTATCGAAGACATATTAATAGCTATGGACGCTAAAAAACTAAGTGCCGAGAACGTTGCCTTCGGAATGGGAGCGGAGCTGTTACAGAAGATCAATCGAGATACATTGAAATTTGCCATGAAAGCTTCTGCCGTAAAAATTAATGATCAGTGGCACGATGTATTTAAAGATCCTATTACCGATACCAGCAAACGTTCTAAGAAGGGTCGATTAGCCGTTATAAAAAATCAACAAGGCGTACTTGAAACCATTCGTGAAGATCAATTAAATGATCAAAATTCATTGTTAAAAACAGTGTATAAAAATGGAGAGTTATTGGTTAATTCAACTTTTGATGAAGTTAGAAAATTAACAGAAGCCTTTTAAGTAAAAATACGGATTATTGGGTGGGGTTAACCCCACCCGTAATTTCTGAGAAGCAGTCATACAACCCCTAAGTCGTTCATTTCTATATCCTCAAAATTTTCTCCTGCCAGTTACCACTACCAATCAGATAATGTTAGAAAATAATTGAATGCCGAGTGTTTATTGGTTTTGTATATAAACCTCTAATAATTATTGTTTGGTTCGTTTCAGATTTTTTAGTTGTATAACCAATGGTTCTACTCAAATTGCTTTTATAGAAATAAATCTATTTTAAATGAATCATTAAATTAATCGGTTAATACGTTTGTAAACCATTAAATTATTTATTGAGTGATGGAATTTACAGTTAACTGAGTCATGCTCTGTCGGTTAAATTATAAATGCTAAAGAAAAAATAAATTTCTAATTATAGTGTTCTGTTGTTTGTTCGTTCTAAGCCATTCTATAAAGCATATGAACGCCTTGTTTTGGAATGTTTATTATTTTTTATTGTTTGTCAAAATAATAAGTTTAAGCGGTAAACAAATATTATCCTTCTATGTCAATTAATGACGGTTATTATAAAAATTAAGTAAGTTTAAATTTTTAATTTAATTGTCAAAAAAATAATTAAATTGGCCGTCCTTAAAAATTTATTAAATTTATTTTATTTAATTTAGATTTTTTCGATGCATAAATAAATTTTATTTCATGCATTGATTAGGTTATTAAAAACATTAAATTTAATTATCTTTTTGGTGTGAGTGGGTGATTAATTGATGAAGTAATTTGAATAAAAATAAGTTTTTACATTTTGTGATAAAAATCGAAACTATTGACTGATATTTTTTGGTAAATTGAAATCGTCTTAGTGGTGTGAATTAATCAATAACAATCTGATCAATGCGTTAACATTTGTTACTGCGAAATTAGTAAAACCAAAAATTACTCATAAATAACATTGGTTTTATGATTTGACATAAGTCACAAATCTTCGGTGACATCTGTTTATATTGAAAATCAGAAACCTCGACAAATTCACGTTTGTATTAAATCTACAGTAAGGAATGCTGGGTATTGGGTAGTTCTACCCGATATCGCCCTATCATGAATTAATTTTAACTATATCGACTAATTCTTATTTAAAACTTAATTATTATACGACACCGATTAAACCCTCGGTTTGGTCTTCCTGTGTCTGTGATTTTTTAATTTAATGACGACGATTGTTGCAAATTATCGTCGCGTTTAGTCGTGGTAGTACATTTTTCTTAATTTATTAAATAGCGCATTTTCGATGCGTGACGGGGTGAGTTTTATTTAAAATTTTTCAAAGCGCATTTCTGGTTTACATGATTTAAAAGTTTTTCTAGTTCGTATTTTTGAATGTTTATTATTTTAAGAATTATTAATTTGTTTTGCCAATGTCACTACTGAAGCTAACTAAAATAAGCATATATAAAGGAAAAATGTCATGCACAGTTACAATGAAGAATCATCAAAGAACTATCTTTCGGCTATTTCTCGATTGAAATTGTTAGAGGAAGGAACCAGTAAAATTATTTCTGATGAGATAGAAGCCGCCAATCTCGATTGGAGAAACTTCTCTTACAGTGAATACGTTTCGCAAGGCGTTTACTCTCTGTCGTTGCTGAGCAGTGATGGCGATGGTAGTAATACCTTAATTAAAGACTGTAAACCGAAGCCCACCGAGGTACTTAATAAATTACCTAAAACCGCTGAAATACTGAATAACCTAGGTTTAGAGTTTATGTGGGCGAGGCTAAATCTATTGGGGCCAAACGCGTGTTTGTGGGAGCACCGTGATTATTCGGAATTAGATAACAGAGAAAAATTACGATTGCACATTCCTGTAAAAACCAACGACAACGCTTACTTAATTTTAGAGGGCAAAAAAGTTCACTTGCATAAAGATGGCTTATGGAAGTTAAATCCTGCTGACTTTGTACACGGCGCGGTAAACGAAGGTGAAGATCGAATTCACATTGTTCTCGATTGCTATGTTAACGACAATCTAAGAAATCTAATTAAAGACGAGTATCTCGATGAGAGTTGGTTAGCAGATTTGAAAAAACCAACAACCGCTGATTTTAATGACAAGTTAATTAACGCATTACGTTTGTATCAAGGTGACCGTAAGCGCGATGCTGAAGAGTTGCTATTAAGAACCTATTATCACTTTAATCACCAAGAAGGCGGTTCTCTCGATCTAGTACGTGAGATGTATCACCTTTTGGGAAAAAAAGAAGAAGTCAATTTGTGGGAAAGCCGAAAAACCCGTTTCCTAAAACAAGAAACCTACGAAAATCTAACCGCCGCCGCCGTTTAATTGCGAATCTTCACGGTTTAAGGAAATAAAAAATGGAAGCCACACAAATTGATAAGAACGACCCCAACCATTACGATGTGATCGTCATCGGAGTCGGTGGAATGGGCAGTGCTACCGTCTGTGAACTCGCAGAGCGCGGGAAAAAAGTGCTTGGGATTGATCGCTACGACATTCCCAATAACATGGGCTCTTCCCACGGTGCTACCCGCATTATTCGTATGGCGTACTATCAAGGTGCCGATTACGTTACTCTGGTTCGCTCCGCCTATGATCTCTGGCGAAAGCTGGAACAAAAAACTGGAGAAACGCTTCTTCATATTACCGGTTCATTAGATGCAGGCTTACCCGACAGCGAAATCGTGCAAGGTTCGTTGCAATCGTGTAAAGAGCACAATTTAGAGCATCAAGTGCTTTCAGGCAGCGAACTGTGCGAGAAATTTCCGGGTTATCACTTCCCCGAAGAAATACAGGGTATTTTTCAGGCCGATGGTGGTGTTCTATTTGCCGATAGAATTATCAAGGCTTATGTACTTTTGGCCAAGGCTGCCGGTGCAGAAATTCACGATAACGAGCAAGTATTGCAATGGCAGGCCGTAGGCGATGCTGCAAAAGTCGTTACCAATCATGGGGAATACACCGCTGATAAACTGGTGATTACCGCTGGTCCTTGGTTCTCTAAGATGATGAGCCATCTGCCTGAAATGGTCGCACCTGAGCGTCAAGTTGTGGCTTGGTTTGATCCAATTAAACCCGAATTATTTAATCCGAGCCATTTCCCAGTATTTAACTTGTTGTTGGAAGAAGGGCATTATTACGGTTTCCCTGTCTACGACAAAACTGGGTTTAAATTTGGTCGTGCTCATCATCTCAATGAAATTATTGATCCCGATACTATGAACCGAGAAGTGAGCGAATACGATAAACAAATTGTTCGTCAAGGCGTTGAAAAGTTCTTCCCAGAAGGCGCTGGTGAAATGTTAGATTCCGCAACCTGCATTTACACCAATACCGAAGACGAGCACTTTATTATCGGCACATTACCTGAATCGCCTCAAGTATCGTTTGCCGGTGGTTTCTCTGGGCACGGATTTAAGTTCTGTTCCGTAATGGGTGAAATCATGGCCGACCTTGCTGAATTCGGTGAGACCAAGCATGATATTGAGCTATTCCGTCTAGACCGATTCACACAATCTTAATGATTTAGCGCCTATTAACTGAGTTAACTAGGGCCTGTTCACACTAATTTAACCGCACCTGTCGCCCCTAAAACGCGTCAGTCTAGGCGTGAGGAGTGCAGTTTAGCGGGCTAAATAAGCGACGAACAACAACGAATGGCGTGTTTTAGGGGCGACCCTAGGGGCTCGGCGTATTTTTCCCGTATTTCGTGTTGCAGCTCGTTCATTTGGAACAACCAAATCACACTCACTGCGCCTAAAATACGAAAAAAATACACTCCAGCAGGTGTGATTAAATTAGTGTGAACAGGCCCTAGCCACAGCAGTGCAACATAACAATAAAATGTAGCTAGGTTTCTCGTGTTTATTACACACTATTGATGATTTATTTATGACGTCTATTTCGCAATCTTTTAAAGCAACGGTAGAGAGTAAGTTTTCGTTATTCTTTTTTCCCGCGCTGTTTGTTCTGCTTTGGAGTACCGGATTTATAGGGGCAAAGTATGGGCTGCCGTACGTAGAGCCTTTTACCTTTTTGTCACTGAGGTTTGCAATCACGTGTGCGATATTATTCATGATTATCGCCATCATGCGTCCGCCTTGGCCGAAAAGCTCTCGTGCGGTATTTCATATTTCGGTATCGGGATTATTGCTGCACGGACTCTATTTGGGTGGCATCTTTTCCGCGATCAATCTTGGAATGTCTGCCGGAATCGCCGCATTAATTGTCGGTATTCAACCGATATTATCGTGTTTATTCGCTAAAAAAATGTTAGATGAAACCATGAGCCGTTTTCAGTGGTTCGGTTTAATCCTAGGATTTTTAGGCGTAGGCCTGGTTGTGGCAGAAAAGATTTTCGCTTTCAAATTTGGGCAAGATAACGCTACGGTCATTGCATTTGTGGCGATTGCCGTGAGCTTGATTGGTATTTCTTACGGTATTATTTATCAAAAGAAATATTGTGCGGGTATGCATCCAATTACTGGCACCAGTATTCAGTACGCCTCCACCTTTGTATTGTTGTTTGTAATAGCGTTAACAACAGAAGACATGACCATACAGTGGACCGGAGAATTTATCTTTGCTCTGTTTTGGTTGGTGGGTGTATTGTCGATTGGTTCTATTTTCATACTGATGTATTTAATTCAACATCGGTCTATGTCGAGCGTAACCAGTTTGTTTTATATGGTACCGCCCGTTACTGCCGTTGAAGAATATCTAATTTATAACCAAAGCTTAACGTCAGTTGCTTTGGTAGGCATATTAGTGGTTGCCATTGGGGTAATTATCGCCAGCAAAAAATAGTTAATACCAGGCGAGTAATACCCAGAAATTAATACAATAAGTTTTATTGATATAAAGCTTTCGAACGCATTTAAATTTAGTTTTGAGGAATTATCATGGATTTGAAAAATAAATCGGCCATTGTTACCGGTTCAACCAGCGGGATTGGTCAAGCCATTGCGCGTGGACTTGCAGAAAAAGGCGCGAACATTGTCTTAAATGGTTTCGGTGATGAGGCCGATATCGAAAAACAACGCGTTGAACTAGAAGATACTTTTGGTGTTAACGTATTGTATTCCAACGCAGATATGAGAAAGCCTGAACAAATTCGAGCTATGGTAGAGCTTGGTATCAATGAATTTGGCGGTGTTGATATTCTGGTTAACAACGCCGGAATTCAAAATGTTTCGCCCATCGAAGATTTCCCAGACGATAAATGGAATGACATTATTGATATCAGCTTAAATTCCAATTTTCACACCATAAAAGCCGCCGTACCTGCCATGAAAGAAAAAGGCTGGGGTCGAATCGTAAATATTTCATCGGTTCACGGTTTGGTCGCTTCGCCCTACAAGTCTGCCTACAATGCTGCCAAACACGGGGTCATTGGTTTAACCAAAACGGTCGCGCTTGAACTGGGTGAATTCGGTATTACCTGTAACGCTATTTGTCCGGGTAGTGTAAATACACCACTCATGCACAAGCAGCTTCCTGGCTTAGCAAAAACCTACAATATGTCGGAAGAAGACGCCATTAAAAACGTATTGCTAAAAGCCCACGCCATTAAACAGCAAGTGACGGTTACCGATATCGCCGACACCATTGTTTATTTATGCAGTGATTCCGCAAAATTAATTACTGGGTCGTCTATTACTATTGATGGCGGTTGGACCGCTCAATAACGAGTTTTTGCCCTCAATACATGTTTATTATTGAGGGCTTTTTCTTGTTTAATCTCTTAATCTTAATAAAAGTCTTTTAGCACTATAAAAATTCAAGTACGCTTTGATTAATTGTCAGATAAATCATTGCAGGTAAACGATGGAATTTTTAATAAAACTAGAAGATCCACATACCGAAGACTCTCGCCAGCTTGTTCAAGAATTGTACCGTGATTTAAAAGCGCTAGGCTTGCCCGTTGACGACCCCGAAATTCGAAAACCGCAAACCACAATGATAACCCGTGGCGACCCTGTTACTTTAGGAGCCATTGCTGCCATCGCAGTGGGTGCCGGTGGTGCTTTAACCGTGGCGATGGGTAAAAACGGATTTTTAATACAATTGGCAAAGGTGCTTGAAAAATACGTTGATCGAAACGTGGAAATTGATTTTTCTGATGACGGTAATATCAAGCGCATAAAAGGCTCTGCTGCCGAGATAAGAAAAATCATGGATAATCAACTCACTAAGATGTCTGATAAATAAATCTTTATCAATAAAAACTCCTTGGCACATATTGTATTTATTGCATTTGTTTAAATTTAATATGTGTCATTTCCTCTCAATTCCCGTTCACTCTTGCTGAATTCTATTGTCTAACTATAAAAGATCTCTCTAGATCACCACTTTTAACTTGAAATACTGTCTAATAAACGCAACTATTTTCGAATGGGTTTGTTGTATCTGAATTTGATAAAGAGCCGCGTATGAGCCAGCACATCAATCAAGCGTTTTATGTTTTTCTTAATTCTCACGATAACCAAACGTTGTCATTATCCTTGGTGCAACAGCACAACGGACAGGAAGAGCAACTCGCCCAAGGGTTGATCAAAATTGCCGATTACGAGAAGTTACTTAAGCAATTTGTGGGCTTTGATTATATTGGTTGAACTTTAAATTATTATTTAATTGGTAATGCTAGGTTAAGCCATGGACTGATTTCTTAATTGCTACAAGGTGTAATCAGACTGCATTTTTGCTCACATCTCGGCACTACCTAAGCTAATCGTTTCCAGTCTTAATGCCATTTCTAAAGACAGCGATGCGCTGTCATTAATCACATTATTCAATGCACTGCGGCCTACGCCGAGTTTTTTGCAACATTAGCAATAGAGTCGATTTTATTGCTGTGTTCGTCTTCAATCAGAAAAGTTTTGATCAGCTCACCAGGGTGTGGTGGGTTGTGCATTTTCATTATGTTGGCTCAGTGATCGTTATTATTGGTGGTGATTTTTGAATAAACTTCCAAATAAACACTAACAGAATAAACCATTTAAAAACCCTCACCCCTTACTACTTCTCAAAAGCCATTCTTTCACTCGCTCAATAAACAATCTTGCCCGCAAGCTCACGTAATTTTCTTCGTCGCACACCAAATACACTGTTTGCCCAACGGTAAAGGCGGTATCCAATACGGTGGTCAGGCGGCCGTTTTTTATATCTTCTTTCACTTCAAAAGGTTCGGCCAGGGCGATGCCCATGCTTAGGCGAGCAGCTTCGATGGCTTGGTAGGCGTGGTCGAAGTAGGTGTGTTGTTTGATGGGTTGGTATTCTAGGTTTTGTGCTTTAAACCATAATTGCCATTGGTTTAAGCGGTCGTGTAACAGTGGGTATTGGTTGAGTTCGCGGGCGTTGCTAAGACGTTCGCTGGGCAGAATTTCTGGGTTGGCGACGGGTAGGTAGCGCTCTTCGTACAGCGGTTGAATTACTCGTTCCTGCGCTTCGGGTTTGCCTAGGCAGATGGCAACATCAAAGTTGGTGGGCAATTCGGTTTGTGCGGGTTCAATGGTTTGAATGCGCACATCAACGCCTGGGTAATCGCCTTGGAATTTTTTTAAAATTTGCAGCAACCAACTCATGGCAATAGTGGGTGTGGTGGCAATGGTCAGTTCGCCAACAATACTGTCGGTTTCTAATAATTGAATTCCGCTTTGCAAATGCTTAAAGGCTTCTTGCACGCTGTGCAACAGTTGATGGCCTGCGCGGGTTAATTCCAGGCGATTGCCCTTGCGGTAAAACAACGGCGCATCCAAATAGGTTTCGAGTTGCTTTATTTGCTTGCTCAGTGCCGGGTGGGAAATGTGCATTTCTTCCGCTGCGCGGCGAATGTGGCAGTGGCGGCCAACGACCTCAAAGGTGCGCAGCGCGGTGAGTGGGAGGTTGCGTAGGTTTACCATCATTATGCCTTCTTGGTGCCCGTTTATTTAGTACCCGTTTGTTGGAGCTTTCTGGTTACCATTTTGGTGATATTTTGTTGCTTGTGGAAACTAAAATAAACCATAAACTGGGATTGATAAAGCATTAATCGTGAACTCGCGAGAGCAAACTCATGGCAGAATTTTCATTCAAAAATCGACAAGACGGCGGTAATACTCAACCTCTAGAACACTGGGGGATGGATTCCGAATACGGCGTCTTAACCGACATTCTTCTAGGGCCTGTGGATAACTTTGGCTGGCTACCCAGCAACGCTACGGCGAGGCGAACCTTGCGCAAAGGCGATGTGTTTGATGCTGCCGTTGCCGCCGAGCAGCACCAAACCATGCGTGAAATCTATCAATCCGCAGGCGTTAATGTGCATATGCTCACGCCCGATGCCAATCATCCGTACCAAATTTTTGCGCGGGATTCCTCGGTGATGACCCCGTGGGGACCGATCATTACCCAAATGTCTAATCACTGGCGTCGAGGCGAATGGACGGAGCTGGTTCGGTTTTATCACCGTATGAACATTCCTGTGTACGATATGGTCAGCACGGGCACATTTGAAGGCGGCGATTTCCATATTTTAAAACCGGGCGTGGTGGCGTGTGGTTACTCCGGTGATCGCACCACAAAAGAGGCTATTGATCAGGTATCGGCTTGGTTTGAAGTCGAAGGTTGGGAATTTTACGCCTACGAGTTTGATCCGTTTTATTTGCACTTGGATGTTTTATTTTCCATGCTCACCGAAGGCTTGGCGGTTGCTTGCATTGATGCGTTGGAGCCTGAATTTATTCAGTGGTTAAAAGAAAAAAATATCGAATTAATTGACGTGAGTTTTAAAAATGCCATGCATCACATGGGTTGTAATGTGGTGGCGTTAGGTAATGATCGCGTGTTGTTACCGGCAGAGGCAAGCTCGTTAATTGATGCCTGTAAAGCCAACGGTTTAGAGGTAATGACGGTGGATGTTTCCATGATTTCTCGCGGCGGCGGTAGTTTGCATTGTATGTGTCAGCCGTTAAAGCGTGAGAGTGTGGTTAAAAAGAGTGTCATTAAATAAAAGGTTAAATAAATAATATTAAAAGTTAAATAAAAAATATTTCCATCGATAACAAACAACGGATCAATCACTATGACGACTCAACTTACCGTTAATGGCAATCGTTTGTGGCAGAGTTTAATGGATTTGGCAGAGCTTGGCGCAACACCTGCCGGTGGCTGTAATCGCCAAGCATTAACCGATCTTGATCGACAAGCCCGTGATTTATTCATTCAGTGGTGCACTGATGCCGGTTGTTCCATAAAAATCGATACCATGGGAAATATTTTTGCTCAGCGTCCAGGCCGAGATAACAATTTACCGCCAGTAGTAACCGGTTCCCATATTGATACGCAACCCACGGGCGGAAAATTCGATGGTGTCTACGGTGTGCTTGCTGGTCTTGAGGTGATTCGCAGTTTGAACGATCACGGCATTGAAACCGAAGCCCCCATTGAAGCCAGCGTTTGGACCAACGAAGAAGGCGCGCGATTTTCTCCCGCGATGATTGGTTCTGGCGTTTGGTGTGGCGAGTTCGATGTGCAATACGGACATAGCCGCACCGACAAATCGGGCAAAACCATCGGCGAAGAATTAGCGCGAATAAATTACTTAGGCGAGATTCCCTGCGAACCGCGCCCAATAAAAGGATTTATTGAAGTTCATATCGAACAAGGCCCCATTCTAGAAGCCGAAGCATTACAAATTGGTGTGGTTGAAGGTGTGCAAGGCATTTATTGGTACGATTTAACCCTTCACGGCACACCCGTACACGCAGGGCCAACACCGATGAACGTTCGTCATGACCCCTTTATGGTATTGCCAGATATTATTAACGAGCTTTACCAATTAATTGAACAATACGGCCCAGACTCACGAATCACCTTTGGTGACATAAAAGCCGAGCCAGGTGCGCGCAACACCGTACCCGAAAAAATCACATTGGCCGTTGATATTCGACATCCCAAGCAAGCCATTCTCGACGAGTTAGATGCTAAATTTCGTGAGACTATTAATAACCATTGCGAGAAAAAATTATTTAATTACAACATTCGCGACGAATGGCGATCGCCCGCCGTACAATTCTCCAAAACTTGCGTCGATGCTATTTCCAACGCAACCCAGAATTTAGGGCTTACCCATAAACACATGTTCTCCGGCGCCGGACACGATTCCGTTTATATCACCCGCAAAGCACCCACTGCCATGATATTTATACCCTGTAAAGACGGTATTTCTCACAACGAAGCCGAATACGCCACACCAGAAGATATCGAAGCCGGTGCAAATGTGTTGTTAAATACGATGGTGAGTTTGGCGAATTCTTAGTAAATGTATTAATAATTTTTTATTGTTATAATAAAGATGATATATACGACACATTGTTAGAGCGCGTAGAAAAATCTGATGACTATGTCTAATTCCCTTAAGTACGCTTGATATATCATGCAACTTCAAATCAAGTTAGGTTTAGCTCAAAGGGAATTACTATGCCAAAAAATAAAAAATCCCTCGATGAAGAACTCTATATTGAAAAAAGAAAGCTAGGCGAGCTTTTTGACAGTTCTTATGATCTTGAATTAAATTTATGGAGAGGGCAGAAACCTGAAGACAAAGGTAAGCCTATATTATATCCAATTTTAAAATCTTTTTTACTCTCGAATGGAAATGTCAGAGATCCCGATATAGCAACTTATATAAATAACAACGAACTATGGGTAGATTCTAAGTCGGGAGGTGTTTCTCTGTTTGATAAGTTAGGAGTTCCAAACAAAAAGTGGGATTACTTCCGTTTAAACATTGGGCTGAAGATTCCACACGGATTATATATAATAAAAGACAATTATAATCGGAGACATAGCTCGTTTCATTACAGTATAAAAGCTGGTTGGGATATGCCACTTAAAAAGTTTTTGATGTTACTAGATGAAATAGCTACTAGCTTAACATTTGAGGAGAGATAGTGAGTTCATTAACCCTTTCTGATCTATGTGTAGTGATACCTCTTCTAGAGAAAGAATTAGACCGTATTCATCAGGATATAGAGCAGGGCAATCAGCAGGAGTCAGATGATGCGTCAGAACTTTCGGTGGTTTATGGTGCTACAGCGGCTAAATTTGAACAGCTGTATAAATCGCTCTGGGAAGAAGGATCTAATTATCCCAGTTATGACGAACTGATTAATCGCTAAATAATCCGGTTTTTATGTTCACTCAAACCAGACTCGATAACGCCTTAGCTGCCATTGGTGCGGCACCTTCTGTTGATCTTTTTGATCAACTCAAACATCTTTATAACGAGCCTTCGCGTTTTTATCATTCTCAAACTCACGTAGAAGAGTGTTTGAAAGCGCTGGATACTCATCGTGATCTTGCCAAAAAAGCGAATGAAATTGAAGTGGCCATTTGGTTTCACGATGCGATTTATAATTCTCTTAAATCCGATAACGAAGAACAGAGCGCGGCACTTGCAGTAACAACCTTATCAAGCTTGGGGGTGGCGCCGAATTGTGTGGCTGCCATTGAAGCTATGATTTTGGCAACCAAATCCCATATTGCTCATGATCCCGATACCGAATTGCTGCTGGATATTGATTTAGCGATTCTAGGGCAACCGAGCGCCGTGTTTCATGCTTATGATGAATCTATTCGCAAGGAATATTCCTGGGTTCCAGAAGTGCAGTATCGGCATGCCAGAGAGTCAATTCTTAAGAATTTTCTAGAGCGTTCTAGAATCTATCAGACGGATCGATTTTATGAGTTGTATGAAGTACAAGCGCGACGTAATTTATCGGGGCAAATTGATAAGCTTAGCGAAAATTAAAAAATCGTCCCTGATATCAGTTTTCGCGGAAAGCTGTTTTTCGACGTTATTTATTTAAAATAATCGTTTTGAAATTATTGCTGTTTCATTTTCTCCAACCAAATTTGGTGAAATCTTACATTTACCTGATCCCACGCTTGTACCAATATGCCTTTGTCCGCTTCGGGAGACGTGCGGGTGATTTGCAGTTTATCGAGCAGTTCGATGTCTTGTTCGTTAACGTGATTTAACACGTTGCTTAGTGTTTCTCGCTGTTTGTCGTATTCTGGCGACATGGTGTCTGGATTGGCTGCGTAAATGGTGAGTGTTTCTGTGTAAAAATCGTAGGCTTCTGGTCGCACGATAATCAATTGTACCCAAACCGGGTCAACAAACAGTAAGGTATTTGGGAAAATACCAAACCACTGTTGGGTGCCAATATTGTCTTTGTTTAAGTGCTTAAACGTGGGCAGTGGTTTGTCGGTTTTTGCAGGTTTATCTGACGCGCCAGAGGGCAGTTTTAAACCGATAATATTGTCGGATAAAAATAAATCTTCCTGATTCATCACCGAATTTAATCGTACGGCTTGAGAATGCACAAACGGTACGTGGTAGCCATCTAAAAAGTTATCAACGGCGAGTTTCCAGTTGGATTTAGATTCGTATTCTGTAGAACTGATTCTGTGTAAATCGTTAGAGTCGTAGCCTTCCAGTATTTGATCCAATGGTTTGATAAAATCTTCAAAGGGTTCGGCATCACCAGAAATGTTCACAAAAATGGTGTCCCACCAAACCACAGATCGAACTTCAATTAAGCCTTTGTCGGATTTTTCTTCTTCGGTTAATTCTCGGTCCGAATTGCCGAAAAACTTTGGTGCTGAACGAAGGCTGCCATCCAGTTTATAAGCCCAACGGTGATACGGGCACGAAAGCGTGCGAACACGGCAAGGTTTGTCGATAATAGGTGCAGCTTTGTGGCGACAAACGTTGTGGAATACGCTGATTTTTTGGTCTTCACTGCGAATGGCAATTAGGCTGGCATCACCCATACGAACGGGTAAAATATCACCGACATTTTCTAACTGCTGAGCGCTGGCAATGCTGACCCAACCTTTTCTTAAAATTGTTTCGGATTCTTGCTGAAAGATTTCTGAATCTTTAAATACCGCAGAAGGCAATCCGTGAATTTGAGTGTCTTCGCTGTCAATGTGCGTGACGTCGATTTTCATGTCTTTCTCCTAACACAAAAAATAGCGAACCATTAATGCAGTTAATAATAATCGCTAAATTTATTTAAATTTTCAGTGATTAAAAAATCCAGTGCGCAATCAACGCCAATATCGGTAGGGCTATTGCAGTGCGGATAAAAAATATCGCAATTAAATGAGTAATCGTTAACGGTATTTTTGATCGCATAATTAATAGGGCAGATTCGGCAAAGAAAATGAGTTGGGTAATGGATAATCCTGCCAAAATAAAACGCGTAATTTCTGATTGCTGAGTGCCGGCAATGATCGCGGGTACAAATTGATCGAGTAAACCAATGACCACGCCCGGTGCGGCCGTTTCTGCATCGGGTATTTGTAGCAGATCCAACACATGAATAAACGGGTAAGAGATAATCTGAAATAAGCTGGTATGGTAGTACAGCACCAGCGCTAAAAATTCGATGGTCATGGCGGCAGGCATCATCATGATAAAAAGATCGCACATGGTGCCAAAACCATTTTTTAGCGATACTAACGGGTTGGGCGATTTTGATGCGGTCGCAAACGATTGTTTACACGCCCAAGAAAGCGGAGAGTGCCCATGTTCTGCAATTTCTGAAACTCGTTTACCAACCGATGAATAGTAGTGATTGGGCACATTTTTTAATGGTGGTAACTTAGGAACAACAATCGCGCAAGTAATGCAGATGAGGGCCATACTGCCGTAGAGTTGAAAGAAGTAGCCTTCTAGCCCGGCAACTTGTGAAGTTAACAATACAAATGGCAGTGAAATAACGGAAAAATTGGTTGCGATAGTAGCGGATTCTTTTGCCGTGTAATAACCGCGTTCGTATTGTTTGGATGTCATGATGACCGCAATGCTAGAAGCACCAATCCAAGAAGCCAACGTATCAACAACAGACCTTCCCGGAAGACCAAATAGGCGTTTATACACCGGACGCATCAGCGTGCCGACAAAGTCCAGCAAGCCATAATCGGTTAAAAAAGGAAGAAACAAACACCCCAAGCCAATAACTACAAATATGGCTCCGGCAACATCAATATACGCCGTAACGCCGGTTTGTTTTTCTAAAACCCATTGTGGGCCGACGTTAAACAGCAACATTACCGAAACAATGCCACCAACCGTGGATAACAATACCCAAAACCAATGGGAAGCCACAAGATGTTTGGAGAAGGGTAACTGTTTCGATATTGCCTGTGGCAGTAAATAATAAACCAACGAAATAATCGAACTGACAATAAACAATGGCAAAGTAAAAAATGCCATATTGTTGCCAATAAAACCTTTAATGCCATCAGAAAGAATACCCATCATTATGGTCCATTTACCGTCTTGATAAATGGGAACCAGAAAAAACAGGATTCCAAACAGCGAACAACCAATCAGTTTTAACAGCGTAAACTGTGTTGGATCAGAATTTTTGCCTGAGCTTTCATCTACTGGTAAGTTCGCTGTGCTTGTCATATCGATATTATTCGGCATAAATAATTGATTTAAAAAAGTATCATTTAGGTACCATAGGCCCTAGATACTGAGTTTTAATAAACGGGTGTAATCGGCGTATTGTTTTTTAGTGTCGAAATAACATTATTCGCCACTAAATCTGTCATGGCGTTGTACGCTTGATCTTCAAAGTTGGCGAAGTGCGAAGTCAACGCAATGTTGCTTTCCGCGATGGTGTTTACCGCTGAGCTGTAAACGTCTAAACCTGCGCCGTGTAAGCTGCCGGAATTTAAACGATCAATCAGAGCTTGTTCGTCGACTAATCCCGCCCGTGCAGTATTAATAAACGTTGCCTTGTTGTGCATAAGCGCAATCATGTCTGCGTTGACCAAGTTTTTGGTGTGCTTATTTAGCGGCATGTTCACACAAATAAAATCACTGTGTGCCATCAGGTAGTCGAGCTTGACTAATTTCGAATGAATGTCGCGGTCCAGTTCGGGTTTATTGGCAATGTCGTAGTAAATGATTTGATTGTTAAATCCATGATGCATGGTTTTTGCCACCCGCGAACCAATGCGACCCATGCCCACAATACCGGTGACTTTGTTTCTTACCGATACAGCCGTTGGCCTTGAAAACGAAGGTGCTGGGTCTTCGGTTAATGATTTGCGCTCCATGTGCAATGCGGGAATTCTTCGGGCGATCGACACTAATAAGGCAACCGTGGCCTCGGCGGTGGCTTCAAAGGCTTCTTCGGTTGGCGTATTGGTAACCGCAATGTTGAGTTTTTTCGCGGTTTCAATATCGATGTTTGAAAAGCCAATACCCATGTTGGAGACAACCTTTAAACGGCCAGAATTTTTGGCTGTTTCTAGTAACCCTCGATCGATGGTGTCTTCGGTGTGCGTTAGTAATGCATCGACTTGCAATGCTTTTTTGAACAATAAACTTTTTGGGCAAACGTCTGGGCTGTCTCTAACTTCTAATTCAATTCCAGCATCGGCAAGCATTTGCTGCAATTTCGGTGTGTTAAAGGTTGGGCGTGTTAAAAAAGCGTTCATAGTCGTTATGGTTTAACCTTTAAAACGGAAAGTTCGAAACAACGCCTGATTCTTTAATTTCAATCAGACTCGGACCTCGGTGTTCGATGGCCAATGCCAGCTTTTCAGAAAAATCACTCATGGATTCAACCAGCCACGATTGAAAACCGTATTCACGAGCAAGATTGGCGTAGCTTGGGGTGTAAATATCAACGCCAATGGCGGGAATATCCTGCTCGTTCATAAAGCGTTTTATTTCGCCGTAGCCGCTGTTGTTCCAAACAATGAATGTGATATCTGCATTAATACCCACGGCGCTGGCAAGTTCATTGACCGTAAATTGGCCGCCGCCATCACCAATCAAACCAATCACGGGTAAATTCGGTTGCGCGAGCTTAGCGCCAACGGTTGCGGGAAAGGCGTAACCCAATGTGCCAAAACCGGTTGCCGAATGAAAATACCGTCGTGGTTTTTCACATTCATAAAATGCTTGGGCGAAATACGTCGGCTGAGTGGAGTCGCCCACAATAATGGCTTCGGGAACCGTAGCAGTAATTGTGTCGAAAAATGCTTGGTAATTTTTATCGCGATGAGTAATCGCTGAGCTTTTTAATTGCGCCGCACGTTGATTGTTGGGTGTTTGGGGAGTTGAGTACTGGCTGATTTCAGTCGCAATTAACTGCATAATTTTATTGGCGTCACCCAACAAAGGAATGTCCGGTTTTACGTTGCTGAATAACTGACTCATGTCGATATCTATTCGAACTACTTTTCCGTTAATGTTTAAATCACCCAAAAAGAAAAAGTCGTAGTCGGTCTCAGAAAATTCGGTGCCAATCGCCAAAATAACATCGGCTTGATTTTCCAGCTCTTCTCTTAAACACTCTAGAGACGGCGTTGCACCGACCTGTAACGGATGCGAGCTAGGCACAATACCTTTACCGTTATTGGTGTTAAGAACGGGAATATTAAAATATTCGGCAACCTGAACAATGGGCTCAGCGGCACCAACCGCACCGCCACCAATAATCATGAGCGGTCGTTGTGCGCTCGATAACAATTCAACGGCAGGTTTAATTGCGGTGATCGATGCCGTGGGAGAATCGGGTAGTGGCCACGGTGTGGTATCAATATGCGATGCGTCTTGCTTAAGCACATCCAGCGGAATTTCGATGTGCACCGGACCGGGGCGTTGGCTGGTAAATATGGAAAAAGCACGGGCGATTACTTTGGGTAAATTATTAACGTCGGTTAAGCGGTGGTTGTACACCGAAACCTGCGAGGTTAACGCTAATTGATCCGGCAATTCATGGAGGCGACCTTCACCCAATGCCAGCTGATGGTTGCTGTTTACCGATGAAATCACCAATAGGGGAATAGAATCCTGCATCGCTTGCGCCATTGCGGTTGCGATATTGGTCATGCCGGGGCCGGTGATAATAAAACACACCCCCGGCTTGCCAGAGGCACGGGCGTAACCATCGGCCATAAATCCCGCACCTTGTTCGTGACGAGGGGTTATATGTTGAATGTGAGTTTGTGGCAGGCCGCCGTACATTTCGATATTGTGCACACCGGGAATACCGAAAATAATCTCGGTACCGTAGCCTTCGAGAATTTCTGGAATAATCTTTCCACAGGTTTTAATGCTCACAGTACGGCGTCCTTGGTCTTCATTGAATTTTTATTCACGGCTTCAATGGCTTGTTGCCATAAGCTCTCAGCGGTTTGTTTAAGCAATAATGCTTCCTGCCAGCGGTCGCTCAATTCAAAACCGTCAGGCCCGGTAATCGCGTAGGGCGGTGGGCCGAGCTCACAGACAAACGCACAGGCTTTTTCGGAATCTGTATTTTGCTGAATCCAGGTTTCGAAACCCTCTAACCACCAGCTTTTGAATAATTCAAACCAGGGTTGGTTTTGAGGAAAAGCCAAAGCAATTTGCGCTTGTTCGCGTGTGCCGACACGACCATGAAAAACCTGTGTGCGATTGAGTACGAGTGATACCAATGCAGACGCTTCTTGTGAAATGGGTAAATACCATTCTTGATTCAGCAAAACATGGGATAAATCGGCCACCATGGAAAGCTCCGGCACTTGATCCATCAATTGCAAGGTAAACAGTAAATCGTTGGTCATGCAGTTTCTGTGGGCTTCTACATAAGTGGCAAAGCCAGCGCGGTTGCCAATGCTTAACCAATCCCGAGTTTGCTCGGCAATGGCGTTAACATCCCAAGGTGGAACCTGGCCGATAATCCCTATGCATTCAGGTGGGCAATCCAGTGTTTTAGCCCAATCGACAAGCTCTTGAAAATCGTTTGAATTACTGACAAATACATTAAATACACAAGCCAAACCGAATTGTTTAAGCAGTGGTTGAGCGTGTTCTATAAAATTCTTATTGTGATGAGGAAAATCGAAGCTTACCCCGTAAAAGCCTGAGTCAGCAATCCTGTTGATTTTTTCCTGTAGCTGCCACTGAAAGCTGTCGGGTTGATTAAATTCCATGCCCCACATGGATTGGTAAATATTTAATGTTGGCATACATTTTCTCAAATAAAGCGTGGTGATTCTTTCGGTTTGCTGTTTGAATTTTACTGTTTGAATCGTTGAGTGAATTCCGTTAATTGTGATTCATAATGTTTCCAATGCTGAATCGATTTTTTGTGCATGGGCTGGCGAATTTGGCTGGCGCTTGCGGTATGGCTTGGTGTTGGATTTTTATAAAATTCAAAACAGCGTTGTTCGGTGGATAAACCACAAAAACTCAATACGTTGGTTATGGTGCTTTCTGGGCTTTCAATTAATTGTTCGTAATTTAGAATGTGTATATTTTGGGGATACAGCTTCTGCCATTGATTCATCGTGGCTGCGAATGATCTGAGATAAACTGTTAAGCTTTCTAGGTTATATGAATAGCTATAACCGTGATTAAACAGCATTTTATAATTGCTGATTAAGGTATCGGAAAGGTTTCTTTGGCTGTAAATGATTTTCGCATCCGGAAATGCAGAAATAATATGGCCGATAAATTTGTGATTAAAAGGTAATTTGTCGATAACGAACTTATGGTTGTTATCTGGGCGGGCTTTGTCTTGGGTCAGTTGACGGTAACGATTTTTTATAAAAGAGATGCTTTTTTCTGTAGGCGGTTTTAATTGATCAAGATTCAGTAAGAATGGATCATTAATGGCGCTGAGACCAACGCTTTCCATAATAGCCAATGGCATGCTGGTTAATTCGCCGCCGCTAATAACGCTGCTGTGATTGGATAAAATTCTGTCTATTAACGTACTGCCGGTTCTAGGCATTCCTAGAATAAATAACGGTTTCCAGCCACCGCTTATGTCATTGCCCGATTTTTTTGCATTGATATCTTTTGGATTGATATCTTTTAGAATAGTGTCTTTTGCGTTTAATAATGAAAACAGCTTAGGCAGGTTTTTGTGAACAGTAATATCGTTTTCTAGAGATTGCTTATTAACCTGTACGTTTTGATGGTGAATAATTTTATTGCCTTGGTGATAATGATTAAAAGCATCGTCAAAACGTTTTTGATCTTCCAGAAATTTACCCAGTGCAAATTCAACATACGCGCGTTCCTTCCAGGACTGTGCCTTCTCGTTGATTGCGTTGATTCTCTCCAACCAAGGGTGATCGTTATCCCAGGTTTTTAATTGCGATAATTCGTACAGTGATTCAACGTCATTCGGTTGTATTTGCAGTAAGCGTTGGTAGTCTTGTTCGGCACGGTCAAAGTCGCCTTTAAATCGATACAATAACGCCCGGTTGTGAAGGGTTTCGACATGATTGTTATCAATTATTAATGCTTGGTTATAAAGCTCTAACGATTTGTCGATGTCACCGGTATCAAACGTTGTTTTTGCCAAATCTGCAATTAGTTCAGCGTCGTTATTCAAAGGCAATTGCTGCGCGTAAGCAATGGCTTTTTTAGCGTTTTTCCATTCGTGAATGGCTAAGTAGCTTTTGGTGAGTTGAATAAAGTTGGCAGCCGATTTTGGGTTTAATTCGACGGCTTTTAACGCGCTGTCTATCGCCAATTTTGGTTTTGTCAGTTGTAGACTAACACACGATAGCAATCGCCAGACGTCGGAGCAACGTGGAAACGATTTTGTGAGTTGTACACACAAGGCCGCAGCGTTATCAATATTTCCGTCGGCGAGCAACTGTGCAACCGCGTGCAATTGATCGCTCGGATTATCAAATAAGTTGTTGGCTTTTGGTATCGACATTGTTTTTGCTCACCAAGTCTTGAAAAATGGGAAAGGGATCAAAAACAACGGTTGTCGTTATTGATCTTACCTTTCCCTCAAGAGCACCTTTACAGGAGTTGTAATGGTTCGTTTACCCCACGAGGGTGATTCTTTTAAAAGTTATAGCTGAAACTGACGCCGACGGTTCTGGGTCGTAAACGGTATTCTTGGTCGCCTAGGTTTATCGAATACTGGAGCCCTGGTTTTTCGGCCAGGTACTGAGCGTCGCCGTCACTGGTGGTGATATCATCTGAGTTTGTTAAATTATCGGCGTAAAGCGATACTTGCCATTTATCGAAATTTAAACCGATGTAACTGTCGACAATGGTTGAACTGCTGACTTCATCAAAACTTCTTTCCGCCAATACCGACGGTGCAGAGAACCCTGTAGTGAAGTCGCCTTTGTAAGAAATACCCAAGCGCGCGACCAAATTTGCTCCAAATGCCATGGGTTTATTTAGATTAATAGAAGCGGTCACGGACTGTTTTGGAATGCCCGGAAGTCGATCGCCGTCTTGGCCTCCAGCGTCAAAAGATTGCACGCCGCCAGCAACGGTTGGAATCGCAAAATCGTCGGTTAATTCTGCTTTGGTGTAGGTGTACCCTAGATTTAACTCTAGCGAGTTTGACAGCTGTATATTGGTTTCTAACTCGATGCCGGTACTCACGGCCGTCTCGGCGTTGTAGTTTACTGGGAAGCCACCGTTGGGTGTTTGAACCAATAATATGGGGTCTTCCCAATCGATGTAAAACAACGCGGTCGAATATCGAATAGAATCGCTTAAATATCCTTTAACCCCAAACTCGTAATTCACCGATTTATCGGGATCAAAAAATAGGTAATCTGGGTGTTCGCTGAATACCCCACCTTCAACTTGTGCAGTGCTTAGATCATCGACGGGCACGCCATTGGCACCACCGTGACGGAAGCCTTCGGCTACGGTGACGTATAATTTGGTTGAATCAGATACATCGTATGAGGTATTAAATTTAAAGAGTGTATCGGAGAAATCTTGAGTGCCTGAGGCTTGCGATAATCCCGTTGGGCCTTCACCACAGAATATGCCGCAGGTGGGTAAAGTAATTTGTTGGCTTGCGGAAAATTCCTGCTCAAAATAACGCGCACCGAAGGTAACTTGCCACAAATCATTAATATAATAAGTTAACTCACCAAAAATGGCTTGGTCTTCAAACTCGGTATCCAGTAAATTGCTGTAGGCTAAATCCAACGATTGTGGATTGGTAATACCGAAAAACTCATCGATACCTGCAATAATGTCGAAGGCTTCTGCTTCAAATTCAACATCGTTGTAGTACAAACCCACCAGCCAAGTTAGATCGCTTTCCGATGTCGACGCTAAACGAAACTCTTGTGTGGTGCTTTTACTGTCATAATTTTTTAAGCCAGTGACAACTTCTCTTGGAACCCCAGCGTAAAAGCTCCAGAAGCTGGAATAACCGTAGTTGTAGCTTTGATCTTGTACGCCTTCTGATTTGTTGTCCGTTATAGACGTTGCGGATGTCAGTTCTGCAAAGCCTAAGTCTTGTTTAATTGACAGTGAGCCTAAAGAAATGTCTCGTTCAAACTCTTCGAGTACTTTGGTTCCAGACTCATAGCCGTCTAAGCCGGTAGCGGTTGCTGATGAACCTGCAATGTCGTCTTTTTGAAAATTGTAAGTTAATAAAATATCAGTCGATTCGGTTGGCACGTATTTGAGTGAGCCCCGAAACATCTGTACGTCTTCGTCGTTAATGTCTTCTTGCGGATTCAATTCACCTGTGGGTTGCGCGTTGTCATCGAGCACTTCGATAAAATCAGAATCAATATAACCCGCGTTACTTAAATCAGCGATCGTTGCTCGAAAAGCAAGTTTGTCTGATAAGGGAATATTAATGGTTGCTTCAAAATCGGTGTTAAAATCATCGGACTCGTCAGTGACGGAGAGTTTTGATTTGATGTTTCCGTACAGTTCATCAAAATCGGGCTCCGCCGGTAAATATTTTAAGGTACCACCTAAAGAACCAGAACCGTAAAGCGTTGCTTGCGGTCCACGTAAAACTTCCACTCGATCGAGGTCGCGCAACTCAAAGTTGGCAAATAACGGCGTTTCGCCCAAGTAAACTGAGACAACGGGGTCAGTTAAAGAAGGAAATTCTTCTTGCTGTGAACCGGTAATGTTTAAGCCGCGAATCACAATACCATTATTAATTCCGTTTTTACTTCTGCCTGCGTCTGAAAGCGTAAGGCCAGGAATATTTCGCGCAATTTTTGAAAAATCGTTAATACCGGCTGCGGATAATTCAGAACCGCCGTAAGCCGATATATTATAGGGAACATCTTGAACACTGGTCGCTCGTCGAGTTGCGGTTACCGTAATTTCTTCGAGTGCAGTTTCAGCAATGCTGATGGTCGGAATAGAAAGTGTTGTTAAATAAACGGCGGTTGTTAACTTATTGCGCTTAAACATTAGTGATTAACCCCTTCTGGTGACCTACGCTAAAATGGTTTTATGACTGTAATAGGTGATCGCGAATTGAAAATCTGTGTTTACGCAATCAATACTATTGAGTAATTTGATTAATCTGAACTTCTCAATGGTCAATGAGGTATTCCATTTAGGAATGGCGCACCGGGATGTTACCTGAAGGACTGTTTGTGTTTTTTGTTGGTGCAAATATAGCCGTTGATGGTAAATCCTGTTCCTAAAGGGCTTTGGTGCAAGCTGGGTAAATACAAACAGTCTTTGATATTGAATCGGTTTAATAAACTGTTTGGCATTAAATTTTCATTGCCATGAATGTTTGGCATAGTGTTCAAGGTGCATGAATGCGCAGAAACCTTCCTAAAATTATGACGTTACAATGTTTTGATGCCGTTGCTCAGCATTTAAATATGACCTACGCTGCACAATCGCTCCATATGACTCAAAGCGCGGTGAGCAAGCAAATTAAGAGTTTGGAGCAGCAACTGGGTCGGCAGCTTTTTTATCGTCAGGAAGGGCAGTTGAGTTTAACTCCGGTGGGTGGGCAATACGCCCAAGATATTAAAGCGCTGTTGAATCATTTGGTAAAAATAACCGATAAAGCCTCAGTTGATGGTGCTATTGATGGCAACGTCGATTTTAAAGTTGTCACTGAACCCACATTGGCTATGCGTTGGTTGGTGCCTAAGCTCGGCGAATTTAATTCGATACATCCAGAAATTAAAGTGGATTTACACACAGATTTTTTATCCGTTGAAAAAAATGTGCGTAAATGCGACTGTGCAATTTTATTTGGCAATGGCCATTGGGAAGGCTGTACCTCCGAATTTATTCGCTACGATAATCTGGTTGCTATTGCGACGCCGCAATTAATGGGCAATCGACCGCGCTTTAAAACACTGGAAGGGATTTTGGCGTTACCCTTTTTACATCACAATCATCCAATTTCTTCCACCAGTTCTTGGTTAAAAGCCGCAGGTAAAACAGAAAAAGAAATTTCACAGCTTTCGGGTGGCCAATTTGAACATTTCACCTTATTGCTCGAAGCTGTGAAACATGGTTTAGGTGTATCTGTTGTGCCTAAATATTTGGTTATGAAAGAACTGGCCGCGGGTGAATTGGTTTTAGTGAGTGAGCTGGAGCATCAAATAGAGGGCGCTTATTATCTGGTTTACAATTCCGATCGAGAAAACGAGTATGCAATAAAAATATTCAGAGATTGGTTGGTTGACTACAAAGAACCGAAAGAGCAGTTTAAGGTTAGGCCGATTTCATTGTTGTGAACGAACTTTTGATTAACCCCAAAAGTTCTTAGCATGATACAGAAGTGTATGGTTGCATTTAATATGCATTGTTTATACAGGAAGTGTTTATATAAAGCTATTCCAAGTATTCACAATACGAAATCTTAACACCATGATCAATTGCTACAGCTATTTCACTAGCTGTAGTTTTGGTGCTCTAGGTGGGCTAGATTGAGGTTTTGCCTTTCCAGTGCTTACAACCCCAAATCTGAAAATTAAATTAGTTATTTCCTCTAATGGGAGAGAAAGCTTGTTAGCAATATCCTTTATATTAATCCCATCATTTTCTAATGACTTGAGGTACATCTCCAGTAGTAATGTCTTCTCTCTATCGATTCCATTTATCTCAGTTTTTCTCAAACCTAATTTACTAGCTTCGATTATTAAGTTCCTATGATGCCATTCAGTGATAGCTCCTACTGTTCTTAGCTGCATAATTACGGCCATTGCTGATGTTTTCCAATTTGGCCGTAAATCTAATACGTCTTCGATATTTAAGTATTTAGACGAGCAGGCAAGTACCGTCCGTCTTGGCATTAAGAAGAAAGCCGCAAATGAATCAGCTTCCATTTCTACTGCCTTCCCTTGAGGTGAACCGTGTTTATGCAATAATAAATGCCCTAATTCGTGTGCAGCATCCATTCGGCTACGTTCACCGGACTTTTGTGTGTTAAGAAAAATATATGGCTTTCCATTTTTCCAAAATGAAAAAGCATCGACAGCCTGAGTATTTTCAGCGAGTGAGAATACTCTGATTCCGTGCTTTTCTAGTAAATGAATCATATTATTGATGCATAAACTACCTAAGTCCCATAACTCTCTTAATTCGTCTGCAGCCGCTTCAGGCTCACACCCCCTTAAATCCGGTAAATTGACGTGAGGCAAATTAAATTTACTGTCAAAATAACCATCCAAAATCAATCCCAAGCTTCCTGCACCAACTGCAGCATGTTGCTGAGAAGCTTTCATTGCCTTCAGAGATCGGAAAGATACGGTATCTGAATTAACTATCTCAACGTCATTGTCAGATAGAAAAAAATCAGCCGGATAGTTAAGTGCGCTTGAAAATTTTAATACAGTATCTTCTGGTGGTACATTTTTACAGTTGTCTTTTTCATATCCAGAAACCATTCTTGTAGATAATCCAACTAATTCGGAGAGATGTTTTAAGGTAAATTGCCTGCGCATACGTGCTAATCGCAATCTAGAAGGATTAAATTGTCTTGCCATGCTCATACTACTATTTCTTCGAAATTTCGAACGAAATTTCTTCTGTGGACCCGTTTAGTTTCCCTATACGACTGTCTATGCTTCGATCAAAGCTTATAGAATTGAAAATAATTCTTTTTCTCCAGCGATTAATTCTAAGTTTTCCTTCTTCTCCGTGGATTGGCGAAATATTCTTTGGCAAGGATAGTTCAAATCTAACTTCTTGTTGTTTTTTATCAAAATGATATAGAAGAACCCAAGTCTCGGTCTGATCAATTGCGTTAATGTTATCGATTGTTTCACAGATATTATTGGATTCATTGTCTTCGAATAAATCTAAGTTACTATTACTTATAACAATATCTCGTGCTTTAGGACCTTTCTTATTTTTTGTACTGGGATCTATATTATTTTTATTACCCGTATATCTATCCCCGCTAGTTGCAATTATTGAAATCCCAAGATCACTATTATGAGTAATCGTTAACCCATCTTGATGCTTATGTCCCCAGCCAATGTCTTTACCAATAAGTAAAGCTCTAAGTGTTGCATTTATTTCTCCCCAGGCAACGCTACCTGCATGAGTAACTGGATGTAGTTTTGTAGTTCTCTTGAAATGAGATAATCCATCAACAATCGATTGGGTTATATCCTCAAGAGACAGTCCCATAGAAGTGAGGTAACTATTTTGTTCATCAGCATAGCTAACGGAGGGCAGCTCGTGGGTTTTGCGCATTCGGTGATTCCTTGGCTTGGAAATTTAGATTAGTTAGAAAGTCTAATCTTTGCTATCAGGGACATTTCCTATTTTAGCCTCATTTATGAGGGTAAAACAAGAAGTCGTGTTCTTGAACAAGCTTCTTTGTATGATAGGTTTGATATGAGAAATGAAGTTGAGGGTTTGAAAAGAGGTAGTAAACCAAGTTATGTCGGGCTTCTACGAAACGGTCCTTCAGTGTGGTTACAAAACTCTGTAACAACCTTTTGTTTAGTTTATTGATTAGGGCTTAAAATCTAACGGTTTCTTATCTTTGCAGGGTAATACTAGCAATTTTGAATAATCTTTTCCGCCAGCGTTTCAGAGAATTAGACGATAATGCTATTTCTGAATTCTATTCCGATGACGTTTATTTTCACGAAAACACAATTGCCAGAAATTGTTAATTTTACGCTCTATTAGTGTATTTACATAGGTATTGTAGGATATTAATGGTCGCTTTTAATTTGCTCTTTCTGTGGAGATATACAATATGGTGAAAAAATAGAGATTTTTAGTTAGTGTTCATTTGATTAGTATTCGAAATAATTTTGACGACATTAATAATTATTCTTAAAAAAGTTAATACAAATATTAAAAAAACCGGCACTAGGCCGGTTTTTTTATTTTCTACTATTCAATAATTATTTATTGGCAAGCTTCGCAATCTGGATCATCCAATGAGCACGCTTTGGGTACTTCGGCAGCTTGTGGCTCGGCGGCTTCTTGTGCTGGTGCTGCGGCACTTGGTGTTTCTGATCCGCCGGAAGATACCGCGTTTAGGTTGCCGGTATTAACGGTGGATTTTTCTGTGGTGGTTGCAGCGAGTGCGCGCAAGTAGTAGGTGGTTTTTAAGCCACGGAACCAAGCCATACGATAAGTGATGTCGAGTTTTTTACCGCTCGCACCAGAAATGTATAGGTTCAAGCTTTGGGCTTGGTCAATCCACTTTTGGCGACGGCTGGCGGAATCCACTAACCAACGCGGCTCTACTTCAAAGGCATTGCGATACAACGCTTTTAAATCTTCTGGTACGCGGTCAATGGCCTGTACGGAACCTTCGTAGTATTTCAGGTCGTTTACCATCACGGTATCCCACAGGTCGCGTTCTTTTAGGTCGCGAACGAGGTAAGGGTTAACCACGGTGAATTCACCGGAAAGGTTCGATTTCACGTACAAGTTTTGATAGGTCGGCTCAATGGATTGCGACACGCCAGTGATGTTGGCAATGGTTGCCGTCGGTGCAATAGCCATGACGTTGGAGTTACGCATCCCTTTGGTTTTAACGGTCTCGCGTAAGCTGTCCCAATCGAGCGTTGAGCTGGTGTCAACTTCAATGAATTTTTCGCCACGCGCTTTGATTAATTTTTGGATGGAATCAATCGGTAAAATACCTTGGCTCCATAAAGATCCGTCAAAGGTTGAGTAAGCGCCGCGTTCTTCCGCCAATTTGCTGGAGGCTTCAATGGCGTAGTAGCTGATGGCTTCCATGCTGTTGTCGGCAAACTGAACCGCTTCGTCAGAGGCGTAAGACAAACGCATTTTGTAAAGCGCGTCTTGGAAGCCCATCACACCCATACCTACCGGGCGGTGTTTGGCGTTACTGTTTTTCGCGGTATCGACAGAGTAGTAGTTAATGTCGATCACGTTGTCGAGCATGCGAACCGCAGTTTTGATGGTGGCTTTTAGCTTGTCGGTATCGAGCTTGCCATCAACGATGTGTTGAGCAAGGTTAACTGAGCCCAGGTTACACACTGCAATTTCGTCATCGGCGGTGGTGTTTAGGGTGATTTCAGTACACAAGTTGGACGAGTGAACGACGCCAACGTGCTGCTGCGGGCTGCGCAGGTTACAAGGGTCTTTAAAGGTGATCCAAGGGTGGCCTGTTTCAAACAACATACCGAGCATTTTGCGCCATAAATCCAATGCGCGAACGGTTTTCGCCAGTTTGATTTCACCGGTTTGTGCTTTGGCTTCGTACTCATTGTATCGAGCTTCGAACGCTTCGCCGTAAAGGTCGTGCAAATCAGGCACATCGTGCGGTGAGAACAAGGTCCATTCTTTGTCTTCGAACACGCGCTTCATGAACAAATCTGGTACCCAGTTGGCGGTGTTCATGTCGTGGGTACGACGGCGGTCGTCACCAGTGTTTTTGCGCAGCTCTAGGAATTCTTCAACGTCTAGGTGCCAGGTTTCTAGGTAAGCACACACGGCGCCTTTACGCTTGCCGCCTTGGTTGACAGCAACGGCGGTATCGTTGGCCACTTTTAGGAACGGTACAACGCCTTGCGATTTACCGTTGGTGCCTTTGATGTATGCACCCAATGAACGAACTGGCGTCCAGTCATTGCCCAGGCCACCGGCAAATTTAGAAAGCATGGCGTTGTCGCGAATGGCGCCGTAAATACCGTGCAGATCATCCGGTACGGTGGTTAGGTAACAAGAGGATAACTGCGGGCGCAAGGTGCCTGAGTTAAACAAAGTTGGTGTTGAACTCATGTAATCAAATGAGCTGATTAGCTTATAGAACTCAATGGCGCGCGCGTTAATGTCGTCTTCTTCGATGGCAAGACCCATCGCAACGCGCATAAAGAATACTTGCGGCAACTCGAAGCGAACGCCATCGCAGTGAATGAAGTAGCGATCGTACAGAGTTTGCAAACCGAGATAAGTAAATTGGTCGTCACGGTTGTGATCCAGTGCGTTACCCAACTTTTCCAAGTCGAATTCGAGTAGTTTCGGATCGAGTAATTCGAGCTCTACGCCTTTGTTGATGTAGGCAGCAAGAGCTTGCGGGTACAGCTCAGCCATTTCGTGGTGAGTGGCTTGCTCGGTTACGTTCAAGAACGACAGCGCTTCTGCGCGCAGTTTGTCGAGCAATAGTCGAGACGTTACGTAGGTGTAGTTGGGTTCGTTCTCAACCAAGGTGCGCGCGGTAATCACCAAAGAGGTATTTACGTCATCCAACGATACGCCGCTGTAGAGGTTGCGCATGGCACCTTGAAGAATTTCTTCGGGATCAACTTCGGCAAGACCTTCACACGCTTCTTCTATTAGTGTGCGTACGCGCACCATGTTCAACGCTTGTTGGCTGCCATCGGGCATCAACACCATAATGGTGCCGTATTCCGAATCCGGTTGCGGCTCGGTGGTTGTGGTGGATTTGGCGGCGCGAATGCGGGCGTGCTCTTCACGGTAGAGAACGTAGTCGCGCGCGACTTTGTGTTCACCGGAGCGCATCAAGACTAATTCCACCTGATCTTGAATGTCTTCAATGTGGATGGTGCCACCGGAGGGCATGCGTCGGTTAAAGGTTGCCGAGATTTGTGACGTCAACGAATTGACTGTCTCGCGAATTCGAGAAGAAGCTGCTGCGGTGCCACCTTCTACTGCGAGAAACGCTTTGGTCATGGCCACAGATATTTTGCTGTCGTCGAATGGAACGACAGTGCCATTGCGCTTAATAACGCGCATTTGGCCTGGGGCGGTTGCTGAAATATGACTTTCGCGAGAAGTGACTGCTCCGGTAGTTGGTGCTGAGCTTTCGGTGCCGACTTGCGTCTCGGTTTGCATGCATGTCTCCGTGGACTGTGTTTATGTGTTAATCAATAAGTACCAATCACTCAATGTTTAGAGTGAAATCGAACGTTTAGTAATGCTGTGTAAAGTTGCGCTAGACCTGCTTGGCTAGACCTATTTGATAGAAGCGTGAACACGACTGATCAACAGCGCTCGGACGATGCCACTGAGGCAACCGAGTGCTTGGAGTTTTATGGTTGTGCGTTGTGTTACTGCTGCTCATCTCATCCGATCGGCAATTCTATGATCGCGCAAATAGCTTTGTTGTTTGGCGACCTGTTTTCATACCAGACAGGTCAGTTATGAACCAATGTCTTTAACTCTTAATACCCAGTGGTGATTAAAGTCTATTGTTCTCAGGCATACATTAATTTGGCGATTGGTTCATAGTGCGCCAAGAATTTGCTCGGTTGCGAATGATTGCTGTAAATTTCTTGACGTGTTTTAAATGTTTAGCGTAGAACTAGCGATTTTCGCGCCAGGTTGTGTAACCCTACTGGGGTTATGGGGAAACCCAATATATTGGGTTCTTGCGTACGCTCTTATACAAGATAATGCGGTTTTGGGGTTTCTGCAAGTTGGGTTGGTTGGTGATTTTATGTGATTAACCTGTGGATAAGGTGTTATGTTGGTAAACACTAACTAGATTCGCCATGAGTGGTTTGGGCATATTCTTTTTCGACGATATTTGGCAATTTTATATTTTTTTACACTATTAAAAGTATCTTATTACAGCGGCTGAATTCTGAGTCTTAAAATTATAATTTCCAAGATCAAGCTCACATTTACAGACCCTGTCATTCAAATAAACGCCTGTGCATTATAAAACATTTTGAATGCACAGCGCGCGCAAAAAAGCCCCATGTGTTTATTCTTCAGTGCAGGCGATGCCCTCATCTGAGAGCAACTGAACTAAGCGTTCTCGATTGTGAAAGCCGCGATAATGCGCTGTGTAATTTCCGCTGTTGTCGCTGAAAATGATCAACGGTGTGCCGGGTATTTCGCCGATATCGTTGATCAGTTCTGGGCTGGCTTGCAGAGTAGGGAATTGGGCTCGTAGCCGATGGGCTTCTTTTTTCAACTGTGAGCGATTGCCGTGAACACCGACGGCAATGGGTTGAAATGATTCTGGGCAATCTGGCCAGACCTGATTGGTGGCTTTCACTTGTTTAAAACACCAAGGGCAATCGGGTTCGAAAAACACAAACATCACGGGTGTTCCTTCAAACTGTTTGAGATCAACGCTGTTTTTAGCCGAGTTTAAATCTCTCAACGTATACCCCAATAAAGGCGTTTGACTGGCGGCAATGGTTGAGAACACAGTTAGTAAGAGTGCCGCCAGAACCGTGAGTACGGGTTTAATTGCCAAACGCCACTGAGCTTGAGTTAAAACGACCATTTTAACCCCGCGTACAGCTCGCGACCTCGCAGTGGCCCGTAAATATACGTTACGTCGTAACTGCCTTCGGAATCAAAAAATAACGGTGATGACTCATCTGCGGCTTGGTTGTAATCGAACAAATTATTGGCGCCTGCGTAAAAGTTAAGGCTCGAACTCAAACTTTTTGCGATCCGAAAATCCATTGTCCAATAGCTTGGGGCATTGGTGGGTTTGTTGATGCCGCTGCCGGCAACATCGGTGCCTTCGTAGCCGTAATCGGTGAGATCTCTACTGCCAACCCAGCTGGCGTTAACAACCAAGTCCCAACCGCTAAAGTCGTAATCAAAGCCAAAGTTTATGCGCTCTTCAATAGGAGCAATCGTGTAGCTTTCTTTGAAGTTGTCATCGTAGTTGTAGCTTTCAATGATGAAATTAATCGTGAAGTTATCCGCCAGAGGATAACTGAGCGCAATGTCGGCGGAAGTGACGGCGCCCTTGTCGTCAATTTGCGTTAGCAGTGGAATGCCGTTGTCGGTTTCACTCAAACCTGCCAGGTTTTCAACTTCGGTCCAAGCAAGTGATACGGTAGAAACGAATTTTTCGCCCTCGTAAGACAATGCGTAAGAGCCGGCAATGGAGCGTTCCAGTTTGTCGACATCGATGGCAAAACCCGCGTCGCCGTCGAGAATACCGTGATCGGTTTCGAAAAATGATAAAGGCGCACGATAACCTCTACCGGCAGAAAGTCGGCTGGTCCATTTTTCATTGTGAAAGATTCTGCCGTCCAAGCGTGGGCTGACAATGGTTTCGTCAATTTCAGTGCCTGGTTGTGCGGGATCGGTAAAGTCAGCCTCAACTTTGTCTAAACGAATGGCGAAAGCCAATTCGATGGCATCTGTTGGCGTCCAGGTGTCTTGAAAATACAAACCTTGGGTTTGGTAGTCGAAACTGTCGGCGACGTAATCTGGACTCGCTTGTCCGGCAATGGATGATGATTCCAGTGTGTCTGTTTTGCTGTCGATACCGAACGTAAACTGATGCGTCGCGCTGGCAAGGTAATTTAGGCGCGCGTCGTAAAATTGCAGTTCGTCGTCGCCGAAATAATCAAAACCTTCGTAGAAGGAATCTTGTTCGTGCTCGGAATAACTGGCGGACAATCGCAAATTCCATGAGTCGTTCAGTTCTCGTAACCACTGCACGGAAAATTCTTCGCGGCGAGTCTCAACCCATTCGGCGGTTTCGTAGGGTTGTCCGATAAACTGCTCGTTGACGTCGTTATTGACGAACAATTGCTGGGAGGTGCCATTGGCGAAACTGGCTAATGCTTGGCCGATACTGCCCACGTTCTTGCCTAAAACCGGGCCGCCAAATAATTCTGAGTAGACGTTGCTGTAGCGTACAACGATATTGTCTCGATAACTTAGATCGTGGCTGAGTCTAACGGTAAAGCTGCGGTTTTCTTGGAAAGGGTTTTCACTCACCCCGTTGTTATCGCCGTCGAATTGATCGCGTGTGTCGAACTGGCCAATTAAGGTCACTCGCGATTTTTGATCGTCACTGATGGCTGTTGCCAACAAACCAATTTGTCGAAAACCGTTTTCACCGGCGGAAACATCCACCGCACCGGAGTTTTCAAATTCTTCTTTGGTCACGATATTGACGGTGCCGCCCATTGCTTCTGGTGTTGTCAGTGAGGCACCGGCGCCACGGGCCACTTCGATGCGTTCAACCCCGGTTGTGGCAACGGCGTCGACGGCGTAGTAACCGGAAATAAGCGTATGAACGGGCAGGCCGTCGGTCAAAATAGTGGTGTGTTCGCCTTTTAGGCCGTTGAGCATAATGCGCTTAACGCCGCAAATGGAGCACTCGTTGGCGACTCTAACTCCGGGCGATTCAGCGATTGCCTCACTTAAGTTGGCCGCGTGTTTTGCTTCTATCGAATCGGCGCCGATCACTTCGGTTTTTTGAATGGTATCGAGAAGTGCACCGGCTTGCTCTAAACGCTGTTTTACGCCAATCACTTCGACTTCTTCAATCGGTGTTTTAGTGGAGGCGTTAGAATCAGCGGTTGCTGATATAGGAAAGAGTGCGGTGAGGGAAATAAAACAGCTGGTGTAGGGCAGGAGCAGAAGACGGCGCAATTCGGGTGCCTCCAGAAAGGTGTCGCAAGTTTCAGTTTAGAATTATCCAATATAATAATGATAGTGATTATCATTAACAATCGCATTGGTGTAATTGTACGTAAATGGATAAATAAGATGTGTAATGAATGACAAGCGTGGCGGCAGTGTTTTTGGCGAGAGCAACTTCAGTCGGGGGAAGCGCGCTTTGAAACCGTGATATGGCGCGCAGAGATTTAGGCGGTTTCTTTTGCGTAGCTGATCAGGTGCTGAAAGTTTGCCGACAAAGGAATTTCTTGGCCGAGGGAATAATCAAGATGGCTTGGAAAATTGGCGAGTAATTCTGTGCCGGAAGGCAGTTTTAAGGTGTACAGCGTTGAGGTGCCGGCAAAGATTTTTCCGCACACTTCTCCGGTGACGGTACTGCTTTGGTCGTGAATGATGTCGTCTGGGCGTACCAAAACATCGACATGTGTTTCTGTATTTTCAGAAACTGGATTTTCAGAAACGCTGTTGGATACATCACACGCAACATGGCCCAGCTCGGTCTCAATGTGTTGCTTGTTGATTCGACCGGACAGAAACACGCCTTGGCCAATAAAGCTGGCGACAAATCGGCTGTTGGGTTGATGATACAAATTGTAGGGCGTATCCCACTGGTGAAGTTTACCGTCGTTCATCACACCGATGACATCGGCAAAGGCGAAGGCTTCTTCTTGGTCGTGGGTGACCATAATCGCGGTGATGTTTTGCTGTTTTAAAATATTGCGAACTTCTAAGGCGAGAGTTCTGCGCAAATCGACATCGAGATTGGAGAAGGGTTCGTCGAGCAGTAACAGCGATGGCTTGGCGGCAAGGGCTCTGGCAAGCGCTACTCGCTGTTGTTGGCCGCCGGAAAGCTCGTGAGGAAATCGATCCCCTAAATGTTCAAGTTTCACCAGCGACAGCATTTCGTGGCAAATGCTGTTTTGCTCAGATTTGCTCAGTTTGTGCAAACCAAAGGTGACATTGTCTTTTACGGATAAATGCGGGAATAGGGCATAGTCCTGAAAAACCATGCCGATTCTGCGGCGCTCGGGTGGAACGGCTGAATTTACATCAGCAAGTTTATGGTCTGAGAGCCAGATTTCTCCCGCATTGAGTCCGTGAAATCCCGCAATCGCTCTGAGCACGGTGGTTTTACCACAGCCACTGGGGCCGAGCAGGCAGGCAATTTCGCCGTCGTTTAACGTTAAATTGAGTTGATTAACAACCAGTAACTCGGAGTTTTTTGTGCCGTGCTGAGGGTAGCCACACGCCAAGTTATTCAGTTTCAAGCAACTCATACAACGTTTTCCTTTGGTTTCTGGTGCTTTCCTAAACTATTGCTGGGCGAGTAAGAATTCCATCAACGCTTTTTGAGCGTGGAGACGGTTTTCTGCTTCGTCCCAAACCACCGAGCTTTTCGCATCGAGCATGGTTTCGCTGATTTCGTAACCGCGATAAGCAGGCAAACAATGCATGAATAGCGCATCGGGTTCGGCTTGAACCATCAGTTCTTCGGTCACCATGTAGTTGGCGAAGGTTTTTTGACGTTCGCGTTTTTCGCTCTCTTGGCCCATGGATGCCCAAGTGTCGGTAACCACAAGCGATGAGCCAGACACGGCTTCTACCGGATCGGTGTAGATTTCGACCCGATCACTGTTGTCAACGAGCAGGGATCGAGTGGGTTCGTAACCTTCGGGGCAGGCTATCTTGAGCTTGAAGTCCCATTGTTTGGCGGCATTGATGTAAGACTGACACATGTTATTGCCATCGCCCACCCAGGTGACGGTTTTGCCTTGAATGTCGCCGCGATGCTCTCTAAAGGTTTGCATGTCGGCTAGCAACTGACACGGGTGGAAATCGTCGGTCAATGCGTTGATAACGGGCACGCTGGAGTTTTTCGCGAAGGCTTCCAACATTAGATGGTTGAAAGTTCGAATCATAATAATGTCGACCATGCTGGAGATCACGCGCGCGGTATCTTCTACGGGTTCGCCGCGACCCATTTGGGTGTCGTTTGGCGATAGAAAAATTGCGTGACCGCCCAGTTGAGCGGTTCCAGCTTCAAAAGAGACGCGTGTACGTGTGGATGATTTTTCAAAAATCATGCCCAGAACTTTGCCGTCCATGGATTTTTTGTTGTGGCCTTGTTGCTTTAACTCGTTTTTAAGTTCAATCGCTCGATCAAGGATTGCATTTAATTCATCGCTGGTCAGATCGAGTAGGGTTAGGAAGTGTTTCATAGTTAATTCCCAGGTGTTGCCTAGTAAGGACAGTAACTTAGGCTTTTTTCCACCTGACGCAGGCTTCACAATGACTGCACGGGTAGGCAGTGTCGACTGAAGCGGATGACACCGGGCAGTTCGCCCGGTGAAAGAGGTTTCAACCAAAGAGGTAGACTGGTCGAATGTCCTGACAATTAGGTAGAAATGTGTGTCTAAGTATTGTGAATCCTTTTGTTCTTTATTAAATACTGATCGTGCTTACATCGCGTTGATGATTTCAATCAACGTATCAATGGTGAAATCAGCTTGCTCTTGGCTCATAACTAACGGCGGCAGCAAACGAACAACATTTCCTGCGGTTGCATTAACAATTAAGCCTTTTTCAAGGGCCTTTGGAACGACTTCGGCAGAAGCACCTGAAAGTTCGATTCCAACGAGCAGTCCTTTTACGCGTATTTCTTTGACTTTGTCAGAGTTGCGAAATGCGTCTTCCAATCGTGTTTTAAAGTGGTTGCCCAACGCAATGACGTTGTCGAGAAGGCCGTTTTCGGTCAGGGATTTCACAATGGTATCGGCAACTTGAGTACAGAATGGGTTGCCGCCAAAGGTTGATCCGTGGTTGCCCGGTTGTAGAACTTCTGCGGCTTCGGCTCGTGCTAGGCAAGCGCCAATTGGCAAGCCATTGCCTAAGCCTTTCGCGGTAGTGACGACATCGGGTAGAAAATTGTCCCACTGATACGCAAAGTATTTTCCAGTTCGGCCGTTGCCTGTCTGAATTTCGTCTAGAATTAACAATAGGCCATTTTGGTCGCACAATGTTCTAAGGCGGCTGAGATAATCGTTGGCGGGAATATTAATACCGCCTTCGCCTTGGATTGGTTCGACCAGGATGGCCACCACATTTGCATTGCTCGCCACCAGCTTTTCGACCGCTTCAACATCGTTGTACGGGGCGTGCACAAATCCCGACAAGTAGGGCGCAAAGCCTTGTTTTACTTTGGTGTTGCCCGTTGCCGTCAAGGTCGCCATTGTGCGGCCGTGAAAGCTTCCCGACATCGTTATGATGGTTGGGTCATCAATACCTTTGGAGTGGCCGTATTTTCGGGCGATTTTGATGGCCGCTTCATTCGCTTCCGCACCTGAGTTGGAAAAGAACACTTTGTCCATTCCAGAAATTTCGCGCAAACGTTGGCCAAGCCGTTCCTGAGATTCAATACCGAATAAATTTGATGTGTGAAGCAAAGTATTTGCTTGTTCAGTAATCGCTGCAGTGACGTCCGAGTGATTATGTCCTAATCCACAAACGGCTATGCCACTGAGCGCGTCTAAATAGCGTTTACCTTGATCGTCCCAAAGGTAGCAGCCGTCGCCTTTTACTAGCTTGACTGCTCTTGGGCCGTAGGTATTCATTAATGCGCTTTGATCCATGGCGTTTTAAACCTCAGTAAGGTTGGCTCCAATTAATCGTATTGATCCTCAGTAGTTGACCAATAACCCAGTTTTTTGCACGAGAATTCGCGAAAAAGGAGCGATGGTATCTCATTCATCGTTCATGGCAAAGCATGACGATGGTATAACACGCAAATGGCATTGATTTTGAGATGTCTTAGTCCGTTCTCGCCTAGAAGAATCCAGAAAACTGTCTCTGATTGGGGCGGCTCTTCTGCGTTGTTGTCTTAAATGTCACGTGTATAAACTTCATGTGAAATTTGCAGCCAGGCACTTGAGTGCCTTTAGGTCTGCCGTTATAAAAGGGGCACAAGGCTAATGCCGAATTATTTTCGTTGTATGACACTGAGGAACGTGTGTGAGCAGTATCGACCTAGCGATTTTTTCCAGCCGAATTTCCGCCGTATGTGACGAAATGGGGGCGGTTCTCAAACGTGCGGCATTTTCACCCAACATTAAAGATCGCCTTGATTACTCCTGCGCAATCTTCGACAGCAAAGGCAACCTATGCGCCCAGGCCGCGCATATTCCGGTGCATTTAGGCAGTATGGCTTATGCCATGTCGGGCATTATTGAGCGCTTCGATTGGCACGACGGCGACATGGTTATCGTCAATGATCCCTTTTTAGGCGGCACTCACTTACCCGACGTTACTCTCATTGCCCCTGTGTTTTATGACGGCGCGTTGATTGGTTTTGTCGCCAACCGAGCACACCACGTGAATATCGGTTCAGATTCACCCGGTTCCATGCCGATTTCCTCGTCTTTAGAGGAAGAGGGAATCGTTATTTCTCCCACCAAGATTATTGATCAGTCGGTTCTAGACGAGTCTTTATTAGAAAAGCTGGCTCACAGTTTTGAAGCGAAAGGTGATTATCTCGCTCAAGTTGGCGCTAACAAATCTGGCGTAACACGGTTGACGGAGTTGGTGACAAGAACGGGTGTTGAAAGTTATCTGGCTCAGCTAAACGATCTAAATGCCTACGGTCGCCGATTGGCGCAAGCAGAATTGAGCCGAATTACGCCGGGAGAGTATGAGTTTTCCGATGTCATGGACGGAGATGGTATTACCTCTGATCCAATTACCATTCGCTGTAAATTGCGGGTCTCGAAACACGGCATCGTTGCCGATTTTACCGGAACCAGCGCCCAGGTTGCCGGCAATGTGAATTGTCCGTTATCGGTCACGGCGGCTGGTGTGTTCTATGCGTTTCGCTGTTTGTTGCCGGATTATACGCCTGCCTGCGCGGGCGCATTTAGTGTTATCGATATCATTGCGCCCGATGGCTGCTTGTTGAACGCAAATTACCCCGCGGCGGTGGCTGCCGGTAACGTTGAGACTTCCACCCGTGTGGTAGATGCGGTTTTGGGGGCGTTATCCCAGGCCGATGTCACCCTTGCGGCCAGTGCCAGTCACGGTTCGATGAATAATATCGCCATGGGTTCACACGATTCGCAACACCCTTGGGATTACTACGAAACCATTGGCGGAGGCATGGGGGCGAGCGTCAATGGCAGCGGTTTGAGTTGTGTGCAAACTCACATGACCAATACACTTAACACGCCTATCGAGAGCCTAGAGAGTCATTTTCCTATTCAGATTACCGAATATTCGATTCGTAAACATTCTGGCGGAGAAGGGCTGTTTTACGGTGGTGATGGCATTGTTCGGGAGTTTGAATTTTTGTCGGATACCCAGGTAACTCTGCTGACTGAACGCAGACAACACCAACCCTGGGGGCTCAATGGTGGCAGTGCGGGCAAGGTCGGTTGCAACCGGCTCAATGGTGAATTATTAGCGCCAAAAGTAAGCCTGCAAGTGAAAGCTGGCGATCGTGTTCGAATCGAAACGCCCGGCGGCGGTGGTTGGGGTGAACCAAATTCGTAAGAAATTCGTTAACAGGTTAGGCCAGTGATTCTTTTGCTTCGCAAAATCGTTTCCGATAAACTGCAATTCTGAGTAAAATTGTCGGATTTTATTCTGGCTTATTGATATTTATAATAAGCTAAACTGAATTTCACCATTGGCCTGTTATCTATACGAATTGTAGAATGTTTGTTTCAGTTCTGTGTCAGTACAGTAACGAGCCATATTTACCTCTAGAGAGGAGTAGTGACCGTGGATATTATAGAGACCATTAAGTCTCAGATCGAAGAAAACCCAATCATTTTGTACATGAAGGGTTCCCCAAGCGCGCCACAGTGTGGTTTTTCAATGCGCGCTTCTCAAGCGTTAATGGAATGCGGTCAACGTTTTGCCTACGTTGATATTTTGAGCAACCCAGAGATTCGCACCAATCTTCCTACTTATGCAAATTGGCCAACATTTCCACAATTGTGGGTGAACGGCGAGTTAGTTGGTGGTTGTGACATCATCACTGAAATGCATCAGAATGGCGAGCTAAAACCAATGGTTGAAGCGGCTGCTCCTGCTGCGGAAGGTTCTGAATAAGAAGCCTTATTGTCAGTTAGTCTCAGTTTCACGCTGAGATTAACTTTAAATCCTTTCTTCTTTTGTTATCGTCTTTTCCCCAGTTTTGTAATCTAGCAACCAGCGGATAAATCCGGTTGTGCCCTGTGTTGTGATAGATATCGGATAACGTAAATGTGGATGCTCGAAGCGATAATCTCTGGCTTGTCGCAGCCTTTTGAACTTCTGTTTAATCCCAGCAGCCGAATTTATTGGCTGTATTCGCTTTCAAGCATTCTTATCGCGTTGATATTTTTGTACGTTACCAACGGTCGAAATATCCGCCTTGCTGTTAAGCCTCTGATTTCTTCTAACTTGTGGTTAACACGTTCCAGCGCATTAGATGGCTTCTGGTTGTTCACAAACAGTGTTATTCGCGCTGTTTTTATTATTCCTTACGCATTTAGTTATGCCAGCGGCGCGGTGTTCGTTCATCAGTGGTTATTGGGTGTGTTTGGCACTGCTCCACAGATGGATTTACCGACGCCGATAGTTGTCGGTGTTTTCACGCTGGTGTTTTTTATCGTTGGCGACTTTAGCCGATTTTTACTGCACTGGTTGATGCATAAAATTCCAGTGCTTTGGCAATGCCATAAAGTGCATCACAGCGCGGAACAACTTACTCCCATTACGTTGTATCGAATGCACCCGGTGGAAATGGCACTTTACTATTTTCGATCTTTAACGGTTTTTAGCGGTGTTGTTGGTGTGTTTTTGTATTTGTTTGCTGGAAAATTATCGGGTTTTACGGTGCTTGGGGTGAATGTGTTTGTCTTTTTATTTAATGTCTTAGGTGCAAACTTACGACATTCGCCGGTTGCTTTATCGTATGGCCGATTTGAGCGCTGGTTTATCAGTCCGGTGCAACATCAAATTCACCATTCCACTGATCCTCGCCATTTTGATAAAAACTTCGGTTCCGTTTTGGCTGTTTGGGATCGAATGGCAAACAGTTGGTTTTCAGGAGTTGGCGTCAAAAAACTGAGTGTTGGATTAGATACACAAACCTCGTCAAATACCAATGTCAGTGTCGCACCTTCGATGCGCGATGCTTCTCGAAAAATAAATGGTTAGACCCACAGATATGGATGCAAAGAACTTAAATCGACGACGATTTCTTCAAGCTGCAGGCACATTAGGTGTTGCAGGTTTTATTGGCGGTGGTGCTGCTGTTTTAAAGAATGAAGATCGCCTTCCTACAACGATGTATTTCAGCGCTGCGTCTGATGCCAGTGGCAAACACTATTTGGCCGGGGTTGATGAAGAAGGGTTGTTGAGGTTTCGAGTACCACTGAACAATCGTGGTCATCATTTAATGACACACCCGATTCGATCGGAATTGATTGCCTTTGCGAGAAGCCCCGGTAATGAAGCCTATGTCATCGATTATCAAAAAGGACAAAAAGTCTTTGATATTCACTCGGGCAATGGTTATCACTTTTACGGTCACGGTATTTTTTCTCAAGATGGAAAGTATCTTTTCACAACAGAAAATGACTATAAAAATGGTAAAGGGATAATCAGTGTTCGCGAGACGGATTCCTACACGGTAGTTGCGCGCTACTCTTCAGGAGGCATTGGCCCTCATCAGCTGCAATGGTTGTCCGATAAAAACACCATTGCTATCGCTAACGGTGGATTAAAAACTCACCCGGAATCTGGCTCGAAAATACTGAATTTATCGAGGTTAGATTCGAACCTGTCTTACATGAATACCCAAACTGGCGAGATTATCGAACAGCAACGGTTGGATAATTCGTTGTTGAGTATTCGCCATCTCGATGTTGCTGCGGATGATACTGTTTTTACCGGATTGCAGTACCAAGGCGGTTCTGACGATTTAGTGCCTCTGGTTGCTGTTCATAACATTCATGATACTTTGAACATGAAATCGATACTGGCCCCAGATTTGGAATTGTTAGCGATGAATCACTACACGGCCAGTGTTGCTTTGGATTCGACGTCTGGGACTGTTGCTGTAACTTGTCCAAAAGGCGATACACTGACGTTTTGGAATTACAAAAACCGAGCGTTTCTTCGGGCGGTTCCTTTTAAGGAATGCGCTGGTGTCGTGTTTAATGCCGAAACCAATCAATTTTTGGTGAGCAATAATTACGGTGAGATGCGTTATTTTGCTGTTAAAACCTTATCGGAAGAACGGCAAAAAAGAATGTTGGTAAAAAATACGTTTTGGGACAATCATATGAACCAAGCACATGCACCAAGTGCGAAAGGTATAAACCGTGGTTGGCGGGCATAAAAAACCTCGACCATAGGGCCGAGGTCATAGCGGTGTATCCTGATCTTTATTTTCTTGTCGAAAATAAAGAAATTGTCTTTCTAGAATACGAACGTCGCGGCGGTGTAAACAAACGTTGCGTCGTTTTGACCAGCATTTTCTAATAAGTCGCCCGCATCAAGATAGGCGGCGGAAACGTCAAACTTCAAACGGTTTGGAATCGCATTCCAGCGCCAGCGCACCGCTAGCTGTGTACCGATGTAGTTTTCAGATTCACCTTCTGCGTTGCTGATTCCTGCCGCTCGCAATCCGTCTTCGTCACTGGCTAACCAAAAGCCGCGCAATAAAATGTGCGCGCGGGTATTGTCTGATGGCTTCCATTTAAAACGTACGCCCGGAGTGCTTAGGTTATTTCGCACAAATGGGCCGAAGGTAGCAGTAGGTCCGAAGTCGAAACGACGTGAGCCAAAGAGCGTATCAAAGCTTTCGGTGTCGTTGTCGTCAGCGTCTTTATCACCGCTCACGTAATCGTATTGAAAAATCAATTGCGGCGATTTTGGATGGTCAAAGCTGTAGCCGATTTCGGTGTGAATAAAGTACGCGGAATTATCCAACTCGACATCGGAAGAGCGTGAAGCGTTCGAATCGCCCCATTGGTAGGCTGATTCTATTTGGTAGTCCCATTGATTAGGGGCCGGCTTTTTCCAAATTCTACCGCCGACGGTGTACAGCTCTCGGTTTGCGGTTGGCTGGTTTACATCGTCGTCTTCATCCAAACCGAAAACGTACCATTCTGAGTTTAAGCGGCCGCTGTTGGGTGAAAAATACAATCCCCAAAAATCCACTTCTTCCTGAATTTGGTCGGTTTTAGCTTCGTTGTCTAATGGATCGCCATCGACTCGTCGTTGTACCGGTGAGGTGTAGAACGCGCGCCAAGTATTGTTGCTGGAATCTTTCCACTGCCAATCGATACCGGCGTAGCTGTTGATGGTGTTTCTTGTGCCGTTGCGAGAGACAAAACGACGGCTACCGATATTCATGGTAAAGCGGCCAACTTTCACTGAGCCTTTACCTGGAAGGAAGTTATCGGTTGGAACCTCGACGTAGGCTTGCAACACATCGAGAGGGTTGACGGTACTCGTGCTCAGAGGTGAGCCTTCATCGGCAATATCAAACAGTTGTCGTGAATCGAGCAGTTCTCCAACCAGGGAAAAGTTATCAAACTTGGCTTCGGCAAGCAGGTTGGTGCGAAGGTATAAACCTTGGTCGCTGCCTTCGAGTCCCGCACGATATTGCTCGTCTAAATGTTCGAATCGAATACGCGATTCGCCAGTAATACTGAACCATTCTGGGCTATTTAAAACGTCGTTGAGTAATCGTTCGCTAGCGTGTGTGTATGTGGAGGAAAAGGTAGCACCGATCATTGCTAGAGCGGCAATTCCACGTCTGAATTTCATACAAAGAAACCTAGAAAGTGAAGTGTGGGTAGAGCAAAAAAAGCTAAAATTTTTTGCGATTTCAATGGCCGCGCATTAAATCACAGATGGAATAGCATTACACTTTTATTAAGGTTTAATGTCTAAAATATGTACTTAATGTGATAGTTTTTTTACTGCCCACACGTGAGTCGAGTCAATAATTAATCAATAGTGTAGCCAAATCTTCTTATAAGGTGTTTGGCTGTGTCTGATTTTAAAAATTCTAGGAATGCTAGCGCAGCGGGATTGTTCTGACTTCGCGTCAGTAAAACTGCGTCTTGGTGAATGGGTTGGTAAGTGTTTACCGGTAATAATTGTGAGTAACCTTGTGTTCGACCGATCAGCTGCGACGCCGATACAAAGCCCACACTCACATTTTTTGAATAGGTAAATTGAAACGTCTGTGAAATGCTGTCTCCCATGACGATTTTGTTTTTTAAGGCATCGTGCACTTGGTAAGCATTTAATACTTCAATTGTAGCTACACCGTAAGGTGCGGTTTTAGGATTGGCGATGGCGATTTTTTCTATGTCTGAACCCTGAAGTAACTCAGAGATATCAACGTCAGTGATAGGCAGAACACGACTGTACAGGGCAAGCCTGCCTTTGGCGTAGGTAAATTGAGTTGAAGGTTCAGCCAAGCCTTGCTGAATTAATTGTGCAGGACGCGCCGAATCTGCGGAAAGAAATGCATCAAACGGGGCTCCGTGTGAAATTTGAGCGTAGATTTTTCCGGTGGAGCCAAAGCTTAATTTAATTTTGTGATCGGTAGTGTTTTCGAACGCTTGCACTAGGTTTTTTGCGGCAGTAGTGAAATTCGCTGCAACCGCAACTCTGGCGGTTTCTGCCTTAGCTTTTGTTGTGGCCAATGGCGTTAATAGAATAGTGCCGATTAAAAACCATAACGTGCAGAACGTTCTTTTCATAAACAAAGTATTTTAGAAATAACTAATTCATATTTATTTAAATAACAAAATCAAAACAAAGCGCATTCACAGCGTGCGCTTTGTTTGCTGAAATTAATCCCCGTCGTTGTCGTTAAAACCAATGGGAAGTTTCAACGCAGGAACCCATTTGTCGCGGATATCGGCTTTCACGAGATTAATTTGTTGGGATAGCTCCTTTAACTGCTCCGTTTGAGAATCAAGAGAATCAAACAAAGGTTTGTTTAAATTGTTTGATACTTCCAGAGCTTTTTCTAATGCCGTTATCCCCGGAGCCATTAAGCTCTCCAATCCTTTGTCGGCCAAATACGGTTTGAGTCCGCTGTCGAGCAATAAGTTTTGAATCGCCTGTAAATTTGCTTGGATGTTTTCCAATGAGTGCTGACTTCGCCAAGATTCTAAAAAGTAGGGGTTGATTTTACCTTGCTCTAAACCCGCCGGAGCGTTGATCTTTCTGTTGGCTATTTCTTCGAGCGTGACTAAGACGCTATCGATAACACTGCCAATATATTCATCCGCATTCCAAGTATCCGGCGCTTGACCGTTGCCGGTAAATTCAGGTTTAAACAGCAACCACTGTTTTTCTAACTTTGCGGCATTGTCTGCGATATTTTCAGACACAGTTTTTATTAGCTGACAATGATTAACTCGGCGATCTTCTTTTATGTGTGTTGTATCAAATAAAAGATATTCCATAGCACTTAAACCGTGCGTAACTACGCTTGCTTTTTGCAGTGACTCTTTGGTTGTACTGTCTTTTAGCAAGGGTTTAATTTTTGAGGCAGCGAGGTTTTTCTTATCTGGCCAAAATTGAAATTCCCAATCGAGGCGTTGCTCAGTCAGTGGCCCAAAGCGAGTGATTTTAGCACCTTGCCAGGCGACCATTGCGTTGCGCCACTGTGTTTGCAGTTCGGTACGATCGATACTTGTTAAACCTTCGGAGCAATTGAAATCGTAGCCCGCCATAGTTTGAGTGCGAGTGTTGAGTTCGGAGTAGTACTTTTCGACAAAGTTTTCGCTCACCTCTTGAAGCAGTTGTTGTTCAGGGTTAACGGAATCAGTTGGACTACAGGCACTCATTGTTAATAACACTAAACAACCTGAAAATACTTTTTTCATCAAGTTTGTACCACCAAGATCAGTCTAAAAATTCATTTGTATAAAGCCAATCACGATTTATAGGCTTTTTAAGAACGCAATCAATTCAGACCGCTGTTGTTCGCTCATTGTTGTAAATTGTTGTTTGCTGAATTGTGCTTCACCGCCATGCCATAAAATTGCTTCGGTTAATGTTCTGGCGCGGCCATCGTGTAGAAAGCCAAATTCTGAGTTTACGTTTTCAGTTAAGCCAATTCCCCAAAGCGGCGGTGTCCGCCATTCTCGACCATTGGCTAAAAACTCCGTTCGATGATCCGCCAAACCTTCACCCATATCGTGCAGCAGTAAATCTGTAAAAGGGAATATGGTTTGGTTGGATAACCAAGGCATGTCGGTGACTTCACCGACTTCCCATTTCGGCTGATGACATTCGGCACAGCCGATCTGTTGGAAATGCTTGTTGCCATTTATAACGTCGCTCGCTTGAGAATTTCTGCGTTTAGGCACGGCAAGGTTGGCGGTGTAAAAGGTAACTTTATTGAGAATATTGTCGCTGACTTCGGGTGAACCGCCATTTACTGCGTTGTTGCAATGGGTTTGTGCAGCGGTGCAGTCGTCGTGAGTGACAAGATTAGAAGTAAGTCCCATATCACCAGAGAACGCCGAGGCATTTTGTTGTTTTAAATTCGGCTGGCCAGCTTTCCAACCGAACCGACCCAACGTAGATGCTTGCTGGTCTTTGTCCCAAACTTGGTTGGCCTTACCGCTGATGCCATTTTTGTCTTTATCTTCAGGGTCGGCATTGGCAAGTATTTGTTCGTTGGTTAGCGCTTGTAAGTAACCCAAACCAATCATGGGAGGAGCTAAGCGCACGGAGGTTTCTAAGCGATCATCTAAAGGCTCGTAAACGGTGGTTTTGATGATCGGAATCGGCTTTCTCAACTCGATGGCCGTGCCGTCGGATAAATATTCGACGTGGGTTTCGTATTCAAAGTGCAAAAGCGCCTCAGGTTCCATTCCTGGAATCGCTGCGTCTTGCAGTTGTTCGCCGTAGGTGGGGTGATTTTTAACAGAAAACCTTGGATCGTCACTGGCGCCAACGCTCAGTCTTACCAACATAGAAACGTTGTTATCGTTTGGACTGGCAGGCAAATGTCCGCGGCCATCTTTAATGTGGCAGCTTTGGCAAGCATTGGTGTTAAAGAATGGACCGAGTCCGTCTCTCGCGGTGGTGGAAGCCGGTGCCGTCACCCAGGCATTTCGAAAAAAACTGTTTCCTACACTGAAATCCAAGCGCTTACTCAGTGGCATTGCCGATGAAGGTAGTGAGAAAGCATTGGTGGTGGTGTTTTCGACGGAATTATTACCCCCGAGCTGCGCGGGCACAGTAATAATGTTGTGTTCTTCCACAACAGGGAATTGTTTCTGACTTGAGTTTTCCGATTGCGGATTTTGGCAGCTTGAAAGTAACGCGGTTGCTGCGGCCAACGTAATTATCTTGACGGGAATACATCGGTAACGTTGCATAATCATCTTTATCTTGCTCGATATCATTGTGTGGCTGGGTTTCATCAGTCAGTGAAACTCTAATTTTAGGTGGCTGACCAAAATGCATTGAATCTACTTTCAGAAAATCGCAATAAAAACCACGTTGCGGGAAATTGATCACAGTGGCGTTGGTCAGTACTGAATTATGAGTAGCATTATACGATGCGAAAATACTCAGAGTTTGAGGGTAACTCAAAAAAACAGGTTACAGTCTATTTAAGGTGATTAAGGCCGTATGTTAACAACATCTTGGTGGCGTGTTTACTGAATGTTGGTTCATTGCGTTTATTGCGTGAGAATCGCTAAAAATAACGTGCAGCCAGTCTAGGGTAGCGTTGAAGTGTTCGAGAGCGTGAGTAGAGGTGAGCGAATTTTAAACGTGAGTTAATCAATGAGCCTTACTTTTCGTTCGATGTTTGTGAATTTAGAAAAGTAAGGCTGTGCTGGATAAACCGCTAATTACTCTTGTGCAAGAGACGGGTTTAAGTTGTTAATATCCAGTGATTGCGCGATTTGTTCAATTAACTCGGTTTCTTTAGCTAATGATTCAATAGCGGTATTGATTAACTGCGCGCCTTTATCGTTACCCTCAGCAATCATTTGGTCAAACTTCATCGGTGACTCAGAGTTTTCTGCTGCATCGACCATGGTTTGAAATGCCTTTTGCGTTTCAGACAATTGATGCTGCATTTGCTGAGCGAGCTGAGGATTCTTTTGATCAATAAGCTCTGCCAGAGAATAGGTCGAGAACAAGGTGCCATCGAGCTTGCGGTATTCACCGGTATAGACATTGGCAATGCTTTTGGCGTTGTCGAAGTAACCGTTGTGGGTGTTGTCGCTAAAGCAATCGTTTTCGTCTTCGGGGGAATTGGCCTCTAACGCAACTTTCATTCGCTCACCCGCTAATTCGCCAAATGCCAGTGAACCCATTGCAAATAGCATACGAGTGAGAATTTCTTTTTCGTCCAACGCCAGTAGTTCGGCTCGGTAATTATCGCTTGTATCTGGTTGCCACTGGTCAACAATATAGCTGACGTCTGAAATTAACAGGTCTGTTGCAGCGACAAGATAATCTCTTCTGCGATCACAATTGCCGTTAGTACACTGTTCACCGGTTGCGAAATCTGTGAACGGGCGATTGCCAGCACCCGATTCAGTGCCGTTAAGATCTTGCCCCCACAATAAAAACTCAATGGCATGGTAACCGGTGGCCACGTTTGCCTCTGAACCTCCAAATTCATTTAATTCTGATAGCAGAGAAGGCGTGAGTTTAGATAAATCGTAATTTTTAGCCCCGAGTTTTAGGGAGTCAGCAGCAATAATATTGGCTGTCGCCCCTGTATTGCCTAGCTCGCCTTGGTAGTCATCGTCGACGTAATCGATGAACCCTTCATCTAATGGCCATGAATTTAATTGTAAATCTTTTTCGTCAACTACAGGGTGAGAAAATCGAAAGGCTTCAGATTGTTGGTAAGGAATGCGAGAAATTACCCAAGCGTTTTTTGCATCTGCCAATGTTTTTTCAGATGGGTTTTCTAAGAGGTTGGTAATTGAGGATTTTAGCTGTTGTGCCGCCCAGAGTGCGTCGGTATAGATAACGTGTGCGAGGTCTGCATAAGAATTAGCAACATCTCTTTCAGTAATGGCCTGGGCCGAGGTCGCTGTTGTGCCCATTATTGCCAGTGAAATACCCAATATCTGATTTTTCATATGTTTCCTCAGTACAACACCGTGTCTGCATTCGTTTCCTTTATTTAGGTATAAAAATACGCGGGGTGCTTTAAGAATGTTTGTTTATTACAGTTGGATGATAAAGTTAATAAGAATTGTTATCAAATAATAATTTTAAAACATTGAAAGTTAGATCAAACAATTTGATTTGTTTAAAAAGTAAACGATCGTAAAATCAAATTTTGATGACTGGAGTGAACTCTCAATAATAGTCACAATACCGATAAATCCCATTTGTAATACTCATTTTACCGGTTAACAGGAACACGCTCTCAAAATTTAGGCAGAGTGTTCATAATTGAATCAGTGATGATGAAAGAGTCTCTGTTTATAGCGGAAATGCCAAAAGCGTGTTTGTTCTGTTTCAAAGTATGAGTGAGTGGTTGTGTGTATTCGATGCGATGGTTTGTCTGAAGTCCAAGAAGAATTTAATGACTGTGTGAGGTTCATGGCAGTAAAACGATGTTTTCGTCATGCCTATGCCCCTAAATTAATTATTATCCCAAAAAAGAAAGTTAAGGTGGATATAAACAATCCTTTTGGCACTAAAGTACTAGTTTGGCCCAGCGAGACAAAAACATTGGAGTTAATGTAAGAAAAATCTATTTCAATATTATTCGTCAGTGAATTATTTGGAGTGTTAAGTCGTATACATAAGTGAAAAGGTACGACTTGGTTGTTGCCACGAGTCTTAACCACTTCAGTGATTAATTAAGGTTCACTGATATATAAGTGGTGACTAATATATGATTTTTCCGCTATTTATTGTTTCTGTTCATACAAATAACGATACGCAACAATAATTAGTGTTCTCCGTCGAGCAATAATCCAGTGCTTTCGAAATATATGAAAAGCTAATCTCGCGGCAGTTTGATAATTAGTGACAAACTTAGTTCTAAATTTTTATAAATTAATAATGAATTGTGGGTGATAGTAAATAGAGCGTCCTCAGTAGGCTAAGTAACCTCGTGAATGGAAAATAGCGATATTCGACCTTAGACGTAGAAATTGTCACAGGTGAATAGTCGCGCTGGGTTTCGTTAGTATCTGGCTTAATTCTGTTGAGATTAATTCACTAAAAAGCGTTAATTTAATGTTAAGCCGCTGTGTGTGAAAAAATGGAAATTAGGCGACTAAATTCTATTTAGTATTTAGTATTTATTAGTTATTGGCTGATTTGTTTAACAACCATAAAGATAAATTGCTTGATTTTTTATCTTGCTATGAATCAAAGCAAAAATTGCTGAATTTCTTACTTTACCAATTGAGATTTTAAAAAATTTTAATTGGGAAATTAGCAAAAAATTGATGGTTGTTCTCTTGTTTCTCTTAGTTCGAAGTATTAAAACGGTTGGAACTCGAAAATTTATCCTGATTTTTCCAGCCTGTAACGTCTGGCTATAAGAAGAATTGTTTTTATACGGAATCGGATTTTCTTTAAAGTATTTTGAGTAGTTATTATGATAGATATCTCCAGTACACCTGGGAGGCGTGATTTGAAAATCGGCTTGTTAGAAGATGATATCGCCCAAGCTCAGTTATTGACGCAATGGCTAACTGACGATGGGTACGACGTTTTTCATGCTGAAAGCGTTAGCAATTTTATCCAACTAATGCAAAAGCAACCTCTTGATATTGCAATTCTAGATTGGCAACTTCCCGATTCGACCGGATTGGATGCGCTGCGCTGGATTCGAGAAAACCACAACGACAGCTTACCTGTGATTTTTTCAACACAAAGAGACAGTGAAGAAGATGTTGTGGAAGCTTTAAAAGCCGGAGCGGATGATTACGTGATTAAACCTCCTCGCCAAGCAGAGATGTTGGCTCGAGTAGCAGCAATTGGCCGTCGCGCGGGTTTAAGCCGCGGTGATGATCAACTTATTCGACTCGCACACGTCACCATTGATACCAGCAATAAAAATGTTCTGGTTAATGGTGAAGAAGTGAAGATGACGAGAAAAGATTACCAATTGGCAATTTGTGTTATTCGTAATCAAGGAAAGTTACTTTCCCGCGAATTCTTGTTGAAAGAGGTATGGGGTGTAGACGCTGAATTAAATACTCGTACCGTAGACATGCACATCAGCCGTATGAGACGAAATCTCAAAATTGAGCCAACGTGTGGTTATTGTATAAAAACTGTATATCAGCACGGCTACCGTCTCGAAAAAGTTGAAGACTAAGAATTGAGTAGTTAGTTAGGCAATTATTTTGTCTTATTATTTTGACTGATTAGACAAAATAATTGCTGACAACGAGTCAACGAGTTAGAGCTTTTGTAAATAAAAATTATTTCGTCATTAACCTTGTGTTAGTGCCTATTCACTATTGATGGGTATTAGGCGTAACAACTTCCCCCTTATTTATCCTCTCCAAGCGTTATTTTTCCTAATAAGTTTAATTTTTCTTACTATTAAGACACTTCCGACAATATTTTATTTGTGTGACTAAAATGTAAATTTCGTTTAGCCAAAATTGGATCGAACAAATTTAACACTCAAAATTGATATAATAATTTCCGAATTTATAATTAATTCAAAGGACGATTCCTGATCAGTTAGAAACACTATGACTTTGTATTGGGGGCTGAGCAATTCTACGGTCGTAGATTGCCGTGCTTGTTTTGTTATCTATTCAGCCTAAATTTCTTTAATATGTTGTTTATATACGGTGCCAACAGTTAGTTGGGGCTCTAGAACTATTTTATTGCCTCTATCATAGAGTATCCGTAAGAAAATATTCCTGACCTGCCTGGGGGCGTTTGTGCGTTTATATTTGGTTTTCTTTTTGTTACTGCTTAATTTAGTGGCCCGCCCGGCTCACTCCGAGAGCGATTGGCTATACAGTGTGCGCCCCGGAGATAATTTGTGGAATCTCTGTAATCAGTATACTGTTCGGCGCGATTGTTGGTTAAAGCTCGGTGAGTACAATTCGGTAGAGTATCCAAGGCAGTTGCCGCCGGGGTTAATCATCCGATTTCCCATTAGCTGGCTAAAAGAAGTCCCGCGCCCGGTGACGCTCAGTTACTACAAAGGCGATGTTACCGTATTTTACCAAGACCCCGCTTCCAGCGAGATACCGACCTTCCAACAGAAATTAGCCATCGGAACAACTGTGGTAACTGGTGAAGAAAGCTTCGCTACGCTTATTTTCGAAGACGGTGCTCTGATTCAAATGGAGCCTAATTCCGAATTACTTCTCGATTCCATTTCTACTACTCAACAAGACCAGGCATTTACCTCCCAGCTTCATTTGAATACCGGGGCTGTTAACGCCCGAGTGCCTGAGCGCAGACCAAAAAGTCGTTTCCAAATTCGAACGCCGTCGGCAATTGCAGCGGTTCGCGGTACTGAATATCGCCTAACTGCCGGTAAAAATGAAAACTCCGGAGTTTCCATTACCGAGGTGCTAGAAGGCACCGTGGGTGTTGATGCTCAACAATCTACGGTTGATGTCGAAGAGGGCTTTTCAGTAAAAACCGCTGAAGGTTTGCCACCTGAGCAACCTAAACCGTTATTGTCAGCGCCGGAATTTGCCGCGGCTGTGAAGGAGATTCAACCAGGACCGATCGAATTAACGTGGCAGCCCGTCGACGGAGCTGAGCAATATCGATTGGATTCGTTGAAAGACAATGAGCAGGCTGAGTTAATCAACAGCTATTTTTTATCGAGCGCTGAATTTTCTTTAGATGTAACCGACTTTAACGACGATTGCGTACGCTTTGCCGTGCGTGGCGTCGATGCCGATGGTGTTCAGGGTTTAGTGGCTTATAAAAGAATCTGTATTGAGCAACCGCTCGATTCTCCGGCGGTGATTGCCAAGCCGAAATTATCGAAACCCGATTTGGATGTTGAAATTGATTGGCAGATGGTCGAAGCGGCAGACAGCTATTTTGTACAAGTATCTAATTCCGATAATTTCGATGTGATTTACCAAGAATTCACTACAACTGAGACAAGCTTGGTGTTGCCTTGGGATCCGTCGTTCGAAAAGGGTCTGTATTACCGAGTTCAAGCTATTGCTCTGGAAGGCGTCGACAGTGAATTCTCTCAGACTCGAGAAATTAAAGTTGATCGCTTACCGAAAAAAGCCTTATTAACATGGTCGGTTTTCTGGGTGCTCTTTGTTGCCCTTTAATGCCATTTCCTCGGTTTTTGTCGAGCGCTTTATTCTTGCGCTCGTCATGGCATTGCTTGCGATAACTATCTCCATTTCTAGATGGGGCTATTCGGTTGACCAAGCTTTTTATGATGCCGTTCTTACCCGTTTTCCCTCCGAGCCGCCAAAAGATTTATTGATTGTTGCCATTGATGAGCGAAGCCTATTGGAAATTGGTCGCTGGCCCTGGTCGCGCCGAGTGCACGCACAGTTGCTGGATAAATTAAGAGAGGCCGACGCTCAAGCGGTTGCGTTTGATATTATTTTCCCTGATCCAGATCGTTATGATCCGCAAAGCGATCAGATATTCTCTGAGGCCATTGCGAATTTTGGTTCTGTTGTTTTATCCGTTCACATGGAGCAGACCTACCAGGGCGGGCAAATTCTCGAAGTATTACCAACTCCCATTTTAGCCAGTTCCGCCGCCGCCCTTGGTCATGTTCATGTCGAATATGATGTTGATGGTGTCTGTCGTGCTGTATTTTTAAAAGAAGGATTGGGAGAAGCTTATTGGCCGCATTTAATGCTTTCTCTGCTGAACCTTGTTTATCCCGACGAGGACTATGAAATTCCAGGGTTGCGTCCGAATGAATCCATCACCAATTCTTCATTCGCTATCAGTCGCGATTACTTCAACTTAATTCCGTTAGCGGGGCCGCCACCGCAAGTTGAATCGGTGTCTTATACAGATGTTATTCATGACCGTATTCCGCTTCGAACCTTATCAGATAAAGTAGTGCTTATAGGTGCGACAGCGCAGGGAATGGGGGATTTGATAGCGACGCCGTTTGGAACCATGGACGGCGTTGAATTCAATGCAAATATTTATAAGTCATTACTACATAAAACGACGATTATTCCAGTAGATGTGCACTTACACTGGATTTTTTCTTGCATTATTGTTTTTGTGTTAATTCTCAGCGGTGCCTACGCAACACCCAGACAATATTTTATCCTAACCTCGGTATACGTATTATCCATCACCTTGTTATCGGCAATTTTTATACTCTACGCGCGGTTATGGTTTGCTCCCTTAGCGGTAATTATTCCGTTATTGCTGTTCTATCCAATTTGGAGTTGGCGACGGTTGGAGCAGGCGATTCGATTTTTGCGCCGTGAGTTATACAGAGCCCAGCAGGAAGCAGAATCCAGCAACCAACAAATCGATACCAAACTAGCGGAGCGATTAACCTTTGTTGCGAAAATTGTTGGTTTAAGTCAATGGCAAATTTCAGACGGCAGTTCTGATGGTAGTAAGTCGTTTAATCATATGAAGCCGATCGATGTGGTTAGCTCGGATAACTTTAATCGAGTCAGCATCTCTTGGGATGAATCTTCCGATATGGATACTAAGTACTCGCAGCTTTGGCGCAGTGCTATTGATTTGAATGCCAACGTCGTTGAAAAGCCTGAGAAAAAACCGGCGGAATTGGTAACAGCGACGATACAAAGTCTTCGTAAAGCCACCCAAGAAGCAGAAATTAATCGTAAGTTTACTCGTCAGTGTTTGGAAAATATTCGTGGGGCCATTGTTGTTACCAATATTTTTGGTGAAGCTATTTTAATAAACGATACCGCTCGCTCCAGCTTTGATTTGGTAGAAGATAAACCCCTTCACTTATTGGAGTTCCTCAATGACTTTCAAATTGACGGTAATTGGCTGCATTTAATTCAAACAGCCATTCTTGAGCAGACAGATATATCTGTTGAAGCGAAACTGGCAAACACGGAGAAAGAGTATCTTTGTCAGTTAGTCGCACTCAATTGGCAATCAAAATACACCGATACATTGTTATTCAGTTTTACCGATATCACGATGGTAAAAGAAAGTGAACGTGCTCGTACGGAAGCGTTGCACTTTTTATCTCACGATTTGCGTTCACCCGTTGTTTCAATTTTGGCACTTATTGAGCAGTATCGAAATACCAAACTTAATCGAGATGACGTCGTTGAAAAAAGCGAAGTCCATTCGATGTTGTCTGATATCGAAGCTTATGCTCGAAAAAATTTATCCTTTGCTGAAAGTTTCTTGCAGTTGGCTCGCGCTGAAATTGCAGGCCAATCGAAATTTGATCTGTGCGATATTCACTCTGTGATTGATAACGCATTATTAATGGTTCGCCATCCGGCATCGCAAAAGAAAATTAAAATCGATATTTCTCGAACGATGGACGATATGTGGGTGGAAGGTGATGGTGAATTATTAGAACGACTGCTCATTAATTTGCTGACTAATGCGATCAAATACAGTTCAAGTGATACTCTTGTTCAAGTTTTTGCTGAGGTCGAGGGTTCTAACTTGGTTATCAAGGTTAAGGACCAGGGACATGGAATTAAACCTGAAGATCTACCTAATATTTTCCAGCGTTTTAAACGTGTAGCTGGACAAACAAATGTTAGTGGTGCTGGTTTAGGATTGCACTTTGTCGAAATTGTTGCCCGTAAGCACGGTGGTAGCGTGCGTGTTGAAAGTGAATTTGGTAAAGGCAGTTGTTTTATTGTGGTATTACCTGCTTATCAAGATGACACACTATTGGACGATTAATCAGAGATTACTACACTATTAAAACTTTTTTTTATTCCTAAATAAATTTGCAATTTCTAGTGTAATGCTTAAATTGCGTTTTCTAATCTGTGTTCAATTATTTACTGTTTTACTCGGTTTTACACATTTATCGACTGGCAACAGTGACATCAAGCGCCAAATAGCAGAGAATTAAATTACTTTTTATCTTTGATCTAAGGTCAGTTTTATTAAATTAACTTTGATAAATTAGTATTTAGATTCAATCTGATCCGCTGAGTTACGCAAAAATGTCGAAGTAGGCATGAATTAATTGGGTGCGGTACCACTATATTCAGATAATAAGTTTAAATATTACACACTTGGTCAGGAGTGATTCTTGAGAATGAAAAATATTGTAAAAAATATTATGACGGCTACTTTAGCCTCAACAATGTCTGCCGCTGCGGTTACTGCATTTGCAGACGATTATGAACCTGGATTTACAGTAACCCCTGGGGTTGGGTACTACTTTTTTGACAGTGACTCAAACATTGACGACGACACGCTCTTTTCTTTGGCTTTAGGTTATCAGTTCGATAATCCGTGGGCGGTTGAATTAGTATACTTAAATGCTGATAGCGAATCTGACAATTCACTTATCGGTGACATTGACGTTGAGCAGTACCGCTTAGACGGTTTGTATCATTTCAGCCGTTCGGGTAAATGGCAGCCTTATCTAGCCGGTGGTATCGGTGATATCGATTACGAGGCAACGCGTTTTAGTGTTGATGACAACGACACAATTTTCAATTTTGGTGGCGGTGCTAAATATCAGCTATCTAAAGTCGCGTCTTTGCGTCCTGATCTTCGTTTGATCCACGGAATTGAAGAAAGTACTTTCGATGTTGCGTTTACACTTGGCCTTTCGTTTTTGCTCGGTGCTACCGAGAGTTCTGCGCCAGTAAAAAAATCTAAGCCTGTTGAACCAGCTGTTGTCGCAGGTCCAGCTGACGCTGACAACGATGGTGTGATCGACAGTCGTGATCAGTGCCCAAATACACCTAATGGTGTTCGTGTAGATTCCAACGGCTGTCCTTTAGATAGCGATAAAGATGGCGTCGCGGATTATAAAGATTCTTGCCCAGACTCAGCGTTGAACGCAAAGGTTGATTCTCGCGGTTGCTACATTGAATTAACCGAAGATAAAGAAGTTCAGTTGAATGTTCGATTCGCAAATAATTCTGCTGAAGTGCCACAATCGGCGTACCCAGAAATTGAATCCGTTGCTAAGTTTATGCGCGAATACGCGGGCACAAACGTAGTGATCGAAGGGCATACCGATGACCGTGGTGCAGCTGCTTACAATCAACAATTATCTGAGCGCCGTGCTAAAGCTGTAGCTGACGTATTAATTCAAGAGTTCAGAGTCAGTGGCAATCGCGTATCTTCTGTTGGTTACGGAGAAGAAAAGCCAGTTGTTTCTAATAACACCGCAGAAAATCGTGCAACTAACCGACGTGTTGTTGCGGTGGTTAAAGCGACTGTTAAAACTCGCGCTGAAAAATAATATTGTCCGGTAATATTGAACGACCTTTTAAAAGGTCGTTCAATTAAAAATTATTGCTGTAGCCATACTATTTTGTCTGATAGATGGTATTCTTAATTCGCTGTGTTCTCAGTTTTTATTGATTTACTTGTATTGCCTAATGCCAATTAGATTCGACGCTATTAGGTAGCATGTTCTTAGGCGTTACTTTCAGTATCTTATTTATCTATTAATAACTATCAAGTTAACCTTTCTGCGTAATTGCGTGGATTTTTTCAAACTCCATTGGGGTATATTCACTATGAATGTTGAACAATACATAGCTCAGATTCCTGTTTTAATTTCTGCGTATGGAATTAAAATCATTCTGGCTCTTGTCATCTTTTTTGTCGGTAAATGGTTGGCAAAAACAATTTCCAAGTTTATTGAAGGTTCAATGGCTAAAAAGTCAGTGGATGTGACCCTCAATAACTTTATTACCAATATTATTTATTATTTGATTCTCGCATTCGTAATTATTGCGGCGTTGAGTCAAGTCGGTATTCAAACCGCATCTTTAATTGCTGTGCTCGGTGCGGCTGGTTTGGCCGTTGGTCTTGCTCTGCAAGGTTCCTTATCAAATTTCGCAGCAGGGGTGATGATCATCTTGTTTAAGCCTTGCAAAACCGGTGACTTTGTTGAAGCTGGCGGAGCAATGGGTACTATTTCTGAAATTGGAATTTTTGCGACAATATTATTAACGCCTGATAATAAAACCATCATCGTTCCTAACTCCAATATTACCGGTGGCAATATCACGAACTTTTCTACCCAAGATGAACGTCGTGTGGATTTGGTCGTGGGTGTAGGTTATGGCTCCGATATTAAGCAAGTCAAGGAAGTACTTGCAGAGCTTGTCGCTGCCGATTCTAGAATTTTAACAGACAAAGAAACGATGATTGCGGTTTCTGAGTTGGCTGATTCTTCTGTTAACTTTGTGTTACGCCCTTGGGTTAAGGCTTCCGATTATTGGGGTGTGTATTTCGATTTAACCGAAGCGGTTAAAGTGAGATTTGATGAGCTGGGAATCGAAATTCCATTTCCGCAAATGGATGTTCATGTGACTAAGTCAGGGGAATAATTCTCTGCTAGAAATAACCTGTATTATTTTGTAGACAATAAAAAAAGCCGCATAAGCGGCTTTTTTATTGAAAGGTCCAAACGTTAGGAATTTTCACCTTCCATTGCTGATTGCAGGTAATTTTGAATTCCGACTTTGTTGATCAACTCAAGTTGAGTTTCTAACCAATCAACGTGTTCTTCTTCATCTTCTAAAATTTCATTGAATAAATCGCGAGATACGTAGTCTTTCACTGATTCACAGTAAGCAATAGCTTCTCTGAGATCAGGAATAGCAATCAATTCCAATTTCAGATCGCACTCAAGCATTTCTTGAGTATTTTCACCAATCATCAACTTGCCTAGATCTTGAAGGTTAGGGATGCCTTCCAGGAAAAGAATACGATCAATGATTTTATCGGCGTGTTGCATTTCGTCGATGGATTCTTCGTATTCTTTTTTAGCTAAGGCTTTTAAGCCCCAGTCTTTGTACATTCTAGAGTGCAAGAAGTATTGATTGATCGCAATTAGCTCGTTGTAGAGCGCTTTGTTCAAATACTCGATTACCTTGGGATCACCTTTCATTTTAACTCTCCTCACACGGCTTTATTCGGAGTGATTATTTCCGATGTTTTTGATTAATGTCGTGTAGTTTGGTCTCAAAAAATCTGAGTGTCAACCTAAGTTATTGATTTCTATTGGAAAATAAATCTAAATTATAATTTTTCTCAATCTCTTTTACGTGTTTATTTTAATTGAATGTTGGTAGCGTGATTAGCCGTTAATTATTTGTTTCTGCTCAGGTTTTTAGATTAATGGCCGGTTGTGCGGGGCAGAATCAGAGGGAATTTTTTCTAATCGAAGTGTAATTTGTAGGATATAAAAAATATTTTATGTTAATAAAAGTTATTAAAAAGTCGTTTTCAAATGTTGCTCTATCGAAGTGATAGTCACAATTTTACCTGACTTTATATAGGCCTAAAAAATTTATGGTCTAGCAAGAGATTCATAAACTCATAATGACAAATGAGCTGTCTCTTTTTTGAGTAAGAACGATTTAGATTTCCAGTGATTTAATTTACGTTAGTCAGTCTTTGTATTTTGGTCGAGCTCTATGGCGAATCTTCTTAATAAACAAAATATTATGGGCGACGATTGTTATTTGAGTTTTTTGCTTATAACTGTGTATGAGTTTTGATGGCGTTCAACTTTTACGGTGAATGGTGACTTTTGCATTCGTGATTACTTGTGGATTATTTGTAATTGGAGACTGGGAAAAATGATTGGCTGTGCAATTTTTATTCAGATTGTGAGGGGTATTGTTGGAGAGAATTAGAGCCTCGCGAAGACATTATGGAGGCTGGAGAAATCTGTAGGATCAGTCAGTGTGTTGCGAGGTGACGTTTTACTTAAGAGACTTTTCAGATGACCCCTTATTTTAGATGACCCTTTATTCAAAGGGTTCGGGCGACTTATTTAAAGTATTCAAGCGACGCTGTAGTAATTTGCACCGGCATCAGCGTTGCTGATTTCTGAAATGGTCTCGTTAACTAGCTGACGAGTTTGAGCGGCACACTTACCACATTGAGTCATTGCGCCAAGCTGTTGGCGAACGCTACGTAAACTTGAAGCTCCAGAGCATACTGCTTCACGTATTTGAGAGTCTGTTATTCCTTTACAAATACAAATATACATTACCTGATTCTCTACCTATCTCGCGGGTACTCTTTCAACCTTGATGATTCAGTGTTTTTGATAATTCAGTATTTCTTTAATGCTTTTTGGGTGTTAATGGCATGCTTTACTTGAAATTTAGCAATTTTATGCCTTGCCCAAGTTGATAATGAATATTGTAGTTAAACGAGAATTATTGTCAATAATTAATAAAAATGATTTTTATTAACGTAGATTCACTTATTTGACATATGTGGCGTGTAAATAATTTTTTATATTTGTGATAATATTCAGTTTTTTCCGGTTTTATTTTGTAAGCCATTGATTTATAAAGCTATTTTTTCAAGTTTCAGGCTATAATTACTATATAAAAAATCTATAGGACTGACTGCGTCTGAGGTGTATGATAGTCACCTGCTATTAGTTGACTCAGATGTTATTAAAATCTTCTGGTCAGCTGTGGCTCAGGCTTAACTTTAGAGAGCCAGAATTAAAGAGTGATGCTGTTTAGCATGCTCTGTTATGTATTTTCATTCACGCAAGAATTTGACCAAGGGAGATTTCTCATGGGCGTCTTAGTAGGCAAACCCGCTCCAGATTTCACTGCAGCAGCTGTATTAGGTACTGGCGAAATTGTTGATGATTTCAGCCTTTCTGCAACTATCAAGGGTAAAAAAGCAGTTGTTTTCTTCTACCCACTAGACTTTACTTTCGTTTGTCCTTCTGAGCTTCTTGCTCACAACAGCCGCATGGCTGAGTTCCAAAAGCGTGGCGTTGAAGTAATTGGTGTTTCTATCGACAGTCACTGGACTCACAACGCATGGCGTAACACCCCAGTAGAAAACGGCGGTATCGGCGAAGTTGAGTACACTTTGGTTGCTGACATCGATCACGCTATCTGTAAAGCATACGACGTTGAATCTGAAGGTGGCGTTGCTTTCCGTGGTTCTTTCCTAATCGACGAAGAAGGTACTGTTCGTCACCAAGTAGTTAACGATTTGCCACTAGGCCGTAACGTTGACGAAATGCTACGTATGGTTGACGCACTTGCGTTCCACCAAGAGCACGGTGAAGTATGTCCTGCTGGTTGGAAAGAAGGTGATGCAGGTATGAAAGACAGCCCAGAAGGTGTTGCTTCTTACCTATCTGAGCACAGCAGCAAACTGTAAATTAGTTTTTGCATTGCTCATAAAAAACCCGGCATTCGCCGGGTTTTTTGTGTTTCTCTCTTTCTTCTTTATTGTATTTTTTCTTCTATTCTTCTTCCTCAGAATCGGTTTCTGCAAGTGGCCAGCCACCCAATTCCTGCCAACGGTTAACAATTATACAGAACAACTCCGCCGTTTTTTCGGCATCGTAGGCTGCTGAATGTGCAGAGCGATTACAGAAATCAATACCCGCTGTTTGGCAAGCTTTCGCCAACACGGTTTGACCGAAAGCGAGACCTGCTAAGGTTGCGGTATCAAAACATGAAAACGGATGAAACGGATTGCGTTTTATATCGTTTCGGTCTGCAGCAGCGTTGACAAAGCCCAAATCAAAATGAGCGTTGTGACCGACAATAACTGCCCGCGTGCATTCACTTTCCTTAACGGCTTTGCGCACCACTTTAAACAACTCTGGAATAGCCATGGATTCTGGTTCTGATAATCGATTCGGATCGTCTAAATCGATACCGGTAAAATCCAGCGCTGACTGTTCGATATTGGCACCATCGAATGGCTCAATATAGAACTGTGCAGTTTCTCCAGGTGCTAAAAGTCCGGTTTCTTCGTCCATTCGAATCGGGACCGCTGCAATTTCGAGAAGTGCATCTTTAGCAGAGTTAAAGCCGCCGGTTTCAACATCGACCACGACGGGCAAAAATCCTCGAAACCGGTTTTTAAGTGTAAGTTTGTTGCTGTTTTCTACTGCTTGTGACTCAGTCACAGAATGTCCTTAACTGTAAAGCCAGAGTAATTATCAATTGAGAGGGTTTGGTGTTATCTGTGCGGATTGAATCAATCGGCACTCATTCGCCATTGTATGCTTTCACCAGCCTTTAATGGAATAACGGATGTATCACGTGTTAAGGGTAGCTTATCTGGAATTGTCCAGCTTTCTTTCTTGAGTGTGATGGTTCCAGTGTTGCGTGGCAATCCGTAGAAATCTGGGCCAAAAAAGCTTGAGAATGCTTCGAGTTTATCCAATGCCGATACCGAATCAAACGCTTCTGCGTAGAGCTCAAGTGCGTGATAGGCGGTGTAACAGCCGGCGCAACCGCACGAGTTTTCTTTTGCAGATTGTGTGTGCGGAGCAGAGTCTGTTCCCAAGAAGAACTTTTTGTTTCCGCTGGTGGCAGCTTCTAATAACGCAGTTTGGTGGATATTTCTTTTTAATACTGGCAAGCAGTAGTAGTGAGGTTTGATTCCACCGACCAAAAGGTGGTTGCGGTTAAATAACAAGTGATGGGCAGTAATAGTGGCAGCAACATGGTCATCTGCTTGTGTTACAAATTCTACTGCGTCTTTTGTTGTGATGTGTTCCAGAACGATTTTCAATTGAGGAAAATCGTTTGTCACTTTCGATAAGATGCGATCAATGAATATTTTCTCTCGATCGAAAATATCAATCTCGGCGTCGGTGACTTCACCGTGCACTAGCAACAGAACGCCTTGTTTTTGCATTTCGTCGAGTACAGCGCGAATGTTATCGATGTTAGTAACACCGGATGCGGAGTTCGTTGTTGCGCCAGCTGGATAGAGCTTACAGGCAACAACCCCGTGTTTTTTGGCGTCAATAATATCTTGTGCGGTGGTTTGATCGGTAAGGTACAACACCATGAGGGGTTCGAAGTTATGCCCCGCAGGAATACAATCGGCGATTCTTTGCTTGTAAGACATAGCTTGTTCAGCGTTAGTGACCGGAGGCACTAAGTTGGGCATAACTATGGCTCTTGCGAAGGTTTTTGCCGCATCAGAAGTGGTTTGCTTGAGGGCTTCTCCATCTCGCAAATGAATGTGCCAATCATCAGGACGGGTAATGGTTATCTTATCAATCATGGGATTTATTGTACTTTTACCTGTTAAAACTTGCTTATTTTAACACGAAAGCCAGTGATTTGACGGCTAATCCTCATTTGGATAGCTCTAAATTCGAGTGATGCCTACTCACAGCGCGTTTTAGCTTGGTCTTTGGTGTTCGGCCAAGGCTGCTACAGCCATTTGTGAATCGGCCGATAACGTCAATACTTCAATGATGTTCTTGTATGACGTTGATCGACATGGGATTACTTCGTTCTCAATTGGCCTCCTACTGTTCCTGCGTGTGTTCGTGGACACTTGCCGGTTTACTGTTGTTGGTCAGTATTCCTTTGAACGCCGTTACCTATCAAAGTCGGCTTGAGCGCACCGAATGGTTGGTAAGCACCTCAATTTATGAGTGCCAAATGGAGCAAGCCATTCCTGACTTTGGTAGAGCCAGTTTTTACCATTACGCTGGTGAAAGCCCTACATTTTTGCTTCTCAGTGAAACGCCTAGGATGAAAGAGGGCAAGGCAGCGTTGACTACGGTCCCTCCTTTTTGGAAACCGGGAGGAGAGATTCGGCGCTTGGGTTACGTAGATGTTAAAGGAGGAAAAAGCCCGATTTCTCTCGATGATTCTCTGACGTATCAACTGATGCATGAGTTATATAACGGCCGTCAAGTTGAATTTATGCGGCGCTCATGGTTTGCCGGACAGCAGCGAATCACCGTCGGCGTTTCGAACGTGAATTTTCGTGGGGCGTATGATCAATACGTCGAATGTCTCGCGCAATTATTGCCTGTTAACTTCTCTCAAGTTGAACGTATTTCACTTCAATACCCAGACGGAGAAGATCGTTTAGAAGCAAAGCAATTGCAGAAGTTGGAAGATATTTTAACTTTTGTCACTGCACCAACGGGTGTGCAGTCTTTTTATATTGATGGCCACACAGACAGTATTGGTACTCGGGCGGAAAATTTAGATATTTCCAAGCAAAGAGCAGAATCTGTAAAAAAAATATTGGTCGATGGCGGTGTAAGTGACGAACAAATATTGGTGCGTTGGCACGGGGAACGATACCCCATTGCGTCCAATAGAACGTCACAAGGGCGAGCGAAAAATCGACGTGTTACCGTTCGTTTAAGTAAAGATCCGTTGCCTGAAATCATTGCACCCGAAGAAACGAGTGTTGAAAACAAAAATGATTCTCAAGAAGGCGAGGGCAACTAGTTTTTAAAACATTAATACGTTTTTTAAAGCGAATTTTTCGTGGCAGATTAATTCTCTTGTCGTTTTGTTCGATATCGTTAGTTTCAGAAATAATTAAGATATCAGCGTTCAAAACCCGAATCACATTACTGTCTCAAATCTATAACGAAACAATCTCAGCAAAAACTATCATTGCGTAAAATTATCATCATTTAAGATAGGCAAATTCAAACTAAATGCGCATTTAAAAATTGCAGTATTTAATCTAATTTTGTTTGGCGTAACGGAGCACCGCGGCACAACGTATTGTTGTTTTGGGTACTTTCGCCGCTTTAGAGATCTCGATGAATTTGATTAAACCTTCAGGGTTTGCTCTGGCTTTACGTGGTCGATTGTTGAGAATATTTTGACGAATAGATTTTTGTTGCATGGATGATTTGCGATGAAAATATTTTATTTAAATCTGTTGTTCAAACATGATTGAATAGATACTTGAAATTTGATTTCAAACCTATTGCTTTAGATCGTCGGCGATATAATGCACCGGTATTTTAAATAAATCGAATATAGTCGTTGAATATAAATTCGCACAGAGCGAATTAAGAGTTAACTTTTCAGCCTTTATCGAGCTTATATCATCATAAATACTGGGAATTTATCGGAATAATCGCTACAATGCGCGCCGCCTAAAATATCGGGTTCTAATCGTTACGTCTCAGGAGCGCCCATGTCTAACGTGAAAAAAGTGGTTTTAGCATACTCAGGTGGTTTAGATACTTCCGTAATTGCTAAGTGGTTACAAGAAACTTATGACTGTGAAGTTGTTACTTTCACAGCGGACATTGGCCAAGGCGAAGAGGTAGAACCTGCCCGTGCCAAAGCTCAGGCATTGGGTATCAAAGAGATCTACATCGACGATCTGCGCGAAGAGTTTGTTCGCGACTTCGTTTTCCCTATGTTTCGTGCAAACACCGTTTACGAAGGCGAATACTTACTAGGGACTTCGATTGCTCGTCCTTTAATCACCAAGCGCATGATTGAAATTGCGAATGAGACGGGTGCAGATGCAGTAGCTCACGGTGCGACAGGTAAAGGTAACGATCAAGTCCGATTTGAATTGGGCGCCTACGCGTTAAAGCCAGGTGTTAAAGTAATCGCCCCTTGGCGAGAGTGGGATCTAAATTCCCGCGAAAAATTGATGGCTTATTGCGAAGACCACAATATTCCAGTGGATTTCTCAAGCAGTAAGAAAAAATCTCCGTATTCGATGGACGCCAACTTACTTCATATTTCTTATGAAGGTGGCATTTTGGAAGATCCGTGGGCGGAAGCTGAAAGCGACATGTGGCGTTGGTCAGTTTCTCCTCAAGAAGCACCAGACTCTCCTACTTATCTTGAATTAACTTATGAAAATGGCGACATCGTTGCTATCGATGGCGAGCGTTTGTCTCCAGCAACTGTGCTTGAAAAGCTTAATAAGATTGGTGGTGCAAACGGTATTGGTCGATTAGATATTGTCGAGAACCGATACGTAGGAATGAAGTCTCGCGGTTGTTATGAAACACCGGGAGGCACAATTATGCTGAAAGCGCACCGTGCCATTGAATCTATTACGCTTGATCGTGAAGTTGCGCATCTCAAAGATAGCCTCATGCCTAAATACGCCGAGATTATTTATAACGGCTACTGGTGGAGCCCTGAGAGAAAAATGTTACAAACCGCCATTGACGAATCGCAAGTTTACGTAAACGGCGATGTTCGCGTTAAGCTTTACAAAGGTTCTGTTGAAGTTGTAGGCAGACGTTCGTCGAATAGTTTATTCGACGAAAAAATTGCAACATTTGAAGATGATGCCGGTGCTTACAATCAGAAAGACGCCGAAGGCTTTATTAAACTCAATGCGCTACGTATGCGTATTGCAGCAGGAAAAGGAAGAAAAAGCCTATAAAAATAGGCTTTCCCACCAAGCGTAAACTATAAACATAAGGTGGTTTTTAATTGGGCTATTAGGTACGTGTTACTTTAATAGCCTCATTATTTGCAGTGTTTATTTTTGCGAAGAATTATAAAAACTGATGAGCCGATAATACGAGAGAAGAAATTTTCTTGGGAAGTTTGTTGGCCGTCAGCATGATTAGCGACTGTTACAACGTTTTTCACCGCAGTGAAATTTACCGCTAAATTTGTGCGATTTTCTTGCACGTAAAACTCAATATTTTTACCAACAGTCCGATTCCCTAATTAAAAAAGGTAATCTTTGAAGCCTTGACTATAATCAAGCGAGATGTGGGTCACAAGCCTAATATAAGTCGGATTTTGTTTGAGCTTATATACAAATTATACCCATAGAAAATTACATTTTTACTTTAGGGTTTGGGTTTTATGGTTATCTAGAATTCCAAAATATTATTATTAATTGCTAGGACGTCACTATGAGTAGTCAAGCCATAGCTGGTGAACAACCGGCCTATGATATGAAAGTCGTTCGTCAGTTTGCCGTCATGACCGTGATTTGGGGTGTAGTTGGTATGGCTGTCGGCGTACTGATCGCCTCTCAACTTGTTTGGCCAGAATTGAACGATTTAGTTCAGCCTTATTCCCATTTCGGTCGTTTACGACCACTGCATACGAACGCAGTAATTTTTGCATTTGGTGGATGTGCACTGTTTGCAACTTCTTACTACGTGGTACAGCGCACCTGTCAGACGCCGTTGTTTGGCGGCTTCCTTGTTCCTTTTACCTTCTGGGGTTGGCAGCTAGTTATTGTTTTAGCAGCAATTACCTTGCCAATGGGTTTAACAAGCTCAAAAGAATACGCCGAGCTTGAATGGCCGATCGACATTCTCATTGCTCTGGTATGGGTGTCTTACGCAATTGTCTTCTTTGGTACTCTTGCAAAACGTAAAACCTCGCACATTTATGTAGCAAACTGGTTCTATGGTGCTTTCATTATCACCATCGCAATCCTCCATATTGTTAACAGTGCGTTCGTTCCTGTCAGCTTAACCAAATCCTACTCAGCTTACGCGGGTGCAATGGATGCAATGGTTCAATGGTGGTACGGCCATAACGCAGTAGGCTTCTTCCTAACTGCTGGTTTCCTTGGAATGATGTATTACTTCGTTCCTAAACAAGCGGGTCGTCCTGTTTACTCTTATCAATTGTCCATTGTTCACTTCTGGGCATTGATTTCTCTCTACATTTGGGCCGGTGCTCACCACTTACACTACTCAGCATTGCCAGATTGGGCGCAGAGTTTGGGTATGGTGATGTCTTTGATTCTTCTAGCACCTTCTTGGGGTGGGATGATCAACGGTATTATGACGCTGTCTGGCGCATGGCATAAATTGCGTACCGATCCAACGCTTCGTTTCTTGGTGGTTTCACTGTCTTTCTACGGCATGTCGACCTTTGAAGGTCCGATGATGTCGATCAAAACCGTAAATGCGTTATCCCATGATACTGACTGGACTATTGGTCACGTTCACTCTGGTGCGCTCGGTTGGGTTGCCATGATTTCAATCGGTGCGGTTTACCACTTGTTACCAGTGCTTACAAACCAAAAAGAAATGTGGAGCGTAAAATTAGTTAACTCTCACTTCTGGTTAGCGACAGTCGGTACGGTTCTATACATCGCATCTATGTGGGTTAACGGTATCACTCAAGGTTTGATGTGGCGCGCATTCAACGCCGACGGCACATTAACTTACAACTTTGTTGAATCAGTTGAAGCCAGTTACCCAGGTTACTTTGTCCGTGTAATCGGTGGCGCCATGTTCTTACTGGGTATGTTATTGATGACCTATAACATGTTCAGAACTCTTTCTGCTGAAGAGAAAGAGCCGGCTAAAAACGAAGACGGCTTATCAGCCGAAACTCAAACGGCTTAAGTGGGAGAGATTTACCGATGAAAAACCATGATATAGTCGAGAAGAATATATTCTTAATGGTCGTGCTAACTGTCGTTGCGATTAGCTTCGGTGGCTTAGTAGAGATTGTTCCTCAATTCTTTTTGAAAGAAACCACTGAGCCAGTTGAAGGTTTAGAGCCTTGGTCAGCGGTTGAGCTTGAAGGCCGAGACATATACATCCGTGAAGGTTGTCACGTTTGTCACACACAAATGGTTCGTCCATTACGTGCAGAAGTTGAACGTTACGGTCACTATTCTGTTGCTGGTGAATCAGTTTACGAACACCCATTTTTGTGGGGTTCAAAACGAACTGGTCCTGACCTAGCACGAGTGGGTGAGCGTTACTCTGATGACTGGCATAAAGCGCATCTTTATAACCCTCGTAACGTAGTTCCAGAGTCGAACATGCCAGCATTCCCTTGGTTGTTTGATAACTACCTAGACGGAAAATACACCGCAGCAAAAATGAAAGCATTACGTGCCGTTGGTGTTCCTTATACTGATGAAGACATAGCAGGTGCAAAAGAAGCGGTAGAAGGCGTTTCTGAAATCGATGCACTGGTAGCTTACCTTCAGAAGCTAGGTGTACTACTCAAACAAAAACGCTAATTTGCGTTCATTGAGTTAAAAGTCTATGGATATTAATACGCTCAGAAGTTTGTCCACGATATTGGTGATGATTGCATTTGCTGGTGTTTGTTGGTGGGCATTCTCTCCAAGCCGTAAAAAGAAATTCGAAGACGCAGCCAATTCTGTTTTTGAAGATGAAAACAATACACAGAAAGCAAACAGCATTTCTGTGAACAAGCCTGAGGCTGTATCTGGAGAAGAGAGGCAAGAAAAATCATGAGTACTTTCTGGAGTTTATGGATCATCATCTTAACGGTGACCAACCTAGCCCTAGTTTTGTGGGTATTACTTGCGAACCGTAAAGTTGCAAAAAGAGATGACCAAGATCCTGAAAACCGAACCACGGGTCATGTTTACGATGGTATCGAAGAATATGACAACCCACTGCCAAAGTGGTGGTTCCAAATGTTTATCGCGACATTTGTTTTTGCTGTTTTCTATTTAATTCTTTACCCAGGTCTAGGTACTTGGAAAGGAACCTTGGGTTGGACTTCAGTTAACCAATTGGAAGCCGAGCAAGAAAAAGCACTTGAGACTTACGAAGAAAGCTATGGTGTTTACAACAACATGTCGATTGAAGAGTTAGCTCAAGATCCAAGAGCTAACAAAATGGGCACTCGTTTGTTTGCAAACAACTGCGCAGTTTGTCACGGTGCAGATGCTGGCGGTAACTTCGGCTTCCCAAGCTTGATCGATGACGATTGGTTGTACGGCGGAACACCAGATGCCATTAAAGCGACAATCACTAACGGACGTGTAGCGGCCATGCCTGCATGGGGAGCAATTTTAGGTGAAGAGAAAATTGGTCAAGTTGCAGAGTATGTTGTTGGTTTGTCTGGCCAAGAGCACGACGCAGCGAAAGCTGAGTTAGGAAAACCGTTATTCTTGCAGAACTGTGCTGTTTGTCATGGTGCCGAAGGTAAAGGTTTACACTTAACAGGTGCGCCTAATTTGATTGATGACATCTGGTTATACGATGGTTCTCCTGCGGGCATTCGACAGTCTATTCGTGACGGTAGACAAGGTGTTATGCCAGCTCAGGGCGATAAGTTGCGTGAAGATAAGATTCATTTGTTAACAGCCTATGTTTATAGCTTGTCACAAGATTTTAATTAATCATTGTTTATTAATTAGATCGCATTAATAAAATAGGCTGCACTTTGAAAAAAGGCAGCCTATTTTTTTGTCCGTTATTTTTAGGATAAAAATCAAAAGTATTTGAGCTAATGCAAAAATGTTTTTAATTTTTACTTTAGAATAAAACGAAATTTAAGAGATTCTCAGTTGTTTATTTAATTTTTCGATATATAAAAAACATAAAAGTCGATTGAATGACGGGGTTGTTTGAAGCACTGTAACGAGCGCTTCAGAGAAGAAATAAAATTTATATAACCGTATTTAGTCAGGTGCACTGTGTTAGATAAGATTCCAGTCAAGCAAGTTGACCCAAAAGAAGATGATAAAGAATATACAGAGCTTTATCAGGCCGCGAATAAGATTTATGTTCGAAAAATTTCTGGCTTTTACCAGAATATTCGCAAATATACAGGTATTCCCTTAATACTGGGTTTTTTAATCATGCCGTGGTTGACGATTGACGGTCGACCGGCAATGTTATTCGATCTACCTGAAAGAAAATTCCACATTCTATGGGCAACATTTTGGCCTCAAGACGGAATGTTACTCGCCTGGTTGTTAATTATTTCCGCGTTTACTCTTTTCACCGTCACCGTTTTAGTGGGTCGTGTCTGGTGTGGTTTTACTTGCCCGCAAACGGTTTGGACTCTGTTGTTTATGTGGGCCGAGCGGGTCACAGAGGGCGAGAGAAACAAACGCATTAAATTAGATAAGCAAGACTGGAACACCGAAAAAGTCCTTCGTAAGAGCAGTAAGCACAGCCTCTGGATCATTATTTCTTTAATCACAGGCATTACTTTTATCGGCTACTTTATGCCGGTGCGAGAACTGATTTTAGGGTTTATTCCTAAGGTGGCTGAATCTGGTTATGTATTTTGGGATATTCCTCCCGCAGCGGCGTTTTGGACGTTATTCTTCGCTGGTATGACCTACTTAAACGCGGGTTGGATGAGAGAACAGGTGTGTAAATTTATGTGCCCCTATGCTCGTTTCCAATCGGTTATGTACGACAAAGACACGCTAGCCGTTCAATACGATACCAAGCGCGGTGAGTCTCGTGGTCCACGTAAACCCAACGAAGATTACAAAGCTGCTGGTAAAGGCGATTGTGTCGATTGTTCTTGGTGTGTTCAGGTTTGTCCAGTTGATATCGATATTCGCGAAGGGCTTCAGTACGAGTGTATTAACTGCGGTTTGTGTGTCGATGCGTGTAATTCTGTGATGGATAAAATGAATTACCCTCACGGATTGATTCGCTTTACCTCACAAGACGAAGTTGAAACAGGACGTACTAATTTCTTCCGCCCACGACTTTTTGGTTACAGCTTTGCCGTAGTGGCCATGTTCTCAGTATTTATTTTCGCGATTTCAGACAGAGATCCAATATCCGTTGATATTGTTCGCGACAGAGGCGCGCGTATGTACCGTGTGGTTGGCGATGAAATCGTGAATGTCTACACCGTGAAAATCAATAATATGGATCGCGCGGATCATTACTACGATATTTCTGTTGAAGGCGAAGACGGCTTTACACTAAAACACAAGCCTGTATTCCTTGAAGAAGGCGAAATATTTACCGTGCCTATTCGAGTGTCAGCGCCAAGAGAGAGTTTGCATGAAGAAAAGAGCGAGATCTTCGTAACCGTAACGTCTCGCGATAATGACTCAATTTCGGCCAAGCAAAAAACCTCGTTTATCGGTCCAATCTCACAATAGTTTTTGTCTCCACGTTATTTTTGCGCACCAAGTTTATTGGTGCGCTTTTCTGTCTAAGCATAGACATTTTTAGAATACGCTTAAGCGATAAAAATAATTTATAATTCAACGCTTTAAATCGTAGCCAAAAGCCATCCTCTGGGTTTGTGAAAAATCTTGTTTAAAATATCAGCATGTGTATAGTTGCGGGTCAATTTATACCCGAATTTATGGCTGAATTTACTTTCACTTACAATTGAATGTAACTTTCATTAGTATTGCAAACCAATGGGTTCTAGGCTGTAAAAATAACTTGTGGAGAATTAATGGTGACTGATCAGCACGATGTATCTAAACCCTGGTACCGAGAAGGGTGGGCTTGGTTTGTCTTGTTTCCTTTATTCGCTGCGGTTGTTTTATCAAGTATCCTAGTAACAACAGCTTTTAAATATGGCGACGATGTTATTACCGACGACTACTACAAAAAAGGTCGTTTGATTAATCAAAGCTTTCAACAACTTGAGCTTGCTTTAGAGCTGGGTATTAGTGCCGATGTTCGATTCGATATGTTAACGGGCGAAGTTTATATTGATGTTGAAAAAAAGGTGGGCGAGTCTTTACCTGAGTCATTGTTTCTATTTATGGATCACCCAGTCAGCGAAGATTTGGATCAGGTTATCGAGCTGAAAGAAATTGCATTCAATCGTTATCGTGCCGATTTAGAAAAGCCCTTACAACACAGATGGTATATGCGCTTACTTCCAACCAGTGAACAATTCGAATTGGACGAACACGGAAATATTATTGAAGATCAGTCGAGTGAATCTTCAAACCTTGAGCACTGGTTGTTAAAAGGTGAAATCAACTTTACATCTCAAACAGACATTCAACTTGTTCCCTAATGAATCAAGCCCAATCGCAGCCTTGTTATCACTGCGGCTTACCTGTTGCAGATCCTAATGAATATACCGCCACGCTAGACGAGCAAGCGCGATCTTTTTGTTGCCCCGGCTGCCAAGCAGTTGCTCAAGCAATTCACGGCAGCGGTTTGGCGAGTTTCTATCAGTTCCGATCGGAGCTGAATCTCAAGCCTGATACCGAAATTCAAAAATTGAATTTCGAAGCTTACGACCTTCCCGAATTACAAAAAGAGTTTGTTTTCCCAGCCGATGGTGAGTCCGAGAACTTGGTTCAAGCCCAATTGCTTGTTGAGGGAATTACCTGTGCGGCCTGTGTTTGGTTAATTGAACACAGACTGCAAACTCTCGATGGCATTGAGCGAGTGAGTGTTAACGCCGCCACTGAGCGATTGAGTATTCGTTGGCATAAAGACAAGATTCGCATGAGCGAAATATTGTCGGCAGTTTTTGATATTGGCTATAAATTAACGCCCGCTAATGAAGATCAAGCCCAGGAAAAACGTCAAAAAGAAGACCGTTTATCGTTAATGCGTTTGGGTGTTGCCGGATTTGGCATGATGCAAGTCGGTATGGTTGCAGTGGCACTTTATACCGGTGCCAGTGAACAGTGGATGATCTATTGGCGTTGGGTCAGTTTAATCATTGCAACACCGGTTGTACTGTTCAGCGCCCGTCCTTTTTTTAACGCTGCCATTAGAGCGTTGCGCCAAAAACATTTGGTGATGGATGTACCTGTATCTATCGCCATTGGTTTTGCCTACACCGCAAGCATTTGGGCCACGCTGTCGGCCAGCGGTGAAGTGTATTTTGATTCCGTTTCCATGTTCACATTCTTTTTATTGCTCGGGCGATATTTAGAGATGAGGGCTAGGCATAACAACAGCCTTGGAAATTCAAAATTTGCCCAGCTGTTACCGTTGACAGCAACGCTTGTGCGTAAAGGTACCAACGGTGAATCGCAAACCACAGTCGCGCAAAAAAGCCTGAAAATTGGCGATATTGTTGCGGTTGGCACCGGAGAATCCGTTCCCTGTGACGGCGTGATCGAAGACGGTGAAACCTTAATCGACGAGTCCTTATTAACGGGTGAATCGTCACCGGTTAAAAAATCTGTTCGCGATTCCGTGGTTGCTGGCAGCGTTAATATGGAGTCCACGGTTAAGATCAAAGTGACAGCAATTGGCCAGCAAACTCGATTATCGGCCATTGAACGTCTAGTGGAATCTGCCTCGCTTAACAAACCGTATCAAATCGCATTGGCTGATAAATTGGCCTCTTATTTTGTCGGCGCGGTACTCCTGTTTTCTGTATTAATCGGCGGTTTTTGGCTGTGGCACGAACCCAGCGAAGCCTTGTGGATTGTCTTATCCGTGCTGGTGGTAACTTGCCCTTGTGCATTATCACTTGCCACTCCAGCGGCGCACGCAGCGGCGTTATCTCGGTTGAGAGGTGCAGGGTTGCTGGTGTTAAACAGTGATTGTTTAGCAGCACTTGCCAAAGTTGATCAGGTTGCTTTCGATAAAACCGGAACCCTAACGGTTGGCAAACCTCAAGTCGTCGAATACAAATCTCTTAACAGTTTGCCCGAAGAAGAAGGGCTCGCCATTATTGCTGCCTTGGAGATGGGGTCGAGCCATCCAATTGCAGCGGCTTTTCAGCAGTGGCAAGGGAATAAAACAGCCAGAGATGTTAAGAATACCATCGGCAGTGGGGTGAGCGGCACGATCGACACCCGACAATATCGATTCGGAAAAGCGGAGTTTGCCTCTGAAACAGACAAAGTGCTACCGGCGCCTTCTTCGGGTCAGTGGTTGTTGCTCAGCTGTGAGTCAGAACCTGTCGCCTGGGTTAAACTTGATGACAAACTGCGAGAATCGGCAAAAGAGTCTGTTGAGCTGTTTCGCGAGCGTAAAATGGGTGTTGAACTCATCAGTGGCGATGCCTCGGATACCGTCGAAAAAATGGCCCAAGCGCTGGGAATTAATGAGTATCGAGCGGGTTGTTTGCCCGATGAGAAACTAGACATTATCCAAAAACATCAGGATAAACAAAAAGTTGTCATGATGGTTGGGGACGGTATCAATGACGTGCCAGTATTGTCGGGAGCGGATGTTTCCGTGGCTATGTCTCAAGCAACTGATTTGGCTCAAACAAGAGCTGATTGTATATTGCTAAATGCCGATTTAACGATACTGTATAAAGCCATTGTCTTTGCCAAGCGTCTTAGAAAAACCGTTAAGCAGAATCTAACGTGGGCTTTAGCGTATAATGGCCTTGCTTTACCACTTGCAGCTTTAGGGTACATTCCGCCGTGGGCGGCAGCCATTGGAATGAGCTTGAGCTCGTTAATCGTCGTGATAAACGCACTGCGTTTATCGAGGTCTGAATTAACTGCAGCCTAAAGCCAGAGTTACAAAGCAATACCTGTGTCGAATATCTGGGCAGGTCAAAACAACGTAGAATTGCGTCGAAAGTTAGATTGAAAGGCTGGCATTAATAAGGCGTAGTCGTTTGTCATTATTTATGACTGGGTGAGGTTAGGTGTGGAAATACTGTATATATTAGTCCCGATTGCTCTTATTTTTGTATTTATTGCCATTAAGGTGTTGTTTTGGGCAATCAACAATGGCCAGTATGACGACCTCAATACCGAAGCTCATAGAATTCTTTTCGATGAGCAGAAAAAAACAAACGATTCCTCACCGGGTAAAGACTCCGATAAACCTCAGAAGTAAATTCTCACCATTTCATGAGTTTTCTTGATATAGCGTTACTTTCCACGACGGTTGCTCTCGGTTTTTTTGGCAGCGGTCATTGCATCGCAATGTGCGGTGGTATCTGCAGTGCATTAAGTTTTGCTTTACCCCCAGCAAAACCCTGGTTACGAATAAAAATCTTATTGGGTTACAACCTCGGCCGAATTCTGAGTTACGTATTACTTGCCGTGATACTGACTTTTTTTACGCAACAATTTGCCATGGTACTTTCCCCAAATTTTGCTCAGCATTATTTATCGGGATTAAGATTTATCGCCGGTTTATTGTTGATTGCCATGGGATTTTATCTCGCCAATTGGTGGCGAGGCCTTGTGTATCTAGAACGTGTGGGGCAAAAATTGTGGAAATTTTTCGTCCCATACACAAAAAATTTACTGCCAGTTACCAGTTTTCCCAAGTCACTAATTTATGGCGCTGTATGGGGTTGGTTGCCCTGTGGGCTGGTCTACAGTGCCTTAGCGTTAAGCGTTGCTCAAGCCGACATGGTAAATTCCAGTTTGGCAATGTTCGGCTTTGGTCTTGGTACTTTACCGGCGTTGTTTGCGACGGGCATGCTCGCCGATAAATTCCAGAAATTATTGAATAACAAACACCTGAGAGTTTTTTTCGCACTTACCATTATTGTCTTCGGTGTTTGGACGTTGATGTACTCAGGGGATCATGATCACGGTTCTCATTCTGATTCGTCTTCGCATGACCATCATTCACATCACCATTAAGTATTGGCCAGTGGCCTGATTTTCGATTTGCCTTTATGATAGCGACACTGCTATCCAACGTTTGAACTCTGTACCTACTTAAGAGGCTTGATTATGGCAATTCGAATCAAAGGTACTATCGGTGCTGTTCCAGTCGATTTAGAAATCGATGGTATTTCATCAGAATTTTTTAGCCAGTTGGGCCAAGTATTTAACAACGAAGCTATTCACAGCGGAACTACTAACAACGAAGCTATTAACAACGAAAGTACGTTTGCCTCTGATTGCGAAAATCAGAGCGAAAAAACTGTATCTGATAATAACAATGCCCGTAACGCTGCTTCTAATAATCCAATGTTTTCTGGTATGCCAATTGACGAAGCGGTTCTGTATGTTAAATCTAAAACAGAGGTGAGTTCTGGCGAATTAATTGAATTTCTATCGACCAAAGGCTGCTCCGACGCTGATATTAAACGAACCATGATGCTCTTGCGTGAAGACTCCGAAATTAAAACTAAACAAGGTAGCGATTTTCAGCGAATCTATTTTTTCCCCGATTCTACTGATTAAGTGTGTTTCAATTGGTCAATTCCCACTTTCCCACATTTCATCGCTTTTTTCTTTTCTTTTCTTTTCTTTTTCTTTTTCCTTTTCCTTTTGCATCTGTAATGGCTGGCTTTTCTAGGCTGCACTAATTTTTGTTGCTTTAAATTAGCGTGAATGAGTTTCTTTCCAACTTCTATTATTAATCAAAGGCTCCTTAATTCTTTTCACATTTTTAATGACCTTAAAAATGTAATTTTATCGATAATATTCTGAAGCGTTCTTTTTAAAGCGTGTGTCTGCAATCTAGATTTAAGAAAGGTTGTGTTTCGGTTTTTGTTGATTAACTTCCCTTAGTGCAACGAATGCTAATCATTGAAACGATAATAAAACAAACCTTTCTCTAATAATTTAAAAAACGTTGATTGCCGTCTTAAGGAAAAAACCATGATAAATCGCATTTCGATTTCTGCGTTAGTTGCTTCTTTGTTTGTCTTGTCTGGTTGTGGAGGTAGTGGCGGTTCCACTGCTGAAGAAAAGTTATCCGCCCGACTGACAGTTAATCTAGAGGCAGCCAGTAATGGTGTTGGAATTGAAGCGTTCATGCTGCCCGATTCTGATGATTTCGACAATATACCTCAAGATCCTAATAATCCCATTACCGCCGCTAAAGTAGAGTTAGGTCAGATGCTTTATCACGAAACCGCGTTAGCAACCGCTGGTGTTAATTCCGGTCGAACCGGTACTTGGTCGTGCGCTTCTTGCCATCACGCCGCGGCAGGTTTTAAAGCGGGAGTTGTTCAAGGTATTGCCGAAGGTGGTGAAGGCTTTGGAATTGCTGGTGAGACTCGGGTCTTGGTGAGTGGGTTCGATGCGTTATCGTCCGACCCGACTCTGGTGCCTGATGTACAACCTGTGACTTCTCCAGCGGTGCTTAATGTTGCTTTCCAAGAAGTTATGTTGTGGAACGGTCAGTTTGGCAACATGGAAGGGGGTTTCGTTAACATTGGTTTGGATGACAATGTTTTATCAACACCCGGAACACCTAAAGCACATAACAGTCGTCAATTAGCCGGTGTAGAAATTCAAGCGGTGGCAGGTTTGGGCGTACATCGATTGAGTGTTACCGATGATTCTATCTTGCAAACGAATGCCGATTATCAAGCACTTTTTAATGCCGCATTTCCCGACGGAAGTGACGATGTATTAGAAGACGCAGCTAAAGCGATAGCCGCGTTTGAGCGGACCATTATTGCAAACCAATCTCCGTTTCAGCTTTGGTTGCGCGGTGATCAAAATGCTATGAGCGCAGAAGAATTACGTGGCGCTAATTTATTTTTTGAATCTGGTTGCAGTGATTGTCATCGTGGTGCGGCTTTCAGTTCTGACGTTGGTGCTACCGAAGATGAAATTTTCTTTGCTATTGGTTTCGCCGATTTTGATCCCAATAATTCTGCTGTAACTGGAAACGTTCCGGAAAATGCTGCCAAAGGTCGTGGTGGTTTTACCGGTGAATCTTCAGACGATTATAAATTTAAAATTCCGCAATTGTATAACCTCGCTGATACCAATGTGTTTGGTCATGGTGCGTCGTTTGATTCTGTGCGTGATTTGGTAGCATTTAAAAATACCGGATTATCGCAAAAATTACTGCCTGAGGGTGTGTTGGATTCACGTGTGGTTCCTTTGGGGTTATCGGAACAAGAAATCGATGATTTAACCGCATTTTTAGAAACCGCACTTTATGATCCAAATTTAGAGCGTTTTGTGCCATCGAGTGTTCCTTCGGGAAATTGCACACCGGTTAATGATGCGATTGCACAAATAGATTTAGGCTGCTGATTGTATTTAAGATGAGCGCGATGAAAGCTGTGCTAACGCGCAGCTTTTTTGTGTTTCTTTCTATGGTATTTTTTAACATTAATTTTGATTGATTGTTATTGTAAAGTTCTGAGTCAAGAGCTGTAATTACAAAGTTTGTGCGGTATTGTAATTCCTGTATTCAATGTTCTTTAACTCTCATGTTTTAATTTTGGTTTGCTTAAAACCACATTAGATCAATAAAAGTAGGGTGTTTTATGTTGTCTGTAGGAATTTTGGTGTATCCAGACGTAGAAGTGATGGATTTTGCTGGGCCGTTTGAAGTGTTCTCAACGTCGAATCGTGTTCAAGAAAATCCAAAGTTTGATGTCTTCTTAGTGGGTGAAGAATCGTTGGTGTCTGCACGTAACGGTTTTATGGTTTCGCCGCGTTATTTTCTCGATGATTCCCGATCGATTGATATTTTGCTCGTGCCCGGTGGCGTGCACGAACCGAGTATGTCGAATGAAAAATTAAATCACTGGATTGCAGAGAAAGCTCGACAAGCCAATACGGTTGCTTCTGTTTGTACCGGCGTTTTTCTGCTGGCCAATTCCGGCGTGATTGTCGATGGTCCCGTCACGACTCATCATGAAGACATTGAAGACTTGCGAAAAAGGTTTCCTGCATTAGATGTGCACTCCAATGTTCGTTGGATTGATCGTGGTGATGTTTTCGTTTCGGCTGGCATTTCTGCGGGTATTGATATGTCTTTAGAAATTGTTGCCCAGCTCTGTGGAAAAGAAATTGCCCTAAAAACCGCAGAAAAAATGGAATACACCTGGCTGGAAAAAACGGAATAGATTTATTGGGTGTCCTGTTTAATTTTAGATATGATATATCATAACATATCAGTGCGTTATGATATATTTCTAAAAAGATAATCTATGTCTAAATGTTATATATATTTTTTCTATAATAATATTTTTGTATTTAGTTTTTATTGATTTTTTCGTCCGCCTTTTAGGTTGCGTTCTGTTAACCGAATTCCAACAAAACAACGTTCTTTACGTTATTTTCTGCGTATATTTTGTAATGAAATAAATGCTAATATTGCGCGCTTAAAATTCGAATAAGCATTGTGTAGCTTGAAGTGAGTCATCGTAAGTTTTTGTGACCGCTCAAATTGATTCATTTAATTTTAGTTTCTAATTATTAGCGCTAAAGCAGAATTGTTTTTTTATTAAATAATAAATAGAGGTGGTAGTGTGATACATAAAGCGACTCTTAAAACCTGTTTAGTGGGCGCATTATTGGCAGCAACTGGGGCGGCAATGGCTGCTGAAAACTCTTCTTCTGTTAAACACACCGGTCCTGTGTGCGAAGGCTACGGCCCACAATCGCCACGTGACATTGATGTTTTAACTGGAACTAACTCAGTTAATTTCCAAATTGCTCGTCCAAGCTCAGAAATGAATTTGTGTAATATCCATTTTCACAATAACGCTGAACATAAAGCAAAAGACTTTTCAATTTTGAGTGGTGCTGGTGATAAACGCGGTTACCAATGTTCAATCAGCAATCAGTTGACCTCTGCTGAATTGAAAGCCCCTAAAGGCGATGTGTGTAATGGCTTAAAACCAGGTGATACCGTAGAAATTCATTGGGTTCACAGCTCGTGTGATGTTTCTCCAGGCGTAGGTCTTGGCGCTTGTGTTTCCGATAAGTGTTTAAACCCTGAATTGCGTGTTGAAGCTCAGGTTTTCACATTGGTTAACGATAAGTCGGCTATGCAATTTGGCGAATTCAACTACGATAAAGGTTCTGAGGGTGATTACCATCAGCCTGCGTCTTTGCCAATCACTACCGGTTCTCCAGTTGAATACTTAGGTTCCACTACTGGCCCTAAATACTCTGAGCAACAATGTTCACCTTACCAAGTAACTTGGAGCGTACGTCCTCACTGTGCAAAATTGGACATCAATAGCTTGGCAAAATGGTGTGAATCTAACGTCTTTAAAGAAGACCACGCTCACGGTGTTAGAAAGCTTGTTGTGACTCCAAGTCTACTTTCTGAAATTAAGTAGGCCACTGTTTCACGGTGAATTGATTGTAGAAAACAGTCATGCTGTAGATAATCAGTTCTCACGTAAACTCAGAAAACCAAAAAAGCCCCCTTAATTGGGGCTTTTTCTTGCCAGTTAATATCCCTTTCTAACGCAATACTTACCGATTTACCCTGTGGTTTTCTCTCGTAATAGTCGTTCATCGACTGCCAATATTATTCACCTCGAAAAGAGCGATTGCGTCTAATTTTTTCCGCCAACAATTGATTTAACGGGTGATAAAGGGGAATATTCACTTGAGAACCGTTCCTGAATCTTGTGAAATTGCGACTTAACCAAATAGTAGAGGTAAGTGCGTTGGCTAGTTCTAGGTGTGAAGACTCCAAAGAGACTGATGTATCGATGGAGCCCCCAAAAAGTTGTTGTCAGGCCAAACAAGATGCATCTCTATCAATCGAAGAGCCTGTTGCTCCTGCGGTAGCATCGTGTTGTTCCAAACCTGCGCCCTCTAAATCTTCTACTGAGAATCACTCCAGCTGTTGCCAACCCAAACAGAGCATTGATTGGCTTCTTTGGGGAAGTGTTACTGCGTGTTTGGTTGCCTACGCTCTGCATTTACTGCAATTGGATTTTGGCCTCGACCAAGTACATACCCTGGCACACAGCGTTTTTGAATTGCTGAATACCATGTGGTTCAGTTTAGTGCTGGCCTTTGTTTTTGTTGGTGTTTTAAGCCAAATTCCGCAATCGTTGGTGATGGCCGTTTTGGGGCGAGGTGGCAGTACTCAGGGGCTGGTTCGCGCAACCTTAGCTGGTGTGCTGATGGATTTGTGCAGTCACGGTATTTTGATGGTGGGCATGAAGCTCTATCAAAAAGGCGCCAGCTTGGGTCAAACGATGGCATTTTTGGTTGCCAGTCCTTGGAATTCTTTCTCTCTTACATTAATTCTATTTGCATTAATCGGTTGGCAGTGGACGTTAGCATTTATCGTATTGTCGATGGTGCTGGCGATTACCACCGGATGGATTTTTGAAAAGCTTGTTGCCAAAGGCAAGTTACCAGCTAACCCGGTCCCTTTGCCTCCGGTCAGTGATGTTCCAATTAAAACCCAAGCCAAAGAGGCGTTTCAGTCAATACAATGGAATCGCAAACTGCTTGAAACCGTTTGGCGCGAGTCCATCAGTGGCTCTCGTATTGTGCTTCGCTGGTTGCTCTTTGGTGTTGTGCTCGCGTCTTTAATTCGCGCTTTTGTCGACCCAGAAACTTTCCAGCAATGGTTAGGGCCAACTGCTCTGGGCTTGATGGTTACCTTAGTTGTCGCCACGGTTATTGAAGTGTGTTCCGAAGGATCTGCGCCCATTGCCGCAGATATCATGAACCGTACGTCGGCGCCCGGCAACGGTTTTGCGTTCTTGATGACCGGTGTGGCCACAGATTACACCGAAGTGATGGTCATCAAAGATACCATGAGCTCTTGGAAAATTGCGTTGTTCTTACCACTAATCACCGTGCCACAAGTGGTTGTAGTTGCCCTAATTTTAAATAACTTGGTGTAATGGCGATCTGTTTGGTTGGCTCTCGATTAGTGTACTCAATTACCATCAATAAACCCGCGTCATAAATTCACAAATTAATCGATACTGCCGCATTTAATTGAAACTTTTCTATGAAATAAAAGCCATAGCTAAGATCTCGACTGGGGATTAATGCGTTATGGCTTTACGCTCAAATCGACCTCTTGTGTGATTAGGTTTTGTAAGCAAGTGCTAACAAACTCCTAATGGCCTGGTGCTAGTTCAGCTTAAGCATAATCAGTACTGAAGCATGGCTTTATTTTTTCGTCTTTTTAGACGATAAAGGCAATACACAAAACATCGATAAATAATGTCTTTTTGACGCGAGCCCGTAATTTAGCGTAAGTAAATCCCCAGACATCGATAGAGTAAAAGACAAACACAGTTCAACTGGATTAAAGGAAGCATAGAATGTTGAAATCCACTAAAGCTCATTGGAAAAAACTAGCGCTGATTCCAGCGGCCGCATGCATGACCTTAGCACTCTCTCAAGGTGCGATGGCAGAAACAAAAGCCGAGAAAGCAATCCAGGCTGCTTTGGAAAGCTCTATTCGTAGCGACGACGATAAAAAACGAGACGAAGAACGTAAACCGCTTGAAACCTTAACCTTCTTTGGCCTAACGCCAGACATGTCGGTTATCGAGTTATTCCCAGGTCACGGTTGGTACACCAAAGTATTGGGTAATACTCTAAAAGAAGAAGGCCAGCTCTACGTTGCTATCGCCACGGATCGAGTTAAAAGACACAAAAAAGAATGGGACTTAGATGAAATTGAAGTTCTTTCTGAAGACGCCGAACTCAAAAAAACCGATATCGGCGGTGTGTTCAATGTTGAAAACCTAGAGTTCGACAAAACCGGCGTCGACATGGTTGTCACCTTCCGAAATATGCACAACTTTACGCCGGAAGCGCGCGCCGAACTCAACAAAAAAGTATTCGATGCATTAAAGCCAGGCGGTGTGTATGCGGTACTCGACCACACTCGCCGTCACATGCAACCCTACAGCCGTCCAGTATGGCGACGTGTTGATCCGGTATTAATGATCAAAGAAATCCAAGATGCTGGTTTTGAATTTGTCGATTACAGCGATCTTCACTACAACGATACCGACGCACTTGAAATTGATACTCGCAATAAAAAGTTCGAAGGCTACAGTGACCGTTTTACCTTGAAGTTTAAAAAGCCTGAGTAATGAATCTGTAGATTCTTATTTTTAGGGTCTGTTTGCTCTTTTCCAGTTCAGTAAACAGACCCTCACTTCTTAATATTGACCCTTTTTGTTCTTATTCCTTGCCACTCTTATCTGCTGAATAAATACGTTAGAATCTCTACTTTTAATTGTCGTAATTATTCATGCTGCCCACGTTCCCAATCTCTGATCTTTTACCGTCAATTCAAGAATCCATCAACCAAAACGATGAATTACTGCTAATCGCACCGCCTGGCGCCGGTAAAACCACGTTAGTGCCGTTGGCATTGCTCGATGGTTTTAGCGAGTCGGGAAAAATTATCGTTATTGAACCACGCAGAATTGCAGCGCGCACGGCGGCATCACGAATGGCGGAAATTCTTGAAGAGCCAGTGGGTGAAACCGTGGGTTTTCGGGTGCGCTTACAAACCCAGGTAGGTGCGGCGACGAAAATTGAGGTGGTTACCGAAGGGGTTTTTCTTCGTATGCTTCAAGCTGATCCCAGTTTGGAAGAGATCAGCTTGGTCATTTTCGATGAATTTCATGAGCGCAGTTTAAACAGCGATCTTGCGTTGGCATTAACGATTAATTCGAAAACATTATTTTCGGATTTGCGAGACAAGCCTTTAAAAGTGATTGTTATGTCTGCAACACTGGATTCTCACGGTTTGTCGCGGGCTCTATCAGAACACTTAGCGCGAGAAATTCCGGTTGTTGAAAGTCCAGGAAAATCTTTTCCTGTGGATCTTATTTATTCCGATAAAAATTACCACAGCGCTGACATAATTAAATCGGTGTATTCTTTTGCGGTTAATGGATTAACAAAAACCCAAGGCGATGTGTTGGTGTTTTTGCCGGGCGTTGGCGAAATTAACAAAGCACAAGATCATCTAAACGAAAATGGTATTCAACATTATTTTGGCCCCAACAGTGTAGAAGTGCTGTCGTTACACGGTGGTTTGTCATTGGAAGCTCAGAGCGCCATTGTTAAGCCGAAGTCAACTTCCGATCATTCCAACATTCGTCGCGTGATTTTAGCCACGTCTATTGCACAAACCAGTGTTACGATTCCAGGAATTACCGCCGTGGTTGATTCAGGGTTTGTACGACTTCCAGAATTTGATGCCAGAACCACGACAACTCGTTTAGTGACTCAGTCGGTTTCTAAAGCGACAGCAACACAACGCGCGGGCCGAGCTGGGCGTTTAGGGCCCGGTGTGTGTTTTAGAATGTGGAGCGAAGAGAAAGATTACCAATTACCGGATTTTGATACGCCCGAGATATTATCGTCTGACTTAACGGATTTATTGTTACAAATTAAATCCTGGGGTATTGACGATATTCATGAATTATTCTGGCTGGACTCACCCCCAAAACATTTATTGGGGGCGAGTTATACATTGCTCAATGATTTGGGTGGCTTTTGCAATAATCAACTGACGAATTTGGGAGAGCAAATGGCGGTGCTTCCTGTGTCGCCGCGTATTGCGAAAATGTTGTTGGTTGCGAAAGCGTTAAGTGTTGAAACATTAGCGTGTGATCTTGCTGCAATACTTCAAGATTATAAAAATAAAAACAACGCCGATGTTAATTTATTGCCTGTTGTAGAATTGTTAAATAATCGCTCCGGGAAAAATATTGGCAGAGCTTTTTCTCAAATTAAGGCGGTATCGAAGCAACTGTTAACATTAATAAAACCAGTTAATGTTGATGGTTTGGATTTTTCTTTTGATATTAACTCTTTAAAAGAGTCATTGTCGGTAAATTCTGAACATGATTTGTCTCTTGTAAGCTTTTTATTAGCGCAGGCGTTTCCAGACCGAATTGCGAAGCAAGTTCGGGGTGATAGTTATAAACTGGCGAATGGTCGCGGGGCAATGTTAAATGACGCTGATCCTTTAATTACTTCGCCATGGTTAATTGTTGCTGATGTGGGCGGACAGAAGAATCAATCCAGAGACAGAATTTATTCCGCCGTGCCTTTGTCTGCGGCTTTATTGGATGATGCCTTGTCTTATCTTGTGAAGCGCGAAACGCAGATTCGTTGGGATGAATCCGACGGCCGATTTGTTGCCGTAAATATTTTCAGGGTGGGTGACATTACGCTGAAACAAACATCGGTTGATAACGTTACTAACGAGCAAAAAACACAATCCTTAATGGATTGGATTAAACACAAAGGTGAGTCGGCTTTTGGGCGATTTACCTGGGATGATTCTGTTGTTCAATGGCGAGCGCGAGTTGAGTTAATAAAATCCATCGATGACAATGGCGCTTGGCCCGATCTATCCATCCAAGGATTACTTAACTCGTTAGATTTATGGTTGGAGCCTTATGTGTCAGAAGTTTCGAATTTATCGCAACTCAAAAACTTGCCGTTGGTATCGCAATTATCAAGCTTGATCGATTGGCAACAAAAGCAGCAGCTCGATGAATGGCTGCCTGAGAAAATACCGGTGCCTTCTGGTTCTAAAATTGCGATCGACTACACCGCCAATCCGCCGGTGTTAGCGGTAAAGCTGCAAGAAATGTTCGGTTTGGATCAATCGCCCAGATTGGCCAACGGTAAAATTCCTTTGAGCATACATTTGCTGTCGCCGGCGCGCAGGCCGCTGCAAATTACTCAAGATCTGGCCGGGTTCTGGAAGGGTTCTTATCAGGAGGTGCGCAAAGAGATGAAAGGTCGTTATCCCAAACACCACTGGCCAGAAGACCCTTACTCTGTGGCGCCTACAGCGAGAGCTAAACCCAGAAAACGATGACTCGGCAGCGATACTCGCCAAAATTGAATCCTTAGCGTTTAGCGGTGGAGTTTTGCGTTTTCAAAGTGCACGCCCTAGGTTACAATTCGCGCCTTTTCTAATCTGGGCGCGTCGCTAAGCTTTCGCCGTCGCGTTAAAAACGAGTAGATTGACGAACAACACTATGGAAATTGCACCTTACCAAAACGCATTGAAAGATCTGCAAAGCCGTACGGATACTCTTCGGGGGTATCTTTGACTACGCTGAGAAGAAAGATCGTCTCACCGAAGTTGAGCTCCTTTTAGCCGAACCTGATGTCTGGAACGATCAGGACCGCGCGCAAGCGTTAGGGCGTGAACGCTCCTCCCTTGAAGCGGTGGTAGATACCATCGATAAACTCGATCAAGGCGTCGAAGATGGCAGCGAATTGCTCGCGATGGCCGTCGAAGAAGACGATGAAGACCTGTTAGTCGATGTTCAAGCCGAAATCGACGGTTTAACCTCTCAGCTCGAAACCCTCGAATTCCGCCGCATGTTCTCTGGCGAAATGGACGAAAACAACGCGTTTTTAGATATTCAGTCAGGCTCCGGTGGCACCGAAGCGCAAGATTGGGCTGAAATGATTCTACGCATGTATCTGCGTTGGGGCGAGGCCCACGGCTTTAAAACTACGCTGGAAGAATGCTCTGCCGGTGAAGTCGCAGGTATCAAAAGTGCGACTATTCGTTTTGAAGGCGAATACGCGTTTGGTTGGTTGCGCACTGAAACTGGCGTTCATCGCTTGGTTCGCAAAAGCCCGTTCGATTCTGGCAACCGCCGCCACACATCATTCAGTTCGGTGTTTGTCTCCCCTGAAATCGACGATAATATCGAAATCGAAATCAATAAAGCCGATATTCGTGAAGATACTTACCGTGCCTCCGGTGCCGGTGGTCAGCACGTTAACAAAACCGACTCTGCGGTTCGCTTAACTCACATGCCGTCTGGTATTGTGGTGTCGTGTCAGAGTGAGCGTTCACAACATCAAAACCGCGACAAAGCTTGGAAAATGCTTCGCGCTCGTATGTACGAGCAAGAAATGTTGAAACGCAACGCGGAAAAACAAGCGATGGAAGACAGCAAGTCGGACATCGGTTGGGGCAGCCAAATTCGCTCTTATGTTTTGGATGATCAGCGCATTAAAGATTTGCGTACCAGTGTTCAAAGCAGTAATTGCCAAGCTGTTCTCGACGGCGATCTTGATCAATTTATTGAAGCAAGCTTAAAAGCGGGACTGTAAGTTTCCCGCTTTACCTAAATACAATCTCACAATTCTAAACTCCACTCAAAAAGCATACTTGGATTTTTTATGAGCGATAGCCAAAACAACACCGTAGCACAAGATGAAAACAAATTGGTTGCAGAGCGGCGCGCTAAACTCAAGAGTATTCGCGAAACCGCTGATGTAGCATTTCCCAACGATTTTCGCCCAGAAAATAAAGCTCTGGATCTTCAAACCAAGTTTGGTGAATTGAGTAAGGAGCAATTAGAAGCGGACAACAACGTTGTTTCTGTTGCCGGTCGTGTGATTCGTTCGCGCGGTGCCTTCATGGTATTGCAAGATGGCACGGCGACGATTCAGTTATACATTACTAAAGAAGCGCGTCCGTTTGCTAAATCGATTGATTTGGGCGACATCATTGGTGTTCGCGGCGCGTTGCATAAATCCGGCAAAGGCGATTTATACGTAAATTTAGAAGAGTACCAATTGCTGACGAAATCGTTGCGTCCGTTACCCGATAAATTTCACGGCTTGGCAGACCAAGAAACTCGTTACCGTCAACGCTATGTGGATTTAATTTCAAATCCAGAAGTGCGTGAGCTATTCACCAAGCGTTCGCAAATTATTAATTTTATTCGCAACTACCTGACTGAAAAAGAATACTTGGAAGTTGAAACGCCAATGTTGCAATCCATTCCTGGTGGTGCATCAGCGCGTCCATTTATTACCCATCACAACGCGCTGGATTTGGAAATGTTCATGCGTATTTCACCAGAGCTTTATTTGAAGCGTTTGGTGGTGGGTGGTTTCGAGCGAGTATTCGAAATTAACCGTAACTTCCGCAACGAAGGTTTGTCGACTCGTCACAATCCTGAATTTACCATGCTTGAGTTTTACCAAGCGTACGCGGATTACAATGACTTAATGGATTTAACCGAAGATTTATTGCGTAAAATGGCGCAAGCGGTTCTCGGCACAACACAACTTAAAAGCACCGAGAAAAACAGCGAAGGCGAAGTTATTTCTGAAAAAACCTATGATCTAGAAAAGCCTTTCCACCGTATCAGTGTCTTTGATTCTATTTTGCATTTTAACCCCGATTTAACTGCGGAAAATATTTCCAGCGTTGAAGCGGCACTGGTTGTGTGTGAACAGTTGTCAATTCCAACCAAAGATTCTTGGGGTCTCGGCAAACTGCAAATTGAAATTTTCGAAAAGACCGTTGAGCACCGCTTAGACGAGCCAACGTTTATCACCCAATACCCAGCAGAAGTTTCTCCGCTTGCTCGTCGTAATGACGATGATGCATTTGTTACCGACCGATTTGAATTCTTTGTCGGTGGTCGCGAAATTGCCAATGGCTTCTCAGAATTAAATGATGCTGAAGATCAGGCGGAACGTTTCATGGCTCAGGTTGCAGAAAAAGACGCCGGTGATGATGAAGCAATGCATTACGACGGTGATTATGTTCGCGCATTAGAATACGGTATGCCGCCAACTGCGGGTGAAGGTATTGGTATCGATCGTCTGGTGATGTTATTTACCGATTCACCTTCGATTCGTGACGTTATTTTATTCCCTGCGATGCGTCCGCAAAATTAAAGTGTGCTATCACTGATGAATCGTTGTTGATTTTTTTAATTGTTCTGATCATAAAAATCACCACTTTCGAAAAAGCCGGAATTTTATTTCCGGCTTTTTTTGTGTCTGTTAATTTAGCAGCCAACTACTTTGGATAGCGATAACCGTTTAAGGTGTTGCTCCTGTGTGTTGCATACCTGCTGATTTAATCGGTTGTATTTTTTATTGTGCATTGCGGAAATTACGATTTTATTTTGCAGTGCAAAATAGATTGTTATGAATTTCGTGGGGATATGTTTTCCAATCTCTTTAAAGCAAGCTTAATAATTTTTATATTTATTTTTTAAATTATTAAGTTGCAGGTGAATCTGTTGTTTGTGTTTTAAACCTGTGTTAGCGAAGTAGGATTTTTTAGGACATATCAGAGCTAACTTAAATAATAGAATATCAATTTGATCCCTTATTATTTAAATATACGACTTTAGGCGTAATTTTCTCTTTTTTTTGTTGGTAAAAAGGTATATAAAGTAAGTCTCGCTGGTATTCGTTAAAAATGCATGAAGCAGTCAAAATAATGATCGCTCAGTTGGAAAATTCTAATAATATCAACTAAGTTTTCTTGACCAGCGTCAAACGTATGTATGTGTCAACCTCAGGTTTCATGGTAGTGTTCTTTTAGTACTTAGGTGCTATTGTCGTATTTGAATGTTTTTGACCGAACCAACTCTCAAAAACGGTTAGTGTTAGTTTGCATAACCAGGTTCAAGATATATTCCAGGAAAATAATACTTCAAGGACTAGTTGATTAGAGGTGCGTAGTTAGACACCCGAGCTATCGCTATGCGTTCTGCAATTGATAGCTTCTATTACGTTTACTATGAACTATTTAGGCTTAGGAGGCTTAAAGATGTTGTTGAAGATTAAGGTGTCCGGCTCGTTGGTAGAAGCATGCAGTTTGTCTGAGTTAACTGATCCTTGTTCCAAGCATATCCGAGTAAAACAATTACGCGGTTACCGAAATGCTAAACCGGTTCATTTGTTAAAAACCGACTTAGTTTTTGTATCCGGTGAAGAATTACCAAATTGTTGGATGGAAGTGAATGCGCGTGGTCGTCGCGATTCATTAGCTCGCGCTAGTTAATTTTTAGATACACACTCAAAAACGAAAAATAATTATAATTAGAATAAAAACATTATTTTTATTTCTTAGGGTTTTTCCTCTTCAAGATTAATCGATAAACTGACTGTTAGCATACTAGCCTGATAGATTTAACATTCCTGTATTATTGAATCGTTGCTGTTTTCCATTTTGTATTTTCTGTTGTTTGTCTTCATTAAGCTTCATTGATTTTTAATGTCGTTGATTGCTGTGACTGTAATTTTTGATTCGCTTTTATTAGTCTTCCTATTTGAAATTTAAATTCAATATTCAGCAGTGAAGACTGCAAGGTTTAGCGGAAGAATTCTTGAAATGTTAATATAAGTGTTTCGAGACATAAGTCATAGTTAGAAGGTACTTTTCAACGTGGATTCAGCCTCTCCAGCCATTCAGTTACCAGAGTCTTGGTTGACCTATCTCCAAAGTGAGTTTGATCAAGATTACATGAAATCTCTCAAACAGTTTCTTGTTCAAGAAAAGCAATCGGGGAAAACGATCTATCCTCCCGGAAAGTTAATGTTTAATGCATTTAACAGCACCGATTTTGAAAACGTTAAAGTGGTTATCTTGGGGCAAGACCCTTATCACGGTCCCGACCAAGCTCATGGCTTGAGCTTTTCTGTACCGCACGGAGTCAAGGTTCCGCCCTCGTTGGTCAACATCTACAAAGAGATCGCTCGTGATCTCGGCATCGCTCCAGCGCCACACGGCTGCTTACAGCATTGGGCCAACCAAGGCGTGTTGCTCTTAAATGCTACCCTCAGTGTTCAGGCGGGGATGGCGGGTTCGCACCAAAACAAAGGCTGGGAACAATTCACCGACCAAGTGGTGGCGGCACTCAATGAGCATCGAGAGCAGTTGGTGTTTTTGCTGTGGGGATCGTACGCGCAGAAGAAAGGGCGAATCATCGACCGTGATCGGCACTTGGTGCTGAGTTCTCCGCATCCATCGCCCTTATCGGCTCACCGTGGATTTTTAGGCTGCGGCCATTTTAGTGAAGTGAATCGCTATCTGAAGGCTCATTCGAAAACTGAGATTGATTGGTCCTTACCAGAGTAATTCTATTGCTGTTGGGTTTTCAGTGCCGCTACAGAAGCATTTCTTTAGCGGCTTCCATTTCCTCGCTCAAGTCTTCCATTTCCGTTTCCTGCATATCTGGGTCTAAGCCTAAACGAATAAACGCTTTTACTTTGTGGTAATTGATTTTCCCAAATGGGTGCTGTGTGCCCATGTAGCTTTGTAACAAAGAGACGGTGACTAAATCTGCGTAGTCGGCCTGTTCGACTTCTCGCGAGAAGTCCAGATGTTGCGACGGTACTTTCTGGATTTCTGGCGGGAAATCCCAGGTTTGAAGGATGCGGTTGCCAATGGCGGGAGCCAGTTTTTCGATCACAGAATCGAGAGTCAGGGAGTTATTCAACAGTTTTCCGTGGTCTTCCGCGTAAGTCAGGATTGGCAGTACTCCAATTTGGTGGACTAATCCGGCTAATGTGGCTTGATCGGGCAACAACTTGGTTCGATATCGACACAGTACATGGCAAATCCCCGCGACTTCTGCCGCCCGGTTCCACGTTTCGCGCAGTCTTTTATCGATGAGATCGGAGGTTGCTTGGAACATTTGCTCCATCGCCAGGCCGGTTGCAATGTTGCAGGTGTAAGCCATGCCCAGGCGCATGAGCGCGGTTTTTAAATCATCAATTTTCTGGCTTGCTCGAATCAGGGGGCTGTTTGCGACTTTGATGATTCGAGCGGAAAGAGAGGGGTCGGTACCAATAACAGACATCAGTTGATCCAGCGTTGCATCTGGATCCATGGCGATGTCTCTGACCTTGATTGCGACTTCGGGGAGGGTGGGGAGTACCAGTTCGTCGTTTTTTATCGCACTAATAATATCGTGTTTGACTTGATCAAAAATATCGTTCATCGACCACTCCCCAAAATATGCTGCCACCCAGAGATTAATGCGCCGGTGCGCGGCTCATTAATCGGCTAATGCAGAAGAAAGCGAACGAGCAATGCCAGAGGTCAGATCGCTATTGCTCTCCTTTGTGTTCATTAGTTATAGCATAGGGGAGGGAGGCTAAAGTCAATTTGGTGATTTTTTGTGGGTCCAAGTAGACCGAATTGGTATCAAAAGCAGTATCAGTGACGCAGATCAACAATTCTTTGGTGAAGTCTCGGGTTGAAGCAACGTTTACCACTTTACCGATGGCTTGCTCGGTGCCGTCGGTGTAGAGGTTGTCACCAACTTTAGCGAAAGCTTCGATATCAGTAACGGCACGGTAGGTGTGCTTTTTTTGTTTGCCCAGATACTGCATTCTTGCGACGACTTCTTGCCCGGTGTAACAGCCTTTGGTGAAGCTGACCGCGCCTAAGTTGGTTAGATTGATCACCTGAGGTGTGAATTCTTCGCTGATTTCCTCGGTGACAGTTGCTCTACCTTGGCGAATTTCTTCCACCTGCCAGCACTCGGTGGGCTCAACGTGGCAAGTTTCGCTCAATGTTTCCCAGTAGCTGTCGGCTTGGTCGGATTTAATCCAAAGCTCAAACTGGTCGTCCGACAATTTAATGATCACGGTGTCTCCGTTAAACTTTGACTCCAGATCAATATTCGGGCTGTTTTTGAACACAGATTCGATGATTTCTTGCGATTTCGGCCCTTTAAGCCCGATACAAACGTATTCACACTCATCTTCAACAAAATCCGCTTTCGAGAAAACCATGTATTTTCCCAGTGATTTCTGGGCAATGGCCTGAATGCTGTTGTCGCAACGCAGCAAATAGTCGTTCTGTCTGCCTGCTGCTAGGAAGTTAAATATGACACGTCCTTTCGGATTGCAGTGGGCGCCAAATTGAGCGGAGTTCTCGGTTATCGCCGTTACATCGCAGGTGACTTGCCCCTGGAGAAACTTTTGCGCTTGCTCTCCTCGAATAGCAATGACTGATAGATGAGTCAGTGCATATAAGCGAGTGCTGATGTCTTTGTTGTCTGAATTTGGGTAGGAAGTAACTAAATTGTTCTCAAGGTTCGCGCCGCAACGCTTTAGATACTCTAGCCAAAGTTTGTAGGTGGTCATTTTCTTGAATTCTCCTGCTAGCCTGTCTGGCTAGATCGGGGCGTATTTCAACATTTTTTATGATCGATCATCAATGGATAAGTAATAAATTGAACCTTAGCGGTGATAAATCAGTATAATCTCTGACTTAAGTAAAATTTAGATAAGTAACGAGACGTTGTGATGGAGAAAAATCGACTTTATTGGGCAGCACGCCGAGGTATGTTAGAGCTTGACTTGGTTTTATTGCCATTTATCGATAATGTCTACGACACCCTTGAGCAAAGCGACAAAGAGTTGTTTTGGGCTTTACTTGAATGCGAAGATCAAGACATGTTTTCTTGGTTTATCGACAAAGTAGATCCGCAAGAACCAGGAACTCTAAAAATTGTTAAGATCATCCGTTCACACACCGGTCTTCAGCCGGACGATTAATGTGTCATTGGCGCTGCCAGCGTTTATGAGTTGGCAGTATGCCATTGTGCAACTGTTGTTCCTCAGCGTTTTACTTCTTTCAAATTTCACCTGGCCGGTAATTCTGACGTTAGCAATACTAAGCATTGGTGTCAGTATTTATGGTTATTTTCAAGATCGTAAACGTTATAACGGGGTGTTATTGTTCTCACCTTCAACCGGGTGGCGAATAAAACGCGGCGATGAGATCGAAACTTTGGTCCTTTATAAGGCGCAATTTGTCGGCAATTCATTTTTAAAACTTGTTTTTAATAACCGGTCACGAAACTTATTTTCTCGACGTGCAAATTTTATTTTGGCGAAAAAGCAGTTGGGAATTCCTGTATTCAAACAACTGAAAGCATTAATTGTTACTGGACAATGCAGTTAATACACTTTTAGTAAAATGCTTTTCATTGTGATCAAACCGTCATTGTTTTAAGTCGCGAAAATTCAGTTCGTACTTGGATAATAATTGCCGGATTCGGTGAGAATCGTTGGTTGAGCTTTTCTGCGTTCTGCTGACGTTAAACAGTTTTCTACCGGCATCCGCCATAGAGTCGCTTTCTTGGCAAACTTTAATGACGCTTTGCAATTGCAATTGATCCAACAGATCGAGTTGCGCCAGTCGATTTTGATCAATGTAGTCTAATAGATTAATGCCTTGTTGTGTTGTTGTTTTGTAAGGTTGCCATTTATGTTTGAGGCGAATTATTTCTTCTTGAACAATGTCTTCGGTAATTCGCGCGCCATCTGCCAGAGTTGCCATGCGAGTAATGCTTGCATTTAGGTCGCGAAAGTTTGCGTTCCAGGTTGCTTGTGGGCTTTTGCTGAATGTTAAGTAGGTCGATTTTGCGCTTTTGTTAAAAGACACTAATGAACCTGATTTTTGGCTGAATTTTTCTAATTCAAACTCAATGTTGGGTTCTAAATCTTCAATTCTGTCTTTTAATGACGGTAGGTGATAACTCCATAAATCGATACGTGCTAGCAAATCTTCTCTAAACTCGCCGTTTTTTGAGGCGTTAATTAGGTTTTTGTTGGTTCCCGCAATGAGCTGAAAATTGCTTTCTATTTCTTTGTCGGAGCCGAAGGGAAGAAAAGACTTTTTTTCGATGGCTCTTAATAGCATGGCTTGTTCGTCTAACCCCAGTTCGCCAATTTCATCGAGAAATAGTAATCCATTGTTGGCTTGTTTTAATAATCCCGCTCGGTCACTGGTCGCACCGGTAAACGATCCTTTTTTGTGGCCGAACAGTGTCGACATAGCGTTTTCACCAGCGAGAGTCGCGCAGTTAACGGTGACCAATTCGCCTTTTAATTTCGAGCGTAATTTTCTCAGTTCAAAAATTCGCTCTGCCAATTGAGATTTACCCGCACCCGTTGCGCCAGTGAGTAAAATGGGTTCACTCGAACGAAGAGACACCTTTTCGAGTTGTTCAATCATGTTATTGAATTCAGTGTTATTCGTATGAATGCCACTTTTTAGGAACGCTGCGCCTTCGGTGTGTTCGCGTTGGAAGCGAGCGGCGATTTGATCGTATTTCGATAAATCTAAATCGATAATCTGATAATTGCCGATCGTATCGTTCCTTTCTTTGCTCGGCGATGACTGCAGTAATTTTGCGGGAAAATAATGGGCTTCTGTCAACAAATACCAGCAAATTTGCGCAACGTGAGTACCCGTGGTGATGTGAATTAAATATTCTTCATCTTGAGTATTAAATTCATAACTACGGGCGAAATCCATAAGGCCGGAAAAAACGCCTTCAAAGTCCCAAGGATTAACAAAGTTTAAACGGTGATGAACAACGTCGGTTTCCGGCGAAATAGCGTTGATGTCTTGAGTTGCTTGGTCGGCGAGCTTTTGCGAGTGATTGTCGAAGATCAGTTCTAGGCGATCCACAATCATGGTTTCCTGCTGGCAGATTGCTATGTTAGGGCGCCAGCGGTTCCAGCGGTCTGCTCCCTTACCTTTGTAATCTAAATTGGTGCCCAAAAGGCTAAAGACAACGCTTTTCATTTCAATGCTCGTATCGATTGAACTCAATAGCTTGATATTCTATTGGATATTGTTATATCGAAAAAGATATTTAATGATGTCTGTCAGAATGATGATAATTTCCTCTTCTTTGAAATAATTTAATCAAAACAGTGGGTTAGGTGTTTTTAAGCATTGTTTTCTTTGTTGGTCCGTTTATCGCTATTTACCGGTGACTGTATAGGGGGGCCCGCTTGGGGTTACTCAAACATAGAATGACAGCAAAGCCGAATCGATAAGGAATTAGAAATGGCTAATTATGAAGTGATGCAAGATGGCGGCGTGCCAATTAAAACATGGACAAAAGGGGTTCCGTTCGAAGACAAGGCGCGGGCTCAGCTGAAAAATATTTCTCGTTTGCCGTTTATTCACAAATGGGTAGCGGCAATGCCAGATGTCCATTTGGGGAAAGGAGCCACTATTGGCAGTGTCGTGCCGACATTGGGTGCGGTAATTCCCGCGGCCGTTGGTGTAGACATCGGCTGTGGCATGATGGCGGTTAAAACCAGCCTAACCGCCAAGCAGTTACCCGATAATTTAAGCGCTGTTCGCTTTGCAATGGAAGCGGCAATACCCCACGGCCGTTCAATGAGACGCGGCCGACGTGATAAGGGGGCCTGGTGTGACATTCCCGATGATGTTGCGGCTGCGTGGTCGGGTTTGTCCGAACGCTTTGATGTTTTGCAGGAAAAACACCAGGTGCTGAAAAATACCAATAATGTGAAGCATCTGGGAACGCTGGGAACGGGCAACCATTTTGTGGAAGTGTGTCTGGATGAAAACCAAGACGTTTGGATTATGTTGCATTCCGGTTCCAGAGGTGTGGGAAATCGAATCGGTACTCACTTTATTGACGTTGCTAAAAAAGATATGGAGCGCTGGCAGATTCAGTTGCCCGATTCAGACCTTTCGTATTTGCCTGAAGGGAGCGACCATTTTAATGACTATATTGAAGCGGTTGATTGGGCGCAAAATTTTGCCCGTGTTAATCGTGAAGTCATGATGATGCGTGCGATTGCGGCATTGAAAAGCTCACTAGGAATGGAGTTTAACGCGCAATTAGAGGCCGTGAATTGTCATCACAACTACGTTTCGCGCGAACATCACTACGGAAAAGACGTGCTGGTTACGCGCAAAGGTGCGGTTCGAGCCCGTAAAGGTGAGATGGGAATTATCCCAGGCAGCATGGGAGCGAAATCTTTCATTGTTCGTGGATTAGGTGCGCAAGAGAGTTTTTGCAGTTGCAGCCACGGTGCTGGCCGCGTGATGTCACGAACCAAAGCGAAGAAACTGGTTTCGATGGAAGAGCATTTAAAAGCAACTGATGGCGTTGAATGCCGGAAAGACGCTGATGTAATTGACGAAACTCCGTCGGCTTATAAACCCATTGAAAAAGTCATGGCGGCTCAGTCTGATTTGGTGGAAGTGGTTTACACATTAAAACAAGTTGTGTGTGTGAAAGGTTGAGTACGAAAAAGGCTGAGTACGTAAAAGAAAAGCAAGTAGGAATAATAAGGAGTCTCTGATTAATTTTTAAGGCTCCTCTTAATTAGAAGAAATAGAACGCTATGAATAGTTTACAGGAAGTTGCGCATCCATTGTTGGTTATCGACGGGAGTGTTGGTGAAGGTGGTGGTCAAATTTTACGATCCTCATTAACTCTTGCCGTTTGTTTGCAGCGACCTATTCGGTTGATCAATATCAGAAAAAAACGTTCGAAACCCGGGTTGCTGCGACAACATTTAACCTGCGTTCGTGCGGCGAAAGAAATCTGTGGCGCTTATGTAGAAGGAGACTTTTTAGGCAGCAATGAGATTTCTTTCTACCCAGGAAAAGTTCAGCCCGGTCGCTATTGTTTTAAAATCAGTACAGCAGGTAGTACGTGTTTAGTTTTTCAAACGGTGTTGTTGCCTTTGGTTCTTAAGACCAATCAAGTTTCTGAAATTGTGTTTGAAGGCGGCACTCACAATCCAAAGGCACCCGCGTTGGATTTTATCACCGAGAGTTTTTTGGTGTTTTGTAAACAGTTGGGAATAAATGCCGATGTGGAATTAGATCGCTACGGCTTTTCTCCGGCTGGGGGTGGACGATGGACTGCTACGGTGTACCCACGCTCGGATGTGGAAAAAAACAAAGCCTGTGTTTTCGAAAAGAACGATGACAAAGACATTAATATTAAGTTACAGGCAGTCTCCAGTAATATTCCTAAGTCGATTAATTTTCGCGAAATTGAAAAATTTCGACATTTAGCAAAAAACATTGACCTTAATACTGAAGATAAGCGAATTAACACTCTTGGTCAGGGCAACGTATTAATTGCGACAATTGCTAATCAAGGATATTCCAATGTTCTAATGCAGTTGGGCGAACATAAATTGTCTGCCGAACAAGTTGCAGAAAAATTATATCGGCGTTGTAGTGAACTTATGGAAAGTGGTGCTCAAGCATCGGAATATTTGGCGGATCAATTAATGCTGCCGTTGGCCTTGTGTGGCGGAGGTGAGTTCACAACTAACGAGTTAACTTTGCACGCTAAAACCAACGGTGATGTTATTAAATTGTTCGGTGGTGATGTTAAATACACAAAACTTAAGGCCAATTTATGGAAGGTCTTTGTATCGCCGATAGCTTGTTAATAACAATTTTATGCTAGATAAATAGTTTATAACTATTGTCGCTTTTTATCTCTGCTCGCTTACTTTTAAATGAAATAAGCGGGCTTTTTTCGTTTCTGACTGGCAATTTTTAATCTTTATTATTCGATAAATTATTTTTAATAATTTAGAGGCACTCAAAATAGCGTTGTTTCCAGCTTATTGTTGTTATTATTTCGTGAGAATAATAACGCAGTTATAACGAAATTCATTGTTTTGCTTTCTGGCGATCATTTACAGTCGGCTGTTTAATGTAAAGCTTTTGGGTGTATTTTGATCAAAAGTTTTTCAGTTATATGTCAATATTGAGGGTATCTATCAGTTTTTCTAATAACCATTGAAAATTAAGATCAAAGGTTATCCGGTTTTGTTGGATTTATGAGGGTTTAATCTCAAATACCTGAATTATTCATATTGATTTTTTTAACTGAATTGTGTTTGGAGAAAAACGGTTGGGTAAAGGTAATTTTTTATAGGTTACTAAATAGAATTATAAAAAAACGTACAAACCATTTTTTTTCACGCTGTAGAAATAATTTTTGAAAAAAACGCTGTGTTATATTGTGCGTGCGGTTGTGAGTAAGACCATATAATTCCTAATAATTAAATAATTGATTTAAGTTTTTAGATCATTTTCAAAAGTACGTATTTTTTCTTAACCATTAATCATTCTTCATGGAACTCTTATGAAAAAGTCAATTAATGTATTGCTATCAGCAGCTATGTTGCTGGTCTCAGTGCTTTCTGTATCTGCTGCAAATGCTTATTACCTACCACGTATCGCGACTTTGTCTAACGCTGCGGAAGGTAACGAGCTATTAGTTTTCACCCACATTCCTGGAAAAGGAATTGTTAAATTAGATTCAGTTGCTACTGGTGGTGCTGGTACCGGTGCTCCAATGATTTCTAACCAAGACGGTTTGATCGTTAGCGAAAACGGCGATTTCATTTACGCGATTAACACTGGTAGTGACAGCCTTTCTGTTTTCAAAATTGGTGAGAAGTCTGTTAAGTTGATCCAAACTGTTGACGCTCAAGGTTCTCAGCCAATCAGCTTGGCTCAATACGGTGACCTTCTTTACGTTGTAAACCAAGGTTCTGATAACATTGCTGGTTACAAAGTTCGTCGTAACGGTAAGTTGTTAGCTCTTCCAAACTCTAGCGCTCCACTAAGTGGTACTGGTACTGCTCCTGCGCAAATCAGTTTCACTCCAGACGGCAAGTTCCTTGTTGTTACTGAGAAGCTAACTGATTTGATCGTAACTTACCCAGTACTTGAAGACGGTCGTCCAGGTGAGTTGGTTGCTACTGAATCTGCTCTTCCTGTTCCTTTCGGTTTCGACTTCGACCGTTTCGGTCACTTGGTAGTTTCTGAAGCTACTGTTGGTGGCGGTCCAGACATCGGTCTAGGCGCTGGTGTTTCTTCCTACGACGTTAACGAAGACGGTTCTTTGACTGTTCTTACTGGTGGTGTTGTAAACTCTGGTCGTGCTGCATGTTGGGTTGTGTTCAACAAAGGCGGTCGTGTTGCTTACGTAACTAACACCATCACTAACACTCTTTCTATCTATCGCACTAACCGTCGTGGTGATTTAAGCCTAATCAACGACATTGCTGCTACTACTGAAGATAACTTCCCAGTAGACATCGCTCTTTCTGAAAACGGTCGTATTGTTTACACCCTAACTAACGGTGAAGGTACTATCGATGCGTTCTTCGTTAAAGGTCGTCGTGCAGATCTTAAAGAAGTTGCTGATACCGATGAGCTTCCAGGTTCTTCAAACGGTTTGATCACCTTCTAATTAATAAATAGTTTATCTACTTTATTAATGAAAAAGCCCCTAACTTTAGGGGCTTTTTTTATGGGTACAAATAAAAACAAGGTTTTTAAGTTTCACTTCTGCCTACAATCACGTCTTGGCCGGCAAAGTTAATCGGAACCAACACTGTGTCTCTGGCAAATGGTTTAAGGTTTGGGTAATCCAATGAGTAGTGCAAACCTCGGCTCTCTTTTCTTGCCATGGCCGATCGTATAATAAGCTGTGCTACTAACGATAAATTTCTAAGCTCAATCAAATCGTTGCTGACTTTGTAGTTTGAATAGTAGTCGCTGATTTCTCGCTGCAACAACTTAATTCGATGCAACGCTCTTTCTAGGCGTTTTCCTGTTCGAACAATGCCTACGTAATCCCACATAAAGCGACGAAGCTCGTCCCAGTTGTGCGAGATGACAACATCTTCATCAGAATCGGTGACTCGGCTTTCATCCCATTCTGGTTGATATTCAGGTTTGCTGATGTTCGAAATTTGTTCAATGATGTCTTGAGCCGCTGATCGCCCGTAAACGATGCATTCCAATAATGAGTTGCTGGCCATGCGGTTGGCGCCGTGTAAGCCAGTGAATGAGGCTTCACCAATGGCGTACAAATTGAGCAAATCCGTCCGCCCATGCTTGTCGACTACCACGCCGCCGCAGGTATAGTGAGCCGCCGGAACTACAGGAATTGGCTGCTTGGTGATATCAATGCCGTATTTTAAGCACTCGGCTTTCACGGTTGGGAAGTGGCTGGCGATAAAATCTTCGGATTTATGGGAAATATCCAAAAAGACACAATCACAACCCAGGCGCTTCATTTCGTGGTCGATGGCGCGAGCGACCACGTCTCTTGGTGCCAGCTCTTTGAGTTTATGGAAGCGATCCATAAATCGATCGCCATTGGGCAAAATCAAGTGCGCACCTTCGCCACGCAAAGCTTCCGTTAACAAAAACGTCTTAGCGTTGGGGTGGTACAAACAGGTTGGATGGAATTGATTGAATTCCATGTTGGCAATTCTGCATCCGGCGCGCCAGGCCATTGCAATGCCGTCGCCGCTGCTGCCGTCGGGGTTACTGGTATACAGGTAAACTTTACTGCTGCCTCCGGTTGCCAAGATGACGACCTTTGCTTGGAACAGAGTCACCGCGTCAGTGTTTCGGTTGTAGATATAAGCCCCTGTGCAGCGATATTTGGGAGAGTCTGCGTCGGCTTGTGTGACCAGATCAATGGCGATTTGATTGGTAAAGAACTCGATATTGGGTTTCTTTTTTACCGCGTCGATCAGTGTACCGTGCACAGCGCGCCCGGTAGCGTCGGCGCTGTGGATAATTCTTCGGTGAGTGTGACCACCTTCTTTTGTTAGGTGGTAGTTGTCATTGGAGGAATCTTTGGTGAACTCTACGCCTTGCTCAATCAACCATTCGATGGCTTCTTTGCTGTTTTCAACGGTAAAACGTACAGCTGATTCGTGACACAGACCACCGCCAGCAATCAGGGTGTCACTGACGTGTTTGTCGACGGTATCTTCATTATCTAGCACAGCGGCAATTCCACCTTGTGCCCACTGTGTTGAGCCTTCACTGAGTTCGCCTTTGCTGATTACTGCCACGGAGTAGTTTTCGGGTATATGCAGCGCGGTGGTTAATCCTGCTGCGCCGGAGCCAATGATCAGCACATCGTGAAAAATATTTTTGGTCATAGTTAGCTTGAACTCGGGAGGTCTTGGTGTGTGACGATTTTATTACTGCAGTCGGAAAAAGTATAAAGATATTAAACAGGTCAATGGGTTATTGAAGGGTAGAAGTATTTTCAGACAGTAAATCTTAGATCAAGATAAAGAACTTAATCGAGTATTTCTAGTCCTAAGGTGCAATTCGTATGTGGCTAAAAATAATTATCTATCATACTTTTGTTGATATACGTGCCGAATTAGTCAGCGAATTGCTACAGTTTGTATCGAATAATATTTATACTCACAGTCATGTACTATGTTAAATGTGTCGAATTCTAGCTGCTTGAGACTCGGTTAAAAAATTCCAAATAGGCCGAATCTTCAAATTTTTGCTAATTTATACACTGAGTTGACTTTGAGTTGGAGATTTTGCCCTTATATTGTAGGCGTAGTATTAGGAGCATGAGCCCTATTAAGTAAGAGCTTGCCTAAACAGGCAATTTTGGAGTGATGAATGACGGGCCAAGCCACGCCTAATTCCGATCAACAATTGGTTGAGCGAGTACAGAAAGGTGATAAGCGTGCTTTTGATATGTTGGTTTTAAAATACCAACACAAAATAATCGCCATTGTTGGTCGATATATCAAAGACAACGCTGAAGTGTACGATGTTGTTCAGGAAGCTTTTATAAAAGCTTATCGCGCGCTGGGAAACTTTCGCGGTGACAGTGCTTTTTATACCTGGCTGTATCGAATAGCGATCAATACAGCAAAAAACCACTTGGTTTCTCGCGGTAGAAGGCCGCCTGCGTCGGATATCGATGTAGATGAAGCCGATTTCTACGATGGCAGTGAGCCGCTTCGAGATATTGAATCTCCCGAAGGCGCCATGATGAGAGATCAGTTGCACAAGGTGGTGAACGATACCATTGCTGGATTGCCAGAAGATTTGAGAACCGCACTAACTTTACGAGAAATGGAAGGTCTGAGTTACGAGGACATTGCCGAAGTTATGGAGTGTCCTGTCGGTACTGTTCGCTCGCGTATCTTCCGCGCTCGTGAAGCAATTGATAAAGCAATTCGTCCGTTGGTCAATTAAGGAAGAAAATTGCAAAAAACTGACAATCTTTGTGAACCAATTCGTAGAGTGTGAGTCCATTAACAACAGAAGCGTTCAGCTTAGATTAATGGTTCGCCTATCGGAAGTACCGCATTTATTATGTGGAGTGAGCGAGATTGAGCTGAATTTCCGACAATAAAATGTCAGACAACTACAAGATCCGAGTTCGTTTATATGGCACAGTCCAACGATAAATCACAGTTTGATGAGTCTTTGAAACAATCTTTATCCGCTCTTATGGATGGCGAAGCTTCCGAGCTTGAACTGCGCCGCCTGTTGCAAAATGGCGAAAGCCAAGAAGTGCGAGACACCTGGAGTCGCTATCAATTAGCGAGTCAGATCATGCACTCTGAAACCAGCAGTTATCAAGGCATTGACTTGAGTAAAGGCATTTCTGAAATGATTGCAGAAGAGCCTGCAATTGAAACTGCTGCTAATGACGCTAAGCCGTCGCGTTTCGGTGCCATCATCAGTAATTTTGGTAAAGCGGCTATCGCGGCCTCAGTTGCTGTTGTTGCTGTGTTTGTGGTTGATAACTACCAACAAGACGAACTTGTTCAAGAGAACCTTGCGAACAATACTGTAGCGCCAGCAGTTGAAGCGCCTGCGGCAGATACGGCTAATCTACCTATTGGTTACGGCACCAACGGTTTGAATGCTCGCACCGTTAGTACCGATAGCCAGCAGTACGAATCGCAACGTCGCAATGCTCAGCCAGTGATTTTTATCCCTCGCACTGAGTCTGAAGTAGCTAATCCTGCGGTTGAAGAGTTTTTACAGCAATTAATGGCTGAACACGCAAATACCGGTGTTGTTGCTGAAGGTAACATTCCTTTTGAGCGTGTACCTCGTGTTGAGCTTGAAACATCGAAGCCTGCTCAAATCGAAGAATAGAATTTTGTTTTATTGTTGAAGTGTATCCAACTGTTGTAACGTTAAAGGGCTTCGATTGAAGCCTTTTTTTGTGCTTGTTGATTAGCGAAATCAAGTATTTGTTATCAAAATGATGCAGTCACTTTTATTGTATTAATCACCTGATTGGTTGAGGCGAAGGGTTGAAAGGGTTAAATCAATATTTACCTAAAATAGGTTGGGGAATATTACTGAGTTGGTCGGTTGCGGTTACTGCTGAAGCGGAGATCAATACTGCGTCATCAGACGAGGCTGCCTTGAGTCTGTTTCAACAAATGGGGCAAGCGTTGACTCAGTTGAGCTACAACGGAATTTTTACCCATGAGCACTCAGGTAATTTGGACCCCATTCGAATAACTCATCAGGTTATTAACGACGTTGAAGCTAACCGGTTCAAACATCTGACTGGTTCAGCAAATGCTATTGTTCAACGATCCGACGCCAGCTTGTGCGCTCGCGAGGACCTTTCACAGCAAACCCTGTTGCCGCGCACGGATGATTCTCTCGACAGTCATTACCTCCTGAAATTAGTGGGGGAGGATCGTGTCGCAGACCGTTCGGTATACATAGTCAATGCATTACCTCGCGATGAGTTTCGCTACGGTTACCGTCTTGCTCTCGATACCGAAACGGCAATGCCCTTAATGATGGCGACCATTTCGGGCAACCGTATGCTTGAGCGGTTCCAATTTATCGATTTCCAACCGGTTACTAACACAGCTGAAGTCGTTGATGAGCTTATTGAGCCCAAGCGCGACGAAGTTTTGTTGCTCGGCGGTTGTGTGCAGACTGCGGATTTAGCGCATTGGCGACTGGGTTGGGTGCCCAGTGGTTTCCAGTTGATTTCTGCGAAAGTGACGGATTCTGCTGAAATGCTCGCTTTTAGCGATGGTATGAGTCGTTTTTCAGTGTTTGTGAGCCGAGTGCTGGGCAGAAAAACCCTTGAAGGTGAAGCGCGCCGCGGCGGCACTTTAGTTTATCTCGATAAGATTGTGATTGCCGGCGAGCCTTATCAAGTCTCGATTGTTGGTGAGGTTCCTAAAACCACGGCTCAGAAAGTAGCCTCGGCTGTGATTCCTCTTGCTCGCAGATAGCGTATAGTAACTATCCAACTGTAAGCTGCTGTTAGGTGTCGTGGTTGGAAATCTTTTTGGTGTGAGTGTTAGCCTAATCTATTGTTGAATATTACGTCAGGTGATTTGTGATTAAAGAAAGTGGCCGTGTTGTTTCCGTTGAAGAAGACCATTTGTGGGTTCAGACGATTCGTAAGTCTGCTTGTTCGACGTGTTCAGCCGAGAAAGGCTGTGGCCAGTCGTTACTTTCTAAATGGGGTCAAGAGCCTGGGTTTATTCGTGTGGATTTGAACGGGCGCGATCATTCCAAGTATCAAATCGACGATACAGTAACCATTGCTATTGGCGAAGATGTGTTGCTGAAAACCTCGCTCGCGTTGTATTTATTGCCACTCGTATTTTTAATGGTTGGCATATTTGTCGGTCATTCTCTTGCTTTGGCGGAGGCTTATACTGTGTTGACTGGAGCGGTTGGTTTGGTAGCTGGTGCTCTATTTACCCGTAAGGTGTTGAATGTATACGGTAAAAGCCAGTCTCTGGAGCCGGTATTAGTTGAGGCCGACGAAGACGTAGTCTATTGGGCCGAAGGCGCTAAATAACGCTGAAAACAGCGTATTCAATAGTGGTGTTTCGCACTGTACTTGGATTAGTTGTTCGAATTCTCTTCTTTAAAAGGCAAAGCTCTTGCGTGCTCTTATTGGGATGTATCGCTAATATTCACGGTGCATTCATCGTTGCTACCATCATTAATTTGTCTCTATCTTCTTATCTTAAATGATCCTGTCACTTTTCGATTTCTATTTACGAATAAATCATTAATAGTTGAACTTTCAATAACATAGTTAACCAAATAGATACTGCCTTTCAGTGAAAACCTGAGAGGGAATCATGGCAAGCTTTTGCTAATTCATGTTAAATACCGAGTTATTTTAGTGTTTTCAGAAGTGTGGGTGGTTGCGGTCTATCTTTAGGGATGTAATCACTGGAACATTAGCTGTCTGAAAAATTTTTAGGAGGAAAATGGATGCGTTGGCCAATTGTTGCTATCGCTTTTATAGTGTTGGTTTTTTCTACCTCAAGTCATTCGCAAAGACTTCCAAACTTTGCTGATATCGTAGAAGACACAAGCCCCGCAGTGGTAAAAATAAATACAGTGTCGCGATCAAAACGTTCTTCTCAATCGATCGTTCCAGACCGGCAGCAGTTGCCAGAAATTTTCCGACACTTCTTTGATCCTCGCAGTGTGCCCGAGCGCGAACATCGCTCTATCGGCTCAGGTTTCTTAGTTTCTAGCGATGGCTACCTGCTTACTAACAATCACGTTATCGAAGACGCTGACGAAATTGTGGTTCGCTTGCAGGATCGCCGTGAATTCATCGCCGAATTGATTGGTACCGATCCGCGATCAGATCTCGCACTGTTAAAAGTCGATGCCAAAAAGCTGCCGTATCTTAATTTTGCCGAACCTAAAGAGCTGAGAGTGGGCGATTGGGTATTGGCGATTGGTTCTCCTTTTGGTCTCGATTTCTCAGCGAGTGCCGGAATTGTCAGTGCCATTGGTCGCAGTATTCCATCGGAAGAAAATGGTAATTACGTTCCATTCATCCAGACTGACGTCGCGATTAATCCGGGTAACTCGGGCGGGCCTTTGTTTAATCTTAAGGGTGAAGTTGTCGGTATTAACTCCCAAATCTACACCCGTTCAGGCGGTTCAATCGGCTTGTCGTTCGCTATCCCTGCCAGTGTTGCTTTGAATGTGGTTGATCAACTTAAGTCAAAAGGTCGTGTTGATCGTGGATGGCTTGGTGTCATGATTCAAGAAGTCGATAAGTCGTTAGCTGACTCTTTTGGTTTGAAAAAGCCTGAGGGTGCACTTGTCGCGCGAGTAGAACCTGGCAGCCCGGCTCAGACAGCAGGTGTTCAAAACGGCGATATTATTACCCGTTTTAACGGCCAAAAAATCATTGAATCCGGCGATTTGCCTCACGCGGTTGGTATTACCACGCCGGGTGATACGGTAGAAATGCAAGTTATCCGTGAAGGTCGTAAGAAATTACTGGACGTAACGGTTACCGCTTTAGACAGTGGCGTTGCCTTCGCTGGCGATGACAGCTTTGGCGGTTCTTCCGATAACAGTAAGTTGGGTATGGTGGTTGATAACCTGACCCGTGAATTAGCCAATCAGTTCGATATTAACGAAGGCGTGGTGGTTCGCTCAGTCAGCCCGAATGGGCCAGCAGCAGAAGCTGGAATCCAAGAAGGCGATGTTATTACTCAAATCGGTTTCAAGGCGATCAGTAACCTGAATAACTTCCAAGATGTGGAAGATAATCTACCTTCAGATAGCTTGTTACCTATTCGATTCGTTCGAAATGGGACGCCAGTTTTTAGAACGATCGCTACACCCTAGAAATTATTCAATTCCTTCGTCGTTTTTCCTAATGTGTACCGTTCTCCAGACGCCATGACGTGTTCGGGCTCTGGAGAACTGTCATTCCTCGTAGCTCCGTTGTACTAAATGCTGTAGACTTGCGCGCTAATTTAAAGGCGCTATATCTAATAGTGTAGGCGTCTAAGCGGTGTGTTTTTAACCGGTTGTTGGATTAAAAACACGTCATGTTCCCCAGTTTAAGCGGTATTTAAAAACATAGTGACAGATCTAAGCCACATACGTAATTTTTCGATTATTGCTCATATCGATCATGGGAAATCCACCATTGCAGACCGTTTTATCCAAATCTGCGGTGGCTTATCTGAACGTGAGATGGAACAGCAAGTTCTTGACTCAATGGATATCGAGCGTGAGCGCGGTATCACCATTAAGGCTCAAAGCGTAACCCTTGATTACACAGCAAAAGATGGCAAAACGTATCAGTTAAATTTCATTGATACGCCAGGGCATGTCGATTTTACCTATGAAGTTTCTCGCTCGTTAGCCGCCTGTGAAGGTGCCTTACTGGTTGTCGATGCTGCTCAAGGTGTGGAAGCTCAATCTGTTGCCAACTGTTATACCGCCGTAGAGCAAGGCCTTGAAGTTCTGCCAGTTCTAAACAAAATGGATTTGCCTCAAGCAGAACCCGAACGCGTTGCCGAAGAAATTGAAAATATCATCGGTATTGATGCAACCGAAGCGGTCCCTTGCAGTGCAAAATCGGGCATGGGCATTGAAGATGTGCTCGAATTGTTAGTTGCCAAAGTGCCACCGCCAGAAGGTGAGCACGATGCACCCTTACAAGCATTGATCATTGATTCTTGGTTCGATAATTATCTTGGTGTGGTGTCTTTGGTGCGCGTAACCCAAGGGACTTTGTCGGTCAAAGATAAGATTATTGCCAAGTCTATTGGCAAGGCTCACGTGGTAGACAGCGTGGGTATATTCACTCCTAAGCGCGTTGAGAAAAAATTCCTCCGTGCCGGTGAAGTAGGTTTTGTCGTAGCAGGTATTAAAGATATTCACGGTGCACCCGTGGGTGATACGTTAACCCACAACCAGTCCGCTGACGTTGAATCTCTGCCTGGTTTCCAAAAAATTAAGCCTCAGGTTTATGCCGGAATGTTCCCGGTTTCATCCGACGATTACGAGTCTTTCCGAGACGCACTGTCCAAACTTACCTTGAATGACGCCTCCTTGTTCTTCGAACCTGAGAGTTCCGATGCCCTGGGTTTTGGTTTCCGTTGTGGTTTCCTCGGCATGTTGCACATGGAAATCATTCAAGAACGGTTAGAGCGTGAATACGATCTCGATCTCATTACCACAGCACCAACGGTGGTTTACGAAGTTGTTAAAAATGACGGAGAAACCGTTTACGTCGATAACCCGTCAAAGCTCCCAGACAACAGTTACATTGAAGAAATGCGAGAGCCAATCTGCGAAGCCAGCATTTTGGTACCGAACGAGCATTTAGGCGCGGTAATTACCTTGTGCGTTGAAAAACGCGGTATTCAAACTGATCTTCAATACATGGGTAGCCAGGTGTCGGTGAAATACGATCTGCCTATGAATGAAGTGGTGATGGATTTCTTCGACCGATTGAAATCCGTTAGCCGCGGATTTGCGTCTTTGGACTACTCGTTCAGCCGTTTTGAAGCCGCCAATTTGGTGCGATTGGACGTACTAATCAACTCAGAGCGTGTCGACGCGTTGGCAATTATTGTTCACCGTGATAACGCTCAGTACAAGGGTCGTGCTCTGGCTGAGAAAATGAAAGAGCTTATTCCTCGGCAGATGTTTGATGTTGCTATTCAAGCGGCGATTGGTGGTCAAGTTGTTGCGCGAACCACGGTCAAAGCATTGAGAAAGAATGTGACGGCCAAATGTTATGGCGGTGACGTTACACGTAAGAAAAAGCTGCTTGAAAAACAGAAAGCAGGTAAAAAGCGTATGAAGCAGGTAGGACGTGTTGAAATACCGCAGGATGCTTTCTTAGCCGTATTGAAAGTTGATTCCTGATAGATTGATCTTAGTTTGTTGTGACCTAAATACTGGGCAGTAATTAAAAACCATGGATTCTATTAATTTTCCCCTCATCTTGATGATTCTTGTCGTTGGATCTGGATTGATCTGGCTATTTGATATCGCATTTTTATCAGCAAAACGAAAAACGGCCATTGCTACGGTAAATTCGCAGTTCGATACATCAGATGAACAGGCGCTTGAGAAAAATGCAGCGTACCAGTCGGCTATGGGTGTGGCGTCTCGGGAGCCTTTGTTAGTCGAATACTCGAAATCGTTTTTCCCCGTGCTCGCCGTAGTCTTTGTGCTCCGGTCTTTTCTGTACGAGCCTTTCCAAATACCGTCGGAATCTATGGTGCCTACCCTAGAAGTGGGTGATTTTATTTTGGTCAATAAATACACCTACGGTATTCGCCTTCCTGTTTTCAGAAACAAAATCATCGATATCAATGAGCCTGAGCGCGGCGATGTGATGGTATTTTTCCCGCCAGGAAAGAAAGAGTATTTTATTAAGCGTGTCATCGGCTTGCCAGGCGATAAAATCGTCTTGAGAAATAATGTTTTATACATTAATGGCGAAAAACAGCCCCAGCAGTTTGTAGAATCTGTTTCTAACCAGTTTGGCGATTACGCCGTAATGACAGAAAGCTTGAGTGGTTATGAACACCCAATGCGTAAGCTAGTGCGCGCCAACAGACCAATACGTTCTACCGACGGTAGCTGGGTTGTCGATGAAGGCCATTATTTTATGATGGGTGACAACCGAGATAACAGCAGCGATAGCCGTGCGTGGGGACAAGTGCCCGAAGAAAACATTGTCGGTAAGGCGGTGGCGATCTGGATGCATTGGGATTCTCTATTCAGTGTGCCGTCATTTAGCCGTACGGGTGCAATTGAGTAATCCGTCATTGAATTGCGCTGTTTGAAAAATTATTCTTACAGCGTGTCGGTAAATGTGCAGTACACAAACAACGATCCGGTTTGAAGATTCACCAAGGTTGAACTTTGGGAGTGTTGGTAAATGAGTTTAAATATTCACAAGCGTGCGAAGTATCCCAGTTTAAAATCTCAGTTGGGGATGGGCATGTCGAGCTGGTTAGTTGTTATCGTTATTGTCGGGTTGGTAGCCTCTCAAGCGTTTAAGATTGTTCCGAGTTACATCGATAACCAAACCTTGCGTTCTAAGCTTCAAGAGCTTGCGATAACGCCAGAAGGCATTGAATCAAAAAGTGTTTCTGAGCTTCGCTCAAATTTGAGTAATACCCTGCGTATTAATAACATTCGTGACATACCCAACGACAATATAGAAGTTAAACGTCAAGATGGTCGCGTCATTATTAACATCAATTACGAAAAACGAATTCCCATGTTTTTTAACGTTGATGTTTTACTGACGTTCAATAACCAGCTTGATAGCAAATTCCCCGATAAATGCTGTGATCCCATTGGTAAATAATCCGATTCTTCTCGAACGTTTGCAAAAACGTTTAGGTTATACATTTCAAAATTCCTCTATTTTACAACAGGCGCTGACTCATCGAAGCTTCGGTGCCAACAACAATGAACGGTTAGAATTTCTAGGTGATTCTTTACTTGGAATGTTCATTGGTGAGCGCTTGTATGAAAAATTCACCAACGCCACAGAAGGCGAACTGACCCGAATTCGCTCCTCCCTTGTTAAAGGTGAAACGCTGGCCCAAATTGCCCGCGAGTTCGAATTGGGTGATTGCTTGATTATGGGCGAAGGTGAATTGAAAAGCGGTGGCTTTCGTCGGGATTCGATTCTCGCCGATGCGGTAGAGTCAATTATTGCCGGTATCTATTTAGAGTCTGGATTTGAAACCAGCCGAAAGGTGGTTCTAAATTGGTTCGGCAGCCGGCTCGACAGTTTAGAGTTGGCACAAACTGGAAAAGACCCTAAAACCCAGCTACAAGAATACTTGCAGGCGTGTGGCGCTCCTCTGCCAAAATACGGCATAGAAACCCTGGAAGGAGAGGCGCATAATCAGGTCATTACCGTCAGTTGTGAGATCCAAGGGTTTAGCCAGCCGTTTACGGCATCGGCAAAAAATAAGAAACAAGCTGAGAAAAAGGCGGCTCAGCTCGCGTTGAATGCAATAAAGGCAGAGAAAAATGGTTGAATCAACTCAATGTGGTTACGTTGCAATTGTCGGGCGCCCCAATGTTGGCAAATCAACGTTGTTGAACCATTTAATCGGCCAGAAGCTCAGTATTACCTCGCGTAAACCGCAAACCACTCGGCACAACTTTTTGGGTATTAAAACTGAAAATAATACCCAAATGATTTTTGTCGATACGCCAGGAATTCATCTCGGTCAAAATAAAGCGATTAATCGCTACATGAATAAAGCCGCTACCACCGCGTTTAAAGATGTCGATTTGATCGTGTTTGTGGTGGATCGCCTTGCTTGGACTGCGGAAGACGAGTGGGTTGTTAAACAACTGAAAAACTCTTCTAGCCCAGTTATTATTGCGGTTAATAAGATTGATCAGCTTGAGAGCAAAGACGCGCTACTTCCTCACTTGGAATTTTTAACGCAAGAATTAAATCCTGATCACGTTGTACCAATTTCTGCGTTACGCAATAACAATCTTGAGCGTTTAGAATCTCTCGTTGCCCAATACATGCCCGAGGGGCAATTCTTGTTTCCCGAAGATCAAATAACCGATCGCAGCAGCCGATTTATTGCGGCGGAAATTGTCAGAGAAAAAATTACGCGTCAACTTGGTGATGAATTACCTTACCAAATGACGGTTGAGATTGAAGAGTTTTCCTACGAGGGTGCACTACTGACAATCAGTGCTTTAATTTTGGTTGAACGTAATGGCCAAAAGCGAATCTTGATCGGCGAGAAAGGTGAAAAGATAAAACAAATTGGTCAGCAAGCTCGAATGGATTTAGAAAGCTTGTTTGATTCCAAAGTTATGTTGAATCTGTGGGTTAAAATTAAATCCGGTTGGTCTGATGACGAACGAGCCCTGCGCAGTTTGGGCTATAACGACTTAGAATAGCGCTTGGGTTTGCCTTCGTGAATCCCAGTCAGAATCTTCAACCTGCCTATGTTCTTCATTCTCGCAATTACCGAGAAACCAGTTTATTAGTTGATTTTTTCTGCGCCAACCACGGACGTGTTTCTGCTGTTGCTAAACGTGTTCGTGGCAGTAAAAATAAATTGTCTCTATTTCGTCCCTTTCAACCGGTACAGATCACTTGGACCGGGCGGACGGATTTAAAAAGTCTATCCCATATTGAAATCACGCAATCGTTTCAGAATTTTCCAAGTTTAAACGTTTACTGCGGTTATTATTTGAATGAGCTGCTCTTAAAGCTAATCGGCTCTGGCGATGCTTATATCGAGCTTTTCAGTGTTTATATGGAATGCTTGGAATTTTTAAAAACCAATACCGATCAGAAAGAACAAGAAAAAATCCTTCGTAAGTTTGAGTTTTTATTGTTGAGAGAGCTTGGCTACGGGTTAAATCTCAGTGTTTGTTCGAGTACCGGGAAAGCAATTAGTAGCGCTAATCACTATTACTTTTTGACGAATGTTGGTTTCATCGAAGAGCAAGCTCACATGAATGCTATGGATAGTACTATAGATAGTACGATGGATGTTGCCAGAGCGCCCACTTCATCGAAAGTAAATCCATTGTTTCCGGGCTCGCATTTGTTGGCCATCGCAGAAGGAAATTACGACAACAGAGACGCTTTAAAATCCGCTAAGATTATTACCCGTCGCATGATTGATTTTTTGCTCAATGGTAAACCACTCAATAGTCGAGTGCTGTACGCGCAAATGATTAAAAAAATGATTGAGACTAAAATGGGCGGAGATAAAACAAGCGAAACTGAAATGAACAAAATGAAAGGAATCTCTGAATAATACGATTTTAATCTGAGATTCCTAACGCTGTTTGTGGGCTCTAGTCAAAAAATAAGCCGTCTAGATCGTACTCGTTGTGCCAACTTATGAGTTCTTCAATAGCTTCTGTGGTACTCGCTAAACTTGGTGAAATACGATGGTATTCCTTTTTAAATAACAATTTATCTAACTCGGTAGATGCTTTTGCAAGTTTGGGAACACCGGTATAACTGGAGCCTCCGCGCAGCTTGTGGACCACGTCTTCCAGTTTTTCCATATCGTTATTATCAACAGACTTTTTAATGGTTTTTAGGCTGTCTGGCAAAGACGTTAACAACAGCGTCAGCATTTCTTTGGCAAGACGAACATTTTTGTTACTTAACTGAATGCATTGTTGAATATCGACGGGCTTCGCGATTTTCTGCTCTGAAATTGCGGGTGCAGCATTGCTTGGTTTTGTCGGACTTTCTAGATTGATCTCATCCAGCGCTTGATCATTATGATTGATTGTTGAGCTTGCAATGGTGGTGACTTCAACCGGAATAATGTCATCGTCAGCTTTTGGATTCAGTAATTCCTGAGATTGTTGCGCGACCTTGTTAGCAGCGGTGGACTTTTGTACTCCTTGGCACCAGCGTTGAATCACATGTGAAAGCTGTTCTTGGGTAATGGGTTTACTTAGATAATCATCGAGGCCAGCCAGCAATAATTCCGATTTACGATCATTCACGGCGTGGGCAGTAAGCGCAACAATGGGAGTGCGCAGACCCGCAGGTTGGTTTTCTCTGATAACTTTAGTGGCTGCAATTCCGTCGATATCTGGCATTTGAATATCCATAAATATCATGTCGAATCGTTTGTTTTCGCACGCTTTGATTGCGTCTTGGCCGGTATTTGCTGTAGTAACGTCAATTCCTAAATTACTCAAAAATTCACGAACGAGCATCAAATTAGCTGGGTTGTCATCCACAGCTAAAATTTTTAGTTTTCTTCCCGATAATAAAAATTCAGATACCGGTGCTTTGCTGGTGATATGTTTGGTGATATTTAAGTGATTACAAATCGTTTTGTACAATCGTTCGTGAACCACGGGTTTATTACAATAGGTTACTGCACGATTGACTTGAGCTTCGGTTAATTCGCGCTGTTTTGCTGGAGTGGTGATTAAAATAGTTTTGCAGCGGAAGTCATTATTAACTTGATAAGTTATCTGATCGAGAAAGCTGGTTGCCGTGTGATTGTTCTCTTCTACGGGAACATCAATGATTAATAATTGCTGGACTCTATTTTGGTCTTTTAGCTTTTGTAGTCGATTGAGAATAGAATCTAAATTCTTAGATTCAGTAACGTTGACTTTCCAGGCACTCAAATGACTCTTTAACTGTGCCAGCATTGATGGATTTTCACTGCACGCCAAAATAGAAATACCAGATAGCGCTTTTTTGGTGTCGGTATTTTTGGATTGGCCTTCGGTCAATGGAATCGAGAACCACAGCGACGGGTTGCTGGTATTTTCTCGATAGCCCATGGTTCCACCCAAGGCTTTAATTAGCCCTTTCGAAATAGCTAACCCTAAACCATTTTCTGCGGTGTTTCGGCTTGAGCCTGAGTCTAAATTGGCAAACGCTCGCAGTGCGGTTTCTGTATCCAGATTTAATGCACTGTCGAAACCAGTGATTTCAAACAAGTAATTTTGTGTGTTGGTCGCCAGGTTTTTAACATTGGTTTCTTGATCTGTTGAAATGCAAACAGAAATATCTTTCTGGCTTGAAAACTCAATGGCACCATTGAGTAAATTGGTGAGAATTTGCTTGATGCGCAGCGGGTCGCTGACCACATCTTTCGGTAATTTAGGGTCGATTTGATAATGAAGCTCACGCAGGTTGTCGAATGCTGTCGGCGCCAGAATTTGCAAGGTTTCTTCAATTACCGAATCCAGCTGCATGGGAATAAAGTCGAGTTTTACCGTGCCTGCTTCAATGTGAGATATGTCTAAAATATCATTGATGATGGTGAGCAAGCCTTGCGCCGACGATTCAATGGTTCTCAAATACTCTTGCTGTATTTCCGAGGTATCGCCTTTGAGCAGTAACTGCGTGAACCCTATAATTCCGTTCAACGGTGTTCTAAATTCATGGCTGGCATTGGCCAAAAATTCTGATTTAACTTCGCTGGCTTCCAATGCTTTTTTGCGGGCGATGTCTAATTCAATATTTTGAATTTCGATCGTTTCCATCGTCTCTTGCAGCTCTGCTAAAGAGTGCTCAATATTTTGTTTTAAATCCGCTTGAGCGTTTGTGACAGAATCCGCGATGGCATTGATGTCTTCGATCATTGGTGCCAATGAACTGTCTGGGTTTGCGTCGATTCTGTGGCTGTAATCGCCTTGAATTATCGAATGCACGCTCTGTTCGATTTCTTGTAATTCAGGTTTTAATCGACCGACTCGGTCTTGCAAAAACAAGGCAATAATTGCAGGAGAAATAAAGCAAATGGCCAAAATTGCCAAGATCATTTCAATGTAAAGATACTTGCTTTGATTGGTGTCGAAAGCAATGTCGATCCAACCAATAATTTCGCCCTGGTTTTGAGAAAACACAGGGTGGGCAATTCTCAGAGTGTCTGATTCAATCATGGAGAACTCAACGGTATTGTTGAGCCAATTATCGACAGGGTATTTCCTGATATATCGCGGACCAAGATGCGCCACAATATTTCGTTCGGTATTCAGCAGCCGCACGCTTCGAACTTGTTCGTGTTGAATAATAGCCGACAGCGAACGCTGTAAGGACTGTTGAAGGTTGTTGTCTAAATAGGGGCTACTTAATTCTGCAGCGATGGACGCTAAATTTTTTAGCTGCTCACGCGAGGTCTTATTGGTTTCAAAATAATAGAACGTCGCAAGTGCGATGCCTAAGACGAGAGCCGTAATAAATATTGGGATGAGCGTGAGTTTACGCAGCAGATGCTGAACTTGCCTAAAGTACATATTCTAAACAGTAGAAGTTGTTAAGTAGGAATAACACTCATTGTAAACCTATGTTGAAATTTATGTGTGCTATTTAGTGAGCAGATTTTTAAATTATCTGTCAAAATTGACAAGTCACCTATTATTTACACGCTTGATTAATTCCGGTTCTTGTCCGTGGTTTCAAGTAATATAGCGCTGAATCAGAGGCTCGTTTACTTCAACTCCCATTGAGAGCCGTGTACAGTGTCGTCTTTTCTACCGACGGCGAGAATTGGTAAAGGTAAAATATGGAATTTCCAACGATAGAAGCTTATGTGGGAAATACACCACTAGTCAGGTTGCAGCGTTTGCCGGGCAACACAACCAATACCCTATTGGTGAAATTAGAAGGTAACAACCCGGCCGGCTCCGTAAAAGATCGTCCAGCGCTTTCAATGATTAACCGAGCACTGGCGCGCGGTGATATTAAACCGGGCGATACGCTTGTTGAGGCAACCAGCGGCAATACCGGTATTGCCTTGGCGATGGCAGCAGCGATTAAAGGCATTCGCATGACTTTAATTATGCCGGATAACGCAACCGATGAACGTAAAGCCGCAATGACTGCTTATGGTGCCGAGCTTATTCTTGTGACAAAAGAACAAGGTATGGAAGGCGCGCGTGATCTCGCCTTGGAAATGCAGGCCCAAGGTAAAGGTATCGTTCTCGATCAGTTCGCTAATTTGGATAACCCGGAAGCCCATTTCGAAGGCACTGGCCCAGAAATTTGGGAGCAGACTCACGGCAAAATTACTCATTTTGTCAGTTCAATGGGTACCACGGGCACAATCATGGGAACATCGCGATTTCTAAAACAGAAATCCAAAGACATTCAAATTATTGGTCTTCAACCTGAAGACGGCGCGTCCATTCCCGGAATTCGACGTTGGCCCAAAGAATATTTACCGTCTATTTTTGACGAGACTCGTGTTGATTCGATTATCAATATGGGGCAACAAGAAGCAGAAAATACGATGCGCGCTTTGGCTGAGCAAGAGGGTATTTTTTGTGGTGTGTCTTCTGGTGGCGCGGTTGCGGGAGCATTGCGTTTAAGTCAAGAAGTAGAAAATGCGGTAATTGTCGCTATTATTTGTGATCGCGGTGATCGGTACTTATCGTCTGGTGTATTTAATTAACCAACTGTTCAATATTCTCTTCAAAAAGTTAATGACGTAGTTTCCGGTTTTTAAGGTGCTGAGTTATTAGTTTCGATTGTCGTGATGTAGAAGTCTTGCTCGTACGGGCTTCTACCACGGATTTTCTCCTTTCTTTTTAACGATTGTTTAACACACTTATATATTAATTTATGGCGATTAATAGTTTTTGAAAGCTAAAAAGTTCTAAAGGTCGCTGGAATATTTGTTACAATAACCCGCTTAGCAGTGCAGTATTTTAGCTGTGTTACTAAGGTCGGATGTTAATACCTTTGCGTACTTCATACACTGGCCTCAATGGATTCCTATTAATAATAAAAATTAAATTCATATTGTCATGATTCTCGCCATTTTCATTAATCAATTCTAAATTTCTAATCGTTCGATCTCTATAATGCACCTATTTCAGTTTTAAACATTCAGTATTAAATAGATTGCTATAAATGTGAGTAATGCTGTGCTAGCACTTTGTTCATGCACGTATTACTTGATCAGAGCATAAACGTTAGGAGTTGTTTTTTTGGTTAAGCTATTTACCCCTTCGCGTACCTCTCGGCCTTCGCTTCCAAAGAAGGCAGAATTGACGATTGACGGTATGTCCAGTGAGGGGAGAGGTATTGCTCATCATCAACGACAAACTGTGTTTGTTGACGGTGCATTACCGGGTGAGCGCTGTTTGGTGCGTTTTACAGGAAAAGAAAAGGGTCACTTGACCGGTGAAACCGTGTCTGTTATTTCTCCTGCTTCGTACCGTCGCGAACCATTTTGTCGTCACTACGAAGAGTGTGGCGGTTGCGATTGGCAGCACCTCGATCGGCAACATCAGCTTCAATTTAAGCAAGACAACCTACTGCAAAGCTTAAAAAAGCACGCAGGTATTGAACCTAGGGTCACGCTTGATCCGCTGACGGATCAGTCCTCTCGCTATAGAAACCGCGCGAAGTTTTCTGTTTGGTTCGATAAAAACAAGCAACGCGTCATCGGCTTTCGTGAGAAATCCAGCAAAAACATTGTCGGTATTCAAACCTGCTCGGTTTTGAATCAACGCATCGATGACGCTTTCCAGGTGATTAAGCAATGGGCTGAGTCTCAATCAGTCCTGTCTCGCATCGATCAAATTGACATCACGGATGACAACAGTCGCTTAGCGCTGATTTTGTCGTATTCGAAATCCATTAATGATCAGGACCTTCAGGTTTTGACTGAAGGGCTAGAGTCATTGGGGTTTGAAACAGATGTTTGGCTAAAAAACCGAAGTCAGATGTCGTTGTATCAAAGCTCGCAAATTTCTCCCGAATACACCGTGAAAATGCCGAATTTAGGGTTAGAACTGCTGTTCAGCCCCAGTGATTTTATTCAGGCCAATCAGGGCATGAATGAAGCAATGGTTTCGCAGGCCGTGGAGTTACTGTGTGCGGGCATGAAAAATCCAGATACTGCCAACGTACTCGATTTATTCTGCGGCATTGGTAATTTTTCGATTGCTCTGGCGCAGAAAGTGGGCAGTGTCGTTGGGGTTGAGCTGCACGAAGAAATGGTGGCTAAAGCCGAGGTCAATGCACAAAGATCTGGTACAGATAATGCGTCTTTTGTGGCCGCAGATTTGCACGCTGCGGAGTCACCTACCTGGCTAAAAGGGCAGTTTCAGGGCGTTTTATTGGATCCTCCTCGTGCTGGCGCGAAAAATACAATGGCGCTGATAGAGAAACTCCAACCTGAATCTTTGGTCTACGTGTCGTGTAATCCAGCAACCTTAATAAGGGATGCCAAGGCACTTCAACAGTTTGGTTATCAGCTAGACAGTTTGGGGCTAATCGACATGTTTGCCTATACGCACCACAGTGAGGCAGTAGCAAGTTTTGTGCGCAAAAAATAGCAGCAACGTGCCTTGAATGAGCTTATTAATTAAGCCCAAAAATGGGGCGATCTATTTAGTAGTAAAAGTTTAGCAGTAAAGGTTATTAGTAAAGGTTATTAGTAAAGGGCTAATCGCGGCCTAGATTTGTAAACAATTTATCCATAACGAGTATCAAACTTTTATTCCAGCAATGACTGCTCAAAAGGCCATTGCCAAATAACTAATCAGTGTACCGACTGAATTTGAGATTGGCCTGTTGTCGATCTGTGGAAATGAGTTCGCGCCTAATTGGCTTGATAAAGAAAAGGAAAATTCAGCAGGACGAGCAGTCCGACGACAGAATATTATAAAGGCTACACATGGTTAAAGTTCGCGAAGATATACCTCTCGATGCAGGCGGGGAGGTAGACATTAATACATGGGTTGAACAAATTGCCGCCACAGCTGGCCTCAGTGACGAAGGTTGTGGCAACCTCGTTAAGGCGATTGAGCTTTCACAGACCGCCGATATGGAAGGTCCTGAGAACCACCCATGGCATCACAGCAGTTTTAAGTCGGGCTTAGAAATGGTCGAAATTTTGGCCGATTTGAAGCTTGATTGCTCCTCTTTGGTGGCCGCTTTGTGCTACCGAGCCGTTCGTGAGAAAAAGCTCCAACTCGATCAAATAGAAGATAACTTCGGCGAAGAGGTTTCTAAGCTGATTCGCGGAGTCACAGGGATGGCGATCATTACCAGCATGCGTAATGACACCAACGAAGAAGTGTTTGGTCGCGAATCCCAAGAGCAAACCGAAAAAGTCCGAAAAATGCTGATTGCTATCGTTGATGACGTTCGTGTTGCGTTAATCAAGTTGGCAGAACGAACCATCATGATTCGGGCGCTGAAATCTGCGCCACAAGAAAAGCGTACCAAGGTTGCTCGCGAAGTCTCCGAAGTCTATGCCCCGTTAGCCCACCGTTTAGGCATTGGGCACATTAAATGGGAACTGGAGGATTTGGCATTTCGCTACCTCCACAGTGAAGAATACAAACGCATTGCGAAATTGCTCGATGAACGCCGCTTGGATCGTCAGGGCTTTATCGACAATGTTATTGAAACGCTAGAGACCGAGCTGGATAAAGCGAATATTCATGGCTCCATTATGGGGCGCGCTAAGCATATCTACAGCATTTGGCGAAAAATGCAGCGCAAAGCCATCGGTTTTTCTCAGGTGTACGACATTCGTGCGGTGAGAATACTGGTGCCAACGGTTCGCGATTGCTACGCGGCATTAGGCATCGTTCATTCTCTGTGGCGAAACATTCCCAATGAGTTCGATGATTACATCGCTTCTCCTAAAGAAAACGGTTATCGCTCACTTCATACCGCAGTTATTGGTCCAAAACAGAAAGTGCTGGAAGTTCAAATTCGAACGCAAGCCATGCACGAAGAAGCCGAATTTGGCGTGTGTGCTCACTGGCGCTATAAAGGCACGGATGACGACAATGAGGCCGACAGCTACGAAGCCAAAATTTCCTGGTTGCGCCAAGTCCTTGAGTGGCACGAAGAAGTCGGCGGTGGCAATCCTCTGGAAGATCACCTCAGCCATGGCATTGAACAAGATCGTATCTACGTTTTCACCCCTGAAGGTCATATCGTCGATTTGCCCCAGGGCGCTACCCCGTTGGATTTCGCTTACCAGATTCACACCGATATCGGCCATTGCTGCCGAGGCGCAAAGGTAAACAGCCGCATTGTTCCTTTGAATCACCAATTGCAAACCTCCGATCAGGTTGAAATCCTCAAAGGTAAGCGCGAAGCGCCGAGTCGAGACTGGTTGTCGTCGGATTTAGGGTATCTGCGTACCTCCAGAGCCCGAGCACGAGTCCAGCAGTGGTTCAAAATGCAGGCGCGCGATCAAAATATTGCCGACGGTCGCGTTATGCTCGATCGTGAGTTTCGAAGAATGGCGATTCAAGAGCTCGATTTTGATCGACTGGCGCAGGTTACGGGGCTTAATTCCCTGGATGATCTTTACGCAGCGGTTGGAGCCAGTGATTTGGGCGTTCATCAGGTATTAAATGCTGCGCAAAAATTGCTCGGTACTCAAGAGCCCGATGAGCCGTCGTTCTCGCTGACATCGCGAGCCTCTTCAGATGTAGGGGCAGATTTGTACATTGACGGTGTTGGTAATTTGCTGACGAACATCGCTAATTGCTGTCATCCAGTTCCTGGTGATGCCATTGTTGGTTACATCACGAAAAACAAAGGGGTTGCGGTTCACCGTCAAGATTGCCAAAACATCTTGCATCTGTCCGAAGACGAACCCGAGCGAATCATCAAAGTTGATTGGGGTGAGGCACCACAGCAGGTTTATTCCGTGGATATTATCGTCGAAGCTTTCGATCGTCACGGCTTGCTTCGTGACATCACTACCTTACTTGATAATCAGAAAATCAACGTCAGTGCGCTACAAACCTTGTCTGATAAGAGTCTGAACACGGTTGATATGCTGTTCACCATTGATATCCGCAGTTTCGAAGAGCTGAGCCGCATTCTGGCGAAATTGAATCAGTTGCCAAACGTAGCCTCAGCACGGCGAAAGCAGCGAATGGAAAGTACGCATTGATTACGACTGGTTTGAGCAATTTGGCCGTTACATCTTGGCCATTACATTTTGAACATAGTCGATTTGAGAATAGTCGTTTGAGATAAGGGAGCAGAAGCTCCCTTTTTTTGTTTAAAAAGTCACTGATTTGCGGGAATTTACGTTATCCTCCACACAAAATTAGACTCATCATTGCCAAACCGAAAGGTAATTTATCTATGCATACCATTGAAGATCTTCAGAATCTTATGGCGCGATTGCGCGATCCTGAATCCGGCTGTCCTTGGGATTTGCAACAAGATTTTCATACGATTACAGCTTCCACTATTGAGGAAGCCTACGAAGTCGCAGACGCGATTGAGCGCGGCGATTTAGATCACCTCGCCGAGGAGTTAGGCGATTTGTTGTTTCAAGTGATTTTCTACAGTCAGCTTGGCAAAGAGCGCAATTTGTTCAGTTTTGATTCGGTTGTCGACAATATTGTTACCAAACTCGTGCGTCGCCACCCGCATGTGTTTCCTGACGGTAACTTATACGGAGAAAACAGAACTGATCTTCAAGCAAAAGACGAAGACGCAATCAAAGCGAGTTGGGAAAATATAAAAAGCCAAGAGCGAGAAGAGAAAGGCCACAAAAGTGTTATTGCCGACGTTCCCGTGGGTTTACCGGCACTCAGTCGCGCGCAGAAATTACAAAAGCGCGTTGCAAAAGCCGGTTGGGATTGGCGGGATCTTGAAGGCGTGGTTGATAAGCTCGATGAAGAGCTGAACGAACTCAAACAGGCTTTGGCCGATCAAACCAACAACCCAAGTGAGCACAACGAAAGCAAAGTCTACGAAGAGTTGGGCGACTTGATGTTTATGACCGTGAACTGCGCGCGCTTCTTAAAGTTCGATGCAGAAAATTGTTTGCGCGACAGCAATCGTAAGTTTGAAAGGCGTATCCAAGGGGTAGAGTCCCACCTTGAAGATTTAGGCGGCAGTTTCCACAGCGCTGAAAGTGACGATATTGATCAAGCTTGGGAAGAAGTGAAGGCGAAAGAAATTCTATAAAGATGGTCGTTTTTCACGACTCATAGTCACGTGTGTTTCACCGTTATTCGTGTTCATTGCAACAAATTACGGGCGACAATTGTTGGAATAGTGTGCCAATATGACTAAAAGTATCCGGTTACAGAATGAAGAAAGTTCTTCTAAAAGCGCAAAAACTGTGGCTATTTTCTCCAAACTTCCAACTTTCAGGTTACCTTTTCTGCCAAAATGTAGACTAACTGCTAACTTGAGATAAACCCTACGCCCGTGTAAGGTAGCCGCCAAAAGCGATAGCTAAATAGAAAATATTCGCAATCGAATCGATTTGAACAGTTATTAATTTTATAAAGTTAAAAAACTATAGGAGCTACGTGTATGCGGATCATTCTTCTCGGTGCACCAGGTGCGGGTAAAGGTACTCAAGCTAAGCTTATTATGGATGAGTATTCCATCCCTCAAATTTCTACTGGTGACATGTTGCGTGCAGCAGTGAAGAACGAAACCCCATTAGGCCTTCAGGTTAAAGATATTATGGCATCTGGTGGTCTGGTTTCTGATGAAATTATTATCGGTTTGGTAAAAGAGCGAATTGCAGAAGACGATTGTGCAAAAGGCTTTTTGTTCGACGGTTTCCCTCGCACTATTCCACAAGCAGAAGCGCTTTTGGAAGCGGGTGTTGTCATCGACCACGTCATGGAAATTCACGTTGAAGACGAAGAAATTGTTGCTCGCTTGAGCGGTCGTCGTGTTCACGAATCTTCTGGTCGTGTGTATCACGTTATCCACAATCCGCCTAAGCAAGAAGGCTTGGACGACGAAACTGGTGAGCCGTTAATTCAACGTGAAGACGATACCGAAGAAACCGTTCGTAAGCGTCTTGCGGTATACCACGAGCAAACCGAGCCATTGGTTGACTTCTACAGCAACCTAGAATCTCAGGGCGATGCTCCTGCGGCTGTTTTCACCAGAGTTCCTGGTGTTGGCAGTGTTGACGAAATCAAAGAGCGCGTATTCGCTGTATTCAAATAAGTTTGCAGCGCTTACAACTCTTTTAAAAAACGCCCCTTTGGGGCGTTTTTTTGTTGGTAAATTTGATAAACTTTTCTCTACTGTAAAAAATCTATTTCCAATCGCTATTCATACAAGACACTCCTTTGAAAATACTTGCCCTAGAATCTTCCGCTGAAACCTGCAGTGTGGCATTGACTGACGGCCATCAAGACTACATTCAAATTCGCCACGAACCTCGTCAACACGCCAAAATGTTCCTGCCATTAGTACAAACGGTGCTGGATCAGGCGGGTTTTACGCTCAAAGATTTGGACGCCATTGCCTTTGGTCGCGGTCCAGGTTCTTTTACGGGCCTAAGAATTTGCATGAGTGTGGTTCAGGGGTTGGCCTATGGCGCAGAAATTCCTGTGATTCCAATTTCTACGTTGGAAGGTTTGGCGTACAGCGCGCAGAGAAACCTCTTATTACCGGAAGGTTCAACGGTCGTTGCTGGATTCGACGCTAGAATGTCGGAAGTGTATTTGGGCTGTTTTAATGTTGTTAATGGCACAACCGTACTTCACAACGCAGAATCTGTGATTGGTATTGAAGCTGCGAAAGAACCGGCATCCCAGTTGCAATTAAAAACGGCGTGTTTTGTGGGCTCTGCTTGGAAGATTGAACAGCTCGCTGAATTTTCTTCTCCAGAAATGTCTGATTTATCGGTCACTGCGGAAGATATTCTCGGGTTGGCTAAACGTGAGTTCTTGAACGGTAATGTGATGTCCGTTGAAAATGCCCAACCGGTGTATTTACGTGATGACGTCGCGTGGGAAAAGCGTGTCCGAATTCGGACTGAGAACCTAGTGTAGATTTAGCAAACTTTACAAGTATTTTTAAATTCCCTTCTAATTTTATTGATAAGATGCTTCTAATCTTATTATTCAATCTCGTTAATTTTTAATACAGATAATTTGACACATGCTCAAGTTTATCGCCGTCTGCTTACCACAAGGATGACTTAACGAATGGATATTATTCAAATTATCTTACTAGCGCTGATCCAGGGCATTACTGAATTTTTGCCTATTTCGAGTTCAGCGCACTTAATTTTGCCCAAAGAAGTATTGGGCTGGCCCGATCAGGGGTTGGCGTTTGATGTTGCGGTTCATTTTGGCTCATTAATCGCTGTGCTGGCTTATTTTCGAAAAGATGTCGGCAAAATGATTGTCGCTTGGTTTTCACAGTTTGGTGCACAAGGTGCTAATCAAGACAGCCATTTGGCGTGGATGATTATTGTCGCCACGATTCCAGCGGGTTTAGCCGGACTTTTATTTAATGACTATATAGAAGCAAATTTTCGTTCAGGGTTTGTGATTGCTATAACCACGTTAGTGTTTGGGGTTGCACTTTGGTTTGCTGATCGAAAACAAAAACTTTCTAAAAATATTTATCAGATAGGAATTATTACTGCGTTAATCATTGGTATTGCTCAGGCAATGGCACTTATACCTGGCACGTCGAGATCGGGCATTACGATTACTGCGGCTTTATTTTTGGGTTTTACCCGTGTTGACGCGGCGCGATTTTCTTTTTTCATGTCAATTCCCATCATTGTTTTGGGGGCGTTGTTTAAAACTTACGAATTAATTGAGACAGGCAGCATCGCCTGGATTGATTTGGCTATTGGTACCGTGTTGTCGGGTATTAGTGCTTATTTATGTATTCATTATTTTCTCGCCTTTATTGAGCGAATTGGCATGTTGCCGTTTGTGATTTATCGCATGATTTTAGGTGGGCTGTTACTGATTATGTTTTGGTAAATCCAGGATTCATTTGAATGTTGAGTCAGAAATTTGCGAAAACATGACTGGCCTCACGAAACCATCTTGGAGCGTATCAACTTTATTTCTAACAGCTTGACTACAATGCAGTAATACGTGAAAGCTACGATTGGAGGAGTTCCCCTTATGGCGGTTGTGCCAAAACAGTTGACTAGATTTCACCCTTTCTCATCCTTGGCTCCAGAATACTTGAGCCATATTTGCGAACAGGCTGAAGTTGAAAGCTACGCAAAGGGAAAAATTGTATTTAAACGCGGCAAGGAGTTGCCAAAACTTTATTTCTTACTTGAGGGGCGAGTAAAGTTAGTTGATGCTAATTTTGAAAGCCGCGAAATCAACACCGGAGCTGAAAAGTCCGATTATGCGTTGAATGAGCTGAACCCAAGTAAGGAATCTGCCGTTGCTATCGAAGACGTCAAAATCTTGCTCGTTGATCGAAAAGAGCTGGATTTAGTGATGGCGGCATCGCAATCGAAAGAAGATATACCGGTTGAGGCTCAAGGCAGCGATGATGACGACTTTGTCACAGCGCAAATCAATTACCTTGACGCTTATGCTTACCCACAACCGGCGGTGCTCGATAGCGAATCCAGTGATTGGATGAGCAAATTGCTCGATTCTCCGTTGTTTTCGTCGGTCTCTCCGGGCAATATTCAGCAACTTTTCTCGCGTTTTGAAGAAATTGATCTCACCGCTGGTGATGTCATTTTTGAATCAGACGACGAAGGTGATTATTTTTACGTAGTCTCGCGCGGAAGTGCTCGAATATTCCCGCAAAACAGTATGGATGCCATCGATTTAACGATAGGTGATTATTTCGGTGAAGAGTCCCTAGTCGGTGATACGACCCGCAATGCAACCGTTGCCATGACAACCAGCGGCGCGGTTATGCGTTTATCCAAGCAGGATTTCGTCGAATTGCTACAAAAACCGTTATTCAAATACATCGAAAAAGATCAAATCGACGAATTCGGTCCACAAGTTCAGTTATTGGATGTTCGTTTACCCATTGAACATCGTCATTATCGAGTCCAAGGAAGCCGCAATATCGCACTGGCTAAATTGAGAGATTCGTTGGATTCCCTCGATCCTGGTTACACCTACGTGGTAACGGATGACGCAGGATGCAGAAGTAAAGTTGCTGTGCAATTGCTGTTACAGAAGGGTTTGAGTGCCGTTATCTTAAACCAATCGAGCAACTGCTATACATAATTGGCGTTGTTTCTCTTCAAGACTTCACGGCATGTTTTGCGCGAAGTCTTGAAAGAAAGGCATTCGCTGCTTTCTTTATTGTCTTGATCCTTTCTTCCCCGAGTTTTTCTAGCAAATCTAATTTTCAATACCAATCCTGTTCTTCAATCAGACTCACTTCTTTATTTGGGCCCAGCTCTTCATACAAACCCAGCTCTTCATGCGAACAAGTCGCGTTGATTTCGTTACTATAGCGCTTTAAACAAGTAACCTGAGCATTCCAGTGACACAGCCAGCTAACAATCAAAAGCGCATTTTGCTGCTCTCTGCCTATCATGGGCAAAGCCATGAACGTTGGTGCAGAGAATTAATGGCACAACTCACCGAATATCATTGGACCCTGGAGGCGCTGCCAGCTCGCTACTTTTCTTGGCGAACACGCGGCAACAGTTTGACGTGGGGAATGGGTGAATTTCCGAACCTGGATAATCACTATGACCTGTTGTTGGCCACCTCAATGGTTGATTTGACGGCGTTAAGAGGTTTTCGTCCAAACCTGGCGTCGGTGCCAACAATTTTGTATTTCCATGAAAATCAATTTGCTTACCCTGATAACGACAAGCTTCAAGGCAAGGTAGAGATTCAGTTAACGAGTTTGTACAGCGCATTGGCCGCCGATAAACTGATATTCAATTCGCTGTTCAATCAAAAGACTTTTTTAGCCGGTACCGAGGCTTTACTTAAAAAACTTCCCGACGGAATTCCCCGTGGTTTAGTCGATCAGCTGTCTAGTAAAAGTTCTGTTATTCCGGTTCCCGTCGATGAAGTTATTAATGATGATTTGAATCATTGCCAGCGAGTGATCAATAAGTTTCGATCAAATTCGACGCACACGGTGCATGTGTTGTGGAATCACCGCTGGGAATGGGACAAAGGCCCTAGCTTACTCCTAGAGATTGTTCGAATTTTAGCCGAAGAAAAATGGTTGGGCCGATGTTTTAAATTTCACATTGCTGGTCAGCAATTTAGACGTGTGCCAGATGCGTTCTCCGATATTAAAGCCATTCTTCAACAGAACAATGCACTTGAAACTTGGGGTTTCGTCGACAGTTATCAAGATTACCAAGCGCTTATTCAGCACTGTGATGTGGTTTTATCGACCGCCAGCCATGACTTTCAAGGATTATCAATGATTGAAGCGGTCTCTCAAGGCTGTCTTCCTCTTGCACCACAAGACTTGGCTTATCCTGAATGGTTTGATTCTCAGTATCTCTATACAGTAAACGCCGGTGATGTTGAAAAAACCGCCAGAAACGCGGTAAACAAGCTTGTTTCTTGGTTTGTACCTAAACACGATGGCGCCGGTTGTTCATTGAAGGGGGCGGAAGAATTCAGGACGAGGGACTGTTCTTCACTGACTTGGCAAGCCTTGAAACCCAAGTACGAGGCGTCGTTGAATCAATACCTTCAGAAATAACCGATGATTGAAACCTTATTGCGTGAAACCTTTTTTGTGTAACCCCGTTTTTGCGTAAAGCTTTTTTATGTAAACCCTTTTCACGGGTAATGCCATCTAAGGACTAAACCCGTTATTATAGTGCTTTGAATATAACGATCATTGGGTCGTTTCGTGCGATTGACAGACGAGCTAGTAAATTATCATGAGCAAACAAAGAGTATTAACGGGCATTACAACAACTGGCACCCCTCATTTGGGTAACTACGTCGGTGCTATTCGACCTGCGATTGAAGCCAGCAAAGACGACAGCAATTTATCATTTTATTTCCTTGCGGATTTTCACGCGTTGATTAAGTGCGGTGACCCAGAGATGGTTCATCAATCTACGAAAGAAATTGCAGCAACTTGGTTAGCTTGTGGCTTAGATCCAGAAAAAGTGGTGTTTTATCGTCAATCGGATGTTCCAGAAATTCCAGAGTTGTGTTGGTTGTTAACCTGCTTAACTGCAAAAGGTTTGATGAACCGTGCTCACGCTTATAAAGCTGCCGTTGATGAAAATACCGAAGCCGGTGAAGATCCTGATTTCGGCGTGAATATGGGTTTATACAGTTACCCGATTTTAATGGCGGCAGATATTTTATTATTCAACGCCAATAAAGTGCCTGTTGGTCGAGACCAGATTCAACATATTGAAATGGCAAGAGATATTGCGGGTCGATTCAACCATCATTACAGCAATAAATTTGTCTTACCCGAAGCGGTTGTCGACGACAATGTTGCTGTATTGCAGGGGTTGGATGGTCGCAAAATGAGTAAGAGTTACGGTAATACCATTCCTTTATTTTTACCGACAAAAAAACTGCAAAAGCACATTAATAAGATTAAAACAAATTTACTCGAACCAGGCGAAGCTAAAGATCCCGATACCTCAACGGTATTTCAAGTGTGGCAAGCATTTGCAACACCTGAGCAAGTAGAAGAAATGCGTGCTAAATTCCAAGACGGCATTGGTTGGGGTGATGCGAAGAAAGAACTGTGCGCCTTAGTGGATGCAGAAATTGCACCTGCGCGCGAAAAATACGAAGAGTTAATGGGAAATCCTGTGGTGATAGAGCAAGCGTTGCTTGAAGGTGCAGAGAAGGCTCGATCTTACGCAACCGATTTAATGAAAGAGTTGCGCGACGCCGTGGGAATTCGAAAGATCATTAAATAACTCAGTTACTGAAAACTACCATTTTAAATTTATCGTTACGTTACTACAGAGAAAATAAGCAGATATGGAAGCAATAATAGCGACAATTACGGCCATCGTGGCCTTACCCATCTTTTTTGTGATTGCCTTTTTTTATTGGATTCCAATTTTGTTTATTTTATTTTCTGGCAAAGTGACTATGGCGGAAAAAATTGCTTGGATTTTACTGACTTTCTTTGTGTCTTGGTTTGCTTGGATCTTCTTCTTGTTGTTGGCGCCGATTAAACCTAAACGATCAGAATATTGATTGTTAGTCATAACACAGTCAGTTGTTAACGCAGAAACCTCTGAGATTATCAGAGGTTTCTTTTTTTAAGAGTTGAGTTATTGAGGAGCCGGGTTTCTTAAAAGTACCGAATTTAAAAAGGTTAGAAAACTGTTGATTAAGCTCTAACCAATAAATTCACGCTGAACAGTTCATTCTCGTCCAGCCAAGTTTCTTTAAGCGTTAAACCTGCATCTGCTGCCAAACTGCTCAGTTGTTTTCTCGTGTATTTATACGAATTTTCTGTGTGAATACTTTCGCCTTCATCAAACTGAATTTTCTCGCCCTCAAATTCCACGCATTGCTCACAATCACTGACAAGGTGCATCTCGATGCGGTAGAGCTGTTCATTGTAGAAGGCTTTGTGAGAGAAATTCTCTTTATCGAAGTTAGCTTCGAAAATGTCATTGAGATGATCTAGAGCGTTCAAATTAAAGGCTTCGGTAACACCTTGTTGGTCATTGTAAGCCGCATTTAATTGATGCGTGGGCTTGTGCAAATCTACGCCTAACAGAATACCGCCATCGTTTCCGATCCATTCTGACAATTTGATTAAAAACTCTAACGCTTTTTCTGGCTCCATATTGCCGATAGTTGATCCCGGATAAAAAACGAGTTTTGATCCATTTGGCAATTCATTGGGCAGGTTATCTAATTGATTGAAGTCTGCTTGGACCGCGTGTATAGGAAGTTCAGGAAAATTTTCAGCCAGTTTGTTGACAGAATCCAATAAAAAATCACCGGCGATATCGATTGGGATGTACGCCTTCGGTTTTAAATTAGGAATTAACAGCTGAATTTTTTCACAACTGCCGCTGCCGGGCTCGATGATAATGGAGTCAATACCACAAACCTCGGCAATGTCTTGTGAGTAGGTTTCAAAAATTTTTCTTTCTGTACGTGTTGGGTAGTATTCTTCTAAGTTAGTGATAACTTCGAATAATTCACTGCCTTTTGTGTCGTAGAAAAATTTTGGATTTAGGTTTTTTCTCACACTTTTTAAACCCTCAAGCACCTCTTTAGGGTGTGTTTTTGACTGAGGGTGTAACTCATGAAAATGAATTTGATTCTCTACGCTTGCGTTCATGATGATAAAGCCTGATTGATTATTGTGATTTTGCTAACCGAACACCCGTAAATTGCCAACGATCGGGAGGGTAGAAAAAGTTTCGGTAACTGGCGCGGGCGTGGTTTTCGCTGGTAACGCAGGAGCTGCCTCTTAAAACAAGTTGGTTGGCCATAAATTTGCCGTTGTATTCACCGACGGCGCCTTGGGCTGCTTGGTAGCCAGGGTAGGGACTGTATGAACTGGAAGTCCATTGCCAGCATTCCTGATACAACTGAGTTATTGTTGTGCTGTTGTTTTCTTGTAGAGGTTTGGGTGTGAGTACTGGCGATTTTTCAGTAATAACAGATTCGCTTTGCGCGGCATTTTCCCATTCTGCTTCTGTTGGTAACCGCGCGCCACACCAACTGGCAAACGCATCGGCTTCATAACCACTTAAATGACAAACGGGTGCGTCTGGGTTTATCGGTTGGTTGCCGTGTAATGTGTAGTGGTGAAGAACGTTGTCAACATCATTCCAATACAACGGCTTTTGCCATTGCTCTTTTTGTATTAAGGCCCAGCCGTCCGATAACCATAGTTCAGGGCGTCGATAACCGCCGTCGGCAATAAATTCCATGTATTCGCCGTTAGTAACCAAACGGTTGGCCAGTGAAAATGGTTCCAACCATTGTTTGTGCCTTGGGCCTTCATTGTCGAAGTTAAACGATTCATTGTCAGCACCGATTTCAGTGATTCCACCGTCGAAGCTTGTCCACGTCAATGGTTGAGCGGTGTGTTTTGAAAAAAGTTGTTGCTGTAATTTTTGAGGCAGCTCTTGATATGTTGGAAACAGTGGGTTGAAAGATAAACTGTATTTTAGGTCAGTAAAAAATAATTCTTGATGTTGTTGCTCGTGTGCAATGCCTAGGCGGATTAAATATTCTTGTTCCGCCGTCAGTTCGTTGGAAAGTAATTCAAGCATGTGTTCGTCAACATAGGCTCGGTACTCTAAAACTTCTGCCACTGTAGGTCGAGTAATAAGTCCGCGCCTGTTTCTTGGGAACTGAGGGCCGACGGCATTGTAATATGAGTTAAATAAAACGGAGTATTGCTCGTTGGGTGATTTGTAATTTTTAACGTTAGGTTTGATTAAAAAAGTTTCAAAAAACCAAGACGTATGAGCAATATGCCATTTGGTTGGGCTGGTAAAAACCTCAGCCTGTAAACTGTAATCTTCAATGGCTAATGGCTCGCAAATATTGACGCTGTATTTTCGGCAGCGCTGGAAATCCAAAAGTAATGATGGTTTATTCTTCATAATAGTTGCCGTCCCATCGACAAATTCCACCCACACGAATGGTTTTATTTTTTCTTTCTGCAAATAGTAGCCCCCCATTGGGGGATAGTTGTTTTAAAGTGACTCTTTGATGTTTAATTTTCCAAAAGTTCGCGAGAATTCTAATGGCGGACCCCGTCGCGGTGTCTTCTGGATTTCCGTACTGAGGTGCAAAATATCGGAAAAAAACTGTATTTTTGTCGCTACTGGATTGTGATGTATAAATAATCGCACGTTGAGTAAATTGACCAATAGTTTCTTTTGGAGCGTTTAACCGTTTTAGATCAATATTGTCGTCAAATTGCACAACACAATAGCCATTGTCAGCGGCTGTTTGAGCGTACCTGAGTGGTTGGTTTGGCAGATCTAATTGCTTTAACCAAATTGGCGGGTCTTGAAAATCACAAACAATTTCTCCGAATTCTAACCAAATAATTTCTTCGTCTAGTGTGACATTGCTAACACAGTTAGACATAGATAAGTAAAGCTGTAAGTTTTTACGATTACTGTTTGTTGCATTTGCTGTATCGGTTGAGTTCTCTGAAGTAAAAATTTGATTTTTAATACAATAGGCCGCGCTCAGCATGCCGTGTCCGCAACATTGGATAGCAGTATCGTTTTGTTTGCACTCTAGTGAATAGCCTTGCGAAGATTGAGATATTTTTTCGGTGCTGATACTACAGCTGGTAATAGAAGGAAATGCAAAACTCGATTCGCGCGTTACGTAGCAAGGATTGCCTGAATGGTTGATGCTTGGGTCGACAAATGCATAAATTTTACATGCTGTTTTTTTCATGGATTTGATTGACGGGCATTCAATTAATGATACGCAATAATAATTCTTATATGAAAGCTGTTCATATCTATCTGTAATATAGCGTTAAATATCAACAAAAAATTATTGTGTTATTAATGTTGTTAGATTGGCTAATGATTATAGCAGGATTATCTTACACGAGGTGATTTCGAATGAATATGAAATTTACGTCACCTTTTGAAGTATTTGTTACACAGATAGTCGATCATTTGTTTTTCATCACAAATTTAATTTTTAATCATTATTAATTATTTGTGTATTGGTTATTTACCCATTTTATAAGGATGCTTGTTTACACATGGCAGAAGTGATTTTTAACTGCTGTAGATGATTTCTATGACATTCTTCTCTTTTTATTAATCGCATACTGTTGGTGATCATACGCTGAAAGTTTTTAACTAAGGTTACACTCGACACATTTATAGATTGTGGTGTGGTAGATGTCAGTGGTTCATTCTTTAGTTTGGAGCTTATAAAATTTTACGAGGTGCTATATAAAGACGTTGGAATTGAGATTTCAATAGTGATAAGTGATTGAAATTATAAAGAAATCGCAATTTCTAAATTCACTGACAGTTTATGCGTCGATATGTAATGAGTTTGACCGAAAGTGTCAATTCACTGTGGATATTTGTCTATATTGGCGTGATTCACGGATTGTCTTTGAAGTGATATTTCTCGTTGTCGTTATTGCTTGTGTGAATGATAATGATCTTTTTGAAGGGGTGAGGTATAACTTTGTTGCATTACACCGAGCAGGAATTTGATTTAGGTTACTTGAAACTACAAGCGCGAGTATGGGGGCAAGGTAAAAGTCGTAAGATAATCGCCCTACACGGATGGCTGGACAACTGTGCCAGTTTTAACCAATTGGCGCCATTATTGGATGTACACATCGTAGCGTTGGATATGGCCGGCCATGGTTTAAGCGGCCACCGTCAACACTTGGCTCCCTACAATATTTGGGAAGATGTGGCTGAGGTTTTCGCTGTCGCTGATCTACTCAACTGGGAGACCTTCTCTCTTTTGGGACATTCTCGTGGCGCAATGATTTCAACTCTGGCGGCGGGAACCCTGCCAAAACGTATTGATCATCTCGGTTTAATTGATGGTATTTGGCCAGATCCGAGTGTTGAAGAAGATGCGCCAAAACAGCTTGCTCAGTGTGTGTCACAGTTGCTCAATCCCAATCGTAAGCAAGCGACTGTCTATCCCGACTGGGAACACGCAGTGAAAGCACGGATGAACTCGGTATTTCCTATTACTCGTGAATCATCGGAATCCCTCGCAGAACGAGGTGTTATTTCTCATGCCGGTGGTTATATCTGGCGCGCTGATCCCAAATTGCAGTTACCTTCGGCGGTAAAACTGACCCGCAATCAATGGCACGCGTTTGTCCATAAAGTTGAGGCAAAAACTCATCTGATCCTTGCCGATGACGGTTTGCGTAAACATATCAGTGACATGTACGAGGAGTTGGCGCATTTTCCGCACATCAGTGTGAGTCTACTAGAAGGCGGCCATCATCTTCATATGGAAGGTGAAGCGGAAAACATAGCTGCAATTCTTAATCCGTTACTTCAGGAATAAATGAGTAAATTCGCGCCAATTGGCATGAATATGCATCTATGGCAATGACGTGGAAAATATCGTTAAAAAATTTTAGGTTTTAACTTCGGAAAAATCGATTTATAACCGCAATTGCAGCACGGCACGAACGTTTAGCGTAAAAGCAAGAAACACGGAAAAACGTTAGGGTTAACCATAATTTACAACCGAAACTCGGCAACTTTTGTCAAAAGTATGTTTGAGTCGAATGTTAATTTGTTAGACTAATTCCAGAAGTTCGCTTAAGTCGTGTTTGCGAGATAAATTCAATTCTCATCCTTTTGCTGAACTGCCTAGGAAATACTTTAACAGTAGATTCCCTGAGTGACTCAACTGGGGCGTAACGTAAGCCGGGAGATAACGTAAAAAGCATCTGAAAATTACCCTCTTTAACAAATAAGTTATTAATGTAGATGACTGACAGACGTTAACAGAAGGTATTGAAGGTATAAGAAAACGAGCTTTTTATGAATCATACTCACGTGCTATTGATTGCTGTTGAAATAGAACGTCACTGTACTAGGCAGTTATTTTTGAAGGGATTTCAGTGAGTTAGAAAGTAATAATGTATAAAAGCAAAGTCTTTTTTGGTCACGGTTTTAAAAATTGGGCGGCTGTCTTAACCTTTTTTTGTGCTTTGTGTGGCACCTTGCCAGTCAACGCTTTGGAGCTAGTGCCGTTTCCAGGGTCCAATCTGGTTGATGAATCTAACAACAATGGTGACTATGTAGTCGCGCTCGGGCCTATGCGCAACATCAACAGTCGTTGGCGGGCGGAGAATGAACAGTTAGTTCAAGGTGAAGTTTCTAGAATTGTCTACGAATTGCCTAGAGCCCACGATCTTTCTGAGGTTATGCAAAGTTACTACGCGCAGCTTCAGCGCTTTGATGCAACGCCACTGTTTGTCTGTCAGGGACATACCTGTGGCAGTAGCGCGAGTTGGGCGAATGAGCATTTTGAAGAGCGTCGACTCTATGGCTTAGATCAATTTCAAGATCTCGCCGTGTTCCAAGTTATTCAGGAGCAAGAGGTAACGCTGGCAACGATTTACGGTGTGACTCGGGGTAATCAGCGCAGCTATTTGTTGATTGATCTTGTAAAAATCGATTCTTCCCGCGTTATCGATCAAACCCCAACTGTTAAAACCGTTGAATCCATCATAAAAGGCAAGCGTTATCTCCCGTTGCCGATCAATCTGGTTGAGGGTGAATTTATTTTAACGGAGGGCTTTGGTGCGGTTTTAGCGCAGTTTTTGAAATCTTCTCCAAGCACCAATATTGCGTTGGTTGTGAGTGATCATCGTAATGATCGCTTATCGCAAAATATCGATAATTCCACAGGCATTGCTGAAAGTCTGTATCAACAGCTACAAAGTGCCGGAATTGCCGCAAATCGTATTGAAGTACACGGTGTGGGGAATTTGATTCCCGGAAAGAAAAATGCGGTCGCCGCTTGGGTAATATCGGTGCGATAACACCGAATAAGAAAGAATCAATAAAAAAGCCGCTATTAAGCGGCTTTTTTTGTGGCCAGCTGGAAGTTTAGCTATTAGCGACGAGCGCTAAGAATTCTGATCTTGTCGCTTGGCTTTCTCGGAAAGAGCCCAGCATTGAAGAAGTCTTCATGACGGAATTCTGTTTTTCGACACCTCGCATCATCATGCACATGTGTTTGGCTTCGATAATTACGCCAACACCGCGAGCATCAGTCACTTCTTGAACGGTTCTTGCGATTTGAGTGGTCAATTGTTCCTGAATTTGCAGACGTCTGGCAAACATATCCACAATGCGAGCGACCTTAGACAAGCCAAGCACCTTGCCTGTGGGTATGTAGGCAACATGTGCGCGACCAATAAATGGCAGTAAGTGATGTTCGCACATCGAATACAATTCAATGTTTTGTACGACAACCATCTCATTGGAATCCGATGGAAATAGGGCGCCATTGATCACTTCTTCCAGGGTTTGATTGTAGCCACGGGTCAGATACTTGAACGCTTTTGCTGCGCGCTCGGGGGTATCTTGCAGTCCAGGGCGGTTCAAATCTTCACCAATGGAGGAAATAATTTCAGCAAAATGCTCTTTCATATCGGAATCTCGGTAAATAAGTCCGTCGACACTCAGTCAATGACGAGTCGCGGATTTGACTAAAAATTCAAGTTTTTAATGCATTCATTATAGAAGGATTAACTTATTCAAAAGCTAACCGACTAAAAGTTAACCTATTACAAGCTAGGCTACTATGGTTTCACTCGGCGATGACACTACCAAGCTGCTTAAAAAGGTTGCATACCCTACGTCATGATTATGCTCTGGTAAAGCCGACAGCCCATTTTTCAAAGTCAGCTTCTCAAAAAATGGGCGATCAGCTCACTGATTAATTGAAACTATCATCGTGTTCATAGCCTCTCGGTTAGCCTCTGTCCGCTTACAGCGCTGGTTTTGTATCGAAATACCGTTAAAATAGCCGCTTTTCTATCCGAGGGTTGTTTGAGTGACCGCCAAATCAGAAGATGTCTGGCAAGAGGCCAGTGAGCAATTAATTAGCGCGCGCGATGTCATTCGTTTCGGCGCGACCCAAATGGCTCAATCAGACATATACTTTGGGCACGGAACCGACAATGCTTGGGACGAAGCTATTTTCTTATTGTTGGAAGTGCTGCAATTACCCTGGTCTCTGTTGGACTCCATTATTGATGCTCGATTAACTCAAAGTGAGCGAGATCAAGTACTGAATCTTTATTTGCGCCGCATCCACGAACGAAAGCCCGCGCCTTATCTTGTTGGCAGAGCTTGGTTCGCTGAACTTCCATTTTTGGTCAATGAGCACGTCTTGGTGCCTCGATCTCCTTTTGCAGAATTAATCGAAAAACAATTTTCGCCTTGGCTCACCAAAAATCCCGAGCGCATCTTAGACTTGTGCACTGGAAGCGGTTGCATTGGTATTGCTACGGCATTGGCGTTTCCAGAATCAACCGTTGATCTCAGTGATATTTCAGCGCACGCGGTTGATACAGCGTGGCAAAACATCGATTATCACCAAGTGGATGATCGAGTGAGAGCGGTTGAATCGGATTTATTTTCTGCCCTTGATGATCAGCGCTATGACTTAATTATTACTAACCCTCCTTACGTCGATAAAGAAGATTTGGATTCAATGCCAAAGGAATATCATCATGAACCTGAAATTGCGCTTGCCTCAGGCGAAGATGGTTTAGACTTTACGCGACGTTTATTGACCGAAGCAAAAAAACACCTAACCGAAGATGGGTTATTGTTTTGCGAAGTCGGTAATAGTTGGTGGGCTTTAGACGAGGCTTTTCCAGATTTAAACCTAACTTGGATTGAATTTGAGAACGGTGGTCATGGTGTTTTTGTTATTGATGCCAAAACTCTTGCGCAACATTTTTAGTGTTTATTTAAAATAGGTGTATCAATAACGTATAAATTATCGTTCAACAACGTACGAACATTTAATTGCAACGTTTAAAAATATAACTCAGTCAATACCGAAAAGAATTACGAGAAAAATTATGTCAGGCAACACTTTTGGGAAATTGTTTACGGTAACCACGTTTGGTGAAAGTCACGGTTTAGCGTTGGGCGCGATTGTTGATGGCTGCCCTCCAGGATTGGAAATATCCGAGTCGGACTTACAAATTGACTTGGATCGCCGCAAACCCGGACAATCAAAGTTTACTACCCAACGTAAAGAAGCGGATCAAGTAAAGATATTGTCTGGCGTGTTTGAGGGAAAAACCACCGGAACGCCAATCGGTCTATTGATTGAAAATACCGATCAACGCTCAAAAGATTATTCAAATATTAAGGATTTATTCCGACCCGCTCACGCAGATTACACCTACATGCATAAGTACGGTGTTCGTGATTATCGGGGCGGTGGTCGCTCTTCTGCGCGTGAAACTGCTATGCGAGTGGCTGCCGGGGCCATTGCTAAAAAATATTTAAAAGTATTTCATGGTGTTGAAATTCAGGGATACTTAAGTCAACTAGGACCGATAAAAATCGACTCGGTCGATTGGAATGAAATCGACAACAATCCCTTTTTCTGCCCTGACGCCAGTAAAATTGCTGAAATGGAGCAATTTATGAAGGAGTTAAAAGGCAATTCCGTGGGCGCGAAAATTACCGTCGTGGCCAAAGGGGTAAAACCGGGTTTGGGTGAACCTATTTTTGATCGACTAGATGCCGATATTGCTCACGCTATGATGGGGATTAATGCTGTCAAAGGTGTTGAAATTGGCGCAGGTTTTGACAGCGTCGAACAACTTGGTACTGAACATCGCGATGAAATTACGCCCGATGGATTTTTATCCAACAATGCCGGTGGTGTGCTTGGCGGTTTATCTACCGGCCAAGATATCATCGCCCATTTGGCTCTAAAACCAACATCGAGCTTACACATTCCTGGAAAGAGTGTGGATGTGCACGGAAACGAAGTAGAAGTTGTGACGAAAGGAAGACACGATCCTTGTGTTGGTATTCGTGCTACACCCATCGCAGAGGCGATGCTGGCTTTAACCATTATTGATCATTTGTTACGAGATCGCGGCCAAAATGGTGGTGTCGAGCATAATATTCCGGTTATTCCTTCCGAAAAATAGCTGACAATATTAATGGCGAATAAAAAAACCGAGCTTTATGGCTCGGTTTTTTTATGCCTATTTAACGGTGTATTCGTGTTACGGAGCTGATTTGCTTGATGTATGTCAGCGTCAGTAAATCTACAGTTATTAGTATCAGTTTATCATTTAGATCTCTGATGCTTTTTCTCAGAGACTGGAATTAACTGAGCAAAGGCGAGTAATACAGTGTACGGTACAGCGTTATTGTTACATATTTTGGCTGCAACTATTTGGACTGGAGGACACATTGTTCTCTCAGTCGTTATTTTGCCTAAAGTTCTTATTAATAAATCCGCACAACAACTCATAGAATTTGAATCCGTCTACGAAAAAATTGGTATGCCAGCCTTGATTGTGCAAGTGTTAACGGGTTTTTGGCTTGCTCACAATCTCGTACCAAATTTTGGTCTATGGTTTGATGCATCGAACCCAATATCCAGAGTTATATTATTAAAATTATCTCTGTTGTTATTGACCGTTGGCTTTGCCTTGGATGCTAGATTTCGGGTTATCCCTACGTTGAATGATGAATCTCTGCTTGATATGGCATGGCATATCATACCGGTTACCTTATTTTCGATTTTATTTGTTGTGGTCGGTGTATCTTTTAAAACAGGGTGGTTTTTCTAATTTAAATTATCGGTTGAGCAGAAGATTGTTGAAAATCTCTAACGATAATATGGTAGACAATAAACTGTATTGGAGAAGGTATGGATTGGGTGAAAATAATTCATGTACTTTGCGCTTATTTAGTAGGGATCTTATTCTTGTCTCGCGGTGTACTTTCATTGCGTAAGAGTGAGCTTTTACAGACCCGTATTTTAAAAATTACTCCACACATTATTGATAGCAGTTTATTGATCTTTGGCTTGATACTCATGTTCAGTTGGAAGTTATGGCCCACCATTCATCTGTGGTTGCTGGCTAAAATAATTGCTTTGTTTATATTCATTGGTTTCGGTGTATTGGTTATGCGCCGAGACAACAGCTTGTCGAAAAAGCTAATCGGATTTGTTGGTGGATTGATCACCTATATTTACATAGTCGGTGTTGCACACAGTAAATCGGCTTTGTCTTTCTTTTATGTGTTTGGGTGAAGCTGTTGAGAATAGATGCTTCCATATCTTCTATGTAACGAACTCGATGTAGATATTCTGGCTTTTCAATCGAGAGATAAAGAAAAGAAATAAACTTTAGTATTAAATCGGCTCTTAATACCAGTGCGGAAAACCCTCCAACCTCATTGAAAATACATATGTATCGTTAATAATATTTGCCAGTATAATGATGATCTATAATTCGTGTTTTTGGCACGTTTAGATGTGTTGTATTTAACGGTATTAAGGAAACGTAGATGAGAATTCGAGTTTGGTCGTGGTGTGTATTATTATTTTCCTGTTTATTTATTTCGAATGGTTCTATTGCTGAATCTTCAGTTTGGAAAGTAACGAAAGATGGCAAGTATTTTTATGTAGGGGGCACGGTTCATTTGCTGAGCCCAAATGATCATCCGTTGCCTTCTGAATACGCTGAAGCTTACGCCGATTCTGATGTGCTTGTGTTTGAAACCGATATCAACGAAGCCAGTTCACTGGCGTTTCAGCAAAAATCCATTGCTGCTATGACTTACAGCGATGGCAGAACGCTAAACAGTGTCTTAGACGATAATACCTACAAAAAGCTCAGCGATTATTTAACTTCCAGAGGGATTCCCATTAACAACTTTTCCAAATTTGAGCCTTGGGGCGTGAGTTTGGTTATTACTGTTATAGAGTATCAACGTTTGGGAATGTCTCCTGCGTTTGGCGTTGAAGAATATTTCAATAAATTGGCGGCGAAAGATAATAAGCAAATTCTTAGTTTAGAAACAACCGATCAGCAATTGTCGTTTTTAGAATCTATGGGGGACATTGAACCCAATTTAATGGTTAATTATACGCTTCGCGATCTCGATGAATTGCCTAAATTTGTTAATGTTCTAAAGACAAGTTGGCGAGAAGGCGATATCGAGAAGTTCACAACTAATTCTTCTATCGTGAAATTAAGAAAAGAATTTCCCGATCTGTATGACACCATTGTCGTGAATAGAAATAACAACTGGATGTCGATATTGGCTGAGCTAACCAACAATACAGAAAAGGAATTTGTGCTTGTGGGTACGTTGCATTTGAACGGAAAAGAAGGTGTTTTAAATCAGCTCAAAGCTCGTGGATTTTCTATAGAGCAATTGTAATTTAAAAGCTTCGTCTATCTCCGATAAGGCAGTTAGAATACAAATGCTAACTGCCTTGTTGAGAAAAAACGCTTAAAATTGATATCCCACGGTTAACGTCAACGTCGAATATATATCATCGACATCATCCTCAAATTCTCTCGTTTCTATAGTAAGATCATTCGCTTGCAATAAATTGTTTGGGTCTCTCGCTTGCAAACGAAAATCAGGATCTTCTGTATTTACAATAAAGTTTGCTTCCGCTTGAAAGTAAAATCCGCGTCTATCACTGAGTCTGTTTCCCCAGCCGAATCCGAAGTAAGGTGCAATGATTTGTTGCTCTGCATCTACTGTTAGGGAGAAGTCGTCACCAGCAGAAATTTGAGTGTTACCCACTCTAAAATTCTGATTGGATTCACTGGTGCCATCCAATTCTGAGTCTAAATAGGCTAGACCGGAAGAGAAATACAAGTTGCGGGTGAAACCTTGAGAAAAAGGATACCAATTTACTCCAGCGGATATGACCGTTAAATTAAGGTCAGTATCGTAATCGGCTCCGTTTAATTCAAAAGATTCGGTATCGTCGGTTGATATACCGTTGATTGAAACTTTGAATTGCAGTTGATCGTTATCGATGAAGCTCCAGTTTGTTTTTTGCGTGTACTGAACACCAACACCGGTTCCGCCTAATTGACCACCAATAGATTTATCTGACGCAGTTGCATTAAATGCAGGTAATAAAATTAATGAAGAGATTAATAATGCGCTTGCTTGAATGTTTTTCATATGTACCTCTGTAATTGGTTAATGAGGTAATCATATTTTTTTAAGTTGACTGAGTCTGTATCCAGAGTGGGTCTTTTAAAGACAAACTGAGTGCCTTTGAGACAAATTGAGACAATAAAAAATACTGTTTTCTTACTGTATTCTTTCTTGCTGTTTTCTTTCGTAGAGCAGTAATATCTTAATGTAACATGAATAAATCTTTAGGATGAATGATTTTTTAGGGGCCAACGAATCGTTATTGACGCTCCACCTAAACTTGAGCGGTTTATTCTTGTCTCTCCCATGTGCCAAATGGATATTTGGTTGACAATTGCCAAACCTAACCCGTGACCTTGACGAACATCTCGTTCGTTATTATTTATTTGAGTAAATGGTTTTAATAAACTCTCCCAGCTTTCTTCTGGTATGCCGGGGCCGTCGTCTTCTATGGATAATTCAATCATATCGTTAGATAAACACGCAGTTATAGAGATCGAAGATTCTGCGTATTTGTTGGCGTTTGATAACAGGTTTTGAAGTGCCCGAGTTAATGCCCTTGAATCTATCCAGACTTTATTTGTTTTAAAGTACGGATCAACAGTGGTGGACAATTTGTGTTTCGTATTCGAGTCTTGAAACAGTTCTACTTCTTCATCGATGATTTGGCACAAATGGGTCAGTTTAAAATTCTTTGCATCGCTGGAACGACTGTAACGAGAGTGAGTTAAAAGTTGATTGATCAGGTAATCTAAATTGTCGATGCTTTTGTTAACAATGTGTTGGTATCTTTGCTTGTTTTCTTGGTTATTTTCATCATTTAACATTTCTACAGCAAATCTAAGTCTGGCCAACGGTGTTCTTAGATCATGAGCGACGGAGTTTGTTAATTCTCTGTTCGATTGAATTAGATTTTGAATATCGTCTGCCATAAGATTAAAAGAGTGGCTCAATCGAGATGCTATGGATGAATTTTTTATGGTTGATCGAGCATCGAGTTGGCCTTGGCCGAAATTTTTTGAGGTTTTATCCAAATGTTTTAGATCTCGCCACAGAGGGTAGAGCCATAGCGATAAGGCTAATGCGAGAGTTATTAATACACAAACAACAAGTGTGCTGAAGTAAATAATAAGGACGTTACCATTGTTGGGTGTTGGACCAATGGTAATGTAGCCCCCGGTGGGGTGGTGGGGAATGAAAAAAATAACTTGGTTTTCACCGGACCAAAAATAACCGTGTTCGGCCAATTGTTTTTCGTTTAAGGGTGTTAATGTGACATTTTCTTTCTCAGTAAACTGAGCCGGAAATTCGAAAAACTGACTCAATTCGGCCAGGGTTACGTTGAGTTCTTGTTGAGAGTGACGTTGTAAATATCGATTAAGTAGGACAACGGTTCCCTTTGATTGCCTGGCATTTTGCGCTTCATTTGAGTCATCAATTAATAAGACAATGTAATGGTCTGTATTTTCAACCCGCTTTATCAGTGTTTCAATATCGTCATCGTCTCGGAAAATGGTTTCGTCTGCATTTAGCGTTCGGTTTAACTGCCACTGATCTTCTAGAGCGTTATGATCAACCAGCGAAACTTCATAACCAAACTCTGGTGCTAATGTTTCAATGGTTTCTTGCCATTGTTTTTCTGGTTTACCTTTTAATTCTTCTTCGATAAGCTCAAAAGTACCTCTGTGTACGCTTACATGGTAATTCGTCAACGCTCTTTTAGCGGCATATACAATTGGGTTAAGCGATTCGAAAAAAAATAACCACGTAATAGGAACTACAACTAGAAGCAGTAATTTAATCAGCGATTTGAACATAGTGTTTAGTCTTTCAGTTCACAAGATGACAATAGATAACCTTTGGCTCTGACGGTTTTAATGGGATTTTTACCGGTAAAGTTTTCTAGTTTTTTACGCAAGCGCGATACTTTTCGATCGATGGTTCGATCCAATCCGTCGTACTCGACACCTCTAAGGTCGCGTGCGAGCAAGTCTCTGTGAATGATTTCGTCGGGGCGATGGGCCAGCAGTGTCAACAAATCGTACTCGCCTGTTGTTAGTGTAATTTCTTGTTGTTTCCAGCAGACTTTTCGAGAATTGGTTTGTACGCTCAGATGACCAATGATGATTTGGTTTCTGTCTTTGGGGAGAATAGGGTTGTTGACCTCGTTGGATGACGAATTTCTCGACCTTCGCAGTACCGCTTTAATTCGCGACAGCAGTAACCTGGGTTGTACTGGTTTAATGATGTAGTCATCCGCTCCGAGTTCCAGCCCTAGCATTTGGTCCATATCTTCGTCTAAAGCTGTGAGCATCAGGATAAAACCACGATATTGCTCTCGGACCAATTTACACACCTCCATCCCGGTAAGATTAGGAAGCATAATGTCTAGAATGACCAGTGCCGGGTTAATTTCTGGGATTCTTCGACTGGCCTCTAATCCATCGTGAATAACAATCACGTTGAAACCATTTTTACTGAGATATTCTTGAGTCAGTTGTGAGAGTTCTAAGTCGTCTTCGACTAAGACAATGTCAGAATCTGCAGAGTTGTTAGTAAGTGGATTCATTGGTTAAATTATATCCAGGGAAGATCAATTATACCGGACAATTGTAGCCAATTTAGGGGTAAAGGGTGAGTGGAGTATTGTGACGAAGTGTGACTGATAGCCTCGATTATACGTATTAACGGAGCAGCTGATGAGGTGGTTGGTGGAATGATTAAGGCGTATATCGGCAGTTTTTAATGTTGAATGAGCATTAGCGGAAAAATCAAAAACAGAATTCGTTATTTCTTTCGGTTGATTGCATGGCTGAATTTTAAGAGTGTATAAAATAGGGTGTGTTTATGATGTATTTAGTAATTTAAAAAATACTATTAACTCTATTAAGTTCAATTTCGAAGGCTTATTTTTTAATAATTTTTCACCTCAATGTATTGAGATAAACCGTTAGAAATGGTTTTAATGGATCGAAATAAAATAACCGTAAATAACGTTGTTTAGATGGCAGTTAGTGTTGAAATTACTGGGTGTAAAACTGTGAAAGTAACCCTGTGATCCTAATAAATTTATGGTATAAAATGCTTTGTCTGAGTATTTTGTTTCCCGGTTAGACATATATGTTTTTGAGGCAGATTACGTGCTACTGGGTTTCTGAGTTTTAATTGATACGTAAACGTTTGAGATTTATCAATGTTAAAATTTATCACGGGTAATATTGCGGTAACGTGCCTTCTTTGTTCTTTTATGGTTTCAGCTCAACCATTTTGGCAAGTTAAATCGAGCGCGAATGGCGATGACCCTGTGACTGTTGAGTTGTCTAAATCGGGTTCGGATAATTTTAAAGAAGTTATCAGTTCGGTTGAATCAAAAGGATTAAATTCAATCGATTTAGGACGTGTGGCTCATTCTGGTGATCACCGATTTCAATCTCAGGTATTTGGCTACTTATTCGCTAATCACAAAGACGAATTGTCAGATGTATTAGCCGCTCGCGGCGGAGCTTATAAAAAAGCGCTGCAAGGGTTAGAGCCTGGCTTTAAAAAGGCTGTGTTGTCTACTTCATTGGTTAGAAAGCTTTCTCAAACATTGGATGAGTTTTGTTACGATATTGATGAATTACAACTAAAAGATTTTTTGGTGTTTTCAAACAATAATTCACCCAACTTTGATGCTTACGTGATTCTCAAAGTCAGAGGCTGTGCAAGGGATGAATTAACCGCTTATAAAGCTCCGGCAGTACAGACCAGAGCTTTATAAATTAAACGCTATTAAAAATGGAACGTAAGCGCTGCGTATATACCATCGATAGTGATGTCTGTGTCAAAGTCATCCAAATCGTCGAGTTCTAAATTGATAGATCGGTAACCCACTTCAACACCTAAGTCGATAACACTTTCATAGGCATAGCCGCCTTTCACAGTAAAATCACTTAAAGTGCTTCCCTCAAAAGTCACGTAATTCGCATCGGCACCCACGTAAAAACCAGTAAACGGGAGATCGAATTGTATTTTTGCGTAACCCATTGGCACACTGGCATCAATATCAATGCTTTCTACACCCGTTGTTTCGCCGGCAACGGTCGCTTCGCCATCGAATGTGCGAATGTTCAGGCCCAAATCCAGTGACACAACGTTGTCTAACACTTCGTAGTAAAAAATTGCATCGGTGTGGGTTAGGTCTAACTCAGTTGCTACGGTTTCGTTTACGTCGAACGTGATGTCGTCAAATTCGAACGTTTCAGTCAGTGTGGCAACTTCGTCGGTGTCCATCTCGGTACGTTGCAATTTTATGTTGGGTAAAATTGGAATCGGATGCTCAAGTGCGATATAGGCAAATGAGTAATCGTCATCATCGAAACCGAGGTCTTCGATATCCAAACCACTGCGGCCAATATCACCGCTGTACTCTGGATTCCACGAGCCGACGCCCGCGTAAATGCCTAGCGTATCAGCGTGAAGTACTGGTGAGAGTGCAGCAAGCCCTAATGCGGATATGAGCAATTGCTTTTTCATTCGTGATTCCTATTGTCAGTATGTTGTTAAAATAATTTAAACTTTTATCGAAATTAAATTGTGATCTATGTTAGTTGCATTTGTAACTATAAATTGATGCAGTTGTCACTTTTTAGAATTATTCACGTTTGTTGAAGTGAATGTGGTATCGGATCTTTGGATTTAATTCTTTAAACGCCTAATTATTTATTATTTGAATATTAATCAGTGGCAGACTGTCGTTGATCTTTTCAACACAAGCAAATATTAATACTCAGAATAGTGTAGTTTTTAGTATTGGGGTAGCAACTAACAATATTCGTTTGTTCGGTTGCAAAAAATAGATTCCTACACATTTTTATCTGAAAACAGTTTCAGAAATGCCTGGCTTGCATTGCTCAAGCTTCTGTCTTTGTGGTGAATAAGACCTAAGCGTCTGTGAACATGCACTGAATTAACAGACAACGTTTTTAGTTCTGAATCAGTTAGCAGTGTTTCGGGTAACAAACTCCAACCCAAACCGATGGTTACCATCATTTTTATTGTTTCTAGATAATTGGTGGCCATTCTCAATTCTAAGGGCAGTTGGTGCTGATTGAATAATTCACTGACCAGTGAGGTTGTGTAGGTATTTAATTCAGGCAGTATCGCTGGGTATTGGCTTAGATTAATCAAAGACAGTGAGTCTTCTTGCGCTAGTGGGTGATTAGGCGCCACCACAAATTGCAACGGATCTTCCCACACCAAGGTTTCGGTCAATTTGGGGTGAGTGTTTTGTGCCAGAGTGATAACGGCAAGTTCGGTTTCTCCCTGTAATACCTGATTTAAAGCAATTTCTGAATCTTGAAAGTTGAGGCTTAATCTGACCTCGGGGTATTTATCGGTGAATCGTTTTAAATACTTGGGAAGATGGTGCAGCCCTATGTGATGGCTGGTTGTTAACTTCAATTCTCCTGCGACGGTGCCTTTTAGGTCTGACAGAACTCGCTGGGCTTCGTCGAGTTGTTTGAGAATTGAATGGGCTCGGGGTAATAAGGCCCTACCGGCTTCGGTTAAGCTGATAGTGCGATTGGCTCGATCAAATAACAGGCAGTTGATTTGCTGTTCTAACGCTGTAATCCGCTTGCTGACCGCGGGTTGGGTAATATGGAGCGTTTGCGCTGCGTCTGAAAACGAGCCCGTACTTGCTACTGTGACAAACGCTTTGAGAAGTTGTGTATCCATAATATAAGTGGGTTACGTGCATTCCTATTTGGAATGCAAAATATGAAATATATGAATTTGTTTTATGTGTACAGTCTTTTTACAATACTTTCATAACAAAATATATAGCCTGATTTGGAGATCCTCATGGCCGGAAAAACCCTCTATGACAAATTGTGGGATGCGCACTTGGTTCAAAACCGAGATGACGGCTCAGCCCTCATTTATATCGATCGTCACATCGTACATGAAGTGACTTCACCCCAGGCCTTCGAAGGTCTGCGTCTTGCGGGACGAGAGTTGTGGCGCGCCGACAGTATTCTCGCGACCCCAGATCATAACGTGCCTACCACTCAGTCTGAGCGAGCTCAGGGCGTGAGCGGCATTGAAGATTCTGTTTCTCGTATTCAAGTTCAAACTCTGGACGACAACTGCGACGAATTTGGTGTCGTTGAGTACAAAATTAATGATTCCCGGCAGGGTATTGTTCACGTTATTGGGCCTGAAAGCGGTGCTTGTTTACCGGGAATGACCATTGTGTGTGGTGACTCACATACCGCCACCAACGGCGCTTTAGGGGCACTAGCTCACGGTATTGGCACCAGTGAAGTCGAGCACGTTATGGCAACACAGTGTTTGGTTGCCAAGAAAATGAAAAACTTGTTGATACGCGTTGACGGTGAGTTGGGTCAAGGCGTGACGGCAAAAGACGTTGTGCTTGCCATTATCGGTGAAATCGGCACCGCAGGTGGAACCGGTTTCGCGATGGAATTTGGCGGTCAGGTTTTCCGCGACATGTCTATGGAAGGTCGAATGACCGTGTGTAACATGGCGATCGAAGCGGGTGCTCGTGCTGGAATGGTGGCTGTTGACGATAAAACCATCGATTACGTGCGCGGTCGCGATTTCGCGCCAAAGCAGGAACATTGGGATCAAGCCGAAACCTATTGGCGAACCTTAGTCAGTGATGATGACGCGGAATTCGATAAGGTTGTTGTTATCGATGGAGGCGCAATTCAGCCGCAGGTGAGCTGGGGCACCTCTCCAGAAATGGTGTTGCCAGTTAACAGCGCGGTGCCTTCTCCAGAAGATGAAAGCGATCCTGTAAAGCGCACTGGTATTGAACGCGCTCTCGATTACATGGGCCTTAAAGGCGGACAAAATATTACCGATATTCATGTTGATCGAGTATTTATCGGTTCGTGCACAAATTCGCGTATCGAAGACATTCGCGAAGCAGCAAATGTTGCTAAAGGCCGTAAAGTATCGGCTAGCGTAAAGCAGGCGATGGTTGTTCCGGGTTCGGGTCAGGTAAAAGCGCAGGCTGAAAAAGAAGGTTTACACACTATTTTGACCGAAGCTGGATTCGAATGGCGTGAGCCGGGCTGTTCCATGTGTTTGGCAATGAATGCCGACAAACTCGGTAATGGTGAACACTGCGCATCAACTTCAAACCGAAATTTTGAAGGCCGTCAGGGTTACGGTGGCAGAACGCACTTGGTAAGCCCAGCTATGGCTGCGGCTGCGGCGATTGCTGGTCATTTTACCGACGTTCGCGAACTTTAAGGAGCACATTCAATGAAAAGCTTTACAACAGTCAATGGCCTTGCAGCGCCAATGGATCGTGCCAATGTTGATACTGACATGATCATCCCGAAAAACTTTTTAAAGTCCATCAAGCGTTCCGGATTCGGTAAAAATCTGTTTGATGAGTTGCGTTACCTCGACGAAGGATTGCCTGATCAAGACTGTAGCGGTCGACCGATTAATACCGAATTTCCGTTAAATTTTGAGCGTTATCAAGGCGCACAGATTTTATTGGCGCGGGAAAACTTTGGCTGTGGTTCCAGTCGTGAGCACGCACCTTGGGCCTTGGATGACTACGGTTTTCGATGCGTGATTGCGCCGAGTTTTGCGGATATTTTTTATAACAACTCGTTTAAAAATGGTTTGCTTCCGCTGATTTTATCGGATGAAATCGTCGATCAGTTGTTTAAAGAAATGTACGAATCCGAAGGTTATTCAATAACGGTAGATTTATCCGAACAGACCGTTACAACTCCATCGGGCGAAGCGTTTAGCTTTGAAATCGACGAATTCAGAAAGCACTGCTTATTAAATGGTTTGGACGATATCGGCTTAACTCTGCAACAAGCCGAAGCGATTAAAACCTACGAAGAAAAGGCGAAAGTCAGTACGCCGTGGGTATTTGACATGATCAAATCCGTGTAATGAATTGAGACAATCTATTTTTTGAGAGAAGAAAAATGACCAAAAAAGTATTGCTTATTGAGGGTGACGGCATCGGAATTGAGATCGTTGCTCAAGCCGAAAAAGTATTAAAAGCCGTCAACGAAAAAGATAATTTAGGTTTGGAATTTGATTACGGCATGCTCGGCGGACGCGCTTACGATCAGCACGGTCATCCATACCCAGAAGAAACCAAAGTAAAAGCACATCAATCTGACGGTATTTTATTTGGCGCGTTAGGTGGGCCACAGTGGGACGGTAAAACTGAGCGCCATTTGCGCCCAGAGCAAGGCCTTTTGGATATCCGTTCTGACTTAGGGTTATTTGCCAACTTTCGACCTGCAACTGCGTTTCCACAGTTGGTTGACGCTGCGCCATTAAAGCCTGAATTAGTTTCTGGGCTTGATATCCTGATTATTCGTGAGTTGACCGGCGGAATTTATTTTGGTCAACCGCGTGGAATTCGCACGAACGATCAAGGCGAGCGAGAAGGTTTTAATACCGATGTCTACAGCGAATCCGAAATTCGTCGTATTGGCCATGTTGCTTTCCAGGCTGCGCAAAAGCGTGATAAACGCGTTTGTTCTATCGACAAAGCCAATGTACTTGATGTCACCGTTTTATGGCGTGAAATCATGGAAGAAGTTGCTAAGGATTATCCTGATGTCGAATTAAGCCACATGTACGTTGATAACGCGGCCATGCAATTGGTGATTAACCCTAAACAATTCGATGTCATTGTTACCGGAAATTTATTCGGAGATATTCTTTCTGACGAAGCTTCCATGGTGACAGGTTCTATCGGCATGTTGCCATCGGCGTCGTTGAACGAAAAAAGTGCAGGTTTTTATGAGCCTTGCCACGGTTCTGCGCCAGACATCGCTGGCCAAAATGTGGCAAACCCACTGGCGACAATTATGTCTGCGGCCATGATGCTACAGTATTCGTTGAACGCACCAGAATCTGCACAGAAAATTACTCAAGCCGTAAATATTGTGCTGGATAAAGGCTTGCGTACCAGAGACATTCAGTCTGAAGGTTGTACGATTGTGTCTTGTTCCGAAATGGGCGAAGCCGTCGTTGAGGCATTAAATACACTGTAAAAATTACAGGGTTTTTAATGAAAAGAAGCCAAGGGATTGGCTTCTTTCTACAAACGTTTAATTTAAACGTGTCAAAAATTTCTCAATTTGTTGATCTACTTTCCACACTCTGCTTTCTCTACTTCTTCCATTTGATTCATTTTCTGACTTTTATTTCTTCTTTGAATTACAAGTTGTCTTGAATTTTAGATATGAAACTGAATAAATTTCATATAAACCCGCTTGCTGCATGATTATTTTTTTATAACTTTTTATTCGCGTTGTATTTCTTTTTGTATCTATTAAAGCTGCTATTAGCTCTTCATTTGCGAGTGGTTTCTATATATTCGTTTGGCGATTACCCTGTCTGATTTGGAATATCACATTTTGTGATATTTGATGCCAATTTTTTTAATTATCGATGAAAATAAAGTTGGAGGTTTTATTAGCGTTTATCGTCTAAAACCTTTCGATGAATTTAATGAGAACACTCAGTGAGTGTTTGTTGTGGTTTATTTTTTGTAAATCTTAAATGGTTAAATCGATAATAATCTCTATAAGAATTTAAAAATCTTGTAAAGGAAATTAAATTTTTAAAATCCCATACTATCGTCTAGTAGAAAACTGCCTATAAACAAAGCTGTATTAAATGTAAGTGTAAAGTTTGTTGAAGTCAGAGGCTCAGTTGTTTTAATGTGCGCCCGCTAATTAACCAGATTGTATTAAATCCAAAAGATAGATCTGAGTAGATCCTTATAAAAATTCAAACTAAGGATTTTGTTACTTTTTGTTGTCCATAACTCTTCAGCTAATTACATTAGTATTTGGCAAAGCTGGCACAATTGAAATTAAAAATCGAATAAATATAAGTCGATGTTTTATGGAATCTCCTCACACCTGCTAGAATTTAGTGGATAAAGCACTGCGCAGGCAGTCTATAAACTAGAGATAAATTAGTGTTTTCTAGTTTGTTACAGTGTAGCGTTTTTGAAATTTAAATATTGTTGTGATCCCTAATTATTCTTCGGCTTGTCAGTTGGATTTTTATCGGTGCAAATTGTTTGAAACTATCAGTATAGAATTGTTCGTATTTGCATTTTATTGATTGATGTTTTTCTTCAAACCGTTTTGCACGATTTTGCCTTGAATAAACTTTTATATTAGTTTTTCAGGCATTTGCTCGGGACGAATGATTAATCTTCGTTCTAAATTTCTGGAAAGTGTCAAAGAATAAAAATAGGGTTTATATTTATGTCAATAGAATATCAATTTGATCAGTCGAACAGTGAATTGCTCATGTTAATGGATGAGCGCTTTGAATTTGACAATTGTGGAGAATTTCGCTCTGTGTATGAGTCTGTGCGCGAAAAAGACATTCATAATATAACTGTCAATTTTTCGCACACCCGTTATATCGACAGCTCTGCTCTCGGAATGATGATCAATATGAAACGCTTCTATTCCAGTCAAGGTGTAGAAATTAGATTGATAAATTGTTCTGATCAAATTCGACGAATATTCAAGGTTTCTCATTTTGATAAGCAATTCGACATATCCTAAGTTGTCTAGGAGTAGGTTTTGAAGGTACTCATCGTTGATGATTCAGGTGCAATTCGTCGGTTTCTGAAAGCGCTATTGAAAGACTCCGACTTTACTTGCATTGAGGCTGAAAGTGGTGAGGAGGCATTGAACTTAGTCGAGTATCATACCGACTTATGTGCCGTACTAATGGATGTGCATATGCCGGGTATGGACGGGTTAGAGACAACTCGGCGAATAAAAAAAGATAACCGGTATTTACCGGTAATTTTTGTGACTTCCGTCGACGATGAAGAAACATTAGCGAAATGTTTTGGCGCCGGCGGCGATGACTTTTTGACAAAACCTTTAAATAAGACAACGCTCATTTGTCGATTAAATTCTCATCGACGATTTTATTCCCTTGCGACCAGCATGAGCGAAAAAAATCGGGAATTAACCTACCACCAAAAACTCATCGAGCGTGAGCACTCCGTTGTTGAGCATGTTTTTGCCAACGTGATTAATCCGGCGATGGCCTCGCTGGATTTTGTAAAAACCTATCTTTCGCCCATGTCTACTTTCAGTGGTGATTTGTATCTTGCATCCACCAATGCTGTTGGATCAACGTACTTATTTTTGGGCGATTTTACGGGGCATGGTTTGTCCGCTGCAATCGGTTGTATGCCAGTAACTGATATTTTTTATGCCATGTCTTCTAAGTGTGCTTCGGTGGGCGAAATCGCCGAAGAAGCCAATCGAAAATTATTAAACATACTGCCGGACAACATGTTTTGTTGCGCCGTGATCTTGGAGCTAAATGCGGCTCAAGATTACATGCGTATCTGGAGTGGCGGTATGCACGACGTTTTATTAGTCAGTAGCGACAATACGGTTGAAGGCAGAATTGAATCCCAGCATATGCCGTTGGGTGTTTTATCTTCGGGCGAATTTGATAAATCAGCCGAAGTGGTGCCTTTAGCAAAAGGCACGCGCGTTATTGGTTTTACCGACGGTGTTGTTGAAGCTCGTGGCCACAACGATGAATTCTTTGGTGAAGATAATTTGTGTCATGCCGTGGAAGGTGCAGATTCACCTTTGGATGCTATTTTGAGTGCTTATCAGGAGTTTTGCCCGGCTGATGCTCAAGAGGACGATATTTCTATTATTGAACTTACCGCGGGAGTCAGTGATGTGCTTCGGTTAAATCATGCCAATAAACCGAATCCCCGCTCCAAACCCATGATGTTTGGCGATCACAAAACTGGCATTCTGCCTTGGAATTTAACCGTTAAACTGAATCCGTCAGACTTTTCTCGTCAAGGGTTAATCAATCATGTTCTAGGGCATATGTTGGCTGGCGGATTAGAGAAAGAAAAACAAGGCAACGCGTTTCGTATTGCCAGTGAGTTAATCGATACTCGTTTATTGGTGCTTAAACCGGCTTCGACAAGTAATGTCACAGACGTTGACTTTCGCAGTGAAGAGGCGCGTGTGCTGGCTGTTGCTGGAGCGGGCGTTGTGTATTCGGGCAGTGATTCCCAATCGATCAAAAATGCAAAACGTCTGTCTATTATTGAGCTGAGTAATGAATTTGAATTAAATTTATCCGTCAGTCTTGATCCCGTACCGGTATTTTCGTTCGATCTTTCAATTCAAAACTGTCCTTGTGACGATAACGCAGATGCCGATAGGCAGGGTCAAGATTCCGTCTCGTTTTCTGACGAGTTAGAGGAAATTAAGTTTTTAAGCAGTCTGTGCAGATCGTTGACGGTCGACAATGGCTGTCGCATTCGAGCCGAGGTCGAATTACTGACAGAAAATTATCAGTAAATTACCGGCAATTGAATTGCCTCTGAGTGTAAATATTAATTCAATAACAGAGGCAAATAAGTTGTAGGCATCCAGTTGGTGTTTTAAGTGGTTAAGGTGCGGTGGCCTGATGCGCGCAAATTTTCTCTACCACTTTTCCAAGCTTTTGACAGAGAACGCTTAAATCTTCTGGCGAGATTACAAAAGGCGGCATTATGTAAACCAAACGCCCAAACGGTCTTACCCAAATTCCTTCACTGACAAACCAATCTTGAACCTCGTGCAAGGTTACAGGCGCTTCCAGTTCTACAACACCAATGGCACCTAAGGTTCTTACATCTCGTACGCCGTCAATCGTCTCAAATGGCGTTAATTCCTGTTTCATAATCGAATTTATGTGCTGGATTTGTTGCTTCCATTCACCGCGTTCGAGGATTTCACAGTTTTTAAGCGCTACCGCACAAGCCAATGGGTTTGCCATAAACGTTGGGCCGTGCATAAATACGGGAACCTCGCCGGAGCATATTCCGAATGCGACTTTGTCGGTACACAAGGTTGCTGCAAGCGTCATGTAGCCGCCGGTTAGTGATTTGCCCAGACATAAAATATCGGGAGTGACATCGGCGTGTTCACAGGCAAACATTTTCCCGGTTCGTGCAAAACCGGTGGCGATTTCGTCGGCGATAAGTAATACATCGTGTTGATCGCACAGAGTTCTGACCGCTTGTAAAAATTGTGGCGAGTAAAAGTTCATTCCGCCAGTGCCTTGAACGATTGGCTCCAATATTACCGCGCTGAGTTCGTGGGCATGGGTTTCTATTTGTTGTTTAAAGTCGCGGATGTGATCTTCTGTGAATGCTTCGTCAAAACCGACGGTAGGTGAGTCGGAGAATATTTGTTTGTTCAAGACGTTGGCAAAAATGTGATGCATGCCGGTTTCCGGGTCACAAACCGACATCGCGGCAAACGTGTCGCCGTGATAGCCCTTGCGAAGGCTGAGCAAGCGGTGTTTTTGGGGTTTACCTTGTGATCGCCAGTATTGCAGCGACATTTTCATGGCTACTTCTACCGATACTGAACCGCTGTCACATAAAAAGACTTTCGTGAGGCCCTCTGGCGAGAAATTGATCAGCTTCTCTGCCAGCTTAACCGCAGGTTCGTGAGTGAACCCGCCAAACATAACGTGGGCAAAATCGTCGATTTGTGACTTTGCTGCTTCGTTCAATTCTGGATGATTGTATCCGTGAATCACTGACCACCAGGAAGACATGCCATCGATCAGCTCTCGACCATCTTTTAGCGTGATTTTCGCTCCTTTGGCATAACCGACGGGGTAAACCGGGCTCGGCTCCAAGGCGGAAGAGTAGGGATGCCATAACAGTGATTGGTCTTTGTCGATGATGGCTTGGTAGTCGTTTGAGGCGCTTGAATCGGACATGAGAAGGTTCAGGTTTGAATAAAAGAAATTGCCGCCATTGTAGTTCTGTTGGCTTGTGAATCAATCATTAGTTGCGAGCTTTTGATGAATCGCTACAATAGCCGCCCCGTGGCAGTGATCAAAATTTCCTCGTGTAATTGGAGGTGATTGGGCGCTGTGTTCAAATTAGCTAAGCATAGGTAATGGTCGTACATGACTGCTCCAAATATCCGAAAAGATCGACTTGAATTCAATAAGCTACAAAAGCGCCTACGTCGCCTCGTCGGCCAAGCGATTACGGATTTCAATATGATTGAAGCGGGCGACAAAGTCATGGTGTGCCTATCCGGTGGCAAAGACTCCTATACCATGCTTGATATTTTGATGGGATTGCAAAGAAGCGCGCCGATTGATTTTGAATTGATTGCCGTCAATCTCGATCAAAAGCAGCCCGGATTTCCGGAAGACGTTCTGCCTGCTTATTTGGACAAGATAGGCGTTCCTTACAAGATTATTGAAAGAGATACCTACAGCGTTGTTAAAGAAGTGATACCGGAAGGGAAAACAACCTGCGGCTTGTGTTCTCGATTGCGGCGCGGAACTTTATACGGTTTTGCAGAAGAAATAGGCGCAACCAAGATTGCCTTGGGTCACCATAAAGACGACATTGTGGAAACGTTGTTTTTAAATATGTTTTACAGCGGCCGTTTAAAGGCAATGCCACCGAAGCTTTTATCAGATGATAAACGCAATATTATTATTCGACCGCTAAGTTACTGCCGAGAAAAAGATATTAGTGCGTGGGCAGAGCATCAACAGTTTCCGATTATTCCCTGTAATTTATGTGGATCGCAGGAAAACTTACAACGCCAAGCCGTGAAATCAATGTTACAGCAATGGGATAAGCAATACCCCGGTCGAACGGAAACGATTTTCGGTGCGTTGCAGAAGGTGTCTTTATCGCAATTAGCGGATTTGAATCTGTTTGATTTTGTTAATCTCACCTTGGATCGGTCAGAAGGTAATGCAGCAGCACCTGCGTCTGACAGTGAAGCCGAAGCTGAGTTGTTTGGTGCTGATCAACCTCAACACCCTAATGATCCGAGTGTAAAAGTTATCGATGCCGTCAACCTTTCCTCTTAAGATGTAAATATTTTCCTTTTTGTTATTTTCTATAAATCGATTCAAGGACGAATTGATGTGCCTTTCATTTATTTCCCTTGCCGTTAAAACGTAAATATTGTCTTTTACAATGATAATTTCTGCGATCTGACGCTTTCATGTCTTATAATTTTTTATTTAGCGGTCTAATTTTAACGATGGTAATCGGCGGTTAAAGAGCGATTGCTCATTAAAATATTTATATTCGATAACACATAATTTTTGTTGTTTTTTATTATTAAAAGAACTAAGTGAGTTGTTCCGCCCCAGGAAAGTTGGGTTGTCTTATCTATAAAATTTAATAATAGATAGTATGAGTTTTCGATTACCGCATTAAATAATATTTGACGCTAATATTAGCATTTGTAGCGTATATAACTTTTTCTTGGCGTTTTATTTAATTTGTTGGCGCAAAAGTTTCTAGAATGTTGAGTCTTATTATTTTCGCGTAGAGGTTGTGTTCTATACTCTATTATTAAAATTGTTAATGTAATTCAACTCTACATGGGAGAACGTCTGTAGCAACTGCAAAAAACACCCATTGCTTTGGTGTTGTTGTAAGAAAAAAGGTCGGTTATAGGAGTAAAAAGGCCATTTTTACTGGAATATCATCTCGACTCGCCGGAGCGGGATTGTTGATTGGATTAAGTTTAGGTCTCGTGCTCAGTGGGTCTCATGTCTACTGGGGCTTCTTGCGGCAGCAGCAAGAGCACACTGATTTTAATGAGCGTGTTCTCGAATTAATCGCCCCGACGGCCACACGAGCAATCGAAACATCAGACAATGAGCTTGCGTCTGAGGCAGTTTCGGGAATCATGAAATACGAATTTATCCAATCTGCCAATATTATTGATGCCAGCGGTAATGTTCTTGCTGATCAGCGCAGATACAACCGACAAAAAGAGCAATTCCTGTGGTTAACCGAATTAATTGATAAACACTTCCAACAATACAGTGCTGAATTGTTCAGTGGTGATGAGCAAAAAGTATTAATCGGGCACGTCAATTTTGTTGTTAATCTCAATTCTGTTTACGATCAACTGTACCGTGATTCATTTGGTTATCTGTTAGCGGAAATCGTAAAAATCCTCATACTCGTCAGTCTGTTATTTGTGTTTCTGTATTTTTATATGGCCAGGCCGCTTTCACGCCTAGTTAATGAAATGCAGACCATTAATTTTTATCAGCCGAAATCCCAACGATTCACCAGATTAGGGGATCGAAAAGACGAGTTGTCCCAGCTAGTAGAAAGCGGTAATGAATTATTGGAGTCGGTCGAGCTGGCACTTGATTCTCAGCGTTCTATCGAAGGCGCGCTCAGAAAAAGTGAAGAACATTTGCGTCAGTTAATTGATCGTCTGCCTGTGTATGTTTCTGCGCGAAATTCAGAAGGCCGTGTGGTGTTTGCTAACAACGCGTGGGCGAGTGTGTTTGGTTTGAGTCCTGATCAAATTCGATTTAATCGATTGGTCGATATCGCCTCAGACGCACAGGATAATATTCTGGAAGTTCTCGGTCACGACCGTGTAGTTTTTAAAGAAGATCGCGATGTATTTGTTGCCGAAGAATCTTGGTTGAGTGTAGAAGGAAGAGAGTTGTTTTGGCAAAGCCACTATACACCGCTGAAATTTCACGATGAATCTGTGGTTTTGGTTGTCTCGACCGATATCAGTGATCGCAAGAAAAATGAAGCCGACATTGCCTACATGGCTTACCACGATCCACTTACGGGTTTGCCGAATCGATTGCAATTGGTTGAACGTCTGGAAAATGAATTGCATCGAGCGGCGCGACATAAATATTTTGGCGCTGTTTTATTTATTGATTTAGACCAGTTCAAATACATTAATGACTCACTCGGTCATCCGGTGGGCGATGTCGTGTTGAAAGAGGTGGCTCATCGGCTTGAAAACTCTGTGCGGGAGGAAGATTTAGTCGCACGTTTAGGTGGCGATGAATTTGTATTGGTACTTACAGTGCTCGACACGAAATTCAGTGAATCCGTGAAAAAAGCGAGTGAAATTATTAATAAAGTTCGAACTGAACTCGGTGTGCCCATCGCTCACGATAATATGGATTTACGGGTGACCTGTAGCGTGGGGGCGGTCATGTTCCCCGACGGAAATGTCACAGTTCACGAATTATTGAGATTTGCTGATACGGCGATGTATCAAGTAAAAGAAGGCGGCCGTAATGGCATTGCCTTTTTTAACGAGGCAATGGCTGAGCAAGCGAAAAATCAGTTGGTGTTGGAAGCTGAGCTGCACAAAGCTTTATCTGCTGATCAGTACGAATTGTTTTATCAAGCGAAAGTTGATGTTCAAACCGGAATGCTCACAGGTGCTGAGGCATTGTTGCGTTGGAAGCATCCTGAACGAGGCTATGTCAGCCCCGGTATATTTATTTCGGTGTTAGAAAGCTCCGGGATGATTATTGAAGTTGGCCAATGGATATTGGAAGAGGCGTGTCGGAGCTTGCAAAAATGGCAGGCATTGGGTGTGTGGAACGACGATATGCACCTGAGCATTAATATCAGCCCACGCCAGTTTAGACGTTCAGATTTTGTCGACGAAGTTAAAAAAACGCTAATGGACATTCCCGTACACAGGGGAACCTTAGATATAGAAATTACCGAAAGCGTTGTGATCGGAAATATCGAGGAAACTATTTCAACTATGGAAGAGCTGGCGCTAGAAGGCATCAGTTTCTCGTTGGATGATTTCGGAACGGGTTATTCTTCAATTAGTTACTTAAAACGTTTGCCTGTTTCAACACTTAAAATCGATCAAAGCTTTATTCGCGACCTTGGCGAAGATCGAAGCGACAAAGTACTGGTGGAATCGATGTCGAGCATGGGTCGGTTGCTGGGTTTGAAGGTGGTTGCAGAAGGCGTTGAAGAGCAGGAACAGTTGGAGTTAATTCGTGACTTTGGTTGTGATGAATACCAGGGGTATTTTTTCAGCAGGCCAATTCCTGCAGATCAGTTCTATAAACTGCTGCATGAAAACAGTTTAAAACAAAGTTTGAAAGCCAGTCGGGCGGGATAAGGGCAAGTGTTGGATTGTGAGCTGATTACCTCTGGTTAACCAAGTTGAAGCAATCAGCTCATAGATGAATTAATAATTAGAAACTAGCGGCAAAGGGAAAGTGAAACATGCGCCTTTGTTGGGTTCGGAGATAACATTAATTGTGCTGTTATGAAGCTCTAGTATTCGCTTCACAATGGCAAGCCCCAAACCGGTTCCTGCTTGAGGTTTCGACGCCGAGTTTGAACTCTTATAGTAACGATCAAAAATATACGGCAATTCATCTTTGGCGATACCAATTCCCGAATCCTGTATTGAAACCATGATCGAATGGCCTTTTTCGGACAAATTAATATTTATCTCGCCGCCGCTTGGGGTGTGTCTCAGAGCATTATCAATCAAGTTTTGAAAAACTCGCTCTATTAAGCTCAAATCTCCCATTACCATCATGTTGGCAACTTGCTGATTCAAATTAAAGCGTATGCCTTTTTTGCTGGCGTGCAGTTCGAATTCTTGGACAATATCGTGGATTAGCTCAGCGATGGAAAACGGCGTTTTGTCGATCGACATGCTGCGACTTTCGAGCTTAGAAAGCTCAAACAAAGCAGCGATGAGTTTTCCTAAGCGTTCACTGTGTCGCAATGCAATTTTTAAGTAATCTTTCTTTTGTTCGTTGTTCAGGCGATCGAGTTTCAGGATAACTGTTTCGATATACCCTTGAATCGAGGCCAGAGGCGTTCTTAGGTCGTGGGAAATATTGGAAATTAATTCTCTGCGTAAATGTTCGCTCTGCTGCATTTCTCGGAATTGGTCTTTGATTCGATCTTGCATGACATCAAAGCTTGCTTCTAGGGCAGAGAGTTCGTCTCTTGGCAGAATTGTGGTTCCTGTTTTGGTAAGTGCCTGCTTTTCTTGAACAAAGAATGTTCGTGTTTGATCGGTAAGCTTTTTGAGTGGTTTCGTGATTCTTTTAAAGCCAATGTACAAGCTGATAAACATGACTAGGATTAACGCCGCCATCGCTCCCAGGCTCACTTTAAGTATGTAACTGGTGGTGAGCTGTTCGGCAATCGAATCGAATGATTGGCTGGATAAAACAACGTACAGGTAGCCTTTTAACTCTCCGTCAATAGTTACCGGTGCTGTGGAGAATATTGATCTTTCACCAGGAGTTCTTGGGTCGTCACCGTAAATAGGCCCACCCTGATTTCCCCTCAGTGAAGAAAAAACCGGTTGGAGATCGACATTTTCGAGAATGACGTCATCGGAGTGGAGCGCGTGACCGAGAATTTTTCCTTGTGGATTTAAGAGATACACCTCAACCAATGGGTTGATCATCATGGTGTGCATGGCGGTGCTTTCAAGAGAATAGGTGTGCACATTGCCATCTTCGTCAAACAGAGGTTCTTGGTGATCGATGATGTAATTTGCCAACTGTCGATTCAGTAGTTGAGTGACTTCGGCGTGGTACTGACTGTTACTCCACAGGGTGAGCGTAATGACCGCTGCTGTGGTAAACAGCGTGAAAATAATCAGCATTGCTGTTAATTTTCCATACAACGGTAGCTTCGAAAACATCAATTTAGCCTCCAATCGTGCCTGTGGAATCAGTGAGCTGTGCGGGTATTGTTTGAATTTACCGCAATCTTCGAGTGGAAGTTATTGCGGAACCTTAACATCAGCCCTTAAGCATCTTTTACTTCAAATCGATAACCGACACCCCATATGGTGTGAATAAAACGCGGGTTGGCCGGATCGTTTTCTACCTTGCCACGCAGACGATTGATGTGTGAATTCACTGTGTGTTCGTAGCCTTCGTGACCGTAACCCCAAACTTCTTGAAGAAGCTCTAAGCGTGTGAATGCTTTGCCGGGGTGGGATGCGAAAAACCAGAGCAAATCAAACTCTTTAGCGGTGAGATCGACAGGTTTGTTGGAAAGAGAAATGGTGCGTCGGGATTTATCGAGAATCAGATCTCCGCGAACCAATACATCGCCTGCATCGTGGTTGGGGTCGCTGAGCATGTTGACTCGTCGCAAAAGCGCTTTAATGCGTGCGTTTAGCTCAAGAATGCTAAAAGGTTTTGTTAAATAATCGTCTGCACCAAGTTCAAGCCCTAAAACTCGGTCTAATTCAGTTGATCTTGAGGTCAGCATTAAAATCGGCACGTAGTTATAGTTGCTTCTTAATTGGCGGCAAATTTCTAAACCGTCCATTGAAGGCAGTTGCAGGTCGAGAATAATAAGATCCCATCGTTCTGCGGTGGCTTTTTTCAATCCTTCTAAACCGTCTTGGGCGCTTTCAACGTGCGTGGTTGTAGAACTCAAATGCAGTTGAATCAGATCAGCAATGTCTTTTTCGTCTTCAATAACTAGGAAGCGTTGTGGTTTTTCTTCGTTTGACATGTTTTCGCCTACTGCAACAGGAGTTTTCGGATCCATAATTCAAAGCCTTTTTTTGAGCGCATCTGTTTTATTCGAATTACCACAACGATCTGCAAGATTGCAATTCGTGGCTCTTGTTATCTTGCTGTTTTTTAAAAAGATAACTTTTGAACACTGGTGGTCTGATATTACTTTAAGGTCTCTAACAGTGTGAATATTTATATTGTTCTGTTGTTAATAATTGCAGCGAATACAGGCAAATAAGCGCAATATATTACATTTGCAGCGCTGATTTGTTCTATTTGTGCCTTTTGTAGACTCTATTGTTCCGACAGTGTTCGGCGAAAAGCTCACATAAACTTAACTTTCACTTTGCAATTTACTCCAGATAAATCATACAAGCAAAATTCGTATATTTATCAAGTATGTAGCAAAATGTAGAGATGAATATTTCTAAGAGGCTCCTATTGGTCAATCGATAGGCTCTTTAACGTTTTAGGTTGTTTACTGAAGAAATTAATAAGGTTGATCTATGGGTGATTCTATTATTGAGCGCTTAAAAAATGCGGCTCAGCAGACATTGTTGTCACCACCGGTTCCGACAATGGATGATTTGGTGACGGTTCAAGAAGAAATGCTAATTACGATGCCTGCTGAATATCGTGAATTTTTATTTACCGCAGCCGATTTAGTCATCGGCACGCTCGAACCCTGTACGATCAGTGACCCAGGTTTGCATACGTATTTGCCAGAAGTAGCGGCGAGCGCATGGGATCAAGGCGTTCCTAGAGAGTACATTCCCTTTTGTGCCAATGAAGACGGCTATTTTGTGATTTCTCAAGGCGGTGAAGTGAGTTTTTGGGATCGATACGAAGGTGAGGTCTCAGGAGAGGAATGGGGCAGCATTTGGCAGTGGGCCGATAGTGTTTGGCTGGATCAGTAAGTTTTCGAGTTCGTGTTGAGTGTCATCTACAGCAGTCAACAGGTTAGCTTTTATTTGAGTTACCGGATATAGATAGATTCTTTATCGAAAGCGCCGTTAACGCGGTTAAAAAGTCACGATATAAATTTTAAATACCCTTGGTAAATCGTTTACTTGCACATAAACATAGATGAGTCTAGACGCAAGTGATAGAATTTTGCCCCCAAAAATTAATCAAATGAGAGATTCACGGTTATGCGAGTTGGTTTTGTTGGCTGGCGAGGAATGGTTGGCTCAGTTTTAGTTGAACGAATGATTTCTGAAAATGATTTTCAAGATATTGAGCCTATCTTTTTTACAACCTCTAATGTTGGTGGCATTGGCCCTAAGATTGGAAAAGATATTCCTACGTTAAAAGACGCAAAATCGATTGATGAACTTGCCGCAATGGACGTGATTGTGTCGTGCCAAGGCGGAGATTACACCAAGAGTGTGTATCCCGATTTACGTGCGAGTGGTTGGAAAGGTTATTGGATCGATGCGGCTTCTGCGCTGAGAATGGCGGAAGATTCCGTTATTGTTTTGGATCCGGTTAACCTTGATGTCATCAAAGACGGCATCGCAAATGGCGTAAAAGACTTCATCGGCGGTAACTGCACAGTCAGTTTGATGTTAATGGCATTGGGCGGTTTGTTCCGTGAAGGTTTGGTTGAGTGGGCGAGTGTAATGACTTACCAAGCTGCCAGTGGTGCAGGCGCTAAAAACATGCGCGAACTCATTTCTCAAATGGGCGCTTTGAATGCATCTGTCGAAGATCTACTTAATGATCCTTCCAGTGCTATATTGGATATTGATCGCAAAATAACCGAATCTATGCGCTCTTCTGAATTCCCGACAGATCAATTCGGTCATCCGTTGGCGGGAAGTTTGTTGCCATTTATTGATACAGAAGTTGATGGTGGCCAAAGTCGTGAAGAGTGGAAAGCACAGGCAGAGGCGAACAAGATTTTAGCAAATCAGACACCGGTCGCTATCGATGGTACCTGTGTGCGAATCGGAGCCATGCGCTGTCACAGCCAGGCGTTGACGTTGAAGTTGAACAAAAACGTGCCTATGGCTGACATCGAAGGGTTAATTGCATCTTCTAACGAATGGGCAAAAGTTATTCCTAATACTCGCGAAGCGAGCATGGCAGAACTAACGCCAACCAAAGTCACTGGAACCTTGAGTACGCCAGTCGGTCGTTTGCGCAAATTAAGTTTGGGCGATGAATACTTGAATGCGTTTACAGTTGGTGACCAATTACTTTGGGGTGCTGCTGAGCCACTAAGAAGAATGTTGCGCATTTTAGTTGAAAGCTAAAATCCATATTTAACTAAATTTTACAAGTTAGACTTGGTCGGCCTAATGATGTGTTTAGTCGGGATAATCTGTTGAAAATACAGTGCTTGGTTAACTCTTGGGCCGATTAAATTGTGCAACAGGTCAATATAATCACAATAAATCGCCCATTTAGCTGTGGTTGAAATTGCCAATCGTTGCGAAAATTCTATTTATAATGAATACTTACGCGAGTGAGTGAATGCAAATTCGAGGTTATTTTAGAATTTGCTACAGCACTTGAGGTTTGGCTTCGACAAATTAGTACCGAAAGTTTGACACTATTGATAATAGAGCTGATTTGGGTTGGTCGAGGAGCTATGGAAACAACAAAAGGGGCGTCAGATGCGTCTTTGTAAGCTGGGAATATGTTTACTGTCACTGAGTGTGATTTTCTCTTTCAAAGCGTCCGCATTAGGATTGGGCGAAATAAGAGTTAACTCCACGCTCAATCAGCCATTAGATGCTGAAATAACCCTGTTACAAGTGCGAGACTTAACCGAGGATGAAATCCTCGTTGGTTTAGCTTCAAGCGAAGACTTTCGCAATCTTGGCATTGATCGCGGGTTTTTCCTCAGTAGCCTTCGTTTTGATGTTCGTATCGATGATCCAGACGGGCCTGTCGTTAAAATCACGTCTACAGAGTTAGTTCGTGAGCCGTTTCTTAATTTCCTTGTTGAAAGTCAATGGCCGAGTGGTCGTGTATTAAGAGAATACACGTTACTGCTTGATCTTCCTGTCTACAGTGCTCAATCGCCTGATCGAGTAGAAGCCCCTCAAACTGCTCCTGCTGCTCAACCGGTAGTGCGCGAACCCGCGCAACCTGCGGCTGTTCAAAATCAGCCTTCTACACCTGCAAGACCGGTAACCAGAACTCAGCCTTCATCGCCAAGAATAACTGGGCAAACTTTCGGTCCGGTTCAATCAAACGACACCCTATGGGAAATTGCCCAGACAGTTCGCCCGAGTGATCGTTACAGCATTCAGCAAACAATGATTGCTATTCAGCGTCTCAACCCTGAAGCATTCATCAATAACAACATTAACCTACTTCGTCGTGGGCAAGTACTCAGGGTTCCGACTGAAGATGATCTTGCTCAACTGAATGAAACCCAGGCAATTAACGAAGTTGCTTTCCAGAACACTCAGTGGACAGAGGAAACCTCCGGTGCGGGTTTAAGCGCCAGTGGCGTTACTCCATCGACTCGAACGCAAGCGCCATCAAATCAGGGCCGTGTTTCTTTAGGAGTGGGTGAAGGTTCTTCTAACAGCCCAGAGAATACCTCGGCAAGAGGCAATGCTTCGCAACAAGCGTCAGCGCTGCAAAACGAATTAGCGATCACCTTAGAAGAGCTCGATACCGCTAAACGCGAAAATACCGAGTTAAAAAGCCGTATTTCCGACCTAGAACAGCAAATTCAAACCATGGAGCGTTTGATTGAGGTTTCTAGTGATGAATTGCGTGCACTTCAACTTGCCTCTCAACAAAATGGTGAAGTAGGGCAAGAGCTGCAACCTGTTGATGCCGCTACTGAGCAACCAGCTCAACAGCAAACAAATGTTGAGGGTGCTGGTGAAGAGTCTCAATCAGCAGTAGAAGCAGAAGCAACGCCAGCTTCTGAATCTCCGGTAGCGCAAGCACCAGTGACTCAGCCCGAAGCTTCCGAACCTGCCACAGTAACCCCAACGCCTGCCCCTGCACGAAATCCAGTGGTTGTTAACCAACCGGCTCCTCAGAAAGGGATTGTCGATATAATCTTCGACAACATTACTTACGTTGCCGGTGGTTTGTTAGCGCTTCTTCTTATTGTTCTGTTGGTTGTTCGTAGAATTGCTGCCAAACGTAAAGAAGAGGAAGAAGAACTGGTTGATCCTTTTGAGCAATCCGATCTTGAAGATGACGTTGAGCCGTTACCCTCAGACGACGATATGGATTTGGATGCTCCAATCGAAGATCAAACTGTTCGTTTAGATCACGATGACGCCGCGAGTGACACTGATCAGGCGCAACATGAGCAAGAAGATTTGGCGGAAGAAGCTCTGGCCAATATTGTTCCGGAAGAAGTTATCGCTGAGGCGGATATTTACATCGCTTACGGAAAGTATGACCAAGCGGAAGAAATGCTGAAGAGAGCTTTGCAGGCCGACCCAGATAACGCCGACGCTCAAGTTAAATTGCTCGAAGTCTACGCTGAATCAGGAAATCTAGAAAAGTTTGATGAGCGATTCCAACTGGTACACGAAACCGGTGACAACAGTGCCATTGTTCGTGGTAACCAACTGCGCAGCCAGTTTTCTGATGCTGCACCTTTTGTTGCGGCGGGCATTGCTGCTGGCGCGGCAGCTGGTGTTGGCGCCAGCATGGATCAATTCGACGAAGTTGATTTCTCAGCACTTGGAGAGTCTGAAGAATCCAGCAATAACGACGACTTATTGAGCGAGCTTAACGCGTTTGATTCAACCGAATCCTCAGAAATCGAACTCCCTAGTGATGATTCAACGGATTCAATCGATGATCTCGATTTTGACAGTTTTGCTCTGGACGATGATCTCGATAGCGAGAATCTAGATGGCGAGAGTAGTGAGCAGTCAATTTTAGACTCAGATACCTCCACTGATAGTGAAGAAGAATTTAGTTTAGACCTCGGTGATGATCTTAACTTTGATTCATTAGCGTCTGAGCTTGATGAGCAAGATGCTCAAAGTTCCTCATCTGATGACCTTGTTGTAGAAGACAGCGAAAGTGATGACGACTTTTCTTTTGACTTAGATCTTGATTTCGATGAGCCGACTGAAGACAGTTCAGTGAGCTTAGAAGACGATACTTTCGACACAGACCTTTCTGAAACTTCTGATGATTTAGGTTCTCTGTCTGACGATTTAGGCTCACTGGCTGATGCAGGCGCGTCGGACGATGAAATTTCATTGGATTTGGATGGTTTTGATGCGCCTCTTGGTGAAGAAGCCGATTCAAATGATTCAGCTTTAAGTGACGACTTCGACTTTGCCGATTTAGACGATATTACCGCTGACTCAGACAGCAATACCGAGTCTGTTATTGATCTGGATGATGGTCTTCTCGATACTGACGGTTTGAGCGAATCCAGCCTAGACGACATCGATTTATCGCCTGAATTAGAAGACGAATTAAGCGCTGATACTGATCTAGAATTAGACGGTGGTAGCATAGAAGACAATGGTTTAGATGGCGAGGGTCTAGAAAGTCTGGATTTAAGTTCTGAAATCGAGACCGATTTGGATGCTGACTTAAGTCTTGATCTTGAAGAAGACTCCGAGCTTACCGATTTAAACCTAGACGACGAACTCAGCAGCTTAGATTCCGAACTGAATGATCTGGATTCAGAATTACCTGAAATTGGTGAAGAACCATCATCAGAAGAACCTGAACTCTCCTCCGATTCAATTGAAGACGAACTAGAAAGTGACAATTTTGTTGATAACGAACTCGATGATATCGACCTAAGTTCCGACAGTTCACTTGATTTCGATGAATCTTTGTTGGCTTTGGACGAAGCATTAGACGCTGCGGAAACTGAGTCTGTCGATTCCGAAGAAGCTGATCTTTCTCTTGATGCGGAATTGGATTTAGATTTAGGCGATGAGCTGGAATCTCCAGAACAACTTGCGGAAAGTGAATCTGTTGTTGATCTAGATGCAGATTTGAGTGCTGGTGATGATCTACCAGAATTTGACGCAACTGAAGAGCAAACTCCCGAAAGTATGGATCTAGACGACTTAAGTCTGGATGAAGCTGATCTATCCTCGAATGAGTTGAATGACTCTATGTTCGACGATATCGACAGTGACTTAGATTTTGACGAGCAAAGTTTAGAATCAAACAACTCTGTTGATCTTGATTCTGGTGATGAAGAAACTGTTGCTTCGTTAGATGATCTTGAGTCTGTTACATCTGAGGAAACTTCCGGTGCTCTAGATGGTTTGGAATCAGAGTTGTCGCTTGATGACTCGGACCTAGATCTGCCTGTACTCAATGCTGAGCACGATGTTGCTTCTGAGATGGAAAGCGTTGATGACGATCTCGATCTTGAGGAGTTGGACGAAGGTCTCGACCTTGAAGCTCTCGACAAAGAAATGGACGCGTTGGTAGGTCATACCGACAATATTGGTGACACCCCAACACTTGATGAAGTGGCCGGTCTAGAGATAGACGCTGAAGACGAAGAAGTTGAATCAGAAGATTTCTTCAACCAGGCTGTCAGTACTTCTGAAATCGAAACCGATGATTCTCAGGATAATGTTGTTGAGCTTGATAACGACATGAGCTTCCTTGCCAATACTGATGAATCGGATACGAAACTTGATTTGGCTAAAGCCTATCTAGATATGGGTGATTCCGACGGTGCACGTGACATTCTCGATGAAGTCATGTCCGAAGGAAACGACAAGCAGCGCGAAGAAGCAGAAGCATTGCTGTCGAAAATGCCTACCTAGTTTACGGTTTTGAGATACCAATAATTATTAAAGCCCTGTTTTCGCAGGGCTTTTTTCTTTTTACGACAGTTAGTTTTATCGATGGAAAAAAAGCTGATTTACACCCCAAACTGCGAAATATTGCCCGAAATGGAGACGCCAGAAGGGCTGAGAAGAATTTGTCTGGGACTAGAGTACGATGGCCAGACTTTTCGCGGGTTTCAGATTCAGCCTCACGATTCTTTGACCGTCCAGCAGGCGCTGCATGATGCACTAAGTTCTATCGCCGACAGTGATATCAGCTTAGTTTGCGCGGGAAGGACCGATTCTGGTGTCCATGCCTCTGGCCAAGTGGTTCATTTTGATATTTGTGTCGACAGACCGGTTCGAGCTTGGACGTTGGGTGCTAACACCAAACTACCTGATCAGATTGCGATTCAATGGGCACAAGAGGTCTCTACTGACTTTCACGCTCGGTTCAGCGCCAATAATCGCAGTTATCGTTACATCATCCAAAACACGCCAGCACGGCCGGGTATCTTTAATAAGAAAGTTACTTGGGATAAGCGTAGGCTAGATATCGCCCTAATGAGCCAGGCCGCTAACTGTTTGGTTGGAACGCATGATTTTAGTTCTTTCCGAGCTTCTCAGTGTCAGGCTCGAAGTCCCATTCGAACGATCCAATACATTGATATCGCACGTATAGGTGATTTCATTGTGTTAGAAATTCAAGCGAATGCGTTTTTGCATCATATGGTTCGAAATATTGTTGGTGTGCTAACTGCGATTGGTGCTCATGAAAAACCGTTGTCTTGGGTGACTGACGTACTGAATGCTAAAGACAGAACGGCCGGTGGCGTTACTGCGCCCCCACATGGGCTGTATCTGGTTGATGTGGAATACCCTAGCCAATTTGCTATCCCCAAAGGAAACCCAGGCCCTGGGTTTATTCAGGTGCCTTTAGGCGGTTTTGCAGGGAATTAGGGTGTGGCCAGATAACTGGATCGGCAAATACGATAAGAATGAAAATTCTTGAATTAAAGCCGTCATTTCATTAGAAAAACTGTGTCTGCATCTGTTATGATCAGGAACTAATCATCGATTTACATTTATCATTATCAATGAAAATAAGATCTCAAATCTACACAAGTTCACTACTCTGGCGTCACTGCATGTGAAGCTAAGCAACCAGTTTTAACCATTACCTAATCATTATTTTCTATAAATTAATCTTTCGATGACCTTTGAAATCATTCCTCGGGTAAAAATTTGTGGTATTACCACACAAGCCGACGCGCAACATGCTGTAAATAGTGGTGCTGATGCGTTGGGTTTTGTATTTTACGAGCCGAGCCCGCGCTCGATTGCGCCCGCTGCAGCGCGCGAAATTGCGCTGAGTGTTGGGCCTTTAATAACGACCATAGGTTTATTTGTTAACGCTTCCTATGAAGACGTTAGCAGTACTTTAGATCAAGTCCCTTTGAGCGTTTTGCAGTTTCATGGTGATGAAACTAATGAATTCTGTCGGCAGTTTTCCAGACCGTTCATTAAAGCATTTCGCATGGCGCCTGGGTTTGATGTTGAACCGGCGCTAGAACAGTACCCTGATGCTAGCGGTTTTATTCTTGATGCTTATAAGCCGGGTGTTCCCGGTGGCACAGGACAGAGCTTTGAATGGCATCGGTTTCCGAGAGAATCTGATCGACCGCTCATTTTGGCTGGTGGCCTAAACCCAAGTAACGTTGAAGGCGCTATAGTTGCCACTAAGCCCTACGGTGTTGATGTCAGTGGCGGTGTTGAGTTGGCTCCTGGCCACAAAGATCCAGAAAAAGTTATGGCGTTTATTAATGCCGTTAAACATCCACCTTGGCGATAGTTAATTTTCAAAACACGCAGTTGCCAAATTTCCGAATACTAAGAATTGAGAATTAACTATGTCGAACGATAACTCAAAGCAGTCAGTTGACTTTAACAACTTCCCAAATGAATCCGGCCATTTTGGTCAGTACGGTGGTCGTTTCGTATCAGAAACGTTGATTTCCGCGCTCGATGATCTAACCGAGATGTACGAGAGACTAAAATCTGACCCCGAATTTCAACGTGAATTTGACCACGATCTCGCCTACTTCGTAGGTCGTCCATCGCCTCTTTACTTCGCCAAGCGTTGGAGTGAAAAAGTCGGTGGTGCCAATATTTACCTCAAGCGTGAAGACTTAAACCACACCGGCGCGCACAAAGTTAATAACACCATCGGTCAGGCACTGCTTGCCAAACACAGTGGTAAAACTCGCGTTATTGCCGAAACTGGCGCCGGGCAACACGGTGTTGCAACAGCCACAATCGCCGCTCGTTTAGGAATGGAATGCTACGTTTATATGGGTGCTGAAGATGTTAAGCGCCAGGCCATTAACGTGTATCGCATGAAATTATTGGGCGCTGAGGTGATTCCTGTGACTTCGGGATCAAAAACTCTCAAAGACGCAATGAACGAAGCCATGAGAGACTGGGTTACCAATGTCGATAATACTTTCTACATCATCGGTACGGTTGCCGGTCCGCACCCTTATCCCAAGTTAGTCCGAGATTTCCAATGCATTATTGGTCGCGAAGCGCGTGAGCAAAGTTTTGAGATGATCGGCAAGTTACCTGATGCTCTTGTCGCGTGCGTTGGTGGCGGTTCTAACGCAATCGGCTTATTTCATCCATTCTTAGAAGACGAAGCAGTCGCTATGTACGGCGTAGAAGCCGGTGGTGATGGTCTCGAGACCGGTCGCCATGCTGCGCCGCTAAACGAAGGTATTCCTGGTGTCCTTCACGGTAATCGCACTTACCTTATGGAAGACGATGATGGCCAAATTATTGAAACTCACTCTGTTTCTGCAGGCCTCGATTATCCTGGTGTCGGACCGGAACACAGCTGGCTTAAAGATCTTGGTCGAGTCCAATATGTCGCAATTAATGACCAAGAAGCACTGGCCGCTTTTAGAAACTTAACCCGAGTTGAAGGTATTATTCCTGCACTGGAAAGTAGCCACGCCATCGCCTATGCAGAAAAGTTAGCGAAAGAATTAGGCCCAGGGAAAAATATTGTAGTGAACCTGTCAGGTCGCGGCGATAAAGACATTCATACGGTTGCAGAAATTGATGGAATCACCGTTTAATTTCTGAACTTCCATAACACTATGCAAAGACACCCATCCATTAATGGAATTGCGAAAGAATAAAGCCCTATGAATCGTATTACACAGTGTTTACAAACCTTAAAAGAATCAAACCGCAAAGCGTTGGTAACCTATATTGTTAATGGCGACCCAGTACCGCAAGCAACACTGAAAACCATGCATGCGCTTGTTGAAAAAGGCGCAGATATTATCGAATTAGGCGTCCCTTTTTCAGACCCTATGGCAGAGGGACCTTCGATTCAGCGCGGTCACGAGAGAGCACTGGAACACAAAACCAGCCTAAGAAATACCTTAGAGGTTGTTCGCGCTTTCCGAGAAACTGATTCAAAAACCCCAGTAGTATTGATGGGGTATACCAACCCTGTAGAACGCATGGGCGCGGAAACCTTTGCAACGCTTGCAAAAGATGCTGGCGTTGATGGTCTTTTAACCGTAGATTTACCACCGGAAGAAGCGCCTAATTTGATTGAGAGACTTAAGTCGGCTGAACTGGAAAATATTTTCTTGTTGGCGCCAACAACTTCTGATGAAAGAGCTGAAAAAGTAATTTCGATGGCTTCTGGCTTTCTGTACTACGTTTCGCTCAAGGGCGTTACAGGTGCGGGGCATTTGAATGTCGATGAAGTAAACGCTCGCATCAGTCGCTTGAGAGAACAAACGAGTCTTCCGATTTGCGTCGGCTTTGGCATTAAAGATGGTGAATCAGCAAAATCCGTTGGTCAAAAAGCCGATGGTGTTGTCGTTGGTAGCGTTTTGGTTTCTAAAATGGGTGACCTTGCTGATCAGCCTGCAGATGTCATCGCGGAGCAAACGGCAGAACTTATTTCTCCGATTCGAGCAGCATTGGATGAGTTGTAATTCTATTGCTGCTTTGAATCTTCGGTAGCTTCCTTCAAATTTAAGATAAACGTGCCAAATTTAGGTATCGACTAGAGTGATATTGTATGAGTTGGTTAGACAAAATTAGACCAAACATTATTAAAAATGACCGCAAACGTGGCGCGAGCAAAGTGCCTGAAGGTTTGTGGAAGAAGTGTGTAAAGTGTGGTTCTGTTTTATATCGTCCAGAACTTGAACGTAATAATGACGTTTGCCCGAAATGTGATCATCACATGCGTATTGGCGCTCGTCGTCGTTTAGACATCTTTCTCGATCAAGAAGGTCGAGAAGAGATCGCAGCCGATGTTTTACCTGTAGATCGCCTGAAGTTTAAAGACACAAAAAAATACAAAGACCGCTTGTCTGACGCACAAAAGTCTACCGGTGAAAAAGAAGCATTAATTGCAATGCGCGGTACTTTGAACGAAATGCCTGTGGTTGCCGTAGCGTTTGAATTTGCTTTCCACGGCGGTTCCATGGGCTATGTGGTTGGCGAAAGATTTACTCGTGCAGCGCAACTTGCGTTATCTGAAGGAATACCATTGGTGTGCTTCTCCGCGACCGGTGGCGCACGAATGCAAGAAGCCTTGATTTCTTTGATGCAAATGGCGAAAACCAGTGCCGTTATCGAACGCCTAAAGCAAGCGGGCATACCGTACATATCGATTATGACCGATCCAGTTTACGGTGGTGTATCGGCGTCTTTGGCTCTGTTAGGTGATATTAATGCCGCTGAACCAGGTGCTAGAGCTGGGTTTGCAGGTCCTGCAATTATTGAACAAACCATTCGTCAAAAATTACCCGCCGGATTCCAAAAGAGTGAATTCTTATTGGAGCACGGCGCGATTGATATGATTATTCACCGCAGCGATATGCGTGAAAAAGTGTTTGGTTTATTGGCTAAATTTACCGGTTTGGAAAAGGCGTCGTAATTTTAATTTTCCAGATTCAGAAATACGGGCGAATTTACCGGGCTCATTGTCAGCTTAAATAAACGCTCGTAAATCCGCTAATTATTCCAATGGTACAAGGTTTAAGTCATGCGTTTTGATCAGTTGCAGAACTGGCTCGATTGGCAGTTGCAACTGCATCCCACCGCGATTGATATGGGATTAACTCGTGTCAGTCGCGTTGCCGATCGCTTAGAAATCGGCTCTTCGGCATTTAAACATTCTGCCTCTACTGTGATTACCGTTGCCGGTACCAACGGTAAAGGCTCTTGTGTTAAAACCTTAGAAGCGTTGTTAATAACATCCGGTAAGACGGTTGGCAGTTTCACTTCTCCTCACATCGTCCGTTACAACGAGCGAATTCGGCTCAATGGTGACCAAGTATCTGATAACCAGTTGTGCCAAGCCTTTGAAGACATTGATCAAGCCCGGGAGGGCGATTCTCTCACTTATTTTGAGTTTTCAACACTGGCGGCTTTACTGATTTTTAAGCAGGCAAAAGTCGATTTTATATTGTTGGAAGTGGGACTTGGTGGTCGGCTGGATTCAACCAATATCATTGATACTGATCTCGCAATTGTGACTTCTGTAGATATTGATCACTGTGAATACCTTGGTAATGATCGTGAATCCATTGGTCGCGAAAAAGCAGGTATTTTCCGACCTGGTGTGCCCGCTATTATCGCTGACGCTAATATGCCGTTGAGTGTACGCGCCTATGCCGACGACATTGGTGCTGAGTTACTGTGTATCGATGATCAATTCCGCTACAGCGCTGCCAATAATAGGTTTCATTGGTCGTGCTTACCTGGAGCGTCATACAGTGAGTTTGAAGTCATTTGCGAACAGCCTAGGTTACCTTTGCCCAGTATTGCCGCTGCGCTGATGGCGTTAAAGGTTTTGTCGGTTTTACCTACCCAAAAGCAGGTTTCGGGAGTGTTGGCTAACATTGAACTGACGGGTCGACTGCAATCGGTTGAGATTGACGGTATTGAGTTTGTGCTCGATGTTGCCCACAACCCGGCTGCTGCTGAATCCTTGGCTCAATCCATAGATGAACACGATTCGCGTGAATGCTACGCAATTTGCGCAATGATGGCGGATAAAGATATTGATGCTGTCATTCAGCCTTTGGTTAACAAAGTTGATCATTGGTTTTTACCAAATTTACCCGATAACGATCGATCACTTCCGTCTTCGGTTTTAAGCAGTAAAGTAAAATCGCTTGACGAAACCGCAGCACTGCAGGAATTTGATTCGATTGTTGAGGCAATGGATTCCGTTCGCCAGCAGTGCGTTCATTTGACTGATAAGCCTGTTGTATATGTGTTCGGTTCTTTTTTTACAGTTGAAGCCGCATTAAATTATTTACAAATAGACGTTCAGTAGGATCCGTTCAGTTTTTATTGTTGTTTTCGCGTTAAAATAACAAACATCAAATTCAATTTTTTATTGCAGTTAACACTGCACCTATTGCTCAATTCGAATTTGAATAAATTCAAACAGATGTTGGGGTGATCATTGGATAACGGTGTAAAACAAAGATTGATTGGCGCCTGTGTGCTGGTGTCTGTAGGCATCATTTTTTTACCGACGCTACTGCACAAAGAATCCCCTCAAATTGTCGATACTCAGACACAAGTTCCTGTGGCCCCCGCCTTTGAGTTTAAATCCGTAGAAAGCCCTACCGAGCCGACAAATACCGCACCATTGATTGAGCCCGATGAGATGTTTCAGGCTGTCAGTGATTCAAAAGCGGACCAAGTAACAAGCTCTGAGTCTCCTCAGAAAAAGCCAGATTCGAGTACGCACGCAGAGTCGTTTGATAACCGGGGATTGCCCAAGGCGTGGGTAGTTCAAGTGGGCAGTTTTAGTGAGATTGAACGTGCAAAAAAGTTTTCTGGCGATTTAAGAAATAATGGTTACAAAGCGTTCCATCGCGAACATAAAAATAATTCAAAAACCGTCTACCGAGTTTACGTTGGCCCCAACATTAATCGCGACGCTTCCGAAAAGTTAAAATCGGAACTTGATCTGCAATTCTCGGTTAATTCTCTCGTTCTGCGATACACCCCTTGATGCAATTTAAGATCGAGAATTTAACAATGTCGGTTAATCGGTTCAGCTGGTTTTAATTGAATCGCCATACACGATAACTGAGAAATCTTTTTCTGAATTTAGTGATTTTTGCTGATGCTCTGTTAGAATCGCCAGCCTTTAATCTGCCATGCCCAATAATCAAAGAGTAGGTGAAGAGTAAGCCCATGAACGAAGCTGATTGGACTATCATTGGAGTCGTTGTTGTCTCCGGCTTAATTAGCTTGAAAAGAGGGTTTGTCAAAGAAGCACTGTCTTTGGTTACTTGGATCGTTGCTATCATCATTGCCGTTGTGTTTAAAGAACAACTGGCTTTATTACTGACAGATTATATAACTACTCCCTCGTTGCGTGATGTAGCAGCAATTGCCATTCTATTTATATCGACTTTGCTCGTCGGTGGTTTGTTAAACTTTATGATCAGTCAGCTCATTGAGGCCACAGGACTCAGTGGTACGGACCGATTTTTAGGTTTGCTGTTTGGCGCATTGCGGGGCATCGCTGTCGTACTTGCAGCACTGTTATTTGTTCCAAAATTTTTGCCTGTCAGCGAAGATGTCTGGTGGCAGCAGTCGGTATTAATTCCCGAGATTCTCAAGTTAGAGTCAATCTACGTGGAAATAATGAATCTGATAAAAGACCTCTATGCCAGCGTCCTTGGCTGAGGCAAAACTAGCCGTACTATTTCAAGTAGTGCGGCGATATGCGAATTGAAGAGGTAAGTTTATGTGCGGAATCGTTGGTATTGTCGGACAAGAGAACGTTAATTTAGAACTCTACGACGCCCTGACGATGCTCCAGCATCGAGGACAAGACGCCGCCGGGATCATGACCTGTAACGATGGTCGTATTTCCCAGCAAAAAGCCAATGGTCTTGCTCGCGATGTATTTCGTTCTCGCCATATGCAGCGTCTAGTCGGTAACTACGGCATAGCTCATGTTCGTTACCCGACAGCGGGTAATTCCGGTCCGGCGCTTGCGCAGCCGTTTTACGTTAATTCCCCCTACGGTATTGGTCTTGCCCACAACGGCAATTTAACCAACACCCATGAAGTGAATGAGCATATCTACAAAACTGACCTTCGCCACGTCAATACCGATTCAGATTCAGAAGTTTTGTTGAATGTCTTTGCACACGAACTTCAAAAGCTGAACAAGCTTCAGCCTACTGCTGATGACATTTTTACCGCTGTTAGCAGCGTTCACGAACGTGTTCGTGGTGGTTACGCGGTAGTGGCACTGATTGCCAACTACGGCATTGTTGCCTTCCGTGACCCGAATGGTATTCGCCCACTAGCGATTGGTATTCGCAAAGGTAAGAAAGGCGATTCCTACATGGTTGCGTCTGAAAGCTGTGCATTCAGTAGCAATGGTTACGAATTACTGCGCGATGTAGCCCCCGGAGAAGCGCTATTCATTACCAAAGAAGGTGAATTCTTCTCTCAGCAATGTGCGGAAAACCCGTGTTTAACACCGTGTATTTTTGAGCACGTCTATTTTGCTCGTCCAGATTCCATTATCGATGGTATCTCAGTTTACAAATCGCGTTTGCGTCAAGGCGAACGCTTGGCTGCAAAAATTGCCCGCGAGCGCCCCGACCACGATATTCACGTGGTAATTCCAATTCCCGATTCCAGCCGCGTTGCTGGGCAAATGGTTGCCCAAAATTTGGGTGTGAAATTCCGAGAAGGGCTGGTTAAGAACCGTTACATCGGTCGAACCTTTATCATGCCTGGGCAACAGCAACGGAAAAAATCCGTTCGACAAAAACTCAATACCATTGAACTAGAGTTCAAAGGCAAGAATGTTTTGTTGGTGGATGACTCCATTGTTCGCGGTACCACCTGTCAGCAAATCATCCAAATGGCACGTGAAGCCGGAGCCGCCAAGGTTTATTTCGCTTCGGCATCGCCCGCGGTTAAGTATCCGAATGTCTATGGTATCGATATGCCCAGTGCCAATGAGTTGATCGCCCACGGTCGCACAGATGAAGAAGTTTGTCAGGAAATTGGTGCTGATTGGCTTATTTATCAAGACATTGATGATTTAATTGCAGCCTCTATGGACGGTAACCGCGAAGTTAAAGCATTTGAATCCGCCGTCTTCACCGGCGAGTATATTACCGGTGACGTTGACGATGATTATTTGAATCAATTGCATGCGGCGCGTAATGACTCGGCGATTTCGTCTAAAACACGCAAATCCAGTGATGAAGACGCGCTAGTCGGTATCCATAACGAAAACGATACAACCAGTTTTGCGTAGACATATACGCAACCCGATAGACGTGTAAGCAAGGATTAGAATCGATGGCAAGCGAACTTGATGACTTTTTTGCCAATACGGACCTAGATACTATCGCCGTTCGTGCGGGCCAACTGCGCACTCACGAAGGCGAGCACAGTGAGCCTATTTTCACGACCTCCAGCTATGTTTTTGAGTCAGCAGAGGCCGCAGCGAAGCGCTTTTCTGGCGAAGAGGCCGGCAACGTGTATTCGCGTTACACAAACCCGACCGTGCGTGTTTTCGAACAGCGAATAGCCGCACTTGAAGGCGCTGAGGCAGCCGTTGCCACGGCGTCTGGGATGTCTGCCATTCTTACGGTATGCATGGCACTGCTCAAATCAGGTGATCACGTTATCTGTTCACGCAGTGTCTTTGGTACAACCTCGGTGTTGTTTACCAAGTACATGGCGAAGATGGGAATCTCCGTTACTTTCGTCAATCCACTCGATTATGACCTGTGGCAAAACAGCCTCACCGATTCCACAAAACTATTATTTGTAGAAACACCATCGAACCCATTGTGCGATGTTGTCGATATTGCCCGTCTTTCCGAGATTGCCCACAGCGTTAGTGCCAAACTGGTGGTCGATAACTGTTTTTGTACGCCAGCACTGCAACAGCCGTTAAAGCTGGGTGCCGACATTGTTGTTCACTCGGCGACCAAATATTTGGACGGCCAAGGGCGATGTGTTGGTGGCGCTATTGCCGGTAATGCTGAGGATATGGATGAAGCGTTAGCCTTTGTTCGCACGTGTGGTCCAACCATGAGTGCATTCAATGCTTGGGTTTTTGCTAAAGGTCTTGAGACACTGCGTTTGCGTATGGACGCCCATTGCTCCAATGCCATGGCATTGGCTTCGTGGTTGGAGGAGCAAAAACAATCGGCATCTCCGAAAGTTGAGCAAGTTTTCTACGCCGGTTTGCCGTCTCATAAGAGCCACGAATTGGCGAAAAAACAGCAACGCGGCTTTGGCGGCGTGTTGTCGTTTCGTGTGGTTGGTGGTCGAGAAGAGGCGTGGCGATTCATCGATGCCACAAAAATTATGTCATTAACGGCAAATCTAGGTGATGCTAAAACCACCATTGTTCATCCAGCAACGACCACTCACGGTCGATTGAGCGATGACGAAAAGAAAGAAGCTGGCATTACCGAAAACTTAATTAGAATCTCCGTTGGTTTGGAGAGCGCTAACGATCTTATCTCTGATCTAGAAAGAGGTATGGCCGCGCTGTAGGTCTTTGCTGGTAAGTCTTTATCAATGCGCTTTGTTTGTTTTTTCAAGGCGCGATAACAGCTAGCTTTCAATTGTGCTTCATAAGCGTGCCTCTAGGTTACCCATTCTTACCAAAATTCAATTATTAACGCCGTTTAGTAATTGAATTTTGCGACTTACTCTTCAAATCTATTTTATACATTTCATAAAGTTATCTGGGTTTTATAAACTCACTGACAAGTGTTAGTCATTTAAACAGGCTGTTTATAACAACTCTTGAACATTGAGCGATCGGATAGATTGATTATCAACGCAAATGTGAGGATGCAACTAAAATTAAGGAAACTGTCAAAGTTCCAGTTTGGCGAACGAGACAGAGTTCCTCATAATCAAGGACTAATATTTGCTCCTGAATGTGTTCGTAAACTTTATTCCTGATAAAGACTAAAGTTTTTCGGCAATACTGGTGAATGAGAAGTGGAATTATGGAAAAGTTAGTGAATTCACTGGTTGCGGAAATCAGTAAGGTAGTACTGGGTAAAGAGCATCAAATCAAGATGGCACTGGCGTGCCTTTTCAGTCGCGGACATTTGTTGATTGAAGACCAGCCGGGAATGGGCAAAACAACCCTGGCACAAACTTTAGCGAAAGTACTGGGGTTGGAATATTCCCGAGTTCAATTTACCAGTGATCTCTTGCCTGCCGATATCGTCGGTGTCTCTATTTTTGATCAGCAAAACTCTCAATTCAGTTTTCATCCCGGCCCTATTTTTACCCAGCTGTTATTGGCTGATGAGATTAATAGAACCTCGCCGAAAACACAGAGCGCGTTGTTAGAAGCAATGGAAGAAGGGCAGGTCACTATTGATGGCGACGCTAAAAAACTGCCTTCACCGTTTTTTGTGATTGCAACTCAAAACCCAGAATCTCAAGATGGCACCTTCCCGCTGCCGGAATCGCAACTGGATCGATTTTTAATGCGTATCAGCCTTGGTTATCCCGACGCCGATGTCGAGAGAGCGTTGTTAGCAGGAGAAGATCCGCGCACCAGAATCAGCGAATTACGGTGTTTAATGACGCCGGAAAAATTGCATGCCATTTATCAAAAAGCCGGTCGGGTGCAAGCGTCGGCCAGCTTGTTGGATTACATTCAGCGCCTAATTACCTATACCAGAACTTCCACCGAGTTTTCTTACGGTATTTCCACTCGAGGTGCTTTATCGCTAATGCGCTGTGCTCGAACCTGGGCGTTTATGCACGGGCGTGGGCATATTATTCCCGAAGATTTACAAATTCTTTTACCCTCCGTTGTTGGTCACCGAGTGCGAGATGCGGCTGATTATTCTGGCCAAAGCGGTTATGCATTAGTCGAGCGTGTACTTAACAATGTTGATGTTATTGCGTAGTCCAAGGCAGTATTTTCGCAGTCAGTTCGATCGAATTTTAGAACGGAATATTCCCGCCAACAATTCACATCAATTGACCCAGCGGAAGCTGTTTATTTTGCCGACGAAAACCGGGTTGGGTTTTATTTTTGCCACGGCTCTGGTTTGGCTGGTTGGTACCAATTATGAAAATAATTTGGCCTTGGCGTTTTCTTATTTTCTGTTGGCGTTATTCCACGTTTGCATACTGCATACTTTTAAAAACCTGCATCAGGGTATTCTTCGCTGTGTGAGTGCTTCACCAGTTTTTTGCGGTGAATCCTCAGAAATTCAATTGGTTTTTAATCCAGGAAGACTTTCTCGACAAAGCATTCAGTTCAGTTGGCCCGACGGCAGTGTACTGGTTGAAGATTTTGGAGCTGAAAAAGAAAAAAAAATTACTCTGTTTGTGCCGACAAAATACCGCGGCTGGTACAAGCCTCCGCGTTTGGTGGTTGAAACCCAACATCCTCTCGGGTTATGGCGCTGTTGGAGTTTGGTGGATTTGGATATTCAAATTCTTACCTACCCGAAGCCGATGGTAAGCGGACCCATGCCGCAAACAATCACCAACAAAAATGAAGGCAAACTCCACAGTGTTCACGGCGGTGAAGATTTTCATAGTTTGAAAGAGTATCAACCCGGTGATTCTTTAAAACACATCGCTTGGAAACAATACGCTAGAGGCCAAGGTTTACTCACCAAAAGTTTCAGCGCATATGTTGATACCCGATTGTGGTTGGATTGGGATTTGTTGGTTGGGCTAGATCGAGAAGCTCGATTGTCTCGCTTAACGTACTTAGCTGTCGATGCAGAAAAGTGTGGGGCGGATTACGGATTGAGAATTCCGGGTATCGAAATCTCGCCGGACAAAGGTGTTAACCATCTAAATACAGTACTGAAATCTTTAGCATTATTTGAGTTTGAATTAGAGCACGCTCGAAGAGACACACAACGAAAAAAGAATTGATAAACTGATTATGGCTAAAGTTGAACAGATCCCAAGAAATTGTTTTGCCTGGCTGTTGCTGGCTTTAATTGCTGTGATTATTCCCCACGGTTTACGCTTGCCTGTGTGGGAATCGATCGCGCTAGTTTTAGTTCTAACTTGGCGAGTTCAGTTGTATCGAGGTGTTTGGACTTATCCAAATCGCTTAGTTAAAACCGTATTAACCATCGGTTCGGCGGTTGGCCTTTTTCTTCAATATGGCACCTTGTATGGTTTGGATCCGATGGTTGCATTGTTGATGATATCAATAATGTTAAAAGCGTTGGAAATGAACAAAAAACGAGATGTTATCGTTGTCATTTTTCTTGGCTTCTTTACGACTTCCACACAGTTTTTATTTTCTCAAACCGTATTTGCTTTTTTGTACGCTTTATTGTGTTTAGCACTTTTAGTTGCCGCTCAGATCTCGCTCTACCAAGAGCGCCAACTGAGTGAAATGGCAGAAGCTTTTCCGATGGCGGGAAAAATCGTCCTTCAAAGCATTCCTGTTATGCTCATTTTGTTTTTATTGTTTCCGAGAGTGGGTTCTCTTTGGGCGGTGCCATTACCACAAAGTGACGCTACCACGGGCATCAGTGACTCCATGTCTCCGGGGGATTTTTCTAAATTATCCAAAAACGGAGGCAAAGCTTTCACTGCCAGTTTTGATGGTGATATACCCGCACATAGGGATTTGTACTGGCGCGGTTTGGTGTTGTCGCATTTTGATGGCAGAACTTGGTCTCCCAATCGGTGGGGTTCGTACCCTGGGGGCGAGTTAGTTGATTGGGTAGATTCCGCAACAAGCAAAAAAGCCGATTGGCGATCTTGGGCTGTGCCAGTAGGAAATCCAGTTGATTACGAAATCATTCTTGAACCCACACACCAGCCTTGGTTGTTCAGTTTACCTTTAGCGGAGCTTAATCACGACGAGACCGGTATTACTCGAAATTATACCTGGATTAAAAAAGGCGGTGTCAGCCAACGCTTCCGTTATCGCGTTGAATCTGATTTATCCTACGAAATGGCGCGTAACTTACCGCCTTGGTTGCGCCAACTTGAATTGCAACTACCCGATGACTTCAATCCTAGAACGGTGGCGACGGCACGCCAGTGGGCGCAGGAAGAATCGAGTACTGAGGCTTTAATCAGCCGTTTTTTAAACTTTATTACCCGCGAATTTACCTACACCTTAGAACCCCCTTTACTGGGCGAGCACACAGTTGACGAATTTCTCTGGCAGAGCCAGCGCGGCTTTTGCGAGCATTTCGCCAGTAGCTTTGTAATTTTTATGCGCGCGGCTGGCGTTCCGGCAAGAGTGGTTACGGGTTATCAAGGCGGTGAAAAAATAGAAGATTTTCTACAAGTGAGCCAGGCTGATGCCCACGCCTGGGCGGAGGTTTGGATTCGGGATCGAGGTTGGGTGCGTGTTGATCCGACTTCTGCGGTTGCACCGAGTCGAATTGAATCTGGAATTCGATCGGTATTTCCCCGTTCAGTGAACAATCCACTGTCAATGGAAGCATACACGCACATTAGCTTGCTAAATGAATTGCGTAAGCAAATCGATATTTGGGATTACAACTGGCAACGTTGGGTTTTAAATTACAACAAAGATAATCAAGTCGGTTTACTTGAGAAAATTTTTGGCCGAGTGAGTGCTTGGCATGCCGGTGCGACTATGGTGTTTGGTGTTGCATTAATTATCGGATTAATAACGGCTTATTATTGGTGGCAAACTAGGCCAAAACCTTTGCCGCCTGGATTGGCGGAGTTTTCGAAATTCTGTAAGAAATTTAAAAATTCCGGTGTTGAACGTCACACGGGCGAAGGCAGTCGAGACTTTGCCAAGCGAGCCAGCTCTAAATTTCCACAACACAAAGACGCGATTGAAGAAATCACTCGGTTATTTGAACGAGGGGTTTACGCAGAAGACTTTGAAGCATTGAAAGAATTGAAAGTGAAAGTAAAACGGTTTTCTCTGAAATAAAGTTAGGCTTGGTATTTATTCGACTTTTTATTCGATAAAAATATTTTAATGGACTAAGTGTAAATTATTTCAATGGTGTGACAATGGTCTTAAAAGTACAGTAATTGTTACAGCCAATTCTTTCTGTTTTAAAGTTCTGTAATTCGAGGCTTCTAAATTGTTTTTTAGTCCTTTTGTTTCTATTCAGCTTTTTAGTGTCGTAGTTAATCCATTGTCGATTTGATTGTCGACTCGATAATATATTTCGCTTTATTCATTAAGTTTATTCAAATGTTTTATTTTAAATGACTGTATGGGCTATACAGAGCGTTGTTTAAATTTGAATTTTTGCGAGAGCATAATCCTGTTTTAAGTCATTATTTATTTGAATTCCTATGTTATTTATAGAAACTCGCTATTTATAGTGAGATTTACTTCGATAAATTTGAGCGAAACCTAATGGTTAGACATTAATTTACTAGCGAAATATTCCAATTAATGGTGAAATACTCAGCAGCTATGTACAATGAATATCAATATTTGATACACATAACGTGCTCAGTACTTCCTACTAAATTGGGTTAGCAAACAGAATGCGTAAAAAACGGATCACAACACAAGACATCGCGACTCGTGCAGGAGTCTCGAAAGCGACAGTATCCTATGTGCTCAACGGTACTGGTTCAGTTTCTCCAGAAATGAAAGAGAAAATTCTGAAACTTGCGAAAGAGATGGGGTATCAAGAGAACCGTTTGGCGAAGGCAACTCGTACCGGTAAAACTCATACTATTGGTTTGGTGTTACCAGATTTATGTAACCCTTTCTTTCCTGAAATGGCTCAATCGGTTGTCGATACAGCCAGTAAAAGTGGTTATTCAGTATTCTTAGTGGACGCTCGTAATTCCGCAGAAGAAGAGCGCTTGGGCATTGGGCGTTTGTTGGAATACGCCATTGAAGGCTTAATTTGGTGTCCGATCAATGATGAATCTATTAAAGAGCAAAATTTGATCTGTCCTGTGGTTATGACCGAGCGACCCATCAGTGGCTTTGATAACGTCTATGCAGATTCTGTTTTAGGCGGACAGTTGCAAGCCGAGCTTGCGCTAAAAGCAGGGCACAAAAAAATCGGCATCTTATCCGGTCCTGATCGATCGACTGCTGCAAGAATGCGCAAACAGGGTTTGTACGACGCATTAGGCAATCAGGCAGAGATCGCATGGGATTTATCTTTAGAGTATGGAATTAATATACCTGAAGATTATGCCCGAGAAATATTGGCAAGTGAGGTCAGCTGTGTTGTTGCTGCGAATGATACGCTCGCCATTGGTTTATTGCGTATGTATTCTCAGCACGGTGTATCTGTACCCGACCAAGTATCCGTCATTGGATTTGATGCCATCGATTGGAGTGATTTGGTAACACCGTCATTAACAACCATCAATCTTCCCATTCGTCAGATTGGCGTATCTGCATTTGAAACGCTGTTATGGAGAATCGAAAACCCTGACGAGCCAGTGAAAGATGTGAAATTGCCCGTTGAGGTGTTGGAACGAGGCAGTTTGACTCAAGTGTGATTGGGCATGTCATTAATTTTGTGCGATTTCGGTAGGGCACCGTCGCAACAAATTATTTGTGCCGATTAGGTGTTTAAGGCTTATCTAAGACTGTTGAAAAAGCCTATTAAAAAGTATTTATAAAAAGCCCATTAAAAAACCCGCGCCATTGAGGCTGTGGGTTTTCTGTTGGTATGTCGGTGTTAGGTTAAGAATCGACTATTGATAATTGGTATTGACAGTCTTTTGCTCAACTAAATTTTCGCAATAACTCAGTAGATCAATCGCCAGTTCCATTGGTGTTGTGTTGTTACTGTCACAGCAAACTAGGTCTGCGTACTGTTTTGACGGTTCCACAAGCTGATCATGTAAAGGCACCACTTGTTCGTTGAACTGTCTTAGCGTGTCTTCATGGGTTCGACCGCGCTCCAATGTGTCTCGCTTCAGTCTTCGAAGTCGACGTTCTTCTTCACTGCATTCAACAAATACCTTGAAATCAAAGCTTTCTCTGAGTTCTAACGCGTGCAGAATTAAGATGCCATCTACAAGAATGATTGGCTTGGGTGGCAAGGTTTGAGTTTCCAACTTTCTTCGATGGGTTGTGAAGTCGTAAGTTGGCATTTCGATGGTTTGCCCAGCTTTGAGTTGAGCCAAATGAGATTTCATCAATGGAAAATCAATAGCTTCTGGAACATCGAAATTAGTGATGGTTTTCAAGCCGCGATAATACGAGTCTTGATACACAATAGAACAAACATCCGGGCCAAAGTGATCTTGAACCAATTTGGCCATGGTAGTTTTGCCGGAACAGCTTCCTCCGGCAACAGCAATTATATGGGGGTTTATCAACGACTTTCTCGACTTACAGTTAGCGATAGTTTATAAAATAGGCAATAATAAAGTTCGTGCGTATATTGCTCGTTAATGCCAATGCACTGAACATTTACTGCGTATTGTAATAACGTGCACCTATATCGCCAATCCCTGGAGATAAATAACCTTCTTTAGTTACATTATCTTGACAGCTTACTGTGAAGATGGAGACATCCGGGTGTGCTTCAAGTAATGCTTTAGTACCAACACTGGACGCTAAAATCGACACAAAACGAATGTCTGTAGCGCCACTTTCTTTTAAACGATCGACACTTGCTATCGCAGTATCACCAGTGGCAATTACCGGGTCTAGCAGGTAAACGACACTGTTTTCCAGCGTTTTAGGAATTTTAAAATAGTATTCTACGGTGTTACTTAAAAACTTATCTCGATAAATGCCAATGTGGCCAACAGAAGCATCGGGCCAAAAGTTTTGGATTGAATCCAACATTCCCAAACCGGCTCTCATAATTGGGATAATAGTAAGTTTGGGCGAAATTTTTTGTGCGTCTGTTTCGCCAAACGGCGCGGTAACAACTTCTTGTTGGGTTGTCAGGTTCTTCGTCGATTCTATGAATAATAGTAGACTCACTTCTCCCATTAGACGGCGAAATTGCTCGGACGGAGTTTCAATAGATCGAAGAGAGCCGAGTTTGTGCTGTATTAATGGATGATCGACTAAATGTAATGGCATACCAAGTTCTCGACTATTAACTAAAGTAGGTTCAACTAAAAATTGTTACCCAATAGTGTGTGATTGATTGGGGCTAGTTTGCTGCGTGTATTCACTGTTGCTGATGCATCAGTGCGATTTAAAATCGCAAAGTACCGCTAGAAAACCGTTCCATCGCTTTTAATGTTAATGGGTGGTGCCATATCTGGGCTGCGTTTTTTTGCGAGTTCTCGCCCTGCCGCCCAAGTTCCACCCTCCAGAACTTTCGCCAACGGAAATTCTTCTGGTGTTTTATTTAATTTTTCAGTGATTAACAGTGAAAGCTTATCGAGTAAAACCACCGTTAATGCTCGCCACTCAATAATAAGTTCACTCGACGGAGACCATTGTTGATCGACGTGCTGATTGTCTCTAAGAGAAATTAGACCGGAATCCAACATGAGACCGCCGTTGCGATACTCTGCTAAGCCTGTAAGTTTTTCGACGCCACTGACAGAGATTCCCGACATTTCTAATGTTTCAATCACTGAATAAGAAATCCACTGGGACAGTTTATGAAACGGGATTAACTCAAACGTTTCATTGTGAAACTGAGCATAAGTCCATGTATCTCCCAGATTTTTCTCACCAACCGACAGTCTACCTGGCCAGATGTCTCCTAGGCTTTCAATAATTGCGGATAACACATTTTCTGCCGTAATTCCGTCAGGGTGTGTCGTTAATAGATAATCCACTAAATCGCCCGGGCGATGATTTGGGAAAAACTTTTCTTTCTGCGTTAATGTGGTGGATAAATTGTGAAGCAGATTGAGCCGTCCTTCGACACCATTCATTGGATTACTTTCTGACACTTGAAAGTGTTGGCAGAAAGTTTCCAGCGATATCGATTGAAGTCCTTCGGCAGTTGTTTGTAGTGAATTACCAGCGGCGGATCCTGATAACGCGCCCGATAAAAACATATCCAAGCTTGCTAATGCTAAGCCTTCCGAACGACCAATAGTCTCTGAATTTTTCGATCGATAAACCCAGGTATTACCCGCTCCGGCGTCAACTAAAACCGAAGGAATAATTAAATCCAACCCGATTTTGGCTTTAGTGACCGAATCGGCGGCGGAAATTTCTTGCTGATATGCCTTTAGCTGATATTGGTTGCCAACCTCAAAATGTCGCCACCGAGAGTGATAGGGAACATTCAGATCGGGATAATTGCGTTTAATCACATCAAGAACAAACTCAGCGGTTTGCGGGAGTTTCTCTTCATGAATGTTAAAATGCGTTTTTCCAGACAACGAACGCGCGTAAATTTTCTGTGCACGTTCACGTATCGTTGCCGGAAGAAATAATGCTTCGATTGACTGTGGCGCTAGATCCATAAATTATTCTTCCAGGTCACGGCCTTTAACGTTTTCTAACGTTTCGCCAGATTTAACTTCACCATCGGTAAAGTAGCCAGCAGCTTTCTTAGCTTCAATTTCAACTTGTGCGTCATCGGGAATTAATTCAGGTGGAATGCTTAGACGATTCACAACTTCAATGCCGCTGTTGGCGATAGCGTCGTATTTCATGTTACTCATGGAGTGAAGATTGTGAATTTTCTTAATGCCAAATAAATGCAAAACATCCGGCATTAATTCTTGGAATCGTGCATCCTGAACACCAGCGACGCATTCGGTTCGCTCAAAATAGGTTGCAGCACTGTCGCCGCCTTTTTGGCGTTTGCGTGCGTTGTAAACCAAAAATTTGGTCACTTCTCCAAGTGCTCTACCTTCTTTTCGGAAATAAACGATTAATCCAACGCCGCCACGTTGTGCCGTTCGAACAGCGTCTTCTATACCGTATGTTAAATAAGGTCGACAGGTACAGATGTCGGAGCCAAACACATCCGAGCCGTTGCATTCATCGTGAACGCGGCAAGTCAGTTCAACGTCGGTGTTTGATAGGTCTTTTATGTTGCCAAAAATGTAAGCGGTTGTACTTCCAATTGGCGGGAGCAACACTTTCAAATCGGAACGAGTCACTAATTCAGGGAACATGCCGCCAGTTTCTTTGAAAAGAATTTTTCGAAGTTCTGACTCTTCTAAACCAAAGCGTTTGGCAACACTGGGTAGGTGCCAAACTGGGTCAATTGCGACCTTTGTAACTTTGACATCGCCGTTTGCGGTAACGAATTTCTCATCCGCTTGCAGTCTTCCCGCGGCCATCGCTTCGCGGATTTCTGGCAGTTGCAAGCGAGCTTGTGTAACCGCAATGGTGGGTTGAATGTTATAGCCTTGATCCAGGTAGCTGTGGAAGTCACGTGCTACGTTCGCACCCCAAGGATCTAGAGAAATGATTCGATCGGGCTCAAACCAGGAAGGTTGCGGTTCAATGCTGTCGGTGGGTTCGGTATTGTTTAAATCAGGTCGGTGGCTGGGTGAAAATTTACCGGAGGCGATGGAGAGTGCGCGATAGATCGTGTAGCTGCCGCTGTGACTGCCGATACAGTTTCTGTTCTCACGCTCAGAAACCGTACCCACCACTGGGCCTCGCTCCATTGGATCTTGAGCGCCCCATTTAATTTGAGGAACGCTTGGCAAATCGATTTTGTGCGATGTTAATCGAATATGGTTTATTCCAGATTTGGCTTGGTGCCCCGATTTAATATCAATACTCATAACTCACCTCTCCCTAGCTACGACTGGCTAATGCGATGGATGAAACAGAAATCAAAACTTAACCGATTAACTATTTGCGGTCAACTAGAACAAGCACTTTTTCAGTATAGCTGTCAGATTCTACCAGGTGCTAACTTAGTGGTTTAACGCAGCCAATCCATTGTTAATGAATTTGATGACAATTTTGAATTCGCAATAAAACAACGCAGAATAATTAATTCGTTGAAAATTTGAATGTAAAAGTAATGTTTTCTCTTTTTTAATAATTTCAATAGCTTAGCGTTAATAAATGCAGTTCACCTTAAAATATATTTTGATTCAATTAAATTGTAAATTGATATTTAACTGAAAAATTTCAAGGTTCAATTATGGAGATTATAAAGCCGGATTCATAAAAATAACCTCGACTCATTAGACTTCCTAACATCGTTGTAGTTTACAAGCTATTTGACACTAGACGTTCTGTAAGAGTTATTACTCAGATAAATTCGAATTCAAAGAAATTTAAATGGGTTTTAGACAGGCGGAATGTTTTTTTAAATACAAAATCGAATAGATAAATGAATTTTAAGATATTTTTAATTTGTTATTGCCAGTGTTTTATCAGTTTGCGACATATGCTTGTATTTTTAAGCAATTAGATAGCTAACTTTTATGAAGGCAAAAACGGTGACATTTATAAGTGCTGTTTACACGCTGTAAACAGCACTTAAATGTTTAAGGAGTTCAAAAAATAGGAAAAACTGATTCAGCTTTTCCTAATGCTCCAACTTATTTAACGCTAATGAACAACTAAAGTTTGTTAATTACCTGGGGAGGATAAAAATCCAGCCACAATCTTCTGAGGTTCATTCACGTTTGGATTTTCGACCCAGCCTACAATTGCGTAAGCGCTGACTTCTGAATCAAATTCATCATTTAATACGCCGGACCATTGGGTAGTTTGGTTGTCTAGTTTTTGCCAATCGAGGACAACAAAATCATGCTCTAGCAATTTGCCGCGATTTTCACCTCGTTTAACATCGGTTTTTACTCCCATTCCTAATAAGACCACATTAGCACCGCCTATTTCGGATCCATCACCATCAAATGCTAAACGGTAATAACCATCTTCGACCTCAAGTGTTAACGATTCTGGTGTAGTGGGTGTAATTACGCGTTGTTGTAGAAATTGAAGTGAAGGATTGGAGAACCAACCTCGCCATTCTTGTCCAGAAACGACAAAGCCAGGGGTGTACACAGAATTGACCTGGCCGTCACGTTGGTACTTTCGTTGACGATGAGAGTAAGACTTTGACGAGAAGCGATCGGGCCAGCCGAGGTAGTTCCAGTAGTCAACATGGAATGCCATAGGAACGTATTCCGTCCAAAGGCCTTCAGTGTTGTTAAGTTTCCTAAGCCATTTGTCGGCGCGAGGGCAGCTATGACAGCCTTCGGAGGTGAATAGCTCGATCATCAGCGGAGCTTTATCTTGGCTTACCAAGTCTGCATTCAAGTCTTTCAACGTCTGTTGAGCAAAGCTGTATGTGGCAAACAACGTAGCGAATAGAACAGCCAAAGTTTTCATGGTGAGTCTCTTAACAAAAACAGTATTAACTCATTATTGATATTGATCTTATTAAAGTCCTCACAAGAAGGTCACAAATCAACCTAAGCTGTGTTTACCCGATTTAATCGGCTTTAGCGATGGCTACAGCTTGTCGCCATTTAGGAGAGATATTGGGTTAGGCGTACGGCTATTTTGCATGACTGATATTATTTATTTTCTGTAAGTTAAGTTCCAGGAAATAAATGTGCGGCTAGGTATTTGAAATGCAGCCACTCAAAAAAGTAATGGTGTAAACAGAATTAACGTTGATTGCGTTGATAAACTAAAAATTAAAAACAACCTTATATTTTAAAATAATTTTTAAAAATTCAGCGAAATCTAGGACTGGTATAGTACACAGTCGGTGCGTTGAGTTAAGTTGGTAAGTTGAATTGGTTCAATGTGTTTAATTAAGTGTGTGTGCTGAATTAATTTCTCAGTGTTACCAAAATACCAGTACATTGACCTAATTCTGCAGCTTTATTTAATTCAATACGTTGTTGCTCGGTAATAGAGTCAAAAATAGAAACAACGCATTGACTGTTTCCTGTTGATAACGCTTTAGATGTTAAAGAGAATAAATCGGTTTGGTTTTTCGGATAAATCATTCTTAGAAAATCCAATTCAACACCGAAGTCGAGCAATAAATTTTTATCGATGGTGTTGTTGGATACCCAAGTAACCCAGCGGTTATTGTTTGACTGGGTTTGGAAGCTCAACATGGGTAAGAGCATTTGTTCCAGATTGGAACAGAATTTTGAAATGACCAATTCAGTAATATGACTTCTACAATGAGAAGACGGCTTGCTAGCGGTTTTGTTTTTTAGGTTTTGCTTTTTTTGAATGTTTTTAGCAAATGCCGAATGTATAGGACTTACTCTCGAATTGGTCGTGTTAGAGGAGAGTAAAGAAAGCTGATCGTATATCTGCATGTTTAAATCTCCTAATATTTTAAATAAGAAAATTATTGGCCTTGACGAATAACGCCAACACTGAGGCCTTCTATAGAAAACTGCTGTTCTCTCAGATCAACCTTGATGACATCGAAGTCTTCATTTTCAGGGAGCAGCTCAACGATGTTTTTGCTCTTGCCACGCTTTAAGCGTTTTACCGTAACTTCTTCTTCAATTCGGGCAACAACAATTTGGCCGGTGCGAACTTGCGTTGTTTTGTGAACGGCTAGTAGGTCGCCATCGAGAATACCAACATTTTTCATACTCATTCCTCGAACGCGAAGAAAGTAGTTTGCTGCTGGTGAAAAAAAGCTGTCGTTAATGTTGCAGTAATTTTCAATATTTTCTTGGGCTAAAATTGGAAAACCGGCTGCGACCATACCAATAATCGGAATGCCAGTTTGCTGTGCTTCCGGAAGTCGAATGCCGCGCGAGGCACCGGGAACCATTTCGATAGCGCCTTTTCGTTCGAGTGCTCTAAGATGTTCTTCGGCGGCGTTTGCTGAGCGAAATCCTAAAGATTTGGCAATTTCAGCACGGGTAGGTGGGTAGCCAGTATCGTCAACGTATTCTTTAATTAAGTTAAGGACTTGTTCTTGTCGAGCGGTAAGCTTAATCATGTTGGATCCAATTTATAGTGCTTAATAGATAATGTAATAAGCCATTAACTTCAATGAAATTACTGAGTTGCTAAGGTTGGTAATTGCGGCCAATTTTGTGGCTAATAAAAGTCTTAGCGTGCTGTCTATTTTTCGCTGTTGGTTTATACAGTGTTAGTTTATACAGTATAATTACTGTATGTACAACCAGTTTGTGAAAGCAGACATTAAATAGGAAGTATTAGCGTTCCAATGCACTCGGGTTGTTAACGCTGGTTAAAATGTTGACACCTTGGTCAGCAGGCTATAATGTGCGCCGCTTTTTCGTCTTTTGATAGATTCTTGCACAGCCGCGCATTACTATAGGCGGCGTTGTAATTCGAAGAGATTAAGTTGGATGAGCACCGAGGTTCCCGCACACCGAGGCCCACTAATTGTTGATATCTCCAATCCTGAGTTGGAATGTGAAGATAAGGCACTTCTCAGCCATCCTGCCGTCGGCGGGGTGATTCTGTTCGCCCGCAATACGCCGGATGTAGAGCAGACAAAAGCGTTGTGTGAATCGATAAAAGCTATCGATAGCCAACTATTAATAGTTATAGACCAAGAGGGTGGCCGCGTTCAGCGTTTGCTTAATGGTGTTACTCGCTTGCCACCGTTAGCTGTCTTGGGAAGCCTCTATGCCGAAGACCCTCAATTAGCATTGGTTAAAGCTTATGATCTCGGATGGTTGATGGCCAGTGAAATCCACTCTGTCGGGATCGATCTGAGTTTGGCTCCGGTTCTGGATCTCGATGATTCTCGATGCCCGGCAATTTCAAACCGTTCTTTTTCGCCTTCCCCACAGATTGCCACCGAATTGGCGCATTCCTATATTAAAGGAATGAACTCCACCGGTATGGGCGCGACCGGAAAGCACTTTCCTGGCCACGGCCAAGTCACACTGGATAGCCACGTTGCCAAACCGCTTGATCCTCGATCCCTCTCTGATATTGAGCATACCGATTTAATCCCGTTTTTGTCGCTCATCGAACAACAAGCTTTGGCGGCGGTGATGCCAGCTCACATTACGTTTACTAGTATTGATAAGTATCCGGTAGGATTTTCGCGACACTGGTTGCAAACTCTGTTGCGCGATAAATACGGATTTTCGGGACTGATTTTCAGTGACGATCTCAATATGGACGGTGCAGACATTCCCGGCGGTTATCGGGCTCGGGCACAAGCCGCTCTGGATGCGGGGTGTGATTTATTGCTTCTTTGTAATAATCGACGCGCGGTGAATGACGTTATTGATGGTATTCCTCATCGCTTGGCGTCTGATGAGGCTCACTCGCGAAAGTTACAATTGCTGCAAAGCGAGACTTATGTTCCTTCTGATCAAGATAAGCTGCGTCGTTCAGAGATTTCTTCTTGGTTGTCCTCTTTCGAGTTTTAAAGAGTTTGTTGTAGAGCGTAAAGATTATGGGAGAATTTTACTCAAATAATATAGTACCGCTAATGGAAGCTATTTCTTCCAATTGGATGCTACAAACGTTTCTAATTACCTTACTGACTTTTTGTACTGTATTTATTTCTCGACATCTGTTTAAAAAAATCACCGAGCACGCCAAGCAGTCGGTGAATTTGTGGGATGATGTTTTCGTTCATGCGCTTTCCAAACCGGTAAACATGGCGATACTGTTTTACGGCGTTACTCTGGCCACGGTTCCTTATCCTGATCGCTCATCCGATTTTGTTCTCTTTATTAACACTATCCAAGATTTTGGTTTGATTCTATTTTTGTCTTGGTTTCTGGTGCGCGGTATCAATGGCGCTGAGCAGGCCCTCAAAAGCAAAGACTTGGGCCGAACAAAAATGGACGAAACCACGGCCTCGGCAATCAGTAAATTGCTCCGAATTTCCGTTATCGTTTCCGCTGGGTTAATTATTCTTCAATTATTAGGCTACAGCGTTTCCGGCATTTTAGCGTTTGGTGGTATTGGTGGTATTGCCGTTGGTTTCGCGGCAAAAGATTTACTGTCAAATTTCTTTGGCGGAATGATGATTTATTTAGATCGACCATTTCAAGTCGGTGATTGGATTCGCTCGCCCGATAAAGAAATCGAAGGGGTGGTTGAGAATGTTGGTTGGCGTTTAACGCGTATTCGTACTTTTGATAAGCGCCCTTTGTATATTCCGAATGCCGTTTTTACTCAAATATCCGTTGAAAACCCATCGCGAATGACCAATCGTCGAATCTATGAAACTTTAGGCGTTCGATACGAAGACGCGAATAAGCTGCCAGCAATTATCAAAGATGTGCGTAGCATGTTGGAGCAGCACCCTGAGATCGACCAAAATTTAGTAATTATTGTTAACTTCAACAAATTTGCTGCCAGTTCATTGGACTTTTTTGTTTACACCTTGACGAAAACCACCGACTGGGTGAAGTTCCACGAAGTTAAACAAGATGTTTTATTTAAAGTATTAGAAATTATTGATAATCACAAAGCTGAAGTTGCCTTTCCTACCTCTACTTTGCATGTCGATAGTCTCCCGCAGTTTTCCTCACCTGAATTTACATTACTTAAAGAAGAATCAAGCTCGTGACAGATTTCGAAAATATTGCCCAAGAAGCTCAGGCAGTGTTTAACACTGCAGATTTAATTCATTCCAGTGACGCTATCGATCAAGCCTTATCGGAAATGGCAACACAGATTGAACGTGATTACGCCGATAAAATTCCGTTGGTCTTATGTGTTATGAATGGCGGTTTAATGACAACGGCGCGCCTAATTTCAAAAGTAGGTATTCCTATGCAAGTGGATTACATTCATGCCACTCGATACGCGAATAAAACAACCGGCGCGAATGTTCAGTGGTTGGCTGAGCCTAAAATGAGTCTCGCCGGGCGTGATGTAATCATTGTTGATGATATTCTCGATGAAGGTGTGACATTGTCGGAACTGATTTCCTATTGCAAGCGTCACGAGTGCCGTTCTGTTAAGACTGCAATGTTAATAAGAAAATTGCACGATAGAAGAATTAATAATTTAGAAGCAGATTACTTAGGCTTGGATGTGCCTGATCGTTATGTGTTTGGTTGTGGTATGGATTACAAGAGCTTCTACCGTAATCTTCCGGGAATTTACGCAGTTTCCGAATAGATATTTTTAACCGGCAAGCCAATATTAACTGTAAATAGTCTCAGTATTTTCTCCTGAAATAAATTATTGGCTTGTTGGTAACTTAATTTCCTTCCTTTTTTACCTGCTATTTTTTCGTATTTCTTCCTTCATTTTTCTTCTTTGTGATTTATTTTGAATTTCTTGTGATGGTTTTGTGTATATTTATAACCGTTATAGATTTTCAGGTTTGGCAAAGCAAAATTGAATTTGTGTAAGATGTTTTTCTGTGTCTCAGTAAAAAATGTTTTGGTGGTCAACTCACAAATTAAATAAAAATTATAAAGCAGTGTGTCCATTATAACTTTTCCGTTTTTTAGCTTCTGGTATTGATAGATTCCTATATGCATATAAGGGTTTTTATTGGTTCTTTGAGTACTTTTATTCCGTTTTTAAAAAAAGTTTATGCGGTTAAGTGAATGTAAAATTGTTTCTTTTTTATAGTTTTTGACTCTGTTGTGTTCGAGCCGGTTCGGTAATAAATAGCGTTAGTGAGATAGTAAATTCTATTTTATTAATCTATTAAGCTGAGTTGAAAATGACGCGTTTGATTGCTTATTGTTCTTTTAATATTTAAATATTTTTTTATTAGATTTAAATCAAACGGCAGGTGTGTTGATAATTTCAAAGTGTTCTTTTAAATTATTTTTTTATTTTTAAAAAAAGGTTGCAACAAGAGTTAAGCAGGTGTCAATATTTTGATATTGAGAGAAGGGTTTAGCTTTGTTGTAGTTATTTATCATTATTTTAAATAGAGAAAGGCTTTTTATCTCATTGCCTATTTCAAAGTTGCGCTATTAGCAACAGTGGTGCGCTTAACTTCAGTCCATAAAAATAATCGAGGTAGTCGTAATGTCCAATCGTAATCGCGGTACAGTTAAATGGTTCAACAATGCAAGAGGCTATGGTTTTATCACCAGAGCTGAAAAAGGGGAGGATGTGTTCGTTCATTATCGCAATATTTCTGGTAGTGGGTATAAATCTCTCAATGAAGGGCAATCCGTAGAGTTTGATTTGCTCAAGGGTGAAAAAGGCTTGCAAGCCGAAAACGTAGTCAGTTTATAAAATTTTTGCTGGGCTGCTTATTGAACTTATAATACATTTTCTCTTCGGGCCATTAGTTCTCTAGTGGCCCAGCTTCCACCCAATAAAACCCTTTCATCTTGTTTTATAGCTTCTTAACCGCAAGGCGGCTCGAAAAACAACCTCTTACTTAATGTCTCATTATAAGATAATCCCTTTTTTATAATTAAATTGAGTTTTTCGATTTCATTTAAGAGTTGCAAGCGTGAGTGACGTTGGCAATTGTTGGTGTGCAAGATAAAGAGGTTATCGCTGAGGCTTGATCTTAATCTGCAATAACCTCTTTCGTTATTTGCTGTGTTGAATGTATGGTGGATAAACTGTTAATCGAGCGGTGAAGATATTTTAATATGTTGGAAGTTAATCCATTAATTCCCGTTGTATTTTATTTTGGCGTTTTAAATTTTTTACGTGCTTTTAAAACTTTTTCTCGGATAACGCAGTCGTGTGCGTGATCATTAATCATGCCCATGGCTTGCATAAAAGAATAAACCGTTGTTGGTCCAACAAATTTCCATCCGCTTTTTTTAAGCGTTTTAGAGAGAAGTTCAGATTCCTTAGAGGTGGAAGCCGTGAGTGGTTCGGGTAAATTTTCTGGCCTTGGTTCAAAACTCCAAAAAAATTTAGCAAGGGAACCATGCTCATTAATAATTTTTTGCGCGCATTTCGCATTATTAATAACCGCTTCAATTTTTCCTCTATGCCGAATAATGCCTTCGTTTTCTAGTAAATTTTCGACATGCTTACGATTAAAGCGTGCTACTTTATCAATCTCAAAGTTTTTAAAGGCTTTTCTGAAATTTTCTCGTTTATTAAGTATTGTTCTCCAGCTCAATCCAGCTTGGAAACTTTCTAAACATAATTTTTCAAACAATACTCGATCGTCTTTGACAGGAAAGCCCCATTCTTTGTCGTGGTAGTCCAAAAATTCTGGAACGTTACACCATTTGCAACGAACCTTTCCATCAGGTGCGGTAAATTGGTCTGTCATTGCTAAGTAATCCTTACTTAAATTAGGTTTGTGCTCGTGCTGATGACTGGTATTGTAGGGTGCTGTATAAATATACAGTATTTGATTTGAGCATCAAGTATGGATTTCACATTTCTAAGACTGTTGTCAGTTGCTACTAAAATTGCTACTGAGAAGATGCTATTGAGACGTTGCTATTATAAAGTCATTACTCCGCGTGTCACTCGAGGTCCCTAAAAGCAAGGTCCCTAAAAGCAGGAGCGCTACAAGAACTTTTGTGCTCTAGGGTTGACTCCAAGGTAATGTTGATCGCTCAGATACTGTTAAAGAAGTCATCGTTTGTGAATCAAGCTTCGTCTAGATTGTGGTTGCGAGTTGAGCCTGACGAGACTCGGCGTATAATGGCGGCCAAAGAGTAGTGCGTTGAGTATTACAGCGCCCGGAGGTTAGCAGCTTGAATTCTAAAGACACCCAAAATACCCAAAACCAATCAGCTCGCAAGATCGTTCAAGATTTCTTATCAACGAATATGAATGAGACGCTTTCCAGTGAGCAAATCGCGTCCTATACCGCTCAAATTAAGCAATTACTCAGTGCCAATAACGCCGTTCTCGTTGCACACTATTACACTGACCCGTTGATTCAGGCGTTGGCCGAAGAAACCGGCGGTTGTGTTTCCGATTCTTTAGAAATGGCGCGCTTTGGTAAAGAGCACCCAGCAGAGACCTTGATCGTCGCGGGTGTTAAGTTTATGGGTGAAACCGCTAAAATTCTGACGCCTCATAAGCGCGTACTCATGCCAACCTTGGAAGCCACATGTTCTTTGGATATCGGTTGTCCTATCGATGAGTTTTCTGAATTTTGCGACCAACATCCAGATCGAACTGTTGTGGTGTATGCCAACACCTCGGCGGCTGTAAAGGCCCGTGCTGACTGGGTGGTTACATCAAGTATTGCTGTGGATGTTATCGATCATTTGGATGCCAATGGTGAGAAAATCTTGTGGGCGCCCGATAAGCACCTAGGCGATTACGTCTCTCGTCAAACAGGTGCAGATGTGTTGTTGTGGGACGGTGCGTGTATTGTCCACGAGGAATTCAAAGCAAAAGGCATTGAAGACCTTAAACTGCTTTATCCCGAAGCAGCCGTTTTGGTTCACCCAGAATCTCCCGCCTCAGTAGTTGAGCTTGCCGATGTTGCAGGGTCCACGTCTCAGTTAATCAATGCTGCGAAAACAATGGATAAGGAGCAATTTATTGTTGCTACCGATCAAGGCATTTTCTACAAAATGCAGCAATTGTGCCCTGACAAAGAGTTTATTGTTGCACCTACCGCCGGCAGCGGTGCGACTTGTCGCAGCTGTGCCAACTGTCCGTGGATGGCAATGAATTCCCTCGAAAGCATTGTTCACGTACTGGAAAATGGTGGCAATGAAATCTTTGTTGACCAAGCTTTGGGTGAACGAGCCATGAAGCCGTTAACACGTATGCTTAACTTTTCTGCTAACAAAGCTAAGCAAAAAGTGGGTGCCTAGGCTCGATACTGTCGAGAAGGGGTTTTCAACTCATACGAATCAACGGTGCGGTTGAGTATGAGTTGAAGATTTCACGACAGTTCGGTTTTCCTCGCTGCGGTTAAACTTCTGCGCATTAAAACCTTCACGTTTGAAATCCCAGTGTTTTGAAATTTAAGCGCTCTAAAACCTCAGGGCGTTAGGAAACGTCTTCTTTAACCTCGTTTCGTCTTCTCTTGTTTGATTCAAATAGCGTAAAGATTCACTGTTCATCAACCGTTGGGTGGTAAGCAGCTGCGTTTGGGGGGAAGTTTCAACGGAGGTCAAACACTGAGTGTGTTTGTGACCGAGTACTTCCTTGCTAAGGAATAACTGAAAATACTCGGTCCGTATCTAATGGTGGCGTTATAGCCCAGGGCCCTCTTAGGTTTCAGTCCCGTGTTTCGGACCTGTCAGTAACTAGGGGCCGCCAGTCATTAAGACAAAACTGACTTGTAATTAGGTCTCAATGGTTGGGCTAAAGGTTGAGCTTGGCTCCGGTACTTCATCGCTGATGACAAAGTCGTCACCTGAAAGCGCGCTGCGCAGTTTGGAAACAATCTCAGCCAAAGCTTCTTCTGTATAAGGAGTAGCCGCTTTCGCGCCCCAAATAGGCGATGGCCAGGCGGGATCATCTTTGAATCGCGCAATGTGATGAAGATGCAGTTGAGGCACCATATTGCCCAATGCCGCTACGTTCATTTTGTCCGGCTGAAAAAGCGCAACCATCGTTTCTGATAACGTACAAGATTCTTCCAAAAGCTTGCTGCGATCTTCCGGGTCTAATTGGAATATCTCTCGAATATTGGGTTTTTGCGGCACTAAAATACACCAAGGGTAGTTCGAGTCTTTACTGAGAAGAACTAAACTTAGTGAAAAGTGGCCAATTAAGACGGTATCACTTTCTAGAATTGGGTCTAGTGTGAACATAGTGTTTCCTTTTTATTGTTAACAACAAATAGGCTGTTGCATTAAAAACCTTATCAAATGAAGCTTCGATTAGACCAGCGTTTTTTCAGCGCATGTTGCCTTTGTTCTTCTGTGAGTGTTCTGTGCGTTTTCATTTCTAAAGCCTAACTGAACGTATAAAACAGGTATACGCTCAATGTTTATTTTTAAGATCTGACAAAGACAATCGCAACGCATTAACTTTGGGTATCCATTCAAAAAATAAGCGCCAAGAAGTTGAGAAGAAAGAGCATTTGACCCAATTGTGATGACTAAATTCGAACGGCTTTTCAATCGTGTGAGCGGAAATCTTTCGCTGATCACAGTGAATATGAAACCTGGTGAATATTTGCTCTAATAAAAACCTAGGCATAGACGAATCGGGCACATAGAATACGCTCCTTCTTCAGAATATGAACGGGTTGAGTTGAAAGCGAATCGACACAAGTTTTGTCGACGAAAAACGCTGTTTGACTCAACCGTCTTGTTAATTTTAATAAACGTACAAAGGCTTTACTGACAGTATGCGCGCCAGCCGATTCTTGATTGCTACACAAAAAGAAACTCCTGCAGATGCAGTGATTATCAGCCACAAATTGATGTTACGAGCCGGCCTAATTCGTAAAATGGCCGCAGGCCTCTACAATTGGTTGCCGCTGGGTTTGAGAGTTTTACGAAAAGTTGAGGCGATTGTTCGTCAGGAAATGGACCGAGCCGGTGCTCAAGAAATGCTGATGCCTGTGGTGCAGCCAGCGGAGCTTTGGCAAGAATCCGGTCGTTGGGAACAATACGGTGGCGAACTGTTGCGAATCAAAGATCGCCACACCAACGATTTTTGCCTAGGCCCAACCCACGAAGAAGTCATCACCGACCTGATTCGTGTCGAAGTTAAAAGTTACAAACAATTACCGGCCAATTTCTACCAAATTCAAACCAAGTTCAGAGATGAAACTCGCCCGCGTTTTGGCGTGATGCGCTCTCGTGAATTCATCATGAAAGACGCGTATTCGTTCCACTTATCGCAAGAGAGCCTGCAACAGAGCTACGACGATATGTACAAAGCGTACAGCGCTATTTTCGATCGCTTTGGTTTGGATTATCGCGCAGTTGCTGCCGATAACGGTTCTATTGGCGGCACCGCGTCTCACGAATTCCACGTATTAGCAGACAGTGGCGAGGACGACATCGCCTTTAGTTCCGGTGGTGAATTTGTTGCAAACATCGAACTGGCCGAAGCAATCTCTGTGGGCGAGCGTGCTGCCGCGACAGAAGCGTTTACCGAAGTAGCCACACCGGGTGCTCGAACCGTTGACGATGTTGCTAAGCTTTTCGAAGTTGAAAACAGCCAAGTGCTAAAAACTCTGATCGTTAAAGGCGTTAATCCCGAGACGGAAGAAGAAACCTTGGTTGCGCTGGTATTGCGTGGCGATCACGAATTGAACGATGTGAAAGCCGAGAAGCTCGATATCGTCAGCGAACCACTGACTTTCGCCAGCGATGAAGAAGTAAAAGCGGCTGTTGGTGCAAGCCCAGGCTCCATTGGCCCGAAAGGTCTTTCGATGCCTGTGATCGTCGATCGAGCGGCGGCGTTGAGTGCAGATTTCCTCTGTGGTGCCAACAAAAATGGCTATCATTTCAGTGGCGCCAACTGGGAGCGCGATATTGAACTTGGTCGAGTTGAAGACCTCCGCAATGTGGTTGCCGGTGATCCAAGTCCTGCCGGCGACGGTGTGCTCGATATCAAACGCGGCATTGAAGTTGGCCATATTTTCCAGTTGGGCGATAAATACAGTAAAGCGATGAACGCCACCGTTCTCGACGAAAATGGCAAGCAAGCCACCATGGTTATGGGTTGTTACGGTTTAGGCGTAACTCGTGTTGTCGCCGCTGCTATTGAGCAAAATCACGACGACAACGGCATTATCTGGCCGGACGCTTTGGCGCCGTTTAACGTCGCGATTGTTCCGATTAACATGCACAAGTCTGAAGCCGTTGCCCAGCAGTGCGAGCAGTTTTACCAAGACTTTACCGACGCCGGTCTTGAACCCTTGTTTATGGATGAGGCAAAAGCGCGTTTAGGTGTTATGCTCGCTGATGTTGAATTGATGGGTTTACCTCACGTTATTATTGTTGGTGATCGAGGTTTGGAATCCGGTGTGGTGGAATACAAAAATCGCCGAACTGGAGAAAAACAAGAGATTGCCAAAGACCAAGTGTTAGCGCATTTGCAGTCATTAATTGCTAATTAATTCACTCTGCAATTTCGTGCTAACGCTTAAGATTCAGATATGATGAATTCTTTTGGTATTGCACACACTAACATGCCAAATCCACGACTCGTTCGTGGATTTGTTGTCTTATGTCTCGTTATTTTCACCCTGTGTTCACCGGTTGCTAGCGCGAACCCCGATCCAGAATTAGCCGCGTTGCTCAAGAAAACCGTCAACCAAGCCAGCAGTTTCGAAGACAAATACGACGCCGAAGTTTGGTTGGTCGATATGTCCCAGCGGTTATCGCGCTTTGTGAAAGATCCCAAAGAGCGCTTGACCATGCTAAGGCAAGTGCATCGCCTTGCTACCGCACACGATCTGCAACCGTCGTTGGTTTTGGCGGTGATGGAAGTAGAAAGCCATTTTGACCGATTTGCCGTTTCTCGAGTTGGCGCTCAAGGTGTGATGCAAGTCATGCCGTTTTGGAAAAACGAGATAGGGCGGCCGGAAGATAACCTGACCGACATAGAAACTAATATTACCTACGGCGTAACCATCCTCAAACATTACCTCGACAGAGAAAAAGGCCGCTGGCCGGAAGCTTTGGCACGATATAACGGCAGCTACGGCAGTTATCGTTATTCCACCAAGGTGATGGACGCTTGGCAGAAACGCTGGAAATAAAAAAATTCATGACACAACCATTTGTTCATCTTCGTTTACACACTGAATTTTCTCTCGTAGACAGCATCGTTCGCATCAAACCCTTGGTCAGCACCGTGGCTAAATTGGGTATGCCTGCTGTTGCGGTAACCGACGTTTGTAACTTCTATGGCTTAATCAAGTTCTACAGTGCGGCTCGCTCTGAAGGCTTAAAACCCATTGGCGGCGCAGACTTTTGGATTGAGCAAGGCGAAAATTCGCCAACATTAATCACCTTGTTGGCAATGACTCGTCGCGGTTACAAAAACATCATTCAGTTGATCTCTAAGGCCTATCAGCACGGTCAGTATCACGGTGTTGCCTACATTAAACGCGAATGGATCAGTGAGTTTACCGACGACGTAATCGCGTTGTCGGGCGGTAAGGTTGGCGACATCGGCCGTGCGCTTTTGGGCGGAAAAACCCAGCAGGCGCGCACGCTCTTAGATGGTTGGCAAAAAGACTTTCCCGATCGCTTTTATTTGGAGCTACAGAGAACCAACCGCGAAGGCGACGAAGACTACTTGCATCTTGCAATGGATTTGGCGTCGAGCGCACAGGCTCCTGTGGTTGCCACCAACGATGTTCGGTTTGTTGATCGAGACGATTTTGAGTACCACGAAGCGCGAGTGTGTATTGGTGAGGGCCGAACCCTAGATGACCCGAAGCGTGAACGACGTTATTCCAGCGAGCAGTATCTCAAAAGCCCAGAAGAAATGGCCGAGCTGTTTTCGGATATTCCCGAGGCGCTCGCCAACAGTATTGAAATTGCAAAGCGATGTAATCTAGACATCGAACTTGGGAATTATTACCTACCCGATTACCCCATTCCCGACAACTTCGAGCAAGATCCTTTCTTTAGTCAGCACATTACTTATCAAGATTTAAAGAGCCGTGCTGAAAAGGCGATGACCATCAAATGGCAGGGCAAAGAAGATACCGATGCTTATCACGCGATGGTAAAAACCAACATCTTCTTCGAAAAGATTTCCTACGAAGGCTTGTACGAGCGCTTAGAAAAGATTCTGCCCGATAAGCACGCGCCGGATTACGCCAACCAACTTAAAGTGTACACCGACCGTTTGCAGTTTGAGCTTGATATCATCATGCAAATGGGGTTTCCGGGTTACTTCCTGATCGTGATGGACTTTATCCAGTGGGCGAAAGATCACGAAATTCCGGTGGGGCCAGGGCGTGGTTCCGGTGCGGGTTCTCTGGTGGCGTACTCGCAAAAAATTACCGACCTTGATCCGCTCGCTTACGATCTACTGTTCGAACGTTTCTTGAACCCAGAACGTGTTTCCATGCCCGACTTCGACGTCGACTTTTGCATGGACAATCGCGACCAGGTTATCTCTTACGTGGCGGATAACTACGGCCGTGATGCCGTTTCTCAGATCATTACTTTCGGTACCATGGCGGCAAAAGCGGTGGTGCGTGACGTCGCCCGTGTTCAGGGTAAGTCCTACGGTCTTGCCGACAAACTGTCGAAAATGATTCCGCCCGATCCGGGCATGAAGCTCCAAAAAGCCTTCGATCAAGAAGAGCCGCTGCGTGAATTCCTAGAAAATGACGAAGCCGCCCAAGAAATTTGGGACATGGCATTAAAGCTTGAAGGCATCACCCGAAACGTCGGTAAGCACGCCGGTGGTGTGGTGATTGCTCCCACGCAACTGACCGACTTTGCGCCGCTGTACTGCGACGAAGACGGCAACGGCTTGGTTACCCAGTACGATAAAAACGACGTTGAATCTGCCGGTCTCGTAAAGTTTGACTTCTTAGGCTTGCGTACCCTGACGATCATCGATTGGGCCGTCAAAATGATTGATAGCCGCCGCGTAAAAAATGGCGAGCCTTCATTGGATATCAATCACATTCCATTAGACGATACAAAGACGTTTAAACTGCTGAAAGCGGCCGATACCACCGCCGTATTCCAGTTGGAATCGCGGGGAATGAAAGACCTCATCAAGCGATTACAGCCGGATAACCTCGAAGACATGATCGCACTGGTGGCGCTGTTCCGTCCGGGGCCGCTCGATTCGGGCATGGTTGATGACTTCGTAAACCGTAAGCACGGTCGTGCGGAGGTTGCCTATCCCGATGCCAAATATCAGCACGAAAAGCTAGAACCCATTTTAAAACCGACCTACGGCGTTATTGTTTACCAGGAACAGGTAATGCAAATCGCCCAGGAGTTGGCCGGTTATACCCTGGGTGGTGCGGACATGTTGCGCCGGGCGATGGGTAAGAAAAAGCCCGAAGAAATGGCCAAGCAGCGTTCTACCTTTGAAGACGGCGCCAAATCCCAAGGGGTTGATCCTCAGTTGGCGATGAAAATCTTTGACTTGGTGGAAAAATTTGCCGGTTATGGTTTCAACAAATCCCACTCCGCCGCCTACGCGGTGGTGTCTTATCAAACCGCGTGGTTGAAAGCGCACTACCCAAGCCAATTTATGGCCGCGACCATGTCATCGGACATGGATAAAACCGATAAAGTTGTTACGTTTATTGAAGCCAGTCGCGAAATGGGCTGCGCACCTTTACCACCGGATGTAAACAGCGGTGAGTTCCAATTCACTGTAAACGAAGACGATCAAATTATTTACGGTTTGGGGGCGATCAAAGGTCTGGGCGAAGGCCCGATCGATAGCATCATCAAAGGTCGTCAAGAAGGCCCGTTTACGGATCTGTTTGATTTTTGCTCGCGCATTGACCCGAGAAAAGTCAACAAGCGTGCCTTAGAAGCACTGGTGCGTTCGGGGGCTTTGGATTCCATTGGTCCGGGAATCGATATCGATCACGATCGTGCCATTTTGTTTGCTGCGCTCAACGATGCTGTGCAAACCGCTGAGCAAAATGCTGCTAACGCAAGCTCCGGTATGATGGATTTGTTCGGTGATTTAATGCCGAGCCAAGACAATGGTGGCAACGTGTATGACGATTACAAAAATACGCCGCCTTGGTCGATCAAACAACGCTTAGAAGGCGAGAAGGACACACTCGGTTTATACCTGACCGGCCACCCCATTGATGAGTACGCCACCGAAGTTAGACAGCTGGTTTCAGCAAGAATCAACGATTTACAACCGGATAAAAAACCGCAAAAAGTTGCGGGTCTTGTCGTGGCAACCAGAACCATGAAAACCAAGCGCGGTGATAATATGGCGTTCGTTGCCATTGACGATCGCTCTGGTCGTATTGAAGTCGCCATTTTTGCCGACGTATTTAAAGAATCACAAGAATTGCTGGGTAAGGACGAATTACTGGTCATTGAAGGTCAGGTCAGTCACGACGATTATTCGGGCAATTTAAAAATGCGCGCCGATAAAGTGCTCAGCCTTTCACAGGCGCGTATGGACCGAGCCAGTGCATTGAAACTTCGTCTAGAAAGCGAGGCTTTACCTGCTAATTTCGCCGATCAACTCAAAGAAAATCTGCGACCTTATTGCAGCGGCCAGTGTCCGGTGTTTATCGAATATCGCCGTCCCGGAGCCAAGGCTAATTTACGTTTGGGCAATGATTGGCGAATTGCGCCGGAAGATGAATTGGTGAATTCATTGGTACAGGTGCTCGGTAAGAAAAATGTCGAATTAATTTACGACTAATGGCTCAGGTTCAGACAAATTTTTACTCAATGGTGTTATCGTGTACTGAAATTGGAACATGCCGTTTGCGCCCACACATTGCGTGTGAGTAATCCATTTTCATGTGCACAATTGATGAAATTATTACCAATGCAGCCTGGGTTTACCAAACTTAAGTGACAGAAATATTTGAAAGACTGACAGAAAAGTCTACAATCGACGGCCCTTTAAAAAGTGGCTGGAAAAGCGACAGTTCTCGATTGAATATTTCGATAACAAACCAAATATTAGCTAATCGAAAATACAAAGATTAAAAACAGTTAAGGTCAACATGAATCCAAATTATCTCGATTTTGAACAGCCGATTGCAGAACTGGAAGCTAAAATCGAAGAATTACAACTCGTCGGTAAAGATAACGATCTCAATATCACGGAAGAAATCGCTAAATTACGCGATAAAAGTCAAAAATTGACCGAAAGTATCTACGCCGATCTCTCTTCTTGGGAAGTGGTGAAAGTTGCCCGTCATCCACAACGGCCTTACACCAGCGACTACATCAAGCGAATTTTTACCGATTGGGATGAGCTTCATGGTGACCGCCATTTTGGCGACGATCAGGCCATTATTGGTGGAGTCGGCCGACTCGACGGTCGTCCTGTTATGGTGATTGGTGAAGAAAAAGGTCGCAGCGTTAACGAGAAGGTATCTCGTAACTTTGGTATGCCTAAACCAGAAGGTTATCGCAAAGCATTGCGCCTGATGGAAATGGCTGAACGCTTTAAAATGCCGATTCTCACTTTTATTGATACTCCGGGAGCTTACCCAGGTATCGATTCTGAAGAGCGCGGGATTTCAGAATCCATCGCCCAAAACCTTGCCGTGATGTCACGCTTAAAAACCCCTATCGTTTGTACCGTAATTGGTGAAGGTTCCTCCGGTGGTGCTTTGGCAATCGGTGTGGGTGATCAGCTCAATATGTTGCAGTACTCCACATACTTTGTAATTTCACCCGAAGGTTGTGCCAACATTATTTGGAAAACCGTTGATAAAGCGCCTCAGGCTGCTGAAGCGATGGGTGTAACTTCGACAGTATTGGAAGAATTGGGAATTGTTGATGAAACCATTCCTGAGCCTCTCGGCGGTGCGCATCGTGATATGGATGGCATGGCAATCAGTATTAAAGAGCGATTGATCGAACAAGTGGGTTCATTGTGCGAGTTGCCCATTGAAACACTGCTTGAAAAACGCTACGAGCGTTTGATGAGCTACGGCAACGTATAAATCTTTTTGAACGTTTTCGTTAAGCCTTGTTCGCTATTGTTAAAAAAAGCCGCTCATAAAGCGGCTTTTTTTATGAATGTTTTTTCAAGATTATCGAATGCGCAGTTGCACAAATTCTCGCGATTTAGGATCGATTTCGGCTCGTTCGCCAATCTCAGTATCTGATCCGTCGCCATAGGGAGCTATTCCTGGCTCCGGCGGTGAACTGATTTCGTTTAAATCAACCGCTTGAGGGTGCCCGATAATTCCTTCTTCTGTAATTTCCATATTATAAATTATCCCATTCCAGAGCTTTGCCGAAAACTCACTGGCGGATTTATGCATAAACAAAAAGCTGTGCTCTAGCCAGGTTAAGTTATTTTCAGAAACCCGCGCCGGATAATCGTAGGGATAAACCACATGGCAAAACACCTCTTTTTCTCCGGTCACACAGTCAAAATTACGCATCGATAAAAAATACACTTCAAACGTAGAGTCGTTAAAGTGGAAATCAAATTGGTATTCATCGCTGTTACTAGTATCAGAAACATTGAGAGTACCTAATTCAAAAACTGCGCCGCTGGAATTAATTAACTCAACGGTGTGATTGCCTTTTAACTCCCAAGAATGCACGCCCGAGCATGTTAAAAACAACAGTGAGGTTAAGATAAAACGATACAAATTGTGTGCGGGTTTATGCATGGTGGATCTCCGTATTTATTATTATTAAAGCTTCGAAATGTGGGAGATATATTATATTAGGTTTTTAAAAATTAGAACCTTCTTATTGAATGTAAAGGCATTTTTTCACACAAAATTACGTAAATAATGGAATATAAAAAATAAAACAAAAGTTAGATTTTTATGTGTCAACCTAATTGTGATTCAAAATAAATATAAAATCAGTGTTCGATTAATTAATGATAGGTTGTATCAGTCGATGTTTATATTAGGCAATAAAAAATAGAAATGTCCGTTAGATTATATAGCTGGGTACACAAAAACGTACCTAAAAATTCCTATAAAAACACGAGCTTAAGATAACTCTTGGCGCTTTAGTGTACTGATAACAATAAACTCATAAAAAATTCTTCTGTCTAAATAAATAATTTTCCATTTTTTCTATACTTAAGTTCAAATCGATATTACCGATAAACAGTAAAACACATTTTATTAGAATTCTATAATGGCAAATTATTGGTTTGAGCTAACAAGGTTAACTGGTAAAGGTTGTTACGCTATATTAGTGGCAGTTGTTTTATTTGCGTCAATTTCGATAAAAGCATTGGCACAAACTCCAGCGGATGTTCGGTTAGTGGTGGATATCTCTGGCAGCATGAAAAAAAATGACCCTGCCAACTTACGCCAGCCTGCCGTGGATTTACTCGTTAAGCTGTTACCGGAAGAGAGTAAAGCGGGCGTTTGGACCTTTGGCCAATACGTTAATATGCTAGTGCCTCATAAAACCGTTGATGGACAGTGGGCGGCGCAAGCTCAGGCGAGTTCATCTGATATTAATTCCGTGGGTTTATACACCAATATTGGCGAAGCGCTCGAAAAAGCCGCATTCAGCGTTAACAACGCAACCGATGACTACCAAACCAGCATTATTTTATTAACCGATGGTATGGTTGATATCAATAAAAACCCCGACCTGAATCAAAATGAATGGCGACGAATTGCCGACGAAGTGATTCCGCGTTTAAAAAACGAGAATATAAAAGTTCACACCATTGCTCTGTCAGAAAATGCCGACACAACATTATTAAATAAATTAGCCATTTCTACCGGTGGGAAAGCAGCAATTGCCGAGACCGCTGACGAACTGATGAAGGCGTTTTTGGGTGCGTTTGACCAAGCGGTGCCCAGTGAGCAGTTACCCTTAGCAGATAACAACAGTTTTACTGTTGATTCCAGTGTGGAAGAATTTACCGCATTAATTTTTAAACAAACCAAACTTGCCCCTGCTGCACTCATTGGCCCTGATGAATCGCGATACGACGCAACAATTGCCGCCAATGATCCTGATATTAAATGGCATTCGACCATCGACTATGAATTGATAACGGTAAAGCGTCCGTTAGAAGGCGAGTGGATTGTTGATGCCGATATCGCACCGGACAGCCGAATTACTGTTGTCAGTAACCTGAATTTGTCGGTTAAACCCATACCCGCCAACTTGTACACCAGCGAGATCGTTCCATTATCCGCTGCTCTTCAAGAAGATGGTAAAGCCATAACAGATTTAAATTTTTTACGTGTGTTGGATGTGTCTACGGAAACATTCTATGAGGAAGAGCGCTGGGTTGATCGATTATCATCGCAGTTGCCTTTAGACGGTATTTACCAGTCTGAGTTGGAATATTTTTCTGCCGCAGGTGAATATAAAATTGTTGTTACTGTGGATGGTAAAAGTTTCCAAAGAAAATCCAGCTACACGATAACGGTTCGTGATGCGTTTGCTACAGAAATTAAAGCGAAAAACAGCGACAGTAATGAGTTTCTATTAAAAGTCACACCTTATTTGCAAACGTTGTCTTTAAAAGACACCAGCGTAATTGCCCGAATAAAAAATCCCAGTGGCCAAAGTTCTATTACACCATTGACACTTGCTAAAAATGATACCTGGAACTTGAATTATTCTGCGAAAGAAGAAGGACTCTATGAAGTGTCTTTTTCTATTGATATGGTCGACCTTGACGGTCAATCTTCAAGATATGAACCTAAACCGACAACATTCAGTTACCCAGAAGGGAAATTTTCAGAGCAATCCACACAAGCAGAGCCTGCTGCAAAACCGAGTGAACCCGAAGAAGAAAAACCTGAAGAAGAGCCCAAAGCCAAAGGCACGCCTTGGTGGGTTTATGTAGTTATTGGAATCGGTAACGTCATCATTATTATTTTAGGTTTTATCGCCTACAAGCTATTGTCAGGATCAAAATCGGATGACGGTTTGGAAGAGGAGTCTGATAAAAAGCCCGAGAAAAAAGAAAAATCGAAGAAGAAATCCGATAAGAAAAAACCCGAAAAAGAAGCTGAAACCGCTGAACCGGCAGCCACCGCCAGTTCAATTATGGCGGAAATATCCGATCCCGATGAACCCTTAGCAATGGCCGATATTGGCGACGATTTAGATGCCTTGATTTCCGGCAGCGATGATGAAGTTTCCAGTGACGATTCTGCTTCAGACGCAGATTCAGGTTCCGACGACGATGTCGAGCTTGAAAGTAGCGATGAATTTGTCGCGGAAGTGGATGAGTCCGATAGTGATACCGCCGATGGTATGGATATCTCCTCGGACGAGGGTATTGGAGAAAGCATCGAAGACGAATTACCCGAAGCGCCTCTGGATGACCTTGATGCGTTATTGGCTGATGCAACAGGGTCTGATGATGATCCCGGTGAGTTTACATTAGATGATATTGACCCCGCAGCAGATGAAAGTAAATCGGCTTAATTTCATGTTAATAATACCCATTCGATTACCTATTATTTAAAATTTATTACCTTCGATCATAACGCCCACTGAACTGTAATTCCTACCTTTACGAATTCCGTCGCAGCCGATAAGCTCGCCTATTAAAAAATTATTGTGTGAATTTTGGGGGCTTTGTGCATATCGTATTATTGGGTGATTCTGTATTTGATAACGTTGAGTACGTAGAATCTGGTGATTCTGTTAAGGATTTATTGTCGGTAGAAGTTTCGTCATTATATCCTAATGCTAAAGTTACTCTTTTAGCAGTAGACGGCGATAAAACTACCGATGTAGCAAGACGTCTAAAGTCATTTCCTATGGGTGCGACACACGTCTTTTTAAGCTGCGGTGGTAACGACGCGCTGGGATTCATAGGTTTACTCGATAAATCGGTTTCTTCTGTTGGCGAAGCTTTAGACTTGTTGTATCAGACTCGGGAAGACTTTCGAGCCAAATACATTGCCATGCTTGAAACCGTCCTGCCATTGAATAAAACGCTATCGGTTTGTACGGTTTACAATAAAATTCCAGGCATGAGTACGCGTGCATTAACAGCGTTATCTGTATTCAATGAAGTTATTCTTGAAGAAACCTCACGCAGAAATATTCCTTTAATTGACCTTCGAGCTGTTTGTGAGGAAATTACAGATTTTTCTAAAATCTCGCCGATAGAGCCATCCAAAAATGGTGGGCTAAAGATAGTCCGAGCAATCTTAAATAATATAAGTACCGCTGTTGAGTAAAAGAACAACCAATAGAGTGTTCTCTAAAAAATATTTGAGAGTGGTTCGTGGTCAAAAACAGTTTGATGCTTATATTTATTGCACTTGGATTGGTCATGGGAATTTATGTTTCGCCTGGACCTCCCGTTTATCCAACGCTACCTGCTGAAGCCGATTCGCAGCAAATTGAATTATTGTTAACAAAACATTTAATCATCTTAGGTGTGTTTTCAGGATTATTTGCTGAATTAACCGCAGTACTTTTAAAAAGGTCAGGATGGCATTCCACGGTCGGTGTTTTAATTGTTATCGGTTTGTATTCAATGCTAGAAAATTGCCGATTTGACCAGGACGTTAATTATTACTTTCTCTTTCACTTTGATTTTATCGTTGTGATATCTGCTGCGTTGTTGGTATGTTTTTCTGTAAATACGATTAAATTTTTATTAAACAAATTCTCAATTCCGGCGAAGTAAAACGCCGTGCGGGTAAACCAATGGGCTCCTATATTGTTGTAAGCGTTCCGTTTAAATATCAATACAGCGTGTAAGAGCAACAACGTGAGTGGCAAGTTATCGTATAGGACGATTTTGACTTCCTATTCCACCTGCAATAGTCTCACAGACTTCGTTGTCTGACCGTGTCATTGTGCAAGAGTGTTTAATATGATTGTTTCTGAAACAGAGCGATTAATAATACGGCATTTCCAGTTGAGTGATGCTGATTACATGTTGCGCCAGCTAAATGAAGATTCCTTCATTCGTTTTATCGTAGATCGGCAAATACGCGACCTTAAGGGTACAGAAGATTATCTAGCTAACGGCCCTATGTTGAGTTATCAAAAGCATGGTTTTGGTCTTAACGCGGTGGTATTGAAGGCAGAAAATAAGCCGATTGGTATGTGTGGTTTGGTCAAACGTGATGAATTGTCATTCCCTGACCTCGGTTATGCGCTGTTGCCCGAGTATTGGCGCCAAGGGTATACCTACGAAGCCTGTGTTGGTGTTTTAGAGGCTGCAAAAGAGCTGCAACACAGTGATAGAATCATGGGTGTTACTTTACCTGACAATCAAGCGTCCAACGGTTTGCTTCGACGGCTGGGATTTTCTCAGGTGGGCGAGCTTGACCTGTATGGCCACAACAATAATCTCTACGAATTGTGGTTAGGGCCTGTTCACACTAATTTAACCGCACCTGTCGCCCCCTAAACGCGTCAGCCTAGGCGGGAGGAGCGCAGTTTAGAGTGCTAAATAAGCGACGAACAACAACGAATGGCGTGTTTTAGGGGCGACCCTAGGGGCTCGGCGTATTTTTCCCGTATTTCGTGTTGCAGCTCATTCATTTGGAACAACCAAATCACACTCACTGCGCCTAAAATACGAAAAAAATACGCTCCAGCAGGTGTGATTAAATTAGTGTGAACAGGCCCTAAGGTAATTTGTATCCACTAACCAAGACTGAGAGTTAGGCTGGTGTGTTATGAATAAATACTTAAAAAAAGGTGTTGAGGCTGTTTTTAAATACACCGACAAAGCGTATGAGGCCATTACCGAAGGCGTTTCTACCGTTGCTTCAAAGGTTGATGGTTTGCCTGTTTTTGCCTCCCTCGAAAAAATAGAAACCTCACAGCCATTGCTGTACGACGAAAAACATTACTTCGTTATTCCATACCATTTATCGCCTTACGGGTTTGCCTTGCACACCATGCGATGTCTGCCGGATTCGGTGCCCGAAATTAATAACCTTCCGAAACGTCGTATTTTTCATTTTGCTAACGAGACAGCTGAATATTCCCTGCAACACTATATGCTAAATAGTGCCAAAGAAATTGTCGTCGAAGACAAAAAAGCGTCCAAGAGTTCGCTGGAAAATTTGGCCAATAATATCGATCAATTGGATCGTAAGCTTACATACGGAATGCTGTTGATCGGTGGGGTTGCAGCTATTTTTAATCCTCTGGTTGGTGCTGGCATTGCCGCAAAGGCGCTGCTTCCTGGTGCGGTGGGTCTTCTGAGTAAACATGGCATTCGGCCCATTGGCGAGAAAATTACCAAAATTCAGTTAGAGTCCGAATTAAAAAAAGCCGAGAAGCGAGTCGAAAAAGAATTTTCTGAGGCTTCTACCGTTAAAGTCATTAATCCAATTCTACAAGAATTAGAGTTCACTTTAAGAACGTCGGAAGAAGAACACGATCCTCTGTTAGATCCCAATTTGGCGGCTGGTTCTATTGTAGAATTAGAAAACGACGATTGGCGCAATTTAACTGAAATAGCCATTTGTCGAGTGTACGAGGAGGTGTTAAATTCTGATGACAAACACGAGTCTGCTAAGCTCGGCCCGAAAGATGTAATGTGGCTGAAAACCATGATGAATACTCGTAAAACTTAGTCAGAGGTTTTTAAGGCCATTTATGCTCATTCCTGCAAAATTTAAAGTCACGGATCAGACTGTGTTAGCGCAATTTATTCAAGACTATCCGTTAGCTACGCTTGCTGCATCCAGTGCCGATTACGTCAACGCCGTGCACTTGCCCGTGCCCGTGCTTTTATCTGAAAACGAGTCGGGTGAAATTCGACTGTTAAGTCACATTGCTCACAACAATGATTTTTTAACACAAGTTGAAAATAATCAGGACATTTTGCTGATTTTCAACGGCCCCCACGCCTACATAAGCCCTAACTTTTATCCGTCAAAGACCAAAACTCACAAGGCCGTACCCACCTGGAATTATTCGGTGGTGCATGTTCGAGGAAAAATAGCCTTCCATCGTGATCACGATTGGATATACAACGTAATCGAAGCCATGTCGGCCTTTTACGAGCAGCAGTCACAAACCACTCCGTGGTCGATTACCGACGCGCCTATGGATTACATTGAGAAAATGATAAAAGCAGTGATGGGAATCGAAATCACCGTTGAAAGCATGGTTGGCAATTTTAAATTAAGTCAAAATAAAAACGCAGAAGACTATTCCGGTGTGCTGGATGGATTGCTCAAGTCGGATAAAATGAGCGACCAAGCCTTGTTAGATCATATGAAAACTTTTAATAAGTAAACCATTAATAAGTAAACTATCAATAAATAAACCATCAATAAACAGTCTGTTGTTTTTAGGTAAATTCGGGTTAATAGTCTTTTTTCCAAATAATCTCTGCGCTATCAATACCACTGGTGCCACCGGTTGAGCTTTGTAAGTTAATTTGTGGAACCAGTTCGATTTCAATGGTGCCTTTCCAAGGTTGCGAAGGATTGGGGGTTCGCTCCAATTCGAGATACACCTTGTCGTTAATATATTTTCCAATACCAACGTTAATACCATTTTCTCCGTTCTCAGTTTTTTCTGTATCAACCGATAACGTATCTACCCCGAGCAACTCTCGAGTACTGGCAATAGGATCAAACGAAGAGCTACCACCGCGAAGTTGTTGTACGGCCGAGGCCAGTTGTATGGCTTTAATGGGGGTGATGTCCGAAACCGATTCTCCAAAAATAATGTACGAAAGAATTTCATCTTCCGGCAAGCTGGGCACCGACGACAGGACTAACTGAAAATCTTCGTTTTGGCCGATCATGTCCGCTTGAATTCTCAGGTCATTTTGTTCATAAATACCGGTAATTGATAACGCGACGGCATTATTGACAAAGCTTACCGAGCCGTTATCTAATTCGAAATCTTTCCCGAACACCTCAAATTGGCCGCGAATGGTATTAAATTCACCATTGTACTGGGGGGCTGAGGCGGTACCGCTGAGCTTGATTTGACCGCCTAATTCCGCTTCTATACCAAGCCCCCGTAAATAGGCTTGCTTATCAGCTGTTATTGTTAGGTCTAAATTAATGATCGGGCTGTGGTCGATTAAACCGGGTTTGTCTTGAGGCTGGTTTTCGTAAACTTCTTCAACTTCAATTTGGGCAATGCTGGAATCGGCGGTGTTTTTTAGTACCGCTTGCAGTGGTGATACATTAAGCACGCCCGAAGCGGTTAATTCTTGAAAGTCTCCCGTGACTGAAATTTTGCCAGTGGTTTCGCTCTCAATCTCAGGTCGTTTGAGAATACTGGCCGATTGTGTGTGTAACTCAATGTTTAATTGGCCAAACTTTTTCTTATTTATTAAGGGTAATTCTAGATCGCCCGTGACTTGAAATTGCCCTTTGCTGCCGTCGGTGGCATTACAATCGTTTATTGCAAAACGGTAATTCTGTGCGTTAATTTCACAGTTTAATGCGTCAATTACCGTACCCGTTAAGATATTTTGATAACGGGTATTAACGAGAGCAACGTCGCCGTGAACAGAAGGTGCTTTAATGGTACCAGTAATGTCGGTTTTTAGAGTGAGCTGTCCGTGTAATCTGTGAAGGTCGGCATCGATTAACAATGATGCGATATCCAGCCCTACATCTGCATTAACAGTAACGTCTAGCGTTGTTTTATCTGAAAAAGATCCGTCAAATAATTGTTCTATGTAGTCATGAAAGGGCAGTGAAAGATCAATAAATCCAGGTGAGCTATCGCCTTTAATAAGTTTGCTGTTCCAGGTCAGTCGATCTTGCTCATTTTTAAATTCGGTTGAAAAGGTGAATGCTGTATTTTCAAGATCACCATCGCGGCTGTATTGGTCAAATTGAGTCGAATATTCAATTTGACCGTGAAGGTTCGGTGTGCGGATATTACCCGATGCCGCAATCTCGGCTGAAAAATTACCTGGCTCAACCGGTAGTGATAACGCATTTAACAGTTGTGTTGGCAGTTTATCGGCGGAAATTTCGGCGGTAAAATTTTCCTCTTTGTAGTTGCCGTTTGCATTAAGTACAACTTGATCATAGGCGGTAACATTCAGCTTTGTTAAGGTATGCTCTGTAATGTCGGAATTTCCGATGACTTCAACCTTAAACGGAATATTTTCATAGCGGCCTACCGAGGTTACCTCGGCCTGAATTTTCGGTTTCTTAAAGTCGCCATTTGCGTTGAACGTACCATTGAAAATTGCGCTTAACTCATCGGGTAGTTCTATTCCGGCAAGCTTCGTTAGATAGAGTGGTAACTCGTTAAACTCTCCTGAGATATCACCGCTCAATTGTTTGATGTCTATTTCACCATTGACTCGACTCTTACCCTCTGGCAATTCAATAGAAAAGGTATCGATTGTCACCAAGTCGTTATTTTTACGGATGTCTACCGTTGTAGAGAAAATATTATTTTGATAATCGCCATTTCCGAACAACGTTACTGTTCCGCTGGGATCACGTAAATCACCAAACAGCTGGCCAGACGCCGAAGTGATTTCGTAGAACACCTCTTTTGGTAGGTCGGAATAAAAATGTTCCACCAAACGTGTGTTAATGTTTTCGGCGTTATAGTCGAGTTCACCAGATAGTGAGTTTGGATTTATATCGCCCGACACTTCCAGAAGGCTTGCATCAGAATTGATGGCCAATGTGTTAATCGTGATTTTTTGAGTTGATCCAAAACCATCGAATTCAAGCGCTACGGGTACATTTTTATAGTGCGTATTCGCTGAAACCGCACCCTTGAAATTGGGGTTGTTTGCAGTGCCCGTAATATGAGTGGTGACATCCACGGCACCGTCGCGTATATCCAGAAGCCAAGGAGAAATTAACCGGAGCGGAAAGCGATTAATATCTGCTGTGATATCCAAAGCCGGGTAGGTAACAGTTCCAGAAAAGTTATGCAGTGTATCGCTCAGGTTTAATTCGCACTGTTGTACCGATAACCGCCACGTGCTTTTGTCATCAATATCGATGGTTGGTGTGAATACAATATCCGCATTTAGAGCAAGCTGTTCCCCAGCGACGGGAAAGGCAAGGTGAGCAATATCCAATTGATAATCTGCATGGTCTTTTACAATGTTGATTTCAAGGTCTGCATTGATTTCTTGCTCTTTGGGTAATTTTAATAACTTTGACAAAACCCCATTAGGAGTTTCAAAAATATTGCCGGTAATGCTGTGCTTATTGATTGAGACAGAGCTTACATCAATTTTTAATTTGGGAAAATTGTCTGATAGCGGAGCCGCCAGTAAATGAACAGCCAGTGCTTGATTAATTGTGAAGTCTACACTTGATGACAATTGATAGTTAATCGAATTGTTGATTTCGAGTTCTGTTCGTGTTGACTCAGGTATTGCGTTATCTATTTGCAACGCGTTGATCGCCAACGATTTTACAGTGGCTGTTGTTAGATAATCTTCAATATTAAATTGAGTGGTGGATTTTTCAGTGTGCTGATCTTCTTTGGTTGTATTGTTATTTGCTGATAGTGCGTGGTTGTAGTAAATGGATGATGCGTGCAGATTTTCGATCAACAGTTTTTTGTCAAATAAATCATTTGCCAACCAACGAAATTCGAACTCAGAGATTTTTACCCATGTTTTGTTGTGTTTTTTGATTTCTAATGTTTCGAACTGAAAATTATTAAAATCTGGAAAGTAAGGTTGTGTTAGCTCAATAGCGATTTGCTGGTCTGTCAGCGCCGTTGAATCATTCAGCCAATCAATGCCTGTTGTTAATGTCCATTCGCGACCGCTTTGGGTAAATACCAAGGCCGACATCACTACAGCAATAATGATGGCAAATGCCAGAACGGCACTCAGCAAATAAAAGCCGGTTTTTATTGTCGTTTTTTTAACAGTTTGCCAGTTCATTAAAATGCTTGACCTAAACTGATGTAAATTTGAAAGCTATCATCCAGATTGTCTCGACGATCTAAAGGAAAGGCGACATCAAATCGAATGGGAGCAAAGCTTGTGTAAAGCCGTAGACCAAAACCCGCTCCCCACCGAAGATCTTCTCCTATGCTTGGTAATTCGCCCGTGTAGGCATTGCCTCCGTCTAAGAATAGAACACCGCCCCAGGTTTCACCCCAATGGATGCGCGTTTCAAAAGATACCTCTGTATAGGACAAACCGCCTTCGGGATCGTTGCCATCTAATGGGCCGAGAGTTTGAAAAGGATAGCCTCTAACCGATCCACCACCGCCGGAATAAAAACGTTCGTTGGCTGGAACTTCGTCTCTGGTGGTGCCAAAAATGGACCCTATCGCACCTCGGGTGGCAAATGTGGGTGACCAAAACCAGTGATTTAAGGTTGTGTAATAACTGCCAGCAACGGTTGTTTTTAAAAAATACACGTCGCTGTCTAGAGCGTTGATAAACGGTTGCACGCTAGCGCCAGCGACCCAGCCTTTTCTCGGATCAAGCGACGCGTTGCGTTTGTCGTATTCTACGCTGACTGGCAGAGACACCAATGCGAATTCGTCTTCGTCACCGTTGCTTTCGGTGACTTGCAATATATCGGTTTGCAAACCAATGGCACCGCGAAAGTACTCATCGAATTGACGCGTGACTTCAGCACCAAAGCTTGCAGAATCTGAATCGAAAGCATCGGTTTGTTCGGATTCAATTTCACTAAAAAACGTTAAGGTTTGATTGTCGGCCCGAAAGTGAGGAATGGAATAGTTGGCCGATAATGTCTGGCGATTTTGGGCAATATAAGCATCTAAATTGAGTGTTTCTGCGTGACCGCTAAAATTGCGATGTTCCCATCCGGTGCTTACGCCAATGCCTTCATCGGTTCTAAAGCCCAAGCCCGCAGAGATGGTACGATGGTTTCTTTCAACAACGGAAATACGAATATCTACGCCGTTGGCGCTGGGTTCACCTGTCTCAATCTGCGCGCTGGACAACAGATTACTTTGTAATAAAGACAAGCGTGATTGATCCAGCTTTGCCTGGTTAAAACATTCGCCTGATTTGAATTGCAGAAGGTCTTTTAAATAAGTTTCATCGATGGTTTTTAATCCAGAAAAACTGACATTACCAAAAACGGTTTCTACACTGGGTGTGCTTGAATAGGTCAGTGTTGCGGTTGAGGTTTCTGGGAATATTTTTGCTTTATAGTGGACACTGACTTTAAATAAACAGCTGTTGTTTTTAATCCAAGTTGTGACGTTATCGTTAGTGAGTAACACATTTTCAGCAATTAACGGATCGCCTTTTTTAGTCAGCAAATATTTATCGGGTAACGCGCTTACTGACGTTGGTAATTCAATGTTTACCTGGGTAATTTTAAACGCATCACCAGGTTCTATAATGTGTTTGATTTTTTCTTTAATAACTTGTGAACTGACTTTGGCCGCGTAATAACCTTGTGATCGTAAAAATTCAGTAATTAATGTACGTTCGTAGCTGGCTATTTTATTTTGATTGCTGTAGAGCTTAAGTATCTCATTATTTTTGTGTTGTCTGGAAAGCTCATCCAGTAAACGTTTTTTCAGTTGGGAATCTTCAGTATCGTTTAAGCTTTGAAGTTTGATCTCACTTTTGGTTTTCTTACCGTCCAAAATACTGATGCCTGTTTCAAGCGCTAATACCGATGACATTGGTATAAACCAAGGAAGCATGATCATTAATACCGTTAGGGCTAGTTGATTTTTTCGGGTGCTCAATGGGCGAGTGATTCCTAGCGTATTCTGTTGATTGAGGGTATTAATTAGCATTCAGTGGTATGCATCGATTCGAAAGACTCAGTATATTATAAGGCGTAATTTTACCTTGGTGTTAAGTGGCCTCCTAGTGTTATTTGTATGATGCTCATACAGGGGTTTTTCAACTGCGCAGTTCAACCGAATATTTTAATTGCGCGGCGGGCTTGAACAATCGTGATTAATCCACGGTTCCTTAATACACTTAGCAATCATTCTTTGGTTGTTTTGTGAACAGTTGGCGTCATCAACAGATTTTCAGAATAATTCGCTAGAACACACGCACTCAGTTCCTGTCAGACCTTTACCTTGCTAAGCATACCCTGTTTAATGCCATCCAAAATCCAGGGTGAGCGCTTTGCGTAAATAGCCCGTGGAAGTGTCATTGACTTAATGTAGGAAACGCCATAAAACGAGGGGTTTTCTAAGATTTAGAGCGGATAGTAAAGATAATCTTGATGAGTAAGCCAGATATCGACGTGTCAAAACCTGAATTCGATGATGTACTGAGTCAGGATTACTTCAAATTAAAGCGCTTGTGGAGTGATATTCAATCGCGCCGCAATAGCGGTAAGCCCTTCGACAAGGTGGTAGCCAAGCTTGAAGCGTTAACCAGTCAATCGCAAGCGGCGCTTGAGCATAAGATAAACCACAAGCCTGAGATCAATTTTCCTGAAAACCTGCCCATATCAGAGCGTCGAGAAGAAATCGCGAAAGCTATTTCCGAGCATCAAGTTGTTGTGCTTGCCGGTGAAACTGGTTCGGGTAAAACGACTCAGTTGCCTAAAATTTGTTTGGAGTTAGGGCGCGGTGTTCGCGGGGTGATTGGTCACACCCAACCGAGGCGACTTGCTGCCAGCACAGTAGCCGCTCGTATTGCCGATGAGCTGAATGTTGAGCTTGGTGAAGGCGTGGGTTATCAGGTTCGTTTTAATGATATTAGCAATGAGCATACGTACATCAAATTGATGACCGACGGCATCTTGCTTGCTGAAATTCAGAACGATCGTTACTTAAATCGCTACGATACCATTATTATCGATGAAGCCCACGAGCGCAGTCTGAACATTGACTTTCTTCTGGGGTATCTCAAGTCCATTCTTCCTAAGCGCCCCGATCTAAAAGTCATTATTACCTCTGCCACCATCGATTTAGAGCGCTTCTCTAAGCATTTTCACGACGCGCCGATTATTGAGGTTTCTGGTCGAACCTATCCGGTGGATGTTTTGTATCGTCCCATGCATGAAGATATGGACGATCAATACCAGGGTATTGTCAGTGCTGTGGATGAGCTTTTACAGCAAGAACGCGCTGCCGGTGCCAGTGCTCGTGGCGGTGATTTCTTGGTGTTCTTAAGTGGCGAACGCGAGATTCGCGAAACTGCATTGGCGTTGAGAAAAGCGGATTTTCCGCACTTAGAAGTTTTGCCACTTTACGCACGCCTGAGCTTGGCTGAACAAAATAAGATATTCAATAAAACTCGCGGTCGGCGGATTGTATTGTCTACCAACGTGGCTGAAACTTCTGTTACCGTGCCGGGCATTCGTTACGTAATTGACCCAGGTTTTGCCCGAATCAGCCGCTACAGCTATCGCACTAAAATTCAACGTTTACCCATTGAAGCCATTTCTCAAGCCAGCGCTAATCAGCGTAAAGGCCGTTGTGGTCGTGTCAGTGAAGGTATTTGTGTGCGTCTGTACGACGAAGCCGATTTTGACGGTCGCTCTGAATTTACCGATGCAGAAATTCTTCGGACAAATTTGGCCTCAGTTATTTTGCAAATGTTACAACTGCGGTTGGGTGATATTAACCATTTCCCGTTTATCGATCCGCCCGATCGCCGTTTAATCAGCGACGGTTACAATTTATTGCGCGAACTGAAAGCGGTAGATGCCAACAATCGTGTCACCGATCTCGGCCGAAAAATAGCACGCTTACCGGTCGATCCTCGATTGGGCGCGATTATTTATGCGGCGGAAAAAAATAATTCTTTAAAAGAAATTTTAATTATTACCAGTGCTTTGGCAGTGCAAGATCCGCGTGAACGTCCTGCCGACAAACAGCAAGCGTCCGATGAAAAACATCGCCGCTTTTGGCAGGAAGACTCTGATTTCCTCGCCTATTTGGCCTTGTGGAATTACGTTGAAGAGCAGCGCCAGGAATTGTCTCAAAACCAATTGCGAAAACGTCTGCAAAAAGAATTTATTTCTTATTTAAGAATGCGTGAATGGCGAGACATTCACCATCAGTTGCGTGTTTCGTGTAAGCAGTTGGGTTTCAAAGAAAATACCGAAGAAGCCAGTTTTCAGTCGGTTCATGAATCGTTGTTGGTGGGATTGTTGGATTACATCGGGCAAAAATCCGATAGCAACGATTATTTAGGCACCCGAAACCGTAAATTTAATATTTTCCCTGGCTCGTCACAATTCAAAAAACGGCCTCAGTGGTTGGTGGCGGGTGAGTTGTTAGAAACCGCACGTTTGTACGCGCACAATATCGGCAAAATTGAGCCTGAATGGGCCTTAAAAGCGGCCAAGCATTTAATTAAAAAACACCACTTTGAACCGCATTACGACAGTAAACGCGGGCAGGTGATGGCGTTCGAACGCATTACTTTGTTTGGTTTAACGCTGGTAGAAAAGCAACGTGTTAATTACGCCGAAATTAATCCTAAAGAAGCACGTGAAGTTTTTATACGTTCGGCTTTGGTTGAAGGTCGGTACGTTGATGGCAATCGTAACCGCAAGAAAAACCCAGCAAAACCCGGTGAGTTTTATCGCCATAACACGCAACTCATTCGCGATGTTATCGATTTAGAAGCAAAGTCTCGCAGAAAAGACATTCTCGTAGATGATGAAGTTTTGTATCAGTTTTACGATGAACGCATCGGTGAAGACGCGGTTAATCTAACCAGTTTTGAAACCTGGCGAAAAAAAGCCGAAGAAAAGAATCCAAAATTATTGTTCTTAACCCAAGAACAATTAATGCTTCACGAAGCAGCCAATATTACCGAAGCGCAATTTCCCAATCACATCAACTGGTCGGGCATGGAATTTAAGCTCAGCTATCATTTTCAGCCGGGCAGTGTTGACGATGGCGTAAGTGTACACGTGCCTGTGGCAATGTTGCATCAAATTCCTGAATTTGTGGTGGAATGGGTTGTTCCAGGATTACTCAAAGAAAAATGCGTTGCGTTGGTAAAAGCGTTGCCCAAACAGTGGCGTAAAAACTTTGTGCCGGTGCCGTCGTTTGTTGATCGCGCATTGTTGAATATGATTCCTGCCAACAAGCCAGTAACGGAAGAACTGGCGAAGCAATTATTTCGTTTGACGCAAGTTGAAATTCCAAAAGATGCGTGGGGTGATATTCAGCTCGATAATTATTATCGCATGAACATTAAAGTGGTGGATGATCGCGGTAAGTTAATTGAGCAAAGTCGGGATTTAACCGCTTTGCGTGAAAAATACCGAGAAAATATTCAGCAAACCATACAAACTGCCGGTCAAGATGTTGAACAAAAAGGCTTAACAACGTGGGATTTTGGTGAGCTGGCGAAATCAAAAAAATTAAAACGTAAAGGCACCAGTATTGAAGCATTTCCGGCGTTGGTGGATGACGGTGATTCCGTTTCCCTGAAAATGCACGACAATCCTCACGAGGCGAATTTATTAAGCCTGCGTGGTTGTGTTCGTTTGGTGATGCTGAAAGAAGCATCGACCGTTAAGTATTTACGTAAAGAACTGCTGAAGGGCAAAGACATTGGTTTAACCATGACGTCATTGGCCGGGCGGGAAGCTACGGCGGAAGATATTATCTCTGCGACCATTAGACAGGTGATTTTCAAAGACGGATTGGTTAGAACCCAAGAAGAATTTGAGTCGGTGCTGGAAAATTCTCGCGTTGATATTGTGCCAAGAGCTATGGCAATAGAAGGCATTTTGTATCAGCTTTTGGCAAATATTGTCGGTATTCGAAAGACATTAAAATCCAATAAAAACGCGTTGGCGTACACGTGGGCGGCGAGTGATGTGAATCAACAGCTAAACACATTGATTTACCCAGATTTTCTCTTTGATACGCCGTTTGAGCAATTTAGTCAGTATCCGCGCTACATTAAAGCCATCGAAATGCGGCTTGAGAAAGCACCACTGGATGTACAACGAGATCGCCGATTTTTAAATGAAGTCAATGAGCACTGGCAGCGCTATCAAGAATTGCTAGAGAGTAAAGGCAAGGTTTGGTGTGCGGCCAATGATTTGTTACAGCAATATCGTTGGCAAATTGAAGAGCTGAGAGTGTCGTTGTTTGCCCAAACTCTAAAGACCAGCCAACCCGTGTCATCTAAGCGTCTTGAAAAGCAATGGCAAGAAATTTTAGTAAATTTGTAATGTGTTGCGGTGTAACAGGGCATTTAAACGATTAGAGTTGATAAATTTAACACGGTTGAGAAAAACTACTTTAGCTTGCCTCGATAAAACGTTTACTATAACCCTGTTACTGATTGACACCTCGGGTGTTTAACATCGTTGAGAATTAAAGGTTATTTATGGGTATTAAAACCATCGTATTTTCTGCGGCTTTGGTTTTAGCTGCGCCACTGTCGTTGGCACAAACGGATACCGAATCAGTTGATAGCACCTCGCCATCGGCCGAGGTTTACGACCCATTTGAGGGTTTCAATCGAGCCGTATTCCGTTTTAACAATGGTCTGGATCGCTTCATTTTAAAGCCGGTCGCTAAAGGTTACAGAGCCGTAACACCTAACCGTGTTGAAAACGGTGTGACCAATATTTTTGGTAATTTAGGCGAAGTGGGCACCATTGTTAACAGTGTACTGCAGTGGAAATGGGGCAAAGCGGGCAACAGTACAGGCCGCTTCTTGGTCAACTCCACCGTTGGCTTGGTCGGTATTTTTGATGTAGCAAAATCCATTGGTTTGCCGAAAAAAGACGGTGAAGATTTTGGCCAAACGCTCGCCACTTGGGGGGTGGGTAACGGTCCTTACCTTATGTTGCCATTGCTTGGCCCATCAAACCTTCGCGACGGTTTTGGCTTGGGTGTCGATTATTTTACAGACCCGGTTAATTACATCGACGACAGCGAAACCCAATTGGGCGTTAGTGCTACACGAACCATCAATACCCGCGCGCAACTGCTTGAGGTGGAAGAGATTATCTCCGGCGATAAGTACGTATTCTTCCGCAACGCCTACATGCAGCGTCGTGAGTTTTTAGTCAAAGATGGCGAAGTTGAAGACGATTTCGGTGCAGGTTCCGATGATTTCGAAGATTTTGATGGCTTTGACGATATCGAGCTAGACTAGTCTTAACAGGCGCTAGAACGAACAAAAGGCAGCTCTTAAGGCTGCCTTTTTGCGTTTTAGGAGTAGAGCTGCTTTTGGCTGTTACAAAATTTTATCGATCACGATGCCGACACTGTAATTCTCGTTGTCTTCGATTTTTTCCACACGCATAACCGTGCACGAAGCGTCCAGAGACGGCCCGTTTTCAAGCTCTGAGGTCACGTGGACAACAATTTCCGAGCCAATCGGGTAGTCTGAATTTAACTCTAATAGCATTCCATTGCCGCTTAAGTTTTTGCAAACGCCTGTTTCTTCTTGATTGTTTGCAATAACGGTAATTTTTGCAGGAGTGTTGACTTCCATTCGTATAAAACTACGTTTTTCTTTTCTTGCGGCGTTAGAGCTGTTCATAAGTTATTCCTAAAGATCATTCCGATGTTATATTTCTAGTCTAGATCAAAGTTGATTACTTGCTTTCTACGGATTATTTATGGGTTTTTTATCAGTTCCTACGTTTAAGGTATAAAACCAGACCTTGCGCTACAGTTTAATGAACTAACCGCAATTTTAGACGATAATTTAGCGATGGAATTTACAAAATTTCTACGTCATTCTCTCTAGAATTCTGGAGATCTGGGTAAATCGGTGCTTATATAAGTACTGACTAGAGCATATCTCAGTATTTCGGATCGGCAGACCCCATCTGGTCAGATTATTTTGAGTTTGCTCTAAATGGACATGTTGGAGTGAGGAATTCATGGTCATTAGCAAACGTAAGTTGTTGCTCATCGATGATGACCAGCTCGTTAGACAAAGTATCAGAGCCTACCTTGAAGACAGCGGCTTTGAGGTCTTTGAAAGCGACGACGGCGCCCGTGGCTTGGAGTTATTCCAAGAGATCAAGCCCGATGTTGTCCTTTCTGATTTGCGAATGCCGGGAATCGACGGTCTCAATGTTCTGCAAGAGATCCACAAGATCAACTCTGAAATTGGCGTTATCGTCATATCCGGGGCGGGGCTGATGAACGACGCGGTCGAGGCCCTGCGCCACGGCGCCAGCGACTTTCTTATCAAGCCTATTGTCGATATGGAAGTCCTGGTACACGCCATCAATCGCACGCTAGAGCGCCAGGATTTGCTGCTTGAGAACAAACGCTATCGCGAGCGGCTAGAGCAGGCTAATCTGGAACTCAAAGAGAACCTTTTAACACTCGAGAAAGACCAACATTCAGGTCGTCTCGTCCAGCAGCGCTTGTTGCCGCTGAGCCCGTTTTTAAGAAACGGCTACACCGCAACCCACCGTTTATTCCCCTCTTTATACCTCAGTGGCGACTTTATCGATTATGCCTATTTAGGTGATCGATATTTAGCGTTTTATTTAACAGACGTTGCCGGTCATGGTGCGTCATCGGCGTTTGTGACCATTTGGTTGAAGCATCAAGTCACTCGAATGGTGCGCGAAAACGGCTTTTTCAGTGACCCTGAGACCTTCGAACAGGGCACTGATTGGATGTTGCAAGAAATTAACGGTGGCCTCAAACAGGGGCGTTTTCAAACCCATTTAACCTGTTTAATTGGTGTTATTGATACTCATGAGCACCAATTGCGTTATTCGGTGGCTGGGCATTTACCGCTGCCAGTACTGGTTAATAATGGCAAGGCAGAGTTCCTGCATGGTAAAGGTAAACCCGTGGGAATCTTTCCAAATCCAAATTGGGAAGTTTTTTCTTGCCATTTCCCGCCTGATAGCAGTTTAATAGTACTTTCTGACGGTATATTTGAAACAATGAACGAAAGTTCTCTCATTGATAAAGAAGCAAAGCTTTTAGAATTATTATCTTTAAGCAATGGGACAATGGAATCTGTGGCCACGGTGTTAGGTCTACATAAAGAAATGGATATTCCGGATGACATTTCAGTGTTATCCATCACTCAAGGTAAGCATTAATTATGCAATCGGGGCAAATTTTTGTAGCCGAAATCGATGGAGCAAACGTTATTAAGTTTGTCGGCGATGTGCGGCTCACATTGTGCATTTCGTTTGATAACTTTATCGATCATATGTACAGAAAATCACAGTGCTCATCGGTATTATTTGATCTTCGCGATGCCTCTTCTATCGACAGTACTACGCTCGGTTTAATGGCCAAGATTTCGATTCTTTTTCAGGATCGTTTCCACAAGTTGCCTATTGTTGTCTCTCCAGATGAAGGCATTAATCGATTGTTAGACAGCATGGGGTTTGACGATATTTTTGAAATTGTGCCGTCAATCGACAAAGAATTTGAAAATATTGAAGAGCTTACCGAAGAAGGGCTTGATGAAGACAGTGCGCGTTCAAAAGTGATTGAAGCTCATAAAATTTTAATGAGCCTCAATGAAGAAAATCGCAATGAGTTTCACGATTTAATTAATTCGCTGGAACAAAAATAATTCATTCAAGCGTTAATCGACTGGATTAATGGTTCTTTCCAGATTCGCTTCTTGCAATTTGTTTTGCTCGAATAAAATCCCCATGAGCGACGTAAATAAGCTCTGATACACGACGAATAATATATTCTTCGTACTTGTCCAGCTCACCATCCGCGTAGGCAATTCGCCACATATTCACAATTAATTGAATCTTTTGTTCAACCGAAAAATGATCGTTAATTAACGACGTAAATTCGTGTAACGAAGACGCTTCTGACTGCTTTTCAATCGCAAGTTGCTCAATTTCTTTTAATTCTTCACCAACCAATTTAAATTCCTTGGTGAGAATTTTTAAGAGTGCGTTGCGTTCGGATTCAGCAAATTGATTGTCAATGGAGGCGACCTCAACCAGCAGCGCCGCGCTGGCAAGGCGGCACTGGCGCTCGTGGTTTTCGGGCGCATGTTCTGGGGTGTCGGTTTCAAATAATGATTTTAAAAATTCAATCATACCGTTACATGGCAGGTTGTGTGCTGCGTTCGGTTAATAAGGTTTCAAGTTTGATTTGATCAGCAATAAAGTTACGAATGCCTTCGGCTAATTTTTCCGTTGCCATAGCATCTTCGTTAAGTACAAGACGGAATTGCGCTTCGTCGTATCGAACTTGAGCGATGTCACTGGAAGCTGTTTCTTTGCTTAATACGCATTCAAGTGCTGCTTCGTCTTGTTTTAATTCTTCCAACAACTGTGGACTGATGGTCAGGCGATCACATCCGGCTAAGTTTTCGATTTCGCCGATATTGCGGAAGCTCGCACCCATAACGATGGTGTTGTAGCCGTAAGTTTTGTAGTAATTGTAGATCGAAGAAACAGAAACCACGCCTGGATCATTGGCGCCAGAGAAGTCGCCGTCTGGGTTTTTGGCTTTGTTCCAATCCAAAATACGGCCCACGAATGGCGATATCAAATAGACACCGGCTTCGGCGCAAGCGGCCGCCTGACAGAAACTGAACAACAGCGTTAAATTACAGTTGATGCCTTCTTTCTCAAGAATTTCTGCTGCGCGAATGCCTTCCCAGGTTGCCGCGATTTTGATCAGCACGCGATCTTTTGCAATGCCTTCGGCCTCGTATAGAGCGATAATCTGGCGGGCTTTTGACAGGGTTTTTGCTGTATCAAACGATAAGCGAGCGTCCACTTCGGTAGAAATACGTCCTGGAACGATTTTTAAAATTTCACAACCAATAGCAACGCCTAGTTTGGTAGCGGCAAGGTTGGCGACTTCTTCAGCGGACGGCGCGTTTTCGTGTGCCCAAGCAATGGTGGTATCAATTAACCCTTGGTATTGCTCCAATCCGGCAGCTTTCAACAATAATGACGGGTTGGTGGTGGCATCCAAAGGTTTAAACTTTGCGATGGCCTCGATATCGCCGGTATCTGCGACAACGTCAGTGAAAGATTTAAGTTGTTCTAATTTGTTAGCCATAATGATTGGATCCTAATTGCTTGGCTTTTGTTTGCTACAAAATTGTTTGTCTCGAAACCGGTTGGTCACTATACCGCGAATGCCGTTGCTCGCAGTTATCCGGTAGCTGCTCGGTTACTGTTCTCAACGCACTCATACGCTTGCCAGAGCGTATCAATTGAGGCGTTGGGCTTATGAACGTTTTCACTCATATAACGGCGGAACAGGCGCCCTCCAGGCTGTCCTGAGAACAGACCGAGTACGTGTTTGCTGAGGTGGTGCAGCTTAACACCTTTCGTTAACTGATGTTCGCAATAGCTGACGTATTGCTCAAAAATCTCTTTTCTGGACGGTAAGCTCTGGTTTGATTGGCTCTGGTTTGAGGGGGACTGGCTTGATGGGTAGAAAGTGTTATCAACGTCAACCAAAACATACGGGTTTGAATAGGCTTCACGGCCAACCATCACGCCGTCTGCCCCCGCTTTAATAACGTCGCTGCATTGCGCCGTTGTTGTTAATCCGCCGTTTAGAATGATTTCTAAGTGCGGATACAGCGCTTTCAGGCGATACACCGCGTCGTAATCCAGCGGCGGGATTTCGCGATTTTCCTTTGGACTTAAGCCTTGCAGCCAGGCTTTACGGGCGTGAACAATAAAGGTTTTAGTGCCGGTTTCTGCCAGAGTGCCGACAAAATCCACCAGACTGTTAAAGCCGTCTTGATCATCCACACCAATACGGTGTTTTATGGTGACCGCAATACCGGTGGCATCTTGCATAGCTTTTAAGCAATCGGCCACAGTTTGGGTGTGTTTCATCAACACAGCGCCAATCATGTTGTTTTGAACACGGTCGCTCGGGCAGCCACAATTCAGGTTAACCTCATCGTAACCCCACTGCTCTGCAATTTTTGAACACTCTGCCAATTCGGCGGGATTGCAGCCGCCGAGTTGCAAGGCGATAGGGTGTTCTTCATCGTTGAAATCTAAAAAGCGATTTTTATCGCCGTGAATGATGGCTCCGGTAACCACCATCTCGGTGTACACCCAGGCATTACGGCTGATGATGCGCCACAGGTAACGGCAATGGCGGTCCGACCATTCCATCATAGGGGCAAGACAAAAACGTCTTGCTGGCAACGCCGATGAACGATCGCTAATATTAGTGACTGATTCTGTTCTCAAAATCGATTAATCTTCAGTATTTGGTTTGTTTAACGGTACAGATGAACTCCTATTGTATACCAACTGCCGAGCATTGCGCTGAGATAGAAATAAAACGCAGCCAATTCATTGCTTTTGCCAATCACGCCGCCAGCCGCGAAGCCGCAGAAGCCTTCATCAAAGACATTCGCACGCGCCACCCGCAAGCACGGCACGTATGTTGGGCCTACATTGCCGGGCCGCCGAACACCACCATCCGTTCTATGAGCGACGACGGCGAACCCAGTGGCACCGCCGGGCGTCCTATGCTTGCCGTTTTAGAACACAGCGAATTCAGCGAAATTGTGGTTGCCGTAGTGCGTTACTTTGGCGGAATCAAACTCGGCACTGGCGGCTTGCAGCGCGCCTACAGCGATTCTGTGAGTGCCGTATTAAAAGACTTACCCAAAGCCGAATTTGTTGCGCAAAGCAAAATAAAAATTAACGCCGACTTTTCGAATGAATCCTTAGTGAGAAGGCTTGTTGATAAATACCAAGCAGCCATCGAGAACGTAGAGTATTTAAATCGCGTAAATTTTGAAATTTTAGTGTCTGAAGAAAGTGAAAAAAAATTGCTGGAAGATTTGGTGAATCAAAGTGGGGGTGCAATCACGGTTGTAAACAATGTGTGATGTTAATTGATTTTAAAAGTTAACAGTAATTTTAAAAGTGAATTTATTATTAATTTTTCTGAGTTTAATTATTTCTTGTTGTTAGGCAATTTTTAAAAATTCGCACAGAGGTGTTTGTGCGTTATTTTCTCTTAAATGTTGTTTCCTCTCCTAGCTTTCCCTAAGCAAATTCCCGTAGCTTTTTTATCTTTACGTATTTATTTGTTTTGGTGTATCCACGATGTGCTCCAGTAAGCTTATTTACGCCTGTTTGATTCTTACAGTTTTTACTCCAGAGCAGAAGAGTGGCCGTCGTTGTAGCGGTATGTCATCAAGTTAATACTTTAGTGTTAACAAATAAATGAATTCTAATTAATCGAAAGCAACTAAATTTGCTTGAAAAAATAAAAATAATAATTTTGCGGAACTTTCTAAAAAATTTAACCATTTTCGCCTTGAGCATATATACAAACGCAGTATATCCTTGGCGCAAAATATTGTATGAGACCGTGGTAAGTTAATGTATTTAACATTTCTTAATTAACTCATGCATACCTGCGTACCCAAATTAAAAATCCAGGATAGGACTGATTCATGCGTCACTTTTCGGTAGCCCGTTTGTTTAAGTCAATGGCAATGGCATGTATTGCTTTGACAAGTGCACCACTTATGGCCGTTGACTTCGATCAATCACAATACGACGTTTATATTGGTGATCGAAATGGGGATGGACGAGACGATATTTTACTTGTTGCAAAAGACTCAATTATCCCCATTCATGGGGAAGTGCTCGTTCCCTTAGCTGTTCAGCTTTCTGAAAATTACGCCATCGAATCAGGCCCTGGGTTTTATTACGACCCTGTAACTCTTAGTGATGCCGAAATTGACCTGAGTGGCTTTTCACTAGCCACCAACACCGTTATTTACGATTACAACAACGACGGCCAACTGGATTTGGTGATTGGTCAGCAAGGTACATCACTTGGAAATATTGCCTTACTGGGTGGTGCAGATTCTTCCGAAGATCCTATTTTGGTTGCCAATGTTGATGAATATGACGTGTTAAGTACTCCGCCGAATCCGGGGAGTATTGGAATTGCTGAAAATCATGTTAACGGACATATTTTAAGGAAGTCGGATGCATTAGTACCTATCGCAGGTGAATTTCGCGTAAGTGAAGGGGGAGCCGCAACTTATTCGATTCCCGTGTATGCACCTCCGGGTAGCGCAGGTGTAACTCCTCAGATAACATTAAATTACTCTTCTCAAAGTGGTAATGGTTTATTAGGGCAAGGTTGGGCAATGGGAGGGTTATCCTCTGTAACACGCTGTCGTCAAACTATGGCAACGGACGGACGTGCGACGCCTATTTCTTGGTCTGAGGAAGATAGGTTTTGCTTGGACGGGCAAAGGTTGATCTTGACTTCAGATAGTGAATACGGCGCTGTTGGTGCTACTTATAAAACTGAGGTAGATCAGTTTGCAAAAATTGTTACGATTGGCGGAGTGCTTGGTAACCCTCAATATTTTGAGATGCATGCTAAAGACGGCTCAATTTCAGAATTTGGAAAAATCGCTGATTCCAAATTCGATAATACAATCGAAAATATGACCTATACGTGGGCTCTAAGTAGAATTAGCGATAATGTAGGTAACAAAATTGATTTTAGTTACGAAAAAACTACGACTACTCAGAAAATATCACGCATAGATTATGGAACCAGTGATGTAAATCATTCTTCAATTGTTTTTAAATATGAAGCTAGGCCCGATAACAAGAGCAGTTATGTTGCAGGTTTGAGGCTTGATACTGTTGATCGATTAACAAATATTGAAGTTTCCGCAAATAATAATCTATTGAGAAATTACCAATTTACATACGATCACATTAATACAGATTATTCTCGAATTGTTAAATTGGAAGAGTGTTCTGATATAGAAAAATCTAATTGCAGAGGTTCTACAAACTTTGACTGGCAGTATCCGTTGACTGGGTTGTCGTCTGTTCGAGAAAAATTATTTGAGCTAGAGGATACTCGTTTACTGGATTTCCGTCCTATTGATATTAATGGCGATGGGTATTTGGACCTTGCATATCTAAGGTTAACCGGTGGGTTAAGTACTCATGTTTTTTCCTATGTTTTATCAAATGGAGACGGGTTTTCGCCTGATGATATTGTACGGGTAGTGGATTTCCCTAACAGTGTAATCAATGGTGACACTGTTAAAATGGAGGTACTTGATTACAATGCCGATGGCCGTACTGATGTAATGATATATAACAGTGGGGTTGAATATAGTCAGCGTTGGTCATTATACCTCTCTGAGCCAATAGGGAACGGGCGATGGGAGTTGCGCAAAAAAAATATAACGTTCCCGTTCGGTTCAGAATATGTAACTTTTGGAGATTTCACTTCCGATGGTCTAGCGGATGCTGCAGTAGGTTTATCTATTTTTCCTTTGGTGAAAGGTCCAGATTCAGAAAAATCGACCTCTACATATTATCGTTTTAGCTCGACACCATTGCCTGCTCTAAATGGGGATTCACTATTTCCAGAAGTAGAAATTGATGATGGTGGTGGCGCTGGTTCCTTCTATGAAGAAGAACTGAATGAGAGGTTGGAACCGGTTCCAGGTGGAGTTGCAGATTTCAATGGTGATGGTCGGATCGATTTTCTGCTAAAGCTTGAACAAGACATTGAAGGAAATTTTCAGTCGCAATCTCAAGATGACGAGTACACAACTCACGATTATACAACCTATTACGTTGTAGCTGTGCAAGATGAATATGGGAATCTTAATGAATTCCCAGGTTTCAAGATTAGAGTTCTAGACCAAGTTACAGATGATAATGAATATCGCTCATTTCGGTCAGCTGATATTAATGGTGACGGAAATTCTGATCTAATTTATCTCAATGCTTTGAGTGATCTTCGAGGGAAATGGTTTGCATTAATAAGTGATGGTACTAAATTTGGTTCTCCTATTGAGTTGGTAGACTTTTCTACACTTCCCGGGAATCCCGAGCGAGAAAATGACCGCGATGCAAAACTCGTAGATTTGAATAATGACGGTTATTTGGATTTTATTTGGCATGATCATACGGCTAGACGTTTGAAGGTTAAATATTGGCAGCCCACAGAAAATCAGTTTGATATAGATGAATCACTCGTCCCTGTATATGACGCAAACCTTACTGATCTTGATTATGTATATTCTCCTGACGATATTGAAGGTTACAGAGGGAATACTAGCCCTTCTGGAGTACTGACTACTACAGGTAATATTGATGATAGTTATACTTTTGTGGACGTTAATGGATCTGGAACAGTAGACTTAATTTGGCATGATGTAAGTGCTTCTGAGGTGAAGATAAATAAAAATCGCCAGCGCGGTACAACAAACCATGTTGTTGATAAAATAACTGATGGTCTTGGCGCTATTACTTCCATTGAATATGCAAGTATGGCAAATACTGATCACTATCAAAGTATAGAAGTTGACCTAGGTTCTTCCACTCGAGAAGTGGAAATGTGTTTTGATACAGGTTTTGATGATGAGTATGAAGAATATTGTTACACCCGAACCGTAACAACTTTTGATTCTGAAGATTACTATTCGGCGTTAAATAATCCTTTTGTTGGTCTTGCTAATGTGCTCGGTACCACTAATACATATCCTGTATTAGAAATGAATATGGGCGTATTGTTGGTTACTAATGTCTCTAGTAGCTCGCCGACCCGAACCAATCCGAATGCATTAGCTACAATTTCTTATCATTATGAGGAAGCAAAAATTCAAGCAGCAGGTCGTGGGTTTTTAGGATTTAAACGGCTTGGGACATTAGATCTGCAAACAGGAATTCAGTCTGCAACAACATATCGACAAGATTTTCCTTTCATAGGCACACCGTTAAAAACAGAAACTTTATACGCTGATCGATTGATTAGTTCTGCTGAAAATTTCTGGGATACAAAAACGCTAGATTTTTCAGGCAGAAAAGTCTATCAACCCTTTATCCAATCGTCGATTGAGAAAGGTTTTAAGGTTACTAGTTCTGACAGCTTGTTCACTGTGAGCACTGATTTGTTAAAACAAGTTGACACGATAAATGTATATGACGATTACGGTAATCAGCTCTATTCTAAGGTGACTACAGCGGCAAATGGAGAAACATATACGCTCGAAACTTTTAACGATTATGGTGCTGAAATTCAATCAAAAGAATGGGGGCGTTTGAGAGAAACTACCGCTAAACACACGCGTTCTGACTCCGTGGGTGGTCCTGTAAGCCGCACATCAAAGTTCGATTATTATGGTTTTGGCTGCGCAGATGTATCTGGTATGAGTGGATTGTTATGTAGTGAAACTGTTAATGCATTATCTGATTTTGCTTTAACAACTACTTATGAATACGACCAGTATGGAAACAAAATAAATTCAATCAGTAATGGTAATGGCGTCGTAGAAAATAGAACGTCAAGTAGTACTTACGGTTCACACGGACGTTATATGGATCGAGCAGTTAACCATTATGGACAGATTAATCAGGATGTTTCCGCGTGGGATGATTATGGTCAGCCACTGGAGGTTAAAGATGTATTAGGTGTTTCATCTCAATTTAAGTACTCCCCAATGGGTGAGCAGTATCTTCAATATAATCAGTCGGGTATTTATTCTGTTACCTATAGAAGTGACCCATCTTCTGATCCTGAATCTGAATGCCCTAATGCCGCTTATCAAGTAAATACAATAGAACCAGATAATTCTTACAGTTATGAGTGTTTTGATATCGTTGGTCGTAGCATATTAAAAGCTACTCGCCTTCTTAATGGGGAAATGAGTTTAGTTGCTTCTAGTTACGACACACTAGGACGAATGGTTCAGCAATCCGAACCGTATAAAGCAGAAAGCCCGGCAATCTATTGGACTACATACACCTATGATGTATTAGGTAATGTCGTTAAGCTAGACCAGCCGAATTATGATAATAATGAAAGAATTATCCGAACCAGTTACAGTGGTTTTGATAAAACAGAAATCAATCCTCTAAATCAATCAAGAACCGAAACTACGAATCCTTTGGGTGAGTTGGCAAAGGTTGTAGATCATAATAGTACCCAGGTTGAGTACATATACAGTGCAATCGGTGATTTAAGTTATACAAAAACGACAGCCGGATCGGTAACTCATACTATAGCTATGGAATTTGATAGCTATGGACATAAAACACAATTAACTGATCCTGACAAAGGTGTTTGGAAGTACTCTTACAATTCATTCAACGAATTAACACAACAAACAAATGGGAATGGTCAAAAGCGTGATTTGGAGTACGATCAGTTAGGTCGTGTAATTCGACGATTAGAGCCCGATGGAACTACAGAATGGGTCTACAACAACACTAATGTAGGTAATAGCCGAGGGAAAATTGAATACGAAGTGCTATTTGATAGTAGTGGCAATCTGAAATATCAAATGGATTATGTCTATGATAATTTTGGTCGCGTGATTGAGACAATTACCACCATTGACGGTGAAGAATTTTCTCAGCGCACAACTTACGATGAATACAGTCGAAAATATCAAAGTTTTGATGCAGCTGAAACTCTAAATACGATGCAATATGAGTATAAAAATGGTCATATTTACACAATTAGAGACGCCGCAAATGATGAGCTGTACTATCAGGCAAATGGCATGGATTCTCGTGGTAATATTTCGGAATATGTTCAAGGAGCGGTAACTACTCAACGTAATTACGATGCAGCAACAGGGTTTTTAGTGACTGTTAATTCCCATGTTGCAGGAGTTTTTGGAACTCAAGATCTTAAGTTTACTTGGGATGCTCTCTCTAATTTGAAATCCAGAATAGAGCAAAGCGGCAGTAAGGATTTAACTGAAAGCTTCAATTACGATTCATTAAATCGTTTGTCATCATCACAAGTGGAGGGAGAAGACCTTCAATCTTATAGCTACGATGCCTTTGGGAATATGACTTTCAAGACTGGTGTTGGTGATTATAAATACGGTAACGCTTGCACAAACGGTGCGGGACCGCATGCAGTCTGCGAAATCAATAATGGCTCTACTACAGAAACATTTAATTACGATAATAACGGTAATATGGTAACCCATTTTATTAATGGTGCCGCTGACCGACAATTTTTATATTCAAGTTTCGATAAACCTACGCGAATTATCAAAGGGGATCACACAACAGAATTTGAATATGGGACTGGTAGAAGTCGTTATAAACGTATTGACGACGCAAATGGAGAGACAACAACAACTCTCTACGTCGGTTCGGTAGAAATTCTAACTAAACCAGATGGGAATCGTGAGGTTCGAAGATATATCAACGGTACAGTTTTAGTTACCCAAGATTACAATCGCGATGTCAATGGTGAATATCAATTTGCTCGAGCAGTAACACGAAATATCCTTACTGATCACCTGGGTTCAACTGATGTAATTACAGATAGTAATGGGCAAATCGTTCAAGAACAAAGCTTTGACGCATGGGGTTCTCGTCGAAGTATTTTAGATGGCATTAGGTTAGATGATCTTGAACTGACATTATTGTCAACGGACATAAATAACGAATTTACTACGAAAGGCTTTACTGGGCATGAGTCAGTGGACCAAGTAGGTATTATCCATATGAATGGTCGTATTTATGATCCAAGGCTTAGTCGCTTCTTGCAGGCCGACCCGAACATTGATGGTGTAGATACAACTCAAGGTTATAATCGTTACTCATACGTGCATAACAACCCTTTAAACGCAACCGATCCTACAGGATTCTTTTTTGATAAAATATTTGGTGAGCTGAACGAGTTGTTTGGCGATGCCGCGCCATTCTTGAGCATAGCATTGTTCGCAATTGCGCCAGGAATTGCAGCGTGGGCTACACAAAGTATTGGTCATGCATTTGCCTTTGGTTTTGTAACTGGTGGGATTGCTTCTGGAAACTTGAGAGGTGCGTTTATTGGTGGCATCAGTGGAGCTGCATTCCGTGCAATTGGAGGGCAATTCACTGCGAAACAAGGCTTTTTCAAAACTGGTGGAGCTGGTCATATTGCGGCTCATGCAGCAACTGGTGGTGTGCTTGAAGAGCTTAAAGGTGGTAAGTTTGGACATGGGTTTGTAAGTGCAGGTATCGTTAAATTCACTGCTCCTTACGTGAGTGGTATTGATGCTATTGAAGTTGGCGGAACGAGCATTGCTGAAGCTGTGACAGCTGCGGCAATTGGTGGGACCGTTTCAGAAATTACGGGAGGTAAATTTGCTAATGGAGCGACTACAGCGTTCTTTCAGAATGTATTTAATGCTCAAGCAAATGATGAACGTTCAGAAAATGACGATGATAGAGGTTGGTTTTTTCAACTTAAAGTTAAATTTTTAAATAAAGGGTTTGTTCGAGTTGATGATAATCTTGATTTGGATTTAGGGTATGATCATGGCTTTGCAGAGGTAACAACAGACGCTGAAGTATCACTGAAAGATGATCATTCTAAAGTCGGTGATACCAACGAGACATGTAAGTTTGTAATATGTTTAGGATCTAAAGGTGAAGGAATTTGGTTGGGTGTACGGATTAAGTGGAAAATTTTTGAACTTAAAATTGGTGGCAAAGACCCCTTAGATGCAAATAATGGTATTCTGGGGCCTGACCTAAATGGCTCGCGTCGTGAGCAAATAATTGATGAGGCATCTAGAGGAAGATGAGAAAGAGAACATTTTGGCTGGTTCTATTCTTAGTTGGGTCGGTGCTAGTCATCTCTCTGACTAGTTACTTATCAATTAAAGAACGGGGGAAAAACGTACAAAAATTTATTGCCCAATCTATTCCAGAAATCTCTGATAATTGGAGTTACAATACTTTTATCTTGTATGTTGACACTGATTTGCAAGCCGATAGTCTGATAGAGAGTAAACTCTCCGCGTATTCAAAATTAGGAAAGCTCGTTAAGTGCCCTTATTCAATTGATAATCAGATGGAACTTTCTTTCTTTAAAAAAGATACAGCCTATATTTCAATTGAGTGTGAGTTTGAATATGGGGCAGCGTCTATTCGTGCTGATCTTATTATCAGTGACAATGATATAAAGTTTTCCGATATTGAAATAATTAGTGATATTTTTTACTAAATATTAAAAAAGAGTTTTTAAAAAATTATATGCTTAGAAAAATAAAAAATATTTCTTTGGAGAGTTTTAAAGGGTATCTATAAATTTGGTTTAGTTGTACTAACCCCAGCCTAATCTGACAGTTATTCGTTTATTAATCGGTGACTGTCAATTTAAACTTGCGTCTCTCCCAATCTTTTAGCCGTCCAATAGGGCGTCCTGTCACAACACATCTTTCCCTGATGTGTTCGTTCATTACGGAAAATATAAAGCACATCCATAAAATAGGCTCTGATTTTCTCGTATGAAATAATCCCAAACCGTGACTAAATATCGTTCTGAACAAGCCTCCATTGACGACACGCCGTTTTACCACTATACGGTTCGCTGTGTACGTCATGCATTTCTTTGCGGTGATGACCATGAAGCCGGTGATAATTTCGATTACCGCAAACAATAATTAGTCTACCGCCCTCGATTTTTATCTTATATATACTATAGATATTTGCGCATACGCGGTGATGAGTAGTCATTGCAACGTAATTTTCATATTGATAAAAGTCCGCTGAAAGCTGGAGTTTGCAAGCGGTGATCGAATATTGGTTGCAGTTGTATAAAGGCAATAAATTAATTCAAAAAATGGATTGCTTCCTGTGCGGAGTGTTTAAGACAGAACTAAAAAAGCAGAAGAAATTATCGAACAATGGCGGGAGCGATTAACGTCTATCAGTTGGTTTATACGCGGCGTTAATGAAACCATTGCTCGAATGGCAAACGAAGAGGACAACTGCAAAGGTCGATTTTGGGGCGGGTATTATAAATTGCTGAACCCTTAATCTTATTTGGTATATTTGGAATGAATCCTGATTTTGCAGGTATGAGATTGGTAGTCAATAAGTAAAGGGAGCTTCTCAAGCATTTCCCTTAATTTTTTAGCATCTTGCTATAATATATCTAAGTGAGCTTTTTACTGATAAAAAATAACGCTCGCCAAAATAACAAGAAGCCATTTAAGGTAGCGGTGAGTAATCAAAAGTTTTCTTTTTTACTGTGGATAGGTTTGTAAAGGAAGGGTGTTAGCCTCTATATTAGTAACTAAAATTTTAGTTCCTTGATCACTAAAAGTGAGTACATTTCCTTCTGGTAATAATCCATCAATCGTAATAAAACCATGTAGAAAAAGATTATTGTTCTTGCAGAAAAGTGGAAAAACTGAGCTGTCATAGTCTACTTTGCTTTTCAATTTTAATTCTGAATCTAGAACCAATATTTGGTTTACTCCTCTAGGGGTCTGCGCTCCTGGAATGTGCTCGATAATATTGACGACAGGATAATCGTTATGATCAATTTTTAAGTTGCAAATATGCGTAATATGTACTAATTTTCGATGTTTATTTAGAATATTTTGTTTTTCTAAACTGTCATAAATTACTTGTCTATCGTTCAGCTTTATCGGTTTAATGCTTGAGGTGCTGTAGCTAGACAAGCATAGAGTTGTGATCCCTAGGTATAGTGCGATAATTTTTTTGGTTATCATTTTTAATATTTCTTAGAAAAAATTTCGTTAATTATATAGGTTAATTTTCTACTGTAGTTGGGGTCGCCAACATTGTACCTTTGTGCAATTGTGTTGGCTGAGACTGGGCGCCATCCTACAATTACACGTTCAACACTGGCTTTGTGGTATTTTAATACATCGTTGGGATGGATTCTTGATATTTTCGATGGGTTACTTATTTTAAGTTCTTCAACTGTAGTTCCAACTTTCTTTGCTATTTTATCAAGATTGTCACCAGGCGTAACGGTATACGTATATTCTAATCTATCAGTTTGACTCTTGACAGATTTGAATTCACTGAGTGCCAATCGGTTTAGTAAATATGCAGTGCCTGCCTTAATGTTAACTTGAGGAGTGTTAATTAAGTGCAAATTTTTTCGCAGGTCATTGTCCATAATTATATTGCTGGCTTCTTCTTGTCGTTGAAGGACTCCGAGACCTTTATCACCTGGATTCCCTATTTGCATAGGGCGAGTTTTCCAAGATGAATTTGTCGGTCCTCCGCTCTCCACCCAAATTATGGCTTTGATCCATTTCCAATCGAGGCTTGGTAAAGTTAATTCAATGTTTTTTGATTTTTTTCCCAAGCGAGAATTAAATTCGGAAACAATAACTTTGATGATTGGGTCATATTCGTGCCATTCTGAAATGGTTGAGCTGCCATTAATAGTGTCTTTCCATTTTTCATATGGAGTTTTTGATCTAATGTCGTCAGAATCTTTTTTAAAAGGAAGGTTGATAATTGCGCCTATTTTGAGGGTTGTTAGTCTTGGGTTTAATTTTTGAATTTCTGCTTGCGCTTGTCTATTTGTGTGGTTTGTGCTGATTTTGCTGTATTCGTTTGCTAAACCCCACAAAGTGTCACCTTGTTTGACTTTATATTTGTACACTGTTAAATCTCTTTTAAGGTTTTTGTTTACAGTTTCTATGATTAATTTATCTCATAACTTACTATAAATTTTTGTTGAAGGCGACATGCGATTTCGAGATTATTTAAATGCTGTGGAAGTTTATGCTAACACTTAAGTTTATTTATTTTTTATTGTAGTGGGAAATGCACTTTGTCTATAGCGTTTTTTTACAGTAATTTTGATGTCCATTGTAAAAATTTGAGAAAATCGATGTTTTGATGAAGAGTGGGTGTTTGTTGTTTTTTGTGTCAAGCTTTAACAGGAATAAGAAATATAAATTACATGAATTGTCTGTTTATAAGAAAAATTGCATAGATAATTGCTTGATGCGGGGGTAAGTTATGATTTCATTCTGTCAGGTGACAAATGCGAGGTGTCTTAGGAGGTGGTGAGATTGTTTATTTCCAAGTTTCTCTGATTATGATTCAAGTATTCCTGCCAAAAAACTATTCTTTGGAGGTTTTAAGATTAACAGATTCTTTTATTGATAAGATAGAAGATGGTATATTTTTTAACGATTTTAAGTTTCTTGTTGGTGGTTCAAATAATCTTGCGGTGATTCTTCAATAATTAATTTTTAGTAACAGAGAAAAATAGTATCGTCATTACTTAAGCGTAGAAACCAAGGCATCAAACCAAAAATTCCCCAACCCTTTCTTCATTCCACTCTATTCCAGACCCAATAGCATTATTGGGAACTGTAAATCCGTTTTCTATTTTTAGTGGATTTAATAAAATAGGATTCCACCAATCAATGTATTCTAACCAATGAGCGGTAGGTGTTGCGCTTAGCAGCTGTGCGCTTATTTCAGGCCACAGGTGGCTTGATACTTGTTTTTGGTGGGAATGTGCCAATGCTGCGGATTCTACCCAACCAGTAACACCGCCAATTTTCATGACATCTAACATAATGTAATCGGAACATTGGTGGTTGAGTGCATGTTGTAAATCGGTGAGTCCCCACCAATTTTCTCCGCACTGAATGGGTGTTTTTATTGCTTGCGCTATTTCTGCGTGGCCTACGTAGTCGTGCGCTCGGGTGGGTTCTTCTATCCAAGTGAGTTGTTCGTTTTCAAGTAATTTCAGGCGTTCTATTGCTTCTGTTGGGGTTAAGCTTTGGTTGTAGTCGATCATCAGTGCGGTTTTGTCACCAACAATATTCCGAATGGCTTGAACTACTGCAAGGTCGTCGTCTGCGGTTGCGTAACCAATTTTGGCTTTCACGCCTGCAAATCCTTGTTCCATCCAATAAGCAGCGGATTTTTCGCAGCCTTTAACGCCATCAAATCCAATACCTCCGTACGCTTTAATGGGTTTTTCGCTCGCGCCTAATAATTGGCTTAACGAACAATGTCGAGTTCGGGCAAGGGCATCCCACAAGGCCATATCTATTGCTGCTATTGTCATTGCCACCAATCCTTGTTTGCCTAGCAGCCGAAATTTTTCGCTCAGTTCCAACTCCAGCGTTTTAGGTGCTAAGGGTTTACCAGCAATTAAAGGTTCCAGTTCTTTGAGGAGTATTGCGGTAGATTTTAAGGCGGCTTTTGTGTAGGTGAAGATTAAGCTGTGGCCGGTAACATTGTCAGACGTGGTTATATCACACAGTACCAATGGTGATTCGGTGATTACTCCGCTGGCGGTTTTATGTGGGTGTTGCAACGGTACGCAAACCGGCCGTACAGTGAGTTTTTCGATAGTGGGCAAATGTGACGAACGCATAATGTTTACCTTATTCTTCTTATTATTAACTAACACAAGAATAATGGCCCATGCGGCTCGGTTAAAAGCTAAAATACTTTTTCTTTTATTGCTAAAGTAAATACCGTTTATTGGTACAAAGATTGATTGAAACTAAATTTAGATTAAAGCTAAAGATAATCAAGCGCTAACCAAAAGATAGATCTTAGGTAGTTGGGAATGCGCGGCAAGCTCGATTAATATCGCCCATCCCAATTGGTCATTGACGGCACTCGGAATAAATAACCTTTAAAGCTCATCACTACGTGATCTTGTGCGACTTGCTCTAAATACAAGTCGCCTTGTAAACGTCGTCCGGGAGTCAGTTTGACGTTATTTAAAATCACAAAACCCTTTGAAACATCCGAAGAATACACGTGGGCGATGTATTGTATGGGCGGAATTTCCGATTGAATTACATCGGGCAACTCGTAAATGCTTGGGAATAACGGTTGTTGGGGTTCTTTTTTTACTGGAATATTTTCTGGTGGTGCCGGTTTGGTTAAATCAACTTCAGTAACGTTATTCGTTTCTAAATTTACCGGTGTGTTACTGGTGGTCTGCTCGGTACGGGTTTCTTTTGCTGTACGATAAAGCTCTGAAATTTTTGATTGTGAAAGAGTATTTGATGATGTTACTTCAGTGCTTTCGCCAATGTCGCTGCTTTCATTAGTTTTTACTGTTTGCAATTCGTTAGAGATAGAAGGTTTTAAATCGGTAGATTGATTGTTTTGCGGCGCGGGTTCTGGAGCATTGCCAACAGATGATGATGGCGCTAAATTTGATGTTGTTTGAATAGAATGTGTTTGAGCAGAAGGTGTGACGTCAGTGTTGGTTGAATTTGAATTTCCAAAAACCAAGTAACCAATTAATCCGATCAATAAAATACTTAAAATAATAACCAACCACCAGGCAGTGGGAAGTTTATTGTTGGTTTGTGCAAATTGAGCGTCGTGGGCCGCGCTGATTGTTGGTACGGCTTGCTGTTGCTGTCGCTCTTGTTCGGATTTTTGCAGAGCGTCGAGTATATAAGACATCAGTTGGTTACCTCATTATTGAGGTTCAAGTTATTTATATTCAACGAAAAGTCGTTATTTAAATAATCGTTAATTTTTAACACAGTTTTTATTCCAACAATACCGTCTGGGTCGAGTCCGGCTTCTTGCTGAAATACAGCCACGCGTTGTTCGAGTGCTTGATTGAATAATGCATCGGTGAGCGGTTCGGGTTGGTTATCAATGGTTGCAAATGAATCTGCAATCCATGTTATAAACGACGAACGATCTCCTCGTTTTGCTAACGATTTAAAACTCTCCGGTGGTTGCCAAAGCACGGTAAATTTACCGGTCCAATATTGGCCCAGTTCGAATTTTGGAATCTGAACTGTGTCATTGTTGGTCAGCACGATTAAATCGTTGTTAGAAACGCCAGAAACCGACAAATACAGTGTTTGATTATTAATTTCTAATTCCAATACAGCAGGGCGATTGTAGCTGGTGAAATCACTCCAACTGTTGGATTCAGAACTTAAGCAATCTACTCCGTAAAAAACCAATCGATCACACGCAGGATTTAAATTGCCTGAAAAAATATCCAACTCTTGTTGCAGTCGGTTAATGGCATCATCAATTTGTGTGGTGCCCATGGCCGTTAATTCTGCTGGCGAAATTACGCTGTTAATTAGCGATAAATCATCCGGTTTAACTTCGAAAGTTGGTGGCGGCAACGAATGATTACGCTGAATAACACCGGCATTTTCTTGCGGATTGGCAATAACAATGGCTGGCGGTGGTTCTTGTTTGAATTTACCAACACCAATCCAAATTAGCATGATCGCAATAATTACCGCTAATGCAGCTGAAATCATCAGTGGCGCTTTGGTCCCGGGAGCCGCAATGGCTTTTTTGCCCGACGATTCCATGACTGCGGCGTAAGCCACGTCTTTATCCACCCTAAGCAGGTTATTGGTGTAAGCCCCCAGCAAGGCGCGATCACAGGCAACGTTAATGAGTCTGGGAATGCCTTTGCAGTGGTTGTAAATTACTTTGATGGCAGCTTGATTAAACAGGGTTTGATTGGCGCTCATGCCTGCAATCATCAGGCGGTGGCGAATGTACGCTTTGGTTTCTGCCGCAGACAGCGGCTCGATGTGAAAGCGAGCCGTAATGCGTTGCGCTAATTGCCGCAGCTCATCTTTGGCCAAGATGTCGTTCAATTCTGGCTGGCCGATAAAAATAATTTGCAGCAGTTTCTTTTCATCGGTTTCTAGATTGGTGAGTAACCGAATCTGTTCCATCACTTTAAAGCCTAAATGCTGAGCTTCATCGATGATTAATACGGTGTTGCGACCCTTGGCGTGATTTTCCAGCAGAAAACTGTGTAAGCGATCGGATAGCTCTTTCAGGCTGGTGGTATCTTTTACGTTATCAACTTTCAGTTCATCGCAAATACTGGCGAGCAATTCAGTCGAATCCAAGTACGGATTAAGAATGTAGGCGATGTCGGTACTTTTAGGCAGTTGTTTCAATAAACAACGGCTTATGGTGGTTTTACCGGTTCCCACTTCACCGGTAAGCAAAACGAAACCACCGCCGTGACTCACGCCGTAAATAAGATGCGCCAACGCCTCTTTATGGCGGCGGCTCATAAAAAGATAACGTGGGTTAGGCGCAATAGAAAAAGGAGCTTCTTTGAGACCGAAATGCTGATGATACATAGGGTGGATTTGTGATCGCTTGGTGGCCTTAACAGACGGATTATCCGTAATGATAAACCAGCCGTTGGTTTTCTGGTATGTCTATTCGATGGATTAACCGGGGAATGGTTTCGAATGATTTTGTGAATGGTTCAATCACACCTGTTCAAAATTGGACTCTATCGACATTCCTCGGGCAGACCGGTTAACATTTTTAGCGATGTTATTTGGATCTCAGGTAAATATTACTTACACTTGCTAGAAGTTTAAGTGAACGAGAGTACGAGGGCGCTGTGGGCGACGTTGTTGCGTTTAAAAGGCCGAAAGCCTCAGAAAAACACAAAGGCAAAACCTTGTGTCGCAGTGGTTTTCACCGCTGGAAAATAGTGACTGAACGTAAGTTTGATGTGAAGCAGGGGCGTTTGGTGACGGTATCGCGCTGTGAGCGCTGTGGCATCGAGAAGGTTGAGCGACTATAACAAGTCTGAACCTTCTACGACGAATTATATATTAATGCTAGAGTCTGCCGATAAGTGCGCAGACTCTAGTTTGCCAAGCTTAATTCCATTGAAACCCGGTTTTATCTAGGGGTTTCCCATCTAATAGGGCTTGATTGCCTTCCATGGTTAATCGATGTTCAGCAAACCATTGCACGGTTTGTGGGAAAATCTGATGTTCAAACTTCAATACTTTTGCGGCTAATGTGTCCGCGGTTTCTTGATCATCAATTGCCACTTTTGCTTGAACAATAACTGGCCCACCATCTAACTCGGCGGTTACAAAGTGAACACTGGCGCCGTGGTGGCTATCGCCGGCATCAATAGCCCGTTGGTGGGTGTGTAATCCCTGATATTTAGGCAGCAAAGATGGGTGAATGTTGATCATTCGCCCTAGGTAATGATTGGTGAATTCTTCCGTCAGAATTCTCATGAATCCAGCCAACACAACCAGCTGCGGCTTGTGCTGATCGATGGTCGCCATCAGCTTGCGATCAAACGCTTCTCGCGAAGAAAATTCTTTGTGGTTGATAACGTGTGTTGGAATGGACGCATTAGCGGCACGTTCTAATCCTTTCACATCCGCTTTGTTGCTGATAACGGCTGAGATTTGAATAGGAAGTTGTCCGCTTTGCATGCCATCAATGATGGCTTGCAAGTTACTGCCGCTGCCGGATATCAAAACCACAACGGACATAAGATTGGTCGAATTCATTATTGATGTTTAGCTTACAAATGGTGGATGGGCTAGTCGTTAATGACGACAGCGTCTTCGTGTGCTTCGCGCGTTGCAATTTCGCCGATAACACGGGCTGATTCGCCGGCGTTGGTCAGAATTTCTAGAGCTTGGTCGCTCACTGCTTTATCCACCACAATAATCATACCGATACCGCAGTTGAAGGTTCGGTACATTTCTGTTTGTTCAATGTTGCCAGCGTTTTGCAGCCATTGGAAAACACTGGGAATCTGCCAGGAATTACCGTCGATAACCGCTTGAGTGTTTTCAGGAAGGATTCTTGGAATGTTCTCCCAAAAACCGCCGCCGGTAATGTGCGACAGCGCGTTTACCTCAACCGATTTGAACAGCTCCAGTAACGGTTTGACGTAAATACGCGTAGGTTCGAGCAATTTATCGGCAAGAGTTGCGTCGTCCATAGGCTGGGTTAAATCCGCGTTGGATACTTCAATCACCTTGCGAATTAACGAATAACCGTTGGAATGCGGCCCGCTTGATTCCAAGCCAATCAAAACATCGCCTGCTTTGACCTTGGAGCCATCGATGATTTTGGCCTTTTCGACCACGCCGACACAGAAACCGGCCAGATCGTAATCTTCGCCTTCATACATGCCAGGCATTTCTGCGGTTTCGCCACCCACCAGGGCACAACCAGAGAGCTCACAGCCTGCGCCAATGCCGGTTACTACATCAGCTGCAACGTCGACATTGAGTTTGCCAGTGGCGTAATAATCCAAGAAGAAGAGGGGCTCAGCGCCAGCGACGATGAGATCGTTTACACACATAGCCACCAAATCAATGCCGATGGTGTTGTGCTTGTTTAAATCCATTGCCAAGCGGAGCTTGGTGCCGACGCCGTCGGTACCCGAGACAAGTACGGGCTTTTGGTAACCTTCGGGGATTTCACACAAAGCGCCGAAACCGCCTAAACCACCCAGTACTTCTTTGCGTTGGGTTTTTTTAGTAACGGTTTTGATTCGTTCAACCAGGGCGTTGCCGGCGTCGATATCAACACCTGCGTCTTTGTAGCTTAAAGATGGTTTAGAAGAGTCGGTCATGGCGCTTAGCTGTAATCTCAATGAATAAAAGAAAGAGCCAATGCAAAAGCATTGACGTCTAAAAGCCGCGCATTCTACCAGTTTGTGACAAAAAACGGAGAGAATTCTTATTTCTGTACAAAATTCAATAAAAACTGGAGAAATCGATTTGAATGACTGTCATTAGTAACGAAATTGACAAATTCCGCTGGGTGTGACCTTCATTTTATCGAAGCGCTAGTGTAGTGTTGCCGCTTCTTTTTGGTCAGCACTTTAGTGGTTGTTGAAAAAAGAAACAGATCGTATAAAAACTTGCGAGACTTCAATAGTTTATGAAAATGCTTTTACAGCCGGTTAGATGTGTTGCCCTCTGCGTGATCATGCTGTGCAGCGGCTTGGCTCAGGCTGTTGTCGTCGACGATTTATTTGTTGCTACTGCCGCGGTTGAAAATCGCAGCGGCGAAGCTCGTGATGCCGGTGTTGCGCTCGCATTGCAAGACGTTATTGTCAGAGTCAGCGGCAGTGAGGAATATCTGCAGCGACCAGAAATTCAACGGGCTCTCAAAAATAGTAATGTCTATTTGCAAGAATACCAGTACGTTACCGGTGAAAACGACGAAACCTTGTTGAGTGCGCGCTTTTCTCAATCGGCGATAGAGCGCATGTTTGCCTCAGCGGTCATTCCGGTGTGGCCTGAAAACCGTCCTCGGGTTTTTGTGGCGTTGGTTTCCCGAAGTTTCCCCGAAGGTGTTCAATTGGTCTTGAACACCCCGTCAGATACCGATAATTCGGTACATTCCTTAGCGTATTCCGCCATTATTGAATCTGCCGATAACCGTGCTATTCCAATCACAACCCCGTTATTAGATTTAGAAGATCAACTGTCAATGGACGCCGACGGTCTCTGGGGTTTGCAAGAAAACGCCATTGATGCCGCAGCTGCTCGATATTCACCGGACGCAATCTTGATTGGTAAGCTCAGTCAAACGTCTTCGGGCCGTTGGTTGATTGGCTGGTGGTTCCGTCACAATGCTCAATTCGATATTTTTGAGAGCGATTCCGCTGATCTGAATACCGCCTTAGATCAGGGTTTGGCAACCACCGCTAAGTTCTTAGCGAAAACTTACGCGATAACCTCGTCGTCACAGACTTCTGGCCTTAACGTGCGCCTATCGGGAATTGAAGAATTTTTAGACTACTACCGCGCGGTGGATTACTTAAGTCAGTTAGCTGTGGTCGAATCTGCTCAGGTAACTCGTATCAATGGTTTGGACATTGATTTAACCCTGGTGTTAAATGGCGAGCTTTCTGCTTTTGAAGACACTTTGGCGCTCGATAAAAAAATGGAGCGAGTGCAAGTGTTGGGAACTCCAGGCGATCAATTTGGTGGCAGCACAAGCCCGCTGCCGCTGCGTTGGCTTGGGCAACAACCATGATACAAAATAGTTTTTATCCTATGGCATAGAGCGTGTGCGACTTGGTGATATGACTGATTTTTTAAGCGTTTCTAACCACCAACTGGCTCTTGATGTGAAGCTTGAGGATGAGCCGACCTTTGCGAATTATTACCTCGCTGAATCGTCTGCGAATCTGCAAGCAGTTTCGCAATTGGTGGATTTCATTCAGGGAGGAATGTCGGAACCTGTCGTGTTCTTGTGGGGCAGTGCCAGTGTTGGTATTACCCATTTGCTGAAAGCCAGTTGCCAATTGGCCACGGCTTTGGGATTGAAGGCGCGATACATTCCTTTGGCTGAGATGCAGTCACAAGCGCCGGAATCACTTTTTGATCTCTGTTCCGAACTCGATATTTGCTGTATCGACGATCTTGATGTTATCGCCGGTAAGCGCGAGTGGGAGCAAGTAGTTTTCCACGTCTACAACCGCTTACGCGATGGCGGCAAACAAATGATTCTTGCCGCGCATACCTCACCCAGTTTGTTGGATTTGTGTCTGCCAGATTTAAAGAGTCGCCTAGCGTATGGGGTGACCTACCACATTAAACCGCTAACCGACGAAGAAAAGGTGTATGCCTTACAGTTGCACGCTGAGCAATTGGGGTTACAACTGAATGAGGAGACCGCTTGGTTTGTGGTAAATCGTGTGAGTCGCGATTTAAACGCCTTGTTTGTTGCGCTCAATCGGTTGGATCACGCCTCGCTTGCCCAGCAGCGCAAGCTGACCATTCCATTCGTTAAACAAGTCTTAGAGCTGTAGGGCCTCTTTTTTTACAACTTAATCTGTAGGTTGTAATTGCTAGGCCCCAGTGCTTCTCTGATGGTACTCATTTTCTCTGTTTGATATCGCTCGATCAGCCGCATTACTGCGGCTGAACACACTCAAAACACAGCGCGTACACGCCACGCGGATCAGTCAGGCTTTGTGCGAAGTTTAACGGCTCGGCCAGAGCTTTGTAGTGTTGAATCAGTGCCGGTGGCAAACCAACTTGCTGTGACTCCAAGCTCGATTGAATTAAACCCGCAACGTGAGATTGACTCACCTGGCTGACAAACTGCTCAAACGGAGACAGCTCTTGCTCGATGGTTTCGACGGTGTATGTCTCTATTTCTGCCAGTTCTGCCGCGGAAGCAATTGCTTGCTCTAGATTGCCCAGTTCATCCACCAAGCCCAATTCCAACGCTGACTGGCCGCTCCAGACTCGGCCTTGAGCAATTTGGTCAATCGCTTCTGGTGTGGTGTCGCGAGCTTGGGCAACCAATTCAATGAACTGTTGGTACATGTGGTTGATGCCCTGTTGCAATAACGATTGCGCCATAGGCGAGAGGGCACGGTCGGCACGAATAGCACCAGCCAACTCAGAAGTACCGATGCCGTCGGTATTAATGCCCAAGTGCTTGAGGGAATCTTCTAGAGTAACAAAAGCACCGAAAACACCAATCGATCCTGTAATTGTGGTTGGCGTTGCCCAAATTTCATTGGCCGGTGTGGCAATCCAGTAGCCACCGGATGCCGCCACGGTGCCCATCGATACCACAATGGGAATGCCTTTTTCACGGATTTCCATCAATCCTTGGCGGATATTTTCAGAGGCGTAAACGCCACCGCCGCCGCTGTCAATGCGGACTACCAACGCTTTTACGGTAGGGTCTTGTTTTACTTGATCAAGTAACTCTAAGAAGCTCTTATCGCCGATTTGCCCGGCCGGTTGATAGCCAGATTTGATCGTGCCTCGGGCGACAATCAGAGCAATGGTATCGGGTTCTGGGAATTCTAGGCTGCGCTCAATACTTAAATAATCGAGATAATCAAACGACTTATAACTGCCGTCGTTGTTAGCACCGTAAGTGTCAGCAAGCTCGCTACGCCATTGCTTGGGGGCGATAAGTGAATCCACCAAACCGGCATCCAATGCCAGTTTTGCGGCATTGCCGTTCAGCTCTTTCAGTTTCGCATCCATAGTGGCGATGTAGTCGTTGATCGAGCCTTCGGGTAGGTCTCTCAATTGTTCGATTTGCCCGGTATACACCGACCAAAGCTGGTTCAACCAACGTTGGTTGTGCTCGCGAGAGGCATCCGACATGCTGTTGCGAATAAACGGTTCCATGGCATCTTTGTAGTCTCCGGTTCGGAAGACGTGCATGGAAATTTTGAGGTTATCGATCGCGTCTTTGTAATAGTTGCGATAGGTGCTGAATCCGGTGATTAACACACTGCCGAGCGGGTTTAAATTAACTTCGTCAGCGTAGCTCGCTAAGTAGTACTGTTGCTGAGTTAGATTGCTGCCTTGAGCGTAAATCGGCTTGCCGGATTCTTTAAATACCGTTAAAGCTTCACCGATTTCTTCAAGCTTACTGATGCCGCCACCAACGAGGGAGTCCAGCTCTAACACCAAGCCTTCAATACGATCGTCTTCAGCGGCAAAGGTAATGGCTTCAATAAGGTCTTTTACCAGTGTTTCAGCCGGTTCCGAATCTTGGCTATCAATCACTTTGGCGAATGGATCAATGTGTGTGTATTGATCCACCAACACGCCAGTTGGCGCTACTTTCAATAAGGTTTTATTGGGGACTTCCAGAGGGTCTTTCGGCCAAATTGCGGCAACCACCGCGATTAAAATGACGAGAAAAAATACATTCAGTAGGGTAACTCTTATCCAGGTAATTAAATTCCAGAGTCCACCTAGGGTTCGTCTAAAAAAACCGGGTGACTTGTCAGCCATAGTTTATTCCTTAGAAATGTCGCTCTATAGAAATGCGATCGATTGCTGTATCGACATTGTCAATGTCTACGCGGCGCAAAGATTATTGGGTTACCAATCGTTTGACGACGTAAAGATCAAAAGTGTTGCAATACTCAATGAAATGAGTCTGTCCATCAAGCTTAGTGCATGATGGACATGAAATTGTTACTTCTGTGGCGCTTGTTCGGCCAGCTCGTGAGGATTGTTTAGATAATACTGCCAACGCTGAATAAACCGGGCTGCCATCATTGCGCTGATAAATAAACCAACGGTGGTGATAACACCCAAAATGTCGGTCCATTGCATCAATGGCGAGCCGATCTCAACGACGTAAGCCATAAAATACACCAGCAAAACAAAACACATCCAACTGTAAGTACGGTGGTGGATTTTATGGATTAATCCCGGCACAAAGATAAGAAGAGGAACCAGTTGTACAACAAGCTTTAACAGCGAAAATTGTTGAGTAACATTGGTGATGATAATGGTGATAATCAAACCCATGTAAAATACCAAGGTGGCGCGATACCAAAGGTTTGATTTTTGTTCCAGTGTTTCTAGGTTAGAACTCATGCACTATTTAGCCTGAATTTGCAGCCAGCATCGGTTCTTCCTGAATCAATTTCAATGCGAGCGAGCCAAGGCGACGACCTTGAGCGCGGCACAAGACAATTTCATCGTCCGTTAATTGGTCATTGCTCGACAGGTGAGAGGCACCGTAGGGTGTTCCTCCTGATACGGTTTGAGTCAGTGCTTGCTCACTGTACGGTAAACCGGCGATGACCATGCCGTGATGGAGCAGTGGAACCATCATGGTTAATAACGTTGATTCCTGACCGCCATGCATACTGCCTGTTGAGGTAAAAACAGACGCTGGCTTGTTAATCATGGCGCCATTGATCCATAGATCGCTGGTGTTGTCCAGAAAATACTTCATTGCCGCCGCCATGTTGCCGTAGCGGGTAGGGCTGCCTAGGGCAAGGCCCGCGCAGTTAGCGAGCTCTTCGCGAGTGCAATAAAGCGCGCCAGAATTGGGGATATCGGGATCAGTGGCTTCGGTGTTAGCAGAAATCTCCGGCACCGTGCGAATTTTTGAACTGACCCCATGAATTTCATCGACACCTTGGGCAATTTCCATTGCCATGTCCTGTGTAGCGCCATTACGGCTGTAATAGAGAATCAATACGTAAGGTTTCATTACATTTTCCATGGCTTGTCACATATGGGTTAACAGCAAGGTGCGATGCATTCCTTAAATCACAGCAATGCTGTTACGTTTTCAGGAGGGCGGCCTAACACCGCTTGCTCACCTTTAACCACAATGGGGCGTTCGATGAGCTTGGGATATTTGATCATAAATTCAACGAGTTGGGACTCTGTTAAATTTTCATCAGCAAGGTTATTGTCTTTATAGGCATCTTCGCCTTTGCGCAGCAGTTGTCGCGCGCTAATGCCAAGTTTTGACAACACAGACTCAAGTTCTGCTTTATTTGGTGGCTCCTGCAAATAGAGTACAATTTCAGGCTCTACACCAGCAGCTTGAATGAGTTTTAGAGTTTCGCGAGATTTAGAACAACGTGGATTATGGTAGATCTTCATGATTTGCAGGCTTACCCAAACAGTTTATTTTCAAAGGCGTAATTTTGTGGTCAAAACAGTTAATTGGCTAGAGCCTGTGTGTACTAATTTTTGGGATTACCCCAGCAAACGTGGTTACCATTTGCGGTGATCATAAATTGGCTTTTAATTTTTACACTCGATAAAACCGTCTGTGCGTTGCGTAAAAGCTGGGTTAAATAAGTATGCTGATCGAAAAATAATCCACGAAATTATCCTTCAAGTACAAAAATAAGCTTACCGATTACCGTTGCTTTTCACAATTAAGGTAGAGGATAGAAATCCTTATTTTTTAAAACATTTTGGTAGGGGTTGCTAAAATTTTAGAACTGATCGATCTCAATCGTAAAAAGTGCTATCCAGAGGCGCCAATTGTTTCAATAAATGTTGATAGGCCCTAAGCTCGATCAGTCGGCTTGTTTTAAATCAAACCATAGTTTATGGAATGCGAGAGCCCATTTAATCTACAGGCCCTAAGTATGGGTAATAATAGGAATAGAATCAGGTGAACGATAAAGTAGCGGATGTAAAACAGGGACTGCAATCGGCGGCAAAATATCTTATAAAACTTTCCCTGGAAGTTTATCGTCAATTTATGGCCAAAAACTGCCAGCGCAGTGCCGCAGCGTTAACCTACGTGTCGTTATTTTCACTGGTGCCGATGTTAACGGTGGTTTATGCGATGCTTTCTATTATTCCTTCTCTGCAGGGAATGGAAACTCAAATTCAAGATTTTATCTTTGAAAACCTTGTGCCTTCCTCGGGGCAAGCGTTGCAAGAATACCTAAGCGATTTCACCAACAAAGCCCGTGGCTTAACCTTGCCTGGTGTCGCTATGTTGATTGTCACTGCCTACTTGACTCTAAAAACCATCGAGAAAAACTTTAACGCCATTTGGGGCGTTACCCGTGGTCGCTCCGGTGTCGCGAACTTTTTGTTGTATTGGGCCGTGCTCAGTTTAGGACCTTTACTCATGGGTGGCGGTTTGGCGATGAGTACGTATTTGCTGTCGAAAAAACTCATGGTTGACGAGTACGACCCCATCGGTGTTTTCCCGCTTGTATTGCAATATTTACCCTGGTTGCTCAGTACCGGTGTTTTCACCTTGTTTTATGCGGCCGTGCCGAACTGTCGAGTACCCATTAAAGATGCCTTTATTGGTGGAGCCCTGACGGCTCTGTGCTTTGAATTGGCAAAAGACATTTTTGGTGTGTTGGTTGCCAAAACCAGCTATCAATTGATTTACGGCGCCTTTGCCATTGTGCCGTTATTTCTACTTTGGACCTACGTACTTTGGGTGCTTGTGTTGAGCGGTGCCGTATTGGTTCGATCACTCAGTCATTTAAGAGCCGAAGTAAAAAGCAAAGGCTATCCTGACAGTATCGCGGCGGTCCTGGCTTTAAATACCATGCATCAAGCTCAGGCAAATGGTCGAGTGACACGAGAGAAAGACTTAATCGCCCTGGGAATATACCCAGAACAGTGGTTTCGCTTGCGTATTATGTTGGCAAAATCTCGCGTGATTACTGAAACACAAACCGGCGGATTTGTTATTATCCGCGACCTTAATGCTTACACGTTAGAAGATTTACTCAGAGCTGTGGACGATTATCGCATTTTGCCAAAACCGGTTAATTCCAGTAATCAACCGGCTTGGACTACCACGTTATTTGATCGAATTCGCGAGTGCGATCAAACCGTTGGTACCAAATTAGATATTACATTGGCAACATTGTTTTCGTCAGCGGAATCAAAAAATATTGTGAGTATAAAATAAATTTTAAAATTATTGAGCGCTGCTATTAAGTTAGTGCAATTATAAGTCTGAGTATTTATAAGTCTGTGTAATTAAGTAAGCGCATTTTACCGTGAACACAATGAGCGGGATTTTTTAAACTCAGAAAATTCCGTTTTCAACATTTTTAATATGAATTACATACGCAAGCTGCTTACCAGCTGCGTAAACGCAAGAGTATATGCAGGTCAATGAAGTTATCAAATTTTGGGAAGCGTTTTTGTGCTGAATCTGGAACCTATTCGTTGATGGACGATTTAGGTAAAGCGTTAACCACCAATCCAGATATGTTGTTTTTAGGCGGTGGTAATCCAGCTCAAATTCCGGAAATTAAATCGCAGTTACTAGAGGCTTACGACAGCTTGTTGTCTTCACCGAATGGTATGGGTGAGTTGTGCACCAATTATCAATCACCGCAGGGGGATCCTGAATTCCTCGATGCTGTTGCCGCGTATTTAAATCGACAGTGCGGATGGAAAATCAGTTCCGACAACGTTGCCGTAACTAATGGCAGTCAAGCTGCCTTTTTTACTTTATTTAATATGTTTGCCGGTGAATTCGATGGCGAACCTAATCGTCATATTACACTGCCACTGTCGCCTGAATACATTGGGTATTCTGGCGCGGGTTTAAGCGATAATTTCTTTAAATCTTGCAAGCCTAAAATAGAGGTTATTGACGAGCACGCTTTTAAATATCACATTGATTTTAACGCGCTGGCCGCACGTTTATTGGATGAGAAATCTGGGTATGAATCATCTGTTACTGGCGCGTTGTGCATTTCAAGACCGAATAACCCCAGCAGTAACGTTATCTCAGACGCCGAACTCGACAAACTCAGTGCCTTGGCAAAATCTGAAAACATTCCATTGATTATCGATGGGGCATACGGGTTGCCGTTTCCTGGCGTTATTTTTAATGATGCAACGGTAAATTTCGACGATAACACCATTTTGGTGTTGAGTTTATCAAAGCTCGGTTTGCCGGGTGCTAGAACTGGAATTGTTGTAGCAAAACCGGAAGTGATCGACGCTTTTGCAAAAGCCAACACGGCAATCAACCTCGCTGCCGGTAGTATGGGCCCGGCTGTCACCAAACAATGGTTCCAAAACGATAAAATTGCTGAAATTAGCAGTAATATCATTCAACCATTTTATCGCTCAGCCTGCGATACTGCACTTAATATTGTCAAAGAAACGTGCGCTGATTTACCCATTAAAGTGCATGTGCCAGAAGGCGCATTTTTCCTTTGGCTTTGGTGTGAAGATTTGCCAATTCCCAGTGAAGAATTGTATTTACGCTTAAAAGAAAAAGGTGTGTTGGTGCTTTCTGGTCATCACTTTTTTATCGCCATTGACGATGGCTGGCCTCATAAACACCAATGCATACGGTTAAGTTATTGCCAGCCCAAAGAGGTTATTGAAAAAGCGTGCAAGATTATTGCTGAGGAATTGAGAGTAGCTTATTCAGCCTAAGTTTTTGGGAGTTTAAAATAAGTTTTGTTCATCGTTATAAAAGCTTAGGTCCTTATATTTGGATCTAAGCTTTTAATTTTTCATCTAATCTTTAATTCTGTATCTTTCGTTGATAGATGAGTAACGTTAGTAAGGAAGTTCAAGGTTGTCAAAAGGAAGCAATTTTAATAACACTGCTCCTGCGCCGACCTCTTCATCAGTACAGTTGCCGTCAGCTTTGCCGAGCTCTTCATAAAAGTTAGAGTGCTTTTGCTCAATTTTATCGCCATAGACACGGCCAAATTCTTCATAAAAGTTTGAGTATTTTTTCTCGATTGCGCCTCTGCTCACTCGGCCAACGTCGTCATAAAAGTTTGAGTGTTTAACTTCAATATAACCGTTTCTAATGCGTCCAACTTCTTCGTAAAAGTTGGAATATTTTATTTTTACTGTGCCGTTTTCGACTTTTCCTATTTCTTCATAAAAATTTGAATGCTTTTGCATAATTCTGCAGGAGGTTGCATTGGCCTGCCCGGCTGCAAAAATAATAAAAATGCTGGTAATAATAACCAATTTTAATTTAATTTTTACGAGCATAATTCCCTTCCTTTTATTTGGTGTGTTGTCTGGATTTGAATTTAATTGTTGAGTTTTTGTAATGGGAATTCTACATAATTTTTTGGAGGTGTTAATGATCTGTGTTGTAAAATATTTTTTAATTGTAAACTCTGAGATTACTTTTTCAGTTTTTAGAAATGCATTTTTGTAGAAATAACAGGTAAGTTTTCCTAGGGTTGAATCGATTCTGAGTTTAATAATGCTCAGTAAGTTATCTGATAAATGTTGATGGTTATGGTTATGGCTTAATCCGCACATTGCTTAACGCATATTGTCTGCATTGTTGTCTTGGTTAGGTTTAAGAATTTTTTACGAAAGAAGCCATTAATTATAGGCAGTGCAATTGCAGTAGGGGCGAGCTTATGTTGAGAATGTTTGGCGCTTACGAGTGTGGTCGAATTATTTTTTTAAAAAGTAAAATTCGTAAGTGTCTGTTGGAGATGAACTTTGCGCAGAGGGAAAGTTAACAGGTTAACTTTGGGTTTATAATATTTCTCCGTCAATCCAAGCTTGGTTTTAGATTTAACTCCGGGCCAATATAGGATCGATCAATGTGGTAGCCTTGTAATTCGAGCAGTGCTTCTTTTTGCAATCGTTTTTCTTCCAATTCCAGTTTTCGTTCCGGCCAGATTTGCGCTGCGTTTTTTCTCTCCTCAGATGACAGCTGATTCATAATAAGTTGCTGCCGATTATAAATTTCATACGAAAACAAATACGCGGAAGGTTTGTCTAGGTCCAGTCGGCTTGTATCTCGGCGAAAGCCTATTTTCAAAATGGCGTCACCGGCGTACATTCGCCAATCGTTAGCTTTTATTTGCATCCATGTATTTAGGTCAATCTCAGCATCGATAGGTAAGCTGTATAAAATGTTATCTCCTTGCAGCGCGTAATGAAGGGCTTGATGGGTTGGTAGGCGCGGATCTTCAAGGTTAATGAAAGTTCGCCAGCCCTTTTGCTTTAACATGGCTAAAAACTCTAAAAAGCGTAGCCGTGCTTCGTCGTGATAAATATCACTCTGTGTGGCCATACCTCCGTTAATGTGAAAAACGTATAAACCTTTTTTGGGAATGGACCTGTCATAGGTACCTGTAACACCAAGTGTGTTTGGAAAGGCAAAACTGTAAGGGCCGTGTTCTAAAAACACCTGCCCACGGGCAGTGCTGGGCCAATCAACACTGTAAAAATCCAAACCTACTGGCTGAAGATCTATACCATGTTTTAGATCCACTTGGTTGACTGTGGTGAATTTCTCCGGCGACATATTCAGTTCAATAACGGCTTGGGCAGTGGGCATTGAAGACGTACTGTGCGCTTTAGGGTGGGTAAAAATGACTGATAATAAAGTAACGCAACCCATTAATAGCGTTATTAGAATTAAGGGAAACTTCATTCAATAATTCTTACTCTAATAGGTGTTGCCTTTTAGTCATGAATAAATAATCGATTGGGGCTAGTTAGGAGTTTCTGATTAATTCGTCCTTGATTTAATCAGAAGGTAATCATTAAACGTATAACGTTTAATAATTTGGTAATGACAACTACTCTAGCTCTAATACTGGATCAACGTAGGATTTATCGATGTGGTAGCCTTGTAATTCGAGCAAGGCTTCTTTTTGCAGTCTTTTTTCTTCCAATTCCAGTTTTCGTTCCGGCCAGATTTGCGCTGCTTGTTTTCTCTCCTCAGATGACAGCTGATTCATAATAAGCTGCTGTCGATTATAAATTTCGTACGTAAAGAAGTAATCGGAAGGTTTGTCTAGGTCCAGTCGGCTTGTATCTCGGCGAAAGCCTATTTTCATAATGGCGTCACCAGCGTACATCCGCCAATCATTGTCTTCTATCTGCATCCACGTGTTGAGGTCTATCTCGGCATCGATAGGTAGGCTGTATAAAACATTGGTGGGTATGCTTCTGCCCGGTTTTTTTAACAAGGCGTATTGAAGGGCTTGATGGGCGGTTAAACGAGGGTCTCCGAGACCAATAAATCGTTGCCAACCCTTTTGCTTTAGCATGGCTAAAAACTCTAAAAAGCGTAGCCGCGCTTCGTCGTGATAAATATCACTCTGTGAGGTCATACCGCCGCTAATGTCAAAAATAAAAAGCCCTTTACGAGGACTGGCTCGATCATAGGTGCCGGTCACTCTAAGTGTATTAGGAAAGGCAAAACTATAAGGGCCGTGTTCTAAAAACACCTGTCCACCAGGGGTGCTTGGCCATTCAACGCTGTAAAAATCCAACCCTGCCGGTTGGCGATTAACTCCGCGTTTTAGGTCCACTTGGTTGACCGTGGCGAATTTCTCTGGCGACATATTCAGTTCAATAACGGCTTGGGCAATGGGCATTGAAGGCGTACCTTGTGCTTTGGGTTGGCTATAAAATACAAACAGTAATATAAGTGCAGCTACGATTATCGCCGCCAGTATCAATGCGTATTTCATTCATTAATGTCTCGGGTTGGTAACCACTTGTCTCTTGCATTCACCCAGCCTGCCATATGTTGTAATTCGCTGTGCATATACTCCGGCTTTTCTCCCATGAGACGATGAAACTGTTTTGCTGCTTTTTCTATCCAATCCATCCTGCTCCGGAAGTTTTCAACCTGCATATCGTCAGGGGCGATGGATTTAAATTCGCCATCGTCTATTTCGCAGGCGTGTGAAAACACCAATTCGAAAGATGGGATGGTCATAGTTAATAAAGAGGATCCAATATACAGGTAAAGGTCACGCCTCAGGGTGAGGGCGTTCCAAGGATTACTTAATCTTTCTTCTGCGTAGGCTTTAGCTTCCATCGACCTAGATTTGAGCTCTCTTTGCCATCGAGACCATTTCGCAAACTCGGGATGTTCATAAATAAGCGGCTGTAAGATAACGCCTTGCTCGTGATTGGCAATCTCTAACAAATGCTTCAATTGTAAATCCCTCTTGACTTGATCGTCTGTCGCTATTTCAATTTCTACAACATACTCAAATCCTTTTTTTAAACTTCCGGAGATCGCCATATTGTTGATGATAGGCAGTGATTTCTCGGACCAAGGCATGCTATCTACCACCGTTTGAATCGGTGGTTCCAGGTTTTTGGCGTCTCTGCTGTTAACGCAGGCCATTCCATTAAAAAAATTCTCAGGGTAATGGTTATAAAACCAATGTGGAGCACTGATATCCATAAACAGCCATAGATTGCCTTTACCCAGTCCGTCTGCAACTTCTTCGGAGCTGAAGCGACCATGGATGTCATTGAGTATCACACTTACACTACCAAGAATACAGCCCACGGTTTTACTGGCAAAGGCTCCCAGCGCCATCCAATAGTAGCGGCCGAGTTTACTGGGGTCGCCACCATCTTCGGTTTCTAAGTAAAAGCGTGCATAAGTTGCAGCAATACGCTTTGCGCGAATCTCATACCAATCAACGAGGTCATATTCATTAAACCCCACTCGCTCACTCATACGTATGATGGAAAACTCTTGCGCTTTCGACCAATAGGTTTTACACGTGATTTCTACGGGCTCGATTTTATCGGTTTCGTTGTTAATGCCCGCAGTGGCCTCTGGACTTGCCATGCAAATGTTCCTTGATTCTTTTTCAGTTAACAGGCTCTAGAAGGTTACGTTTTTTTGGAATTGACATAAGCAACGGCTTTATCGGTATTGATTTTCGGCCACACTAATTGATACTCAAGCTTCTCACCCTCAGTAGTTGACACCACCGCTGTGGTACCATCCGTACCTGATACATCGTCGGGTAAGTGCCAATCTTCATAGATAGACTGGCCTTCGGGAACCACTCGATAGTCCATTCCTTTGACTGGATTTCCCAGTGCGTCTTGAAGTACAAATCGCAGGGCGAACGTGTTGGTTTCAGGAATTTCCTCTGACTCAAGCTCAACGGCAGGCCCTTGATCACCAATAAAAACATTGGCTGATCCGGCCATAAGAGTTCCGCCACAACCGATAGCATCGCCCATTCGAACCGCGGGTTGATTGTTGATAAATACGGTGGCAGAGCCTTTTGATATTGATCGCGGGTGAGGTGGACTTTTGGGTTTTACATGAGGGGCAAGTGCATCACCCTTGCGAGCAGCGGGAATACCATTAATCATAACATCGCCGCTGCCTTGTATCACTGGGCTTGGGTGCCATGCGCCGTGGTTTGAACCCATATCACCTAGGCGTGTCGCTGGTTTCCTTGGCATAGTGATCTCCTAAGTTAAGTGGCAGTAATCTAGTTTGGTTGCGTGCTATAAAATGTGTAAACACAGTGAATATTGATTGCGTTGACTTTCTTTAATCACGATTAATTTTTATAATTCTATAGAGCGTTAAAGAATTGTTTTACTATTAATTGATTCGATCGTAGTTTTTATATTATATGTTTTACATTTTTAATGGAATTGCTCGCGTTTTTTCAGGTTTTACGATTGCATTGAATATAAAAATTATTGATAGGGCTATGCTAATTATCTGCTTTAATTTTAATTTTTTATTGTCTTCCTAAATTAAAATGTATTGGAGTTAGGTGATGTTATAGAAAGGTTTTGGTCAGGCTGTTTTTTCTATAATATTCTCATTGTATATCTAGATTGGTCGATGATTTTATCATTAAAAAATTATTTATATAGATGATTTCAATGCCATTTGGTTTTGTTAATGAGACTTCGTTATCATTGTGTGTAAATTTTGCAATTTTATATGTTGTAGTTCATGCTGTTTGTTAACCGTTACCGAAAGTGACTATATTATTTTCATGCTTCTAAATTAACTACTTTGATTTTACAATTGGCTTTCAATGATTTAAAAAACTGATTTATCATATATATGGATTTATTAATGTTTGGTCGCGCTGTAAAAGCTTAAACTAAGTTTATTTATTAAAATATACTGGTCTAGGTACATCAATAAATTACTTTTAATATCAAATAATCCTCTGTCTGATAATTTTTCCTGAATTGAGTAAGAGTTTAGAGTTTTTTCAGGTGAGTTTATCTCAGATTTGCGTCGTTTGCTTTAGGATGGAAGTGCATTTTATGCATTTAAAAGCGCATTACATTTTTCCCAATAGGTACGCCTGATAATGAAATTGGTCTGGAAATGTGGAATGGCGAATTAGCCTGGAGAAAAATATTGGATCGCCGATAATTGTTTGTTTTTTGCCGACAGAGATTTTACCCTGGAAAATCTAATGTTAGTCGATTCAGTTAAAATTTGATGTGGATGAATGCAGTCGTTAATGAAAATATTCTGCTTTAATGTTAATCACAACCCAAAAACAATTCCATTTGTACATCGCAACGCTGATAAGGCGAGCTGTAACCACTTACGCGTTTAAAACCGAGTTTTCGATACAATTCAAGCGCGGGTGTTAATGCAGAATTACTTTCTAAATAAATACGTTTTGCGCCTAATGTTTTTGCTTTTTCAATAACGCAGTTTCCCAACATAAGCCCAACCCCGTAACCGCGATATGAATCGGAAACCGTCATTTTGGCGAGTTCAAAACACGAATCGTCCATTTTTAATAAGGCGCAAGTTCCTATGGGTTGATCGTTAAATAGGGCAATAGCAATGTAGCCGCCTTTATTGATTATGTATTCAAATGGATTTTCTAGAGCAATTCTGTCGGCTTCTTCCAATTTAAAATGCTGAGTTATCCACGCCTCATTCAGCGCTTTGTAGGCATCTTGGTAATCTGCGTTAAAATCTACAATCGAGATATTCGCTTGTTTATTTTGGCTATGAATTGTTTTTACGCGCTCGTACAAACTTTTGCGATTTAGTTCGTAGCCAAAAGCATTTAAATCATTCCACAAATTACAGTTAATACTCTTAAATACATCGTTTAATGCGCTGTTGATGTCGCTACATTGGGTTGTTAAATCGTCCGACATTTTTCGGGCTTTGGGTGTAAGCGAAACCACGGTAACGCGGGCGTCGTGCTTGGATTTTCCACTTTTAATCAGGCCGCGTTTGGTCATCTCTTTCACGATTTGACTTATGGAAGCGTGAGTTTGACCGATGTCTTCTGCCAGTTCGCTGATGCTGGCACTGTCTTTTTGCAGCAACATAAAAAGGACTGGAAACCAGCGGGCATCAATGTCTACGCCGTACAGGTCGTAAATCTTTTGTGCATCGTTAGTAACAACCTCGGCAAGTTGCCGTAAACGGCTGCCAAGCGCCATTTGGCCTGCGATTGCGAAGAATGACATAAGGTTTCCTTAAATATTTACGTAAGTACTTACGTAAATATAGTTTGATGTTGATTGTGATGCAAGTGTTATCTTTTTAACCGATTTTTATGGCTCAATAAGTGATTAAACTTTGTAAATCAGCCTTTGAAATCAAAGCATTGATTATCAGGTTACTTTGAATATCAGGGCGGTAGATTTGATTAGTGAATGAATAATTTATGTGAAAACCCAACGCATTTGTTTTAATGGTTATGTGTCAGGTGTTGCTTAAGTTTTTTGTGTTGAATAGTGAATCTTCGCTGAAATACTTTTACGATCGATGCTATTGTTGGTCTTGCATCTTTTGTGGAAAAACTATCATTAGCCATAAATCAAGAGATTAACATTGCTAGGCTTTGTCTTGAACGCTCATGTTATAATAATTGTTAATTTGCAATCGTTCATAACACGTAACCTGGGGGAAAAATGAAGGTCTTCTTTACTGCATTATTAGTTGTTGTTTCATTTTCTGCTATGGCCGATGAGCCGTCTGCTGAATATCAGTGTAAAGAGAACTTTCAAAAGTTCAGGCTGGGAGATGAGGCTCAGTTTGATCTTTGTCCTGTGGGTAATAATAGCTTCAATATTGATATTACTTCGGTTGGGGGTAATTACCACACCTGTTGGTGGAATACTAAGTCTTATTGGGATGGAGAAAAACACGTTGCCAAAGAGGGCAATTGCGAAGTTAATTTTTTAATACAAGAAGATACACTACACGCTAAGTTTACTGGTGATTGCCGAAGCTACTGCGGCTTTCGAGCCCGGCTTCGCGATGGTACTTACGAGTTAGTGTTAGATACGGCAGAAAAGTAATTGCCTGTAATATTTTATAGTTTCTAATGCACTCAGAAGCTTTTAATACACTCAGATTCCATCAACCACAAATTATTTGAGTTTACGATGAAAACAACACTCGCTTTCGATGTTTACGGTACGCTTATTAACACTCAAGGGGTTTTGCTTGAGTTGCAAAATCTAATCGGTGATCAGGCGTTGGCGTTTTCCAATCTTTGGCGAGAAAAACAGTTGGAATACAGTTTTCGCAAAGGCTTGATGGAATCTTACCAGCATTTTGGTATTTGTACCCAACAGGCGTTGGATTACTGCGACGCGTTTTTTAATACTCAGCTAACCGACCAACAAAAAACTGCGCTCTTATCTATATACAAAGTATTGCCCGCCTTTGATGATGTTATTACCGGTTTAAGTCGATTGTCGAAAGAGCAGTTTGCGGTTTATGCGTTTTCGAATGGTTTGCAAGAATCGGTAGAAAATTTATTAGTCCACGCGAAGATCGATCAATACTTTGATGGCGTGGTGAGTGTTGACGATTTAAAAACGTTTAAGCCCAATCCAAAAGTGTACGAGTATTTTTTGTCGCAAACGCAATCGACGGCAGAAAACACATGGTTAATCTCAAGCAATAATTTTGATGTTCTGGGTGCACTGAACAGTGGTTTTAATACGGTTTGGGTCAATCGAACCAAAAAACAAATCTTGGACCCCTGGGGAGATCAGCCAACCATAATTGCTGACGATCTCTCCAGTTTGGCTGAATTGATCAGCGGTTTTAAAGACTGATAATTTACCAACGAAGCCCTTCGTCCAATAGATCTTGCGGCTCATACGCATTCAGTGTGGTTTCTGTTGCGCTGCGGCTGCTCGATATTCCCACCGTGTACGGCAAAATGAATTCCCGATATTCCTGAGCGCTCGGTTGTACCGCAGCAAATTGTACGTTGTACAATTCTTTGACAACTTTTAAATCTTTGCGCGTGTCATCTAACTTGCTGCCGAGTTTTTTTACTTTAACCACTTTGCCGTTGTGATCGACTAATAAGATCGCTAAAAAATTATTGTCAGAACGGCGAAAGTTTTTTCGGGCTTCGTTTAATGATTCTTTGCTGGTTCGAAATTGAAAGTCGTTATTGGTCGGCTGGCTTGAACATGCAGAAATAAGCAAAGCCAACAGACATGGAACTGCTCGATAAAAGATTATGTGCATTGTTTTATTCATTTTGTTTTTTAACCGTTAAAAATATTCCAATAAATACTCGCGCTGTTTAGTTCGCCTTCGTAAACAATGTTTCCGTCTTTATTCAGTAAATAAAAAACCGGAGAAAAATTCAGTTCTAGTCGTGAAGCAATATCTCTTTCTTCGTCGATTAATACATAAAATGGAATGTTATTTTTTTTGAGTACGTCTTCGTTAGAGTAGCGCCAATAATCTTGTCCTTCGGTATCTGCGTCGTCAACGATCACGTGCAAAGGTAACAGTCTATCGCCTAAGTATCGGTACATACTGCCGTAAATTCCCAGCGCGCTGTTGTATGGATAATTGCCTCGATAGCCTGGCATAACACAGACCGGCTGAAGGGCGTTGTCGTCCATAGCATTGAGTTGCTCGGCCAAAGAAATGTGATGGTCAAGCGCTGGACAGCGAAGGTAGTATTTTTTAACAAACTGTTGGCCCAACCACGGGTAGCGGTCATCGCTGGCATCAATGCCGTGTTTGGCCAATATCGAATTAATACGCTCCAGTTCGTTACCGTTATTTTTTCGAAGCTGACTTAATGTGCTGATTAAAGCTTCTTGGTTATCGCTTGTCGACGGTAAGTATTGCAGCGCGTAATATTGTCCGATGGCGGTTTCAAGGGTTTCGTATTGATGGCTGTAGTGCTGTAAAAATTCTGAAATTAACTGCCAGCCTTCTTGGGATGAGCTTGTTTCGATAAGCGCAGCGCCGAGATATAGCATGCCCGCGTTTTTCTTGTGATCGGCGGAAAAATTACGGACTAACCGGGTGAAAAATCCCGACGAGTAAATTTGTTCGCTGGCTATTTTGAGTTGTTGCCAATCGCCTCGATTCCACAAGATTCGCATACCTTCCCAACCGGGAAAGTCTCTCGATTTATACTGATTCACAATTAACGTTGAATTAGGAGCAACACTGATTCCCAATGGAATCGGGTCGATGTTGATATCAACTAAATTATTCTCCCGTTGCGAGAAAATGCGATAAACAATGGCTTTGCGATGAACCAGAGTCGTGTCTATATCGACTTGGTTAAGGTCGTTTTTACCGTTAACGCTGATTAATAAATCGCCCGGCTCAATGCCAATATTATGGGCGGGGCTGTCGGTGGCTACGTTTTCAATGACATAAGCGTTGTCGGCGTTTACCGATTGATTGACGACAGTCTTGTTAACGTTCCAATTTTTCATCGTTCCCATAAATGACTGTTCCTTTAAATAACCTTTTCCATAAGTGACCTTTCCCATAAATAACTTCGAGATAAATCGTTTGTATGGGTATTTTTGCAAGCAACCTTATCATATTGAACGATTGTTATTTATTTTTTGATATTTTTTATTGGTCGTACTTCTGCACGAATTAACACGCCGTGTGTGGATTCTTTAACGGACGGGTTTTTATTTCTAATGCGTAATAGGCCGCCGCGTTCATACTTCGAATATCTAGGGCCTGTTCACACTAATTTAATCACACCTGCTGGAGTGTATTTTTTTCGTATTTTAGGCGCAGTGAGTGTGATTTGGTTGTTCCAAATGAACGAGCTGCAACACGAAATACGGGAAAAATACGCCGAGCCCCTAGGGTCGCCCCTAAAACACGCCATTCGTTGTTGTTCGTCGCTTATTTAGCGCGCTAAACCGCACTCCTCACGCCTAGACTGACGCGTTTTAGGGGCGACAGGTGCGGTTAAATTAGTGTGAACAGGCCCTAGGTGTTCACCCCGACGCGAATCTCTCATTACAAACTCGGTGTGTGGTACACTAAGCGGCTTTTTAGCCCTTTGGTCTGGTTTTGATCAAAGTGGACAGTTTCGTTGGTTGGTCGGTTTTTGAGCTTTTAAATCCAGGCAAACACAATTAGGGAATTCCTAAATACAAACATGAGTTATCAAGTCTTAGCTCGCAAATGGCGCCCGGGTAACTTCCATGAAATGGTTGGGCAAGAGCACGTACTGCGCGCCTTAATTAATGCACTCGATCACAATCGCCTTCATCACGCGTATCTCTTTACCGGCACTCGCGGTGTCGGCAAAACTACCATCGCGCGAATTTTGGCAAAATGCCTCAACTGTGAAGTGGGGGTGAGTTCCAACCCGTGCGGTCAATGTTCGGCTTGTACCGAAATTGCCGAAGGTCGATTTGTGGATTTGATCGAGGTCGATGCGGCGTCGCGAACCAAAGTGGAAGACACTCGCGAACTGCTCGAAAACGTGCAATATGCGCCGACTCGTGGTCGCTATAAAGTCTATTTGATCGATGAAGTGCACATGCTCTCTGGCCACAGTTTTAACGCGCTGTTAAAAACCTTGGAAGAGCCACCACCGCACGTGAAGTTTTTGCTGGCGACGACCGATCCGCAAAAACTGCCGGTCACCATTTTGTCGCGCTGCCTGCAATTTCATTTAAAGAATATGAGCCAGGAGCGCATTGTTGGTCACTTAACCAATGTTCTGGCCGAAGAATCGATTCCCACCGAAGAAACCGCGTTGTGGCAATTAGCGCGCGCCGCTGATGGCAGTATGCGTGACGCCTTGAGCCTGACCGATCAAGCCATCGCCTTTGGCAACGGCTCGGTGAATGAACAAGAAGTCAGTGCCATGCTCGGCACGATTGATCGCAGCCACGTCTACGACATTCTCGAATCCCTATCGCAACTCGACAGTGTTGCTGTGCTCAACGCTGTGGCTGAAATGTCGGAACAATCCCCCGATTACGCGGCAGCACTGGCCGAAGTGATTTCAGTGCTGCATCGAGTGGCATTGGCCCAGGTTGCGCCACAAGCGTTGGATAACAGCTTGGGTGATCGCGATCAAGTGATTGCGTTGGCTGAGAAAATAGCTTCCGAAGATGTGCAGTTGTTTTACCAAATTGCCTTGCACGGCCGCCGAGATTTGCCGTTAAACCCCGACCCAAGAAGCGGCTTTGAAATGACGCTCTTGCGTATGTTGGCCTTTAAGCCTCAGGGCGTGGTATCGCCACCGAAGGGCCAGTTGCCAACGTCAAATACGACGGTGAATACCCACTCCGGTGGTCCGGTGAGTCAGAGCGCAGCACCGGTAGCGCCTGCAACTCAGACCAATAAAGAATCGGCCGCATCTGCGCCCGTACCCGCACCAGTGGCAAAAACAGCCGCCGAGCCTGTGGTTTCCAAACCTGCCAGTGCTGAGTCCGCAGCTAAGCCTGCTATCAATTCGCCGATCAAGCCTGTTGTAGAGCAAGCGCCGGCAGTTGAACAAGCGCCAAAAGCGGAACAGGCTCAAGTAACCCAACAAGCGTCTTCGCAGCCATCAGTAGCTAAACAATCGATGGCCGAAACGCCAGTCGCGCCACAATCTACGGTTAAATCTCCCGTTCAAGAACTTTTAACCCAAGAGCCTGTAGCTCAAGAACCTAGCGCTGCACAGAACGCAAATCGACCTGAGCCGCCTCCAGCGAGAACGTCTCAGTTAACACCACAGCAACAGCAACCGGCTAGGCCACCAGCGCCTCCGATTGATGATGTTCCTTCGGAGTACGACGAATACGCCTCGCAAGTGGCGGATTACCCAGAAGCTGGCGCTGCCAATCGGCGCAGTATGGTTGAGAGCGCACCCGCACAGCCTCGCGCTGAGGTGAACAAACCGGCTCCACCAGCGCCACAGGATAAAAAGAAATCCCTGTTTGAATCCATCACTGAGGAAGCCGAAGCGCGGCAGTCCCAAGGCAGCAATTCGCACGTCAATCAGGCGCAAGCTCCGAGTCCTCCGATTTCTGCTCCCACCTCTGCTCCCATCTCTGATTCTGGGCCAGTATCTGATTCAGTACCGCAAGCGGCGGTAGTCGCAGAACCTTCGGTTCCAGCGTTAAGCCTGGATCAGCTAAGCCCAGAAAACTGGTTGGATGTGTACCTGCAACTTAACGTCAATGGCATTTTGCAGAGTACTGTTTCAAACTGTGTTTATCTGGGGCGTGATGAGCAGCAGCTGCACTTCCTGTTGGATAAGTCGAATGCAACACTGTATTCCGACAGCCACCCCGAGCGATTCGCGGGTATTTTGAGCGAATACTTCGGCCATTCGGTGGGTGTGGATGTCACCCTTGGTGATGTCACCAGTGAAACCCCGGCCATTCGCGCCACGCGCATTAAGCGTGAGCGTCATCAAGAAGCCGTGCACTTGGTGCAGTCTGATCCCTTGGTGCAACAGTTGGTGAACCAGTTTGCGGTCGTGATTGATCCTGAAAAAATTGAACCCTTGGCTTAGGCCAGAAAACCCCAATATTCTTAGTCAACGTTAAAACAGAACAACAAAAAGGTAACTTCATGAACGGTCTTGGCGATTTAATGAAACAAGCTCAAGAAATGCAGGCAAATATGCAAAAAATGCAGGAAGAGCTTGCCAATGCTGAGGTAACAGGTGAGTCTGGCGCGGGCCTAATCAAAGTCGTAATGACTGGCCGTCACGATGTGCGCTCGGTCTCTATTGATCCGGCGTTGATGTCTGAGGATCGAGAAATTCTCGAAGATCTACTGGCGGCGGCAGTGAACGACGCGGTTCGCAAAGTTGAGCAGGCCAACCAAGAAAAAATGGGCAACTTGACCTCCGGTTTCCAAATGCCGCCTGGCTTTAAAATGCCGTTTTGATGATAACTCTTCAGAGAGCCACGCACTCTGAGCCGAGGTAAGAGGAAGAAGAATTGTACAGTCCTTTGATTGATGAGCTGATGCAGGCTTTTCGAGTATTGCCTGGCGTTGGCCCAAAATCGGCTCAGCGCATGGCGTTTCATCTGTTAGAGCGCGACAAAGAGGGCGCCACCAAGCTCGCTCAGGCGCTAACTGATGCAGTAGAGGGCGTGGGTCGGTGCGATTGTTGCCAAACCCTCACCGAGCAGTCGCTGTGTCGCATTTGCGCCAACCCGCGCCGCGACAGCTCTGTGGTGTGTGTGGTGGAAAACCCCTCAGACATCATTATTTTTGAGCAGTCCGGTGCTTATCAAGGGTTTTACTTTGTCCTTCACGGTCATTTATCCCCTATTGATGGCATTGGCCCGTCCGATTTGGGCCTCGATTTGCTCGAATCTCGATTCTCCGGCGGCGACATCAAAGAAGTGGTGTTGGCCACAAACTCTACGGTAGAAGGCGAGGCCACAGCGCACTACATTTCTGAAATCGCCAAAAGTCACAACATTTTAGTCTCTAAGCTTGCTCAAGGTGTGCCGCTCGGTGGTGAACTTGAGTATCTTGACGGAGGCACACTAGCTCACGCTATTAGCAGTCGAACACGAGTAGAATGACCGTATCGTGATTGTATTTTGTAGTTAACCGAAAAATATAAGTTATTCTCGTGATTGATAATCCTCATTACACCTGGGTCGAATGCCCCGACTCACTGACTGTGTTGTGCCGCCATTGGTCGACGTGTCCTGCGCTTGCCATCGACACCGAATTTGTCCGAACCGACACCTTTTTCCCCGAACCGGGCCTTATCCAGATCAACGATGGCACCAAAACCTACCTGATTGACCCACAGTCCATCGGCGCGCATCAAGCGTTGGCGGAGCTTCTGTGCAACGAGCAGGTGGTTAAGGTGATGCACGCGTGCTCTGAAGATTTAGAAATCTTCCAAGGTTGCTTCAAGGTCTTGCCGCGCCCGGTGTTTGATACCCAAATTGCCGCCGCTTTTGCCGGTTTTGGCTTTAGCCTGGGTTACGCCAGTTTGGTGCGCGAGCTTATGGACATCGAATTGCCCAAAGACGCAACGCGCTCTAACTGGTTACTGCGACCACTGGCCGACGTGCAAAAGCGCTACGCCGCGCTGGACGTTGAACACCTGTTGGTGGTGTATCAAAAATTGGTGGATCGGCTCACCGAGCGTAAAATGCTCGATTGGGTGTTGGAAGACTGCAAAGACATGCTCGATCAAAACCAGCCCATTGGCACGGTGGATCCAGAGTATTACAAAAAAATCAAACTCGCCTGGAAGCTCAACCCCCGCAGCTTGGCGGTGTTAAAAGCGCTGTGCATTTGGCGAGAACACCAGGCGCGCGAGCGCAATGTGCCGAGAAATCGCATCTTAAAAGACCAAATCATTTACGATATGGCGCGTTTTCGGCCGCCGCATTTTGCCAAACTAACCACCATTAGCGGTCTTAACGCCAAAGTGTTGAAAAAAGACGGCAAAGCGCTGTTGGATGTGATTCGTGACGCGCAAGATAACGAAGTCGATTTTCCGCAGCGGCTGCCCAAACCGTTGCCACCTCAAGCCGGTGACATGACCAAAACCTTGCGCTCGTGCGTGCATGAACTGGCCGAACAATTGAATTTGCCGCCTGAAATTTTGGTGAAAAAACAGGAATTGCAGCGTTTGGTACGTTCCATTTTGTATTCAAACACCCTGGAATTGAGCGATCGACTCAAACACGGTTGGCGAGCTAACGTAATCGCTGAGCCGTTGGTGACCTACGCAAAAGACTGTTTTGATCTTTAAGCGTACGCGCCCACCCTAGTGGTAATAAAAAAGTAAGCAATAAAAAGTAAGTAATAGAAAAAGTAAAAAATACAGACAGATAAGAACGAACCAGCAAGCAGGCACACAAACATGAAAACCATTTGCGATATTTACAAAAGCTCAAAAATCTCCGACATGTACCTTTACGTGGTTAAACAAGACGGTTTAACCCGTGTGCCAGAACCCTTAATGGAGAAGTTCGGCAAAGCTGTGCACGCAATGACCTTGGTGTTAACCCCCGAGCGAGAACTGGCCAACGCCGATATCGACAAGGTATTAGCGTCGATGACCGAAAACGGTTACTACTTGCAAATGCCTCAAGAAAAAGAGGAATACATGCAGGAAGTGAACAAAGCCAACAGCAAGCTCAATAAACTATAAAAACATCGCCAATAGGTAACAACCGTGAGTTCAGCCACGCCGCAGCCAAGCCCGCGTTTTTGGGAAGAGAAAACACTCGCCGAAATGAGCCAAGACGAGTGGGAGCAATTGTGTGACGGTTGCGGCAAATGTTGCCTGCACAAGCTGATCGACGACGAAACCGACGAGCTCTATTTCACCGATTTGGCCTGCCAGCTGTTGGATTTAGAAACCTGTCAGTGTAGCGATTATTCCAATCGCATAGAAAAAGTGGCCGAGTGCCAAACCTTCTCGGCAGAAACGGTCAAAGACATGTATTGGCTGCCCACCAGTTGCGCCTATCGAACACTGGCCGAAGGCCGAAAACTGGAAAAATGGCACCACTTAATCAGCGGCAATAAAAACTCCGTGCATCGCTTTAAGCGATCTGTGAAAGGCAAATGCGTGTCTGAAAACGACGTTGCCTTCGACGACTGGCAAACGCGCGTGGTTAAGTGGGTTTAGCGGAGTTTTATCAGAACTTCCTAAAGGAATAACACAAGGATTAGAAAAGGTTCATTATGACCGAAGCGGATTATTTCAGTGGTTGGACGGTTTACGCCGTAGGCGTGGCCTTGTTGATACTGGTGGGTTGGCGAATTACCCGAGGTTTAACCTTGGTAGTGCGCGTGCCTTTATTGCTGTTATTAACCGCGTTTTTACTCACGCCATTCAATATTGAATCGGGCTCAGCGTTTATGGGGCCAGCGTGGTTAATTATGTTGTACGAAGGTGTGTTTTTACCGGAGATTGGATTCAGTCGTGTTGGTCCCGCGTTTGGAATGGTGACTTTATTTTCCGTGGTAATTTTCCCAATTTTTTATCTTCCCTACGCGTTAATTCGAAAACCGAAAGCGACGCAATCGGAACACAGCGAAGAACCGCAACAGGCAGAGCAAAGCAGCAAACAACAAACCAAACAACAGCGAAAGCCAAAAAGATCGAAAACCGTTGAAGCATAATTCAAAAATATTTGGCTTTTATCCACGCTCTTAGCTGTGTTTTTATCAATGGGGCGTCATTAATAACAGTGGCGTTCCTTAATTGTTTTTTTACTTTTTCTCTAGTTTCTCTTTTAGCTTCTCTCTTAGTTCCTTTCTTAGCTTCTCGCTTATTTTCCTCTACCATGCTGTCTAAAATAGATTTGTGCTAAATCGTTTTGTATTAAATCGTTTTATCGTAGAACCTTTGTATCAGTCCATATATCAATCCATTTTGTTCTCAAAAAGATCAGTACTCTTTATTCCTTCTTTTTCGTTATAACGTATCCCTGTGAATTTTTCTCTCACTGTGTTTTTTACACGGTTAATTTTTTAAACCGTTAACGTGTCTTAACCCAATTTTTCGTTTTGCATCAAATAAGTTTTCCTATTTTATAGATTAGAAAAGATGCACGTTCAAAATTGTGAGCTGAATTACGTTTCAATGGTGTTGCCTCAATTAACCTTAATTCAAGTGCTATTCTTAAGAAGGAAAAATGTGTTTTTTAGAGAATCTAAATATTACGGTTTGATGAATTATAGGCTCCTATTCACCATTTAACGACAAAGTTTATTTTGGTACACACGCATGCAAAAGAAATCCACGGTTTACGATGCGCACTTTCACATTATTGATAACCAGTTTCCATTAGTGGCTAATCATGGATACACCCCAGAGCCCTATACCGTGGAGCAGTACCTGGAACGCATGTCGAATTACGATTTGATGGGCGGCACCTTGGTGTCGGGATCGTTTCAGCCGGATTACGCGTTTATGGAACACACACTCAAAAAACTGGGTGATGGTTTTGTGGGGGTGATTCAAGCTGATCAGCAAATGAGTGACGAGCAAATTGTGTCGTTGGCGCAAGCCGGTGTGCGAGGCATTCGTTTTAACATTAAACGCACCGGCGCTGGTGTGTTGGAATATTTACCCACCTTGGCCCATCGCGTGTTTGACATCGCTAACTGGCACACCGAACTCTATATCGATTCCAAAGATCTACCAGAATTAACCACCGTCATTGCTGATTTACCTTGTGCCGTCATTGATCATTTGGGATTGAGCGAAGCCGGTTTTAAATACATAACGCACTTAATCGAACAAGGCGTTTACGTAAAAGCCACCGGTTTTGGCCGCTTAGACTTTAGCGCGAAAGCAGCCATTATTAATCTTTATTCGATCAATCCCAAGGGTTTAATTTTTGGCACTGATCTTCCGTCTACGCGCGCGCCCACCGCGTATTGCGATCAAGATTGCGCGCTTATCGTTGACGCACTCGGCGAAGCTCACGCAAACGACGTGCTTTACGCTAACGCGTTAGAGCTGTACCGCATTGATCATTTGCAAAAACACCAAGGCGCTAAACAGAAAATGCGATTTTTCTCGTAATCTATTTTTATAGATCGCCGTTTTCTAAGGGTTTATCACTCCAGGCTAAAATATCTTTCATGGCAAAAGAGCGTTGTTGATTTTTGTCCATATCTAAGGCGTCTAATAAATACTGTTTTTCACTGTGCCAACGAGTAGCGCCGAACCAAAGTTTTTTCGGCAAAATACGGCGGTTGGCAATTTTACCTTGGTAATTTTTGTAGCGAATATAAACAAACTTAGCGGTTTTAATTAATGAGGCGACCAATGTGTGGTGTTCGCTGTCGACCTCAGACAAGAGTTGTTTGTCGGCAATCACTAAGTCTGAATAATCAAATCCCGGTTCGCAAATACACGACATCAAGGAAAAATTCACTGGCGTTTTTTGTCCGCTGGGTTTCATGGCGAACCAAGTGTTGGCGTTGACAATAAATGGCGCACCGTCGGGGTCATCCAGCAAGGTTGTTTTCACCTGACGATTTTCGATGGTGTAAATCGTTACACTGTCGCCGTAGTGAAAATGAATACGCTCTTCTACGTCCACCAATTTATGCCACACCGAGACATCGTGACTGGGCAAACAATAATAAATACTGGTTGAGGTCGGGCGAATACCGCGGTGGGTGCTGATAGTGTTATCGGCACGATAATTTTGTCGATAGTAACCGCCTTCAATGTGATGGACCAATTCCAGATGCTTGATTAACTCTGAAAAAGACGAGTAAATATTTTTAGTGGTCATCGGAATTTTCTCCATTAAATAAGTTGGGAGAAATACTAAAAATTTTCCAAGCAATACCGGTTTCCATGGCCAATTGAATGATTTGCTCCTTTTTCGAGCAGTTCATTTTATTTTTTATGTTGTCAATGTGAAATCTGACAGTGCGTACAGAAGTCCCGGTTTTTTCAGCAATTTTTGTGACGGTAAATCCTTGAATAATGTAGTAGCACACTTTTAATTCCGTATAGGACAACGACTCGGGCACAAACTGCAAATGAAAGCGCGCGGTATCGTAATCGTAAACGCCACTGGTTTTTAGAATTAGGTGATTATTCAAATCGCTAAAGTTGGCGATGATGGCTTTGGGTTTTCCTTTAAACAACAAAATGGTTCGCGAGATAAGAATGGTGACCATGCCCGAGGTTCGAATTTGTTGTTCTTGTTGGCGTAGGGTGGATTTTTTTGAGTGCAGTAATTGTTGCTCGAACCGGGCGATTTCGTTGGTTTGCGCCGACCACACCAAATCAGCGTCGGTTAATCCGGCGATGGCTTTAGGTTCGGTGATACCGGCGAGCTTGGCGAAGGAGCGATTGCAAAAAATGTATTCGCCGTTGAGGTGTTTACAGAAAATATGCTGATCAATTAAATCGATTAACTGGGAGGCGTTAGACTTTAATTTGTCGAGATCGGACACCTCAAATTGATCGTCTCGGTTGATAAAGGAATGCAGTAATACACTCATAAGTATGCGCACCTATCGTTATCGTTCGCCACTGGGTGGTGGTTGTTTTTTTAAAATTTTAATAACGTGGCCTAAAAAAGTTCGGTTGCCTGTGAAAAAGTAACAGTCACAACGGATAGGCTATCTGTTATCTTGAATTTTATTCGTATGTGGGTGCGCGAGAATATCCAAATCGTTGGGCGATTATTGGATGAGTTTTGGATTGAATACGGTGTGATGTATCGATCTCGAAAACAGTGGTAATCATAGAGAATTTTTTACGCAGTGGCTATTGAAATTAATCAAATTATTAACGTGATTTTACATCTTTTTTCTCAGGTGAGGCGATTGGTAAACTTTTGTGTGGATGGTTTTGTGTGAATTAAAATGGTAGTTTGCAGGTGTTTTTTATTATCCCAATTATTTTCTATTTTTTGAAAAGGCTAACGCAAGCGTAATGCAGGATTAACGCGTTAATTAACGACTTAAGTTTGTTGTTTGTTGGATTGTTGTTTCTTGCTTATTAATTGATGCTTTTTGTTTATCGCTGATTTGGTGTTGGCCGTTAACAAAATAATTTTATGTATTAGTTATTCGTGGTGTTTGCTAGTTCGTGGTATTTACTAGTTCATAAAAAAGTTTGGCTAACAAAAAGATAAAGAAAGGAATAAGGAAAAAAGAAGGCAAAAAGAAAGCAAAGGAATGGGAAGTTAAAAAATAGAAGGTTGAAAGTAGAAAATTAAAGAAAATAAAAAAGAAAATTATTGGGAAATAATTCGGTTGGCCTGCGGTGCCATATTCTTTTCACGAGTATTCTTTATTAAATGCGAAAGTTTATACTATGACCTTGCAAAAATTTGATTATCTTGAAGTAGTAGAATCGGCCGTGGAGTTGTTTTGGAGAAAAGGCTACAAAGCGGCTTCCATTAAAGAAGTGTTTGACGTTGCCAATATTAATCCTGGCAGTTTGTACAATACCTTTCAGAGTAAGTCTGGAATTTTTAAAATCGCGTTAGATCATTACGCCAACAAGGTGTTCGATCGCTTGAACGATGATTTAATGCATAACGCCAGTGTTGAAATCGGTATCTGCAATTTTTTGTTGCGCGATATTCGCAACACCCAAGAAGCAGGGTTTTGCGGCTGTTTTCTGTTGAAAAGTCAATTGGAATTGCAATTTAACGGCGACAGAGAATTAAAAACCATTGCTTCAAAAAATCTAAAACGCTTAGAAAGTCTTTTCTTTGAAGCTTTAACCACGTGTTGTTTGTACGAATCCGAAGCGCACATGAAAGCGTCGAACATTATGTTTGCTTGGTACGGGGTTCATACCTACGTTTACATCAATTCGGATTATCAATCGATATTAACTTGCGTATTGGAGTTTTTACCCTGGCTGCCTTGGGCCGAAGCACTGGAGATGAGCGTTAATGATTATCGACCTTTTTAATGCTTTTTAATACCAGACACGTTTAATCACGATCATTTTAATGCAAACCCATGACTTGGCTTTTACAGACCAAATTTGAATCGACTGCCCCATATGGGCTTTAGCTTGCACACGGATGTGGTTTTTTAGCGAGGGACATTGCGGGTAGATTTATTGGGTAAGTGATTTGTGCTTGGTTACGGGTACTTGATCAATGGTATTTAATGAATGGTATTTAATGAATGGTATTTGATGAATGGTTCAGTATTTATCGATAGACGTTTTAGAGAAGCTCATAATATAAATTAACGAAAAACTGACAGTGCAAACCAGAAAATAAAAAAGCCTTCCGATGATCGGAAGGCTTTTACTAACTGTGCGCTAAAATTACATCTTTAACGCAGAGTCTTGCGACCACAACTCAGAAAGACGGGTTTGGTCTTTCAGTTTTAAGTGACGAACTTCTAGCGGCTCACTTAAACCGGCTTGCTTTAGGTCAGCCTTAGAAACGTCTAAGGTGATGGTGCCGTTTGCGTCCAACCATTTTGCGGTAGAACTCATAATGCCCGGTACCATATCGCCGTTGGCGTTGGTACCGTAAATAACCGCTGATACTTCGTAACGACCGGCCATGATGTTTTCAACATCAAAGCTGAACGCCATGTTATCGGCACTGGCAAGATCAACGTCAACATCGCCGCTTAAACGTGCTGTCATAGGTGCTACCGCAAAACCCACTTTTGCAGAGCGTAGAGTTTTGGCTTGGCCTTTTTCGGCTTCAGCAGAAATGTACACTTCCCAAAGACCTGGTGCGCTGGCCACCATTTTAGAGGTGTCGATTTTTGCGATGGCAACATTGTTGCGAGTTTTTAATTCCACTGGAATTTTAACGTTTGAATTCGGTGCCATGACATACGCCGACACGTTATTCATTGCCATTTTTTTCGAGCCGTTGGTTAGGCGAGTGCGAACACGAATGGTTTCACCTTGAACAACACGGCTTTTGTTCAAACGAGTTTTCAACACTTCGTTACTGTTTGGCTCAAAAACCATCACGTTAAAACGATCACTCGATTGTAAGCCTTGCTCAGACTTCATCATCATACCGGCGTCGCTTGGTGTGGCTTTCATTTTAACCGCGATGGTATTTTTCGGTGATTCCAAACCGGCTGCGCGCAGTTGGTTTTCATTAACAGCGGTTGCAAACGCTTCGTCGTGATTCATCCAGCGACCGTTGGTGTTAATTTTTAATTGCTTGCTGTCGATCTGTGGCGAATTTTTCATAGGAATCACACGGATAACCGCCGATTCAGAAGCCACTGGAATGTTCACGCCCGCGTTTAATTGCGCACCGGAAATTTCCATTTGGAAATTGCGGCTCTCTTTGACAAAGCGTTGGTTAACGGCGGTGTTGATGGTGGCATCGGCGCTGAGTACTTGGCTAAAAGTAACGCGCTCTTTGGATTTATTAATCGCCGGCAGTGCAATGCCATCGAGTGTGGTTAACGCTTGGCTGGTCATGTCGTTTGACGACGGTGTTAACAATGTCATTTTTTCGGCGTGGGCAAAGCCGTGGCTGGTGGCTAAACCAATGGCCAGCGTCAAACCCAGTAAGTTCTTTTGAGATAATTTAATCATGTTGGCTGGCTCCTTAAACATTGTTGCGTAGGATTACGTCAAGACCAAAACAAGGGCGACGGCTTTGGTTGTGGTTTAATGGCTCGCGACCATTGGTGGCTTGAACGTCGCGGAACCAAAGGGTACCGGCGGCTTCTTGGCTAGAACAATTTAAGAAACCGTCCGAGCAGGAATCCAAGAATTCTTGGGTTACTTCAAGCGCGAGAGTTTCTGTATAACCACCACAATAGCTGTCTGGGTCAAACGGCGAGCTTTCAACGTCGGTGCCGACAATGTTCCAGAAACGACGTGGTAGAGCAGGGCGACCAGCGGTGCCGAGTAACCACGTTGAGTTGTAGAACGCCATCCAATCCGGTTGTTGCTGACGAACGGCATCGTTGGCAAAACCTAAGATAAATCCTAAAGATTGTTCGAATACGTTACCGGCAATCACTTGCTCAGCCAATGGCGTACCACCGCTTGATGGTGCAATGGCGTAAGCCCAACGCATGCGGTTGATGATGTTTGGGTAGCGTGAATCGAAGGTTGGGTTAGACATGATCCAACGGATCACGTTACCGCCGTTTGAGTGGGTGATAACCACAAGATCGGTAATGTTGCGCGAATTAACGAAGTTGGTCAGTTGTCCGGCTAGGCAACCTGCGGCACGGTCGTCCCACATAAATTGGGTAAAGTCACAGTTGATTACGACAAAATTGCTTTGATTGGGCAAACCCTGGCGTACGGAATTAACAAAATCTCCGGTCCAGTAATCATTAAATGCATCGGATTGTTCGCCCGTGCCGTGAACAAACGCCACACCGGTATTTGCTTTCGCCAGTGCACAGACGGTACACAGTATGAATCCCCATAGAATTTTTTTCATCTCTCACCTTTAAACGTTGTTGTATCAATGAATGATTGGACGCTGCCGATTATTTGTGCAGCAACCTAACCCGCTGTCGAAACAACGGTATTACACCCGCATCGACGAGTGTGAATTAAAAAAAACGAGTCATCGTTTTAAAAAATAAATGAATTGACTTTTTCAATACCTTTTTGCTGATAGCTGCCAGGTGTTGAAATTAATGCGACTGAATTTGTTCGCGTATTTGAGTGTTTTTGCTAGTGATTTCTGTTTTTTCTCTTTAATTTTTTTATTTATTGGTTTTTAAAAAGACCCCTAGAGTCTAGACTCAGTACTTGAGTTTTACCTAATAAAAAATGCTAATAAGATGCAGCTTCTGATAATAAAAAAAATCTAGAAAACTGTGATTAAAAGACAATTTGCTAAGCAAAATTAACGTGTTTAATTTGTTGGTCAGAATTTTCTTTTGCTAGTTTTAGGATGTTAAAAAGGTTTGTATGTCGTTATTAGGTATTTTTCCTATACGCGACATGTTATACCTTTTAATCGGGTGGTTTGTTTTACAAAATGCACTGTTCTTTAAAATCCGATTCATTCACATTTAACAGGGTGTTTTAAACAACAGGAGTACCGCAGAAACTAACCAGTGCTGTTAACTATTGTCGATTAAGTTTGCATTGATACACCGCGGTGTGCTGCGATTTATTGGCGCTGATAATAACGTAGAAATTCCTAAAAAAAATAACAAAACAAAATATTTTTGCTGATTGATTTAACAGGATCTAACAGCTATCGACGTTAGTTTAAGTGTTTGATCTAATTTGTGCTGATCGTATAGCCATTGTTTATTTTATCGTGATTTTAGTTGCGTGGTGGTCGCTATTAAAAAATTCATTAAAGTTTTTTATTTCTGTAAAAATTGAGACGCTGATCGATGACAAAGAATGTTTTTTACTCGGTAAGAAAAATCGTCAACTTTTTTAGTGGGTTTTTTAATGAGTTTTTAAATGTCGATTGCGAGTTTGCTCTTTTTATGTGAAGTGCTACGCAATTTTAAATTGATGTTGTTTTAATTTTTTTGGATGTACCAAAACCAATACGGGTAATTTTTCGAAGTTTGTTTGAGTGAGAATAACCACCGGTGTTTTTACGAGAAATAATTCTCCCTTTTTTAACGTGTTCTTTGTTGCTTTCAGCAAAGTGAGAAAAAATCTGTCCCATTCTCTATCCATCTAGAGATTCATTTAACCAGAGATTCATCCATCCTGAGATTTTTCCAACCAGGCGTTTAGTCTGGTGTTCTTGTTGTTAAAAGGGTTGTTGTTGAAAAGATTACTGTCGAAAGGACTGCTGTTGAAAAGATGGTCGTCGAAAGTATTGATCGCGAACAGGTTATGATCAGCGCTCTTATTATGCTGAATTAATGTGAATTCGGTTGAGTAACTGATTGAGTAAATAGTGAGGGAATAATGACCTGATCGACAGTGTCGACAATTTTTAGCTAAGGTTGTCGTTAAATCCCCTTGTTATGGTGCAAGTTCTGCCTAAGTAATATCAATTGATCAATAGGCTTTGTTATTGACCCTATACCCAATGCTCGGTAGAGTGCGCACTGTCAAAGGTGCTCGTGATTAAAAAATATTCAATTGGTCGAGTTAAAAGGGAAGCATGGTAAGCGTTTGCTTAGTCCATCACTGCCCCCGCAACGGTTGAGAGCCGTGTTATGTAGATTGGCTTTCACAGTCCGATACCTGCCTTTGCGAGTTATTCGATGTAGCGGAGGGCTTCGTCGGTAAGTGAATCAGCACATCTATCCTTTCTTTATAAGTGATAGTGATCTTAATCGTTGGTTTGAATGATCCATCGATTAAGTCGCCGGTTGCCGAACGCTTTGCGAATTCAGGTAACGGTGCAACGGCAATCACTTGCGTACTTATTTCCCCTCCCTCATTCGGTGATCCATTCGAATTGAGGTTTAAATGACTAGTAAATTTACTCACACATTATTATCGGCAGCGGTTGCATTGGGCTTTGCTAACCTTTCTAGCGCAGAGACCGAAGGCAGTAAAAAAATTGAAGAAGTGATTGTTTCTTCTCGCCTGCCCGATAACGCGCTTCGTTTAGGCACAAGCTTTTCTGTTATTACCGAACAAGAAATTCAAGCGCGCGGCCATGATAGCCTAACGGATGTTTTGATTACTGAGCCAGGTTTGGGCGTTTCCCGAACCGGTGGCAACGGCAGCACCACGGCCATACGTATTCGTGGTGAAGAGGGTTTTCGCACCCAGTTGAGAATCGACGGCGTATTAATTGCCGATCCTACCGCGCCGCAAATTTCACCCTTATTTGAAGATGTGACCAGCGCCGGTATTGAGCGCATCGAAATTTTGCGCGGCCCGCAAGGGGTGATTTACGGTGGCGATGCCGGTGGTGTGATCAGCGTGACCAGTAAGCGTTACGAAGACTCCTTGGGTGGATCACTGGATGTGAAAGTCGGCAGCGATGAATTGCGCCGGGTTACCGGTAATGTCGGTGGTTCCAGCGATCAAGGTCATTTCTTTGCCAGCTATTCAAATTTTGATGTCGATGGTTTCAACGTTACTGAAAACGACCTTTCTGGCGAAGACGACGGTTACGAAAACGAAACTTTCCATATTAACGGTCAATACAATGTGACCGAGCAAGTATCGGTTAGCGGTTTGTACCGCAAACACGAAGGCGAAAACCAGTTCGATAACTGTTTCAATGCCGTGTTTGCATCAACCAATAACTGTCGCTCAGAAAACGATCTCGAAATTGCCAGTGTTGCCGTTAATTACGAAACCGAGGTGATTACTCAACGCTTGTCGTACAGCAAAACCGACGTTGTGCGTGATTCTTTTTCCGATGCTGCCTTGAGCTTTGGCAGTGAAGGCGAAATTGACCAAGTGGAATATTTGGGCAGTTATCAGTTGGACGAAGCCCAGCGCATTATTGTTGGCGCTGAGTGGCGAGAAGAGAGCGACAGCACTAACGAGCGCAACCAACAAGCGGTGTTCGTGAATTATCAAACTGAATTGTTGAGCGATTGGTTTGCCGATGTGAGTGCTCGCTACGATGACACTGACGATTTCGGCAGCTTCGACAACTACCGCGTAGCCACCAGTTACCTGTTCCCGCAATCTTCCCAGGGGCAGTTAAAGTTCAAAGCCAACTACGGCACGGGTTTCCGTGTGCCGAGTATTTTCGAGCAGTCTTTCAACAATAATTCTACCTTTGGCCCTGCTGCTGGTTTGCAATTATCGGAAGAAACCAGTGAAGGCTACGACGTTGGTATTGAGTGGATTTCTGCCAACGATTGGCATGTGACGTTAACGTGGTTCGACCAAGATATCGACGATGCCATTACCTTTGATTTGGTTAGCTTCAGCGGTTACGTACAAGAAGTTGGTACCTCAAATTCACAAGGGGTGGAATTTGAGTTCGATTGGTTGGTGTCTGATGCACTGAATGTCGGTTTCAATTACACCTACAACGACACTGAAGATTCCAACGGTGGGCAACGTTTACGTCGTCCAGAGAACATTGCCAACTTAACCTTGGCCTACGATCTATTGAGCAATTTGCGTGTTAACGCGGTGGTGCGATCGGTTCGCGATGCCATTGATATTGGCGGTGTTGATCTCGACGATTACGAAACCGTAGATTTAACCGTGAATTATTCGCTCAGCCCGGATTTTGATGTTTACGCGAACGCGTATAATGTCTTCGATGAGGATTACCAAGAAGTGAATGGCTTTAACAATGCCGGACAAACGTTTACCGTAGGTGGACGTTACCAGTTCTAAGTCGAATTAGAACAGTGTTGAGATAAAGCCTTGGAGCCTCTGATTGCGGTAACAGTAATCAGGGGCTTTTTATTAAATGATGGTTAATTTTTAAATCATGACAAAAGACACTAAAGCCGATAAAAACGAAAAGCACAAAGCGGCCATGAAAAAGCAGCAGGAAAATGTGCACGAATCAATCGAGCGCGCTAACGTGGAAAAATCCGTGGTTGTGCTGTTAACCGGTAACGGCAAGGGTAAATCCAGCTCGGCGTTTGGTATGGTGATGCGGGCGTTGGGTTACGGACAAAAAGTCGCGGTGATTCAATTTATTAAAGGCGTGCAAAAATCCGGCGAAGAATTATTCATCGCCAATCATTTGCCTGAAGTGTTCTTTTATCAAATGAATACCGGTTTTACCTGGGACACTCAAGACCGAAGTAAAGACGAACAAGCCGCGCGAAAAACCTGGGAAAAAGCCGCACAGGCGTTATCGAATCCTGAGTACGATTTGGTGGTATTGGATGAGCTGACCTACATGCTCAGCTTTAAATATTTGGATGAGCAAACCGTGCTCGAAACTATTAATGCCCGACCAGAACACCAAAGCGTGGTAATTACCGGGCGCGGCGGCGGTGCTCAATTGCGCAATCTCGCTGATACGGTATCGGAGGTGAAAGATGTAAAGCACGCCTTTAATGATGGTGTGGCCGCACGCAAGGGCGTGGATTTCTAACGTATTCTATGCTTTTTGTAGGGTAACCGCAGATAAGGTTTGAGGACTGAGTGCAACAAAAACCATTAACACCCGGATCATTAACATCTGGCTTATTATCTCCTCGATTATTAACGCCTCATCGCTTTTTTATCATTGCCGGTGCGTTGCTGCTGTGTGCGGTTGCCGCTTCGGTTACTCAGGGCTCGGTGTCCATTTCGTGGTCCGAGCATGTGCAGTTTTTTGCGCACTTTTTTCGTTTAGATTCATGGTTGCAATCGGTATTTGATATTGCTCCTGCCAATGAACAAGCCAATCTAATTTTATCGAACCTGCGCTGGCCGCGAATTGTATTGGCTCTTTTTGTCGGCGCTTGTTTGGCAAGTTCGGGAGCGGCCTTGCAAGGTTTGTTTCGCAATCCCTTGGCCGATCCCGCATTAATTGGTATTTCCGCAGGCGCTCTATTGGGTGCAAGCGTGGTGACAGTTGTGCTATCAGTGTATGCCTTTAAGGTCGGGCATTTTTATCAACTGCTGATTATTGTCGGCGCTTTTATTGGTGCGTTGACGATTGCTTGGTTGGTATTTTTTCTGGCAAAACAATTATCCAGCTCGGCCAAACAAATGATCTTATACATGTTATTGGTGGGCATTGCGGTGTCGGCATTTTCCGCCGCCGGTGCCGGGTTGAGTAAATACTTTTTAACGCCCAACGAATTAAGACAAGTAACCTTGTGGCAACTCGGCAGCCTACAACCGCTCAGTGCGTCCTTATTAACCGCCGTGGTAATTATTGTTGGACTGGTAGTCGTGGGTTTTTCACGTTTGCATCATGCCTTAAATATTTTAGCGCTGGGTGCGGAGCAGGCTCGTTACCTGGGTGTAAATATTAAAAAATTGCAGTATCAAGTGGTTATTCTGTCGGCCTTGGGTGTGGGTTTGTGTGTTGCTGTTGCCGGATTAATTGGCTTTGTTGGACTTGTGGCACCGCATTGCGTGCGGTTGTTAATTGGCCCTAATCACCGCTGGTTAATTCCCGGTTCGGCCTTGCTGGGTGCCATTATGTTAGTGTTGGCCGATTTTCTGTCTCGACAAGTATTAACCGCAGAAATTATTCCCGTGGGCATTGTTACCGCAATGATTGGTGCACCCTGGTTTTTGTGGGTGTTACTGCACAGTCGGTCGAAATAGGGGAGAAGCCAGTGTCTGCCATTAATGGGTTTCACGTTCAGAATCTTTTCGTGTGCAGTCGTCGTGCGGAAAAAAAATCACCGTCGTCTCAATCAAAAAATTCCGACCAAGCGCAGGGCGTGCGACTGAATGTTCCCGAGCTAACCTTAACCGGGGGCGAATTTATTTCGGTTGTTGGACCTAACGGTGCGGGCAAATCGACACTGCTGCATTGCTTGGCCGGTGGTATTGAATGCAGCGGCAGTGTGATGTTTTGCGGCCTGGATGTCGCAAAAGCTCGGCATCAAAATTCCTCAACGCTGGTTGAATCTATGGCGGTGCTGCCGCAAAGTAATTCGGTTGAGTTTAATTTTTCGGTATCAGAAATTTTAGCGTTCAGCTTTTTAACCCGTGCGTTATCGAGTGAATTGCTTGAATTTATTCAAGCGTTGGCTTGTGCTATTACAAAAGTGGAACCGTTTTTATCGTTGCCGATTACGCAATTAAGCGGCGGTGAACAACAGCGTGTGCATTTGGCCCGCGTGATCATGCAAATTCTTCCAGCCTTGTGCAATGTGAATTTCAACGCTGTTAAACAGCTTGCGCAAACATTGGGGGTTGATACAAGCTCAATTACCGATAAAGACACTCAATTGCTTGCAGCAAGTGAGTGTGAATCTCCGTGCTTATTGCTTGACGAACCGTGTTCATCGTTAGACCTAGAATTCCAACTGCGTATTCAACGTTATTTAAAGCAGTTAACTGAGTTGGGATTAACCGTTATTTTGGTCACTCACGATTTAAACGCGGCATTGTATTATTCTGATCAGGTATTACTAATGAATGCAGGCGCTGTATTTGCCCAAGGTGAACCCAGTGATGTGTTGAACTCAAATAACATTCAACAAGTGTTTCATATCCACGCCGAATTAATGACCCACCACAATCGACAGTGGCTGGTATTTCACTAATTGTTATTTCACTGATCGCTATTTGAGTTAAAGATAAAGAAGAATTTTAGAAAAGATTCGGTGAAGGCGAAGCGTTCAACGGTTGAAATCAATCGCACGTCCCTGTGCAATGATTAGCGCGGAGAATTTTTTAACTCAGTGCAGTTTCATTTTTGGACGTACCACTTTACTGATGGTCTCGGCCACATACACCATCGCGGCTTTGGAAAAACCGTGAATCGCAATTTGATGCATACGATACAAAGACACATACATTAAGCGTGCTAAGTGACCTTCAACGAACATACTTTTGCTGGTCAAATTGCCCATTAAACTGCCCACTGTACTGTAGCGACTTAAAGTCACCAATGAACCGTGATCTTTGTAAGCAAACGGTTTAGGTGCCTTGTTGTTGCGCTTCAATAAAATATTACGTTGAACCGTTGACGCCATTTGGTGAGCCGATTGTGCTCTCGGCGGTACCCACTTACCGTTTTCTTGCAAGAAACCACAGCAGTCACCAATAACGTAAATGTTTTCGTCAACCGTGCTTTCTAATGTGGGCTTAACCAACACTTGGTTCGCTCGGTTTAATTCAAACAACTCCAAATCGGCAACAAAATTCGGCGCTTTAACACCGGCAGACCACAACATTAAATCCGCTTTAATAACGTTGCCTTCAGAGGTTACAAAACCTTCGGTGGTGGCTTCTTGAATTCGAGTATTTTCTTTCACCTCAACGCCGAGTCTTGATAATTCACGTTTCGCAGAATTAGAAATTCGCTCCGGTAATGCCGGAAGGATACGTGGGCCTGCTTCAATTAACGTAATTTTCAACTGCTTGGGCGTCATGTTGGGCATGCCGTAATCTTTTAATAATTCGGTTACGTGATGCAGCTCTGCGGATAATTCCACACCGGTAGCACCTGCGCCAACAATCGCAACATTCAAAACCCCATCAAGGTCTTGATCAATACGCATAAAGTGATTTAACAACGCTTTATGAAAACGTTCAGCCTGGGCCTGTGAATCTAGGAAGTAGCAATGATCTTTAACGCCCGGCGTTCCAAAATCGTTACTGACACTTCCAATAGCCATAACTAATACGTCGTAATTAATTTCACGAACAGGCATTAGCGGGTTGCCGTCTTCATCAAAGGTGGCAGATAAACGAATGGTTTTTTTAGTATTGTCGACACCTTCAAAATTACCTAATACAAAACGATAACCGTGTTTTGCACCGTGGGCGCGATAAACAACGCCGTCTGTGCCGGTATCGAGTGAGCCGGTTGCGACTTCGTGTAATAAAGGCTTCCAAATGTGTGCTGAATTGCGATCGACTAATACAATATCTGCTTTTTTCCTTTTACCCAGTTTTCGCCCCAATTGGCTGGCGAGTTCTAGGCCTCCGGCGCCTCCTCCGACAATTACGATGGTTTGCATGTTTCTATCCTCAATAGTGTTATGGGGCTAAGCTCAGGCAAGATCAGCCCGATAACACCACGTGTTGTCATATTATTTTTAACATAATTTCGACTTTAGTCGAAGTGATTTACTAAAATAATTTCATTGTGTCGACAATTGTGGTTAAGCATAGCGGAAAACGCATGTTTTAATTTAAAAATAATGAATCTTGTATGAACGTTTTATTGAGCTATTTTTACAAATTGCACAAAGTACATTCTTAGGTTGTCGGTACTATTTTCACGGTTGAATTCAAAAAATCCCATAGAACAAGCTATCGCTACAAAATAAATGCGCAATAATCACCGAGTGATTTTCAATTTTTTCTGAAAAATACGGTATGCTAATTTAAGGGAAATGATTTTGTACTGCGGTAATAAAAATAATTTCTCAAATGAGTGCAAATTTTTTCATTGTGCCCATTTGAGAAACATATTTGATTTATTGGCTAACGTTGTTGCAGCTGCTTGCAAATATAAAGCACAAAGATGGTTTTTTTATGAAAGAATAAAGAATTTTAGTGCTTTGTGTTTTTAACAGATAATAACTTCTGCACAAAGACAGTGATGGGCATAAAGTTGAAATGAACAAATCTGGAGGAATTAATTTTTAACACGTTTCATAATGCGGTAAAGTGAGTTCTCCACAATGGGCTTTTTTCCATGCTCCTGCTAATTCAAAAAAGTCACAATAGATACCTAATTTACCCACAGAGTAAGACATCAAGTCTAAATTTCGTGCCAGCAATTTGTGTTTTTCAGCCACGTAGGCTTGTTGGGCGCTGGTATTAACATTTAAATATTGTGAAAACGCTACGGGCAACTCAATGCATGGATTGCTGGTATTGCACAAGTGCACAACATAACTGACGTCGTTTAAGATTCGCCAACACCAAATAGCGTTACCAGAAATTGGGCTTACGCCGTAATTGTCATAACCCAAGGTTTTCAGTTGCTTCAATAAATTGGCATCTTCAGGAGATTGTTCAGTCACCAGTAAAATGTCGATCACATTTTTGGCGGTCATGCCACGAATCGAAGTGCTGCCAATATGAAACAGGTTATACAGTTGCGGCAATTGAGTTAATAGCCGTTGTTTTTCTGCGTTAAAGTTAATACTCCAACTTTCTTGAAACGGCTGCTGCACCAGTGACAGCTCTGGCGACTTCACTTGCATCATTCGGCGAAAGACGTGATCGATGGGTTCGTGGTTAAATTCGCGGTAGCGGTTTTTTAGTGCTTTAAAGGCTTTTAAATGTGCGATGTTCATTCAGTCTTTGTACCAAGTTGTATAAAGGTCTCGGCCAAGTAAATCCGATAATTCTTGGGTTTGCGCTTTAAAAAGCGATTTAAGGTGGTTGAGGTAAGCTGGGCGATAATCGCTGACGGCGGTGGTTTTATGAATTTGCACCAACTTTGGATGAATTTTTTGGCGCACCTGTGGACTCAATTGTTTCAATTGCTTCATAACTGTAGAACGCACGCGCTTTTGTCCTTCTTGTTGGCTTGTTGCCCAATCGGAATACGGCGAGAGATTTAAAAACTCGCACACTTGCGCCATCGTTTTTGGGTTGTCTTGCTTATAGTCATCAAAAATCAGTACTCGAATTTGTTCTGGTGCAAAATAACGATAATACCGAGCTAACATGCGCGCGTAATAGGTATTGTTTAAATACTGCAAGCCGTGGCAAAAATAATGTTGGTCTGGTAAGTGTTGGCCGTTGAGTCGTTGTGGGGCGAGTTCAATGGCTTGCTCCAAATCGGTAACGTCTTCGTTGCCGGTGCGCAAATACAGCGAATGTAGCGATTGTACTTGTTGCCAGGGTCGGCGCAGCAACACGATAATTTTGGCTTCGGGATTGAGTGCGTGTATGTTGCGCGGTGCATGTTCGCTGCTTAAATACCAAACCGAGCCTTCGCCGCGCACGGCTGTGTTAGAGCCGGTAAATAAGCTTTGGTAATCTTGCCAGTCGGTGATTGTATGAGGTTGTGCGGGAAGGTCGTCGGCCAAAAAATGCGGTTCTTTGAGAACGGATAAACTCACTTGCGGATGTTGTTTTAAACTTAAATACAATGCCGATGTGCCACTGCGCGGTGCGCCAATAATAAATACGTTTGGTCTTTGGTTTAACGGCCAATCGTTTAAAGGTGAATGATTTAATGGCGAATGATTTGACGGCGAATGCTCGGAGAAAGTCGCGTTGAGCCAGTGTTTTACCATGGAAAAATTTCCCTGTCTTTGTAGAGTCCGCCGCGTATTTGTTGATCGTCATTCAGGCATAACCACATAGCGGTATCGGCGCCTTCCTCTACACTACGGTTTGCTCTTAATCCGCCTAAGTGCGTTCGTACCCATCCCGGTGTCATGGCGTTGATCAGAATGTTATCAAACGTTTTCACTTCGTCGTCGAGCATTTTAGTGAGTCCGTTGAGTGCGAGTTTCGATAAACGATAGCCCGGATTATGGCGATCTAATTTTGCGTAGGTGCCGTGGCCGCTGGAAATATTAACGATGCGACCGTAACCTGTGGCTTTCATGTGCGCCAAACATAAGCGAGACAATCTCCAGGCCCCCCAGAAATTGGTCTCCAGTGTTAGGCGGGCGTCTTCTTCCGATTCTGTGATAACCGTTTTGGTCACACCGCGAGAAATACCTGCATTGTTCACCAAAATATCAATACCTTCTTGGCACCAAGTGGTTGCTAACGCTTGAACATCGCTTTCGTTGGTAACATCCAATTGCACCAGCGTAGAATGCTTTTTGACGTCGGTTAATTGAGAGGCGAGTTTATTTTGCGCTTTTTCGCCTTTTGTTAAGTCGCGACACGCCATCAACACATGAATATCGTTGGCAATTAATTGTCGACAAATTTCCAAGCCAATGCCTTTGTTGGCACCGGTCACTAGGGCGATTTTTTTCTGCATTTTTTTACTCGTGGTTATGACTCATTTCTTAAGTATTTTTGATAACCCTTTTTGGTAACTCTTCTTGATAGGATGGGAATCGGTTGAAGAGTAGGCGCTCGCGCTCGCACACAAATCGCGTTATGTCGGGATCAAAATACGATTGCCAATCGTCTTCTTCTGTACGTTTTGTGCCTTCTTTGGGTTGCAGTTTGCCCTGATCTAAAATAAAGGCAATGTCTTCCTCATCTCTGCCTATTTTTGTTAGGTAAGCAACCAAGTCTTGATTGAGTGATTCGGTGTGCAAAAAGGTAACGGGAAATTCGGATTCTTTGTAATCACCGGTTTGAATCTTTCTTTCGTCGAGATCAGAAAATACTTGTTTGGGATTGCGGTAGTAAAAGCGAATAAATTGTTCGGTGTGCCAACCCAAAGGCGATGCTGTTTTATGGTTTTCAAAGCCGTTTTTTTCTCCAGAGAAATAACCTTTAAAATAAGCATCGCTAATGCGAATAAAATCGCGGAAACTCAGATTTTTCGGATCGATTCCCATGGCATTCCACTGAGCTTGGGAGCAATAGCGTTCAGGATGCATGCGCCACCAGCCAAAATGAAATTGGGAAACGTATCGATCCATCGGATGGCGGATGATCGATAAAACAGGTAGCTCCTGCGCCTGTTGGGGAATATCGCTGCACGTGAGGTGTGTTTCAAGAGTCGTCGCGTTTGGGTAGATTTTTTGCAGCATATTTTGCACAAACGTACCGCCGGTTTTGGGCATGTGTACAAACACAAAGTCGTCGGTGATTAACATATTAATACCCCGATTCTAACCAAGCGCTGGCCAAACTTTTTCCGCTGAAATCGCCGTACATTACGCCTTGCTCAGTGAGTTTTAAAACATTGTTTTCGATGGTTAAAAATCCTTTCTTAATCAACAGATGCAACATCTCATTTTTTGGGCTTGCCAATTCAATGCCGTGTTTTTGTTGAAATGCAATGAGGTCGATTTGCGAAGTTTTCATTCCCAGGACAATGTCTCGTGCAATAATTTCACGAGAGTTTAAATGCATTCCGCGATCAATCGGCAGTTCTGCGTTTTCTATTTTATCAATGTAGGTTTGCGTGTTTGAGGTGTTTTGAATGTACGCCTGCTCTAAAGAGCTGAATGCCGATACACCGAAACCGTAGGTGTCTTCGCCACGCCAACGTTTGATAATATGGCCTTGGGGATAGTCGCCATTTTTAGTAAAGGTAAAATACGTAGAAGGTTGATAGTTAGCGCGTTTTAATGCCCCCATGGCCATGCGCATAAATGCGATTTCTTCGTCGTCACTGGGTAAAATAATCGTGTTTTTGCGCACCGCAGAAAAATACTTGGAGTTCTTATACAATTCCATTTTGTACACGGTAATGGCGTGCACATCGAGAGAAATAGCGCGCTCGACGGAGTGTTGCCAGGTTTCCATGGTCTCGCCCTCAAGACCACTCAATAAATCAATATTGACGGTAACGCCAGAATCTAAGGCTCGATCAATGGCCTCAATGTTCATTTTTTCTGTGTCTTTGCGACCGGTTTTACGCACTATGTCATCGACAAACGATTGAATGCCAAAACTCATTCGAGTTATTCCGAACTCGCCCAGCTGTTGCGCTTTCGATTTGGTGTAAGTGATGGGCTCAACTTCAAACACAAATTCCGTCAGCGCTAAATTAAAGTGCTTGTTGAGTTGGTTGAGAATTTTTTCCAGTTGCTTGGGCCTGAGCAAGCTAGGTGTGCCGCCGCCAAAATACAGTGTGTCTACCGGACGGTGTTGCCAGCTGTAGGCTTGGCTGACCATGGCAATTTCTCGACACAAATAGTCGACGTATTGCTCCATTTGCTCTCGGTCACTGTCGGCCAGTTCTGTGATTTTAAAAAAGCAATACGCACATCGCTGAATGCAGTAGGGAATGTGAATGTACAGATGCAGGCGATTATTTTCTGAAATCGTCGGGGTAAAGCTGCTTTTCCAGTATCGACTGGAGGGATAATTCGTAACGAACCCTCGGCGATGTAATTCATCTTCTGGCAGATGAACAGATTCTTCTTCCTGCGCTTTGCTTTGCATTACCGATTCCTCTACTGAAGGGTTTTCTTCTGGATACGCTCAATGATGACGGCGAGGGTTTCAAAGTTTTCAACCGTTAATTCATCGTCGTCGTATTCAAATTCAAAGGCTTTTTCCAGCAGTAAAATAAATTCGGTAAACACAATGGAATCCATCGCGAGCCCGCCTTCAAATAACGGCGTATTTTCATCGAAAGCAGCGAGATTTAAATCGATGTCTAACTGGGTATCCATCAATGTTTTGATCTGTTCAAACATGAGTAATCACTTCCTCTAATTTTTTTCTATTCAATTTACCATTGGCCAGCCGTGGTAATGGGTCGACAATTTTTAATTCTGAGGGCACCGCATAAGCGGGAAGGTGGCGTCGCCAAGTTTGTTTGAGTGTGATTAATTGCTCCTCAGAAACCCCTTCGCAACAGGCAATTAATGTTTTTCCTTTGCTGTCTTTCGGGCCGGGCACTAAAACCACGTTTTCAACGCTGGCGTGTTTTTTTAATTCCATTTCTAATTGTGCAAACGCCAGTAGTCGTCCTTCGCGATTGACAGAAAAATCGGCGCGGCCGTTAACACTAAAACGTCCGTTGCTTTCGACGTGACCCAAATCGCCAGTTTTAAAGGGGCTGAGCAACACGCATTGATTTAAATAGCCGACAAAAGCGTGTGGATGAACAATATGGAGTTGTTCGTCTTGGCAGTAAACATGAACGTTGTTGCACGGCGTAAATTCAATTTTTTCGGTTGCTTCGTTGAGTAAATCGTCGTGCAAGAGCGAGGCGATACCAATCACCCCCAGTTCTGTACTGCCGTACAAATTCAACCAGTATTGTGTTTTATCGGCCCAGGTACGCAGGTAACGTGTGTTAACGCAATCGCCTGCGGTTACGATAAATTTAAGTGTGTGCTGATAACTTATTTTTGCGCTGATTGCATCGAGCAACGACGGTGTGAAGAAAACGCAGCTCGGATGACAAGTATTTTCTATTTTTCGCCATTTGAGCAGATTGAGTCCAAGTGTTAATTGCAGCGATGCTCCAGAACATAGGCTCGTTAACGCTGCGGCGCCGAAACCGTACATGTGCGAAATCGGCACGGGAATGAGCACTTTGTCTTCGTCAGACAAGGGTAATAAATAACGCGCGTTTTGGCTGTTGGCGATCAGCGACGGCGCCTGGTGCAAAATAACTTTGGGATCGCCCACACTGCCAGAGCTTAAAAAGCCCAGTTTGCCTGACATTGCGAGTGATTGATCGGCCGATGGACTCACAGAGTTATCGACTTGTGTATCGATTTGTTTATGGGTAACGAGAGAAATGTTGTTGTCTTGATCGAGACAAATTCGATCGCACGCCGATAACCGGTCTGGAATTTTTCCGGTACTGGCGAAAAATATAAATCCTTTTTTCTGGCCAAAACAGGCTAACATTAAAGCTAGGTAATGCACACTTTGTTCAATGCTTACCAGTACGGTTTCAGTCAGTTTTCTTTCAGTCAGTGTCATTTCAGCCAACGTATTGTGATATTCACTAATACACTGATTAAACTCTGAATACGATAACGTGTGGTTGTCATCACTGATTGTTGCCGTTGATGCGGCATTAAATCGTAGTGGAATGGGTAAGGCTGATTTAGGCATAACTTCCCTGTGATCCGTCTGGTTTATAAACACGAAACAGAGTTTCTTCGTTAACAACCTCTAATAGCTGTGCAATTTTTTGTTGTTCACAATACAAATCAAACGTTCTTAAATAGCACGCCCCAGAAACCTGTAAAATGTTTTGGTAAGTGTGTTGTTCGAGTTTTTGGTAGTGAGATGCCACTTTGCGTAAATGCCTGCGGCCAAAAATATCACCAACCGTTCGTTTTTGTTCAATCAATGCTGCTTTTTTATCGTCTTTTAATGACGTTAAATCAAAGAGGCATTCTGCGTACAACAGCGGTAAAGTAATTTTCTTCACATACAAAATAGAACGGCGTATTAATTTTTCTCCAATAATACGTTGCTCCAACACCTGAACATTGATGACTGTGTTGGCTTTGTTTTCCAGAAACGCTGTAGTTGACGTATTTAAATGAAGATAGTCTTGCAGCAATGGATTATTGCTGGTTTCAGACAATATACCTTTTGCCGTATTAATTAATTCCAATGTTGGCACTCCTAAAGAAAGAACAGACAGGTGAGGGGTGCTAAGTGTTTTTCTTCAGGTTCGTTTTTTTATAGTGTTGGATAAATTAATTTGGTTTTAAACGCCAGTTTTAAAATTGAAAGTATTAATTTATAACTTGGTGGTCAAGTTGTGATGATGTAATACAGTAAAATACCTGATGGTACTGACAGGTATTTGTATTTTTAGTCAGCGCGAGAAAATTTCAAACATAAAAGAATAATTTAATTGCGGAAATACTATTTTTACAATTTAGGATAAAAGGCATGTTGTTATTTTTAATGACTCAAAGTGTACTTTGGGATTCATGATTTATTGTTGTGTTTTTCGGTTTGTATTTAATTTTAGGGTTAATCAGAGCCTCCTTAACAATAAAGTTTGTTAAGCTTTTTAAATTATTTTTCGTGAGTTTTAAAATTAGTTTTTATCAATTAATTTTTTTGGTGCTTGCGCTTGGTTTTGGTGCATTATTTTTTTGTTAATGGGTTTAGAAGCAAAGGTTAAAATTAAAAATTTACTTTGTGATGCTAATGGTCAGATTTTTATTTAGGTTTGAGGGCGGAAGAATTTATAACGTCATTTAAAGTGAGGTTAGAGGGTGCAGGTGTTTGCGGGTGTGTGAACGTGAAAGTATAGACGGTTTAAGATTGCTTTAGGTTTTAGTGCATGTATAAAGTGTATATATAAATTGCATATATGAAAAGTTGTTTGCAATAAACAGCGAATTCGCTAACGCGCTGTTTATTGCTAGCGTTGGTTTTTGTTAGCCGATATTTTTTATTTCTACCGCTGGAATATTTTCGGGCAGATCAAAATTAAAAATTTTGCTGTAAAAATACAGTTCGCCTTCAACGGATCGAATCATATTGTCCGCTTTGCGGAATCCGTGGCCTTCTTCGGGGAATAAAACGTAGGCGACGGGAATATCTTTTTCATCAAGTGCCTTGACCATGGTTTCAGCTTGATTCGGGGGTACTACTTTGTCGGCGCCGCCTTGGAAGAAAATTACCGGGCAATCCAATTGTTCTACATAATTAATTGGCGAACGTTGCTCATACAACGCTTTGTCTTGTGGGTATTGCCCGATTAACGAATCTAAATATCGCGATTCAAATTTATGAGTATCGGTTACCAGGGTTTCTAAATTACCAATGCCGTAGTGACTAGCGCCGGCTTTAAAAACCGATTTAAACGTTAATGCTGCTAGTACAGTGTAGCCGCCAGCGCTACCCCCTTTAATGGCTAATTTATTGGGATCGGCCAATCCTTTTTCTACTAAATATTCGGCGCCACGGCAAACATCGTCGACATCGGATATTCCCCATTGACCATTTAAGGCCAAGCGATAATCACGACCGTAACCGGTACTGCCACGGTAATTGACATCGAGCACGGCAAAACCGCGGCTGCACCAATATTGAATTTTAATATTAAAGGCGTTGCTGCGCGCGCTGGTGGGGCCGCCGTGGGCCATTACAATTAACGGCGGTTGTTCGTTGTCGGGGCCTTGGTAATTGGGGTTGTGTGGCGGGTAATAAAAAGCGTGAGCTTTTTCACTTTCAGGGCCAAATTCAATGGCCGACGGTTTTGAAAATACATCTTTGTTTAAGGTTGACGGCAAACCGCGCACAACATGAGTTGAGGATAAATCGCTAACCACCAATTCGCTGGATTGATTGTAGGTTGCGCCTAAAAAGGCCACTTTACCTTGATGAGCAGACACGCCAGAAATATCGGAATACTGGCAGGGTATTTTGGTTAGCTCACCTGTGCTGATCGTAATTGTTGCTAGGTACCATTCGTTGGCAATGGTGTAACTGGCAATAATGTGGTCTTCGTTTAAAAAATCCCAAGTGGATAATCCGAACACCCATTGCGGTGTGGCAAATTCTGCGTTTCCTGTGCTGGTATCAAGAGCGACAAACGATTGCCACTGATTGTTGTTGTCGAGTTTGTAAAAACGCCACCAGTTGCTTTCGTCGGTGACTAACAATAATTCGCCGTTTGCTGACCAGCGCGGCTGAAAAATCGATTGCGGTTTTTCACCGGCAGCGCTGCCTTTTACGGCTTTTATTGCTTCAAGCTCGCCGGATTCTGTGATGGTTGCGGTAAATACACTGGTGTTTTCCCAAGGCATGGATGGGTGATTCCAACTCAACCAGCACAATTGTGAACGGTCTTGGGATAATTGCACAGAAGCGTAAAAGTCATCGCCACAGGTTAAGATTTTGGTGTTACCGGTGGCGCAGTCAATGGCAACCAATGCTGCGGTTTCTTCTTCGCCGGGTTGGCTGTGGTCTTCTCGCACGCAAATAATTTCGTTGCGTTGGCGATTAAAGATTAAGTCAGCGTAGCGGTAGGGGCCAGGTTGAGTAACCGGCTTGGGCTCTGATTGTGGGTTGTTGGCGTCGAGCTGATAAATTCGTTGATCGTCGGCCAAGACAAAAAATACCGTACCGTTACTCACACAATAACTGCCGCCGCCGTATTCGTTAGCTCGGGTGCGTGAACTCATGGGATTGGGCAATAAATCGGTGATGTCGCCGTTGTTATCGCGTTTTACCAAGCAGTTGCGGCCGTTTTCATTGGGACGAAATTCTAACCAGTACAAACAGTCGCCATCCCACCTCGGCTCGGCCAGTCCCAAACTTTGAGATACCAATTGTTGAGCGTCGATGTCAGAAGGCCAGCTGCCGTAGGGAAGAATGGTCATAATTTCTCTCATTAATTATGGGTGAGTGCGATACGATTTGGGCCGCACAATTAAGGCAGTCATAGTAGCGGGAGGTTACGGAATTTAAAATAACGGTCGGTGGTAATTTTGACGTTCGTGTTAGACTGATTGTTGTTACTTTTTGTTTTTTACGTTTTCTTGCGTTGTCTTAGAATTAGAATGGGAATGGCCCAATCAAACACCCTATGGAAAATTTAACCGACTGTCTGCACGAAAAGCTGAAACCCTATTGTCTCGACAATACGCAGTTTTGGTTGGCCTACAGCGGCGGTTTGGATTCGCGGGTGTTATTGCATGCGGTGTGGGAATATTTTCGCAGTTGCTCTGCAAACGGCAATCTAAGCACGTCACTCAACGCCATTCATATTAATCACGGTTTGCAATCACAAGCTGATGACTGGCAAGCGCATTGTCAGTCCATCTGTGATGACTTGGGCGTTCCTTTAACAACGGTGGCTTTGCACCTTGATCCTAACGCTTCTAACGTTGAAGCATTGGCTCGCGAGGGTCGCTACCGAGCCTTTGAAAGCGTGATGACTGAATCGTCGGTGCTGTTAATGGCGCATCACTTGGATGATCAGGCGGAGACGTTTTTGTATCGCTTAATGCGCGGCTCAGGAACTCAGGGGCTCGCCGGTATGCCGGAAAAAAGAGCGCTGGGCAGTGGCGAATTGCTGCGGCCATTGTTATCCATTACGCGAGCTGATTTAGAACGCTACGCTCGCGATAAACAGTTGCAGTGGATTGAAGATCCCAGCAATGCCAATCAAGATTTCGACCGAAATTTTATTCGTCATCAAGTGTTGCCTTTGTTGCAAACTCGTTGGCCACGAGCGAGTCAGCAGATTGCCAAATCGTCAGGGTTTTGTCGTACGGCAGAAACTCACATTCGCATCTTAGCTGAGCAAGATTGGCAAACCCTCGACTGCGCGCTCGAAAAAGTCGGCTTTTCCGTTTCTCTTGCGGCACTCAATCGGTTGGAGCACAAACTTGCTTGTTTGCGTTATGGCTTTCAGGCGTTGCATGTCACCTTACCGAATGAATCCCAGTGGTATGAAATCCTAAACCAAGTTATTGCCGATGATGCCCGAGACGATTCCCAGGCCCTGGTGCGTTGGGGCGATGGCTTTTGCGCTGGGAAATTTCGCGGCCGCATGCACGTTTTTGTCGATTCAACGCCTGGCGGCTCTGTTTCTACAGATTCTTCGTCGATAAATGTTTCATCCATAAATACTTCTCAATGTGCGTTAACGCTCAAGCCGTCTTCAGAAATGCAACGTTGTACTTTGCCGTGGGCGCCGGATTGGCTGCTTGAGGTTCACGCCGGAGGCAACCTGCGCGCAGATTCCGATGTAATCATGGTTCGGCCTCGTGTTGGCGGCGAGCGTTCTCAACCGGTAAGTCGCAGGCATTCTCAAAAGCTAAAAAAGGTATTGCAAGAATCGGCCATTCAACCGTGGCTGAGAGCCATTCTTCCACTGGTTTACAGCGATGAAGCACTGATTGCCGTGGCGGATTATTGGGTCGAAAAACCTTATCACACAGACGACCTCAATCAGGGGGTTCGATTGCGGTTAGTCAATCAACACCCTTGGCAATTGCAGTTGGAACAGGCCTGGTCTAATAATGATGGTCAAACCTAGCGCGATCGAGAGGATTGCCAAAACCCGCCGATAAGGACTCGAATCGAATTATTAGACGGCCACTAAGCTATTATTATTTGAGGCAAAAGTGGGATTCTGGTAATCTGGCGTCCCATCTTGAGATGGGTAGTTTTTCCTGCCTGTTGTCAAAATTTGTGGTATTTACTGTGGTTTTCACATAGGCGATTTAATGGTTGCTTTGAATGACTGTTTATCCTCTATTTGCTCAAATTTTGATACGTTAACACAGGCCAAATCTACCCCTTCTGCTAGACACAAAATTCGCACATTTTCTTATTCAACTCAGTGCTCACAGGTCAATACATGACTCGCTACATTTTTGTTACCGGCGGTGTGGTTTCATCGTTGGGAAAAGGTATTGCTTCAGCTTCTCTTGCGGCAATTCTAGAGGCCCGCGGCCTCACAGTTACTATCTTAAAATTGGACCCGTACATTAACGTTGATCCAGGCACCATGAGCCCGTTTCAACACGGTGAAGTATTTGTGACCGAAGACGGCGCTGAGACCGACCTTGACCTCGGCCACTACGAGCGTTTCTTGCGGACCAAAATGACGCGCCGCAACAACTTCACCACCGGCCGAGTTTATGAAACCGTATTGCGCAAAGAGCGCCGCGGCGACTACCTTGGCGGTACGGTACAGGTCATTCCTCACATCACCGATGAAATCAAACGCCGTATTCTAGAAGGCGGTAAAGACGCCGACGTGGCCTTGGTCGAAATCGGCGGCACCGTGGGTGACATCGAATCGCAACCGTTCTTGGAAGCCGTTCGTCAGCTTAAGATTGAATTGGGTGCCAAGCGTGCGCAATTGATGCACCTCACCTTAGTGCCTTACATCGCCACTGCCGGTGAAACCAAAACCAAGCCAACTCAGCACTCAGTTAAAGAGCTGCGCACTATTGGTTTGCAACCGAACATTTTGTTGTGCCGTTCAGAAGTGGAAGTCGACGCCGATTCCCGCAAAAAGATCGCCTTGTTCACCAACGTTGAAGAGCGTGCGGTTGTGCCATTGGCCGATGCCAAAACCATTTACGCGATTCCGCGCATTTTGATGGAATACGGTCTCGACCAAATCGTTCTGGAAAACTTCGACATGGAAGCGCCAGAAGCCGATTTGACCGAGTGGGATCGTGTGGTTGAAGGCAAATTAAATCCGGAGCGTTCCGTTACCATCGCCATGGTGGGTAAGTACATGGAATTGCCGGATGCTTATAAGTCATTGATTGAAGCGCTGACTCACGCAGGCATTCACACCCATACCAAAGTTGATATCGAATACATCAACGCCGAAGACGTTGAAGAGCAGGGCATCAAATTAATCGATGGCGCCGATGCGATCTTGGTACCGGGCGGTTTTGGTGAGCGTGGTCTTGAAGGTAAGTTAACCGCGGTTCAGTACGCCCGTGAAAACAACATTCCATACTTGGGCATTTGCTTGGGTATGCAGTCTGCGGTCATTGAATTTGCCCGCAATGTTGTTGGTTGGGAAGACGCCAATAGCTCTGAGTTCGATCCAAAATCCGCACACAATGTGATCGGTTTGATCACCGAATGGATCGATTCCAGCGGCAACCGCGAAACTCGCGATGAAAGCTCCGATTTGGGCGGCACCATGCGTTTGGGCGCTCAAGAATGCCGTTTGGCAGAAGGCTCAAAAGCGCGCGATATTTACGGCAGCGAAATGATTGTTGAGCGCCACCGTCACCGCTACGAAGTGAACAACAACTTGTTGGATTCGCTCCAGAAAGCGGGCTTAAAAATTGGCGGTTGGTCGGCCGATGACACCTTGGTTGAAATGGTTGAATTGCCAGATCACCCTTGGTTTGTCGCGTGTCAGTTCCACCCGGAATTCACCTCGACTCCGCGCGATGGTCATCCGTTATTTACCAGCTTTGTTAAAGCGGCAATCGATCACAATCAAACTCAGTCTGGCAACTAAGCCAGGCTACAGCTGAGAAGCAAACTTCAATGACAGAAAATAAAATCGTTAACGTTAGCGATATTCCGGTAGGTAACCACTTGCCAATGGTTTTGTTCGCTGGAATGAACGTGCTGGAAAGTCGCGACCTTGCGCTTACCATTGCCGAAGCCTACAAAACCGTAACCGATAAGCTCGGTATTCCCTACGTGTTTAAAGCTTCTTTCGATAAAGCGAATCGCTCTTCGATTCACTCCTTTCGTGGCCCAGGTATGGACGAAGGCTTAAAGATTTTCGAAGAAATCAAAGCCACGTTTAATGTGCCTGTGATTACCGACGTTCATGAAATTGAGCAGTGCCAACCGGTTGCCGATGTTGTCGATGTGATCCAATTGCCCGCGTTTTTAGCGCGCCAAACCGATTTGGTTGAAGCGATGGCAAAAACCGATGCAGTGATCAACATTAAAAAGCCGCAGTTTATTTCTCCTGCGCAAATGAAAAACATTGCCGAGAAATTTAACGAGTGCGGCAACGACAAAGTGCTTGTGTGCGAACGCGGCTCTTGTTTTGGCTACGATAATCTCGTGGTAGATATGCTCGGTTTCCGCACCATGAAACAAGTTACTGGCGGTGCGCCCTTATTGTTTGATGTGACCCACGCTTTGCAGTGTCGCGATCCAATGGGTGCTGCCTCTGGCGGGCGCCGCGAACAAGTAGCGGAACTTGGGCGTGCTGGTGTTGCGGTAGGTATTGCCGGTTTATTCCTGGAAGCCCACCCCGATCCGAGCAACGCTAAGTGTGACGGACCAAGTGCGCTGCCATTGAGCATGTTGGAGCCGTTTTTAGCGCAAATGAAAGCATTTGACGACCTCTTAAAATCACAACCCGAATTGATTATCGAGTAGTGTTCTAAGACTAAAGTGGTACAATTTCTACGCGAGTAATATCGCGCTCGGTAAAAACCGCATGAGTACGCAGAAATGCGAATGCATTTCTTGCGGCGGTATAATTTAAATATAATAAGACAAACGTCTCTGTTCAAATTAGATGCTTGGAGTCTACGAATGACCAAGATTGTTGATATCAAAGCTTTTGAAGTGCTTGATTCACGGGGTAACCCAACTGTTAACGCTGATGTAATACTTGAATCTGGAGCCGTTGGTTCTGCTTGCGCACCATCTGGCGCATCCACAGGTTCTCGCGAAGCCCTAGAACTGCGTGACGGCGACAAGAGTCGTTATCTCGGTAAAGGTGTATTGAAAGCAGTAGAAAACATTAACACCACCATCAAACAATTATTGGTTGGTAAAGACGCCTCTGATCAGCGCGCAATTGACGCGGCAATGATCGAAGCGGATGGCACAGAAAACAAAGCCAACTTTGGCGCTAACGCCATTTTGGCGGTTTCTCTTGCAGCTGCGAAAGCCGTTGCCATTGAAAAAGGCATTCCTTTGTACGCTCACATTGCCGACATCAACGGTACTTCTGGTCAATACACCATGCCAGTGCCAATGATGAACATCATCAACGGTGGTGAGCACGCCGACAACAACGTTGATATCCAAGAGTTTATGGTTCAGCCTGTTGGTGCAAAAACCTTCGCTGAAGCGTTGCAAACTGGTGCTGAAATTTTCCATGCACTGAAAAAAGTATTGTCTGCAAAAGGTTTAAATACCGCTGTGGGTGACGAAGGTGGTTTTGCACCTAACCTTGCCTCAAACGCAGACGCGCTTGCAGTCATCAAAGAAGCAACAGAAGCTGCCGGTTACGCATTGGGCACCGACGTTACTCTTGCGCTTGATTGTGCATCGTCTGAATTCTACAAAGACGGCAAGTACGATCTAGCTGGCGAAGGTAAAGTTTACTCTTCCGAAGGTTTCTCTGATTTCCTAGCGGAGCTTTGCGATCAGTACCCAATTATTTCTATTGAAGATGGTCAAGACGAATCCGATTGGGACGGCTGGAAATACCAAACTGAAAAATTGGGCGACAAAGTTCAATTGGTCGGTGATGACTTGTTCGTAACCAACACCAAAATCTTGAAAGAAGGTATCGACAAAAGCATCGGTAACTCTATCTTGATTAAATTCAACCAAATCGGTTCTTTGTCTGAAACGTTGGATGCCATCAAAATGGCGAAAGACGCAGGCTACACCGCTGTGATTTCTCACCGTTCTGGCGAAACCGAAGACACCACCATCGCTGATTTAGCCGTTGCCACCGCAGCTGGCCAAATCAAGACCGGTTCTTTGTGCCGTTCTGACCGCGTTGCTAAGTACAACCGTTTGCTACGCATCGAAGCTGAATTAGGTTCTGACAACGCGCCATACCGTGGCCGCGCTGAATTCAAAGCGTAATTCTGCTGTTCGTTCGATGTATGAGTGCTTAAAAATGAGCGCTCGTACATCGAGCACCTCCAATCTTCTGCTAAGATAAAGCCATCAAACTTCGTTGAGATTTTCATTTCAGGGTTGGCACTTTAAAGAAAACCACCAACCTGTCTGTTAACGCAAATTCCATGAAACTAACGTTTGCCATTCTGATTGTTTTATTGCTGGCCCTGCAATTTCGTTTGTGGGTAGGCGATGGCTCGATGGCGGAACTGGTTCGGTTGGAGCGAGAAATAGAAAAACAAGAAATCTTAAACGAACGCGATCGACTTCGTAATCGCCAACTCGAAATCGAAATCCTCCATTTACAGAGCGGACCGCAGGCGGTTGAAGAGCTTGCCCGTGAAGACATGGGGATGGTCAAAAAAGGCGAAACCTTTTATTTGGTTGTCGATTCCCAAACTCAAAAAGCACCGTAATGCATTCCTCCCCCAAGTTTTGGGCAGTGATTCCCGCTGCCGGTATAGGCTCTCGTTTTGGGTCAGAAACTCCCAAACAATATTTAACCCTGCTCGATAAAACCATTCTTGAACACACCATTGAAAAATTTCTGGCGTGTGAGTGGATTGAAAAAGTGGTTGTAGCCCTGCGCCAAGACGATCCTTTTTGGCCGAGCTTATCGGTCGCGAATCACCACCGTGTATTAACGGTTTTAGGCGGCGGTGAGCGTGCCGATTCCGTGCTCAGCGGATTAAACGCACTGCAAAATATAGCTGGACCGGACGATTGGGCGTTGGTGCACGATGCAGCTCGTCCCTGCGTTACCAAAGCGCAACTCAGTGCTATGAAGGCTGCGCTGGAAGCGGATGCTGTCGGCGGTATTATGGCCCAGTCTGCGTCTGACACCATTAAGATTGCCAGCGCAAACACAAACACGCATTCGGTCGCCGCAATTGAATCCACCATTGATCGCAATCGGGTTTGGCTTGCCCAAACGCCGCAAATGTTTCGGGTCTCGACACTGCAATCGGCATTAACCGACGCACTTAAAAATGGTCAAGCCGTTACCGACGAAGCTTCGGCCATTGAATTGGCAAATTTAACCGTGAAATTATTTCCAGGCTCCAGAAACAATATTAAAGTCACCTTACCCGAAGATTTGGCCTTAGCCGAAGCCATTCTGCGGTTGGAATAATTTGTTCTGCGAACCTAATCGTATTGTGAGGAAACCATCATGAGAATCGGACAAGGTTACGACGTGCACGCGTTTGGCCCAGGCAGTGAAATCACCCTCGGTGGGGTCGTTATTCCTTACACACAGGGACTGGTTGCGCACTCCGACGGCGATGTTTTATTACACGCATTGTGCGACGCTTTACTCGGTGCCGCGGCTCTGGGTGATATCGGCAAACATTTTCCCGATACTGATCCCGCATTCAAAAACGCCGACAGCCGCGATTTACTCAGAAGTGTGTACGAAAAAATATTAGAGCGCGGTTTGTGGATCGTAAACGCCGATATGACCATTGTTGCCCAAGCGCCAAAAATGGCCCCGCACATCGACAGTATGGTCGAAAATATCGCCGCCGATTTACAAACCGTTACCGGCAATATTAATGTAAAAGCCACAACCACAGAGCGCTTAGGCTTCACTGGTCGTAAAGAAGGCATTGCCGCTTTTGCCACCGTGCTTTTACAAAATCAATAGTTGCAAAATTTATTATTTAACGTGGTTACTACTATCGATACCTCAAATTCTTTCCCTTTAAATTTCTCCTACGTTTACGGCACGCCTGGTTGCCGAGGCGAATTTAAATCGTCGCCTGCGGATTTTATTGTTCAAGAAAATTTTGATCTGGAATTTTCTAATTCCGGCGAACACGTTTATTTGTACATTGAAAAAGAAGGCGAGAACACGCACTGGTTACAGAAAAAAATTGCTGAATTTGCCGGTGTAAAAAGTTCAGACGTAGGCGTTGCGGGTTTAAAAGATCGACAGGCGATTACCCGACAATGGTTTAGTGTGTATTTACCAAAATCTCCAGCGCTAAACTGGGATGATTTTTCGTGTGATTCCTGGAAAGTATTGGATGTGAAGAATCATTCCAAAAAATTGCGGCGCGGTGATCACACAGGCAACTTTTTTAAAATCACACTTCGCAACTTAGAATTTACTACGGGTAACCAAGACCAGCTAGAGGCGGTGCTCAATAAAATAAAAGCGCACGGTGTGCCCAATTATTTTGGCGAACAGCGTTTTGGTCGTGAAGGCTCTAATTTAAATCTTGCCAATGATTGGTTTGAGCACGGCAAAAAAATAAAAAACAGAAACCTAAAAAGTATGGTTCTGTCTGCGGCGCGGTCTTATGTGTTTAATCAGGTGTTGTCTCAACGAGTAACGGCTGCAAATTGGAACCAATTGATTGACGGTGATGTCACTCAAGACTATTCAGATCAAAATGCGGCAGCAACCCCTACAGGGCCTTTGTGGGGGCGAGGTAGAAATTCAGCGTCGTCACAAGCGCTGGTTTTTGAAGATTCCGTCAAAAATGAATTGAGCTTATGGTGTGATGCGTTGGAGCATCAAGGTTTGTCTCAGGAGCGCAGAAATCTAGTGTGTTTGCCGCAAGACTTTACCTGGCAATTTTGTGACGCAGATCTAATTTTAGAGTTTAATTTGCGTCCTGGAGAGTATGCGACGTCGGTGCTCAGAGAAATCAGCGAACTGATCACTGAATAAAGATCACTGGATAAATAAAGTGTGAAAGGAATCATAAAAAGCCAATTTATTCGAAGTCCGTTTTGAATAAATTGGCCGGTCGGAGAGAAACTTGATTTCTAGAGTCACTTAGAAATAAAAGAATCGAAATAGTGCGGCCGGTAGTCAGCGTATTAAATACGGTGACGCAGTGAGATGTCTCGGTCTTTGTGTAGCGAACTATAAATTTGGCAGCGCTCTTTCAGTGCTTCTTGTAGGTTGTTACGGTGTTGAAACTGACCACCGCCTTCGAATTCGAGGGCCGAAATTACTTTTTCTAATTTCGAGATTTCGCGCTCAAGGGTTTGCAGTAGTATGCGATTGTCTAAGCTTTCCGTACTAGCTAGGGTTGTGCTTTTTGTTGTTTTAGTCATTTTATGAACCTAATGGAGATGATGATTTAGGAGAATCGCGTGCTATCGCTAATTTAGGTGTACATAAATGATTAGAAGTCCCACCTCACTAAAAAAATTAAAATAAATTTACATAAATAAAATCCCTCAGTTTTTCCCGAATTTTCGTAATATTTCACTCAAATTAGGCTTATTAGACACTAAGAGAATATTAAGAAACTCTGCATACGCTTTCTTTGCAGAAAATGCCGAGCCTGCAATATTAAAAATATTTTTGTAATTACTTATTGGTCTTTATCAAATTCTTTCGAAAAAGCCTAAATCTGGAAAAACGCAAATGCCTTTTTCGAGCTCTGAATTTTTGTAATCTCTCAAATACGAATCATTGATTATTAGCACGGGTTGTTCTTATACGTTTTGACGCAATTAAGTATTAAACCGGTGACTAAAAAGAAGTTCCTTAAGTAATTAAATATTCTACAGTTCACGTAAAATGTCTAAAAATATTCAATACGCGTTTGGAATCAACGTTTTTACTGACCAGCTATCTATAATAGAATTAAAGCCAAGGGTAGAAAGCCCGATGAGTTGTGCAATGGTAGATAATATGGCAGATCAAAAGTTTGACATCGTCTTTCGCGGCGACATAGTAATCGGGAAACCCCTGACTCAGGTAAAGAAGAACCTCGCTCACCTGTTTAAAATTCCACCTGAGAAGGTTGGAGCCCTGTTTTCGGGCAAATCCGTGGTGTTAAAAAAGGGCGTTGACGCCGCCACCGCCAAGAAATACCAAACGGTATTGACCAAAGCCGGTGCCGTGACCAGTGTTGTCGCCCAAGCCGCCGAAGGGCAATCCGAGAAGCCCAGAACCCGTAAGCTCACCATTGCTCCGTTGGGGGTCAATATCGCCCCGCGTAGCGCCGGGAACGCTAAAACGGATCAACCTGCGGCCATAGATACCTCGGGAATCTCCCTGAAGGCTCAGAGCGGCAATTTGATGGATGCCAGTGAAGTTACAGCTGAAGAAGCCGAACAGGTGGAATTGCCCACTTGGGACGTTGCTGATGTGGGTTCTGATATTGGCGACGGCAGCCAACAAGCAGAGACGCCACCGTTGCCCGTGCCCGATTTTGACGTTGCCGAAGCCGGCGCCCAAATGGGACAGGCCAAAGAAGTAACCGCGGTCATTGATGTCTCAAAAGTCGATTTCGACGTAGCGCCAGCGGGCTCAGATATGGGCGAGAAAAAATCCGACAAAAAACCGCTCAATCCAAACACTGATCACATAAATCTCTCGTAACAGCAAAATCCCACCGATTTTCCCCATCTTACCCAAGTTTTTGGCGTTAAATTAAGAGACGAATTTAACGCCAAAAGCTTGGTAGAAATATCAGGGTTATATTTTCCTTTAAGAATCAATGATATACAGTAAGAGTGTTCCCCGCACACGCGGGGGCCTTTCTTATCCATTTAAAAACAATAAATATATCAATTAACGTCTAACTGATAATAAATGCAAAGTAGTATTTAAATTACTTATTTTAAATTGTGCTTGTGAACTAAATTTATATCGATTAATTATAAAGTTAACTTGATTGATTTGTTTTTTATCGTGAAGAAATGCTTCTTCTGTTTGAGTGTGGTCGTTGTGATGAAGAGTTGAAGTTCAAGCATTAAAAGAAGTTGGTAAGTTTTGTGTGCAGTGGATTGTATAAAGAATTTTTCGTGAGCTGTTGTTAATATTTTTTATTATGGATCTAAGGTTATTTTTACTGAGTAGTGTTTGGTTAATTTGGGCGTACTTTATTGATGTTGAATGCGGTGAAATGAATGTGACAAAGTGATTTAGGTTTGATGATGTCTAGGGTTAATTTAAGGTTATTTTTTAGTAGGAAAACCTTCTCTAGAGTAATAAATCCAGATAGTCATGTTTTATTAAGTGTCAGTATCCGCGAATTATGGATTTTTTTGGGGCGGTTTTTCGATTTAGATGAACTTGGTGAGGTTGGGTGTGAAAAATATTTCTCAATAGTTTTGAGGTTATAAAAACCATCTAAACTGCTAACTTAACTTGCTATAGATATTTTTAGTGCCTGTTCTCAAATATATGTTCAGTCAGATTTATTTAAGCTGTAAATTTTAATAGCTAGAAATGAAAAAGTATTTTCACATATTCTGAAAATGCCAGAGGATAGAATTTAATTTTATTTATTTCCGTCAACTAATTTAGGTGTGAAAAATGAAGAAAAATTATTTAATTGTATCATCATTGCTTTTTTTACTTTTATGTGTCGGTAATGCATCTGCCTTAGAAAGAGAGCCAAAGCCAAAAACTGATGGGGACTATTGCGTTCGCTTGCCAGGAGCATGTTTTCTTTTATAGGATGATAAATATTTATTAATTTTATTGTCTTTACCTAAAATTTTCATTCACTCTTAATATGCAATCGCTAATTTTTAGGCTATTGTCATTGGTAGGAAAAACTATGCTTAGAAGAAAATCTCTGATCGGAATAGCAGCTGTTATGTTATTTACTTCCAGTGTTTCAGCCACAGTGTCGGCAGAAGACTGCGGATTCTTGGGTATTACTCTCTTTCCATTAATTTGTCCTTCGCCTTAATGCAGTAAAGATTGAAACTGATGTCTATAGTTAGGCGTCAGTTTCAATTAATAGTATATAGTAAGGTGTTCCCTGTGTACGGGGTTAAAATTCATGTAATGAGTAAAAAATTAATTTAATCGAGAGGAATAATACAGATTACTGATTGGCTAGTTCTTATATCGTCACCCTCTGCGCCAGTTCCAGAAACTATAGATCCAAGAGTCCGATTAATTGAGCCCTCACGGCATCTGCACGAACCAGAGTTTTCTCTAAGAAATAAACTTGTTCCATCAGAGTGCCTTGTGGATGATAGTACGTTCACACAGCGATTTCCTGAATTGGTACCAAAAGCCACAATCTGAAATCCCACCGAAGATCCTCCCGCAGGGCCTTGTGGTCCTTCCGGTCCAATTTCTCCTTGTTCTCCTTGAATACCTTGTGGTCCAGCTGGGCCTGTTTCACCTTGTATTCCCTGCTCTCCCTGAATGCCTTGCGGACCTATCGGTCCTGTTGCGCCGCGCTCACCTTGTGGGCCAATAGGGCCTCTAAACTCTGACCATTCTGTTCCGTTACAAATTAAAGCCGTTTCTAATGTGTCGTCGTAATAAATCGCGCCACGATTTTGAAATTCACAAAAAAATGGCTCGGTTAATTGTGGTGTTAATAAAACAGCACCTTCTATGGTGACGTTGCCTGCAAAGGTATTATTTTCGGTTGATATTGGCGGTACCGAGTTAGGATCAATAGGATCAAAACCACGTCTTAATTCATCAATATTACTGAAGCCGTCACTATCCGAATCAAATAACCCATCATTTAAAAAGCCAGATACATCTAGGCTGAATGGATTATTAGGATCGGAGAAAAATATTTCGTTTTCTTGTTCGTCGGTTAATCCATCTCCGTCAGAATCTGTGGTATCGGTTGCTAAGGAAATCATAATGGAATCGGCGACAACAATATTATCGGCATCTTGGTTATTTATGGTAACCGATGTGGGCGCGGTAAAAATTCCTAGTGAAACAAATTCTCCACTATTTTCCTGCTGATTTATTTGAAGAACAGTCTCTCCTTCAAAGTGGTTAACAATATAAGTTGCATTAGTGGCTCTCTGTGCGGATGTGGACCAACGTGCAAAAACTTCATAACTTTCTTCATCTTGTATGGGCAATTGCCACTGGGCTTCAAAAAAATCGCTTGAATTATTGTCATGTCGGTAATTATTACCGACAAATCCTGGAAAAAACGAACTTATTGCCCAGTTTCCTGAGATAATATTAAAATCTGATGATTCGTTGTCGATAATTACGGATTCTGAAAATGCAGCTGACGAAATTAATGATGTTATTATCAAAGTATTTAAAGATTTCATTAAAGTGGCTCTGATTGACTGAAATTTTTTACATCGGAGTTGATGGAAATAAAACTGCGATGATTGGTCTGGCTAACTTGTTAGAAAAATAAGTGCAGGAGTTTCTGTTAAAAGCTTTGGATTATTTATTTTTTATTAATTAGCTTAAATTAATCTACAGTTTTGAATATCTATTTAGTACCTGGAAAATGTGGCAGCGTTAGATACTTTTTGAGTCGGATTTTGTTTTCTTGAGGTTTTTTGAGGGAAAAAATAAAGGCCAATGAATATTCATTGGCCTTTATTGTGTGGAGGGATTAGTTGTGCGTAGAATCTAGCTGATTACATCTTCTCCATAACCTCAATACCCAATAACCCTAAACCTAAATCCAAGGCTTGAGCAACCGATTTACACAACATTAATCGGCTGTTGCGTTGGTCTGGTTCAATACCGTCTTTTAAAATTGGGCAGGCCTCGTAGAAGCTCATAAATTGGCTGGTTAATTCGAAAAGATACGTACAAAGCACGTGTGGGAATGCGTCTTTGGCGACTTGATCTAGGGTTTCCGATAATTGCAATAATTTTAACGCGAGCGCTTTTTCTTGTGGTTCGGTTAACGCAATGTTGCCGGTAAAGTTTTCTGGCGTGATGTCTGCTTTTCTGAAAATACTTTGAATGCGGGTATAGGCGTATTGCAAATACGGTGCGGTGTTGCCTTCAAACGCGAGCATGCTTTTCCAACTGAAAATGTAGTCGGTGGTTCGTGTTTTAGAAAGGTCAGCGTATTTAACGGCACCAATACCGACTTTACGAGAAATTTCTGCTTTTTCTTCGTCGGATAATTCTGGATTTTTTTCTTCGATAATTTCGCGCGCGCGGGTAACGGCTTCATCCAATAATTGCGCGAGTTTTACGGTGCCGCCGGTTCGGGTTTTAAACGGTGTGCCGTCTTCGCCGTTCATGGTGCCAAAACCGTGGTGCTCAAAACTGACGGTATCGTCGATGTAACCGGCTTTTTTACCAATGGTGTACACCTGTTGCATGTGCAAGCTTTGGCGCGCATCAATAAAATACATTAAACGATCAGCGCTTAATTTACCGACTCGGTAACGCAAGCACGCTAAATCGGTGGTTGCGTAAAGATAAGCGCCTTCGCGTTTGCGAATAATTACTGGGCTTGGTTTGCCGTCTTTATCGGCGAATTCATCCAAAAAGACAACGATTGCTCCTTGGTCTTCAACGGCAAAACCTTTGTCCATTAAATCTTGCACAACGTTGGCAAGGTCGTCGTTGTAGGCGCTTTCACCCATAACGTCGTCGCGGGTGAGTGATACGTTCAGTTTTTTATAAATTTCTTCGCCGTGGCTGAGAGAAATTTCTCTGAATTGTTCCCACAAACCTAAAACGCGCTCGTCGCCCGATTGCAATTTCACGACGTATTCACGTGCGGTATTGGCGAAGTCTTCGTCTTCGTCGAAATGTTTTTTCGCCTGTTGATAAAACACTTCTAAATCGCTGAGCGCCATTTCGGCGTTGTCATTTTTTTGGTGTTCTAGTTCGGCGATTAACATACCGAATTGAGTGCCCCAATCGCCTACGTGATTTTGGCGAACGACTTTGTGACCCAAAAATTCCATGGTGCGTGCAATAGCGTCACCAATAATGGTGGAACGTAAATGGCCCACGTGCATTTCTTTGGCGAGGTTCGGGGCGGAATAATCGATAACAATGGTTTGCGATTGATCGGTTTGTTCGACACAAAACTTGTCGTTACCTTGGGCGTTGGCGAGCTGCTCGGCCAACCACTGTGGGTTGAGGTGAATGTTAATAAACCCTGGGCCTGCGATTTCTACGTTTTCAGCGATGCCTTCAAGTTCTAGGTTTGCAACAATGTTACCGGCGATTTCGCGAGGGTTGGTTTTCATGGCCTTGGCCGCAGCCATGGCGCCGTTGGCTTGGTAGTCGCCAAAACCGGCTTTTTTCGGTTGAGCTAGGTGTGGCTCAAAGTTATCCGGAATGCCAGCTTTGGTCATGGCTTGTTTTACGTTATCACTCAAAAAGTCGCGAATATTCATGGTTTTATTTGAAACTTGAGGTCAGAAAAGAAGGTTATAGGTGCAGTGTTCCCCGCATGTGCGGGGCTAAAGCGCGCAATTGTAGCGAGTTACGCCGAGCTTGTAACCTCGGCGGTAACAGGCTTTTAGATCGGCTTAGTGTAAGGCGGCGCGAATGGGGAGTCGTTCAACGATGGCGGCTTCTATGTCGAGCAGTTGATCAAGGCGCGCGTCTACGACGGATTTTTCAAAGTATTTTTCCGCCAGCTCAACAAACAGCTCGTGATGGCGGCCTTCGCTGGCGGCAATGGCTTCGTAAAAAGCTTTGAGTTTACCAGCGGGTAGGGCTTCGCCAACCAGGGCAAAGCGTTCACAGCCACGGGCTTCAATAATGCCGCCAACCAGCAAACGATCCAAAAAGTACTCGTTGGTACCTTTGCGAAAGGATTTTCTGAAATCGTTGATGTAGGGGTCTTTTTGGTCATCGCCCAAAATGCAACCGCGCTCATAAATAAGTTTAACCACTTCTTTGAAGTGGCTCATTTCTTCGATGGCAAGATCGGTCATTGCGGTAACTAATTCCACCCGATCAGGGTAGTGCGACAGCATAGAAACGGCCATGCCAGAGGCTTTTTTCTCGGCGGCGGCGTGATCTTGAAGGAAGGTATCGAAATCTTCTAATACCGCTGTTACCCAGTCATTGCTTGTTTTAAATCGAAGAAAACTCATGCGTTACTTAAATATTGTATAAATTGTAGGGTTTTGAATGAGGCGGAATTATATAGGAACCATCGATGAACACCAGAATTACTCCCAGAGGCCTTAAGATTTTAAACACCTTGCTATTGTAATTTCGGGGAATGACCGCATTTCTGTGGCGTAGTAGATTTCGCACTTTATAATGGACCGGTTTAGGCGTTAGATTTCAGAATGAGCAGTACACAAAGACACTGGTTTTCTGAAAGTCGAAAGCTGTTTCTGGTAATAACAAAGGTTAGTTTATGATCATCAAACCAAAAGTACGTGGTTTCATTTGTATCAATGCACATCCGGCCGGTTGTGCCGCCAACGTTCAAGAGCAAATTGATTTCGTTAAGTCTCAGCCTGCGGTTGAAAACGGCCCTAAAAATGTTCTTGTGCTTGGTTCTTCGACAGGCTATGGCCTCGCTTCTCGCATCACTGCGGCTTTTGGTTCTGGCGCTAAAACATTCGGCTTATTCTTCGAAAAACCACCTACTGAGCGCAAGCCTGGTTCTGCGGGTTTTTACAACGCGGCGGCTTTTGAGGCTAAGGCGAAGGAAGCCGGTTTGTACGCCAAGAGCATGAATATCGATGCGTTTTCAAATGATGCCAAGCAAAAAGCCATTGATGTGATCAAGGCCGACATGGGCAAGATCGATTTGGTGGTCTACAGTCTTGCGGCACCGCGCAGAACCGATCCTGAAACGGGCGAAGTTCACTCTTCGGTTTTGAAGCCAATCGGCGAGTCGTACACGGCGAAAAACCTAAATACCGATACCCTAAAAATTTCTGATATCACCATTGATCCAGCCTCAGAAGAAGAAATCGCCGGTACCGTTAAGGTTATGGGTGGTGAAGACTGGGAACTTTGGATGAATGCTTTATCCGAAGCCGGTGTGCTTGCAGAAGGTTGCCACACCACAGCTTACACCTACCTGGGTGAAAAATTGACTTGGCCAATCTACGGTAAAGCAACCATTGGTCGTGCGAAGGAAGATTTGGATCGCGCCGCAACCAGCATCACTGAGCAACTCTCTGGCTTAAACGGTAAGGCTTACGTTTCTGTATTGAAAGCGTTGGTAACTCAGGCGAGTTCGGCAATTCCGGTAATGCCTTTGTACATTTCTACTCTTTACAAGGTGATGAAAGAAGACGGCACCCACGAAGGTTGTATCGAACAAGCTTACCGTTTGTTCACCGAAGGTTTGTACACTCAAACGCCACGCCTAGACGATGTCAATCGTTTGCGTATGGATGACCGCGAGTTAACGCCTGAAACCCAAGCCAAAGTGGAAGATATTTGGCCGAAGGTGACTGAAGACAACTTGTTTGAATTGACCGATTACAAAGGATACAACGCCGAGTTCTTGAAACTGTTTGGTTTTGGTGTTGAATCCGTCGATTACGAACAGGACGTTTCTACTTTGGTTGAGGCAGATTTTCTCTCCTAATTAGAGGGACTAGAAGCCTGAGTACTACAAAACCTGAGTAATGTCGGTTTTAAGGCCCATTTGAATGTTTTTATCATTCCGATGGGCCTTTTCGTTTACTTCTTTTCTTGGTTGTAACCCTGATTTAACCGCGCGTTAAATCGTATCAACACGCTGCTTTGTGTCTATGGAATCCAAACAAACCTCGTTGTGGCACCCAAAGTACTGGCGAACCTGGTTCGTCATTGGTCTTTGGAAATTGTTTTCGCAATTGCCGCTATCTGTGCTTCGTCTTATCGGCCAGCTCATGGCCACTCTAATGAGAAAATTCGCCAAGCGCCGCTGTGCGATTGCGAGTCGCAACATTGAGTTGTGCTTTCCAGAGCTGTCACCTGAGCAGCGTGAGAGTTTGCTGCGTAAGAACCTGTTTCATACCTCCATGAATGGCCTAGAAATGGGCATGTGTTGGTTCCAGCCGCACTGGCGATTGAAGAACATTGGCGATGTTACCGGGCTTGAGCATTTGCAAAATTTGGACTCCGGTGCCTTGATGCTGAGTATGCACAACACCACCATTGAGACCATGAGCGCGGTGGTAAACCCTTACTTCACTAAAATCGACATGATGTACCGGGCGCACAAAAATCCGGTGTTTGATCACGTACAGCGCAAAGCGCGGGGTAGGCACAATCCCGAGTGTAAAATGATTGATCGCAACGATTTGCGTGGCGCTATTAAGGTAATGCGATCAGGACGAATCCTCTGGTACGCGCCGGATCAAGATTACGGCATTAAACAGGGAATCTTTGCTACCTTTTTTGGCATTCCTGCGGCGACGATTACGGCAACGCCACGACTCGCCAAGCTCGGCAAAGCGCCAGTGGTACCGATCTTTCATCGCCGCGACGACCAGGGCCGCTGCCAGGTGGAGATTCTGCCGCCGTTAGAGAATTTTCCCAGCGACGATGAAAACGCCGATGTTCAGCGGGTGAACGACCTAATTGAAGCCCAGGTGCGCAAGTATCCCGAGCAGTATTTGTGGGTGCACCGACGATTTAAAACCCGGCCGGAAAATTCTGAGCCGCTGTATGGAAAATACAGCAAAGGCATACGTAAAAATTCTTGAGTTAAAACTTGTACCCTTGACAGCTGATAAGTACCATTACGCGTTTTCTAGACCGCTTTGGAGACAGTAATGATAGAAGGAAGCATAGTTGCCCTAGTGACTCCCATGACCGCAGACGGCCAACTTGATTGGAAGAGCCTGCACGAATTGGTTGAGTGGCATATAGAGAAGGGCACCAATTCTATTGTTGCTGTAGGCACCACGGGTGAATCTGCCACCCTTACGGTTTCTGAGCATTCCGAAGTGATTGCTAAAGTGGTTGATCAAGTCAACGGCCGCATTCCCGTGATTGCTGGTACTGGCGCTAACTCAACCGCTGAGGCCATTGAACTGAGCCGCGCGGCGAAAGACATTGGCGCCGATGCCTGTTTGTCAGTAACGCCTTACTACAACAAGCCGACACAAGAAGGTTTGTTCCAGCACTACAGCCACATCGCAAAATCCGTCGATATTCCTCAAATTCTTTACAACGTACCGGGCCGTACCGGGGTTGATATGTCAGCCGAGACTGTTATTCGTCTGTCTACGGTTAACAACATTATCGGTGTTAAAGAAGCTACTGGTGATATTGAGCGGGCCAAAGAAATCATCGCCAATTGTCCGTCCGACTTTTTAACCTATTCGGGTGACGACATTACGGCCGTCGAGCTGATTCTTGCGGGTGGTCACGGCAACATCAGTGTCACTGCTAATGTTTTACCCGATCAAATGGCTAAGCTGTGTGCGCTTGCATTGCAGAAGTCTGCCGACGAAGCTCGTGCGTTAAACAACCAGCTTATGCCGTTGCATGAAGGTTTGTTCGTTGAGCCGAATCCAATTCCGGTGAAATGGGCAATGGCTGCGATGGGCAAGACCGAATTTGGTATTCGTCTGCCGTTAACCCCTTTGTCTGAGAACCTGCAACAACCTTTGCGTGAGCTACTTGCCAACGCCGGTGCGCTGTAACCCTCTTTTTTCTGACTCATGTATCGAACTGTTTTCATAATTGCTGTCCAATTTAAACAGTTCGATACGATTCACGAGTGCTTCAACGAGTTTATTTAAACCCACATGAATAAGTCTTTATCCGTCGTTTTCTTTGCAGGTTCCTTTTCGTTTTTAACCGGTTGTAGCGCTCTATTTGGCGATGAAGGCTACTTTAAAAACCGTGGCGATGAATATTTAAAAGCGGAAGAGATTCCCCAGATCGATGTCGATGATAGCAACGAGGAGCGATTTGCAGAAATTTACGTCGTTCCTGATATCGAAGATTCCACCTACGATTACGGTAAATCCTTCGATACGCCAAGACCGATTCCGCTGTCGAGTACACTTCTTGAAGACACCGTAAAAATTCAAAAACTCTCTGGCCGCCAGTGGGTGTTTATCACCAGCTCGCCGTCAGAGATTTGGCCGCAAGTGCGCGAGTTCTTGGGCGATCGCGATCTCAGCGTGTCTTACACCGACCCAACCGAAGGCATTATTGAAACCAGTTGGTTGCAGTTTTCCGATGACCGCGATCACTACGACCGCTACCAGATTCGCATCGAAAGCGGTATTCAGCCAGACAGTGCTGAAATTCATATTCTCCACCATCAAACCGACGCCAACGGCCAGCCTGACTCGAAAGCGATTTGGCCGAAAGTCAGCTCGGTAGATTCTCGCGAAGCGTGGATGGTTGACGAGTTATCGTCGACATTAGCCAGCAACTTACAGCGTTCGTCGTCGTCTTTATTGGCGCAAACCATTGGTGGCGATTACAAAGTTGTGCTCGAAGAATCCGACAGCGGCGAGCCAGTGCTTAAGATGAAAATTGATTACTTGCGTGCCTGGGCAAGTATTGCGCATGCGCTTGGCAAAGACGGTTTTTATCTGTGGGATCGAAAGAGCGATTTAGGCATTTACTACGCTCACTACGAAACTCCGAAAAAGAAAAAGTCCACCTGGCTTGGCCGTGGTATCCGCTCTGTGAGCAACGCTATCTCGGGTAAATCCAGCAGTGATCAACCGCAAACGCCATACACCATCGATCAGGTAGTTACCCATTTACCAGCATCCGATGATTTAAATACATTGTTGCCATCGGTAGTGCCTTCAACCGAAAAATTAGACGACGTGCCGGGTTATCTCGTGTTAGTCAGCGGCGATGATCGCAACGTTGAAGTTCGAGTACGTAACGCCTACGCGGAAAAAATTGATCCGAAAGACGCGAAACAGTTGTTAAGTCTTGTTCGTAACAATTTGATTTAAGTTTTTCGATTGAAATACGCAAGCCTAGGCAGCGGCAGTAAAGGCAATGGTTTGGTTGTACAAGCAGACGGTACAACCATCTTGATTGATTGTGGTTTTACCATCAAAGAAACCGTCAGCCGTCTCTCACGCCTCAATATCGAAGCAAACTCCTTAGATGCGATTATCGTGACTCATGAACACGGTGATCACATTAAAGGGGTTGGCCCGTTTGCGCGCAAATTTAAAATTCCTGTCTACGCCACGCCGGGCACGGTGCTTACCGATAAGCTGGGTAAAATTGAAGATCTTCGATTTATTGAAGGTTATCGAAGCTTTTCGATTGGCAATTTTGATCTTCATCCTGTGGCCGTTCCGCACGATGCCCGAGAGCCTGCGCAATTTGTGGTTGAGTTTCAACAAAAGCGTTTGGGGGTGCTTACCGATTTAGGCAGCATTTCTACGCATGTTGAAAAACACTTTTGCAATTGTGACGGCTTAATTCTTGAAGCCAATCACGATCCGGTGATGCTTTCTCAAGGTCCTTATCCGCCGAGCTTAAAAGAGCGAGTAGCCGGTCCGTGGGGACATTTAAGTAATTATCAGGCGCATCAATTTTTGGAGCAAATTCACTCTGATTCCATGCAGCATTTGGTGATTGCTCATATCAGTCAACAAAATAACAGTTTGAACATTGTGCAAAATTATTTTCAGCAGTGGGAAGAGAAAATTGCCACCGTCATTTATGCCTGCCAAGACGAAGGTTTTGGTTGGCTCACGCTGAATTAGTTTTTTAAAAGCGTCTCGCTGTTTTCAATATCGGGTCGTTTTTCTCGGTACTTATCTCTGTTTTTTTGATGCTTTCAGTACATTACCGTTTTCTGTGACCTGCCTCTAAATACCCTCGGTGCAAAATCCTAACATTCGGTGCCAATCAACAGACTTTTCAAACACGTCTGTTGAAGCTTGTGTGTTGATGGTTCTGTGCCGATGATTAGTCGTTAGCTTTTGAAATCAATTGTTCGTAAATAATGAAGATTATGCTCAATTGTGGGATTGCTGTGGTTTGTGTTGTTGGTTTCTATTAAAAACTTATTCTAAAAATTTCGTTTTATACAATTTAAAGAGATAAAATTTATCGTTATGATTCGCGCGTTAGGACAAACACTTTCAATCTTCATGCTATGATTGTTAGTGAACAACAATATTTTGCGCTGAATTACACTAAAGTAGTTTAAATTCGCCCTGTTTTAGGCGCTGATTGTCTAAAGGTGCGTGGTTAAGCAAATAATTTGTGTTGATCACAAAAGAAAATAACTGTCCTTTTGGGATAACCCTAAAGGCCTTGATAAGAGTAAATAAGTTTCGAAAGGAGCCCATAAATGGATGAACGCCGCCGGTTTGAGAGGCGCCCCACATCAATTCGAGTTGAAATCACTCACCCGACGTTTGGTGTTATGGTTGGATACGCTAAAGATATTTCTGACGGTGGTGCATCGGTCTTGTTGGATGTCGACGTTAAACCGCCAGTCGGCACTGTGGTTAATGTTGTCTTCCGAAAAGTATCCGGTGCGGTTAACGAAGCGCCTGTTCCGATGAAAGTGATGCACCATCACCGGAACTTAATTGGTTTGATGTTTAGCAGTGGTACGCCGCACAAGATTTAATGGTTGCCCATTTTATTTTTGACATTGGGAAGGAAAGACAATTTCCATCCCAGTCACTCGTTTGAGCTGGTTCAAATCTTCACAACGTACAGAATCATTTCCTGAAATATCCAGAAAATTCAGTTTCGGTAAGTTAAACAACGGTTGAATATCGGCAACTTGGTTATTCTTTACCGACAGCTGTTTCAGTTCAGTTAATCCCTGCAAGGCAGATAGGTCTATCAGCTTATTATCGCTTAAGTTGATTTGGGTTAGCTTGCGAAAACGATTGAGTCCATCTAACGTTGCTACCCCTGCGTAGCTGCACGTCAATGTTGCCAAATCCTCGTAATTTGCGATTTCCTCGGTTTCAATAAACAGCTCAATGCATTGCTTTAATGCGGAATCATCGATACTCAATTCGGTGATAACCTGAGGGGGCGCGTAAATTTCTCGCTCATTGAAACTGACTTGGTAGTTCTTACAGCCAGCGAGTAAAACGCCAGCAACCACTAAAACAAAGATTTTCGCGGCCAGGCCAGATGAGTTGATGCGTTTGATCGAACGGTATGAATTCATGATGTGGCTTCTAACGTGCTTTCGTGAACAAACTCTAGTTTAGCCAGTTATGTCGCTGATTCCTATCGAGTTACATCAACAATTGTTGGATCTATCCCAGGCGAATCTTAGCCCCTATCCACGCAGTGGTTTTCAAGTTGTGCTTAAACATTGAGTAATTTGTGACAATCTTCGTTATGTAACCAATTATGATGTTTTAGGGGCGGGTTAGGCCCTGAGAATTGAGAGCCTTGGCGGCGAATCGAGATCGAGCCACACCCTGTTAATTTTTGATCCTGATTCAAAATATAGACGTCAACCTCTTGTGCAAGCTACCGCAGCCCTTTATTGTCTAGGCTTGATGGCTAGGCAGCACAGCTGAGTCTGTGGTTGTGGTGATTGTTATTTGATCCGTTTTACGTGCAAACTACAGAACAGAGTTGGCGACTTTATGATTCATACTTCCTTGTTTTCGGCCCTTGCTGGTGTCTCGAACCCCTTATCCGTTCGTACCTTCAAGGCTTTCGCGTGCGGCGCTTTGGTTTTTTCATTGCAATCTGCGCCAACTTGGGCACAAGAAGAAACAGAGGCAGTAAAGGAACAAGCCACTGACACGCCTGTAGCTGAAGCTCCCGCAGCCGAAACGCCAGCGGTTGAGCACAATGCCTCGGTGATTTCTGAGCAGTCCAATGTCGATGATTTTCAGCTGGTGCTGGATGTTCAGGTCGATCGCGCACTCAACCAAGTGAATCCTGCGCTTTCTGCCGATGGCTATATGGTTGCCGATTCCATTTCCTATCGCTTTTCTGTGCTTGAAGTCGTCAAAGGTAATTCTGAGGCGATTGAAAATACCTTATCAGTAAATATTCCTTTTAGCGCATGTCATCGCATTCTTACCAAAGGAAGCCGCTACTTTTTGCAAGTTAATCCCGACAAACTCGGCGAGATTCAAATCGATTCTTGCGATAACTTTGCCTCAATTCCAATGGCCGACGATGTTCAGCAAGTTGCCAACGGTGGCACGTCGAATCCCGATTCCAAAGAGTTGTAGAAGTACCATTCTATAAAACCTCCAAATTCAGGCTATATTGGTCTGAATTTTCATTGAGTTTTTCCTTTCAATGCCGTTATCGGCAGCGTCTTTTTGTTGAATCAAATACCCAAGAAATCGGAAATACGTTTCGATTTCTTTTCCTGTTTAAAATCAATTAAAACTACTGGTGGTTACGTTTGCTTTTTTTGCAGAACAATAATGTTGAACGAGGAAAATAAGTGCGGTTTTACTGGCGATAAGGCTGGAGAAGATACGAGGAAAAATAAAGAAGGGAAGTGGTTGTTTTAAAAAGCGCGTCCTTGCGAATATTCCAAAAAGTTAAATCGTTACATTAACCAAACTTCTACGCGTTGGTTTTTAAGTTTGCCATTACCGTTATTGGATGCGACGGGTTTAAATGCGCCAAATCCTGCAACAGGCGCCACTTGAACACCGTTTTCATGTAAGCGAGATTTCACCGCTACGGCTCGCAGTTTAGAAAGAACTTTCGAGCGCGATTCCGTTTGTTTTGCATCACCGAATCCTACCAACAGAATTTGTCGATTGCTGTATTCAGGCAAAGACATCATATTCACCAAGCGTTGAATATCGTGTCTGGCTTTATTGTCTAAGATGGCGCTGCCCGCACTGAATCGAACGTTAATTGAAAGACGTTGTGCGTTTTCAGTCAGTTCTTGATATTCGTGTGGACCGATTCTTTCAGAAACCGACAAGGCAACCGGTGTTTGAGATACAAAGCCGATAGTGTCGACAACGTTTTGGCCCGACTGATCTTGAACGAAATGCAAGAATTCATCGACAACCGCAGGCTTTTGTTTGGCCGAGGTATACAAAAATAATCGTCGTGATAACGGATAGTCTTCGGTAGAAACCGCAATTTGTTCGGGTCGCAGTGGCGTAGTACCAGGCTCTGATACCGCAATCGCTTTTGCTGAGGCAACGGAGGCTAAACCGACAAAACCAATGGCGCCCGAATTACGCGTAACAATGTTCGATAATTGATCGTTGGATTCGAAGCGTTGAGCTGTTTCAACCAGTGAATATTCTTTCCCCAGGACTAAAGATTTAAATGTGTCCCAGGTGCCTGATTTATCATCGCGTGCGTGCACGCTAATTGCCTGACGATTCCCGCCAACTTCACTCCAGTTTTTTATTTCACCGGAAAAAATTTGAGCGATTTGTTTCTTTGTTAATTCATTAACCGGATTACTTGGATGAACAATAACCGCTAAGCCGTCAATCGCAATGACATGTTCCGCGCTAAAGCTTAACATGTCGCCGAGAGAGACCAGGTTTTCAACTTCGCTGCCTTTGATGCTGCGCGAAGCCATGGCGATATCGGCATCACCGGATTGCAGCGCCCGAAAGCCGGTGCTGGAACCGTGGGCGGCGATGCTAACGTGAGACCATTGGCCAGTGGTAGAATTAACGCCTGAAACTGTGTATTCGTTTTCAGTGTTGGTGGTTTTGGTTTGAACGTCTGCCAAGCCTTTGGAGCGTAAAAACTTTTCTACTAATGCAGGACCGAGGCGGGCGCCAACGGTGTTTGAACCGTGCATAGAAAATAGATGGCCGGAATTAATGTCGGAATCTTGGCCATAAACGGTTGTGGTGAACGCACAAATGCATACCGTGGCAACGAAGCCATTAAGAAATTTTTTAAGCATGGTGAGATTACAAGGTGTAAATGAAAAGGATGTGTAAATTCTTTCTAACTATTATTACAAAAGTGTGACACTAGCCACGGTTTTTTATTTAAAAAAAGAATTCAAGGGAAAAAGTTGAGCGTAAGTTACCCAATCGCATATAAAGTGTTGCTTGAAAGAGAATATCAATCTAAAAGTGAATCTCTCGCTAATTTTTTAAATTGCGATTTAATTTCTCAGGAAGAAATTAAAAAATCCTTTCAAGAAAATACCTATCTACTCGCGTACTCCGAAAAAGGTTTATCTCTTTGCGACTTATCTAGGAAAAAAATTAATCCAGTGGTTGTGGATTTTGTTTCCGGTAGTGCCAATCATCGTCGTCTTTATGGTGGTGGTAAAAGTCAAATGATCGCGAAAGCGGTTGGTCTTAAGAGCAATCAGTTCTTTCCTTATGTTTTGGATGCCACAGCGGGTCTTGGTGGCGATAGTTTTGTATTGGCAAGCCTGGGTTGCCGAGTGACATTAGTTGAACGCAATCCTATTGCCTATTCGCTTGTTAAAGACGGTTTAGAACGCGCTATGCATTCAGGAGATCACGATCTTATTGAAGTGGTCGAGAGGATGAATTTAGTCTTTGCTAATAGTCGAGAATTTATTGAGCAAATCGACGAAGAACATTTGCCTGATGTTATTTATGTAGATCCGATGTTTCCCGAAAGAAAAAAATCGGCGTCGGTGAAAAAAGAGATGCAGTTTTTTCACGATATTATTGGGAAAGATGAAGACGCTGATTCATTGATAAAAGTTTGTCGTGAAAAAGCCAAATATCGAGTGACAGTGAAGCGTCCTAAAATTGCCGAATATTTAGGAGGCGTTTCTCCATCAACACAAATTGTTGGCAAGTCGAGCCGATTTGATATTTACGCCAATAAAAAAATGCCGAGCTAATATTAGGGTATTTAAAGTGGTGATTATTTGTTTGAATGGGTATTTACTTATCGTGGCTGATATCAGATGAGTTTTTAAATACATTGACTAATCTGATAATTGTCATTCTAATATGCGCCATAATTGCAATGATAAATCCAATAATCACCGCGCTAAGTCCTACCAGCAGCATGAGTTCTTGAATCGCAGATTCTGGCATTTGTTTACTGGTGTAAATCAAAACGAAACCCAATAAAAAAATAGCACCGCCTAAACGAAACTGCTTGAACACAATTTCTAATGGCGTTGTGTAGTGGTGTTTAATGGCTAAGGCGTATTTATTGTTGATCCAATGACTTATCACAGTCGTTAACCTGCCGATATTTTTTGATTTAGCTTAATCCATATACCTTAAAATAAAGGCACTTTTAAATAAGAGCACCTTTAAATAAGGGTACATTTATAAAAGTTCATTTATAAAAGTGCATCTTTAAATCAATATATCGGCGGTTCGCAGAGTCGCTGAAGTGGGTGTGCTCGAAAATACGGTTTCTTATACCGGTCAAATATCAAGCTAATTAATACTCACGCCAGTCTATCAAAGCACATGCTTATCAAAGCCCACGTTTTTCAAAGAATGCCGCAGAATCGGTTTATTTAGGAAGGAATCTCTTTGGGTTGCCAAAGTTCGATTGGATTACCCTCGGGATCGTGTATTCGTGCGAATTTACCGTTGGGATAATCTTCAGGATCAACAGTCACTTTAATTCCGGCACTTTCGAGTTGGGCAATCATGGCCGATAGGTCGTTGACTCGAAAGTTTATCATCCATTGTTGTTCTTGCCGCCCAAAATACTCTGTGGATTGATCGAATGGAGCAAAAACGGTGTGACCCTGTTCTTGTTGCCAAGGCTCAACATCGTAACTGGTTGGTACTTGATTAACGCCAAGATGTTTCTCATACCAACTGGCTAGAGCCGCTGGATCTTTTGCGCGAAAAAACATTCCGCCAATACCACTGACTTTTTCCATTTTGGGCCTCTCAACTATGAATGATAAACCACGTATTTAAAGGTGCTACGCTAATTTTGTGTAAGTGCTTTGAGCAAATTCTACGCCTTCAGACGCAAACAACGCTTTGTTCTCTTCCATAATGCTCAACCATTCTGGCGCTTGAAAGCAAGCGGCGTAAGCTTGGTCGGATTCGCATTCCCAATACATCATGGTGCAGTTTTCGTCGTTGCCTTTGTGAAAATTGAAAGAAATAATTCCAGGTTGGGCACGAATGACAGGAACCAAATCTTGTCCTGCTTGCTGAATTTTTTCAGCTAATTCTGCTGGGTATTTAACGTGAGAGATTACAACAAAGCTCATTAATGATTCCTATATTATTTAAGTGATGGCTACAATGCCGTCATTGTTCATATTCCTCATGTTCCATGAGGTGTTAGATTATTATCACTAGCGAATTAAATCGTTTCAGTCATCGTTCGTTATTGCTAGCCCTTGTTTGCTTTATCACGGCTAATCAACATGTGCGCAAAGTTGATTGAATTTAGATCAGGTTACTGGATTGTTGATGGCGTGAATAGTGATAAACTTTGTACTTTCATTCAAATCATAGCGGATCGTTGCTTCCTTTAATAGGGAGCCGATAATTTACAAGGCCGTTAACCGAGTGGAAACTGTGCCGAAAGAAAACTGTACTGAGAGAACAACTTTGGAAAAATCCACTATTTACGCGTTGATTGCAGTTGCGTGTTGGTCGACGGTTGCAACGGCATTCAAGTTGGGGTTGCAATACCTAACACCCTTGAGTTTGGTGTTGTGGTCGCTGGTGTTTGCATGTGGATTTTTAGCGAGTGTTGCTTGGTTTCAAAAATTGCCGTTATTGTCAATTTACCGGCAATCGCCGTGGCGTTATTGGTTAATGGGGGCGCTTAATCCGGGAATTTACTACCCGGTCCTGTTTTTGGCCTACGATAAATTACCTGCGCAACAGGCCCAGAGCATTAATTACAGTTGGGCGTTAATGTTAGTGATTATGTCGGCGATTTTTCTGAGAGAGAAAGTTTCTGTTAAGGATTGGCTGGCATGTGCAGTCGGTTATTTCGGCGTTATCTTTATTGCCACTGGCGGTGATTTAACGGCGCTACATTTTGAAAGCCCAAATGGGGTAATGTTGGCGGTTGCCAGTACCATTGTTTGGGCGTCTTATTGGATAATAAGTCGTCAAACCCAAAGTCACCCGCTAGCAACAATGACGCTGAATTTTATGTGTGGCTTGCCCGTCGTAATTATTGCCTGTGTATTGTTAGAGACAGTTGAGTTGCCAGATTGGCGAGGATTATTGGTGGCAGGTTATATTGGCTTGATGGAAATGGCGTTAACGTTTGTGCTTTGGTTAAAAGCATTACAACTCACAAAAAATACCGCCCGAACCAGTAATTTGATTTATTTATCGCCGTTTATTTCTCTGTTGTTAATATACCAAGTTCTCGGAGAAGCTATTCAGCAAGAAACAATTATTGGCTTAATTATTATATTGATGGCTGTGGTAGTACAACAAAAACAAAATAAAAGCACTGATAACGAAATAATGGAAAAATCAGAACGATAAAACCATCAATAACGCAGTCAGTGCTTTTGAGTAAACAGTGTTGATCAGGAGTTTCTGAAATAATTAATCAACACGCAACATCTGCAATTTTAAGGTGTCGTGAGTAATTGGTGGTACTCGTTTTGCTCCACCACAATACCATTCATTTGCACCGTCACTGAACATGACCACTGAGTAAAAATCCCCTTGCGTGGTTACTAGTCCACAAATATTAGGAATTTTCGGTGTTTGAAATTGTTGGCTGATCTGGCTTAATTCATTGTAAGTCCAAGCCAATGCAGGATTAAAGCCCGTTGTGCCTCTGGGCATAGCAAACGCAAAAGTACGTTTAACCAATCGGTTGGCGGCGGGATCTGATTCAACCGTACCCACATGACCTACGTAATTAACACCGCGATCGTACCAGCGAGCGATGATACAACCGCTCATAAATCCGGTGAATACGTCGTACGGACCAATCGGTACTCTGGCAGTTTTACCTGGAGTGTAGTCTAACCACTTGTGTTGCACCGGTACGTTCATACGCAGTCCAAGGGTGTTCACGTGGGTTGACATAAGAACAGGGTCGACGACTTCTCCCAAGCCAATATAAGTGAGCGGCGAGGTATTGCGGACACCATCAACAATGCTTCCATCTCGTGGGCCGTCGACGTTTCTGGGTTTATTCCATCGGAAGCGAACACCTAATTTTAAATACTTTTCAATCATAACCTCTCCTTGTGTAAGCTTTTTATTGATGTGATTTTTATTAGAACTGTTTAATGCGTATTAACACTCTGGCAGCAACGCTAACAGGTTATTTTGCCTTGTATTTTTCCGTTACTTTTCGATGTTAAATGAGTAGTGAATCAGGAGCCTCTGATTAACCTCAAGATCACTCAGGCCAATCGGTTTTTTTCTGATTAAGGCGTGCTTTTGAAGGTCTAACGGGTTAAATCGATAAAGCACAACGCAGAGCAGGAAAAAACTGGCAGGCCCCGCAGGGCGAAATCTCAAGCGCACATTTGCGGCGTTGCCGTTCTTATTAAGGACTAAGGCCATTAATTACAAACGGCGCCTTGCAACTGCACGCTTGAGATCACGCTGAGTAATTTTGAGGTTAATCAGAGGCTCCTTAAGTATACTTTCATCTCATAATTTTTAAATCAAAAATAGTTTGTTTTTTGAGAATGGTTTTTAATTGCTTTTATGGTTGTAAGCACAAGTGCACTTTAAATACTAATTTAATTTTAAGCGTTGGTGTGTGGTAATAAATCAATTCTTTTGAAATAACAATAACCATTTGGATTTCAAAAAATTGTATACACACTGGTACCGTTACATCGCTAATCGAAATTAGAATTTTCTAATAGCAATAATACCAAGTCAGTTTTGAAGTTGGATCCGGTAAATGAGGAAAAAAAGTGGAAAAGGGTAGGCAGTTAAGAAAATAACGTATTGGTAATTAGAGTATAAAAAGAGCAGGCTGCGCACAGTCTACTCTTTTTTAACTAGACGTATTAGTTAGATGATTCGTTACTGGTAGCGATAATATTATCGGCGTATTGCCGTGAATTTTTTTCATTTCTGTAAAGAAATGGCGTTTGTGGATCTGTCTTTGCCTGTTCACGAGCGCTTAAAATTTTATCGTGATGTTCTGATTTTGAGCAAACAGGGTCGGTGTTGTTAGCGTCTCCTGTGAGCATAAAAGCTTGGCAACGACAGCCGCCAAAATCTTTTTCTTTTTCATCGCACGATGCGCAGGGTTCTTTCATCCACGAGTAGCCGCGAAAATGGTTGAAGCTTTGCGATTGATTCCAAATGGATTCCAACGAATGCTCAGTCACGTTTGGAAATTCGATGGGAAGCATTCTTGCACTGTGGCAGGGCAGTGCAGTGCCGTCTGGAGTAACGGTTAAAAATATTTGTCCCCAACCGTTCATGCACGCTTTAGGGCGCTCTTCATAGTAATCGGGTGTGACAAAAATAAGCTTGATGGGGTTGCCTTCAGTCGCCAGTTTTTCCCGATATTCGTTGGTGATTCTTTCTGCTCGCGCCAGTTGTTCTTGCGTTGGCAATAATTGGTGCAGGTTGTCTACCGCCCATCCATAGTATTGGCAGGTGGCGAGTTCAACGTAATCTGCTTTTAACTCCACACACAATTCAATGATTTTATCGATGCGATCGATGTTGTGGCGATGAGTAACGAAGTTAAGCACCATTGGATAGCCATTGGCTTTAACTTCTTTTGCCATGGCGAGCTTTTGTTGGAAGGCTTTTTTCGAGCCAGAAATAAGACTGTTGACGCTTTCGTCGCTGGCTTGGAAACTGACCTGAATATGATCGAGCCCCGATTTTTTAAACGACTTAATCTTTTCTTCGGTTAAGCCAACACCAGAGGTAATTAAATTGGTGTAATAACCCAATTCTCTGCCAGCGCCGATAAGCTCGTTTAAATCTTGGCGCACAATCGGTTCGCCACCAGAGAAACCTAATTGAACGGCGCCTAATTTACGGCCTTGTTCAAAGACATCAATCCACTGTTGTGTGGTCAGTTCCTGATTATTGTAACTTGCAAAGTCTTTCGGGTTTGAACAGTAAGGACATTGCAGCGGACAGCGGTAAGTTACCTCTGCCAACAACCAAAATGGCTGACCGTGTGTGGGAGGATTGTTGGGTTTTCCCTGGCACGCACCGCTCATGGAGTCACCCATTGAATCCAATGTTGGTTAATGGCGTCTTCCATAAACGCAAGCACATCGTTGTCGACACCGCCGGCATCGGGGTATTTACCGTTCAAGGCTTCGATAATTTGTTTTGTGCTTTTTTGGCCGTCTACCAACGATAAAATTTCACCGGCAGGACCATTTAGTTTAACCATACCTTCTGGGTAGAGAAGCACATAGGCTTGCTGTGCTTCTTCCCACTGGAAGCGGAACATGCTTTCTAGAGCAGGTACTTTATCAATCACAATTCAATTCCTCGGTGATACACGCGATTGTCGGTTACGGTGTGATAGGGCGGTCTTTTTAATTCGTACGCCATAGTCATCGCATCGAGCATCGTCCACAGAACATCGAGTTTAAACTGCAGGATTTCTAATATTCTGTCTTGCTGCTCTCGGGTCTTGAAGGTGTCTAAGGTGATTCGTAAACCGTGTTCCACGTCTCGTCTGGCTTCGCTCAAGCGTTGGCGAAAATACTGATACCCTTCAGGTTTTACCCAAGGGTAATGTTGCGGCCAAGTATCGAGTCGGTTCTGGTGAATGGTTGGCGCGAACAGTTCGGTCAGTGAAGACGCCGCTGCTTCTTGCCAATTGGCGCGACGAGCAAAATTAACATAGGCATCGACGGCAAAACGAACGCCGGGTAACACGTGTTCGTGGGACAACACTTCTTCTCGGGTAAGACCTACGGCTTCGCCCAAGCGCAACCAAGCTTCAATACCGCCGATGGCGCCACCGTGGCCATCGTGATCCAAAATACGTTGTATCCATTCGCGTCTGACGTCTCGGTCGGTGCAATTGGCTAATATATTCGCGTCTTTAATGGGTATTCTGACTTGGTAATAAAAGCGATTGGCAACCCATCCTCGAATTTGTTCCGGGGTGCAAGATCCGTCGTACATGGCAACGTGATACGGGTGTTGCGTGTGGTAAAACTGACCTTTCGCTTTCAGTGCTTTTTCGAATTCTTCTCGCGTTAGTGGAGTTTGCTCAGTCACAATAAAATTCCCTGTATTTATAGTTCTATATCCATACCGTCGTAGGCGACTTCAACGCCGTGATCAGTCAGGATTTTTCTTTGAGGCGAATCTTCGTCGAGAATTGGATTGGTGTTGTTGATGTGAATTAACACTTTTCGGGGTTTTTCTAGGGTATCCAAATAAGCGAGCATGCCGTGTTCGCCAGATTGTGGCAGATGGCCCATGGTAACGCCGAGTTTGTCACCGACGCCTGCAACAATCATTTCGTCTTCTTGCCACAAGGTGCCGTCCACCAATAATAAGTCGGCATTGGCCATAATGGGTTTTAAATGATCTTCAATTTTGCCCAAACCCGGAGCGTAAAACAGGGTTTTCCCGTTTTCTAAATTCTCAACTAACATGCCGATATTATCGCCTGGGTGCGGATTGCCACGATGAGGTGAATAGGGCGGTGCACTGCTTAATAAAGGAATTGCGGTTAGCTTAATTTTAGGAAATTTAGGAATTTCGAAACTGTTTTTACCGTCTTCGATTTCAATGGTGTGTCGGTTAATACCACCGTTCCAGTGTTTCAGCATGTTGAACACTGGAAAGCCGGTGGTAAGGTCTTGGTAGACCATATCGGTGCACCACAAATCGTGTGGACAACCTTCGCGCAACATTAACAAACCCGTGGTGTGGTCAATTTGCGAATCCATAAATACGATGGCACCAATGCCTGTATCGCGGATCGACCGTGCTGGTTGCATGGCTTTAAAGTTGGCAAGTTGCGTTAGGATATCGGGAGAGGTATTAAACAGTATCCAATCGATACCATCTTCACTGATGGCGATTGAAGATTGCGTCCTAGCTTTCGCGTTAAGTGTGCCGTTTCGAAAACCTTTGCAATTTGAACAGTTACAATTCCATTGTGGAAACCCGCCGCCTGCGGCAGAGCCTAAAACATGAATCTTCATGAACTACAGACCGTTTATAGTTTTTATTGTTGAAAATACTTTCTAAATTAGAATAAAACAATTTATGCATTGCTGTATGCTAATTCAAGTAAACGCCAAAATAATTTAATTGCTTTTTATACACTGAAGTATTGAAAATTGGTAGGCAGGATAGAGACTGGAATCTTAAATTACCCACCAAATTTGAAATTTCTGGAGTCGTGCCTCCTGGTGAGCGATAGCTAATGGTTCACGTAAGAATTAGAGTTTGATTATTAGTATAATCGATGGATAATTTGAGTAAGCGTTACTAAAGAAATTTGTGAAGCAGCGGCAACACTACAGGAGATGCCACTGCAACGTCACAATAGGCAATTAGCGGTTTGCGAAGTACATAGTTACTTCGAAGCCAATGCGCATATCTTGGTAAGCAGGTTTAGTCCACATAATATCCACCTTTAATTTTTTGTTATTAATAATAAGTCCGGAGACGTTTCCATCATAGGAAAGTGATTATGTTAACAACATGATACTTTAGGATGAAAATTTTAGAATTTGTCTCCGAAATTAGAACTAGTATAACGGAAGTTAATCCGCCAATGCGACTGTCGTATATACCTAAAAATACTGGGTAATTAAGCGGGTTTTAATAAAATTTTATGAATGGCTTTGATGGAATTAATTAAGATTCTTAAATGCCGGTTTAAAAATCCGTATTTATTAAGATAATTTAATGTTACCGAAATGTGTCAATGTTTCAAAACGTGTCACATGTTGACCATTTTAAATTGGTTTCCAATTAATGCATAAAATTTTTGATAATTGTTGATAAAAGATTTTATAAAGTTGCTTATTAAACGTCGCTTATTATTTGATATTTAAATGGGTTTATAAAATTAGGAAAATTAAAATAAGTAACACAACGAATATTAATGCGTAAAATACCGTTGTGTGAAAAAGGGTGTTGTTGTGTAAATGTTAAAAAGAGTGCCGTGTGAACAAGAATATTGTGTAGAAAAAGAATGTGGTTTCGATTAACTACTACTTTAATGCCCGCTTTATTTAATTTTTATTTTCCCAGCGTTGCTTGGCTTGTGAATCACTGTCTTTTGCTTCTACCCAAAAGCTGCCGTCGTCGGTTAATTCTTTTTTCCAAAAAGGGGCGTCATTTTTTAAATAATCCATAATAAATTCACACGCCAGAAAAGCTTCTTTTCGATGTTTGCTTGCGGTGCCTACAAAGACAATTTGTTCGTCACTGGCAATTTTACCAACTCGGTGCACGATAATAATTTTATCGATTGGCCAGCGTTGCTGCGCTTGCTTACCAATGGCGATTAAACTGTTTTCGGTCATGCCTGGGTAATGCTCTAAAAAAATTCCCGAGACATCGCCGACACTGGAAAGATCACGAACTAAACCGGTAAACGTGACTACAGCGCCAGGTGTGGGTTTTAGCGCTGCTAAATTTTGATAGAGGCTTGCGTGATCAAAATTGTCCACCTGTACCGAAACATCAATACTCGAATTAACCTCTTGAGAAGGTTTTTGTGTGTTGGTTGTTTTTTCCACAATAAGGCTCGTTTAAAATTTTTTGGTTATCCGCCGGTTACGGGTGGGAAAAAAGCAATTTCGTCGCCGTCAGACAGATTATGGTTATTTTGAACAATTTCTTGATTTACCGCGGTAAAAAACTTGCGCTTATTAAAAATATCTTGCCATTGTGGGTTTAGCTTGAATAAATGATCTAACAATTCATAAACAGTTATAGTTTTCTTGTTATTGATGTCTTTTATTTCTAAGTTTAACTCTGGGCAATTTAATTCATCGCGTAAACGAGCAAAAAAAATGATTTTTATCATGATAAATCTTGGCTCTGTGAATCTGTTTGAGAATTATACCAGCTTCCGGATTTTCCACCGTGTTTTTCCAGCAATTTCACTTCTGAAATAGTAATTCCTTTATCAACAGCTTTGCACATATCGTAAATGGTTAATGCCGATACGCTGGCTGCCGTTAGCGCCTCCATTTCTACACCGGTTTGTCCGGTTAGTTTACACGTAGCTTTTACTTCAATTTGTGAGTTTTGTTGAAGTATTTTTAATTCTATTTGTGTTGAGGCAAGCATTATCGGATGACATAACGGGATTAAATCTGATGTTTTCTTTGCTGCTTGAATGCCAGCAATTCTCGCCACTGCTAATACGTCACCTTTTTTATGATTATTTTCTTGGATCAGTGTTATAACTTCTGGTGTTGTTGTCACTATGGCTTTTGCAATTGCGACGCGCTGGGTGTCGGATTTTGCACTGACATCCACCATGTGCGCTTCCCCTTGATTATTGACATGGGTCATATCAGTCATAACTAACCTCTAAAATAGCTGAAAAATTTAATCACTTATTACAATTATTTGTCGCAAACGCTGGCAATTTAATCATTTAGCGATATATTTTTATAAAATACTTAGATTTTATCGTAAAGATAGTACTAAATCGTGTTGAGCCTCTTTATTCTTGATTTAGTTTAGTTATAATAAGTCACAGTGCGCTTGAATACTATATCGCCATATTTCTAATCATAAATCTTGGGCGGGCTTTCAACACGGCGCTATCCTCTTTTATTAGGTTTTACGGGTGTCTATTTGCCGGCATAGTTTGGCAATAGGGCAGTGTGTTTTCTGTTATGTTTTCTTAGCATTTCATCTGCCTACTGTGAAACTACGTAAAATATTCACTTTTGTGTGCGAACTATTTTTTGTGCAGTGCACAAGTTATTGTAAACATTTGAAGAGAATTCGATGCTAAAACATATTGCAGTACGCTTGCGTAAATTTCATCATGGTCAATTGGCTTTTGATTTAAATAAGTCGACGGTTGTGAATGCTGCGATCGAAAAACGCGACCCAGCTTTAAAAAATCTGATTGAAGGACTAATCAATCGTGGAATGGAATACACAGTTGATGGGTGCGAACTCTACTGGTTCCAAATTGAAGATGACCATCCAATCAGTCACTACCAACCTTTAAATGAAGTCGAGGTTATATTTGAGAGCGACTGGTTTGAAAAGAAAAAAGACAGTTTTCGTCACATGAGCGGTGCACGTTATTTTGATGCCAGTGCGGGCCTTGCAGATGAATTCGAAATTAAAGATCAAGCTCGTAAAATTGCTTATCACCTAGATTCAGCGGCGTAATGTCGTTGAATCAAACCGTAACGCTAGGCTAATCCTACAGCCTTCAAGTAACTCGGTTTTGTGATTTTACAGTGATATAAATGGCGGCTATTTATATCAGTACATGACGTACAAATATTCTAGATGTACTGATAGGCTTGCCTAAGCTTGTCGTCAGATTTCTCTTCTAATTTTTCTCAGCGCTTGATCTTCCAGGCGTCACGTCACTATTGTCTCTAATTGATAAGCCTTTCAATGATTGGTTAATCGTTATTTTCTAATTTTAATCCCTTCTATATTATTTTACTCTCAATATCGATTTAACACCTTTTTGTTCTAACATTTACCTTGTATGTTGATTAAAACTGTCTAAGTAATATTCATTTTGCAAGTCTGTTGTATGTTTGATCCTGTAATAAAATCACTAATCAATTGTGCCGGTAAGGAATAAAAATTAATTTTTAGTCAATTTAATGGTTAAAAAAATTGCCTGTTATCTCAGTTAATTTCTATAACACTTAAAATAAGCTGCAAAAAAATTCAATTAGAGATTTAATCGCGGTTTTGTCTTGGCGGTTTGTTGGTCAATTGTCACCTGTGACATCATAACGCGATGGTATAACGTTAAATATTGGCTGAGCTACCCGAAACACATCAAATTATTAATTGTTTAGTTTATTCGATTCACACTATTTATTTAAAAACAACGTGCAGAAATGACTGAATCTCTGTTTGAAGTGTTGTCGATGTTAGATGTTGTTCACAAAAATAAAATTCTACTCGTCTTAAAATTTTTTTGCAGTCTTTAAAAATAAACACGTTGGATGATCTGATTCAGATAAAATAGAGGGTAATTTAAGAAGAATTTATCGATATTTAACGAGTGAAATATTACGGGTAAGATTTTGTAATTGATCAGAAGTTGTTATGCGTAGTATTCATAGAATAAGAATATTACGTTTAGAGAGGTTTAATTTAATAATAGAAATGGGCTTAAATCTATTTGTGTTATTGAATCTATTTATACCGTTGAACTTATTTACGGATATAAATAAGTTCAACGCTGTGATAAAAAAATTATAACTATGTGTCGTATCTGCGAACCAAGTAGTTTAACACGGCCCTAATTCCCATCGCTTCTCCACCCACAGGTCGTCCCGGAAGTTTCCGATTGTTCCACGCCATTACATCAAAATGCACCCAATCGGTGTCTTCGTCGACAAACTCTTGTAGGAATAATGCCGCAGTGATGGCTCCACCAAAGGGCGTCGGCGCGCAGTTGAGAATATCGGCTACGTCGCTTTTTATCGTGCTTCGATACGCCTTATGTAACGGAAGCTGCCAAACGGGGTCATCAATTTCTTCACCAGCTTGACGAATTCCATCGGCAACCTCAGATGAAGTACTGAACATTGCAGGCAGTTCTGTTCCCAGTGCTACACGAGCTGCACCGGTTAAGGTGGCGAAATCAATGATGAGATCGGGTTTGTCGTTGTTTGCTTCTGCCAGCGCGTCACACAGCACAAGACGGCCTTCTGCGTCGGTGTTGTCGACCTCAACGGTCATGCCTTTGCGGGTTTTGATCACATCGCCCGGTCTGAAAGCGTTGCCGGAAACCGCATTTTCAACCGCCGGAATCATAACTCGTAGGTGAATTGGCAACTCGAATGCCATGATCATGTTGGCTAAACCGAGAACTTGCGCTGCGCCACCCATGTCTTTTTTCATCAGTCGCATGGCTGAGGACGGTTTTAGATCAAGGCCGCCACTGTCAAAACACACGCCTTTGCCAATGATAATTATTTTCGGGTTGTTGATGTCTCCCCAGTACAAATCGATCAATTGCGGGGCGTGAACACTGGCCTGTCCAACGGTGTATATGGTGGGGTAATTCTCTTTCAACAGCTCCTCGCCACAAACCTGACGGCACGCGCCGCCGTAAACGGTAGCGAGTCCATTGGCAACGGCAGCTAGATTTTCCGGCATCATGCTATCAGCGGGTGTGTTGATCAAATCGCGAGTTAAAAATATCGATTGAGTCAGTTTTTTAACTCGCTCGTAAACTGCGTTGTCGCTGATATTAAGGTGTATATTTTTAGAGTCTTTGCGTTTCGACTTAAATTGCGTGAACTGGTAACCGCCGATTAAATACCCAAATGCAACCTTGGTTTCTATTTCATCTTCAGCTGAGTGTTCAGATGCCTGAAGTTTGAATTCGCCTTCAGGTAATACGTTATAGAGTTCGCCGCAGCAAAAATAATCGGAAGTGTCGGTGGTAAAGATGGCTTGAGAAAGCTCTAAATTTTCTCCGGGAATTAATGATAATCCTTCGCCTTCATAACCACTGGTTGTTAACCAATTTTGAATATTTTCATTCTGATTTTTTTTCCAGCTTTCAAATTGGCTTTTCTGAATAATGATCAGTGGCGTTCCTGATTCACTGATTCCGATAGACGGCAGGGGAGTATTGATATGTTTAGTCATTTGTTTTCCTAAACGGGTCGCGTTTTCTTTTTATTAAAGTGTACTGTTTTTGAGATTCGTTAGGTGTAGCACGTGTGTTAATTAACCAAGATAAATGTGTCAATGCATCTGCGTGTCGTCGCTTTTACAATGCGCCGATTAATCCATTCATGAAGTAACAAAAAAACAGAAATTGGAAAGGCGGCTTCCAATCTCCTGACAATTTCAATAACGATAAGCGATTGAATCAAATTGCGCATCCATGTGGCGTAGGGAATTCCGTATTATTTCGAGTTTCTTGGTCTTTAAATCAATCGGTTAAACTCTGCGTTGCAGATTTTTGGTCATGATGATGCGGGTTGCAATTTCTTCGACTGAAATCGCCGTGGTATCTACCCAGGGAATACCCAATTTGCGATACATAAAGAGCGCTTCTTTCACTTCCCACTCGCATTGTTTCATTGAGGCGTAGCGAGAATCGGCGCGTCGTTGTTCGCGAATGCTGGCAAGTCTTGGGGGATCAATGCTCAAACCAAACAGTTTTCCCTTGAATTCACGCAGTGATTTTGGCAGCTCGCCTTTTTCCAAATCTTCTTCTGTTAACGGATAGTTAGCCGCGAAGATACCGTGTTGCATAGCGATGTACAAACACGTCGGTGTTTTTGCGCTTCGTGAAACACCAATAAGAATAACGTCTGCCCCTGGATAGTACTTTGTTTTGGCGCCGTCGTCGTTTTCTAACGCAAAATTAACGGCGTCCATTCTTATCAGCGCTCGCTCGTCAGTTGGGTTATCATGGCTCTGGCCCACTTGATACGACGATACGGCACCTAACTCTTTTTCTAGAGCCGGTAAAAAAGTACCGATAATGTCCATTAAAAATCCGTTCGATGCAGCAATGCGATCGCGGATTTCTGGATTCATAATGGTATCGAATATCAGGGGTTTTTCACCAGATTTGATAGCGGCTTCGTTGATTTGGCGCACAGCTTCATCGGCCTTGGCGACACTGTCGGTGTAGGGTAAATGGATTTTATGAAATTTAGTTTCTTTAAATAATGGCAATAGTGCGTTGCCTAAAGTTTGGGATGTAATGCCTGTGCTATCTGAAATGTAAAAGGCGTAACGGGTGCTCATGATGGATTAATTCTCTTGCTTATGTCTTAAAAAGTTCGTTAATAGCAATTTAATTGTTATCATTACCACTTATAGGTTAAAAATACACGAGGAGATAACGTGATCGATCAGATTATTCCCTTCGAAAAGTTGGGTATGAACGATGTTGAAAAAGTCGGAGGCAAAAATGCCTCACTCGGTGAGATGATTAGTAATCTCACGGATTTAGGCGTTTCAGTTCCTACCGGCTTTGCGACCACTGCTGCGGCTTTCCGCACGTTCTTAAGCCAAAGCGGTATCGATGATCGCATTCACAAGGTTCTGGATGAACTCGATATTGAAGATGTTAACGCCTTGGCAGCTGCTGGCAAGCAAATCCGTCAGTGGGTTGTCGAAACTCCGTTTACACCTGAGCTAGAGCAAGCCATTCGCGATGGCTACACCGAACTTTGCGGTGATCTAGAGAATGTTGCAGTCGCTGTTCGCTCTTCAGCAACAGCAGAAGACCTTCCCGATGCTTCATTTGCTGGCCAGCAAGAAACTTTCTTAAATATTCGAGGCGTCGACAACGTTTTACACTCTGTTAAAGAAGTGTTTGCGTCATTGTTTAATGATCGCGCGATTTCTTATCGTGTCCACCAAGGTTTTGATCACAAAGAAGTGGCTCTATCGGCAGGTATCCAGCGTATGTGTCGCAGTGAAACTGGCGCTTCTGGCGTTATGTTTACCCTCGATACCGAATCTGGCCACCGCGATATGGTATTCATTACCTCATCTTACGGTTTGGGTGAAATGGTGGTTCAAGGTGCAGTGAACCCAGATGAGTTTTACGTTCACAAGCCAACCCTAGAAAAAGGTTTCCGCAGTGTTATTCGCCGCAACCTAGGTTCGAAAGCCGCAAAAATGATTTACGGCGAAAAAGCCGAAGCCGGTAAATCTGTAGAAGTGATTCCGGTTCCGGAAGAACTTCGCAAAGAATTCTCCATTAATGACGACGATATTCTAGAGCTTGCTAAACAAGCCATGATTATTGAAAAGCATTATGGCCGCCCGATGGACATCGAGTGGGGCAAAGACGGCGACGACCAAAAGATCTACATCTTACAAGCGCGCCCTGAAACCGTTCGCAGCCAAATGTCTACCCAAGTTATGGAGCGCTACCGCATCAAAGAAACCAGCACCTTGTTGGCTTCTGGTCGCGCCATTGGCGATAAAATAGGCGCAGGTAAAGTACACGTTGTTGCAAGCCTTGATGAAATGGATCAAGTCAAAGACGGCGACGTATTGGTTACTGACATGACCGACCCGGATTGGGAACCAGTCATGAAGCGTTGTGCAGCTATTGTTACTAACCGTGGTGGTCGTACCTGTCACGCGGCGATTATTGCCCGTGAACTTGGCATTCCTGCGGTTGTTGGTTGTGAAGACGCCACCGAGCGTTTGGCCACCGCCACCGACGTTACCGTAAGCTGTGCCGAAGGTGACACCGGCAACATTTGGGAAGGTTTGTTGGAATTTGATGTGATCAAATCTGACACCACCGAAATGCCACCGTTAGAAATGGACGTCATGATGAACGTCGCTAACCCAGATCGCGCCATGAGCTTCGCCATGTTGCCGAACAAAGGCGTTGGCCTCGCTCGTTTAGAGTTCATCATTAACCGCCAAATCGGTATTCACCCGAAAGCCTTGTTGAACTTTGATCAACAAGACGACGATTTGAAAGCAACCATCACTGACATGACCTCCGGTTATGCGTCTCCGGTTGACTTCTACGTTGAGAAAATCGTTGAAGGTGTTGCCACCATCGCCGGTTCTTTCTACCCGAACAAAGTTATTGTGCGTATGTCTGACTTTAAGTCGAACGAATACGCAAACTTGGTCGGCGGCAGCCAGTACGAGCCGGAAGAAGAAAACCCAATGATCGGTTTCCGCGGCGCTTCTCGCTACATCGCTGAAAGCTTCCGCGATTGTTTCGAGCTTGAATGTCGCGCAATGAAGAAAGTTCGCAACGAGCTTGGCCTAGAAAACGTATGGTTAATGATTCCATTCGTTCGCACCTTAAGCGAAGCCCAAGCAGTTGAGAAAATCCTTGCGGACAACGGTTTGGTTCGTGGTCAAGACGGTCTGAAATTGATCATGATGTGTGAATTGCCATCCAATGCCTTGTTGGCCGAAGAATTCCTAGAATACTTCGACGGTTTCTCCATTGGTTCTAACGACATGACTCAGTTAACCCTTGGTCTTGATCGTGACTCTGGTTTGATCGCACACTTGTTCGATGAGCGTAACGAAGCCGTTAAGAAAATGCTGAAAATGGCCATCGACGCTTGTCGCGCACAAGGCAAGTACGTGGGTATTTGTGGTCAAGGACCATCGGATCACCCAGATCTTGCGAAATGGTTGATGGAGCAGCAAATTACGTCTGTTTCTCTAACACCAGATACCGTACAAGAAACCTGGATGTTCCTTGCTGAAAACAGCAAATAAGCATTGCGTTTCTGTTCTAAAAAACCCGCCTAGTGCGGGTTTTTTATTGCGCTTAAATTCTATAAATTAACGATAAATGGATTTAGTGTGAGCTTTCTCATGAAAATTAAATTAAGTGCTGCTGTTCTCATAATCTTTTCACTGGCTGCTTGTACAAGCATTGTTAAAGTCGATCAAAAAACAGACAGTAATGTTCTAAAACAAGACACTGAGACAGCCAGAAATTTGCTCTTAGGGCAGTGGTGTGGCGAGCGATTTGATGATGACGGGAACCATCTTCGATGGCTAGTCAATCGCTTTGAAGATGGGTTTTATGAGATTAAATTTATTTAAACTCGCGATCTTGGGCAACAGACTGTGTGGGAAGAATATGGATTGTGGGGTGTTCGACTGCCCGTTTATTTTACAGCGGCCAGGGCAAGAAAAAAATCAAACGGAAAAATTGTGGAATTTGATACAACCCAAGCATCTTTATACGATGCCTATGAAATAGAGTCTTTATCCGAAGACAAGTTCGTCTATAAGAGTTTTAAATCTGGAACTTCATACACGCTTTATCGGCAGTGTGTGATAGATCAAACTGATTCTTAAAGCATTTGATGTATTCCGATCTATAAATACCCGATGTGTTAATGGGCTGAGTTTTGATTGATCTTGTTGAATATTCTTATTTTGGGCTTTTTTGCGCTGCCTTTCTTGCCGCCACGATACTACCGTTTAGCTCCGAGGTACTCCTATCGGCTTTAATGCTTCAAGGATTGAATGAGAACTTACTGCTTGCCAGCGCCACGGCGGGCAATGTACTGGGTTCTTGTACCAATTATGCGTTGGGAATTTGGGGTGGGGTTTACGCCATCAAAAAATTCCTAAAAGTCTCTGATGATACGCTCAATAAAGCCGAGGCTAGATTTCAAAATTGGGGTTACGTCTCACTGCTGTTTGCCTGGGTTCCCGTGATTGGTGATCCACTCACTGTAATTGCAGGGCTTCTACGAGTTAACTTCTTTATCTTTTTAGTATTGGTGGGGATCGGAAAATTTGCCCGTTATTGGGCTGTTATGTATTTGGTCAGTTAACACAATTCTTTTTATTTTATTTATTTCTCACAACAAGGACGATAAATACCTATGAGAGATGAAATTATTCGGCAGTTGGCTGCCATAGAGTCTGAACACAATGTAAAAATTCTGCACGCGTGTGAATCCGGCAGCCGTGCCTGGGGATTTCCCTCTGCAGACAGCGATTATGATGCGCGTTTTATTTATGTTCGCCCGAAAGAATGGTATCTGCGCGTTGATCTTGAAGCCTGTCGAGATGTCATCGAATTACCCATTAATGATTTATTAGACATCAATGGCTGGGATTTAAAGAAAGCATTATTACTGCTTAAAAAATCGAACCCGTCGTTAATTGAATGGTTAAATTCCCCCATTGTTTATCAATCCGATGAACTGTTTTTAGCTCAAATAAACAAATTGTCTAAACAACTGTTTAATCCGTTGGCTCTGTTTCACCACTATCGCAGTATGGCTAATGGCAATTTTAGAGAACATTTAAAAGGCGAACAGGTTCGTGTTAAAAAATACTTTTATGTATTGCGTCCCATTTTGTCTATGCGTTGGATTTTAACTCATAAAACCAGTGCACCTATTGTGTTCCAGGAATTGGTTGAAAACATCATTACGGATCAATCGCTTAAAACAGTTATTTACCGATTAATCGAAGAGAAAAAAGCCGGATTTGAATCCGATTATCGAGAGAAAATACCGGAAATCAGTCAGTATATTGAAGAACAGTTAGCAGAGCTTAACGCCTTGGCAGAAGACAATAAGCGTTTGCATAACGAGTTGTTGGGGGAGGAAGAAAAAAGTGCCGAAAAAAGTACTGAATTAGGATTCTCTGAATTAAATGACTTTTTTCTTGCTGTGTTAAATCAAGAATTAACACCTTAAAGCGCCTAGCGGTGGCACAACCACCGCTAGGCCCTATGATTATTTCAAATCGAATCGATCCGATTGCATAACTTTAACCCAAGCCTTAACAAAATCATTCACAAAGCGCTCTTGAGCGTTGTTATAAGCGTAGGTTTCAGCCACCGCGCGTAATTCCGAAGACGAACCAAAAATCAGATCAACCGGCGTTGCCGTGTATTTCATGACGCCTGTTTTACGATCTACGCCTTTGTATACATCACCAGCTTTGTGCCATCGGGTCGACATATCCAAAAGATTCACGAAAAAGTCGTTGGTTAAACGTCCGGGGTTGTCGGTTAACACACCGTGAGCGCTGCCATCGGCGTTGGTGTTGAGAACCCGCATGCCACCCAGTAATACCGTCATTTCTGGTACAGTAAGCGCCAATTGATCGGCTTTATCAATTAAGGCATCCGTTGGGGATTTATAGTGACCTTTTTCGTAGTAGTTTCTAAATCCGTCGGCTTGGGGTTTTAACAAGTTAAATGAGTTAACGTCGGTTTGCTCTTGCTTTGCATCGCCTCGCCCGGGAACAAAGGGCACACTCACTTCAACTCCCGCTTCTTTAGCAGCTTTTTCAATGGCCGCTGCACCTGCTAAAACAATGGTGTCTGCCAAAGAAATTTTGCTGGAGCGAAATACCGAATTATTAAACCCGCGCTGAATCGCTTTTAGTTGCGTAATGACTTTTTTAGTTTCAGCAGGACTGTTTACCGGCCAATCTTTTTGGGGGGCCAAAGCAATTCGGGCACCGTTGGCGCCACCGCGCATGTCTGAATCTCGATACGACGCTGCCGACGCCCAAGCAACTTTTACCAATTCAGAAACATTCAAATCCGAATCCATAATTTTTTGTTTTAAATTGGCAATGTCTTTTTTGCTAATTAGCTCGTAATTTGGTTTAGGGATGGGGTCCTGCCAAATTAACGACTCCGTTGGAAAGTCGTTACCCAAGTAATTATCTCGCGGCCCCATATCCCGGTGCGTAAGCTTAAACCACGCTTTCGCAAACGCGAGACGATATTCTTCGGGATCCGCCAAAAATCGCTCGGCAATTTTTCGGTACTCAGGATCAAATTTAAGGGCCAAATCTGCCGTGTTCATAACTGGCGGATTAAATTTGCCTTCTATGTGCGCATCTGGAACAACGGAATGCAAAGACTCATCGGTTGGCACCCAAATAATGGCACCAGCCGGACTGCGAGCTTGTTTCCATTCAAAATTCAGTAAATTTTGTAAATAAAGCGATGTCCATTGCGTGGGTGCTTGTGTCCATGCGCCTTCTAAACCACTGGTGACGGTATCTTCTGAGTGGCCTTTGCCGCATTGGTTTTTCCACCCGAGCCCTTGTTCTTCAATTCCGGCTGCACCGGGTTCGGCGCCTAGGCATTGCTTGGCTTTATGAGCGCCATGCATTTTGCCAAATGTGTGACCTCCGGCAATTAACGCAAGGGTTTCTTCGTCATTCATTGCCATGCGCGCAAAAGCTTCGCGTACATTTTTCGCCGACGCCAGCGGGTCTGGAACACCTCCAGGGCCTTCGGGGTTCACGTAAATCAAACCCATGTGAACCGCCGCCAATGGTTTTTTTAATGTACCGTTACTGTCGCGACGATCACTGGCAAGCATAGCGACTTCCGGCCCCCAATAGACGGTATCGGGTTCCCAATCGTCAGCGCGCCCGGCGGCAAATCCGTAGGTTTTAAAACCCATATTTTCAAGGGCAACGTTACCGGCCAAAACAATTAAATCTCCCCACGATATAGACTCGCCGTATTTTTGTTTCACCGGCCACAACAAGCGCCGAGCTTTGTCTAAATTTCCGTTATCGGGCCAGCTGTTTAATGGATCGAATCGTTGCTGGCCACCACCGGCGCCACCTCGGCCATCCAGTGTTCGATAGGTGCCCGCTGCGTGCCAGGTCATGCGAATAAATAAAGGGCCATAATTACCCCAATCGGCGGGCCACCAATCTTGAGAATCGGTAAGAACCGAGTCGATGTCTTTTTTGAGCGCATCCATATCCAAATTTGCGAACGCTTTTTTATAATCAAAATTATCGCCGAATGGGTTCGAACGTAAGTCGTGATCTCGCAAACTGGAGAGATTAATTTGATCCGGCCACCAAAAAGAATTCGGTTTTGCTTGACCGTGTGCCACTTTGCCAACGCCAATGGCGCCTTGGGGTTTACTGATGGTTCCCTCATTTGCCGAAGCCTGGCCGTATAAAGCCAATGCCACAACACTTGCCATTGCAGACCATGTTATTGATTTTTTAATACGCATTTTTGCCACCTAGAATTGATCTTGTTATGGTTGTGATCTCATTAGGCTAATGAATATTTTTACCGACACCATTTAATTAATTTGAATTTAATCTTTTTAATTTTTAATTATTCAAAATCGAAATTTGTGCAGGTATTGAATGAATTAAATGGGTTATTTGCATAAAATTATCGTTCAAAAAATCTAGTTTTTTTGTCGTGATTTTTGTATTGCATTTAATTAATTGTTTAATAGGTGCGGTTTATATCTTCCGTTACAGCCTTATTTTAGGCGCTGTGGCGATATTTTTGGTTGTCCGTGTGCTTGTGACAACAGATTTTGATTAAGATAAACTGCACGAAAATCCAGTTTGCCTTAATTACATTAAATCCCGTTAATTTTAACAATAAGAATAAAAATGATCTCAATAAAACAAATTAATTATTCCTTGGCTGTGGCCAAATTTCTGCACTTTAAAAAAGCCGCAGAAATTTGTCATGTTTCTCAGTCAGCAATGAGCATTGCCATTCATGAGATGGAAAAACAATTGGGGTTTCAGGTATTCGAAAGAAACAGCAAACAAGTGCTGCTTACCGATCGGGGCCAACACTTTATCGACAAAGCGCAAGCCATAAAGCTTGATCTTGAAGAGTTGTATCAACTGGGTCAGCTCTATAAGCCGGAATTGTCCGCGCCCATGAAAGTCGGTGTTATACCCACAGTGAGCCCGTACCTATTACCGAAAGTGTTACCCGCGGTTCGGCGTCAATACCCCAACTTTAAATTGCATATCGTCGAAGAGCAGTCGCACGTAATTGTCGATATGGTGAAAATGGGCAAGCTCGATACCGCCATATTGGCGTTGCCGTTTCCGATCGATGGCTTAATTTCGTTTGAGTTTTGGCAAGAAGATTTCTTTTGGATTAGCCATCAAGATGAATCGCCACATGGCGTTAATGAAATCACCAGTAACGAGCTTGAGCTTGATAAACTAATGCTGCTGAAAGATGGCCACTGTCTTAAAGATCACGCCTTGGCGGCGTGTCAGTTAAAGCACGTTGAAGACGAACAAGAATTTTCGGCCACCAGTTTAAACACCTTAACCCAAATGGTTGCCTGTAAAATTGGCAGTACTTTGGTGCCCGAAATGGCATTGGAACAACTGGTAAAAAACAATGCTGAAATTAAAGCCATACACCTTAACGAACCCGGCCCTCATCGAACCATCACAATGGTTGCTCGGCCCAATTACGTTAGAGTCAGAGACATTGAAAAATTAAAAGAACTGTTTCGCAATGCGCTTATATCTTAAAAACCCATGTCTTAAGAACCAAAGCCTTAAAAAGACGAATGTAATGAGTTGAGAGCTTACGTATTTTGTGACATCCAAAAAAATTGCACCAACACTATAACCATCAAAATAATGCTGATACTTCGCCAAACCAATACTGGGTTGCGCTCAATCAGCGGTTTTTTTCGGTGATCTTCAAGAAACGTTGGGTTAGGGCGATTCAAATCTCGCGATAACTCAGACATTGCCGAGTAGCGATGCTTGGGGTCTGGATGACAGGCTTTTTGCACCGTTAAATCCAACCACGTTGGAATGTCGGGAGAAAACGTCTTTAATGAAATGTACGACCAATCCGAATAGTAACGCGTGACTTTTCCCTGATGATTTAAATCGGTGAACGGCAGCTTTGCGCTCAGCATTTCGTAAATAATCACCCCGAGCGAAAAAATATCCGATTGATGGCAACCGGTTTCACCAAAGAAATATTCCGGCGCCGTGTAACCCGCGGTACCGGCTGGACATTCGTCCTGCAATTGATTGGCAATTTCCGTTAGGCTGTCGACCTTAACCGTGCCAAAATCAATTAATTTAACGTTGTTTTCGTGGTCAATTAACACGTTTTCGGGCTTAAGATCACGATGGACGATATTAAGCCGTTGCAACACACGCAGCGCTTTAATCAGTGATTCTATAATGGGCCTGATTTTAACAATGCTGGGATTCGGGTTTTCACGCATCCAATCCCGTAACGAAATGCCTTGAATGTACTCGCACACGTGGTACAGAAAATTGCTGTTTTTATCGTGCGGATAAATCTTCATGATAGATTTATGATCAATGGTTTGACCGATCCATTGTTCGTTAATAAAACCGTCCAAATAATGCAGGTTTTCAGCAAAATTTTGTGACGGTGCTTTTAACACACACAGTTTTTTTGTCTCTAAATCGCGGACCAAATACACGTGGCTGCGGCTGCCCGCATGAATTACCTTTTCGACGTAATAGTGATCAATTTTATTGCCTTGGCGCATGGCCGGCGGAATCACCCGTTTAGTCAGGCTGCGATGAATTTCATCAAGATTGGCATTAGGCGTGTTTTCTACCTTGGTAATCAAGCAGGTGAGATTATCCGAGCTGCCTTGATTAAGCGCGTAATCCACCAAACTTTTTGCGCAGGTAGCCAGGGATAAATGCTTTACCGATAAAAAGCTGTGCAGATTTTTTTCGTCGATATAATCGTGCACGCCATCACTGGTGAGTAAAAACATATCACCGGGTTCGATATCCGTTACCGAGTGATCCACTTCTAACAATGGATCAATACCCAAGGCGCGGTACAAAATATTTTTTTGACCTTGGTAATTATGGGTGTGGTCTCGGGTTAACAATTCCAACGAATCATTGCGCCAGCGATAAATACGGGTATCGCCAATATGGAAAATATGCGCGGTGGTGGATTTAAAAACCACAGCGCTGAACGTAGTAACCAAACTGTTTTGCTGGCTAAAATCGCCACGGCCTTGATGGTACAACCAAGAGTTTAATGCTTGTAACACCTGCGCCGCGCTTTTCTTTACCGACCAGGTTTGCGGCGTGCTGTAATAATCATTGATAAAACTGGTTACCGCCGTATTACTGGCCTCGTGGGAGCGATCGCTGCTGCTGATACCGTCGGCGACACACAAGGTAATGCCTTTGAGTTTTACGTCTCGCTCAGAAGGTGTGAATGCCGAAAACGCATCCTGATTAATGTCTTTAATTCCCTGAGACGTATAACCCGCAAAACTGAGGTTTAATTGAAGCTTATCGTTGGTGTCGGTTATTGGTTGCATGGGCTGGATTGCAAGCGCTGGTTCTAGAGTAATTTTGGAATGTTAGTTTAAATTCAATAATAATTGAAATTATAGAAGGCTTATTATTGTTTTACACCCATTATTGCTCGGGCGTTTAAGAGTGGCACATCCTTGTGCCTTGGCATGAAAAAGCTGGAAATTTTTAGAGCAAATAATAATTAAGATTTAGCAACGTCAATCATGGTGATATTGCCGTCTTCACCGACTTCAACAATTTGACCTTTCGGTTCGTCTAAGAACAGTAACGCAACAAAACCTAACGCCGCCGTGCCTGCAATCACGTAGAAGAATTGGCTGTAATCAACAAAGGTTAAAACGGTTAAGTACACCACCGCACCGACGTTACCGTAAGCACCGGTCATACCGGCGATTTGTCCAGTCAAGCGGCGTTTAATTAAGGGTACCACCGCAAATACCGCACCTTCGCCTGACTGCACAAAGAAAGAACAGGTCATGGCTGCAACGACCGCCAACCACACAGGCCAACTGCTGTTAACGTTACCCATTAATAAATAACCCAACGCCAAGCCTGCGGTTAAAATTAATAACGTGGGTTTACGGCCAAAGCGATCCGACAACCAACCACCGCCTGGGCGCGACATTAAATTCATAAACGCGTACGCCGACGCCACCATACCGGCAACCACTGGCGAAAGCTCAAAGGTATCGGAGAAGAATAACGGCAACATAGATACTACCGCCAATTCAGAACCAAAGGTGGCAAAGTACAAAACGTTTAATACCGCCACTTGTTTAAAGCTGTAACGGTGAATTTCTGGCACCGGCTCTTTAAAGACGTTTTTATTTACTTTCCAAACTTGGGTTAATTCGTACAAATACAGCGCCGTTAAACCCGCGTAAATAGCGTTCACCGCAAAATGGCTCACCAAGCCCACACCGCTTGGCGATAATTTCCAAGCCAGCAGTGCTAACGCCAAATACATCGGTAATTTCATGATTAATAAAAAGAAGAAATCACCCTTAGAGGTTACTTCCATTGCGCCGAGGTTTTTTGGGCGAAAATAGGTAGATCCTTTGGGTGTGTCTGATACGTTTTTCCAAAACACAAACGAGAACAACAAGCTCATAACACCGGTAATGCCCATAGCATAACGCCAGCCGTCATCACCGCCAAAAACAACGGCAAGTGTAGGTAAGGTAAACGCTGCGGCCGCAGAACCAAAATTACCCCAGCCACCATAAATACCTTCGGCCGTACCTAATTCGTTGTGAGGGAACCACTCAGACACCAAGCGAATACCAATGACAAAACCGGCACCAATACAGCCCAGGGCAAAGCGGGCAATTGCCGCTTGGGTAAAGTTATCGGCCAAGGCGAACATAAAACACGGAATGGAACACACGGCTAATAACGCTGAATAGGTAATTTTCGGTCCGTATTTATCGGTCAGCATGCCAATAAGCACACGCGCCGGAATGGTGATGGCCACGTTCAAAATTAACAAGGTTTTAATTTCTTCAGTGCTTAAACCCAAAGACTCTTTTACCGCTTGCAGCAAAGGCGCCAGGTTAAACCACACCACAAAGGTAATGAAGAAGGCTATCCAACTAAAATGCAGGACCTTCATTTTCCCCTGAAACGAGAACAGGTTGAAACTACTTGATTGAGCCATGTGGACCTCGAAGCTTGTCGTATTTAATTTGCGCTCAATAAAGCAAAATGCATGCGTGTTATATTAACTTATTGATTCAAAAAGATTTTATTACCTTTGTGGTAATTAATGGTGCAAAAATAAATGATTGATATTTGATGATTGTTTTAAGTTGGTGCTTATAAAAAGTTAAAGTGCACAATATGAATGCATAAAAAATCTGTTTTCTAAATGGCTGTTTGATTTTTGAATCCAATAAGAATTTTTCTGTAATATTTTTGTGCATTCGGTGCGAAATTCACAAATTATCAATGAACCAAAATAAGCAACTTTCTTAAATTAGCGAAAAACGCCCAGCAATACTCACTCAAATACACAGCCACAGTTTACGTTTTATCCGTTTAAAAAATGATCATTTCGAGCCCGCTAACCTATAAACTTATTGAACCTCTTAACTCGAAATACGCCCTCAAGAGATGAATCACACGCCAAAACACCAACTTGCATGAAGGTTTGTTCACACACCCTAAGCAACATGCGATAGTTATCCAAACACTATCGACTGAGTGCAAGGGACGAGAATGGATTGGCGCAACAAAACTCCAGCAGAAAATTATGCCGAGGCTGAACGACGAATTGAAAATTGGCAGCCGGGTGAAGCGTTGGATTTGTCGGGTTTGAGCGAGTTGGAGGAAATACCGGAGAGTATTGCCGAGCTTAAAGAACTGGAAGTGCTCTATTTATCGAATTTGGATGAAAGTAGATCTTATTATTTGCCTACAAAGGTGAGTGAACTAAATCCTCTACGCGAGTTAGCCAACTTGCAGCACCTTAACTGCAGGTGTACTCATGTCTGTGACCTAAGCCCTTTGAGCGAGTTAACCAACCTACAGGTATTAGATTGCGGTTATACTCAAGTAAGTGATTTAAGCCCTTTGAGTGGCTTAAGTCACCTGCAAAGTTTTGATTGTTGTGGCACTGTAGTAAGTGATTTAAGTCCTTTAAGCAGCTTAAGTAACTTGCAAGACCTTAATTGCAGTCAGACTGAAGTAAGTGATTTAAGTCCGTTGAGAGGCTTAAACAAACTGGAAGTATTAGATTGTAGCCAGACTCAAGTAGTTGATCTAAGTCCGTTGAGTGGATTAAGTCATCTGCGAAGTTTTAGTTGTTTTTTTACTAAAGTAAGTGACCTAAGTCCATTGTGCAAGCTAACCAATTTGATATGGCTTGATTGCTCAGATTCCAGTGTTACTGATTTAAATCCCATAAGTGGATTATATTTTTTAACTTCTTTATTTTGCGACGGTTCTGGCGTAAGTGATTTGAGCCCTTTAAATAATTTGTACTTTCTTAGTGAACTCGATGCATATTATTGCCCAATTAATACCATAGATTATGAATTAGTCTTTGGTGAGAACCTGGAATCACTGTGCTTAGGCGGTAGCAAAATTGTAGGAATACCTGCCGAGGCCTTGTCTGCTGAGCCAGGTAGGGATTGCCTTCCAAAATTAAGAGCACACCTAACCGACTTAGCCGAAAGCCAAAACCAACAGCAAGAAGCCAAGCTAATGATTATTGGCAATGGTCGTGTCGGTAAAACACAAATTTGCAGGCAATTATCCAATTTAGAATTTGAGCAAAATTCGGATTCTACCCACGGTATTACTATTTCTTCCACCTCAGTACCTAATAACGAATCCGCGCGTTTTCACTTGTGGGATTTTGGCGGCCAAGATATTTACCACGGCACCCACGCGTTATTTATGCGCAGCCGGTCAGTCTTTTTATTGGCTTGGACGCCTGAAATGGAAGACTCAGAGACCCATACTTATGGCGGTATGAGTTTTCGTAATTATCCGTTGTTGTATTGGTTAAATTACATTAAGCAGTTTGGCGGTACCGATTGCTCAGTGATTATTGTGCAAACTCACTGTGATGAACCCGGCCAAGTGCAAACCTTGCCAAGTGATGTTTATGCAATGCTTGGAGAGTTTAGATACTGGAAAGCACTCGATTACAGCGCCTTAAATAACCGTGGTAGAGCCGCATTGGATGAAGCGCTCACCGAAGCTTATCAACAAATTGATCAACCGTTTATTGGTGTGGGACGGCAACGGGTTATTGACCAATTGCAAACCTGGATAGATGACGATTCTAAAAGGCTAGTCGAACAGCGCCAGCACCGAACCATTCAATACAATGATTTTGTAATGCTGTGTGAAAATACCGGTGATATCTCTAGCCCAGAATTATTTTTAGATTTTTTGCACAACTGCGGCAATGTATTTTATCAACAAGGTTTGTTTAATAATCAAATTATTCTAGACCAAGCCTGGGCGTTTGAGGCCATTTACGCAGTATTTAATCGCGATAACTGTTATAAAATTTTAAAAGAAAAAATGCACGGCAAGTTTGATCGTGATGTGTTGGCTATGCTGTTGTGGAATGAGCTGGGTTTTTCTGAACAGGAGCAGATTTTATTTATCCATTTTATGGTGTCTTGCAGTATTTGTTTTTGTCTGGATAAACATTGGCAAGAAGAGAGTTTAGAGGAAAAATATGAATATCTTGCTCCGGATTTATTACCGGACGAGCCACCACAGGATTTAACCGAAAAATGGCAACCCGATATACCCATTGAAAACGCGGTATTCAGTTATGATTTATTACCCTCGGTACTGTTGCGAAACTTTATGGCTGAGGTTGGCCGTGACGCAGGTTTGGCTGGGGATTACTGGCATAATGGCTTTTTTGTACCGGAGCGCACTACCCTAAGCCGTGCCTTAATCACCCAAACCAAAACCGGTAATTGGCAAGGTGAGATTTGCATACAAACCCAAGGCTTAGGCGCGGAACAATTACTTACATCACTGATTAATCAGCTAGAGCGTGTTGAGCAGAAAATTGGTATTCGTGCTACGCAAAAAGAAAGCGCTTTAGATAATACAAAATTACAACACGAGTTTGCAGATAATTCTGATATGAAAGAACCGGAATTTGAACCTGATTACGCCCAAGAAAAGCCTCAGCAAAAAGAATACTTTGTTTCTTACGCCTGGAACGATGATAAAACTGACGCCGGTAAAACAAGAGAAGAAAAAGTCAATCAGTTATGCACCGATGCCGAGGCAAAGTTCGGTATTAGTATTGTTCGTGATAAAAATACCCTTCAATTTGGCGACAGTATCACTAAATTTATGAACCGCATTGGTAAAGGTGAAAGGGTGTTTATTTTCTTAAGTGATAAATACCTAAAATCTGCCAATTGCATGTATGAGCTTCATCAAATTTGGGTGCAATCAAAACAGGACGGAGACAGACTCAGTGAAGTTATTCGGGTATTTACGCTTGATGACGCCCAAATTTGGGAAATTGAAAATCGTTTAGAATATTCGGCGTATTGGAATGCCAAGCATGAAAAGTTAGAAGCCGCAATTGAGAAATTCGGTATAAAAAGCTTAAGTAAGAATGATATGAACCGGTATGTAGCCATTAAAAAGTTTGCCAATACCGTGGGTGAGGTATTAACCGAAGTGGCTGATCGAGTACAACCACGCAAATGGCAAGATTTTCTCGAATACGGTTTTCAAGAGTAAAGTACTTCAAACTTATTTTACTCACTTTATAAACCGGCCCTTTTATTAACCGTTAAAAATCAATAAAAGGGCCAGATTACTAGTAGTTTTTAAAAATTAACCCGAGGTTCTAACGTTATCAAAATCGCTGGCATCGTGGCGTTCAAGCAATTGCTCGTCTTCGTCGCCCCAAAAGCGATTGACCAATCGACCGCGACGTACGGCAGGGCGGTTGTAAATTTCATCGGCCCAGCGGCAAACGTGTTCGTAGTCTTTTACTTGCAAAAACTCTTCGGCCTCGTACATAACACCGCGCACCAACAAACCGTACCAAGACCAAATTGCCATATCGGCAATGGTGTACTCGTCACCGCCAATGTATTTGCGCTCGGCTAAGGTTTTATTCAATAAATCCAATTGGCGTTTGGTTTCCATTGAAAAACGATTAATCGCGTATTCAATTTTAATGGGCGCGTAGTGATAAAAATGGCCAAAACCGCCACCCAAATACGGTGCCGAACCTTGCAACCAAAATAACCAGTTCATTACTTCGGTTTTTTCGGCAAGATCGGTGGGCAAAAACTTGCCAAATTTTTCTGCTAGGTAAAGCAAAATTGCGCCAGACTCAAACACGCGCACGGGGTTTTCCAACGAGCGATCTACCAATGCAGGAATTTTTGAGTTTGGGTTAATATCAACAAAGCCGCTAGAGAATTGTTCGCCGTCGCCAATGCGAATTAAAAACGCGTCGTACTCGGCTTCTTTAACGCCAGCTTCTAACAGCTCTTCGAGCATAATAGTAACTTTTTGGCCGTTGGGCGTACCCATAGAATAAAGCTGAAGCGGGTGCTTGCCGACGGGTAATTCTTTGTCGTATGTTGCGCCAGAAATTGGGCGGTTTACCTTGTCCCAAACACCAGCGTCTTCTTGTTCCCAGGTCCAAATTTTTGGTGGATTGTATTCAGTCATAAATGCGTATCCGTAAAATGTCGTTTATTCTCTGTATTTCACAGCGAATAATGAATCGATCTAAAACCCATAACATATGGTTGCGTCTTGTTCAAAACCAACAGCAACTTTATTGACCATGATTTTCGAAAAATTTAACGTCCGTTAATTAATGGGCCTTCGCCTTTAAATCGCACGATTTTAAACTTACCCTTTGCGTCATTTTTCCCGCCGTTTAACGGTGGGCTTCTAAAAAGTTCGTTAATGGTTGTGTAAATATAACCGTCGACGCCTACAGCAAAGCCATCCGGCCAGGGCAGTGTTTTCTTCGATTGATGCAATACATCGTAGCTGCCGTCGGGGCGAATAACGCCAATAGAGTGATCCGTTACCGAAGTAATATACACATTACCATCGGCATCGACGGTGGTGCCATCAGAAATTGGTTTTGATCCGTAACGTTCAACGTTTGCTTCTAAGGCTTGATTGGAGAGCGATTCGTCGAGCAGGTATTTCGTTTCAATGCGATACATGGATTGCCCAGACATAGGCGCGAAATAAACCCAGGTATTGGTGGGGTCAACGGTGATTGGATTGACACCGATGCGGGCGGGGTTTTCTCCTAAATGCACCACTTTTTTATCGATCACCATATCGATATTTTCAGGCACGGTGTATTTCGAGCCTTCGAGCACGCGACGGGTTTTTCCGGTGTTCATATCGACAATAATCAGTGCGGAATTTTTGCCGTCGCCGGTATCGGCGATGTATATCGCGTTGTTGCTGTTATCAATGGCTAAATCGTTTAAAAAAGACGTCGCGCGGGTGGTGGGTTTGGCAAGATAAAACACCTTATGCAGCGATTCTGAGCGCGTATCCCAGCCAACCACTCGACCGCCGCGTTCGCTGTTTTGGCCGTCTAGCATCCATAAAATACCTTGGCGATCCACGCGCAAACCCAGCACGCCATTTAAGCCAACGCCGTTATCTTTGGGTGCTCGCGCCCATGCTTCGGTTGGGTAGGGTTTGGTCGAGCCGTCTTTAAGCACTTCCACTACGCGCAATTCTGGCCCGTAAAATTCATGAACACTCATAAATAAGCGGCCATCGGGAGCGATTGCTAAGTTACCCGGCGGCGTTGATGCATCAAAGGTGGCTACGGTTTCTAGCTTATCGGCCTGAGCAATGCCGGCAATACATAATGATAAAATCAATGAATGGAACTGCTTTTTCATTTAGATCTCCTCTGTCGTGACCGTATTATATTTAGAAAACATCGATTAGAATCGACTAAATACTGAAACCAGCTTTCGAAAAATTCGAACAATCGCCATGTATAACCTACAAGACCTGGAATCCTTTGTTGCTGTGGCCCACACCGGCAGTTTGACGTCGGCGGCTAATCAGTTAGGAATTTCCACCGCCACCACCAGCCATCGTATCAGCAAGCTCGAAGGTGCCTTGAGCTTGGTGCTCTTTCACCGAAACAGCCGCAACGTGTCTTTGACGGCAGAAGGCGAAGTGTTTTTGGAGCGCATCGAACAGATACTGATAGATTTAAAGCAGGCCGAAATCGACGCGGGATCGTGTTCGGTGCGCGGTCATCTGCGGGTTACCGTATCGCCTTGGGTGTTAAATCGTTATTTAATGCCAAGATTATCGGAATTTCTGGGAGCGCATTCTGGTTTAACCTTAGAATTTCAGCCCATTGATCGTTACGTACCACTGGTCGAAGAGCGACAAGATTGCGCCATTCGCATCGGCCAACTTTCCGACAGCGCACTGGTTGCCCGAAAAATTTGCAATAACGAACGCGTCATTTGTGCATCGCCCAATTTACTGAACAAGATTGGTCAGCCAAAGACAATTCCCGATTTGTTATCGGCACCTTGGGTATCGTTACCTTGGCAAATAAAAGTCGAGTTACTTAACCCAAAAAAAGAATCGCAAATGATAGCAATACAGCGGCCAATCTTATTCAGACAATCCGATTCACTCACCGAAGCCGCAAAGCAAGGTTTGGGTTTGGCATTAAAATCAAAACTTGCGATTCAACAAGAGCTGGATGACGGCAGTTTGGTAGAGGTTAAACTCAATCAGCTCGCACCCAGCCAAGCGCCGATTTGGTTTGTGACAACTTCTGAAGGGAAAAACAGTCCTAAAGTTAAAGCATTTCGGGATTTTGTATTTTCGGTTTTAGAAAAAAATTAAGGTAACCGAGAGTTTCTATTGCTTGCAAACACTAAATATGTCATTTGATGTGATCTAAATTCAAAAAGTTAATGGTATTATGTTTTTTGTTGCATTTCGTTATTTCATCGCGCTGATCGTGTTTTCTACCGTGAGTATTAAATCGTACTCCTTGTCGTGTGAAGGAATGATTGAGGAATTCTATTTTACGTGTGAAAACTCTGTTTGCAGTCCTGAGTTTCAAATCAGCTTCAAACGAACAGGGGGATGTTCTAGACGATTGTTGGTGTCGCCTATACCCGACGAAGTGAGTGACTATTTAAAGGCGAATACCCAAGAGTTTTTTAACCAAGATGGCCTTTACTCATTAGAAATTTATTTTCATGGTTGGAGTTATTCGCCTATTACTGATGTTGATTCTTTAGAAAAGAAGCTTCATAGAGAATATAAGCCATACTTATTAATACATGATATCGATCTTGATCAAAACTCAATGTTAATAAAGTTTTTACTGAGAGATGAAAAGCTGAGTTCTGAATTAGGTCATCGTGCGGTTGGTTACGATTATTTGGGTGATCTCAATGATGCAGAAGTTGATTTCATAAAGAGTGAATTTGTATCTCAGCATACAAAGGGCTTTATTAAACATCTATTTGTCCAAATTGTTCGCTGGGGCGGACTTGTATTGGTTCTATTTGCGTTCGTATATTCTATTGATCGTTTTTATCGACGGTTTTTTGTTGATTCAACCGTTGATCGTTTCGCGTTATTGATTCAATCTGGGCTGATTGGAATTTGTATACTCGCTATTTTTATTAGCATCGATAATGTCTGGCCTGGTAGCTTACTGCTACCTATTATCGTAATTGTCATGTTTGCTGAGCTATACAGTATTGTTAGAAAAAAGCTTACCACTCGAAAGCTGAATAATTCCAGTCGTTAGATTTTTATTCTTATGATTAAATTTTAACGTTATTTATTAATACTTCAAATTCTATATGTCTTAGGAATAGACGATGAAAATAGCCGCCATTTCCGATATTCACAGTAATGTTTACGCACTTAATGCCGTGTTAAAAGACATTAAAACTCGCGGTGTGAATGTAACGGTAAATTTGGGTGATATTCTCTACGGGCCGATTGCTCCGAGGGTAACTTACGACCTGTTAATGGCGCACAATATCGTGACAATTCGCGGTAATCAAGATCGTCAAATTTACGAAGCTACCAAGAGTGATATTGAGCAAAACCCAACCTTAGCGTTTATTCTAAACGATTTAGGGCCCGAACCGCTTGAGTGGATGAAAGCTCTGCCGCCTACTCACCAGTTAACCGATGACGTTTTTTTATGTCATGGTACACCCACCAGTGATTTAATTTATTTGTTAGAAAACGTTGAAACCGGCAAGCCCGTGGTTCGTTCTGAAAAAGACATTTTGTCGTTGTTGGGCAATCAGAAATCTTCAGTTGTTGTGTGCGGTCACACGCATATTCCAAGAGCGGTTTCGCTCGCTTCTGGGCAACTTATTGTGAATACGGGCAGTGTTGGTTTACCGGCGTATTGTGATGATGAACCCATTGTTCACGCGATGGAAAATTACAGTCCACACGCGAACTACGTAATCTTAGAAAAGCACGATAGTGATTGGAGTGTAAATACAATCAACGTGGCTTACGATTATCAAAAGGCCGCGCAAGATGCCAGTAAGCGCGGCCGAGACGATTGGGCCTACTACTTATCTACCGGAAGGGCAAATTCGTAAAAATATTGCTTTAAAGTATATTTTCTAGGATTGCAAATTAATCTGGCACGTCTGCTGCGCTCGGTACTACGGCAGACGGTAAATCCGAGAGTGCCGCCAGTGCTGCTTCATTTAATAAATCCGATGGAATGATTTTACCGGTCGTTTTTGACGGTAGGGCACGTGTTGCCGTTGCCGAAGCAACCACGGTAGGGTTAAACCCTAGCGAAAATGCATTTCTTGCGGTTGAGTTCACGCACATGTGCGACATAAAGCCCGTTAAAATTAAATTTTTAACGTCGGCTTTTTTTAGCATTGCTTCCAATTCTGTTCCTACAAATGAACTCGGGTAGTTTTTCACGATTACAGGTTCGCCTTCTATCGGCGCGACAACATCGGCGATTTGTCCGATTGGCGCGTTAACGTCATAAGGTGAACCTTCGCCTGCATCGTGTTGAATGTGATAAACCGGGCGGCCGCTTGCGCGAAATTTTTCCAATAATATTCGGCATTCTTTTAATGCGCCTTCCACGCCGTCGAGCTTCATCACGCCTTCGCGGTAGGTATTTTGTGCGTCGATAATAATCAATGCCGAGGTGCTGATGGAACTTGCTTCGTTACTTAAGCCGACAAGTTCTCTTAATGTGGTTGATGGCTCAGACATGGTTTTTCTCTCATTAGTTTTCTGAATGGATTACGTTGCCGTGGTGATGGCGACTATTATTCGGAAAATTTGTCTTCTATACTAAAGGCGAAATTGGCATAAATGAGGTTCAAAGTGACAAATTCTCAGATCCACGTTGGAATTGTCCATTACCCAGGTGCAATGCTCTCGGCGGTACAGGGGTTAGCCGAACAGTTTTATTTGGCAAATCAATTTTGTTCAGAACACGGTTTACAACAAACCTTTAAAACCTACACGTGCGACAGCCAAAATTTGGAACAATCGTTTGAAAATTCTCAGGAAAACTTTCACGTGGTTATTTTGCCGCCGTGCTTGTACGAACAGTATTATCTTAAACCGCAATCCGATTTAATCGATTGGCTGCAACTGCAACATAAGCAAGGTGCGATTATTTGTTCGGTGTGTGCCGGAGCGTTTATTTTGGCGGAAACCGGATTGCTCGACGGGCGTAAAGTAACGAGCCATTGGAAGCTCGCTGATGATCTGGCTCGAAACTTTCCGAATATTCAGGTAGACAGCAGTCGATTGCTGATTAACGACACCGATATTATTACTTCTGGCGGATTAATGAGTTGGGTCGATTTAGGCTTGGAATTGGTTGCGTTATTTACCAATTCAAAATTAATGCGGCAGTTGGGTCGATTTTTGTTAGTCGATACCGGCTCTCGTGAGCAGAGTTATTATCAAAGTTTTTGTACGCGTTTGGATCATGGCGATGAAATAATTATTCGGGTTCAGCATCAATTACAAAAAAGTTTTCACCAAGCGATAAAAGTGAGCCAACTTGCCGAAACCGTTAATTTAACCGAACGAACCTTTTTGCGGCGATTTGTTAATGCAACCGGATTAAAACCCACGCAGTACATTCAGCGTTTACGCATTCAAAAAGCGTGTGAGTTAATTGAAAGCACCACTAAATCTATAGAGCGCGTTGCCGCCGATGTAGGTTACGAAGATGTCAGTGCATTTCGAAAAATGTTTATCAAAATTACCGAGCAAACACCAAGAGAATATAAAAATCGATTTGTTCGCAGTGAGGTTTGAATAAAAAATTAGCAGTTAGATTTGAATGGAAAGCTAATTGAAGAATAAGCTTGTTTGGAAAACTACCGGAGGAATAACATCCTCCAGCAGTTAGCCCAAGGTGTAATTAATACAACTTATAAGGTTTTTAAGTATTCGATAATTGCCATTTTATCGTCATGATTTAATTTAGGGCCAATTTTTCCGGTGACTTTTATGTCGTCAAAAAGGTGGCCGGTATTATGATTGCCTGGCTCACGTGTATCGAGCACGAAACGTCCGTCGGCGTAATCGGGAGTGACTTTGTAATAGGTGTTGCTGTACTTGCTATTTAACGTGTTAACTTTCGCAGGCTGCACAATGCCTAAATTAACCACGTCAAATTCTTGATTGCCCAATTCAATAAATGTTGGGCGCTCACTTTGCGTTGACAGCAAGTCGTAAATGGTCGCAATTGAACCGTTATGTAAAAACGGTGCGGTTGCCCATACGCCGTTTAGTGGTCGGGCTTTGTAGCCTAATCCTACCTGCAAACAGTTCGGGCGTCCGCCTTCCATTGTGCTGATTTGAGAATCCGGCACAAAATTTTGAGCAAACCACTGTAAGTTGGTTCGCTGCACAAACGCACCCAGCGACAAGCCGTAGTTGGCCGTGGCGCTGTCTTTCATTTCTACGTAGCGCAATGCAACTGTTCCGTCTTCGTCGGGTAAAGGCGTGCATACCTCAGTGTTTAAATTCAATCCTGTGGTATCAACGGTACGGTTAGGCAATACTTCGGCTTGGGCTGGATCGGTTCCAATGTGCGTTAACGGAATGATATTCAGTGTTAGGTAGGCGTCTTCGGTTTCTTTGATTTCACCATTTTCAACGTATTGAATTTTTTGCCAATAATCATCTTGCCAAAACGCCGTTGTGTTCATGGCCGGTAAGTGACAACCCTGACACAAGTCTTGATACAGCTCTTGCCCTTTTTTGGCAGCGTCGGTGTTGATTTCTGGAAAATCACTCGGCCATTTTGGCGCGCGTAAGCCGTTGATTTCTTGATTGGCTTGGGGTTGGTCACCAGCCAGCCATTTTTCCATTCTGACCAGATTATGGTAATTAATAGAAGACGCAAATCGTTGTTGATCGGGACCGGTAGTATCCACAAAAGCTTCTACACCCAGCGCTTCGCCCGCGTTTCTGACCAGTGGTTGCATAATGGAGCCATCGTATTGCACCCAATCAAACCAAGAGGTCGTCCAAATATGCGGGTAATTTACTGGTGCATCAATCGGCGCGTAATTTTCAGGGCGATCCATTGCCGTATCGAACACCTGATTACCAATTCGATTTAGCGCATCCAAGCGGGTGAAGCCTTCGGTGACATTAATAACATCCACCGAGGTTACTAAATGCTTAAGCGTATTGGTTAAATCGTCTTTTAACTGGTTTCTGGTCAATACGTTGTAGTTGCTTCCTAAAACCCGTTTGGCAAATCTTTCGAAACGACCATCCAATATTGAAAACTGGCTCGACAACGCCGTTTGGCCAAGTGCGGCACCGAGGGATTTGGTCAATAAACCCAGATCAGTTGTTGCTGGGCCACCGTCAACAATGTAGCGCACATCGTCGTGAATGATTTGTCCGGTATGACAAGCTGCACAGGTAAAACCGACCGCATTGGATTTTCGGTTTAAACCGGGAAAATAAATGCTCGGTGTTTGTGCAAGGCCAATGGGGAGAGCGTTGGGATTATAGGTGGATTCATCTTGTTTGATAAATCCGAGCTTGGGTAAATCGCTTGCTATAAATAAGTCTTCACCGCCAAAAAAAATCCACCACGGATTGCTTTTGGGCGCTTCCAATGCAATAAGCCAATCGTAAGGAATCGGCAAGGTTGCGGTTCCTTGAGAGGCGTGATAGAACCAGCGAGAATTCTCACCCCAACCAGAATCGTTTAAATATTTAGTGGCGCTGGTTTGTTGGTAGGCAGGGAGTTTCGGTGGTGTCAGGCTGTATTCCAGCTTAGTAATGGCAGAGCTGACTTTCATAACAACGTATAAGCTGACAACAATGATAACCAGGGTAAACAGCCAAGACCATTTCGATTTTGCAACACGTTTGATTCGTGATTGAGGCATCACATCGGTATTCAATTTAATCTCCTTTTAAACTAATCGCGGTAAAACAGGTGTGATTTCGGTTGGAAGTTATTATTCGATATTATTATTGTCGATTCTCGATGAACCTGTTGTGCAGATACAAGTAGATGAGTGGATTTATGGCATTCTAAGGTTTATTGCCGATTTAAGAAACCTCTGATTCGCTTGAATTTATTCGAAATATAAAATATCAGGCTAATTTCCATTTATCTTTTCTTCCATGTTATACCTTCCATGTCATGAGTTAACCGTTAAACCTACAGCAGACTCCGTATTTGTGCGAACTGAGCAATTGTTGTGCTACGGCATAACTAAGCAATGGTAATGATTTTTTGTTGGTAATAAATTTATAGGAGCCTCTGATTAACCTCAAGATCACTCAGGCCAAGGAGTTTTTTTCTGATTAAGGCGTGCTTTTGAAGGTCTAACGGGTTAAATCGAAAAAGCACAACGCAGAGCAGGAAAAAACTGGAAGGCTCCGAAGGACGTGTTCTCAAGCGCACATTTGCGGCGTTGCCGTTTTTATTAAGGACTACGGCCATTAATTGCAAACGGCGTCTTGCAACTGCACGCTTGAGATCACGCTGAGTAATGTTGAGGTTAATCAGAGGCTCCTGTACGTCATTACAGCTGGTATTTTTATTCGGTAGGAATAATTTTTAAGACTGGGTTTCAAGAAGATTGGCTTTTTATTATTTGTACTTAATCGGTATCTATTATTTGTACTTATTCTCTCGTTTTAAATGCAGTTTGGTTGAAATGCAATCAGTTTGATGGTGATAAAAGCTGAGTAACTTGTCAAGAAAGCAGTTTTTGCGCGTTTTATAGTCTCTATTTTGCAAGTTAATAAGTTTACAAGTTAATAAGTTCATAAATGTAGCACGTATTATTTTTATATCGCTAAAAACGTATTTTTCTTCTTAGAATTTTTATTGCCTAACCTTTTGTTTTTAATTTCTCGTATTACTATTTTTTGTTGGTGAAGGACATTTGTTGTTAGTTCTTTGGTTTTTTTAACTATAAAGATGGTTGTTTAAAATTACCTTTTTTTCTGAATTTATTTTTAATTATTTGCAGGGTCTTGTTAATAATATTTATTTTTTAGGGTTTTTGCGTGGGTGTTTTTGTATTATTTGAATTTCTAATATACGGTTAGTGTTTAAATGGCAATTAATTTTAATTGGATTTAAATCTTTTGAAAAAACGATAATAACTGTTTTTTATTTTTCGTATTTTTTGTGGATTAGTGCGCCTAAAGAAAATGGTTGATGACATATTTTTTAACTGGTTAACATAATTTAATTTTATTTGTGAGAATTTATTTTTATTGTGGTTATATGAAATTGCTTTTTGCGCGAAAGCCTTCACTTAACTCACCATTAATTTTAGGAGAACGCCATGAAAAAGCGTAATCGTAACGGCCAATACACTGGCTCTCTGTTAGGTTAATTTTAGCAGAGAAAAGGGGGGATGAAAGATTCCCCCCTTTTTTTGTCCCATCGATTATCAACTTTGGTTATATTCTATGAAAACTGTCACGATATATCCCGAGAAAATAAGTCCCTACGGCAAGGCTGATGCAGCAGATAACTTCTGTTTGTTGACCAATTCAGAGTATGTTGAATCTTTTATTATCAGCGAGAACAACAGTTACAAAAATCGCCTGATTATAGCGTTCGATGGCGATACACCGTTCGAAGAGCTATTGAAAGATAATGTCGTACCCGATTCCTGCCATATCTTAACAATTTTACCCAATTGTTTATTGCACTCTGTTGATAAGCGCCTGTTGAATAAAAGAAAGTTGCTTATTATGGCGTGTAAGTCTGGAAAAACTTCTCTTGAAGGGATTGAGCATTTTCTAAGAATAGGCGAAAGAACCGATCCCAACCAACAGCTTGAATTCTCAGACGCATTTTTCCAAAAAGGCGAAAGCTCATCGGAGTTTAAGCTGATAAACCCTCAAATGGGTTTAGAGTGCACCTTTGATCATCTGGATGATCAGCTTGAATGGCACGAACAATTGGGTGAGCTGAGTTGGGGAGATCAGCAGGTTTTTCCTTCGGGAGAAATCGCTTGTTTTCTTGTGCCGCTTAAAATAGAACAGCTAGACAGCGCGGTTAAGTTTAAACTGAATGGAAAAATTGCCTTGAAGGGCAACGTGATCGTTCAGTCGGGACCACCTTCTTTTTTAGAAAGTGACCAACAGCGAATTTTTGAAGAGATTTCAACGATTGAACACTCAGAAGTGGTTTTAGACATCAAAGACGGTCAAATCACTCACATACAAGCAATGAGCGAAGAATCGCTGCCGGCCGCAAAAATGCTGAGTGCCTTGTTTACGGTGGATTCCAGATTCAGAAACATATACGAAGTGGGTTTTTCTATTAATACCGAGGCGACCTCCTGGCCTGGCAACAGTGCTATGAACGAAATTTGCGGCGGCGATTCGGGACGAATTCACTTAGGGCTCGGTATGTTGCCGCACACACAATATCACTTGGATATTTTTTGCGACGGCACCATCGTTAAAAATGAAAACGATGAATTACTGTTTGGCAAAATAGAAACCTCCGAATCTAATGAATCGAAGAAAATGGTACGACACCGTTCAGTCAGTTGTCCCTGCATTGAAATTTAATTGGGTGCTAAAATGATTAAGGTTAATGCAAGCAAAATTGTTAATTTTGGTGAATCAAACAGCGACACAATATTTTGTGTGATAACAAACAGTCATTTAAAGAATGAATTCTCAGTTGACGTTGGTGAGAAATACAAATCGAGCTGCGTATTTGCCATCGATTCCAGTGACCAGTTCTTCGACTTAATGAAGCAAGACGTACCCGAAAATTCTCACATACTTGTAGTGTTGCCCAATGTGTATTTTAAGTCGCCGCCTGCGGCTGTGTTGGGCAAAAAGCGTAAATTAGGTGTGCTTGCGTGCTCGTCAACGCCAAGCAATGTTGACTCCATACAGCATTTTATTCAAGTTGCTGAAAATACCGATCCGGTTTCCCAAGACGCCTTTGCCGATCGATTATTTTCTTTGGGTGAAAAAACCGAAAGCTTGTTTTTCTACGATAAAAACACCAAAACCAAAGCGGTGTTTAAGCACTTACACGATCATTTCTCTTGGCATGAGCAAATTGGTATTTTGGATTGGGGACAACAGCAATTGTTTCCCTCGGGTGAAATCAGTGTTTTGCCTGTCAACGTATTTGATCAAAATATTGAATCGGCGCTGGATGTGACGGGCGAATTAACCTTTAAAGGCACAGCGATTTTGCATTCGGGTACGCCTTCGTTCACACACATTGATCAACAACGCCTTTACGAAGACTTGGCCACGTTAAACGATGATTCCGTCATTGTTAGTTTAAAGCATGGGCATATTACCTCGTTAAAGGCGTCATCTAATAAATCATTGCCTGCTGTTCGCGCGTTGGAGGCATTGATGTATGTCGATTCGCGTTACAGCGTGCTATTGGAAATTGGTTTAGGCGTTAACACCAATCACAAATTGGTCTCGGGAAATTCCGCTATGAACGAAGTTTATGGCGGTCGTAAAGGTGTGGTTCACTTAGGGCTTGGCTTAACACCTTATACCCAATATCACATCGATATATTGTGTCCAGATACCATTTTGTACACCAAAGAAGAACAGTGGATACTTGGCGATACAGAAGATTCTTCTGTGTTGCGTGATGAAGAGGCGTTGGCGTAAATTATGTCTGAGCTTACGGTTACACAACTGAAAACCTTTTGTAAGAAAGCCGATTTCAATTTGGAAGATTACCATTATTTAAACGGTGCCTACATGTCACCGTTGCCCATGGTAACCGAGCAAGCGGGTATCGAGGGAATGCGACGAAAAAGAATTCCCATGCATCTGACAAAAGAGCATTTCTTTTCGTATCGAAGACTGATTCGCGAACGTTTTGCGCAATTGATTCACGCGGAATCTTCTGAGAATATTGCTATTCTGCCATCGGTGTCTTACGGCTTGAGTATTATTGCCACTAACACACCGTGTCATGGCAAGAAAAACATCATTTTGGTTGAAGATGAATTTCCATCGGTTTATTACACCTGGGAAAAATATTGTCGGCGTCATCAAGCCGAGTTGATCGTTATCAAGCGTCCTGTAGAGGTAGAAAACCGAGGGTCGCTGTGGAGCCAAGCGATTATCGATGCCATTGATGAAAACACCCATGTCGTTTCCGTCGGTAATATTCACTGGCAAGATGGTAGTCTGTTTGATCTTAAACGCATTGCCGAAAAGGCCCACGCCTATGACGCTTTATTGGTTATCGATGCGACTCAATCGGTGGGCGCTATTGATATCGATATAAAACAACTCAATCCTTATGCGTTATTGGCAAGCAGTTATAAAACCTTGTTGGGTCCATACAGTATGGCCATTGGTTATTTCTCGGATCCTCTGTGTTCGGGTGAACCATTAGAAGAAAACTGGATCAATCGAAATTTCAGTGACCGCTTTGCGGAGCTGACTCACTATCAAGATCACTATCGCCAAGGTGCAGAACGCTTCGATGTGGGAGAGTCCAGTAATTTTATATTAACGCCTATGTTGGCGGAGTCTCTTAAATTATTGATTGATTGGGACGTCAGAAAAATCCAACAGTATTGCCAGTACTTGACCAATTATCTTTCTGGTAAGCTGCAAGCATTCAATATTCCATTGATTGGCAATCGCGACAGAGGTTGTCACTATTTGGGTATTGAGATAAGTCAATTTGATCCCGACGTGTTGGTGGCGGAATTAGAAACCTCTCGAATCATTGCTTCTGTGCGCGGAGATTTTATGCGAATCAGTTTGCATGTTTACAACAACATCGATGATTGCGATGCACTTATAGATGCTTTTAAAGCCGTGCTATCGCGCCGAACCCATCATGCGAAACATACTGATGTTGCTGAGGTCTCTGAGTGATTTTAGGATTTGATTTTTAGATCTGATTCTTATGTTGTACTTTTCACACTGACTTTTATATATGTAAGGCACGCAAAGTATTTTTAAGGACTCGCACTGAGTAATTTGGAGTTAATCAGAGGTTCCCATGCAAGTTAATTCTTCAATTAATTATTCAGTGGTTGTTGCTGGCTTTCTCGTTCTCTTATTTAGCATGGGGGTACGTCAGTCGTTTGGTTTGCTGATGATGCCGGTGACCTGTACCACCGATATTACCGGCCTGGATTTTTCCATGGTTATTGCCGTGCAAAATCTGTTGTGGGGCACGTTTGCTTTTCTGTTCGGATTTTTGGTTGCCGAAATTGGCGAGAAAACCATTATTCTATTCGGCAGCGCGCTGGTGATTATCGGGCTGATGATTATTTACAGCGCGAAAAGCCCAACCCAGTTTCTGATGGGGGCTGGCATATTTATGGGTGTTGGCCTGGGCGCGCTCAGTTTTTCTATTGTGTTGGCGACGGTTGGTAAACAGATTCCTACCGAAAATGCCGGTATGATCTTCGCAATAGTCAGCTCGGGTGGCTCTATTGGTCAATTCCTATTATTGCCCGCCGTAAAGTGGGGTTTGCTGTATTTTTCCTGGCAGTACATTATTTTGGCCATGGCGCTGGGCTCTCTGCTGTTATTTCCGGCTGGTTGGATCTGCGCAAATTCAGGAAATCAAAGTAAACCCTCAAATCCTGAGAACGATCTTAAAGGAGAACCTAAAGAAAATCACAAACGAGCGCTTGGGCAAAAACCGAGGAAAAGCAGTTACAAGCAATCGGCTCTTGTTTTGGTAAAATCCTTTAATAATTTCTCTTACATGCTGATCAACATCGGGTTTGCCATCTGTGGTTTTCACGTAACTCTTATCAGCATACACCTTCCGCATTATTTCCAATCGCTCAACAGTACCGATATTTCCTATTTTGCTGGAGCTACGGCGCTCAGTATTATTGGTTTTTTCAATATCATCGGCACGCTGGGAACAGGATGGTTAATGAAGCACATCAATCCAAAATCTCTGTTGATTGCTCTGTACGGCATGCGATCTTTGTTACTGCTTATTTTTATTCTGTCACCCAAAAACAACCTTAATATCGCGATATTTTCTTTGTTTATTGGTCTGGTTTGGCTGGCTACAGTGCCGATTACGTCAAATCTAATTAATAAGTTATTTGGCAAAGAAAACTTAGCCTTATTGTTTGGTATGGCGATGTTCTTCCATCAAATAGGGGCGTTTTTTGGCGCTTATGCCGGTGGTTGGTTTTTGAATAACTACGAGAGCGTGTGGCTGATTGCGATGTTTTTGAGTTTACTGGCTTCTATTATTCATTTGCCTGTCAAACACGAAACCCAACCTGCGTTTGAATCCGAGCTTTCTACTCAGAAGTTAACGTGACGCCCAGAAATTAACGCGAGTTAATAATAAATAATTTCTGACTCATTGATCAGCTTACAAAGTCCTTTGCCAATTTAATCGGTTAATATTATTAACGAATTTTTTTAATTCAGTAAAAACGTATTTTCAATAAATTATCTATTTTAAATACTGGTTTTTATTTTGGGCTTTTGCAGTGCAATTAATGATCATTATCACCAAATTGGTACATTTGTACCAATTTATGAGTGTTCGTTCACTCGGGAATATCGCCACTTTCAATCATCGTAATTGACATGTTGTAAGCCATTTGAATGATTGAGTCACAGGAATGTGTGTGAGCTTTATTGTGGCCGATAAACATGGTGTGGCCTTCAATGGAAGACGATAAAAACAAAGCAAAGTTTTCAGCTTGTTTTTCACTGAGTTCAGGGTTTATTTGTAAGGCAATGGTTTTGTACACTTCTCGGTAACGCTGATACATATTTTCAACGAGCTGATCAAACTCAGGTTCATGATTTGCCAGTGACCATAATTCCGGGAAAAATACGGTGGTAAATTCGCTGGTCAAATCATTAACAACATGCTGAATAATTTTAAATAAATACTGTTTCGGCGAGCTTGTGCCTTCCTCTATGCGATCGAACTCGACAAAATAATTGGCAATAATTGACTCCAGCATGTCCGAAACCAGCTTGTCTCGGGTGGGAAAATAATGCTGAATATTGCCCGCTGATAATCCCACTCTTTTCGCTACTTTTCGAATTGAAAAGTTGTGATATCCCTCTTCAATTAATAATTGTGTTGCTTCTTCTAAAATCTGTTTTTGCCGCTCGATTCCGCTTTTATATGGGCCACGTTTACCAGGTTTAGCGGTTGTTGCAGTGTTACTTTCGTTACTCAAATCATCACCTAAATGAACATATTATTTTTACCGATAGTGTAAATCACTCACCGATTAAATGCAGTCAAGAAATGGTAAATGGTACATATGTACCTAATTGGCGTAACTCTTGCTCAACGGTTTTTTGCGAGGCATTGATCGCGCAACCTATCTAAAAGCAACCAATCTGGGAGTAAGGCATGAACCTTAAGGCGAAATTATTTCTGAGTCTTGCCTGTAGCACGCAGGCTGGATTGAGTTTTGCGGCAGTATTGGAAGAAGTTACCGTTGTTGCTCAAAAGCGCGAACAGAGTGTGCAAGACGTTGGGATTGCAGTAACTGCCATGACCGGCGATCAGCTGGAAGCATTGGGATTTGATAACGCACAGCAGGTCACGGCAATGGCTCCGGGTGTACAAACCGTTCAACCCAATGGTGAAGCGAATTATTCCGTGGGCATTCGCGGTGTTACCAATTCGGATTTCACAACCAACGTTGAAAGCCCAGTGGCTATTTATGTGGACGAAGTTTATATCAGCCAAATGTCTGGAGCGGGTTTCAGTTTATTTGATGTTGAACGCGTTGAAATTCTTCGCGGGCCGCAAGGTACTTTGTTTGGTCGCAACGCAACGGGCGGCTTGGTTCATTTCTTGACGGTAAAGCCAGACTTTGAATTTGATGCCTACAGCAAATTCACATTAGGGCGATTTGAACAAACCAAATTAGAAGGTGCCATTGGTGGTGGTATTACCGATAAATTAGCAGCGCGTTTTTCGTTTAACGCCAATCAAGGCGACGGTTATATTGAAAATCGCTTTACCGGTGATGACCTTAACAACAGTGACGATCAAAGCGCACGCTTACAATTGCTCTACAATTATTCCGATAACTTAGATTTTCTTCTGAATTTACGAGTCGCCGAGCAAGATATCGATACCGGTTTTTTTGAAAATGTCAGTTCCATTCGGACCGGAGAATTAACCCCCAATGAGTTAAACCCAGTACTGAATTACATTGATAATGACGGCGATGTTTACGCGGGTGACTACGACGATCCGGGTTTCAATCAGTTAGATACCAAAGGAGCAACATTAACCGCCAATTGGCAAATTAATGATTCCTTAAAGCTGGTGTCTATTACCGATACATCTTCTGTAGAGCGTACCTACATTGAAGACAGTGACGCCTCACCGGTATCGTTATTTAATTTCTTTTTGACCACCGATGCCGAACAGTTTTCTCAAGAATTAAGGCTTGAAGGCGAGCAAGAAAAATTTCGTTGGACCGCCGGTGCGTATTTTCTTGAGTTAGATATCAATGATTCTAACGGCGCTATCTCTGATCCGTTTATTGGTGGCGGTGGTACCACGGTAGCCGGCAGCGAAGGGGGATTATTCAACCCGTATTCTTCGGAGTTATCGTCGCAGTCTATTTTTGGACAGCTAGAAATACCTCTGTCTGATCGATTTAATTTGGTAGCCGGGCTTCGAGTGATTGAAGATGAAAAAGATTTCAGCTACAGCGTTAATGCGGTTGAATTTTTAAATCCGGAATCGCAACCCGGATTTGCTGCTAACACCAACCGCGTTCAACAAGCGGTGTTGGGCGAATACGTGAGTGATCGCAAAGATACGGAAGTTTCCGGGCGTTTGCAGTTGGATTGGTTTGTGAATGCAACATCACTCGCCTACGCCAGTTGGAATCGCGGCGTAAAAGGTGGTGGTTACAATGCACCGATCTTTCCGTTAAGTCCGCCAAACGATTACGACGATGAAACCCTGTCGTACGATCCCGAACAATTAGACGCGTACGAAATTGGATTTAAAACCGATATTGGAACCATCGGTCGATTAAATTTAGCGGCTTATTATTACGATTATAAAGACTATCAAATCTTTAATATCATTGGTTTAGATACCTTCACGGTGAACAGTCCCGACGCCCAGGCGCAAGGATTCGAAGCTGAATTACAGTTATCACCAGGCAGTCGTTGGGATATTTTACTCGGCGCCGCCTATAACGACGCTGAAGCTGAGCTGCTCGATGGCACCAAACAAACACCCATTCAATCGCCCGATTTAAACGTTAACGGTTTAATTCGTTATGAATTGCCAACCCGGTTTGGATCGTTTGCGTTTCAAGGTGATTTTGTTTATCGCGACGATGTTATTTTTGCATTAACCGGCGACGAAACCGTACAACAAGACGCCTATACAATTACCAACGCCAGTTTATCTTATGAATCTCCAGATTCGCGTTGGCAAGTGGTCGCCAGTGTTGAAAACCTAACAAACCGAGAATACGTCGTGCAAGCCTTCGATTTATCGGGCGTGGATGTCTTTGGTATTACCGAGCAATACTTTGGACGCCCGCGTTGGTGGAGCCTTTCTGCCAAATATACTTGGTAATTAAATCTTTTCTGTTCACTTTAAACATTGAGAAAACTTATGAGTTTACGAGTACGTTGTATTTGTATTTTCGGGCTGTGGATACTGACGGCATTGGCCCGCGCAGAACTGTCGCCGGAACCAATACCCAGTGTCAAAACATTACCGAGTGATTACCCCGATACTTGGATTTTTGCCCACGACGCTAATTTTCAGAGTTTAGTCACCGGTAAAGTGATTGTTCTGGATGTTGCCGCCGAAACCAATGAATACAAAGGAATGATTGATGCCGCGCAGATGGCCTCGTTCATTGAGTCTAAACATCAACCGTTACTTTATGTGGCTGAATCATTTTACGACCGATCTACCCGTGGCAAACGTACAGACGTTGTTACAATTTACGATAAAAGCACCTTGGCGATTGTTGGTGAGATTCCTATCGCCAATAACCATCGTGCACAAATCGTATTAAATAAAAATGCGATGCAATTAATTGATGGCGATAAATTTCTTTTGGTGTACGGATTTACGCCCGCGCAATCGGTGATCGTTATCGATACCGAACAGCGTAAAGTTGTTAATGAAATCAGTACGGCCGGTTGCGCGATGGCTTATCCGGCGGGTAAACGCGGGTTTATGTCGTTATGCAGTGATGGCGGCGCCTTAGCCATTCAAATTGATGACTCGGGTAAAGAAATTGAGCGCAATACCGTAGCGTCGTTTTTTAGCGTTGATGACGACCCCTTGTTTGATAAAGCCGTTTATATGGATCAAACCGCTTACTTTGTCAGTTATTTGGGCCGAGTTCAGGGAATCGATTTATCGGGTTCTGTTCCTAAATTATTAGACACTTGGTCGCTGGTCTCTGATGAAGAGGCCGAACAAAATTGGCGTCCAGGCGGTTGGCAAATTACCGCAGCCGATAACGATAATAACTTATACGTCATCATGCATGAAAATGGCTACAACGGCAGTCATAAATTCGGCGGTGAACAAGTTTGGGTATTTGATACTAAAACTCAGAAAAAAATATCAACAGTATCTTTGAATAAAAACGCCTTTTCGATCGAAATGACCAATTCCAAACAGCCTTACTTGACTGTAACCAATGTTGAAATGGGGATGGATATTTATTCGGCATCCGGCGAATTTTTAAAATACATTAATGTTGGTGATGCCGCGATGCCTATTATGTTGCACGCAGTGAGGTAATCATCGTGACGTCATTCAGCTTGTTGGTTAATGTTTCTATTTTTGTTTTTCTGGTCAGTGTGTTTTTGTTGTCTGCTTATCACAAAATACAAGCGTCACAGTCGTTTTATGAGGCGTTGTTAGCTTTTCGTGTCGTACCGGTTAGTTTTGCTTTGCCGCTGAGTAAAATGATTCCATGGCTAGAAGGTGCTGTGGTTGTACTTTCAATCATTACGGCATTGTTTTTCTCAGTCTTATATTCGGGTGTTTTGCTGCTGGCGGTTTTATCACTGTACACAGCGATATTATTCAGCGCTAAAGTGCGAAATTTAACGCTCGACGATTGCGGCTGTTCATTCACGCAATCTAAGTCAGAAGTTTCTATTAATTTGCTGATGGTGAGAAATTCCCTGTTGCTGGCGGGTGCTTTATTGTTGTGTATTAACCCGCAGGAATTAACCCAAGCGCCGCTGCTGGTTTGGTGCGTTGGCGTGGTTTTTTCTGGCTTTTTAGTGGTTTCTTATTTCTCATTCGATTTACTGATTAGTAACTATTCATTGTTAAAAAAATTACGGGTGTAATATGGTTAATTTATTGATCGCATCAAATATTGCGTTGTGGTTGTGTGTGGTAATCCTAGGTTTAATTGTTTTTGCGTTGGTTCGCCAAATTGGCGTTTTGTATGAACGAGTTGCTCCGGCCGGTGCATTGTCTGTCAATAAACAATTGAGTGTCGGTGATAAGGCTCCGGTCATTGATGTCTCTGACATTAACAGCAATAACACTCTCGACAATAGCTTAAATAACACCCTCAATAATACCTTCTCCGTTGGCGCGCCGAACAACAACAAAAGCCAGTTATTATTTTTTGTGGCTCCTGATTGTCCAATCTGTAGCTTGTTAATCCCAATCGTTAAGTCAGTAGCAAAAGCAGAGCGTCATTGGGTTGATTTGGTTTTCGCATCCGATGACGACAGCTCAACCTTAACGCAATTTATTCAGTCGAAACAATTATCGGACTACCCATTTATTAATTCCGAATTAGTGGGTACCAGTTACGGTGTCTCGAAATTACCTTACGCAGTGTTAATTGATGAAAGTGGCATTATTCGCTCTTTAGGTATCGTTAATTCGCGCGAACACATCGAAAGCTTGTTTAATGCAAAAGAAATTGGCGTTGCTTCTCTTCAAGAATATATGCAGAAAAATTACGCCTAGTTATCAGGAGCCAAAAAGTGTTATGAATTTATTTGATCGAATGATGGAAAAAACATCTCGTAAAGTCGCTCAGAATTCGTCCCGTAGAAATTTATTGTCCAATTTTTCGAAACTATTGGTGGGCGCAGCAGCAGTGCCGTTATTGCCTGTTGCTCGGGCCAGTGAAGCCACTGGTGGTTACCCTGGGGTGGGAGTGCAATCGACCGGTAATCCAGAAGATCCGGGAAATCCCGCAAGTTGTGACTATTGGCGTTACTGCGCCATCGACGGCTTTCTTTGCAGTTGTTGCGGTGGTTCTGCCAGCAGTTGCCCGCCGGGCACAGAAATGTCACCTATCACGTGGATTGGTACCTGCCGCAATCCTGTTGATGGTAAAAACTACGTTATTTCATACAACGATTGCTGCGGTAAAACCAGTTGCGGACGGTGTTTGTGCAACCGCAATGAAAACGATAAACCAACGTATCGACCTCATTCTAACAATGACATAAATTGGTGTTTAGGCACAGAAAGTAATGTTTATAACTGCTCGACAGCAGTTGTTTTGGGTGTTGCGTTAAATAATTAAGGTCCTTTGTCAATGTGTTGCTCAAAAGAGTCTTGCGCCATCTTCGGATGGCATTTTTTAATTCGTATGGTTAAGCGCGGTGTGCTATTGGTTACAACGACTATCTTTTTAATGCAGGCGACTGGCGTATTGGCGCAAAGTAATTCCGCACGTATTAACTACCTATTAAATTGCCAAGGTTGTCATTCTGCCGATGGCAAAGGCAGCGCGGGCGGAGCTCCTGATATGACGCTTTATGGAAAAGAATTTTTACAGTCTGCGCCAGGTAGGCGCTTTTTTATTCAAGTTCCTGGCTCGTCGAATTCGTCGTTATCCAATTTAGAATTGGCGGATGTACTTAATTTTATCGCCAGAGAGCTAATTCAATACAACGAAGCCATTCAATTTACTGAATCTGAAGTAGAGCAGTATCGCGGTACAAAAATAAGCAACGTTGTAGAAACACGAAATCAACTGATTCTTGAGCTTGTACGTTAGGGGTAAATGAATATTTGTACTGATGAGTTACTCATTAGTTTGCCTATAACGTTTATAATTATAATCACTGCGTTTATTAATTAGCCGCTAATTGTTGGCTGTCGAGCAGTTTCGCGTACAGTTTGGTAATTTCATCCATATTTCTTAGCATAATGTCGGTTGTTCCTGTTACGACAAAGATCAAGCGTCTGCCTTCGAGTGATAAATTGCCATCAAAGCCTTTGGTGGCGAATTTTAAATTGCCTTCGGTTTTCAGTATTTTTCGAGAAATTTCCTCGGTGTTGAGGGTGCTGCTTTTTAAATAATTCAGCATAAGCTCGTATTCCGCGAGATCGGAATATAAATTTTCTAAGCTCTTATCGTCGATGTTCCAATAATAGGCCAGGTAATTTTTCGCGATTCTCTGCGATAACATGCGCTGACGGCCCGATACATTCACCAATTCTGCACTGGCGTGGCCAGCGAGCTTTTCGAGTTTACCCACGTAAGCGTGTGCCGCAGAAAGCAGGGGGGCACTTTTCTTATAAAGAACCGCTGCGCTATCTTTGCTAACTGCTCCTTCGGCAATGGGTTTAAATTCAATCCAGAGTTGTTTTACTTCTGACAAATCGGTGCGTATGGATTTTGCGGCTTCTAGGGTTTCAAGCTTGTCTAAATTTTCTTGAAATTCACTGATGCATCGTTTGAGTTGAGTTTGGTAATGAACGTGTTCGGGTTGAATCCCGGTCAAGATAAACGATTGAGTAATTCTTTGAGAAAGCATTCTTTGGCGGCCAGCAATATTAATTGCGTCACCCATTGATAATGCAATCGAATCCCCAGCGAATAAAATCATTAATACTGCAACGAACATCTTCATTCTGCTAACTATCCCCAAACTCATTGTGGTTTTAGTAAAAACTAACTAAAACGTGAAAACCGTTAATTATTAAGCAGCAGTAATCAGGCCAGCTTAATAGTGGTGCCGTGGAAATAACTGCATTTGGCACTAATTAGTGGCATTTATGCCTTCTAAGGTGTTATTTCTAACCAAATAGACATGAATTAAGTGATCTAATTGAGTTCGAAAAATTGCAAAATCCGCCAAAAAGGTAATTATTGGTGCGTAAATGTAAAATAGTGAGGGAATTGTTTCTAAAAATAACTGCTGATTGGGATAGGCTTTTATTTTATAAAACGAAATAATTAAATGTATAAAATTCAATTTATTACCAATGTGTGAATTAATATACTGATCGAAAAATGAGTACTAAAGTTGAGGATTCGTTATGTCGGTTGGTAGTCAATCACCACAGCCTGCCCGAAGTTTTGATCATGTTGGAATTCGCGTTAGCGATCGAGCCCGATCGGTTGAGTTTTATGAGCGATTAGGTTTTAAGGAGACTCTTGTCTTTGATAAATACGAAGCCAATGAAATGGTGTCTGGAGATGGCGTAAGAATTAATTTAATTTTCAATGGCGCTCGCCATCCACACAATTGTTTGTTGGATGAACCCGTTAAACTTCCTGGTGTGACCCATCCCGCTTTTATTGTTGATGATATCTATGAATTAAAAGAGTGGTTGGATTCTGAAGGTATTGTCATCACCGAGGGTATCCATCCTATTGGTCCACGAAGAATTACCTTATTTATTCGAGATCCAGACGGAAACGTTTTGGAATTTAATCAGCTAGTGTCGACAGACACAGAAAATCAATAATAAAGAGAGTTAATAGAGATGAAATTATACGATCTGGAGTTATCAGGTAACTGTTATAAAGTTCGTTTATTCAGTGCGCTTGCTGGAATTGAAATCGATATTATTCCAGTCGATTTTATGACAGGTGAGCACAAAAAATCTCCCGTAATTGACTTAAACCCTTGGGGCGAATTACCTGTACTGCAAGATGAAGATATTGTACTTCGTGATTCACAAGCTATCTTGGTGTACTTAGCTCGTAAATACGGTGGCAACCAATGGTGGCCAGACAGTGCCGCTCATCAAGGTGAAATTGTGCAGTGGCTTTCGGTTGCTTCAAACGAAATTCAAAACGGTCCTTGTGCTGCACGTTTAGTGGATAAATTTGGTATGCAGCTTAATAAAGAACGTACCTTAGAGGTCAGCGACAGAATTTTGCCTTTGCTAGAAAGACATTTAACCAATAATGAGTGGTTAGCCTTAAATCGACCGACCATTGCCGAATGTGCCGTATTCCCATACGTTGCTACTGCTTGGGAAGGTGGTGTGGATTTAACACCTTACAAAGCAATCAATAGTTGGATGTCTCGTATTAAAGAATTACCGGGTTATAAATCTATGCCGGGTATTGAGTAATTCATCAATCCGCACAAGGATGTGTGGATTTCTATTTATATTATTTGGGTTTTTTGTGCTTGCGGCCTTATTCGTCTCTCTTGTTGTTTTTCTTTCCTCTTTATTTTGCCTTTAATCTAATTCTACCTGGTCTAGTCTGCTATTTTTTAAATCTTTGTTTTAAGGATTTAGGCGTTTAATCATATATTGAATTTGATTGATTTTTAGCTTTGTTAAAGTTGTGTAAATTTCTTGACGAGTTAGAAATTGATTCTCTGAAATTCTGACTAGAACTTCTTTAGTTTTAAATTTTATTTATTGTCTCTTAAAAACATGTATTTTGCATGACAATATAAATAATTCTTGAAAATGATTTCTTATTAATAAATACCGAAAAGCCTTAAAAAATTTAAAATTGTACTGATAAACATTACAGGGGCTTTGGATTCTACCTAGGAAAACATATTTTAAAGAAATGAAATTATGTATTGATAAAACATAAATAGAATTTTGTTTGATTATTATTCTTTTCTGACTGGTTTGCGTATTTTCTAAAAAATTATTAAATAGTGATTTTATTTTTTCACATTATTTTTTTGCATAGCGTTTATGGATTTAATACGTGAGAATTATAAGTTTGTGCGTTTTTTCATCTTGTTGGGTGGTTTTAAGTCTTTTTAAAATGATTTTAATGACAAGATTGAAGCGGGCGTTTTTCTTAATAAAATAAATATGGTTTTTGTGAACCAGTTTGTGTAATCTTTTTTTGCCGCCGTTGATGAGTAATCTGAGTTCTCAGGTAATCGATTAATTGGTTGGTAATTCTTTTTGGTGAATATTCTTTGTAGTTTTTGTTTCAAATAATTGCATATTCTGTGCACGGATATTTATCGCCTATAAAAAATAGCTCAAACATTAAAAATAGTAATTTTTGATGACGCTATTAATTTGTCTCCTAAATATAAGGAAATTAATTATGAAAAAACTATCGATATTTTCTGCAGCAGTTCTATCTTTGGCTATCTCAGGTTTGGCGCAAGCGCAACAATCCGCTACAGGTACCGGTAGTGCTAGTGCCGAAGTACAATCTGAAAACATCTCTATTGAAGAGCAGACCGCATTGGATTTTGGTCGAGTTTCTCCATTCTCTACGGTTGGTACAGTAAACATTCGTCCTTCTGATAACAGACAATCTCCAAGTAATTTAATTCGCACTGCTGCTGGTACACGAGGCGAGTGGGTGGTTACTGGATTTGCTAATGCATCGTTTGCTGTTTCTATTACGGATTCATTTACGCTAACTTCCGAAGATGGTCAAGACACAATGCAGGTTACTGGCGTCAACGTTGGTTTACCTACAGGTTCTAGTTCTTCAACACTTAATAATATTTCCTCTACAACCATTACTAGCACAGGTGAGCGCCGTCTAGCAGTTGGTGGTACCTTAAACGTTGGTGGGGGTCAGGCATCAGGCGTTTATAGTGGTCAATACCAAATAACGGTAATTTATAACTAAAATATTATTAGCCCCAAATATAAAAATATTTGGGGTTTTTCCTCATCTCGATAAAAACTGGTTGTGGCAATGTTTTTTAGATTATTTTCTTACATTACAGTATTTTTACTTTTGGTTCCTGGTAAAGTTTTAGCCGCTGGAGATTTGACAGTTGTACCAACCCGGGCAGAATTCAACGACCGTGATAGATCTAAAACAGTAAGCTTAGTTAATAGAGGTAATGAAACTACGACATTTCGTATTGAATTTACTGAAATGGGCATGGATGAATTTGGTGGCGTAAAAGAAATTACCGAATTTGAACAAGGGCAGTTTCCCGCGAGCAGTCTAATTAAGTATTCTCCTCGACAAGTCACCATTGCTCCAGGTGAATCACAAACTGTAAGATTATTATTGAGAAAACCCTCTGATCTTGAGCCTGGCGAATATCGTTCGCATTTGTTGATGTATGGTATTCCACAAGACAGCGCTAACAGTGAAACGCTACAAGTACAAGAAACGTTAAAAGATGGCGAAGTTGGTATTCAACTAAACGCTATTTTTCGCGTCGCGATTCCTGTAATCGTCAGAAACGGCGATTTATCCTCAACTTTTGAGTTATCGAACGTCTCCGTTACTGGTTTAGACAATAATTCTGAGAGTTCACCTAATCTCGAATTCTCATTAACTCGTACAGGGGAGCGTTCGGTATACGCCGATATTGATGTTATCTACAAAAGTCGAGCTAATCCGGAAGCAAGCTTTCTTTTAGGAAAAATGAAAGATTATGTGGTTTATGTTCCCAATAAAATAAGAACCACTCAGCTGCCGTTAGAAATTCCAGAAGATATGGAAACGTTGGATGGAACCATCGAGGTGCAGTTTTATAAATCTGAAAATGGAAAAAAAGAAGTTCTAGCCAGCACTTTGTTGGATGTTTAAGTGTTGTTTTCGATCAATTAATATCGTCGATCAATTAATGTGTGATGAGGTTGGCCGGTCTATTTACGATTAGATTGCTGATTTGTTGTTGGCTTTTATGTTGTATCAGTTTTTCTGCTTTGTCACTGGAGACTGTAGAGCGGCCTGATGATCAAATCGTAATTATTAATCTGCAATTAAATCGTATTCCTTTATACACCAGTATTTTAGCTTATCAGGGCGAAGATGGTCTTTGGGTTCCATTGCAAGAATACCTCAATGCAATGGATTTTCCCATTGAGCTTAATTTTGAAGAGCAATATGCGCAAGGTTGGTTTATAAAACAACGCTACACGTTTAAGCTCGATACTGGTAATGCGAATCGTGTTGTTATAAAAGGCAAAATACTACCAATTACCGAAGGCGTAGAACGACATTATGACGATTATTACATCCGCCTTGATATTCTCGATCAGTGGTTTCCCATTGAGCACAGTTATAATCAATCACGACTGTTGGTAACGCTCACGCCGAAGGAAGAGTTACCTTTACAGTCGTCAATTGCACGGCAAAAAAAGTGGGGTCGTGTTTCAAACGTTACTCAAGAACAATCTAGGCTTGTACCTACACTTCAGCCATACGCTTGGTTTGATTGGCCTTTTATTGATGTTCGTTATTCAGACTCTCTGGCAGTTAAATCCAGAGACGGGCAAACAAGCTCTCAAAACTCTGTTGATCTAAACTTTGCTGGTGATCTTTTAAAGTTCTCTTCCAATGTTATGTTGAGTGCCAGTAATTACGGTGATGATTTGGATGGGCATGTTGTATTCAATCGTCTGTTCAACGCAACGTCAGAAACTCCTGTAAAACTCGAATTTGGTGATATTTTTTCTGGAAGCTTTGCTTCTGCTGGCGCTTCTGAAAATGGGCGAGGTATTCGGGTTTCTAATACGACTTTAAACAGTTCTGATATTTTCTCTCAGTTTACCATCGAAGATTACGCTCCCGAAGGTTGGGATGTAGAACTTTATCAAAACAATAAGCTGATTGATGTGCAGCAGGTCGGTAGTGATGGGTTTTATCGTTTTGATGATGTATCGATAAATTACGGTAACAATAATTATCGAATTAAACTGTATGGCCCCCAAGGGCAAGAGGAAGAACGGGTCATACGCAGGAAAACCAGTGAAAACTGGGTTAAACCTGGACATTGGTCGTATCAATTTCAATATTTACAGCCGGATATCTCAATTTTTAATGATAATGAAGATGGCGAGATAACTAGAGAACGATACCAAGTTTTTATTCAAAACACCCTCAATAAACGAACACTGGCGCAGTTTCATTGGTTGCAGGATGACGGCCTGGATTATTACTCTCTGGCGATAGATCGAAGTGAAAATTTTGGTGATTTCGAATTAAACTCAATCATTGATTTTGATGGTGGTCGCCTATTTACTGGAAGTTGGCAATCTCGATTATTCGATTACACCATTAACAGTTCATTTCGTAGAACAATTGATTTTCTTCCCGTGGGTACAAGCGCGCGCTCACAGCAATCAACGAACTCAGGAACTATTGATTCAGAAATTATTGGCTCAGAAACAGAAAATAGTATTAATAGCAGTATCACGTCATTGACCAGCAATAATCGTCAGTCCGAATCGAATATTAATCTGCGATTAAACGGTGTCATTAATCGTTGGCGCGGAAGAACTTTGTCTCAAGGTGTGTTTTATCAAGCCAGTAAAATAGATTCTAAAACCAGCACGTTGACTCATCAGTTGGCGTTTTCTTCGCCTCGTTATTCGATCACCCATCGCGCCAATATTGATTTGTTGGGTAATCAACATTATTCGGGCAATGTATTGGGCCGTATTAATCGGGGCTCACTGGTTTACTCAGGTAGCATTGATTATAACGATGGTGCCGAAGAAGATATTATTGAAAACCTTTCCCTAACGGTGAGATATAAGCCGAACAGTAGATTCTCATCGTCGTTAACGTCTAGAACGCGTTTTACTGAACGGGGCAACGAACACGATTACCGATTCAATTTAAACTATCGCCACAAACATTGGACTGCTGGTTTGTCATTGATTGGCTCTGATGATGAACTGAGTATGGGGGTCAATGTTAATTTTTCCTTGGCGCGATCGCCGCTTTCTGGAAAATGGCATACTTATTCTGACAGCAAAACCAACAATGGTGGTGTTGCATTTCGCGGCTTCTTAGACGCTAACAACGACGGTCTTTTTAATAAAGGTGAAAAAACGGTTCCGTCTTTGGGTTTGAACATTAATGGCAGTTTAGTTCGAGTTGAAAACGACTCTGGTTTTCAAGTCAGTATTGGCGATGGCGGCATTGCGTCTGTTGCTATTGATGATCGAGGTTTAGAAGATCCTTTCTGGCTAGCGCGTTTCCAATCTAAAAATATTCTATCAAGAGCCGGAAAAGTATACGAAGTTCTAGTTCCAGTGGTCGAAAGTGGTGAAGTGGATGGCACCATTTGGATCTACGTTGATGGCAAGAAAAAGCCATTGAATAACGTACACATTCAATTGCTCGATAGTAAAGGGCAGGTTGTCAAATCAGGAAAGTCAACCTACGACGGTTTTTATTTGCTCGATAAACTGCCGCCAGGCAATTATCAACTTTCGCTTTCAGGTGAAGCACTTGCCAATTATTCCATTCATAATGTTAAAGGTGAAGGTTTATCGATACCTGTCGCATTGGGTAATAACGGTGATGTTATATCCGGTATGGATTTTTATTTAACACCTATTAATTGATAAGGTGTTTCTTTTCTTATCGTCTCTGCATTGCTTTCTGTTGTATTTCTTTCCGTTGTATGTCTATCCGTTATATTTTATGGGTTATTTTTATTGTGACTGGTCGATTGCGTCATTTGTAGATGTTAACGAATGACTTTGTTCGGCTTTTTATAGAACGGTTTTTTATAATTGCTCTGTGTTTTTATTTTGATAGTGGATTTTTAATTAGAACGTTAAATTATTTGAATTGAGTTCTGTTATTTTATTTTTTGCTTTCTTTAAAGTTGTATTGTGTATGGCGCTTAAAATATTGTGCGCCAGTTAATGAAATCAAAGTAATTGACCAAGATCTTATTGTGATAATTACCAATTTTTTGGGTAGTTGCCATGCCGCTTTTTAATTCGACAGGATTTAATGTTATTTAAGTAGTAAGCGCGTGGTGCTTTTACAACAAAATGATTTCTTATTTGTTTTAAAATGTATAGTCGTTCATAGATTGTAAAATTTGTCTTATCGTTCATCGAATACTTTAAAAGAAATACTGTTCGTCACATATAATTTCTCCGTTTTTCAATAATGGTAAATAGACGAGGGATTGACTGTGATATATAAGAATAAATTAATCATTGGTGTTCTTGCATTATCGGTTAGCGTGTCTGCAGAAACTGAGTCTCAAGTTTCCTATTTAAAATTAAATACAATTAACAGTGGAGGGTTTGACGATTCTCTATTTCTCGGTGGCCGGAATGCAGCACGCACTTCGGACGCGGAAGTAGGTGATATTAATCGTGATGGTTTTCCAGATATTCTCGACGGTAATTCTCTAAACCTTACCAACGGGACCAATTTACTGATTCGGATGAATAATGGCGACGGCAGTGGCTTTACTGCTCAAACCATTTTTGCTGATGATGTTGCCAGTTTTGATGTACATTTGGCGGATTTAAATAACGATGGCTACGATGACTTAATTCGGTCGGCGTCGTTTGTAGGAGAAGGAAATTCTGTCTCAGTATATTTAAATCTTACCGAAAGTCCTTGGTTATCGTTAAACGTTCCAAGAGACGCAGAACTTACCGACGGTTGCGTTTCCGATATTGATGTTGCCGACGTAAACAACGACGGCTTTTTAGATATAGGTATCGCCCAATCAACTTTGTTTCCTTGCGAATCCAGTGTGACTAATACCGGCCAAGCCAATATTTTATTGAACGACGGAACCGGTCGGTTTGATTCATCCATTCCAGCATTTATTGCACAAGACGGTGTCTCCAGCCACGACGTATTTTTCTTGGATGCTGATCACGACAAAAATATCGATTTAATTGTCGTCAACGAAAATGGCGATTCAGTTCTTTATTTAAATGGCGGTGGTGAAGTTCCTAATTTTGTCGCTACGGATTTGGTGTTGCCCGCCGGTATTACCGGTAATGCCGTTGATGTAAATGCCGATGGTTTTGTCGATTTTGTTATCGGTGGTGAAAGTGGCATTTCTGTATTCTTAAACAATGCGGTCAGTCCAGGTACATTTACGCAGTTGCCGGAGTTGGTTAATTTATCCAATGGCAATGTGTTTGATGTTGAATTGGCGGATGTTGATATAGATGGCGATGTCGATATTTTATCGGTCAATAATTTATTTGGCGAACCTGTGGTTTGGGCAAATGACGGTGCGCTGGTACCAACATTTACCGGAATTTCCGATCCGTTCCCTGCAGATTTTTATCCCGAAGGCGTCTCAGCTGAGCTTATTGATTACGATCTTGATGGCGACAACGACATTTATATTGCCGGTGGCGAGTTTGATATGTTGCTGGGCTGTTTAGGGTGCAGTGTTAACCAGTTTTATCGAACTGACGCTTTCCCGCAATTGTTGTACACCAATTTTGAATTAGAGACCGGTGTTTGGTTTCAGTCTACTGAAGACACGCACGATTGGCGTTTCCGCTGGGATCGTACCTCATCACTCAATACCGGACCCGATAGAGCGTCGTCAGGTAGATATTATTATTATCTAGAAACTACCGACGGTAACGCGTTTGATGCCGGTAATACCGCGATACTTGAGTCTCCCACCTTACCGTTCGGCGATAATCGTTTCTTAGTGTTTGATTATCACATGCACGGCGAAGACATCGGCAGCTTGCACGTTGATGTGTTTGATGGCGTGCAGTGGGTTGACAGTGTTTGGTCTATTGAAGGGCAACAACAATTAGATGAAACCAATCCTTGGTTAACCGCGCGCGTTAATTTATCTGAATTTAGCGGAGAAATTAAAACGAGAATTCGCGCTGTGGCCGCCGGTGGTTTTAGAGGCGATATTGCCATTGATAATTTAAACGTGACCAATGAACCGCTTATTGTACCTGAAACCATTGATACCAATTTTATTGTCGATTTTCCGGTGAATGATGGTATTGGTGAATTAGTAGCGGTTGTCGATGGACAGCGTATCTCAATTTGTCGTCTGTTTGAAAATAATCGTTGCGAATTCACTCTCGCCGCGACGCCAGATTCTACTATTGATTTAGTGATTGATGTCAGTGAATTACCAGCTGAACTTTTACCTGGACTTTTCGCTTCTTGGGAAGGCTGTGATGAAACCGTAGGTAGTTTGACGTGTCAGGTACAAGCCGATGGATTCACACGTTCATTAACACATTTTCAAGCATTATTTTTCTAACAGTTTTTTCATTTCTTTAGACCAAAACAACCTTAGCCTCCGCTGAGGTTGTTTTTTTTATGCCCGTCTATTTCTCGAAGGTTTTCTTTTCTTATTTTTTCATTCGTGCTGATGTGTTTAGCAATTATTATCTTCATGGGGGAAATAGAATGATTTTTAGAAATAAAATTTATTTCAGTGCTCTGGCGGTTTTATTAGGCGTGTCGTCCAATATTGGCGCTCAAATTTCTTATACTGAACAAAATGTCATAAATTTTGGTGGTTTTGATGAGTCACTCTTTTTAGGTGGCAATAATGCTTCCCGTACCGTTGATACGGAAGTAGCGGATGTTAATCGCGATGGCTTTCCCGATATCTTGGACGATAACGTGTTCAATTTTCGGCCCGATAGCGGTGCACTTCTCAGAATAAATAATGGCGATGGCACGGGTTTCACTGTTCAATCTATTCGTTCAGGTGATGAAGTTAGTTTTGATTCTCACTTTGCTGATGTTAACAATGACGGCTATGTTGACATTATTCGTTCAGAAAATTTTTTCGGTTTCGAAAACTCTGTTTCAGTTTATTTAAATCAAAAACAAGCACCTTGGTTTTCTTTTTTAAGACCGGATTTTATTGAATTTACGGATTCCTGTGTAACTAATATTGATGTTGCCGATGTTAACAACGATGGATTTATAGATCTTGCCCTTTCAGGATCGACGTTATTTCCTTGCCCAGAGAGCTCTACCAATACGGGACAGGCAAATATTCTATTAAACGATGGTGCGGGTCAGTTTACCCGTCTATTTCCTCCTCTTTTCGCACATCCCAATGTTTCGACCCGTGATGTTTTCTTTTTGGATGCTAACCACGACACACATCAAGACGTTGTTATCGTCAGTGAGAATGGAGACTCTTTTCTTTATGTAAACGACGGTGCGGCAACACCAAGATTTTCCAATATTGGTTTTGTCTTACCGGCAGGTACGGCCGGCAACGCTATTGATTTAAATGCGGACGGACTTGTTGATTTTGTAATAGGCGGTGAATCTGTTACATCCGTTTATTTAAATTCTGTGGTGAGTCCTGGTACGTTTACAAAAATTGCCGAATTACCCAATTTATCGCGTGGTAACGTTTCTGAGTTGGAGCTTGCCGACTACGATGTCGATGGTGATGTGGATATTTTGACGTTAAATAATTTCGGAGGTGATCCAGTTCTTTGGGCGAACAACGGTGAGCAGGTACCTGGATTTACCGAAAATACCAATCCATTTCCGGCAGACTTTTTACCGGAAATACCCTCGGCTGAATATATCGATTTCGACCTTGATGGCGATAGTGATGCGTATCTTGCAGGTGGTGAATTCGATGGTTTCTTGGGGTGTTTGGGTTGTGCTGTGAATAGATTTTTTCTCGCAGAAGGCTTACCTCAACAAGTGTATACCAGCTTCGAGATGGACACTGGGGTTTGGTTTCAATCGACAGAGGATACCAACCAATGGCGTTTTCGTTGGGATCGAACATCATCACAAGACACTGGTCCCGACCAAGCGTCTTCAGGTCGGTTTTATTATTATTTAGAAACGACCGTCGGCGAGGCGTCACAAGCAGGTGATTTTGCTATTTTAGAATCCCCGCCGTTGACTTTGGGCGCTAATCGATACGTGGTTTTTGATTACCATATGTATGGGTCCGATATTGGTAGCTTACATGTCGATGTATTTGATGGTGTGCAATGGATTGATAGTGTTTGGTCTATTTCTGGTCAACAACAATTGGATGAAACCAATCCTTGGTTAACTGCGCGGGTAAATTTATCGCAATTCGACGGAGAAATTAGAGTTCGAATTCGTGCGGTGGCCATCGGCGGTTTTAGAGGTGATATCGCCATTGATAATTTAAACGTTACCAATGAGCCTTTTGCGGCGCCCGAATCCGTTGATACCACCATTGTGGTTGAATTACCGTTTGATGAATTTTTGGTGGGAGGTGATTTGTTGGCCAGAGTCAATGATGAAGTCTTCTTTCTGTGCGACCTTTCAGAAATTGATAGAGATGGTGAGATTTGTACAATTTCATTGACAACTGCCCCAGACGCTATCATTGAATTGTTTGTTGATCTTGGATTTGTTTTTGAAGATGACAGTTTGTTTCTCGATAATACTTGGTTCGGATGTGACGAACGAGTTGAACAAAACTGTCGACTGGGTGCAAACGGTGTGACACGGAATTTGGAATTGTTTCAAAGTGTTGGTATTAGAAATTAGTGACGAATTAAATTGCCAAAGCTTCATGGATGCAAGGTTTATGAAGCTCATCGACGTTGTTTGATGACTATTCGTTTATTAATGACAGATTTATTAATTTTATTGTTAATAGGTATTATTCTGTTTCAAGTGAAAACAACCTGGGTATTTACAGGGATTGTTCTTAATAGTGTTAGTTATTAGTACAACAATTTATCGTTAGAAAAATAGCCCTCAACTGAGGGCTATTTTTTTGTTAACGCGAGATTTTTAAAGTGTAAAACTTTTTGTTTTTTGAAGTATTGTTACTGCAAAATAAAATTAAATTTTACCTAAAATTTTATGTGTGTTTTTATCGGGTGATTTTTGTACGAATATAGGAGCCTATGACTAACCTCAACATTACTCAGCGTGATCTCAAGCGTGCAAATGCAAGGCGCCGTTTGCAATTAATGGCCGTAGTCCTTAATAAAAACGGCAACGCCGCAAGTGTGCGCTTGAGACACGCCCTACGGGGCCTGCCAGTTTTTTCCTGCTCTGCGTTGTGCTTTTTCGATTTAACCCGTTAGACCTTCAAAAGCACGCCTTAATCAGAAAAAAACTCCTTGGCCTGAGTGATCTTGAGGTTAATCATAGGCTCCTATAGTTATTTTTTTAATTTTTCACTCAAATCATTTGTAACTATTTTTCAATATTCATTTTTTCTTAATATAACTTTCATAATCGATTAACGGCTCGGTCATCTCTTCAAATTACTCTCCTCTGTGAAACTATCCTCTATTGTTTAGATTTCAAAAATAATTAGCCCGATTTATGTCGATGATTAAATCTCGGTTTAGCCAATAACACCTTTCCTAAGGAGAGAACATGATGTTTGCGAGGAACAAGCTTGCACGCTTAGTCCGAAGAACCATGCTGGTAGGAATACCTGCATTGGTACTTGCCGCTTGTGACGGTGATGACGGCCGTAACGGCACTGTTGGTGAAGATGGCGTAAGCGCCGCTGTTGCCGTTGAAGGATTTGTACAAGACGGCCCTGTAGCAGGTGGTACCGTTTATGTTTTCGGACGCGATCAAATTGAAGCTGCAATTACCGCAGCTGATGAAGCCGATGCAGCTGCAACCTCTCGAGCGGATGCTTTAGCAGCAGCCAATCCATTGGTTGTGATTGAACGCAATGTTGCTGATGGCGAAGATTTCCGTTTGAACATCCCTGCGGTTAATGCAGGCGAAGCTGTGTTCCTAGTTTTCGATAACGAAGGCTCTGTGGACATGGCATTTAATGATTTGCCAGTTAATATGGAATCTGTAGCAGTTGTTGCAGGCGCTGGCGAAACTCAGCAAGTGAACATCAACCCATTCACTTCGGCAGTGGCGCAATTAGTTATTGCTCAAACCACCGCTGATGCAACCATTGCTGATATCGAAGCTGCGATTGAGTCTTCGATTCAAAATATTGTTGCTGCTACCGATTTACCAGAAGGCGCAAACCCAATTACCGGTTTGGATTCTGAATTATTAGCAGACGCATCAACTGAAATTGGTGAGTTGGTTCGCGCGGGCGAAACTTTCGCTTCTGTTAATCGTGAAGACGTATTAACGTCTTTTGCATTCGATGCGGCAGACGGTGTTGTTGATGGTGTTATCCCTTCTACTATTACCGTGCTTCCATCTTTGTCAGGTTCTGTTGAATTGGCGGAATTGGTTGCTGATATTCCTGCAATTGAGTTAGTTGCTGATAACGTTGAAACTCCAGTTTCTGAAGCAACCGCAACGCGCAGCCCAATTCATTCTGCTGCTCAGCACATGGAATTAGCGTCTGGTTTAACGGCTGAATTTTTAACGCGCAGCGCTGCTAACCACGCCGACCAATTCTCTTTTTTCCCATTGGAAAATCCAACGCATCAAATTTGGTGTATTGAAAGCCGTGTGGAAATCATTGACGAAGCAACCGGTCAAATGAACCCATCGGTTCAGCGAGTTAATATCGCAGACGGCACGGTTGAAACCATCTTAAGCGGCATGACACGTTGTGACGGTATTCGTACTACGCCTTGGGGCACTGTACTGGCTACCGAAGAAAATGCCGATGGTGCAGCGTACGAAATCTTAAATCCATTAACCACAACCGACCTTACTGTTGCCGATCGTGGTGATGCCGGTCAACCAGCGGCGATTGTTGATGCCAGCGGTGCCGATGCAACGGATTTAATTGTTAAGCGTACTGCGTTACCGACCATGGCATGGGAAGGTTTGTTTGTACTTGAAAACGGTGTTGTTGTTGGTGGTGACGAACTTCGTCCAGGCAGCTTCGAATTTGTATTAGATAACGGCGGCACAGAAGTAAACTTCGGTGCAGACACCGACGGCGGTGCGTTATTTAAGTTTATTCCTACCGACCTACACGACGGTACCGAAATTACTTCTCTAGACGATTCGCCATTGGTTGCCGGTGACAACTACGCACTGCAAGTTCAATGTACCGGTGGTGTTCAGTTCGGCCAGGGTTGTGAAATTGGTGATGCCCTTTGGTTATCGGTTGATGCCAACAACGCACGCGAAGACGCAAACCGTTTAGGTGCAACTGGTTACTACCGTCCTGAAGATCTGCATTTAGATCCAGACTACGTTAACGAAGAAAACCCAGATGAAATTCGTTTCTGTTTCGCTAACACCGGTAACCGCGGTGCGCAAAACTGGGGTGAAGTGATTTGTGGTACTGATGCCAATCCAGCGGCTGCAGAACGCGATGTGCGTTTGGTTCGTTTCTTAGAAGGTGACGAAGAATTAAATGCTCCAGATAACCTAGCGTTCCAACCAGGTACTGGCATTTTGTACGTTATCGAAGATAACCAACACGGTGACGTTTGGGCGTGTTTGCCAGACAGCGACGACCAAGGTTTAACCTCTGACGGTTGTGTTCGTGTGTTGTCACTTAATGATCGCTCTGCTGAACCTACTGGTTTTGAGTTCAGTGCAGACGGCACCGAAGCTTGGGTATCTATCCAGCACTCTCGCGATGATGCCTTCCCATTGGTGGATAACTTCCGCACCGACGATATCGTTCATATCACTGGTTTCTCTGCACCGACTGCAAACGCTGCCAGCATCACTGATTTAGCGGAGCAGAATTCACAAGCGCTGTTTGGTTTTGGTACTCCAATTACTGAATCCAACACCAATACCGTTGATCGTGAAGCTAACATCGAAGCGCAATTGGGCGTTGATGTTGATCCAAGCAACGGTTTCGGTAACGGCGACGACGCTTCTGGTTACGTGAATCTTGCCGGTGGTTTAACCGCAACTTTCCTAACTCGTAATGCATCAGAGTGGTGGGATCAACACGATCTTTACCCACTGAATAACCCAACGCACTTAATTGGTTGTATCGAAGAAAGCCGCGGTATTGTTGATGACGGTACCGTTGGTAAGTACAAGCCAAGCGTACAAAGCGTTGATCTAGCGACGGGTGAAGTTGAGACTATCGTTCGTGGTATGACCCGTTGTGATGGTATTCGTACCACGCCTTGGGGCACCATTTTAGCCACCGAAGAAACTGCCGACGGCGCTGCTTACGAAATTCTTGATCCATTAACCACCAACAACGTGGTTGTTGTTGAACGTGGTGACGCTGGTGAAGCGGCAACGATTGAGCAAGGCGACAGCAACGGTGTTTCTACCGGTGTTGATGCGACTGATCTAGTGGTTAAGCGCACTGAAATGCCAACCATGGCTTGGGAAGGTTTATTCGTTCTCGATAGTGGTGTAGTTGTTGGTGGTGATGAACTTCGCCCAGGTTCTTACGAGCAATTCTTCCTAGCAAACGGAACCATTGCTGCAGAAGACGATGGCACTTCATTGTTGACCAACGGCGACACTGACGGTGGTGCAATCTTTAAGTTCATCCCATCGGCGCCTCGCACAACAGCGGGTCAAATCAACAACCTAGAAGATTCTCCATTTGTTGCCGGTAACACTTACGCCATGCAAGTTAGCTGTCGCGACAGCCGAGTGCAAGTAGGTCAAGGCTGTGAAGTGGGTAATGCCTCTTGGTTCGAAGTTGATCCAGACAACGCTCGTGTTGAAGCCAACGCTGGCGGTGCAACTGGTTACTACCGTCCAGAAGACATGCATTTAGATCGTATGTACTCTGACGCCGAAAACCCAGAAGCCGTTCGTTTCTGCTGGACTAACACCGGCCGTACCTCGTCTGGTCAAGTGGGTGAAGTTGTGTGTGGTGTTGATTCTGCGCCGCTTGCTGCGAGTGAAGAATTAACGGTTGTTGTTAATCGTTTCGTTGAAGGCGACCAAGACTTCAACGCACCTGATAACTTCGCTTTCCAACCCGTGACTGGCATTGCCTACGTCATTGAAGATGACAGCGACGGTGACGTTTGGGCGTGTTTGCCTGACGGCGGCGACCGCGACATCAAAACCGACGGCTGTGTTCGTATGCTTTCTATCGCGATTCAAGGTGCCGAGCCAACAGGTTTCAGCTTCTCTAACGATGGAACACGCGCTTACCTATCTATTCAACACGCTGGCGGTTCTGTGTTGTTTGACGGTAACGACACTGATGACTTGATTGTTATCGAAGGTTTCAGCACCAACGTTGATTTCTCAAGCTTCGGTCTAGACAACGAATCAGTACTGCACAGCAACTCTGCTGCGTTGTTTGGCTTCGAAGGTCCATTGGCTGAGTCTTCAACCGTCGGTGACGACATCTAAGTTAAGGTTCTGTTTTACGGTTTGATTCTTCACTGAATCAAACAGCAGGATTAACAAAAACGGGTCTCTTTGAGGCCCGTTTTTTTGTGCATCATTATTGCTGATTTTTGAGTTTCTCTCGTTAGCTTTAAACAGCGCCTTAATAACGAGCATAAGCAAAGTACAGAAGGAAAATCATCAATGAAATTAAAAGCAGTCTTGCTACTCAGTCTTATTTTTATCAACGCGCACAGCATTGCCGCAGATAAATTTGGCATTGTGATTCACGGCGGTGCCGGAACCATCAAAAAAGAAAACCTTACCGATGAAAAATTAGAAGCCATTAATACCGCGCTCACCAAAGCCACCGAGGCCGGTTATAACGCTCTGGAAAATGGTGAATCCAGTTTAGACGCCATCGCGATTGCCATTAATATTCTCGAAGACTCTCCCATTTTTAACGCAGGCCTGGGTGCGGTATACACCTACGATGGCTTGCACGCGCTTGATGCCTCAATTATGGATGGAGCCACCCGAAATGCCGGTGCCATTGCCGGTGTTGCTCACATCAAAAACCCCATTGAATTAGCCAGAGCGGTGATGGATAAATCCGTACATGTGATGTTGTCGGGTGCAGGCGCCGAAGAGTTTGCTATTCAGCAGGGATTTGATTTAGTACCCGCCGATTATTTTGATACCCCGCATCGATACGAAGCCTGGAAAAAAGCCCGCCAACGACTGGCCGAAGCCAAAACCGTAGAGCAACAAGCCAGCGTGTACTTACAAGACGATTTCCGTTACGGAACCGTGGGGGCGGTTGCGTTGGATAAAAATGGCAACTTAGCCGCAGGCACCTCAACCGGCGGCATGACCGCCAAGCGCTTCGACCGCATTGGTGATTCGCCTGTGATTGGTGCAGGTACTTGGGCCGATAATACCAGTTGTGCGGTCTCCGCTACCGGCCACGGTGAATACTTTATTCGCAATCACGTTGCTGCCGATATTTGTGCTCGCGTAAAATACCAAAATAAAAGCGTAAAAACCGCAGCAGAAGAAGTGATTCAAGATGTTTTAAAACCCATTGGCGGAACCGGCGGCGTTATCGTGATTGATGCCCAAGGTAATTTCACCATGGAATTTAACACGCCGGGTATGTATCGCGCTGTTAAAACCACTGATAAAAAACTCGAAGTAGGAATATTCGCTAAGAATTAAGTTATCCCGTCGATAAAAAGCTGCTGTCATATGCAGCTTTTTATTATTCCGAACTATTTTATTAAAACAACCCAAGCCCTTACCTTGTTCCGCGATTACGACTTTGTCGTTATTCTATGTAAGAACAGCAATTTTCCATAAAAATAAATGTCCAGAAAATCAGTTCTCCAGGAAAGTATCTCTCTATAAAAGTGGCTCTCCATAAAAGTAACTGTCTGTAAAAATACCTACCTATAAAAAACAGGCGAGCAAAATAGCACAGTCTAATAAAACAATAACGAGTGCTATTTGTGGTATTAAATCAAACACTCGTGCGCTGCCACTGTCTTCTGCCAAAAACTTCTTTAGCGAAAAACTTCCATTTTATAGGATTTTATCAACTACACTTTTGGATAATCATCAGTTTCTAGAATATTAGTCTTAGAGCTTATTAGCACCAAGTAATAGGCTCACAAAGCGAGCAGCACTATGTTTCAAAAACTCAAATTAACCGCTCAAATCAGTGTTGGTTTTGCCTCGATTATTGTCTTACTAATCGTGATTTCAACGTCCTCTTGGTTTGGTGTCAACAACGTTTACAACGGCTTAGTCGAATACAGAGAGCTTGCCAGAGACACAAACCTGACCGGGCGCTTACAGGCAAATATGTTGATGGTGCGTTTGGGGGTTTTGAAATTCCTAAACGAGCGCAGCGAAGAATCGATTACGCAGTACGAAGAGCGTTTAGCAAAAGTCGAAACATTTATGGACGAAGCTAAAGTCGAGATTCAAAAGCCCGAACGGGCGCAGCTTATACAAAAGTCCGCCCAAAACTTAGGCGTCTATAAAGAAGGCTTTACCCAGGTGGTTGATCTGTTTCGGGCGCGCAATGAGCTGGTTCAAAATCAACTCGATCCCTCCGGTTTAGCAATGCGCGAGCGCATGACCAGTATTATCACCTCCGCTTACGCAGACGATGACGCCAGCGCAGCGTTTTACGCCGCCCAAGTTCAGGAGCATTTATTACTGGGGCGTTTATACGTTTCGAAATACCTCATCACCAATGCCGCTGCCGATAGAGAGCGAGCCAATCAAGAACTGAACGCAGAAATAGCTCCTTTTGTAGAAGAGCTTGATGTCAATTTGCAAAATCCGTTGCGTCGAGAATCCTTAAGAGTATTTAAAGAGCAGCATCAACAATACATCACCGCCTTTGACAATGTTGCTGAAATCATAGAAGAAAGAAATGCCCTTATAAATGGCACCTTAAACCGAGTGGGGCCAATCATCGCTGCTGATTTAGAAAATGTAAAACTGTCGGTTAAAAAAGATCAAGACGCATTGGGGCCAGAAATTCAGGCATTGGCAGAAAATACCGTCAGCATGATCGTGATTCTCTCGGTCGTGTCAGTGATCGTCGCGGTTATTTTATCGTGGATTACCGCAAAAAGTATTCGTAAACCCATCGGCGGCGAACCCGCTGAAATTGCTGCAATTACTCGCAACATTTCTAAGGGCGATTTATCGCAAGATTTAAATGCATCCAGTCGTGCTACCGGTATTTATCGGTCGGTGAGTGAGATGTCAAAAATGCTAAAATCACTGATTGGCGACATCGTTAAAACCAGTAAAGACTTATCAGAAAACGCAACCTCCGCCAGCCAAATTTCCGAGCAAACCGCAAAAATTATTGATCAGCAACGCAGTAAAACATCCACCGTTGCCGCAGCCGTCAGCGAAATGGCCATGAGTATTCAAGACGTAGTTCGCCACGCTACAGATTCCGCAACGCAATCCAATGAAGGTTTATCCGAGGTTGAACGCGGCAAAGAGACCACCAGTAAAACCCTGGCGGAGATTGGCGGGCTTGCAACCAACCTAGAAACCACCGTCGAATTTATAAAAACCCTTGAGCAGAGCAGTTCTGATATTGAAGTAGTGATTGGTGTCATCCAAAATATTTCTGAACAAACCAACTTGCTGGCCTTAAATGCCGCAATTGAAGCAGCGCGTGCAGGTGAACAGGGCAGAGGCTTTGCCGTTGTTGCCGACGAAGTTAGAACACTGGCACAGAGAACGCAATCGTCCACCACCGAAATTCAAGAAATTATTCAGCGCCTACAATCAGGCACCGCAGATACCGTAAAAGCCATCGGAGAATGCCACTCTAAATCGCAAAAAACCGTCGCCCAATCACAAGAAACCGCGCAGGCATTAGAGCTTATTCATAACGCAATTAATATGATCAGTAAAATGAATATCCAAGTAGCCAGCGCCGTTGAACAACAATCCACCGTAGCCGACGAAATTGCCAAAGATCTAGAAAGCATCAGTTCAGGTTTTGAAGAAACCTCCGAAGGGGCCAAACAATCTGCCAGTGCAAACGATCACGTGAGTAATATTTCAAGACAACTTCAGGGAATGGTGTCGAAGTTTAGGGTGTAGTTTTTTAATTAAATTTAAATTCTTACAGTTTTAGTATTCCAACATTTCAACGTATTAAGTTTGCTCATTGATAAAATGGGCAAGCTTACCTTCCGAGTTTAACTCTCAACAGTATTTTGTTAACGACTTCTCTGCGTTTCAATAAAAATAGATTAGAATGTCAGCAAAGCCGTTCAAAGAATATACGGAGTAATGAAATGCCTAAGAAAATAGCCAAACCTCTCGAAGATCTCGATAGAAGAACCAATCCAGAAATTGTACGCCAAGCCAAAGAAAATGCTCGACGTAAAATTGAAATAGAGAAAGCTAAGAAAGCAGAGTTTGAAAGAGAAAACCATAAATAATTGTTTTTAATGATATTTATAAAGACTGAACTGGATGGATGCGTTGGGTTTTCTGGTTCAGTCGTTTGACAGGCAAATAAAGATATAACAATCAGCAGCATTTCCGTCCAATCCTTCCTCGGTCTGCTTACACCTCCGTCTTATCTTATCCCTCACATTTCAGTCTTGAAAAGATCATTCAAGTTGAGGTTCAATAAAGCGAATAGTTTATTGATGCTTTGTGAGACGTTTGTCTATGGAAACACCGCTTCGGTTAGAAATTCAATTCGATAATGATGATTTAGATGCCAATGCTCGGTTAATGAGTGCAATTTTATGCGATGCTGGTGCTTGGCCTGGGGTTGAGCGAGTGGCCCGTCGTAAAGGTTTAATTTTGAGAAAATGTTCAGAGATTGATCCTTCTCCTTCTCCTTCTCCTTCTCCTTCTCCTTCCCCGTTACCTACGAAGGAAGAGCCACAGCCGGCCACAGCAGTTGACGACGATGAGAGCTCTATTTGGATAAAACTTCTGCCAGATTCTTTAAAGAAAGTCTTGTCTATTTTCGGTGATTACGTAAAAGCAAGTAACACAAAAAGCCCAGTGAAATTAAAAATCGATGGCCGCGAAGTGGAATTTTCCAGCAAGCAAGAAATGACACCAGAATTCTTAGAAAGTTACGTGAAGATACTGAGCAAGGAAAGCAATACAAAGAAAGTATCTCAATAAAATACTAAGCATAAATAGAAGTTGACGTAGTGGCCAAGCAATACGCATTAATCTGGGATTATATGTAATCTAAGTACGCAAAGAGAAATTAAAAGGTCCGCTATTTTTAGCTCTGTTTTCTAACTTATTTTCGTATTTCTATAAATTAATAACATCCACCACAATTGTCCATACAAAATCTTCTGTGCTTATAATTCTCGCTTCCTTTAAGGAAGTTTCAATTCTGTCTTACCTTGAATAGACACTAAGCATTTTCTTATTCAAATAATAACAACATTTCGAAAGGGGAAGAAAATGAAGCGCGCGTTATTTGCATTAATATCAGAAAGTTTTTTATTGGCCGGTTGTGGCGGTGGAGGCGGCGGTGGTTCGAGTTCTCCAGAAACCGCAACGGGTGTGTTTATCGATGAAGCCGTTGAAGGATTAACGTTTATTTCTGGTGATCAAATGGGAGTGACCGATGCCGATGGCACCTTTACTTACGAAATTGGCAGCGATGTTATTTTTTCTATTGGTGGTATTGTGATTGGTATTGCCGAAGGTTCTTCTATTATTACGCCGGTTGATTTGGTCTCAGGTGCGGAAGATGAAATGGATTCTACAGTCACTAATATTGCCAGATTACTGCAAACTCTGGATGACGATGGCAATCCCGATAATGGAATTTTAATTACCGAAAATGTAACTGATGCCGCTGCGGATATCGTTATTGATTTTTCGTTGTCGGTGAATGAATTTTCAGAAGATGGTGACGTTCAAGTTGCCATTACGTCATTAACAACGTTTACCACCGCCGGTGCCAGAATGTTAATTCCAAGTATGACGGCTCAGGAGCATTTGGCGGGTACTTTAATCCAACAATTCAGCGGCAATTATTCTGGTACTTTTATGGGTATCGATGATGACGGAGCATTTGGCGGAAATTACACTTTTACCATTGATGATGGTGGTGTGTTACTCGGCAATGGTATGGGCGATGACGGCCCGTTCAGTTTTATCGGAAGTATCAACAGTCGCGGTAATGCCATGGCAGCAGGTGCATCTGGGGGTGTGATTGGTGAAGCCACCGTGTTTGAAATTACCATTAACGACGATGGCTCTTTTACCGGAACCTTTGAAAACGATATTGAAGATTTTGATGGTACAGTGCAAGGTAATCGTGATTAAACGGTAAATGTTATAAAAGCCGATAAAATTTTATTTTGTCGGCTTTTATTAATGGTGATTGCTAATTAAATAGATCAACTCTCTTTATCTTCCCAAACTTTCTCAATTCCTGCCTGAATTATCTTATTTTCTCCCGGTTGGTTTGTTCTTTTTATCTTTTTAATAAGGTGTCTAACCTTATCTAAATTATCAATAAATTCTATGTGGTTTTGCGCTTTTGTGGTGCATGTGTTGGTCTGTCTTTCCGCTATACTACTTTTTAGATAATAGAAAGTGCCAATATGGAAGAAAAATCTGCCTATTTTGTAATAAATAGAAATAATAATCTTTATTCTTTCTCTTTTATATTTAATCATGATATAAAAAGAAGCTCATGTTTTGAGCTCTAAATCTTTCTTAGTTCGTTGTGTATAAGTTATGAATAATAATCATCCAGTTTTAGCTTCATTGGGTAATGTCCTTCAAGCTGATCAGATTGCGGTTAGTGCTAAATCCAAAGCCCACTACAGAAAAGGTTGGCGCTCTGGTGAAGGTGACGCGTTGGCGGTTTTATTTCCCAATACGTTGCGTGAATTATGGGAAGCCTTAAAGGTTTGTGTCAGTCATAACTGCATTATTATTATGCAAGCGGCCAACACTGGTTTAACCGAAGGTTCAACTCCCAGTGGTTCGGATTACGATCGCGATGTTGTTGTGATTAATACATTGGCAATGGATACCATTATTCCAATGGGCGATGCGGAACAAATTATTAGTTTTCCGGGCGCTACGTTACACCAATTGGAATCGCAACTTAAATTAGCATCAAGAGCACCGCATTCGGTGATTGGTTCTTCTTGTTTGGGTGCGTCGATTGTTGGTGGTGTTGCGAATAACTCGGGCGGTGCTTTGGTAAAACGAGGTCCGGCTTATACAGAACTATCGTTGTTTGCGTGGGTTAATGAAAAAGGCGAGTTGGAGTTGGTCAATCATTTAGGGATTGATCTCGGTGAATCACCCGAAGAAATTATCAGTAACCTTGAAAGCGGTAATTTCAGTCGAACGATTGAACCTACCGATAAGGTTGCGTCGGCAAAAGATTACGTTGAAAAAATTCGCGATGTTGATGCCGACACGCCCAGTCGTTACAACGCCGATGAATCAAAACTTTACGAAGCCAGTGGCTGTGCCGGAAAAATCGCTGTATTTGCAGTGCGATTGGATACGTTCAATGTGCCTAAGCGCGAGCGCACCTATTATGTTGGTACTAATGATCCCAATACTTTGGCCCAGCTTCGTCGCCATATTTTAAGTCAGTTCGATAATTTACCCGAAGTGGGTGAATACTTGCATCGGGATATCTTCGATATTGCCCAAACCTACGGTAAAGATACGTTTTTGAGCGTGAAGCACTTGGGTACTCAGCGTTTACCGAAGTTGTTTGCTTTAAAGGGTAAGTTAGACCAAGTGTTTAACAATTGGAAATTCGTTCCTAATTCCCTAACCGACCGCGCTATGCAATTTGCCAGTCGTTTATTCCCCGGTCATTTGCCCGACAGAATCATTCAATACCGACAAAAATATGAGCATCACCTAATATTGAAAATGAGTGATGAGGGTATTGGTGAAGCCGATAAATATTTAGCGGAATTTTTTAAAGACGGTTCTGCCGAAGGCGATTATTTTGTGTGTAACGCCGATGAAGCCAGCAGTGCTTATTTGCATCGCTTTGCCGCGGCCGGTGCTGCCGTTCGTTATCAAACCATGCATGAAAAAGAGTTGGGAGAAATTATCGCCCTGGATATTGCGTTGCGTCGCAATGATCTTGATTGGGTGGAAAAACTGCCGCCAGAAATTATGGATAAGATTGATAAACAGCTTTATTACGGCCACTTCTTCTGTCACGTATTCCACCAAGATTACGTACTGAAAAAAGGCGTCGATCCAAAACAATTAAAGAAAGAGTTGTTATCGATATTGGATGCCCGCGGTGCGAAGTACCCAGCGGAGCACAATGTAGGGCATTTGTATAAAGCGGAATCTCAGCTTCAAAAGTTCTACCGAAAATTAGATCCTACTAATACGTTCAATCCGGGTATTGGTGGGGATTCAAAGCATAAGCGTAATTGTTCTTGTTGTTTGTGAGTGATCGAATTTGATCAGAGACTATTAGAGTCTATTTGGCTCGCTAAGGAGCCCGGCAGTTTACCCGGGTTCCTTAGTGTTTTTTATCGATTACTTAACTCTCTAAAAAGCCATTTTTTCTGTATTGGTTTTCTCTTTAGACCAGCTTTCTCTCTAGACCAGTTTTCTTTCTAGATTAGTTTTCTCTCTGAATCAGTTTTTTCGTTTTACCTTGTGTTCCAGTTACCGTGTACAAACTTTTATGTCTGGTGATTAATTCACCAGCAAATTTTATAGGGTTGTTGGTTTACGTTGATAAATTCTTGCAACCATTTCTATGTTGTCTTGTCAAACAATTAGTTTTCGAAATCAGGTTACGGTTTTTATCGAAAGTAGGGTGCCTGTTCTATAAAAGTTAGATAAACGCGGCATCAAATCGATAACATTTCTACCGTGTTAACGCGAAAATTCCTTTCCAGTAATGACCAATCAAGATTTTTTACGTGGTATTTGGCGAAGCTAAGTATTATTACTTACTTATTAAGTATTTTTAGTTTTTTACCGTAGTAACACTTAATGGCCTGTTTTTGAGGGCTGGTTATTGTTTCAGATACCTTGGAAATTTCCGGCGCTCTTCTATTTTTAATTGCTGTTTTAAAAATAAAGACTGAACCGAATCACTCGGTAAGCCAGCTTCTATTAAAGGTTAATAACAGTTTTCAAGCCTGTGCTTGGTTTTTGCTTTTAAAGGTTTTTTATTAAATTTCATTTGGAAATAAACCGGCGTGCGTTGATGAACTTTTTGCGGAAAGTCATTTTTGGATGAGAGCAAGACTGCTGTCAACGCTAGAGAAGACTTGGCTGTGAGCAAAAGGTTTGGTGTTTTAATGGCGGGTGTTTGAAAAGATAAAGGCGATTTATTTTTTTAGTGATATGCAGGGGTGGCGCACAGTACAAATAATAATAAAAGTTTTTTGAACTAAATACCTTTTAAAGAGACTTATTAATAGCCAAATTAAACAGCTTGGTTTTTGTTGGAAGTTTCTTAATAAAGCTCATTATTTTTATTTCAATCTTCTACAACCAACTACGTACGTAATTTTCCCTCCTATTTTATTGTACTTTTATTCATTTTTATTAATTTTTTTCAATTTCCGATTATGTCATTTTTGGAAAAAGCTCTTATACTAATCTTTGTTTATCCGCGAAATTAATATTTCTATATTTCTTTCACACCTATTTACTATAAATAAAAATAAGAGGGAATTAGATGTCTTTCTCCAAACGTGCCTACATGGTTCTTCCTGCTGCTGTATTAAGTTCCATTGCTTCAATTAACTCCGCTAATGCTGCTATTGAGTTGGTCAGTCTTGAAACTCCTACCGGCACAGCAAAAGTAAGTTTCGGAGGTTATACTAAAGTCGATGTTCGCCATGTTGATGGTGATATTGCTTATCAGGATTACTGGGTAGCGAATTTCCCGGGTGGTGCTCCGCGAGAAACTTCTCGTACTGGTTTTAACGTGCGTGAATCGCGTTTTAATTTTAAAGTTGAACACAGTGACGTTTCTGCATTTGTAGAATTCGATTTATACGGCGGCGGCGGTAACGAAGTCGTAAGTAATTCTTCAAACCCTCGTCTACGACATTTTTTCCTTACTTATAAAAACTGGTTAGCAGGTCAAACCTGGACCACATTTATGCCATTGCATGCTTTGCCAGAAGCATTAGATTTTGGTGGCCCGCACGTTGGTGAAGCGTTTGTTCGCCAAGTACAGGTTCGTTACACCAATGGCCCATGGCAGTTTGCAATTGAAAACCCTGAAACAAATGGTGATGGTGATGTTGGTACACCAGCAAGTGCCGTTGGTTTGACTGGTGATCAGGCTGATCCAGACGAAGCAAATCCAGATGTTGTTGGTCGTTACAACTACAGCAACAGTTGGGGTACTTTCTCTGTCAGTGCGTTGTTGCGTCACGTTGATCAGGGTGGACTAAACGATACCGCGCTTGCAGTAAATGTTGCGGGTAAAATTAAAACCGGCGGTAAAGACGATTTCCGTTTCCAACTTACTACCGGTGATCCAGGGCGTTACGTTGGTGCTGGTTTAACAACCGATATTGTTGTTGATCCTGCCGATGGTAACACCGATGTTGAATCAACCGATGCGTTTGCGGTTTCTTACCGTCACTTCTGGACTGACATTGCAAGAACCACTGTGTTCTACGGTCAAGCTGAAACTGACATCTTAGAGCGTGAACGTGCTCACTGGGGTATTAACTACATTACAGACGTTACCTCTAAATTAAGTGTGGGTGTTGAATTAGGAAACTACTCCATCGATGACGAAGGTATCGATGGAATTGATTCAGACTACCTACAATTTAGCGCGAAGTTCAATTTCTAGCTGGGAATTATTTCCGGTTGGATATGTGCCTTGGAGTATTTCAATAGAAATACTCCTTTTTTGATACAAACGCTTCACGTATAAATTCCACCAGTAATTTAATTCTTAAATCTGGAAGCCGCGTTCGCGGGTAAACGGCGTAAATACCTAAACGTTTACCAACGTGTTCGTCCATCACAGAAATTAACCTGCCCGACAACAAATCTTCGTGAATTAATACTCGCGGTAAATACGCCACGCCCAAGCCATTTAAAGCCGCCTGTTTAAGCGCTTCTAATTCATTGCCCGTAATGGTTCCTTTTACATGAATTTGTAAATCTTCTTGGCCACGTTTAAGTGCCCAGTGATCCAAACCTGCGCCTTCGTATTTGTACACCAAGCAATCGTGATCGGATAAATCCTCTGGGTGTTCAGGGGTTCCGTGTTCGGTGATGTATTTAGGACTTGCGCAAATAATCCATTGAGAATCGATTAAGCGGCGGGCGATTAAGCTTGAGTCTTCCAAGTGAGCAGTGCGAATGGCGAGGTCAAAGCCTTCTTTAATAATGTCCACACAGCGGTTTTCTGCAGATAGCTCAACGCTAACGTCAGGATAACTGGCGCAAAATTTTGAAATGGTGTCGTTCAAAATAAATCGCGCAGACACCACTGGCATGGTTATTTTAATGTTGCCGCGAATTTTATCGCCGTAGCCGGTAACGGCATCTTCCGCTTCTTGAATTGCGAGTTTTGCTTGTCTTGATTTTTGGTACAAAACAATGCCGGCGTCGGTGAGGCTAAGTTTACGGGTGCTTCGGTAGAGTAGTTGTGCATTTAATGCTTGTTCTAAACGTGCGATTCGCTTACTGACCACGGAGTTGCTCAACTCCATTTCTTCCGCGACTTTTGAGAACGAACCCGCTTCTACAACGTGGGTGAACAGCAGTATATCGTCGGCTTTTGCGCCGTACTTATGGTTTTTCATAGCGTTATTATGTAAGAAATGGAAAAAATATTAATGCTTTTTAATCATATATCACTAATCCGCATATTGATACTGTCCTGATGCTCATTTAACTATAGATAAAACACCCGGATTACAGGGTGAAGTTAAGTGTAGTGATAAATCCAACACATAAATAATAAGATACAACCGGAGAATTATAATGATGGATTGGCACTACGGCATAGTTGCACTACTACCCATAGCTCTTTCAGCAGTTTTACTCCTCGGCCTACAATGGCCTGCACGTAAGGCAATGCCTGTGGCACTCGCTGCTACGGCTGCAATTGCTTTCTTCATCTGGGAAATGACATTAAACCGAATCTTCGCATCCGCGTTGCAAGGCATCATTGTTACCGTTGCCGTGCTCTGGATCATTTTTGGCGCTATTTTCCTACTCAACACCCTTAAGCATACCGGTGCTATCAGCGTTATTCGCGAGGGCTTTACCACTGTTTCACCTGACCGAAGAATTCAGGCAATTATTATTGCTTGGTGTTTTGGTACTTTCATTGAAGGTGCATCAGGTTTCGGTACTCCCGCTGCGATCGCGGCACCATTAATGGTTGCTATCGGTTTCCCAGCAATGGGCGCTGTATTAATGGGAATGATGATTCAAAGTACACCTGTTTCATTTGGTGCTGTGGGCACGCCAGTTATTATTGGCGTGACTAACGGACTCGACACCGCTGCCATTGAAGCAACACTTTTGACTCAAGGTTCTTCTTGGGAACAATTCCTACAATTAATTACCAGTGAAGTTGCATTGATTCACGCCTTGGTGGGCACCTTAATGCCAGTTCTAATGGTATTAATGTTGACGCGCTTTTTTGGTAAAGCCAAAAGTTGGAAAGAAGGTTTGGAAGTGGTTCCTTTTGCCATTTTCGCCGGTTGTGCGTTCACCATTCCTTACGCGTTGACGGGTATTTTCTTAGGCCCTGAATTCCCATCACTTATTGGTGGTATGGTCAGTATGGTAATCGTGGTAACTGCTGCTAAGCACGGTTTCCTCATTCCAAAAAATACCTGGGAATTTCCTGAGAAAAGCGAATGGCCTAAGTCTTGGTTGGGTTCAATCACCATTACCGGTGAAAGAACAGGTCACAACCCAAATATGTCGCCTGTAATTGCTTGGATTCCATACGTACTGGTTGCTGTGCTATTGGTATGTACTCGCGTATTCAGTGAAGTTAAAGCGGCGCTTGTTGGTTTTGGTTGGACTGCGACCTCTATTCTAGGTGAGGCAGGCATTAACTCTGGTATTAGCCCATTGTATTTGCCAGGCGGCTTATTGGTTATTGCTGCGTTAGCTGCGGCTTTCTTGCATTGCGATTTCAAAGGTTCAATGAAGTCTATTTCCAGTGCTGCATCAGAATCTGGAAAAACCTTGATTGGTGCAGGCTTCGTGCTTTTGTTCACCATTCCAATGGTTCGTATCTTCATTAACTCAGGCGTTAATACTGCCGACATCGCCAGTATGCCTGTTGCCAGTGCGCAATTGTTTGCCAGTATTTTTGGTGACATGTTCCCATTAATCAGCCCAACCATTGGTGCGCTCGGTGCGTTTATCGCCGGATCTAATACTGTTTCGAACATGATGTTCAGTCAGTTTCAATTCGAAGCTGCGCAAACACTCAGTATTTCCACTGCGTTATTAGTGGCTACCCAAGCTGTGGGTGCTGCCGCCGGTAACATGATTGCTATTCATAACGTTGTTGCGGCTTCTGCAACAGTAGGTTTGATTGGTCAAGAAGGTGCGGTACTGAGAAAAACTGTGATTCCAACAGGTTATTACGTGCTTGGTGCTGGGATACTAGCATTGATTGCTGTGTATGTTGTTGGTGTGAGCGATCCCCTAGCAGGTGCATAAACGATGGCTGAGGTAAGCAGGCAATTTGTTTCTGAGATTAAACGTATTCTTCGAAACGAACAAATTATTGATGATATAACGCGCCGACGCGCGTTTGCGACAGACGCTAGTTTTTATCAGTTAATTCCACAACTGGTTTTAAAATTAGATTTTATCGCTCAAGTTCGAGATGTTGTGCGTTTATGTCATGAGTATGATGTTGCCGTCACGTTCCGCGCTGCTGGTACAAGCTTATCCGGCCAAGCGATCAGCGATTCGGTACTGATTATTCTGAGTGATAAATGGCGAGATTACGAAGTAATCGACGACGGCGAATTTATTCGTCTTCAGCCAGGAGTGATTGGCGCTCATGCCAATCATTACTTAAAAGATTATCAGAGAAAAATCGGTCCCGATCCCGCATCCATTAACACCTGTAAAATCGGAGGCATTGTTGCTAACAATGCCTCTGGCATGTGTTGTGGTGTGAGCCAAAATACTTATTACACCGTCAGCGCAATGACGATGGTGTTAGCCGATGGCAGTATTGTCGATACCGGCAACCCAGAAAGTGTGCGCGATTTTAAATCTAAAAACGCCGGTTTGTTAAATGAACTGTGGGCGTTGAGTGATGACGTAAAATCGGATTCAGAACTCTCTGAATTAATTCGTCATAAATACCGATTAAAAAATACCACGGGCTATGCGTTAAATGCGTTAATCGATTTTGATGATCCCATCGACATCTTAATGCACTTAATGGTTGGCTCAGAAGGAACCCTGGGATTTATCGCCGATGTTACCTACCGCACGGTGGTAGAACATTCGAATAAAGCCAGCGGTTTATTTTTGTTTGAATCCCCCGAAGTTGCTTGTCAGTTGGTTGAAAAGCTCAGCCGAGAACCCGTTGATGCGGTGGAATTACTCGATCAACGCGCGTTGAATTCCGTTAAAGGCAAGCCCGGATTACCCGACGCATTCTGCGATAATCCCGATGCTTCTACAGCATTGCTGATTGAAACGCGCGCGTCGTGTGCCACAAAACTCGCTGCAAATGTTGAATCGTTATCGAATTTAATTGCCGAGTTTTCACCTATTCAAGAAATTCCTTTGGCCAACGATCACGCCCGAAATGAAAAACTGTGGGCGATTCGTAAAGCAACCTTCCCAGCTGTAGGTGCGGTCAGAAAAACCGGCACATCGGTAATTATTGAAGACGTTGCTTTTCCGATTGATAAATTGGGCCAAGGTATTAAATCCTTGCACCAGTTGTTGGATAAATACGGCTATTCTGAGGCGATTATTTTCGGTCATGCCCTAGCCGGTAATTTGCATTTTGTCTTTACCCAATCGTTTGAAACCGACGAAGAAGTTCAGCGTTACGATGAATTTATGCAGGCGGTGGCCAATTTAGTGGCTGTTGATCTGAAAGGGTCGTTGAAAGCCGAGCACGGAACCGGCCGAAATATGGCGCCGTTTGTTGAGCTTGAATGGGGTGAAAAAGCCTTCCAGGTGATGCAGCGTTTAAAACGCATTATCGATCCAAAAAATATTTTGAACCCTGGGGTTATTTTAAACGAAGACCCAGATGCGCATATTCGCGATTTAAAAGTGCTGCCAGCGGCCAACGAAATTGTCGATAAATGCATTGAGTGTGGTTTTTGTGAGCCGGTGTGTCCGTCAAAGGATTTAACCCTAACACCGCGGCAACGCATCAGCTTGTGGCGACGCATACAACAATTAACCGCCCAGCAATCCCTGACAGAAGCCGAAGAAACAGAACTTAAAACACTCAAAGAAGCCTATCAGTATCAAGGTGTTGATACCTGTGCGGCAACCGGTATGTGTGCACAGAAATGCCCAGTTGGCATCAATACCGGTGATCTCGTTCGTGAAATACGCGCTGAGAATGCTTCCAAAAGCAGTAAATTGCTGGCCAAAGTTGCTGCTGATAACTTTGCTCAGGTTACCAAAGTTACAGGCTTGGGTTTGTCTGCATCAAAAGTGGCGAGCAAATTCTTAGGCGAAGAAAAAACCGATAAACTCGGCGTAAAAATTCATAATACCACCGGTAAGACCGCGCCTTTGTGGTACAAAGAATGGCCGACAAAAGCGCATAAAGTTAAACCCGTTCAAAGTAATGGCAGCGATGGGTTAAAACCGTTGGTTTATTTCCCCAGCTGTTCCAGCCGAACTATGGGGCCGGAAAGTAAGTCCGACGATCAGCGCAGCCAATTTGAGGTTGCTCAGTCGCTGCTTCAAAAAGCCGGTTATCAATTGATTGTTCCCGAAAATCTCGACAACCTCTGTTGTGGAATGCCGTTTTCGAGTAAAGGGCTTGCGGATTTTGCCAATGATAAATCCGAAGAGCTTCAAAGTGCGTTGAAGGTGATCAGCCAAGGCGGAGAAATTCCCATCTTGTTTGATACCAGTCCTTGTCGAATGCAAATCGAAAAAAGCGAAACCGAGCTGCCGGTGTTTGAGCTGTTCGAATTTATCGATAAATTCGTCTTGAGTGAATTATCGATCACTCCGGTAGAAGAGCCGATTGCCTTGCACATTACGTGCAGTAGCCGAAAAATGGGATTGGCAGAAACCCTGCGACGGGTTGCTAAAACTTGTTCTACTGAGGTGATTGAGCCACACGATATTGAATGTTGTGGTTTTGCCGGTGACAAGGGCATGTTTTATCCAGAGCTGAACGAAAGCGCATTAAAAACCCTCGCGAAACAATTACCAGACAATTGCACGCAAGGGTTCAGTAACAGCCGAACCTGCGAAATTGGTTTGTCTCACTACTCGAAAATACAATATCAATCGCTGTTGTATTTGCTCGATAAAGTGAGTGAAGCCAGACCGCAGTAAAACGACTGTCTGTTTTAACGTTTGTTATTTACGTTCGTTGTTAAAGCTCGATATTAAAGAAAGAGTGATATAGGAGCCTCTAATTAACCTCAATATTACTCAGCGTGATCTCAAGCGCGCAGTTGCAAGGCGGCGTTTGCAATTAATGGCCGTAGTCCTTAATAAAAACGGCAACGCTGCAAATGTGTGCTTGAGACCGCGCCTTTCAGGGCCTGCCAGTTTTTTCCTGCTCCGCGTTGTGCTTTTTTGATTTAACCCGTTAGACCTTCAAAAGCACGCCTTGATCAGAAAAAACTCGTTGGCCTGAGTAATCTTGAGGTAAATCAGAGGCTCCTATATTAACTGGTCACTCTTTCTTTAATTCTCATCGAATCCGGTGTTACGCCCATCCATTGATGGAACGCTCGGAAAAACGAGTTTGGATCTTCGTAGCCCAGCAAAAACGAAATGTGGTTGTAAGGCAGTGCCGATTTCACCACGTAATGTTTTGCCAAATCTTTTCTCACTTCTGTAAGCAAACCCTGAAAATTCGTGCCTTCGTTTTGAAGTCTGCGTTGCAGAGTTCTGCGGCTTAAATTTAATCGCTTAGCCAAAATTGGCAGTGTTGCCTCGCCACTGGGCAGCATTTCTAACATGGCTGAACGTGCGCGGTTAGAAAATCCGTCTTCTGTTGTAACCTCAGACAAGTGTTTGTTTAAATTAGGTTCAAAGAATTCCCACATTGCTTGGTTTTCAGTGACAAAAGGTCGTTGGCAGTCTTCCTTTGAAAATGTCATTGAAATGGGGCCGGGCGCAATATTGGGTTGAATGCCAAAGTACTCGACAAATTTTTCTTGTACTGGCAGCTCATGCGGCGTGTTAATTTCCGCAGGAACGATTTCTTTGCGCGTGGCAATTCGCGCAAGTTGTACAAAAAAGCCGAATTCAATCGCAATTAACCAATTTGGAGCGGTCAGCCTTTCGTCGGCGAAATTAATCGTCAACTTTATGGCGTCTTCGTTTTCTTCAAGGTCAATGTTCATTGGCCCAATCAACGGCTTAAATTTTTGTAAGCGTTTAAGCGCGGTGGTTAAATTGGGGCTGCACAATGCTGAAAAAATAGCGGGATCAAAAGATTCCGTGCTCAAACTTTTTACTATTTTGAGTGAAATCTCAGGGTCGCCGGATAAGCGCTCTATGGCCTCCCAAAAGCGAAAACATTCGTCGACATTAAAGGTGGTGCCTTTACGTGAAAAAACATCGGTTGGAAGATTGGCGTGTTTTAATACTTCGTTAGTATCGATATTTAAATCGGTAAGCACCACTCTCCAGCCATTAATTACTGGGAATCTCGTTGGATTTGTCATAGTTAAATCTATAATTCTGTTTTCAATTTCTACAATTGGAATACGTGAATTTAAGAATCTTTTTAAACATACGATAAAATCTCAGCTTGAACGCAAGCAGAGCATTAGGGGTATGAATAACTGCAAAGATTTCTTAAGCGTTAAATAAGTTGTTGTCGATTCCATGTTGGAAAAAATCCCGCATGGTTTCTTTTAACGGCCGATAACTGATATTGAGTTCTTTTAGGGCTTTTTTATTGTCGGCCCGCCAAGAATAATTCACATTTCTCGCAACCAGTTTTCGTGTTACGGACTTGTCGAAAATTGGCCCGAATAACCACGCCAGCCATTTGGGAATGGGCTTTTTCGGCAATGGATAATCATCGCCAAAGCGGTCAATCAGGGTTTGGGTTAATGCAAACAAATCCGTGTTATGGGCCGATACAATGTAACGACCTTTGGCTTTTGGATAAAAGCCCGCAGCAAAATGTGCGTCGGCTAAATCTCTAACATCAATAGCGCCTAAGCCCAATTTTGGTGCACCAAACTTCATGGTGCCGTTACCCATCTGTTTTAAAATATTGTAACTTTCCGACGTGGCGTGTGGATTAATGCCGGGGCCAATCACCAGTGAAGGATTTATTGTGATTAAATCCCACTGCGATTGTTGATCAGCAATTTTCCACGCTTCACGCTCAGCAACCGTTTTCGAATAAGAATACGGATTGTGATCGATAGACGATGATTGATTCCAATCGTCTTCGGTAAATACGCCATTGGCGGTTTTTGCCAAATCACAGTTGTCGCCGTAAATAGCAGCGCAACTGCTTGTCACAATAATTCGTTTAACAGACTCTATCTGATTAGCTTGTTGCAAAACATTTCGCGTGCCTAAAAGTGCCGGGTCAATAAGCTCTTTTTGGGGATCACGAATATTCAATTTAAACGGCGATGCTGTGTGGTAAACCAATTCACAACCTTCCATAGCTTGCGCGTAGGAGTGCGGTTTTAATAAATCAGCTTCGAAATACCGAATGGCTCCAGGAGAATTCTCTGCGATAGCATTCAGGTACTTCAGTTTTTGAACATTTTCCGGATCGCGTACAGGTGCATGTACGGTTAATCCGGCGTCCAATAGTTTTTTTACCAAATGTCCAGCAACGTATCCGGTCGCACCCGTAACCATGACGGGGGCAGAGCGATTAATCTGGGTCATATTTTTTCCAATGATTTAATACGCACACAAGATTAAGTGGTCATTTGTCATTCGTCACTGGCAAAACATGCCATAAAATATGCTAACAGTGCCATTGCATTGAGTTAGATTAAGAGGAGGCTAAGGAGGTTTCAACAGTTTGAATTGTGAAAATACTAATTTTGCAGTATCGAGCAATAACTCAGTATGATTAGGCAAGTAGTGAGAAATAAACAATAACGTTGTATTGGTTAACGAATGATTAAAACGTTAACCGTTAAATTATCGCTTCTTTCTATGACTAACTATGGCTAACTATGGCTAAGAAAGCTAAGGCTAAGAAAGTATCTAAAAAAAGTCTCTAGAAAAGAAATAAAATTGCGTTTTGTCTTAAAAGACATTTTGGGCGAAAACGTGAAGTTTGTCGAACTTTAAAAGAATAATTTTTAAGGCTGGCGTTATTTGTGATGTTTTTCAGAGGCTTAAGCGGAAAGCCGTTTGAGTACAGAAACTGCTTAAATATGGGAGCTATTTAGGTATAGAAACTATTTAGGTATAGGAGCTATTGGAATCGATAAACAGAAAGTTACTTAAATCGATATTTACTTTAGTCAGTAAGCCGATTTAAGTAACTTTTTTCAAGTAGCTTTTCTCAAGCAACTATTCTCAGGTAACTCTTCTCAAGTAACTGTTTTCCTTTAAGCAGCTTTTTGCTCAAGCTGCTTAAGTTTTACTTTAATGCTCTTAATCTACCAGCGTACCGGCAATGTTACGCTTGTCTTGGTCAACTTCTGTGATTTTTACTTTCACCGGTTGATCAAATACGTAGGGCGTACCGTCAACAACTAGGGTTAATCGCTCAGGATTGAATTCTACTTTTTGCTCTTTATTTTTGCGATCACGCAACTGAACAAAAACTTCCACACCGTTGTCGTCTAGACGAATACCAACACCTTGGCTGGTGACCATTGAGATTTGGCCGGCGTATTCAGAACCAATAAATTGTTCCATGTATTGGCAAATCAACCATTGCTCTAATTGACGACAGGCGTAGCGGCCGTCGCTGTTTTGCTCTTTCAGAGTTTCTAATTGTTGATCTGTAATTGGCTTCATATCGCCAAAGCCCAAGTATTGCTTAATGACCAAATGGTTGTACAGGTCGTTGAAGCGACGAATAGGGGAAGTAATGTTGGCGTAATACTGGAATCCCAAACCTAAGTGCGGGTTGGATTCAAAGCTCAATTCGCTCGGGCGAAGTTGGCGTTTCAGTACAGACAACAAGTTAGATTTTTCGGCATCGGCTTGCAGATCAGAGATCAGTTTTTGATAAACCTTAACGTCTTTCAAATCGCCTAAGTCTTCGCCGATTTCTTCCGCTAATAATTTGGTAACTTGCGGCAGTCGATCTTCACGGAAACCTGCGTGGGTTGAATAGAGTGCGGTGAGTTTTTCGTTGGCAAAGAATTGGCCTGCAACAACGTTGGTGGCCAACATGGATTCTTCCACTACCTTCTGAGCACTGTTGCGATCAACGCGAAGAATGTTGGCAATTTTGCCTTGTTCGTTCAATTGGTATTCGTAATCTGGGCGCTCTTCCATAACTAAGGCATTTGCTTGGCGGTAAGCAAAGCGTGCATCCGCAAAGCCTTTAAGCGCCGTTAGTGATTGCTTAATCTCTTCCGACAGTTCGTGTTTTGCGTCGTCCAAAAATTCACTGACAAAATCGTAAGACAGTTTTGCTTTTGAACAAATGGTCGCGGCGCTGAATTCGTAGTTTTCAATGGTGCCATCGGCGGCAACATTTAATTCAATTACCAGAGCAGGGCGTTTTTCGCCTTCCACCAACGAATAGGTGTTTTGCGACAACGAATCTGGAATCATTGGCGCGCTGTTGCCTGGGAAGTAAATGGTTTGTCCGCGAGCCAGAGACTCTCGGCCGAGCGGGCTGTCTAGGCCAACGCCTGAACTTGGATCGGCAATCGCGACAAATACCTGCCAGCCGTTATCTTGCGCCTTTGCGAAAACGGCGTCGTCCATATCTTTTGTGGATTCGGAATCGATGGTCACGAAAGGAATATCGGTGAAATCTTTTCGTTCTTTTTCTGGCAGGTCGAGTGGCTGTGGATTGGCTTGCAGAGATTCGAGTTGTTCGTTGTGTTTGTCGGACCAAGTGTCACGCAACTGAAACTTATTGATGATGTAGCTGCGTTCAATGCTTTCGTCGGTGCGCTTACCGATCAGCTCAATCACTTTTGCCTGTGATTTGCCGTCTTCGAACGGGTGGCGAGTGATTCTACAGCGGATGTAATCGCCACTGCCGGCCTTAGCGCGCGCTTTAGGCGGTAAGAAAATCCAGCGGCTTAGCATAGGCACATCGGGAACCACAAAGTGGCCTTTGCCTCTTTCAAGATAAGAACCGACAAATTCTTTTAAATCCGACGACAATAACTTTTCTAATGTGGCCTCAAATTGGTCTTTTTCGTTTTTAGTGACCGAAACTTCTACACGGTCGCCCGGAAAAACTCGGTTCATTTGGTCTGGGTCTAAAAACGCTTCGCGGTCGTCATCGAGAACAACAAAACCGTAACGGCCTTTGGTGCCGCGAACGGTACCTTCAGCAATATCTTTGGATTCGCGAATATTTTGCTTGAGTTGGGTAAGTTGGCTGAGAGCGTCGGAATTTAACATTAGAATCGATTATCTGAAGTGAAAGATGGGTAAGCCTATGGGGCCTAGAATTTGCGCGCATAATACCAAAATCAGGCAACGAATACAGACTATTTCCTTTGGGTTTTACGCGCAATTTGGCCATTTAGAGGTTTTATTTTGTGCAAATATTACAGTTGATGGGTAATTTGTGACCTATTGACCGAACAGAAAGCGGATAAAAATTTTGAACGTTGCCTCATTGCTGCATTTATAGTCGCATTTACGTTCAATGGTTTATTCTTGTTTCGGTTTTAACTCTGTAACATCTTTGAAACATGCCCGTTTTGTTCAGCGCATGGATAGGGCGTTGATCGTGTATTGATAAAGCATAGAGTAGGCTGACTTGAGAACGGTTTTGGCCGAGGGTGGTTTTGTCTAAGAGTGGTATGTACGTTGCGTCAACAGTTACCCCAGTTACCTCAATGACCCCTGTTTGCAAAGATTGTCGCGATCTCAGCTTAAAGCACTTCAACACAAACGCTATCCGGCTTTATAATCCAACCCTTTTTTCTCTCCACAATTAAGGAAGCTTCGTCTCAATGACTGTTCGTACACGCATTGCTCCATCGCCAACGGGCGATCCACACGTCGGAACGGCGTTTATCGCTTTGTTTAACCTGTGTTTCGCTCGCCAACACAATGGCCAGTTTTTGTTGAGAATCGAAGACACTGATCAGGCGCGATCAACGAAAGAATCTGAACAAGCGATTTTCGACAGCTTGCGTTGGTTGGGACTGGAATGGGACGAAGGCCCAGATGTCGGCGGCCCGCACGGCCCGTACCGTCAAAGTGAACGCAAAGACATCTACAAAAAGTACGCAGACGAGCTGATTGAAAAAGGCCACGCTTTCCGTTGTTATCGCACGCCAGAAGAGCTAGATACATTGCGTGAAGCGCGCCGTGCAGCCGGTGGCTTTGCGGCTCTGAAACCAAGCGAGCTGAAATTATCCGACGAAGAAGCAGCCAAGCGCGAAGCCGAAGGCATGCCTTATGTTGTGCGTATGGTAGTTCCTGAGGGCACCGGTCCTTGCCCGGTTGACGACATGCTCAGAGGCACTATTGAGTTAGATTGGGGACAAGTTGACGCACAAGTGCTTCTTAAATCCGATGGCCTGCCAACTTACCATTTGGCGAATGTGGTGGATGACCATTTGATGAACATCACCCACGTGATTCGTGGTGAAGAGTGGATTAACTCCGCGCCAAAACACAAATTGTTGTACGAATATTTCGGTTGGGATATGCCGGTGCTTTGCCACTTGCCGCTGTTGCGTAACCCTGACAAATCAAAATTAAGTAAACGTAAAAACCCAACCAGTATTTGGTATTACCAGCGCATGGGTTATTTACCCGAAGCACTACTGAATTACTTGGGACGTATGGGCTGGTCTATGCCCGATGAGCGAGAAAAATTTGCCCTGCATGAAATGATGGCTGAATTCGACATTAACCGCGTTTCATTGGGCGGCCCTATTTTTGATGTCGAAAAATTAAATTGGTTGAACGGTTTGTGGATTCGCGAGAATTTCACGCCAAAACAGTTAGCTGGCCGTTTACACAATTGGGCGCTGAACGAAGAAAACCTAATGAAGGTGCTTCCACACGCGCAAACTCGTATGAACACGCTCAGCGATTTTATGCCGCTGGTAGCATTTTTAGCTTCGGGCCAATTACCGCTGACCACCGCAGATTTTGAACCGCTAAAATCCGAGGCCGAAGAGCAAAAACGCATTCTGCAATTTGCCCTGTGGCGACTGGAAGCCCTAAGAAATTGGGAACGTGACGACATCTTCAACGAAGTAAAAGCGTTGGCAGATGCCATGGAAATCAAAATGAAAGATTTCTTGGCACCATTGTTTATCGCGATAGCTGGAACCACCTCGTCTTTCTCTGTGTTTGATTCCATGACGTTATTAGGTCCAGATATGTCACGTGCGCGCTTGCGACAAGCATTGACTGTGGTTGCGGGAGAATTAGGTAAAAAACAAATTAAAAAGTTAGAGAAAGAATACGCTGCTCTGAATTAATCTGTTTTTAAACTGCCGTTACGTTTTAAAAAAGCCCTTTAATTAGGGCTTTTTTATTGCCTGTACGAAAGTGTTTTAGTAGTACTATCGTCAAAATAATGACGCTTCTTTCTTTAATGCGCCTTTTTCTATTCTGAATGTAATTTCTCTCATGCATTAATCTGTTTATCTGCGTTAAATTTATTTTAAAAAGCCTTTTTTAAAGCGAAACGTACGGTTTTTGCTATCTTCTATTGAGTACCACTAATTTTATTTGCCATGAATTGACTAATAAAAGCAGTTGCTACTGTTTTTAGGGCTTACTAATTTAGCAGAGAGTCATGCAGATTGATGGTCATTAAAAAACCACAACATTGCTTCATTAAACCGGGTTTTGTAAAAAAAACCAGCTGCGCCTTATTGCTTGGATTTTATTGCGGGACCAGCAGCAGTATTGGTTTGGGTCCACTGACAAGCTCAGTAAAAATAGGGGAGTCGTATTCGGGCGAAATTTCATTGCTGGGCAATGAATACCAAATGGATGAATTGGCGGTAAAACGGCTCTCCGCCAAAGATGCTCAAAAAATGGGAATTTCTGTACTCGCGACCAATTATCCTCTGCAAATTGGCTTTATTGAAAAAGACTCCCAAGTTCGCATACAACTGATTTCTAATAAACCGCTCAGAGATCCATACTTAGAATTCGCTTTAGAATTGCAGTGGCCAACCGGCAGTGTGGTCAGACACTACACCGTACTACCCGATAACCCCAATTTACATTGGGATGAGCCTGTACGATACGTGGGTAATTTCGACGCTGATGTTTCTAATTCTGCTGGGCCTGAACAATCCGCATCAGCCTTGCCAGTTTATTCCGAGAACCCAACTCAGATTACGAGCCGAACATCATCACAAAACGCATCGCAATCCGGTCCGCAAATTAATCAAGGTGATCGTGTTTATACTGTTCGCTCCGGTGACCTCGTCAGTTTTATTGCCCGTAATTGGGGGCGCTCAACCGGGCAATCGAGCCGTGCCTTAACCCACGACGCTAGCCAATGGATTTTTAAACACAATCCACACGCATTTGAAAATAACGACGTTGGTTCTTTAATTGTGGGTTCGCAAATAAAATTACCGTCGCCAACATTATTAAATTCCCAAGGACGTTTAAATCTAGACGGTGCCAGTATTGCTAATAATGGTATTACTAATAGCGCTAATGTTAACAATACCGGTAGCAACAGAATTAATGAAGGAACGACATATCAAGCTTCCAGTTTGCCCGCATCCGGGCAATTAATGCTTACAACCAATATCGATTCAGAGTTTGATCCAACAAATACCGGTGCCAATGACGACTCTGATTTATACACACAGGTTCAGTCGTTAACTCTGGCCATTGATATGGCGAGAGAAGAAATTGATCGCCTCAACCGAGAAAATGATTATTATCGACAACGCATAGAAGCCATCGAAAATGGCAAAGTTGCGCAATTATTAGAACAAATATTGAGTCTGCAAGAACAACAAATCAGCCGGTTGCGTTCAAACGACCGACAGCCAATCGATTTTGTCGCCAATCAAACCGCGCCTTCGGAAAATATCAGCATCATAGAAGCTTCGGTAGTGGGTGGGGAAGGCGCCGATTTTCCTGAATTACAACGTGCCGATAGCGTCACTTCAGGTGAGGCAACCGGTCCGCAAGCACTGCCGTTAAAAGGCGTTTATATACTCTCAACTGCCGCCGGAGCCATTCTTTTATTTGGCTTGGTTTTTTTGATGTTCCGGCGCAATCAGCAAGAAGCGCCAGCGGTTGATCATAATTCCGATACGCCTAATTCAAATTCTGTGATCGATGATCTTGGCTTAGAGCCATTAGATGACCTTGATGATAAGACTCAAACATATAAATCCCAGCTCGATGAAGAACCTAAATCAAATCAGCCAACAAAAGATTCAAAATCAGACCGAGCAGTTGATCAAAGTCCCAAAAATACAAAAAGTAAGAAGATAGAATCCGTCGCCGTGGTAGCAACGGCTGAAGATAAACTCATTCCATTCGAAAGTTCTGATTCACTCAATACTGCTGAGCAAGAAAACGAGCAAGACATCGACCTCGATACCTCATTGCTAACGCCCCTCAGTGGCACCAGCGAAGAAGACGCCGAGTTCGAAAAGTTTTTTGAACAAGACAATTCCTCGTTAAATGACGAGCCCAGTTTTGAATTAGACATAGAGCTTCCCGAAGAGTTGGAACCCTATCAGTACGACTCAAGTTTAGACGATACAAAAATAGAGACAGAAACAGAGGATAACAAGGTGTTTGGTATTACGTTGGATGAAGAAGCATTAAAAGAATTCGACGACAAGGATTTAATGGAATTTTTGGAAAGCGAAGCCGAAAACGAACAGCCCGAAGAAACCGCACAATACGAAGACTTGCCGATTTACGAACTGGATTTAATCAACCAAAATCCAGACATAGGTGATGAAACCCAAACCACCGATGTGCTAATCAAAGAAATCGAATTTTATTTAGACATGCAGCAAGTTGAAATGGCACGTCGACTTATTATTCAATTGAGCGAAGAATACGACGGACCGGAAATTGAAGCATTGAAAGCGCGTTGCGAAAAGAAATCTCATCACTAATAGATTTGGCGATTAACTAGTAGAATACTGATTTAAGAGCTTTGATTTTAAGACCCTTGATTTAATCGGTGTGTACAAAATTTAACCAACCACAGCTCGGTTGAGCCTTGTTAACTGATCAATACATCAACAATTGCTGATGCATTGAAGAAAGCCAATAAAATCAATAAGTTACTCATAAAAAAAATATTGACAAGATCAGCCCTCATGTTAGAATGCGCCCCGCTTTGAGAGATTCTACTCTGAAGCGCTTGAATCAACCGATTCATCCTTATTTGGGGCCTTAGCTCAGCTGGGAGAGCGCAACACTGGCAGTGTTGAGGTCAGCGGTTCGATCCCGCTAGGCTCCACCAAATTACGTTGTAAAACAACGACTTAAAAAGCCCGCTTAAATAGCGGGCTTTTTTGTGCTTAATGATATTTAATTAACGCCATAATTATTGGCGGTCTAAGTTTTAGTTGTAATAAATCAATAAATAACCAAATACCATAAATGCGGGTATGTGTTCACACATCCCAGTGTTTGAACGTATATAAGCCTGCCACTGCGTTGGGCTTCTAGTGCTACTTTTAACGCATTTTGTCCTGAGACAGTTGAGCCATCCCATCTAACTTGCGCTGCTGAAGCTCTTGAACACCCTGAGTTGGATACTGCTCGGTCTAAAGTCATTGCAATTTGACCTGGAGGAAATCCCTGAACAGTTTGATTTCCAAAGGCTCCTACATGAAGTACTTTTGCGTTATCGGTCGCAGTAATTGCTTGAGAGAAGGCGAAGCTTGAGGTAAACAATAATGCGATTGCTAAAATAATTTTTAATTTTGAAAACATATCTTTTCCTTTTTTGACATTGGCGATACTTGGATCATAAATAAAACGGAATGTTAATTCTCTCTGTGGACCCTGTTGGATTTAGCGGGTTTGACTCGTATTACGACAATTTGGCTAAGAAATTTTCATTTTGGATTGTGGTATGTCAACTTAAAAACCCGAGTTGATGCGATAGCAGTTATTGATGTGTTTCAGAGTAGAGGGTAAACCTTGTTGCAGATAAATAAAAATATATTTCTTGAAAATTTACGACGTTATTTGAGTTAATAAAAAGATCCCATTAATAATGATTTTCACCGAATTACAATGCCAATTTATTTTTACTCGCTGTTTGTGGATTTTCTTTCAATAAAAAACAAGAGAGCTAACTTTCAAAAAATCACTAACTCCAAATTAGCTCTCTTGCCTGCCAGTAAAAACTAAGGTCGTTTAAATTTATTTCTCGCTTCTTCCACTTTTTCGCGAACGCAGCAGCCGTGGACGTGATCGTTGATGAGTCCCATGGCCTGCATAAACGCAAAAACGGTGGTTGGGCCTACAAATTTCCAGCCGCGTTTTTTTAACTCTTTAGAAATGGCGGTTGATTCTTTTGAAACCGATACCGTTTGCGGTGGGTCGACGTCGGATGGGTCGGGCTCGTAATGCCAAAAAAACGCGGCAAGTGAGCCTTTTTCTTCGATTAAATCAATGGCTTTTTTGGCGTTATTAATAGTAGCTTCAATTTTTCCTCGGTGACGTACGATTCCTTCGTTGGTAAGAAGTTTTTCAACACTGCGAGTGTTGTATCGCGCTACTTTTTCAATTTCAAAATTTTTAAACGCTATTCTGAAATCTTCTCTTTTAGCCAAAATTGTTCTCCAGCTTAAGCCAGATTGAAATCCTTCCAAACAAATTTTCTCAAATAAAATTCGATCATCAGAAACTGGGAATCCCCATTCCTTGTCGTGATAGTCAATAAAATCAGGAGCAGAAAGGCTCCATTTGCATCTTGGCTTTCCGTCTGGACACACGGCTGACGAACTCATAGTTAACACCTAAAAATAAATTAAATAATTATCTACGTCTTAGAATTATTAAAGTTAATATAACCTTTGTGCAGTGAGTTAGATATGTAGGAATTCTTATCTAATATTGGGTGAACGACCGAAAACCCACCGCCAAAGGTACGAAAATTAGTTGTCTGGCCGCGAAATAATCGTGCTGCCAAAAACAGAAGTTTGCCATCGTAAACGTAGGCGCGTAAGTCGGCTTTTAAATTTATAAATTTGTCGTCCAGTTGGACAATTCTAACGGATGGCTCTACATAGTTTTGAGCGATGTAATTAGAGTGAATGATGGCTTGCCAGGTTTTTTTTGTAAGTTTGCTTCCTTTATAGGCGGCTTTACTTCCAAATCCGTGAATTGGTTTGAAGAAATAACGAGATTTATTTTTCCACAAATTTTGTTCGTTCTCATGAGTGACAAGAACTGCGTTTGGTATGTATTGGCTTAACCGTGCGATTGATTTATCGCAAATACCCAATTGCGATAAGCGGGATTTATCCGATAGCGTCACTAAATTTCTTTTGTCAGCGTAAATGGTATAGAGGTATGGGTTTGGTGATAGCGCCACTGCGCCCGACGCGTAAGATTGCTTAATGTGTTCGTTGTATTTTTCCTCCAGTAAAAAATCTGTCATGCGATTATATATCATATCAATTCTTGTGGACTGGTAATACAGATTGTCGCCAATACAGGTTAATTCTTCTGGCGCAACTATATAGGAAACAATCCCCTGACGTGATAACAGGTTCTTAAAACGGAAAAATTCTGGATATAAAAATTGCGCTTTGGGATCTTTATCGACAATGGCGACCGTTTTTAACGGTCTAGTATTATTCGTTAGCTTCCACTCAGTCAAAAACATGTCGATGATTTTTGCTTTGATTTGCTCAGAAGAGCTTGTGTGTGAATTATTCAAGTAACTTGGATATTTGGATTCGTATTTTTGAATAAAATCGACATTTAATAGAGCGCCGCCTGCATTGGTATTAATTTCTATCAGTTTTGGAGTATCGTCTTGAAGGTGAAAATCGTAGCAATTTAAGATGCCTTTTAGTTCTGATTTGGTTGGCGGGTATGGATATGAAGCGGTGATCGATTGAATGTAGCGTTTGTTTCGCACGACTGATTCGATTAAATCGATGGCTTCTACAATATTTTTGTGCGCTGTTTCTGAAATAAAAAAGTTTGTGTGCGAAAAGAAATGCCGAATATCGTTGTCAAAAGATGCGGTAGAGTCTGTAAGAAAGTCCAAATTTTTAACCACTCTTTTATTTAACATGCCTACTTTTTGTTCCGAAGAAGGTAGAAAGATGTTGTGAACAGACATGGTAATCGGTCTCATTTTATTGATTTAATTGGGGAGACGTTATTCTATTGATTTTAAAGAGCAGATTAAATATTGATGAGATATATGGATATTAGGTTGATATTTGAAAAAAAAATATATCAGTTTGATCTAATTTAGTAGCATTAATGTAATCGAATATGCTCTAATTAGCGCTCTCTTCAGAACATACTACCTTCTTTCATAAGTACCATTTTATAAAGACTAATTTAAACCGATGTAGTTGAGGATCTTGCGGTCCGTAACAGCACTGAGGGTTTTGCATGTCAAGCACCGTTGCGAATGACTATTTACGTAGTAGTGTCTCTCAATTCACAATCAACAGTTTTTTGCCAGAAGTCCAACCTATACAGAAATTGCCTGATGAATTTAAAGAATGGAATCATCTGGTTACAGAACTTCCTGACTTGTTGGCAGCTAAAAAATTTAATTCAGTAATAAAGAAGCAAGACGTAAAAGATGTGTCGTCCTTGATAAGTAAAGGCGAGCAGGAGCTTGCGCTGTTAATGTTGTCAGTCTTTGCCCACGCTTCCATACATGAAAACTGGAAGAAAGAAACAAGAGGTTCTATTTGTCCGGCAATTGCTGTCCCGTTGTCAGAAATTGCCGATACGTTAAATAGAAAACCAGTTTTAAGTTACTATTCCCACGGTTTAAATAATTGGAAAAAATTAGATTCTGATGGCGACGTCGAAATTAATAATTTAGCGATTATTTGCCGTTTTTACGGTGGTTTGGACGAAAGTTGGTTTATTCGGACTCATATTGATATTGAAAAGAAAGCCGAAGTGCTGGTAAAAGCGGCAAATACCTTGATGAATCTAGACGGGTACTACTTAGATTCCAGCGAAGTTGTCAGGGAGTTAAATGTTGTCAGTCGTACCTTACATGACATCAAGAATGTATTAGCCAACGTACGCTCTAATTGTGATCCAGATATCTTTTTTAATAGAATTCAGCCGTTTATGCGAGGTATGAACCGAGTACGGTTTGAAGGCGTTGCTAAATTTAACAACCAGCCAATTTCTCATCCAGGTGGCAGTGGAGCACAGAGTTTAATTCTTCCTTTAATCGATGCACTGCTCGGTATTCAGCACGCAGAAGATGAGTTGTTATCGTATTTGATTCATCTACGTGCGTACATGCCTATTGAACATCAAAATTTTCTGAGTGTTCTTCTATCGAAAAACAAGCTGAGATCGCTTGTATTAACTTCTGACGATAAGGCAATTACCGATTCTTATAATAATTGTATCTATGAGCTGGCTGAGTTTAGAAGTGAACATTTAAAAATTACCGTTGATTACATTCATAAACCAGCATCCAAATACAGTCAATCTAGAGAGAGGGGGGAAATAGGTACAGGCGGTTCACCATTTATGAAGTACTTAAAAAAACATCGAGAAGAGACGTTAAATCATTTAATTACTTAAACAAAAATTTCAAGGTAAATATATCGTGAAAAAATATTATGAGTATCTTGTTATTGGTGCGGGGCCGGCCGGACTTCAGCTTGGTTATTTTCTAGAGAGAAACAAAAGAGACTATTGTATCGTTGAATCTGGTCCGAGTGTGGGAACGTTTTTTAAGCGCTTTCCTCGTCATAGAACCTTAATATCTGCCAATAAAGTCTATACAGGCTACGATGATAAAATAAGAAACCTCCGTTGGGATTGGAACTCTCTCATAGATTACGATCACGATGTATTATTCAAGGAATACAGCAAAGAGTACTTTCCTCCAGCCGATGTAATGACTGATTATCTGTCCGATTTTGCCAAGGTCAACAAGCTTAATATTGAATTTAATTGCAAGGTTACCTCTGTCTCTAAAGATGGCTTATTTACTGTTGAATTGGATGGAGCAAAAGAAGTTACGTGTAAGGTTTTGGTGGTGGCTACAGGTGTGAGCAAGCCTTATGTGCCCAATATTCCCGGTATTGAATTGGCTGAGCTTTACACCGAAATGTCGGTTGATCCTAATGATTTTGTCGACAAAAAAGTACTGATTGTTGGTAAAGGCAATTCGGCGTTTGAGACCGCAGATAACTTGATTTCAACGGCTTCGCGAATTTACGTGTGCAGTCCAACGCCGATTACACTGTCGTGGAAAAGCAAGTTCGTTGGCCATTTGAGGGCCATTAATAATAACTTTATCGATACCTATCAATTGAAGTTGCAAAACGTGATGCTCGATGCGAATTTGACCAAGATCGAGAAAAGTGGCGATGCTCTGAAAACGACGTTTCACTACGTTCATGCCGACGATGAAATTGAAGAAATGGAGTTCGATAAAGTTCTGCTTTGTACCGGGTTTCAGTTGGATAAAAGTATTTTCCAGCAATCTGCGCGCCCTGATTTAAGATTGAATAATCGCTTCCCAGCGCTCAAAAATAATTTTGAATCAAAGAATGTTGACGACATGTATTTTGCTGGAACCCTAATGCAAGAGCGTGATTATCGTAAAAAACAATCGGGTTTTATTCACGGGTTTAGGCACAATATTGAGTCGCTCTCGAATTTTTTAGAGAAGAAATACCACGGTGTTTCTTGGCCTTCTCTTGCTGTTAAAAAATCTGCCGAAGATATCGCTAAGCTCGTTTTAGAGCGTTCGAACATGAGCCCAGGCTTATGGCAGCAGACGGGTTTTTTGTGCGATGTAATTGCAAAAAAAAATGACTCCGAATCGTTTGAATACTTTGTTGATGTACCGACAAATTTAGTCGAAGAGGAGTTTTCTGAATTTGAATTTTATCACATTGTTACGTTGGAATTTGGGCTAGATATTATCTACGCCAGCCCTGATCCGTTAGCCGTAGATCGAATACACAAAGATGACGTCGATGGTGCACATCTCAGCACCGGTATTCACCCAATTATTCGAACATTTTTACGCGGCAATTTAGTGTCTGAGCATCATGTGCTTGAAGATATTATTCCTGAATGGACAGAAGACGATGTTCATTTCAATCCGTTAGTGCAATACCTTAATCAAAAATTCGACCACAAGGTGGTAGAAAACAACGATGCAGAAAGCATTGTAGCTTCATAAATACTGCTTCATAACAGTTAATCATTTTTATCGTAGATAGTTTGTCTGATGAAATAAAGAGGAAGATATGGAAAACGAAACTCAGTTGTCGCCAGAAATTACCTTGACTCATCCAACGTCTGGTAAAACCATGTACCAACTACCGCGCCTTGACTGCGGTATTATTCACGCCGGTGTCTATGAAATGGGTGTCACAAAAACCCAGGTTCCTCACGTGATGGGAACGGGTGGAAAAATTATTGATGGCATTACCCCTGATACGGTTGGCGCAAGAGAAATTCACTTTGCGCTGTACGAGATTGCGCCCAAAGATGAAGACGGTCCGGTTCATATCCACGAACATGAAACCAGCGGCTACGTTTTATCGGGTAGATTGGCTTTGTTGTGGGGCGATGCTCTTGAAAATTATGAAGTGGCCGAGGCGGGAAGTTTTGTTTTTGTACCGCCAAACGTTCCGCACTTTATCGATAATCCCAGTGATACTGAACCGTGCGCGGTGTTGTTGACTCGCTATGTAAGCGAAACCAATACCACGGCCGTCATTTTACCAGAAATGGAAAAATTACGTTTGTCTCGTCGTAAAGCGGTTGCTTCTTAGGTATTTTCGTTTGGGGGTTTAGGCAATAACTAAACCCCCAAATCATTCTAGGATTCAGTTATGAAGAACCTTGAAATATGCGTTGCCGGTGCGGGTTTGGTGGGTTGTGTGATTGCTAGGCTGTTGTCTGATTTGGGTTATCGGGTCTCGGTGTATGAAAAAAGAGGCTATAGCACAAACTCAGGCATGTCTAACGGAAGGTCGACCCACCTTGTGGTATCGGAACGTGGCTGGAAAGTGTTTAAATCTCTTGGTATAGAGTCAGTAGTAGAAAGTAACGCAATAAAACTTAAAGGCCGCTACATTCATAAAAAAGACGGTTCGAGTTTTCTGCAAGATTATTCCAGTACGGGTGAGTGTCTTTCGGCCATACACAGAACTAAGCTGAATGAGATTTTATTAAATTTAATCAAGCGCCAAGCTAACATCTCTGTTTATTTCGGTAAGGGCGTACACGACATCGACTTTTACGATAACGTGGTTTATTTTGATACCGGAGATCAAAAAAAGTTTGATCTTATTATTGGTGCCGATGGTTCTAATTCTGTTGTCAGAAATCTGTTGGTTGAATTTGGTAAGGTACAAACCGAAGAAATTGTAGAGCCTTTTTCATACAAAGAAATTCCTATCAGTCGTATGGAAGCACAGGGGCTTGATTCTGAATCCATGCACGCGTGGCCCTACGGCGGAAATTCGTTTTTTTCCTTTCCTAATATGGATGGAAGCCACACCGGAACGCTCATTTCATCTACTCGTGATTTTGAAAGTCTGAGAAAAAATTTGCAATCTCAAGTGACCTATTTCGATAAGCTTGAATTTCTCAAGGAATTTAATGAAAGCTTCTTCACCAAAGTTTTGTCGTCGAAGGTCAGCACGCTGCGCTCCATTATTTGTAGCCGATACGATTATGACGGAAAGGTTCTGTTAATGGGCGATGCTGGGCACAGCATGCTGCCGTTTTTGGGCCAGGGTATGAATTCTGGCCTGGAAGACTGTTCTGTTTTTATCGATAAGGTGAACAGATTTGGTATTAAAGGTGCGGTTGAGCAATTTACGAAAGCAAGAAAGCGTGATCTGGATGCTGTTACCATGATGTCTAGAGACATGTTTACAGAGTTAACCTGTGATTTAAGTTCTCCAGAATACATCGCAATGAAAAACATCGAAAAAAGATGCTCTACGCTTTTTCCTAACGAATTTCAAGAAGCGTACAGAATGATAGCCTTTTCGTGTATGCCCTATTCCGACGTTAAAACCAAAATTAATTTTCAGAACAAAGTTGTCAGAGAATTTTGTGAAAGTAACGGGTTTCGAACCGATTATTCCGATTCCGATATAGTGAACAATCTAGGTAAAGTTCTTAGCGAAGCTTAAAAGCACCTATTGTCATTAACTTGAATTTGAGGGGTTTAGCTTGATGGAGAATGTAGATATCAATGGTTCTGTTGAAAATAAAGCGTACCACGCCGATGTTAATGCGGTTAGAAAGCGCATAGCATATACCCTGAGCAAGGGCCCTAAGTTTGTTAAAATTGCTGAAGATATCGATTTTTATAAAGCGTTTAAAAAGATAGAAAAGCGGTTTGATGTCTGTTTTTTACTGGAATCTTTGGGCGATAAAAGCTTGACATCTCGGTATGGTGTTATTGGTTTTGATCCTCGTTATATTTTAAAGTCTAAAGACGTTAATACGTTGCATATTGAAGACTGCAAAGAATTCGTTACCAGTGAGCTGAAATGCGACAACGCCTACTACGCGCTCAGAGAATTTATTCCACAAAAGGTATCGGATACGCGTTATGTTGGTGGTTTGGTTGGTTACGTTGGTTACGACGCTATCAATTATCTAGAACCAAGTCTTAATATCAAGCAGGATGAAAATTTCTACGCTTTTAAGTTTGGCGTGTATTTTGATGGGCTTGTGTATGATCAGGTGACTGGCGAAGTTTTTTATTTTTTCTATGACGAAAGTCGATTCCAGCAAATAAAAAATCTAATCTTTGGTGATATTATCTTTAAAAACTCATTAAAGGTTGAATACGTTGGAGACTCTGTAAGCAAAGAAGAGTATTTTTATCAAGTTGAGTACGTGAAGTCGCTGATCAAAAAAGGGTTTATTTTTCAGTGCGAAGTGGGGATTCGGTCAAACTATGAAATCGATGGCGATTCCATTTTGATTTATGAACAGCTGCGCAAAATAAATCCTTCTCCACATATGTACTATTTTAAGTTTGGCGTAAATGTAATTACCGGCGCTTCTCCTGAGTTACTGTTTAAATTAAGTGGGGTTGAGGTAGAAACCTATCCTCTTGCCGGTACCACAACACGCGGTAATTCAGAGTTTGAAGACACTAAATACGCCAGAGAACTTATCAATAATCCCAAAGAGAATGCCGAACACAATATGCTGATTGACCTGCATCGCAATGATTTGGGTAAGGTGGCGAGAGTTGGCAGCGTGTTTATTAAAAACTTAAAAGATATTAAAAAGTTCTCTCACGTTCAGCATATTTCTTCTCAAATTGTTGGTTTGATCGCCAATCACGAAGATGCATTTTCTGGGTTGGCGGCTTGTTTTCCTGCGGGTACGCTTTCTGGTGCCCCTAAAATTGAAGCCATTAAAATATCGAATTCGCTGGAAGTTAGCGGTAGAGGCCCTTACGGAGGAGCCGTTGGATATTTTTCTTTCAGTGGTGATTGTAAGTTCGCAATTCCAATTCGATCTGTTTTTATCAGTGACAAAAAAGCGTTTGTGCAAACCAGTGGCGGAATAGTATGCGATTCTGTTCTGGAATTGGAGTACGAGGAAATACAAAGAAAGTTAGAAGCTACTAAAACCACTCTACGTCGATACATGGTTAATTAGATGAAAATTCTTATAATCGATAATTTTGATTCCTTTACTTATAATTTATTTCAGCTTATTTCGCGATGTGTGTTGGAGGTGGATTCTCAGAGTGAGGTTGTCGTTAAACGCAATAACGAGGTAGATGTCTCTTTTATAGAATCGTTTAAGCCAACGCACATTGTTATTTCTCCGGGACCAGGTTCACCTGACAATATTGAATACTTTGGGGCGTGCTCAGAAATCATTGAGCAGTTTTCCGATTTAATTCCTATGTTGGGTATTTGTCTGGGTATGCAGGGTTTGGCCAATGTTTACGGAGCTAAGATTGTTGAGTCTGAAAACCCCTGTCACGGCAAAACATCCATTGTTCAACACACAAACTCAGGCATTTTAAAAGGTTTGCCGCATCGATTTGAGACCATGCGGTATCACTCGTTGGTGGTTGACAGAAATACATTGCCGAATTGTTTTGAAGTCACTGCGGTCTGCCATGACGAGGGCCAAGAGGTGATAATGGCGTTACGTCATGAAAATGGCCTTTTGGAAGGGCTTCAATTTCATCCTGAATCTTTTGCAACCGATTTTTCAGATAAGATCATCAGTAATTTTTTAAGTAAATAATGTGTTTTTTGTTTCGACGTAATTCCCTATTACATTGTTAGGAGATATTCGTGACCAATATCAAAAGTTTTACCGATAAAATTTCCGAATCGCTGTCGAGTTTTATAATTAAGTACAAATATATTGTGGTTTTGTTGTTTGTGGGTGTTGCGTTTATGGTCTCACAAGGAGCAAAAAACCTGACATTTTCCCCAGATTATAGAATCTTTTTCTCCGGCGAGAATCCTGAATTACAAACGTTTGTTAACTTTCAGAACACCTACACCAAAAATGATAATTTCTATTTTGTGGTGGTCCCTAGTGAAGGTACGGTGTTTAACCAAAGTACAATCTCCGCTTTGAGAGAACTCACCGAATCTGCATGGTCAATTCCTTATACCAATCGTGTTGATTCTGTTGTTAACTTTCAGCATACATTTTCTGATGAAGATGGTTTGGTTGTTAAAGATCTATTACTGGACGAGGAAAATTTAACTGAGAGTAAAATAAGCGAAATAAAAGAGGTGGCTCTGAACGAGCCTTTGCTCTCTGGTTTGTTTGTCACTGAAACAGGTAATGCCGCTGCGGTTAATGTGGTGTTGCAGTTACCGCGAAAAACCGTGTTTGAAGTTCCTACTGCCGCGGCCAAAGCCCGTGAGATTAAGGCGAATATTGAGGCTTCCTATCCGGGTTTAAAGGTTCATCTGACCGGGTTCGGTATGCTCAATAATGCCTTTGGCGAATCTGGGTATTTGGATTCTGTTAATTTAGTTCCCATGATGTATTTGACCTTAATTATCGTATCATTTTTGGTGCTCAGGTCATTTATTGGTACGTTTATTACGGTGGTAGTTGCCTATTTGTCGATGGGCGTCGGTATGGGCGTTGGTGGTTATTCTGGTATTTATTTAACGCCAGTATCCAATAGTGCTCCTATTTTGATTATTACGCTCGCTATTGCCGATTCTATTCACTTTTTCCTGACTTATAAAAAAGAGTTTAAAAATTCTGGTGACCGATTTGCCTCTATTCGCTTGGCAATGCGACAGAATATATTGCCTATTACGGTAACCTCTTTAACAACCGTGGTTGGCTTCTTGTCGTTAAATTTTTCAGATTCGCCTCCGTACTGGCATTTAGGCAATATGGCCGCGGTGGGTATTGCTTCTGCGTGGGTGTTATCGCTAATCCTGTTTCCAGCGTTTTTGGCGATTATTCCTCAAAAACGATTCAAGATTTTTCCAGAGTTTTCGTTTCTATCCAGAGCGAGTGAGTCTACAGCAAAAATAGTGACTCGATATGCACCAGCGGTGGTTTTGATCTCGATTATAGGCAGTGGCTTTTTGATATACATGATCCCGACGATAAAATTTGATGATCAATGGGTTGAATATTTTGATGAATCTATTCAATTTCGACGAGATACTGATTCTGCAACCGAGTATTTCGGTTTGTATCCTATCGAATATTCTGTGCCAGCGTTGGGGCCGCAGGGCGTTTCAGATCCAGAATATTTAGAGTACTTGGATGAATTCAAGCAGTTCTTATTGACGCAAGACGCAGTGCATCATGTTTACTCAATCACCGATATTATTAAGCGCCTGAATTACAACATTAATGAAGATCAACAAGATTTTTATGAAGTTCCAGCAGAAAAAGACGTTGTCTCTGATTACCTGCTTATCTATGAATTGTCGTTACCTTATGGTCTTGATCTCAATGACCGAATAAACATTGATAAATCGGCCAGCCGTATTACAGTACTGCTTAATAAAGTCTCGACTCAAGAAACCAAGTTTTTCTTAGACAGTACGCAAAACTGGATTAACGAAAATTTTCCTGAGTACATGCGCGATTCGCAACCGACCAGTGCCCACGTGATGTTTACTTATATTACCGATAGAAACGTGGCCAGTATGATTCAGGGTACTGTGGTTGCTATCCTAATTATTGGCGTTATTTTAGCTGTGTGTTTAAGAAGCACTTATTTGGGTGCGGTCAGTTTAGTTTCGAATTTCTTACCGATATTAGCTGGGTTTGGAGTTTGGGCATTATTGATTGGTCAAGTTGGATTCTCAATTGCTTCTGTTGCTGCGATTTCTCTTGGTATTGTTGTTGATGATACGGTGCATTTCCTATCGAAATACAATTACGCAAACCGGGTATTAAAATTGAATCCAGTTGATGCAATAAGCTACACCTATGAAAATGTAGCTCCAGCTATTATTGGCAGTACCGTTGTTTTGGTTTCGGGATTAATCGTCATGGCCGGATCAACGTTTAAGATGAGCGAAGATTTGGGGCTACTGACTATTCTAATCATCGTATTTGCCTTGGTTTATGATTTATTGTTGTTACCGGCAATCTTGTTCTTGTCGCACAAGCTGTTCCACAGAACCAGCAGTGTGGGTTCGGATTCACCGGCTGCGGCTCCATCCTTGTCGGCGGCAGTTTCTTCTGCTTCGAAAGTATCGGTGATTTGGATTTCAGCGCTTGGTATTGGTGCTGGGGCAATGATGTCAACCGACGTTGAGGCCCAAGACAGTTTTGCTAAAGGCTATGAAATTTCTGCGGCCTCAGATCGAACGGATCGTGGTTTTCACGACAGTGAAGTTGAAGTCACTATGATTCTCAAAAACGCCAGCGGTGCCGAGTCTAAACGTGTTCTCAATGTTAAAACGTTTGAGGTGGCTGATGAAGATTACGGTGATAAAAGTTTGGTCGTGTTCAGAGAACCTTCTGATATTTTAGGCACGGCTTTACTTTCTCACGCGCAAATCTTATCTCCTGACAACCAATGGTTGTTTCTTAATTCCATTGAAAGAATCAAGCGAATTTCGTCACGCAATAAATCTGGTCCGTTCATGGGGTCTGAATTTGCTTTCGAAGACTTTACGTCTCAGGAGCTGAATAAATACGATCATGAATGGTTGTCTGTGGAGGCGTGTGGCGAGCTTCAGTGTGATTTGATCAAACGGACACCAAAGTATAAGTATTCTGGTTATTCGTATCTTCACGTTTGGATTGATCAAGATATTCTTCAAATTAGAAAGATTGACTTCTACGATCGCAAATCGGATTTATTAAAAACTTTGGAGCTTAAAGATTATCAGAATACCGACGGTGTTTGGCGATCGCATCTGTGGAGTATGACGAATCATCAAACCAAAAAAATAACCGATTTAATCTACGGCCCTTACCAGTTCAATATTGGTCTGAACGATTCTGACTTTGTCAAAGCTCGATTGAGGTATTTGAATTAGTGTTTAGATTGCCGATATTTGCCTCTGTCTTAGTCATGTGTGGTGTGTTGTCGGAGTCCCAGGCGTATGAACTTGGCGGTGAATTGGGCGTTGATTACCGGTATTTCCCAGACGACGCTCAGTTCTCAGAGCAACTTGATTTATCGGGCTTTGAGTATTACTTAAAGCCCAGGTTGCGAATTAAACAAGGCGATACTTCGTTTGTTTTTGAGCCAGTGTTAAGAAAGGGGCGACAATCTGGGTACCGCGATTACTTTGATGTAGGAGAGTTGTACTGGTCTAAAAGCGGGAGAAATTCCGCTTTTAGGTTCGGGTTTGTCAAAGAATTTTGGGGTGTTACTGAATCTCGTAATGTTGTTAATTTATTTAACCAAGTCAATCTTATTGAAGACTTCGACCAAAAAGACAAATTAGGGCAATTTACGGTTAATTACTCCTATATTGGTACTTCAGGTGAGTTTTCGGTTTATTGGCTTCCGTATTTTAGAAAGCGAGATTTTCCCGATCAAACGCAACGATTTTTACTTTCGCCGCCGGTTGCAAAAGGTAACAGTTCATTTGAAGGCACGTCTTCTTCCGGCGTGAAAGATATTGCCGTTAAGTACTCCAGTTCGTTTGGCCTTTGGGACATAGGCGCATCGTATTTTCGAGGGTTAGATCGAGAACCTTGGTTATTATCCCGTTCAACGGATGACAGTTTGCAAGCGGTGTATCTTCTTACCAATCGTTTTAACCTAGAGTCTCAGTATACCGGTGACAATCTATTGGTTAAATCGGAAGTAAGTTTCAGTAGAAATAACATCGATAATTATTTTTCTTCGGTATTGGGACTAGAGTACACCTTTTATCAGGTGTTTGACTCTAATTTAGATGTTGGTTTGTTGGCTGAATATTTGTACAGCGATCGTAGGGATGTTTCTGCAGATTTGTTCGAAGACGATTTTTTTACCGCGGTACGAATTGGTTTTAATGATGTTGGTGATTCCGATATTTTAATAGGCGTAATCGTTGATCAGCCCACGCGAGAGAAAATTGTTCAATTTGAATTTAATACCAGAATTAAAAATTCATGGAATATCGAACTTAAAGGTACGGTATTTTCCGATACGCAAGACACATTAATGTCATTGTCGGAAGATAGCTTAATTCGAGCCACAATTGCTTATCACTTCTAATTTCTTTTAAAATTTCTGGACATAACGACAATGTTGTCTCGATTACTCAGTAGTCATTATTCTGTATGGATCGGCTTTGTATTGTGTTTTTATGTTATCTGGATTTTTTATGTCCTCTACAGCGGGTATTATCAAGAGCTAGGAAATTACTGGCAAATATCGTTAACCATGGCGTTTGGCAGTTATGTTGCTGGTTCAACGCCGATGGGCGGTGGGGCGGTTGGGTTTCCGGTATTGGTGCTTGGCCTAGACATGCCGGTATCTCTGGGCCGTGATTTTAGTCTGTTGATTCAGTCTTTGGGAATGACCAGCGCTTCTATTTTTATTTTAGTGTCGCGGCAAAAAATTGCGGTTAACGTGTTAATCGGCGTTATGCTCGGTGTTGGCTTAGGAATTCCATTGGGTCTGTTTTGGGTGGAGCCTAATATTTCTGAGCTTTTGGTAAAATTAATTTTTGCTGTGTTGTGCGCAAGTTTCGGCATTTTACACATGGTTAGACTGGACGAGTTTTCAACCTATTCTGGTATTTTGAAATTTTCAATGCGCATAGAGCTGATTATTGGTGGCTTGATAGGCTTTATTGCCAGCAGTGGTATTGTATCAATAACCGGTGTTGGTGTTGATATGGTGCTGTACTGTATTTTGGTACTGGTCTTTAAATCTGATCTCAGGGTTGCGATACCAACGTCGGTTATTGCCATGGCATTGACCTCGTTGTATTCGGTTTTGATCAAATCGGTTACTGTGGGTTTTCATGAAGATGTATTCGAGAACTGGTTGGCGGCCGCTCCGATTGTTGTTGTTGGGGCTCCGTTGGGCGCATTTTTGGTGAATATTTTAGGTAGGAAGAAAACGTTAAGTTTTGTCTCTATATTGTGTGTTTTTCAATTGTTTTGGACATGTTCAAACGAGTTTAGTTATCTGGGTTTCGGAGGCGTTTTAGCGACGTTATGCACGGTATTTATTGTTGCTGTATTTTTCGAAACAATACGTTTGGTGTCTCAGGGCAATAGGCTACAAAACGCTAACTAATAACTACGCGATTTTTTGATATAACGTGGTTATCTTTTTTAAGATCTGTGGCCAAAATACAGAGCCGGGATCTATTAAGTCGAAATGTTCGCAGTTATCAAAAAGGCATAAGTCTATGGTCGCCGAAGTGTTCTCGCGGGCTTTTTGGTGAAAAGACTCACTGATTGAATAGGGAACAGAGGTATCTTCTTTGCCGTGGATTATTAGGTGTGGAATAGCTGCTAACGTAAATTCTGCCGGACTGACCAACTGATACCGTTCCTGTTTTTCAAAATAATTCCCTCCCATAAACTGATCAACTACAGAATCACTCAGCTGACGTGTAGAGCATTCCTGTAAATCGATAGCACCTGCCAACGAGACCGCTCCCGCAACGGCTAAAGGGTTTTTTGTATAGAGTGGCGAAGTCGGTTTTATGACCGGGCGTGACGCTGCCCACAACGCCAAAGAGGCTCCGGCTGAAAAACCTAAAGTTATGACTCTGTTGAGGTCAAGGTTGTGTTTTTCTTCGATGCTTCGAAGGAAATCAACTGCGTTGGCTACGTCTTGAAATGTGTTTGGCCAGCATGCTTGGTTTTCGCCAATTCGTGTGTACTCTACATTCCAGGTTGCAAAGCCTTGTTGGGTTAATGCTTGGCAGAAGTACGATTGTGTATTTAAGTCGTGCTTTGCCCGCCACCAGCCGCCGTGAAAGTTAATAATGACAGGGTGCTTTTGAGGGCCCTTTGGAATTCGCAACTGACCAAACTGGCTTTGTTGGTCTCCGTATGGGTAGATAAAATCGGACGGGGGAGGTGGTGTGGAAAACAACGGAATGTATGCATTTGGCATGTGTTCACCAAAGTTGCGGTTTATAATTTATGGCATTATAAACCGCGCCGAAAACTTAAGATTGTAGAAATTCGAGTTCTTTGATTGTTTTATTAACAGCAATTTCGATGATTTCAGTTTTAACGATATTTTGCTGAACAAAGGGATCTTTAGAAACGTATTCTTCAACGTTTTCACGGGGTAGGTTGCCAAAAAAGACAGTGCCTCCCAAATTGGGGGTTAAACTACCGACTAAGAAAATTAGGTTGTCGTCAATACCTTTTTTAATCCACTCTTTGTGCTCGGCCATAAATTCTGGCGCCTTTGATTTGTTCTCTGCAAACTTTAACAGTACGACGTACATAAACGTATCCTTTAGAAAACTGAGATTTTAAGTAATTACTATATTGCTTTATTTCAGGTTAATAAAGGTAAAACACTTGCCGGTACAAACGATATATGCATTACGCAAATGCGTGCTTATAAAATTTGGTTATTGAATAATAGAGCTTTTAGTTAATTGATTAATTTTTTGGTTCAGTCGATTATCTTCAATCATTAAAATTAAATTATTGATAGTGCAGTATAGCTCTAGCGTTTAATGAATGGCGGTTGTTACAGTTTGCTATTGTGTTTGCAGTTTTGTACCGACTTCTTTGTTGCTTTTGCGTTTTTCTTCTGCTCGTTGGTTGGGTAATTTCTTGTAAAGCAAGAACAGTATAATTGCACTAACGATAAAGGTTAGATCTACCCAATCGGCCGAGATCGGCTTATCAAATAACTGGTTGATAAATAAATTTCCGGTAGAAAAATAATTTATTACCGGTAATAAAAATAAACCAAGGCTTAGGTTTATTGTGAGAATTCTTGTGGTTTTATAGCTATTAAACTGGCTAAAGGCGTACACAATTGTGAGCAACCAAGTTAAAAAATAGGTGATTCCTGTATAGAATAATCTATTTTCTTCGCTGCCAAAGTACAGTTTATCAAAATAAAATATAGCAATACTGGCGAGAACATTGCCAAACACAATGCCTGTGGTGAGTTGGCCAATGCGAAGGTAATGTTTTTTCTCTTTCGTACCTACAGGGCTGTTCAGTCGTCTTTCTACCCATACCATGATGCCCAAAACGATCATCACACACAGCGAGAGCCCTAGCATTAAATACAAGAATTTGACCGCGATTCCGCCAAAGGTGCCGTAATGCAGGGGAGTAATGGCTCCCAGTGTTCTATTGACCGCCGTGGCTTGTAAATGCTCTGGAGTAGGCAGAATGTCTCCGGTGACGCCGTTTATTTCTACCACATGGGTGCGTTGCAGTTTGTTGTCGGCGGGGTAATTTACAGAATAGATGGCGTTTTGGTCATTCCAATTAACGATTGAAACTCGTTTAGGTCGCGCATCTGTATCGGTTACTTTAAGTTGGTAGAGCTCATCCAACGAAAATGAAGGTGCTTTAACGTGTGCTGCTTCAATACTCGGTGGCACGATAACGGCTCTGAGCTTTTCTGTATCGCCTTTGGCGATCAGTGCGCCGGTCAGCGGAACTAAAATCGCAACAACCCCTAAAAAGGCTCCGGTGAACGCAATCATGGTGTAGAAGGGAATGCCCCACAATCCCAAAATATTGTGGGCGTCTTTCCATTTTAAACGTACTGAGCGATTTACTCGTAACGTGAACAGCTCTTGCAGCATTTTTCGGTGTGTGATTACACCGGAAATAATCGACAGTAATAAAATAATTCCCGCCACGCCGACAATGGTGCGTCCTGCTGTGCGCCCACCTAAAGTGGTCGGCCACATTAAATCTCGGTGAAAATCCAACAGCCAGGTTGTTAAGCCTTCGCCTCGTTCGGGAATGGTTTCTGCGTTGTCTGCGCGCCAGCGTTGGTGATAGTTTTCTGATTTACCAGATTCATTTTTAACAAAAAGCCTGCCGAGGTAATAGGGCTCGTAATGACTCGGGTATTGCAGTGAAACGAATCGAATTTCTTGCTGATTGGATTTGTTGTTTACCCAGTCAGTGAATTGATCATGAATGGGGGCTATGGATTCTGGCAGTGGTAAGCGTTTTGCGGGGTCTTCCCAGGTTTTCAGTTCATGATCAAACAGGGCAAGGCACCCGGTGAATGAAACTACAAAAACGAACAAGCCGAGAGAGATACCGGCCCAAGCGTGTAGGTCATAAATTCTGACGCGTCTATCTCTATTCATAGTTACAACTGTTTTTTGCTAAATCACGGGGTCGGCTAAGGTTATGATGGCTCCACTAAAAAGACTTAATGAAATTAATACGGTATTAATTCGCCAATGTTTGGTTTCCCAATAGCACCACATTTGCAGCAGTACCCATAAAATGGGCATGAAAAAACCAAACCACAACAGACGATCTCTCACTGGGCCGGGTGTTATTATGATTAATGCAGCAGTAGAGGTTACTGAGGCAACTAGTGCCCACCAAATAATTCCAGTAAGCCGTGGTGCTTTATAGGTTCCATAGGCAATAAATAATGCTAAGAATACGGCGATGGCGACAAGTGTGATCTTCATTTTAATTCAATGCCAATTAACTCTTCACGAATTAACTCATCACCAACGCAGTGGCATAACTCGTTAGTGCAATTAAAATAACGGAACCTAGGTGGTTTTTTTGGGTAAACGTAGCAACCATCATATTGACGATTGCTGCGAGTGTAATCAATGCCAGCCACAGCGTGATGCCTATTTCGGCACCATTGGCAATAACCAACAAGCACGTAGAGCAAATCAGTGTTAACCACGCCAGCAGGCGCAGAAATTTATCGGCGCCTTGAGTTTGCTTTATCTTATGAATTGAGGTGCGTTTTTTATTGGAATGATAAAAAAGCACCATCGATAAATACAGTATCGAGAAAGCGGTTGCGGTTAACACGGTTTCTGCCTTTTCGAGAGTTTAATTTAGAAACTGCCTTGAATTTGGAACAGCAGGTTTCTAGGTTGGCCGATATTAACGACGTCGTCACGTGGCACGTCATTTTGAATAATGTATTCTTTATCAAACAAATTTCTTGCCACGACTGCTAATTCGATATTAGGCGTAACGTGATAGGTAACTTTGGCGTTGGTAATGGTGCGTGAATCGTTTTTAAGATCATTATTGGCGTTATCAAAACTCGCTTCTTGATAGTTGATGTCCATTTGCACTCTTAAAGCGTCGTTAAATCGGTACACAAAACCGGACGATGCAGTGAGTGTTGGTGCATTTGGAAATTCATTACTGGTGAAATCCTGATTATTTAAATTCTCGTCTATTGGGAATTCAGTGAATTCTGTTTCTACATAACCGACGTTAGCGTAGAAATCTAACTGATCGTTGGCGATGGCAGAAATTTCAATTTCGGCACCTTTCAGTTCAGACTCACCCGCGTTTACGGTAATAAATTCCAGTTGAGAAATGGGTTCGGAAATTTGAACTTGTTGATCGGTCCAGTCAACGTAAAACGCATTGGCATTCACGGTTAGGCGCCGGTCAAACCATTGCGATCGCAATGCGAGATCGTAGTTGGTGGTAAATTCTGGATCAAATTCGAAATTTCTGTTGATCGTTGTGCCGGCACCACCTGCGCGATACGCACGTTGTACGGTAAAGCTGGTGCTTAAATCGTCACTCCAGTTGAGGGTAATGCCAACTTTTGGCAGGAATGCCGAATAGTCGGATTCGTTTTCCAATTCTTCGAAGTCGGCCAGGCTTGCGATTAAGCCATTAACACCAAGAACTGCTTGATCCAAAGGTGCGGTCAGTAATGCTGGATTTGGCAATTCCGTGACAATAGTACGAACTTCATTGGAAGCGTTACGTACTTCTTCGGTGTCGTATCGTAAACCTGCAAATAAGGTTACAAAATTATTTACGTCGTAATTAATATTTGCGAAAACCGCGTAGTTTTCAATATCACGCTCTACCTCTCCGTCGCGATCAACAAATACAAGCTCTGGGTACAGCCCTGCGATGGTTGTGGCAAAAGGACTAAGTTGCGGGAAGTTCACAGGGATAATTTGCAGGATTTGTTGACGCACATCTTGGTCAATTAGGTCATTAATATCGCGATCATCTTCTTGATCGAAATAATAAAAGCCGATGTTACCTTGCAATGAATCGGTGTTGTAACTAAAGCGAATTTCTTGCGTGAAGGTGGTGATATCGTCGCTACGTGATCGAAACGCCGGGCCCGCTCCGGCTTGGCGATCGGAATCGTCTTGGCGACGGTATTCACCTTCGTTCCAGGAGGTGATTGAAGTGACTGACCAAAAATCGTTAATGTCGTAATTGATTTCAATCACGGCGATGGTTTGGTCGAAATTTTCGAAGCCTTCAATGTTGGCAAAGACATCCCCGTCAAATGGGCTAATCGAAGCTCCGTTTTCGTCAATTAATGAAGAAAACGCATCGCCTGATTCGTTCTCGGAGTAACTCAGTGTTGCTAAAACGGAGAGACCTTCAACAGCACTTGGCTCGTATAACAGTTTTGTGCGAATCGTGGTGTTGCTGCTGCCACCGTATTCGTCGTCGTTGAGGGTTCTGTTGTTAATAAAACCGTCAGTTTCTTGATCATCAATAGAAATTCGGTAGGCAAGCTCGTCTTCGATTAACGCGTTGCTGTGAGCAAAAGAAACAATTTGAGTATTGTCTGTGCCATAAGATAGGCGGTAGGTGCTTTCAGGTGTATAGGTTGGATCGCTACTTCTTAAGATGATGGCGCCGGCAAGGGAATTTCGGCCTTGGTTGGTGGATTGTGGCCCTCGGAAGACTTCTACTTGATCAAAATCCCAAAGATCTTTTTGGCCAACGCGAATACCGCGAGCAGAAATAAACGCACCATCAATGTTTAAGCTTGCTAGACCACTGGTTCCCGCAGCGCCGACTGCACGGCTGTTGATACCGCGAATGGTAAAGCCTTCGTTGCCTTGTGCGCCGTTGACGTTGGCAATGCGATCGAAGGCTTCTTGTATATCGTAAATAGACGATTCTTGAATTTGCTCCGACGTTAACACACCCACACTGGAGATGGTTTTTTGCAAAGATCGTGAAACTTTCTCCCCTTTGACGACGATTTCTTCAATTTCCTGACCTTGGGCAATGGCCTGGCTTGAGGCTGAAAGAGCCAAGATCGAACAGAGCAAGGTGCGCTCAAAGGGGAGGTAGTTAGTCATTATGATTCCAAGTTATATTAGGTGTTTACGCTATTGCTAATAATAACACTTATCATTTGTAAATGTGAATTGGCTTTAATCGATAACCATCAGGCGAAAGCAGGGGTGCAAAAGTAGAGTGTAAAAGCAGGGTGTAAAAGTGAGGGGGAAATACGCTGTTTTTAGGTCGCCAACTTGATTTATGATTCAAAAGGATGGAGAGTTTTCTTCGAATTCATGGTCGAACTATTCTCTGTCGCCAAGCAGTAAGTAAATAGAAGCTTAATAATTCTCAAATAAATCGGAGAATTAAACTTGATATAAACACCGTTTAAAAAATGAATGAAAAAAAGGAATTTATACTGAACTAGGTATTGATGATTGTATGATATTTTTCAGTGATTATTTGGAGTCCGCAGATCGCAAAGGTGATGACGAATTATTGGTTGTCGAGAAAAATCAAGTGATCTGGTTTTGCTTGTCCGACGGCGCTGGCGGAACGGGTAACGGTTCTGTTGCCAGTCGATTTATTGTTGATTCGTTTAAAGCAGTAATGAGTTCTGATGAATTTAAAAGCCCTGATAATTTCGAAACCTTTCTTAGAAAAATAGATAAAGCATTATTTCAAAGTAATTTAGCTTCTGAGGCAACCGTAATAGTCGGAAAGATAGAAAATAATGTTGTTATGGGTGCAAGTGTTGGCGATTCTCAAGCTTGGTTTTACGCATCAAATTACACTTACCAATTGACATCGTTACAATACAGAAGACCATTGCTGGGTAGTGGCCGTTGTGTGGCTGTGGGTTTTGGTCCTTTAGAATTACAACGTTATTTGTTGATTGGTTCGGATGGACTTTTTAATTATTGCCAACAAAAAACATTGCGTGCGGTTTTAGCGAATAAAAAAGTAAAGGCAGAATCAGTCGCCAAATGCGTAGAGCGATTTGGCGGAAAATTAAATGACGATCTATCGGTAATTTTAATTGAGCGAGAATCAGCGAATTAAAAGAACTAATTTATTTTTTGGGTGATGTCGTCTTCGTCTCTTTCATCGTGACCGTATTCTTCGGTTTTATTGTCGGGGTGATGCGTGTGGTGAAGGCTAATGGCGAATTCGACAATGCCAACACTGATATTGTCTTTACCACCCATGTTATTGGCGTCGGCCACAAGGCGGTAGCAACAATCCAGAGCAGGGCGGTGAGTCGATAAAACGTAATCCAGTTGGCTGTTATCGATGTATTCGGTCAAACCGTCTGAGCACAATACAATCAACGCGCTTTGATTTAAATAGTAGCTGTTGAGAGTTGGAGTAATGTGCTGACCAACACCGAGGGCGCGAGTAATTTGGTTGCGAATATTACTGGTTCTGGCTTCTTCTTCTGTGATTTGACCATTATCAATCATTTCTTGCACCAGGGAGTGATCCTTGGTGAGCTGGATGAAATGTTGGTCGTCCCAAAGGTAGGCGCGTGAATCGCCCAAATGCGCAATAAAGCACTGGTTTCTCCAGAAAACTGCCATAACAACGGTTGTGCCCATGTTGTCGAGTTCAGGGTTGGCTTTTTTCTCTAAAAGAATATCTCGGTTGGCGTCGTTAAGCGCTTCAATGATGGTTGATTTGAGCATTAAATCTTGCTGAAGTGGGGTGCAGGCAAGAAAAGTAGGGTTTTCAAGTTGCTCTAATTTTCCGCCAATGGCTGCAACCGCGAGTCGGCTTGCCATGGCGCCTCCACGATAGCCGCCCATGCCGTCGGCGATAACAAGGTACGCAAAGGGTTGGCGAGTTGATCGATACCAACGTATATCATCTTCATTAGCTTGCCGAACTCTACCAACATCGGTTTTGCCATTGATATTGATACTTATTGTGTGTCCATCCATTTTTTGTTATCACCTATAGCGAGAGCTTTCTACTTGGATTCGTATCATTATTAAGTGTGAAAACTCAAAGCCTAACGTTTCTTTGTAGAAGTTAAGCTTACATCATTGTTACACTGTGAAACTTACCATATTAGGTATTAGGCGTCGCCGTTATTTACGTTTGTCAAAAATTTTGCCTTGATTTATATAACAGCGCTTGTTGCCTATTAAATCAATAAAAATATAGAAGTTTCAAGGAATTAAATTAGCGTCAATAGGCTCTGGATCACAGCTTTTAGATAGCTATTTGAAATATTATTTTACGCTCGAGTGTGTATTTTTGTTATTTCAGTGCACTAGTAAGTGGTTGGATTGATTTAGGGTCTAAGCTTATAAATGCCAAAATAATGTGGAAACGAGTCTTTTTATAAGTATTCAAAATAGATTCTTCGGTAAGGATTACTAAATTTGAGTTCACTCAATCAAGATTCACACGTCAGTTCGAATGACTACGACGATTTTCTCAGTGCTATATTTAATAGCCCTGATTACGACGGTTATTTCGACTTTTCAGATATTGTTCGAATTACTGAAGCTAAGTGCAAAAGCGACGTTGTGACACGCATATCTCGGTGGATTGCCCAGATAGACCGTTTAATTTCAGAACAGCTTGATGAAGTATTGCACAGCGATAAATTCCAAAAGTTAGAAGCTGCGTGGTACGGTTTGCAGCGTTTGACCGAAGCCAGTGCGAACAGCAAAAAAGTTAAAGTTCGCTTTTTGGATATCAGCTGGCGTGAAGTTACCCGCGACATTGAGCGCTCACCAGATTTCGATCAATCGGCGCTGTTCGAGTTGGTGTATAACCGAGAATTTGGTATCGCAGGTGGCGAACCTATTGGTATTTTGCTCGGCAATTACGACGTTACTCACCGCCCCACCGCAGATCACCCCCACGACGACATCAACACTTTAAAAGGCATTGCCCAAGTGGCTGCGGCTGCGTTCTGTCCGTTTATTTGCAGTGTTAAACCTGAGCTGTTTGGCTTAGACAGCTACGACGAACTTGGCGCTCATATTCGCCTTTCAGAATTGTTTTTAGAGAAAGAATACACTCGCTGGCAAAGCCTTCGCGATATGGAAGATTCTCGCTTTATTGGCTTGGCTCTGCCGCGTATTTTAATGCGCACGCCCCACGAAGATTATCAATTTCCCAAAGCTAAACTTCACTACAACGAATGTGTCGATGGCCCAGACAGCAGTAAATACCTGTGGGGCAATGCGGTATTTGCGCTTGGGGTTGTTTTAATTCGAGAATTTATTGACGTTGGTTGGTTTGCGCACATTCGCGGTGCACCGAGAGACAGTTTATCGGGTGGTTTGGTGATTGATTTTCCAAAGCAATACCAACGTACCGACTCGGGTGATCATATGCCGTTGATGACAACGTCAACCTTGATCACCGATACCTTAGAGCACGAATTAAGTGAGCTGGGTTTAATTCCTTTGTGCCACTGCATGCATACCGGTTTCAGCTCCTTTCACAGCATTCCTTCAATTCAAAAGCCGAAGATTTACACCAAAAAGTCCGCCACCGCTAACGCTCGCATCAGTTCGTTATTGCAACAAATGTTGTGTGCCTCGCGTTTTGCTCAGTACATCAAAATCATTATCAGAGACAAAATTGGTTCTTATAAAAGCGCCAAAGACTGTGAGCGACATTTACAGCAATGGCTCAATGGTTATTCCACCGGCCGCGAGGATTTACCGTGGGAGTCGTTGGCCAGATACCCATTGCGAGAAGCGCGGGTTTCGGTCATGGATGATCCCAGATCGCCGGGAAATTACCAAAGTATCATCCATTTAAAAACCCACTACACGGTGGACCATTTGGTTTCAGAACTCAAACTCACCACGACCTTGAATATCGGCGGATCGCGAGAGGCTTTGTAAGATGGCTGACAAAAAATTACTCACTCCGTTGTTTGATCGCCTCATTGCCGATGACGACAGTGATCAACACTATTTAATGAATACACAGATGCGCGAGAGTGTTCGCCGCGATTTGGAGAATTTACTTAATACTCGATTTTGCTGTCTTGCGCCGCCGGAAGAATTTGAGCATTTGCAAAGCTCGTTGCTGAATTTGGGGTTGCCGGATATTTCTTCGGTAAATTTAATGTCAATTGAAAACCGCAAACGTTTTTGCGCACAAATTCGGCAATGCATTCTTACGTATGAAAAGCGAATTAAATCCGTGAAAGTATCAACGGTTGGCAAGCTCGATCCAGAAGAACCCAATATTCGTTTCCAAATTGAGGCCGAAATCCATTCAAGCCCAGCGCCTGAAATTATTGTTTTTGATTCTTCGCTCAACCCCATTACGCAAACCGTTAACGTCGCTGAGGTTGGTTAATGACTGACAGTTTACTCACCCATTATGAATCCGAATTAGCGTTTCTGCACCAAGCCGCTGCGGATTTTGCCAAAAAGCACCCAGCTGCTGCTTCTCGATTGCAGCTAAACGAAGATACCGTTGAAGACCCGCTGGTTGAGCGATTATTGAGTGGCGTTGCGTTCTTAAATGCGCGAGTGCAACAAAAACTCAGTGATGATTTTCCAGAGCTTACCGACGCCGTTTTAGAAACCCTGTATCCGCATTATTTACGGCCGATTCCATCGCTGTGTATGGTTAATTTCGAGCCGTCGTTAGCACTCGATAAAGCCGCGTTTGTGCCGCGTGGTAGAATTTTAGAAAGTGAAAAATTTGACGGCAATACCTGCCGATTCACGACGTGTTACGACACAGAATTGTACCCCATCAAGATTTCTGAAGCCGAATTAATGGCCCGGCCTTTTATTGCTCCTGGTTCAAACTCGGTGCCAGGTGCGGCGGCCATTCTTAAATTACAAATCAAACCGTTGAGCGAAAAACTCAATATTTCTGAGTTGGGTATTCAGAATTTACGGTTTTATTTGAAAGGTTTGCCGCAGTTTTCGTACCCGTTGTACGATCTTATTCTCCAAAAATCCCTGAAAATTGTCCTTGCTACTGGCGATGACGATACTAATCCACTGTTTATCGGTCCCGATTTAATCCAACAAGTGGGTTTTGACGAAGAACATCGATTACTGGATTTTCCGTCGAATTCATCCTCTGCTTATCGATTGTTGACGGAATTTTTCTGTTTCCCTGAAAAGTTTGGCTTTTTGGATTTAAAAGACATCGGTCAGTATTTGGGCGATCGCTATTCCGATAATCTCGATATATACATTTATTTATCCGACACTAATTCTGAGCTTGAGCATCAAACCGATGCCAATTCATTTTCCTTACATTGTTCTCCGGCGGTTAATTTGTTTAAACACACCGCCGATCCCATTGCGTTGACGCAAAAGAAATATAAATACCCGTTAGTGCCGGATGCGCGCTACAAAAAAGGTTTTGAAGTTTATAGCGTGGATGATGTTATTGGGCTCACCTCGGACAACATCAAAACTCAATACCTGCCTTTTTACGGGCCCAATCATACGCGCGGGCAAGGCAATGCGTTTTGGTTTGCCAGTCGAACGGATAATCTCGAAGGCGATCACTTAAATGAAATTGCCTCAGACGTTGAGTTGTCATTGGTGGATTTGGATTTCAGTCCAATACAACAACAGGATCAAACCCTTAACATTTCGTTAACGTGTACAAACCGTAACATGCCACGTAAGCTTCCGACAGGGAATAATCAGCCGTATCTTTCGGACGTGGACGGAGAAATTCCGGTGGAAAGAATTTCTTGTGTGGTGCCACCAACGCAAGCTATTCGCCCGGCCAAAAAAGAACGCGCTTATTGGCGCTTGATTTCGCACCTAAATTTAAATCATTTATCGTTGGGTGGAATCGATGACTCTGAGTCTGCTTTAAAAGAAATTCTGCGTTTGTACGATTTTAAAGATTCGGCGAGCACAAGAAAGCTGATTGATTCTGTACTGCAAGTGCACACCAAAGCGATAACCGCGCCTATTCAGGTGCAAGGTTTAACGGTGATGTCGCGCGGTGTTGAAGTTGAATTTTTGCTGGACCCTGTACTGCTGTCAGGTACCAGCCCGGTTATATTTTCGAGCGTGTTAGAGCGTTTTTGTGGTTTGTACGTATCCATTAACTCCTTTACCCGTGTTGTGGTTCGTATGAGTGGTCGAGACGGTATATTGAAAAAATGGCCGCCCAGAGCGGGAGACAAAGTGCTGTTATGATTTCGGATTTGCTTCGAGAAAAACCGTACTTATTTGAGTTTTTTCAGGCGGTACGATTGTTGGAATTGTCTTCCACCAGTCCAGAAAAAAACCTGGGAGAAGGCAAGCTTGCGCCGGGTTTAAAGGCTCGCTATAACGATGAGCTGGTGTATTTTAAAAATAATCCTAAATTATCGTTTAATGCCAGCGACATACAAAAGCTTGAATTTATTGATCCTCAGTTAACCGAAGACGATCGCGCAGCCTGGAAGATGACGGTCTCGATTTTGGGGTTGGTCGGTAGCCAAGGCGTAATGCCACAGTACTTTTCTGAGTCTGTGTTACTGGAATTGAGACGAAAAAATACCGACTTGGTTGATTTTATCAATTTTATTGAGCACCGAGCGGTTTCTCTGTTTTATCAATCGTGGGCAAAGTATCAATTACCGGTAAATTACGAGCGTTCAAAACGCACGCATCAACATAAGCGAGACGTAGTCACTCACAGTTTGTTGTCGTTACTGGGTTTAGGAACTGAAGAATTAATGTACCGCCAGATTTTTTCTGACGAGACATTAATTAGTTGCGCTGGATTTATTTCGCGGCCTACGGTTACCGCCGAAGGCATTGCTAAAATTATTAAGCATCAATTTGGTTTTGACAGTGAAATAAAACAGTTTGTTTGTCAGTGGCAAGAGTTACCCGAGGATTTGTTAACGCGATTACCCGGTGCTGAAGTGCCAAAAGGGCAGAACAATATTCTCGGGCAAAATACCTTGTTGGGACGACGTTGCTATAATACTCAGGGCAAGTTCAGTGTTGTTATCGATGGCGATCAGAATAAAAACTACGAGCGCCTTGCGCCCGGTTCTAAAACCCTGATGGAATTGCAGTCTATGCTGAAGTTCGTGTGTGGTTCAGAGTTTGAATTTGCCATTGAGATTATCTTGCCGACAGATACCTATTACGAAACACAATTGAGTGAAAGTACCGAACCGTTGTTGGGTTGGAATACGCGCTTGCGAGCCAGTGATTACTCAAGCAACGAAAGAGAAAGCGTTGTGCTTTCTCAAGATATCCATTCGCCGAGCGAGAGTTTGCCGCTCGTGCAATAACAATTAACGTAAAATTCCGCACAAGCAGGATGTGAAAATGATAAACGTAAACTTAAAGTCTTTGGTCGACAAAATGTCGCCCGCATTGCGAGACGCATTGGAAGGTGCTGCAGGTCTTTGCATTAATTTAACTCATTACAACGTTGAGCTGGAACACTGGCTGCTAAAACTGTTGGATGATGGCGATAATGATGTCGGTCTTTTGTTAGAAAAATACGACATCGATAAATCTCAATTTGCGAAACAGCTGGCTAATTCGATTGGTAAGTTTAAATCAGGAAGTTCTCGTCCAGCAGCGCTTTCTCCAACGATTGTGGATTGCTGTAAAAATGCCTGGATGTTGGCTTCGGTTGAATTTGGCCAGCCGATTCTAACCTCGGCTCATGTATTTGCGGCGCTGTTCCTCGAAGAAATTTCTCGTCAGCAAATCCTACAAAGTTGTCCATCTCTAAAAGATATTGCTCCAGAATCACTGCGTGAAACTGCGCGAGTGGTTGTGGGCATGACTACGGAATCATCCAACATCACGGAAGCTGTATCGGATCCTGGCGCTCTGGATGCAGTGAAAGCGTCAAAAGCACCGGCGCTTGATAAATACACAGTAAACCTCACTGAAAAAGCTCAAAACGGTGAAATTGATGCCGTCTTAGGTCGCGATGAAGAAATTCGTCAGTGCATCGATATCTTAACCCGTCGTCGTCAAAACAACCCGATTTTGACCGGTGAAGCTGGCGTTGGTAAAACAGCGGTGGTTGAGGGTTTTGCGTTACGTATTGCCAATAAAGATGTTCCTAGTGCCTTGCAAGGCGTGGTGGTTCGAACGTTGGATTTGGGTTTATTGCAAGCTGGCGCGAGTGTGAAAGGTGAGTTTGAAAATCGCCTTAAGTCTGTCATTGAAGAAGTAAAAGCATCGGTTGTGCCCATTATTTTATTCATTGATGAAGCCCACACAATGATCGGTGCCGGTGGTAAAGAAGGGCAGGGCGACGCAGCCAATCTGCTTAAACCTGCACTGGCTCGTGGTGAATTAAGAACGATTGCCGCGACAACTTGGGCGGAATACAAAAAATACTTCGAGCGCGATCCTGCGCTGACGCGTCGATTCCAGGTGGTTAAGGTCGAAGAGCCGGATATCGATACCGCTATCGATATGATGCGTGGCATCAGCACGTCTTTGGCCAATCACCACAAAGTGAGAATTCTCAACGAGGCGATTGTCGCGTCGGTGAAGTTGTCGCAACGTTACATTACTGGCCGACAACTGCCGGATAAATCTGTCAGCTTACTCGATACCGCGTGCGCACGCGTGGCTTTGAGCCAGTCTTCCACTCCGGCGTTAATCGAGCAGGCAACACGACGAATTGAATCTGCTGAACGTGCAATTGCATCGCTTGAAAAAGAACAGTTTGAGACTCAGCAACACACAGATTCTCTCCAAGAGTTGCGTCTTGAAATAGAACAAGATCAAGCAACTCTGTCTCAGTTGGAATCACAGCGGGCGAAAGAAAACGAAGTCATTAATAAAACCAATGAGATTCGCGCTGAGATCGACGCGCTGAGAAATAACGAAAATGCGGAAGCTGAGTTGGATAACTCAGATTCAGAAAAATCCCCAGAAAAATCCGTAGACGAGTTAATTGCTTCACTCAACGATCTACAAATAGAGTTAAAAGCGATTCAAGGTGCTTCTCCGCTGGTTCACCCATGCGTGGATGAACAAGCGATTGCGGAAGTGATCGCAAATTGGACCGGTATTCCAGTAGGAAAAATGGTTTCTGATGAAATTCAGGCCATTCAGACGTTATCAGAAAAATTACAACAACGCGTGATTGGTCAACCACACGCCTTAGACGCAATCGCACAGGCAGTTCGCACGTCTAGAGCTGGTTTGACCGATCCTAGAAAACCGGTTGGTGTGTTTTTGTTATGCGGTACCAGTGGTGTTGGTAAAACGGAAACGGCATTAGCACTGGCTGATGAATTGTTTGGTGGTGAGCAAAATATCACAACCATCAATATGTCGGAATTTAAAGAAGAGCATAAAGTTTCCATGCTGCTTGGCTCGCCTCCAGGATACGTTGGTTATGGTGAAGGCGGTGTGCTAACCGAAGCAGCTCGACGAAAACCTTACTCGGTAATTTTGTTGGATGAAATGGAAAAGGCGCACCCAGGTGTGCAAGACGTTTTCTATAATTTGTTCGATAAAGGCACGATAAAAGACGGTGAAGGCCGAGATATCGACTTTAAAAACACCGTAATTATTATGACTTCTAACGCGGGTGAAGACGCTATTCGTGCAATCATGCAGCAGGTTGAAGAAAAACCTGAGCCTGATGTTTTGCTGGATAATATTCGTCCGCATTTACTTCAGTCATTCAAACCTGCTTTCTTGGGCCGCGCCAATGTGATTGCTTATTATCCTCTGGACGATGAGAATCTCATGAAAATCGCCGAGATTAATCTCAATAAAATCAAGAAGCGTGTGTCCAATCATTACGGTGCGCAATTCAGCTACCACGAAGATGTTTTACTGCACATTGTTGCGCGCTGCCAAGAATCGGATATTGGTGCTCGCAATATTGAAAACATACTCAATAAAACATTGTTACCAGAATTGGCTTCTAACTGTTTGGATAAAATGGCAGCGGAAGAACCAATTGATCATGTGAGAATAGAGGTGGATGAAGAGGGCGAATTTATTTATAAATTATCCTAAATTTTATTCTTATTGTTTAATTATTCTGACACATCTCTCTTCTTAAATTTGACGGGCTGATTTAACCAATCGGCCCGTTTTATTTTTGCCTCCGCTTTCTACTCGATACTCCGTTTATTGCCGTAAATTTTGGAATATTAATTCTTTTTTGAGCCTTATTTGATCAAAATTTGATGATTTTGGCTCGATGAGTATTAATTTTATTCAGCGGGTTTGTTTTAGAACAAAAAATATAACAATAAGCTTTATCAATTAAGAAAAATATGGATAATAATAATCAATCTTATTAAAAATTATGTTTAAACCACCTTAGAGAAGCTCTCATAATGAAGAAAATTGTTCTTAGCGCTGTTATAGGTGCAATGCCTTTTGTAGCGAACGCTCAGGATAAAGCACCCTCCGTTGAAGAAATGTGGCAGCTAATTCAAGCTCAGCAAGCTGAAATTTCCAAGCTAAAACAACAACTTAATACTACCTCTGTTAAAGTTGAATCACTCGATGTAAAAGTTGAGGCAACCGCAGAAGCAGTAGATAGTGGCGCTGCATTCGCAGACAATTCTTTGGCCGCGTGGGCTCAAAAGACTTCATTAGGTGGCTACGCTGAGCACCACTTCAACCATTTTGAAGATGGTGATGATCAAATCGATGCACACCGTTACGTGTTGTACATCGCGCATCAATTCTCAGACGACATTCGTTTCTTCTCTGAGTTTGAACTAGAACACGGTGTTACCGGTGAAGGTGAGCCGGGTGAAGTAGAACTAGAGCAAGCTTATATTCAGTGGGATTTCCACAAAAACCACAGTGTTCAGTTTGGTCAATTCTTGATTCCTGTTGGTATCATCAATGAAACTCACGAGCCAGATACCTTCTACGGTACTGAGCGTAACCGTGTTGAATCTGAAGTTCTTCCTGCAACTTGGTGGGAAACTGGTATTCAGTTGATTGGTGAAGTTGCTCCTGGCTTGACCTATAACGCTGCTATTCACAGTGGTCTTGAAGTGCCAGTCGATGGTGGTAGCGCATTCCGTATCCGCAGCGGTCGTCAGAAGAGTGCTGAGGCAAACGCAGAAGATTTGGCATTCACTGGTCGCCTAAAATACACCGGTGTTCCAGGTCTTGAAGTGGCTACTTCATTCCAATACCAGCAAGAAATCACTCAAGGTGCAGCAGCGGATGACGCGGGCGCATTCTTGACCACCGCACACGTTGCTTACCAATCTGAAGGCTTCGGTTTCCGTGCACTTTGGGCTGGCTGGGACATCGACGGTGACGATTTCGAAGATGCTGATGCAGATTCACTCGAAGGTTGGTACATCGAGCCATCTTACAAAATCAATAGCAAGCTTGGTTTCTTCGTACGCTACAGTGAGTGGGATCGTGGTAATCGAACTGACCGTGATTTCGAAGCCTATGATTATGGTTTAAACTATTGGTTATACCCAACTGTTGTTCTTAAAGCGGATTACACCGACTCCGTGGGTGAAGGCGATGAAGCCGACGCATTTAACCTCGGTGTAGGTTGGTCTTTCTAAGTTGAAGACGCGGTAATATCGAAAAAGGCGCTCTGCGCCTTTTTCTCGTTAAAAGAGTTGCCTGATTTACTATGAGAACGTTTGTATTTATTTTTGCTACGATATTATTTTTCTCCTCATCGGCTTCCGCACAGAAGGGAAGTTACATGAGTGTGGAAGAATTCCATCAAAAGGCTTTTCCTGGCCAGGAATTAAAATGGCAAACCCTGTGGGTAGGAAAAGAGCTGCGCGCGGAAATTGAAAAAATAATGCACCGTAAGTTTCCTAATCTTAGAATTAGGTATTGGGGAGAGGGTGCAAAAACTGCGTGGATGTTCGAAGAAATTGGTAAAGAGCTACCGATTACCGTTGGTGTGGTTGTTAATGCCGGTGCAATCGAACAAGTACAGATAATGGAGTATCGCGAGTCACGGGGTGGGGAAGTGAGATACCCGTTTTTTACCTCTCAGTTCAGTGATGTTCGCTTGGAGCAAAAGAAATCTAAATGGCAGCTTGATAAACACATTGATGGAATCACAGGCGCCACCTTATCTGTGCGAGCCTTAAAGAAGGTCACGACACTAGCTCTGTATTGTCATCAACACACTGAATTTGCGCAACTTGCTAGTGAATAATCGGATTCAACTTCCTTCTCGCAATAAAAAACAATTTAGACTTCGTCGTTTTGTGTGGCAATGGCACAGACGATTCGGGGTCGCTATTGCTGTTTTTGTTGTTCTTCTCTCTATTACCGGTATCTTATTAAATCATACTGATTCCCTGGATCTTGATGGCATCAATATCCAAAACTCCGCAATATTGTCTTTATACGGTATCGAAAAGCCCGTAATTACCAGTTTTAGCACTTCTAATCATTGGTTTGGTCAGCTCGATCAACAAATTTATTTCAATGAAAGTACATTACCCGGATGTAACGGGGCCCTGGTGGGAGTAGTAACACTGACTGCTGAGAATTTGTTCGCACTGGTTTGCCAGAATGAGATGCTGTTAGTTTCCAGTGAAGGTGAGTTAGTGGAGAGAATCGGTGATTTATACCAGCTTCCTACACCTATTTCTGGCGCGGGAGCTTGTGACAAGCTTCCGTGTTTAGTGTCGGAAAATAGCCACTTTTTAATTGATATTAATGAATTGTCTTGGCAACAAACAAAACCCGACTTGTATGAGCCTATTCAGCAAGCTTCGGCCCCCAATGAACTGCTAACGTCTTGGCAGCAAAATTATATTGGCCAAGCAATCAGCCTTGAGCGTTTTATTTTGGATATTCACTCTGGGCGTATATTGGGAAGTTTCGGTGTGCTGATTATGGATTTATCGGCTATTTTATTATCTGTTTTGGTGATTTCTGGTGTTTGGCTTTGGTTGAAAAGTCTTTCCCCAAGACGGTAATTAATTTCAGTCTAATATGCGGCTAAGTTGACGGATATCGTGCGATTCCCGATTAAATGATTGCACTATATTAGTAAGTCTTGTAACAATACAATTTTAGGCGCTGTGAATCATTCAGATAACGGAGATTAGAATGGGCAAGCCAGCTGCACGAATTACTGATATGCACGTATGTCCCGCAACCAACCCTGGGCCAGTTCCACATGTTGGCGGTCCTATTGTTACACCAGGGGGGCCTACCGTTATTATTGGTGGCTTACCTTCCGCAACTGTGGGTAGCACTTGTGTCTGTGTTGGACCGCCAGATTCTGTTGCCTCAGGAAGTGGTACGGTGATGATTTGCGGAAAGCCAGCGGCTCGTATGACCGACAGTACGGCGCATGGCGGTAAGATTGTTGTCGGTTTTCCAACAGTATTGATCGGCGGTTAATACCGCTGATTCCCTTCTATTTTTATTGTTCCTGAGTCCTTTTTCACTCTTACCTGTTTTTGCTCTCTTTCCCTTTGTTAATTTGTAGTTCTTGTGCAGTTAACGCTGTGAGATTTAGCCGTTCTTATATTAGCCATTAAGTTGTTTTTATCTTTTAATCAGTTGTTTGGAAAATTGTGCGTGTAATTAAACAGCTTGAGAGACAATAAAGAACGCTTGGAGGGAAGGAATTACCACCTCAGAAGAGGTGGTAATTGGGGGAGTATGGATTAACCTGGGCTTGGAATATTAGCAACCATACGCATAGAAGTGGTTAATTCTTCCATTTGTAACCAAGGCTTCAAGTAAGCAACGGCACTGTAAGAACCTGGTTGACCAGGAATTTCCTTAACTTCCACTCGCGCTTCAGCCAAAGGATATTTGGCTTTCATTTCAGCACTCGCTTCAGGGTTGGAGTTAGTGTATTGCTTAATCCATTGGTTTAACCAACGCTCACAGTCATTCGCTTCCATAAACGAACCTACTTTGTCGCGCGCCATTACTTTTAAGTAATGAGCGATACGAGAAGTTGCCATCAAGTAGGGTAGTCGAGCCGAAATTTCGGAGTTGGAGGTTGCATCTGGATTGTCGTAATGCTTTGGTTTCTGAGAAGTTTGCGCACCAAAGAATACAGAGTAATCGGTATTTTTATAGTGACATAATGGCAAGAAACCCTGAGCGCTTAACTCAGCTTCACGACGGTCGGTAATACCGATTTCGGTTGGACATTTTTGGTCAACGTCACCGTCATCGCTTTTGAATAGATGAGTAGGTAAGCCCTCAACTTTACCGCCACCTTCAGCACCGCGAATGGCGGTACACCATGAATATTCTGAGAATGCTTTTGTTAAGGTTGTACCCATAACATAAGCGGCATTCATCCAGCAGTACTTATCGTGGTCCGTGTCTTTTGAGTAACCTGATTCATCGGTTTCAAATTCTTCAAAATTGAATGATTCGACAGGCTTGGTATTTGCGCCGTACGGTAAGCGCGAAAGTGTACGAGGCATTACCAAGGTTACGAAACGTGAATCGTCTGAATCACGGAAGCTGCGCCATTTGATGTATTCTTGGGTATCAAAAATACCGCCTAGATCGCGAGGCTTAGACAGCTCAGTGTACGAGTCAAAACCGAACATGCCAGCGCCGGCAGCGGAGATGAATGGGCAGAAACCCGCTGCTGCAACGTTAGACATTTTTGAGAGTAATTCGATGTCTTCTGGGTGACTGGTAAATTCAAAATCACCAATCATTGCACCGTAAGGTTCACCACCAGCAGTACCAAATTCTTCTTCGTAGATCTTTTTAAAGGTTTGGCTTTGGTCAAACTCAACCGCTTTATCTAAGTCGCGGAAAAGTTCGCGTTTAGACAAGTTCAACATTCTGATTTTAAGCGTGGTGCCGGTTTCGCTGTTCATGATCAGATGGTTCAGTCCGCGCCAGGAACCTTCTAACTTTTGGAACTTTTCATCGTGCATAATTGCAGACAATTGACGTGACATTGCTTCGTCAATTGCGCTTACGGCTTTATTGATGGTGTGAGTTAAATTTTTATCCCACGTTAATGTGCCGTCTAACGCTTTATCCGTTAGGTTGGCAATTAGGTCTTTAACTTCATTGGATTCTGTTTGTTTGGTCGCGCCAATAGCTTGATCCAACAGACTAACGGACTGTTCTTCCGTCTCTAGAGCACTATTTTCACTAGTTTCTGTAGTCACGTTATTCTCCTTTATCTTCTGAAGGGGTTAGCTGACCGGAAATTTGAGCAATTTCGTCTGTATTTTGTAGAATTTTTTCAAGCACAGTTTCCAATTCTTCCGAACGGTCTGCTTTGCTTAAGAGGTCTTTCAGTTTATTGCGTGCTTCTAAAAGTTTTTTCAGTGGCTCTACTTGATCAACGAGAGCTTCAGGTGTGAAATCGTCCATTTTATTGAACTCTAGGTCGATTCCCATAGTAGAACCGTCGCCAGCGAGCGTGTTTTCAACTTTAAGTCCAAGCTTAGGATTAACTTTGCCCATTGCTTCGTTAAAGTTGTCGCGGTCGATCTGTACAAATTTACGTTCTTTTAAAGGGCGCTTTGCTTCGGTATTGTCACCTGAATAGTCACCCATTACACCGACAACAAAAGGCAATTCCTTTTTAACTTCTGCACCGTTAGTTTCGACATCGTAAGTGATGTGTACACGTGGTTTACGAACTCTTTTGAGTTTGTTATGGATACTTTCAGACATAGTTTTATCCTTCCATTAAAATTCGTTAAAAAATTGGCTCTCTACTACCAACCTAAATTAGTGTTTGAGGATTGTGGTTCAGGACTTTGCGGTGCGCTTGTTTCCGGCGCCGCAGGTGCTTCCGCAACGGGTTCAGTGGTTTGATTACTTGAGCTTGTAGGGGTCACCTGGGGTGGAGGTATATATTTTTCTGTTGAAGAACCATCGGTAATTACTCCGGTTAGTTGTGAGTAGAGAGCTTTTGCTGTTTGATCTGGAATTAATTCCATAATCAATTCTGGTAGTGTCATACGTCCCCACTGGACTGCGCGATCGAGCGTTGCGGCCAAGGGCGTGTGGGGTTCGTACATACGAAAATAATCGGCAATAAGAGAAAGCTGTTTTAGGGCATCTTCTCTGTTTGTAATTGCACCTACCGGTACTTGTGCTTGGCTGATTTGTACCGTAGCTGTTGCGTTAGAATTTACAGCGGCAACATCTGAGCTGGATTCGATTGGGGAATCTTCAACAGCGGCTGTGGCAGCTTGTTGCGCATTGTAGGCGTCTATTAAATCTTGGCTTAAGAAGCGCGTGGTGCGAACCAACTCTTCTAGTAATTTACTGATTTGGCTGCTGGGTGGAGCGTCGGCACCGCAGTGTGTTCTTAAGGTATTGTTGAGCGTTTTATAGGTTTCTGCGGTTGTCTCTAAAGCGTCTACTAGAGAAATATAATACTCGGCTCCCGAAGCTTTAATCGCATTTTCAACGTCTTCAAAGGAATATCCCATTGTTTCAAAACGGGATTGGCGTTCTTTTTCGTCAGTAATTTTTGAGGCATCACGAGCTTGTTGGTACTGCCAAAAGGTGAATTCCTCGCCGGTTAAATCTTGGGTTACGGGCATGGAGCGCATGGGCGCTAATAGAGTCCCTCTCGGGCCATCCCCTAATCCAGAAATAGGTGCAACCTTGGTTTCCAGTCCATCTTCATCGGGTTCTGGGTAGAGTCCTTCCCAAAAGTTTTCCACGACGCCATTGATCAGTTCGATGGAGTTTTTTAAGCCATGAATACCGTCAATTCGAACCAATGCTTCTGCAAACCATGCGCTGATTTCTAAATCTTTCGATTCGTTCTTAAGTATCTGTTCGGCAAGTTCAGCGACCGTGTACCAAGGCGATAGGAGGTCGACGTCGGCATCGAATTGATGCTCTCTTTCTAATGCACGTGCGCCATTACGAGCATCTTTGATGGTGTAATAGCTTGATTGGACAGAGGAGTCCAAGCGGATGTCGTTACCTTCTGGCTTTTCACCTTCAATGGGCGTCAGAAGTTCTTCCAAATTAAAACTGTATTGTGACATCTAAAAGCAATCCTTGTGCGTTATTTATTGGTTCTCTCAACGTAGCGATAGTATGCAGTTTAAGAAAAAAATCAGTCCTAGAACATAACAAATACACTGATTTAACATTTCGTTGCTTAAATCTCTTTCGTACTAATTGTTTTAGTGCAATTTTTAATATTAATCATCTCACCAAGACCCAGAAATCATCATCGTATATACGTCGGGGCTTGGTAAACCGGCACTTTCAAAATATTTATGACTTTCATTTTGGTTATTCTGATGCCAAAGGGAGAAGGCCGGCATATCATTTAGTCGTGATTTGAATAAAAGCTCGGAGTATAAATCTGTAAAGGTATATGCATTGATGGAAAGAAAAGCATACTGCCCGCGTTGATTCTGAAAGTTTGCCTGAGTGTTGTTTTGAGCGTTGGGCTTTACACCTTGGAGTTGACGAAACATGTCGTCAATGTTTTCTCGATGATTGAGTGCATTAATGGCTGTATTTTCTGCATGCTGAAACCATGAAGGTTCGGATAAAGCGATAAACGGATTTTCCGATGCTTGTATTTTGTGAGCAATGGTAAGGGGAAAATAACGACCAACGCTGTCCACGCTGGGCATAACAATGCCGATATATTGATTGTTGTCGATGACACCATTCGTCAATACGAATCGCCAGATAGGGGCGACAAGGTAGTAATCTAACCACTGATTGCCAAGCCTCGATTGGCTAGAGGAAATGCATCGTTGTAGCCACTCATCCCAAATGGAGATAAAAGACGATGGCAAACCTCGGTCAATAAAATCACCGTGTGCTGGCAGTTTTCCAAAAATTCCGACCGATTGTTGCATGCAATATACTCAGACTTTTATATTTGATAGTTCTTGATGTGTTTTTATCTATGAGCCTACCGCCAACTAAAAACAGATGGCGGTAGGCTCAGTCTTTATTTCTAGAGTGACGACGGCGCTCGATATTTTCTTATAATTGAAATATCCAACGGTGATACGCTGTCGTCAGGTGTAAATACAAATTCTGCAGTTCTGCCTGAGGTTAGGAAGCGGACAACTTTTTCTGACGAGTTGCCTCGATTACTGATTTCAGAATCATCTAATAATTTAAACAGAGCCCAGTCGCCTTCAAAGGCTTCTTGGTGGGACTCTTGATTTAAATCTTCGAATATAATTCGAGCTCTGGAGCTTTCACCGCCTACCCAGTCAATGGATTTGGTAACCCGCGGTCCATGAGAATATTCGTAAGAGAAACTGCCGGTTTCGAAAGTAAATAAACGAACACCACGGTCTAGCTGATCGGCTTTTACTTTAAAACTGAACGACGCATTGTTGCCACTTGCAAAAAATGCCTTTCTTATTGTTTCTGCTTGTCTGAATTGTCGAATAGCTTCATTGCTTAAACCAATCGAGCGGCCGTTAACGCTACGCTGACGCCAATTGTTAGTATTAACAAAGGGTTTTACGGAATCGTTGATGAAGTTCTGTAAATGACCACCGGGGCCGAAGTACTCGTTGAAATCCTGCATTGAGGATTCTCGAGAACTGTTTGAAACCAATGGGTATTTGTTTCTCAAGGTTCGGTCGTAGGTGTTATAAACCTGCGCCTGCCAGACATTGTTTAAGTGTTGATGTGCGTTTGCAACGACGACGCTCCAGCTGTTATCTGCAATGTCTTTCAACCAAGTTTTGTAGGGCTCTGGCGCTCGTTCTGACTGGTAGTAAAGTGTTTGAATAGCGTCGTTTGACGAGCCTTGGAATCTTGCTTTGGCGTAATCGAAGGAAGATTGTGTAGGGCTTGGCGAGCTGTCGAGTTCCACAAAAAACTGATGCACGGCCGCAATTGAGGTTAAGTACTCTTTAGCCACAGGCGGTGCGTCGTTGAGCGGGAATGACACTTTGTGCAGTTCAGCAAAGCGAATGTCCATCGGTGTCGGCGGGTTGTGTTTCTCAATGGCATCATTGATTGCACCTGCCGCGGCATTGCCAACCGCGCGAGCTTGATTGCTTACGGGAATTCGAATACTGCCAGTAGAAGGAATTCTGCGGCGTTCATTTTTCACGATATCGGTATTTTCAGCGGCAATATCGGCAATTGCTGATAGTGGTGAATAAACCGGATCCGAGAGTTTACCCAATGTTGCGACGCCGTCACGGATGGATGAAAACTTCTGTATTTTAAATTTGTTTAAATAATCCTGCCAATAAAGAGTGTATTCAGAGGTGTAAAGCCTTTCTAAATCTTGGCTAACTCGCTCTAAATCTACAGAAGAATTACTGTCATCTTCTTCTGTTCCGTATACCCAAAGGTCCTCTTTTAATTCTTTAATAAGTTTGGAATTTGGGCTTACATCAACATCTTTGTAACCTTGGGCCGTAAATAGCTTAGGTACGAAAAACACCGAATCTTGATCGGACAAACCAAATGTTTTGGCGGAATCACTGCCAATATCTCGGTAGATATCAAATGATTGGTTCATGTCTGGGCGTACTTTAAGAACCGAGTACAACCGTTCTGCTAGAGGTATGTTTCTCAATTTATTTTGGCTTCGAGAAACAACTCTTTCGTTGAGCGATTTGTCGGTAATAATCGTGTCTTGTTCGAGAGCAAGTGTTAGATTTCTCGCAAGATTTACGCGTGTTTCTTCGTCATTTTTAAATTCTTGATCCCACATTCGGGTCATGAATTCGTTGATATAGTCACGATCTTGGCGTTCGGTATCAAACAACATGAGGTACACCTCAAGGTATTTTGCCAAGTTTCCATCTTGTGCATTGGTGTTCTCAAGTTTGACTTCTAGATCGCGAGCGATGGCAGGCATATAAACTGAAGCGAGTTTGTCTTCGAATAGATTGTCTGCTGCGTTATCTACGTTGGTATCGTACATACCTAAGTTATTAAGCCAACCGTGTTCGTCGCTGTCGTAAATAAGAGACGCTTGGTAAAGCGGGTCGATAACTTTTAACGCTTGTTGAGGTGTTTTCGGCTCAGGATTTTCAACGGCTGCTGATCGGTAGGTGCCTAAGTTATCTCTAACTTCCGACATGGCCGATCGGCTCGATGTTGCTGTACCCACCCAGGTTACCGTTGAACCCACCAACGCAATAGCCATTGTGGCAAAGGTGCCACGACGGAACCACTGAGTAGCTTTTTCAACTTTTTTGTTTACGCCAACTAATTCAGACTCTGGGAAAACAACATCATTGAGTAGGCGTGTTAAGAAGTAGCTTTTACCGGTATTTTGTTGGACAACTGATTGTTTTCGCTCAAGATTAAATGATGCCGAAACGGACGACATCATTCGGTCGATGGGCGAGCCTTCTTGTGTCGCACTAGTAAAGTAAACGCCGCGCAACATTGGCGTTGTGGCGTAATTGTTGGGTTCGAAGACTTGAGTTAAAAAGTCGTTTAATACGTAAGACATACTTTCCATTTGTTGTGGAAAGTTAAGTATTAAGTTGCGTCGATCCACGTTGCGTTCTTGATGAACTTTAAGAAGTACTCTTTCGTTCAGGCGCTCGATAAGTTTTGCGTATTCAGAAGAGAATTCACTTAAATTCTTGCTTGCAAATTGCGCTTGTTCTGAATCGAAACTCATTCCCCACACTTGTTCGCGTTCTGCTTGAGAAAGTGTGCTGAAAAATTCGTTAAAACCGGCAACTAAGTCCGTTTTAGTGAACGTCATGTAAATAGGAAAACGAATGCCTAAATTCTGTTGCAGTTCTTCAATTCGAGTTCGGATGGTTTTAGCTTGGTGACGTTGTTGTTCTGGTGTGGTAGACATTAGCTCCAGCATACTGACAACAAGCATAACTCCGTTGATAGGACGGCGTTTTCGGTAACGTTTGAGCATACCCAAGAATTTATTCCACGCGGTGTTATCAATAACACGGTGACTGTCTTGGGTTGTGTAACGTCCGGCAGTGTCTATGAGAACGGCTTCATTGGTAAACCACCAGTCGCAATTTCGTGTTCCGCCGACCCCACCAATGGATTCTTTTCCGTATTCTTGTTCTAGAGGAAAGTGAAGCCCTGAATTGATGAGCGCAGTTGTTTTACCGGAACCGGGAGGACCAATAATGATGTACCAAGGCAACTGGTAGAGCGATTTTGTACCATTCTTTCCCTTGAACTTTGCTTTTTTTAACGTGCTTAGAGCAGAGTTAAAACGGGAAGAGATTGCAGCGATTTCTTCGGAAGCTCGCTCTTCGTCGGGATTGGCTGGAGGTTCTTCTTCCTCAGCCATATCTTCAACCAGACCTTGATTGCGTTTTAAATTGACGATGGTAATTGTAAGGTTGATTACTATCCAAAGTACGACAATTAAGGCAATGATAATCAGCCTAGCGGTTGGGCTGACAACCGTATTTTCGCTACCAAATTTGATATAGCCCAGCCCAAACCATATGAGTAGTGATAGGGCTGTAATTCCGATGAGTCCGATGAACCAACGGTTAACAACGAGAGAACGCAAACGATTCATATAAAGCGCTTCCTTGGCAATCTCTTTAAAAAGTAGTGTGAGGTTTAATTGTTTGTATTGTTTTGTACTTCAACCGCATTTACAGTGAGTTCGTTATTTAATAACTCTGTAATGGGTTGTGTATCGTTGTATATCCAGACTCTAAATCCGATATAAATAAACACCAATATCATTAACGCAAAACTTAAAATCACCCACAAAGGAATGTATTGAGTTAAGCTTTTTTCTTTGGTTTTGAGACCTTGCCATTTATCGGATAAATCCGCATTAAAGCCGGGTTTGTGTTTTTCGATGGTGTGATAGAGGTTGTCTCTGATTAACTCGAGCTGTTCCAATCCGCGTTGCTCAACACGAAATTTACCTTCGAACCCTAAACTTAAACAAAGGTAATTCAATTCGAGTAGGTCTAGGTTTCTACCGGGGTTTTCTAGTAACTTTTGAAGCACCATAAAACACCGTTCGCCACCGAAGGTTTCTTTGTGAAAAATACTCAGCAGAGAATGGCTGCTCCAAGGGCTGTTCCTTCCCCAAGGTGTGTTAAGAACGGTTTCATCAATAACGGTACACAGAAGGTATCTGGCGCGAATGATTTGTTCTTCGTCGATATTTTTCTGGCGCAGTGTTTGGTCGAATGTCTGAAGTTCTTGGCCCAGTTTTCTGTGCAGGTCTTGCACATCTTGAAGGTTTATTTCAGTTTTTAATTTTACGACTACATTAAGCAGATTACTGGCCGCAAGAACGATAGGGTTAATTGCAGTTTGTACCTTAATGTTTGTATTAAATGAAGGCACCTCCGCAGAATGCATCCCGGCATTGCCTGGGTTTGGACCCGGCGAATTGGGAACACCACCAGGTGTAGGAACGATAACCGTTTGATCAGACATAAATTAATTCCTTACTGCCCAAAGTTCCATTGTTAAGCCTGGGAAATCAGCACCGATATGGACTGCGAAACCACCGGATTTAGACATTGATTCCCAAATTTCTGTGCCGCGCTGTAACTCGAAGTATGTGTACCCGGTGTGGAAAGGGATTTGTCTAGGAGCAACAGGTAATGGGCGCATAGCAATACCAGGTAGCTGAGTTGCTATTAAATCTCGTATGACTTCCACTGGGGCGATTTTGGCCTGAGTGGGGAAACGAGCCCGTAAAATTTCCGCTGGCATATCGGCTTTCACTGCAATGACAAAAAATGCCGAGCTGATTAAGGACCGATCTGTTAACGGTGCCACATGAATACCAAATTTTCTTTCGACTAGTTCTAATGCAATCGCAGATTGTTCCAATACGGTGCTCAGAGACTGTCTTAACGGGGCCATGACGTTGTCGAAAGAGCTTTTCAAATCATTATGTTTGTATTGTGGTAAAGTTTCTGGGCGTTTACTGGAGGTTGTAAACGTGGCTAATTCGCCAGAAAGTTGCACTAATGTTTTATAAAGCTCGTACGGATGAAGTCTTGGTAAATGGCTGAGGCAATCTATTAAAGGTTCAACTCGGTTAATTATTTGTAATAGCAAATAATCGGCAATTTCCGCTGAACCAGATCGACCGCTATCGGCTAAGCGGTGACTTAACGCTTCTGCACGTTTGCTTAGCAAACCTTTAACTTCTTCTATGAAAGACGTTAATTTTGATGAAACGGACGTTGATAAAACGGGCGGAATAAAAGACCGCTCCAATAAGACGGGTTTTTCTGGCGAGGATTCAACAATATATGCGATAGGCAGGACGCTATAACCACTTAAATCTTCGGTACTGAGTTTTACTTGGGCTTTTAATCGGCCCACTTGAATTCGAGCAGTTTCGCCAGCTTCCGTCGTATTGTTGCGAGCATCAAAATTATGCGATTTGTATCTCGCTAAACTGGATTCTTGATCATTCCACTCCGATTCAAGAAATCCATCTCTTTTCAGGGGAATACAAAGAAAAACCGTAGCATCGGATATTTGATCCGGAATTTCTATTGGTGGTGGGAGTGGGTCGTTTTCCGGGGCGGAAAATGGCGTGCCATCCGGGAAGAGCCCGCTCATGCTGCTAATCGCGAGTTTCCCTTGAGCAAGTGCGTCATTTTCAAAAGTGAGTTCGGTGAACCCCCAAGGAAAGTTCTCTATTGAACCTGTTTTGCCTTGGATGAACTTTTCAAAATAACGATCCTGTTGTTGAAAATGCTGAGGACGCAAAAACATGCCCTCAGTCCAAATTACTTTATTGGAAACTGACATAGACGGGGTAATCCTTAAGCCCTTGTTTATTTAAATCAATATCTATCGATGAGTGATTGATAAGCGATTGATTTGAATATCGTAAGTGTTTGTGTTGTGCTCTTTTATTTCCACAATATCAATTGGGTCTGAATCTTCGTAATTGACGAATTCTGCGATAATACCGATGTATTTGATGTCTTCGGTGAGCTCGATTCTTTCGATTCGTTCTTCGCTAGGTGCAAATTCTTTCAAGGTGATTTCTCGGACTAAATCACTGCCGAGTCGACTGCTGGCATTTTCAAATAGATTTAAAAAGTCTTCTCGATCGAATTGACGGCGATCTGTCAGTAAAAATAACCGCAAAACAATTGGTGATGCTCTTTTGTCGCGATCGGGATTAACATCAGGCGAGACACTGAATTTAAGCTTTGCCTCTGTATCAAAATTGAGTACTTCTCGTGTTGTTTGGCAACCAGAGAGGAAAAGTACTAAAACTGCAATAAAAAATGTGCGCGATAAAAGCATGAGTTAACCTCAGGTATTTCTATTTTGGTTGGTAAATGAGCGGGCGCTTTTAAGTTCAGAAAGCTGTTTTTCGTAGGCGACTGCAAAATGTTCTCCGAAGATACGCGCGTATGTCTGCTCTTTTTCATTGGCGAGTTCTTCATAGTGAGTAACAAATGATTCCCAGTTCATAGCGTTCTTATTCGAGAACAAGTTGTTTTTGTTCTTAAATATTCTCTCCAAATTGCTGGGGTGGAAGTATCGGAACATTGCATCGTAAGCCGATTGCATTCCCGCTAACACCGCGATTTGATGATCAGAAAGATCGTCAAAACTGTCTTCAATAGTTTCTTTGGGAGACATGTAAGACCGGCCTTGCTTCTCAAAAATAATATTGAGGGCGTCTGAGGTGTCGGTGGTAAATTTGAGCGGATTGTTATTGACGGTCTCAATCATGGTTCGTTCTACCCGAAGCTCATTTTTTACCGCACTTCTGGCTCGCAATAAATCCATTAAACGTCTAATGGTTTCAGTGATCATTGCGGCGCTGTCAGAGAGTAAATCTTCAGGTCGGGTAACGTTTGACCATTCTAGTGTTAGCAACTTGGCCAATTCTTTGGCACTGTCTTGAGGGGCTTGCTGCTGGGAGTGCGTTGAATGGGTTGGCATTCCTTGTTGTGAAAACTGTGCACCTGGGTGTTGCTGTCTGGCGTTTGGATGAGGTGTGTTGCCATAACCGCTTCCAGGGTGCGGATTTTGGCCGTAACTTTCATAGGGCGCACTGGATGTTTGAGGCGGATGCGAATTTACGTGAGGGTTGTCGTTGCCGTAAAAATTCTGAGGTGCTTCCGGTTGTGCGTTTGCGCCAAATGGAGCCTGCGCATTATTTTGTCCGAATGGTGGCGAAGAGGCTTGATTTGTTTCGGAGCCATACCATTGTTGTTCGGCGTTAGACGGTGCTGAATCTATGGAGGCGGTCTGTTGGGGAATATCGAATTGTGGTGCTGCTTCAGGCGCTTGATTAATATTGGGCGGCGAATTAAAGCCAAACGATTCATTTGGATTAGCAGTAGTGCTTGATTCTGCTTTGGGAACAAAACCTGGTTGGTCGTCATCGATTCCCAAACCTGATTCTGCCGGAGCAAGTGCCGGATTTTGATTTGAGTTATTGCCCCAGTAGTCTGCCGGTTGCTGGTTGCTCCGACTGTCTTGAGGTGTATTTGCGGTAAAAGCGTGATTATCTGTGTTTGGGGCGAATAACTGGTTTTGCTGATCGCTTTGATTGCGAGCAAATGGATCCTCTTCAACTTTAAATTTGTTGACTCTTTCGTTGATTAATGGGGATTGATCCGATGAGGATCCGTCTTTCCACCAATCGTCATTTTGATTCCATTGTGGTGATGGATCTTGACTGAAACCACTTCTTTGATCATTAAGTCCCAAAGAGTCAGAATTTGAAGATTCGAATCCAAAATTAGGCGTTTGTTGCGGCGATGAAGGCGATGCGAGTGGATCAAGATTGGCTTGATCCCCTAAATCTGGAGAGCCAAAGTTGGACGCTCCAAAGTCTTGCGCCCATCCGCCTTGTTCGTCTTTTAATGGTTGAGAGGGTTGAGATGAATCTAAATACTTATCTAACCCTTCCGCATTTTTTTCCAATTGAGACCGGCTTGCAGATTCACTCGTTGCGAACGTTGTTTTGTCGTAGTTGTCGAGCACGGACCCGTTCGACGGTGCAGCGGCAGATTGTTGAGGCTGATCAATGACGGCTTTTAACTTGTACTCTCCGACAATAATAACGTCGCCATTATTAAGGGGGTGTGGTGTTTGTTTGCTTAATAGATTATTGGCTTCATTGAGAGAGGTGCCATTGGTGCTCGTGTCTGTGACGGTGCATTGATCGCCATCAACGGAAATGTGTAAATGATTTGAGGACAAAACCCTTTTGGTATCTGGTAATACCCACGTACTTTTTTCTGAGCGCCCGATTGTGCCATTTTTTTCGAAAACTTTTGTGTGGTTAGCCATGTTTGACTGTTCCGGGGCTTCAACCACAATTAGCGTTAACTTCATCGGTGTGACCTATAGTTTACCAGTGAAACAGCATGCGTATATGTTAAGTACAATGTTTTAACATCTCGGCGAAAAAGTTGGAATCGGTTTTCGTAGATGTTTCAAATATTTATTGAAATGTAGAGAATTTCAATACATAAGTTGTAGAATTCCAAAGTAAATCAAGAACCTAGACTAACATGAATGAAACAACAGAGGTAAATAGATGATCTTACAAAACGGTTTCTTGATCGGAATAAATTAAATCTGGGATATTTGCAGCTGTGCTTTGCTGATTTTAGGTGCGGCATTGGCATAATGATCGAATCTTATCCATAGAAGACTGGTTTACTTACTTTCTTAATAAATTAAAATCTAACATGATTTCATTTAACGAAGTTGTTTGGTAATCCTTCCTGTTGGCAAATCATCTGTCTGTTAACATGAGTTTGATAATTATAAATTATCGTAAAGCTTTGTGAGTACCTTTAATCAGAGAGGTTGATAGCATACTTCGATTGTGAATTTTATTTTATTAAGTTTAACGTCAACTATTGCTGAAATAGTGCTTGTAATTCCATTTGGTTTTTTCATCCGACTGTTCTTATGTTTGTTATCGGTAGTGAGAGTAATGACAAATTAGTCGCACTTGAAACATTAATTTTTGAATGATCGTTTAAGTTTTTGTGTTCGTGAAAACCACTCATTGCAACGTTACCGATCATGATTTATTAATATCATGCTGTTGCTTGATCTGAAAATTAAAATCGACTTGTCATTATTTGTTTAGATTGTAACTGGTTCACCTGGACAGTATAAGTTTGGTAGTTAGTACCAATGCCTATTAAAAATTTTTTTTTATTTGTTTTAACTATAAAATTGTTTGTGTGAGCTGTGTTTGAATTTTGATCAGCATGCTTCTTTGCTTGATTTGAGGGTAGGGTTGAATTTTTATCTAACTCTAGTCAAAAATAGAATAAATTAATGGATTATTAAAAAGTATCATGCCTCGCCCATTGCGCCTTAACGTACCCGGAATTCCTCAACACATCGTTCAGATTGGGCACAATAATCTCCCGTGTTTTTACGACGAGGAGGATTATGAGTTTTATCTCCAAAGTTTGAAAATTGCTGCGGATCAATATGAAGTTCAGGTTCACGCGTACTGCCTTCTGCCCGGTATGATCCAGATCATTGCTACGCCTAATCTGGGGTCGAGTATTTCATCGATGATGCAATCATTGGGGCGTCGATATGTTCAGTATGTCAATCACAGATACAAGAGATCTGGAACTATCTGGGGAGGTAGATACAAGTCAAGCCTTATAGATTCTCATGCTTATCTATTAAGTTGCTATCAATACGTGGAACTTAAACCGATGTTTTCAGGTTTGGTGCACTCTCCTGAAGAGTACCCATGGTCAAGCTTTAATTATCATATCAATGAAATGGAGAGCCACTTGGTGGTGGATCATAAGTTGTATATTGAGCTTGGTGAATCTCGTCCGGAGAGAGCGGAAAATTACCGAGCATTGTTTAAGTATCGTTTTGATAAGCGGTTATTTGACTTTATTGCAGAAACCATAAAGCTTGGGCAAGTATTAGGTGGTGACCAGTTCAAAGATCAAATCGAGCGAATTACCAATCAGAGAGTGCGGCCTTTACGCCGAGGTCGGCCTAAAAAGTGTGAATAGTGTCATCTTTCTAATTTTCGGGGCGGTTAAAAGGGGTCAGAGTCAATTTATCCCTTTTGGTATTAGAAGTATTTTCAAATCTAACTAATTACGTGGTTTGGATTCTTGTAAATACGCTTACTTTTATATGCGCTGCTTAAAAAATAGTCTTTTTAAACTTTCGTATTAAAATTTATTGGAAAAAGTCTGCTCGAGCTTTGCCTTTCTATTAATCCTCTTCTTAATCTCTATTTTTGATTCTCTTAGGCTCGATCACATGCTTTCGTTTGTTGGTGTTTGTATTGAGTGGGTGCTGAATTTAATAGTGTCAGAGTGGATTTAAAAATTAAAAATCACGGTTTTTTTTTACGTAATCTGGTGTTTTAATTTAACTCGACAACGCGATATTGATCGCTTTGATATTCACTGTGAGTCAGTACTCAAAGTGAAATACCAGTTTCTATTATTATCGTCTAACACTGTTGTTAGACCTAACTAACGTAATGTAAGGGAATTATCATGGCTATTTACATGAACTTTAACTCTAACTCTCCTAAAGGTAATGTAACTGCTCAAGGTTACGAAGATTGGATTGAAGTTGATCATTTTTCTTTCGGTGTAGGTCGTGGCATTAACATGGAGCCTGGTGCAATGGCTAACCGTGAAGCAACTCGCCCAAGCATCAGTGAGGTTACTGTAAGCAAAAACCTAGACGCTGCTTCTGGCGGTCTATTCAAGCAGTCTGTAACCGGTGATGAAGGTGTTGTTGTTGAGATTCACGTGGTTCAAACTGGCGCTAGCTCTGTAGAGAAATACGCTACCTACACTATGCAAGATGTTATTATCTCATCTTACTCCATCACTGCAGCAGCTGGCGGTGCTCCACAAGAGAGCGTTTCTCTTGCTTTCTCTCGTATCGAAGCTGACTTGACTCACGCTGATAAAACACACAAAAATACTACCAATATGCGTGTTGGTTACGACCTTACCACTGCAACTCCACTTTAAGTTTTTTGGTAAAGTTGGAGAAAAAGCGGCAGTTAAAACTGCCGCTTTTGCGTTAAACAAGTTCGATAATTAATCTGGATGATATAGTTTTACTTTTATTTGGTTATTGTCGCTGTATTGTTTTAACTTCTAAGATTTAAATTTATAGTGCCCAAATTTTTGTGAATTTCGTCAAGTATCTGGTGGCTTTTACTTTTAAAGCTCAATATTTTGGAGAAATTCCTAAAAAACTGTTCACTTCAATTCTTTGATTGTCATAGTATTTAGGGTCTTCCTTGTGCAGTTCAAACTTAAGATTAGTGTTTGTAAGCTGCAAAGGTACAATTCGTTGTGTAGGGATATAATATGCTTAATCAGGATCGCCGTTTAATACAGGCGCAAAGCCCGCTAGGTGCAGATGCTTTTATCGTCACCCATTTATCTGGTAATGAGCGAATCTCTGATTTATTCCAGTTCTCAGTTTCCATCCTTTCTGACAATCATGAGATTGAGCAAAAAGATTTAGTCGGAAAGGCTCTATCTCTCAAAATACACTACGAAGGTGCCTCTAAAGACCGGATTATTCACGCTTATGTAAATGGTTTTAGTAAGGCAGATGTCGATCCTGCAGGTTTACGTGCTTACAGTTTAACCTTAGTCCCTGGTTTGTGGTTCACTTCATTATCGTCAAACAATCGAGTGTTTCACGAGAAAGATTCCGTAAAAATCATAGAAGAAGTTCTCGGTGAATATTCTTCTTTTGTTAAATTAAGTAAAAAACTGTCTGGAAAGTATTTAACAAAAGAATATTGTGTCCAGTATGAAGAAACCGATTATGCCTTCATTATGCGATTGTTGGCTGAAGAGGGTATAGCGTTTTATTTTAAACACTCAGAGTCAGGCCATGAACTGGTTTTGGTGGATGAAGTTAGTGGGTTCTACGACTGTGAGACAGCAACCATTCCCTACAGTGGTGGTGGTTCAGATCCAATGCAAAATAGCGTTGTTACTTGGCGTAGAAACACAGAATATCATATTGGCGGTGTTGAATTTACGGATTATAACGAATACGCCCCAGCGGTCGACAACAAGCAAACGGATAAAACAGATTCTCAACTAAACGACGTAAATAAGTTTGTTATGCGTCATCATGGAATGTACAAGTTTCAAAAGGACAAGGAAACTACGCATAAATTTGACGAGTCCTACAATAAAGATCTGCTTGCTAAGCTACTGGAAGCAAATGAGCAGGTATTCGATACAGCAAATGGGATCAGTGATTGCTCTGTCTTTTCTGCGGGTGGAAAGTTTGGTTTTGAGCACAGTGCTCTAAAATCTGAAAATGGTAAATATCTCCTCGTTTCTGTAAATCTCACCGTTACAGATTCCAATAAAACAGACTCAAGTTACACCAATGAATTTATTTGTGTTCCCGAAAAGGTCATGCCACGCCCGATGGCTCCGGCTCACAAAGTTAAGATTTATCACCCGCAGACAGCCACTATCAAAGAAGTAAGGGCTACGGCTGCCGCTTCCTCAAAAGATGAATACACTCAGGTTAAAGTCATTTTTCCGTGGAATTCTGCTCAAAATTCGTGTTGGGTACGAGTTGCTCAGTCTTATGCAGGCAAAAATTGGGGAGCTAATTTTGTCCCTCGTATCGGTCAAGAAGTCATTGTGACTTATATTGACGGTGATGTTGATAGGCCTATCGTTACGGGCGCTTTGTATAATGGTACAAATGTTGGTCCCAATTACACAGCAACACAAAGCGGTTGGAAATCTATTTATGAAGATAGTGCTTTCAATGAGTTGCGGTTTGATGATAAGCCCGGTGAAGAAGAAATTTATTTAGAAGCCGGTAAAGATCGAAATATCCTTATTCACAATGATGAATCTACTAAGATTGAAAATGATCAATCGTTGGAAGTAAAAAATAATCGTACTATCACCATACTTGAGGGTAATGAAGCCACCACGGTTAGCAAGGGTAATCAAACCTATAAAGTTGATTCGGGTAATCATGAACTCAAAGTATCAAAAGGCACCCAAACAACGACAGTAAAGGGTGCTATCAAAATAACCTCGAACACATCTATAAAATTAGTTTGTGGCGGGAGTAGTATTGAGATGACTCCTTCGGGGATTACGATTAAAGGAATACAAATCGAGGCTAACGGCAGTGCTTCGACCACAGTAAAAGGTGGTGGAACCCTAACCTTGAAAGGTGGGGTCACACTTATCAATTAACTATTACTAACACGGTCTAGTGAAAAAGCTGTGTTGTTCGAAGTTGTGCTTTACATAGATTGATATTTGATTTATGAAAATGTGCAGGCGCTTGATTTGGCATCTTTTTAGCGCATGTTATCCAATTTATTTGTACGATCTCAATTGATTTAGAGTTGTTTTAATATGACAGAATGGACTAGAGTTAACGAAATTTCAGCGGCGCCGTTGCTTGCGGAATTTGAGGTTAGTGATGAAGCCTCGGAGATCGTTGTCCCCGATGCAACTACTAAAGCTAATGTCGAAGCTCTAGAGAAAGCTGGTCTTTATTATGATGCTATTAAGCTGCTTGCTCACGCCTTGCCAAAACGTGAAGCTGTGTGGTGGTCGTGCCTGGCCTCGCGCCAAGCTCAAAAGCCTGATGCTGATCAACCTAACATAGATGCACTTATTGCCGCTGAAGCTTGGGCTTTAAAGCCCACTGAAGAAAATCGTTTGTGGTGTAAAAAGCTCGCTGAGGTGACTAAATCCAAAACCCCGTCAAGTTGGGCCGCAATGGCTGCCAGTTGGTGCACCGGTAGTATGGCGAAAGAAGGTGAGCCTGAGATTTTGCCTCCCAAGTATCTATACGCTCATGCTGTGGCTGGCTCAGTTTCACTTGCAGCGGCATTTATCAATCCGGATGCACCCAGTGAGCAAATGGCATTTGCACTTCGTCAAGGAGCTGATCTCGCTGCAGGTGGAGATGGGGTGCTTTAGTTGGGTTAGAAGTAAACTTTTGTATTGGTTGTGCTTTTGAATTGATTGTTAAGTGCTAAGTTTAGTGTTTTGTTTCACTGATGGTTACTGTAATTAAGCTTACGCTAAAAGACTCTTATATTGCTTTATTTGATATCAAAACTTTTCTAACAATCCATTTGATATAAAATTCCGCTTGCCAAGCTTCTTTCAGACCACTTTCGACTGTTTTTAGATTACTCCCTTCTTTGATTTTTGATCCTCACTGTTTCCATCAGTAATAACTTTTCCATATCGACTTTAGCGTGGTAGGATTAGTAGTCTGTGTTGTTTTTAGTTGTCGCTTATTGAATCTGTTCTTCTGGCTCAAAGCACCTGATGCTAGAGCACTTTTAGGTGTTTTTGGTTTTATGGGCTGAACTGTTATTGGATTTAAGTGCAGCTATTAGTGGTTCTTTACTTATCTTTAGTCTTTGTGGGATTTTTATAAAAAACGGACACTGATAATTCTATAAGAAATAATAAATTAGAAGTCTACAGGGTTTTCTATTTTAGAGTTAAAACAAATTTTGGATTGTACCAACATTTATTGATACAGATTGTTTGTTGATCGGTTGTTCTGATGTGAACGGAAGCATAATTTAAATTAATTTTTATAGCTGGGAAATGGGATGTTAAAAGGCACCAAAAACAATCTCAAAAATGATAGTACTGCCTCAAACGATAAAAAAGTGGGTGAGGAAATCAGTTTGTCTGAAAGCCAGACTACAGTTTTGGAAAAAAGGGTTAGTGCTAATGAGGACGATGATAATACTGTTGTTTTAACTTCTGAAGTTGTACATTCTACCAGTTCAAAATCATCGTCTCCGATAAAAAAAAATAAAACTGCCCCTTCTAGGAAAATCGAAAATCAAGCAGTTAGCTCACGGTCTCCTTCAAGATCGAATTCTAATTTTGTTGCCAAAAATCAGTCGTCTCTTGTGAATTCAGACGCTACTGTTGTCGTTAATAAAAACAGTAATGTATTGCCGGATTCAAATAAAACCATTATTTCCGAATCGGCTCAGCCACCAAAAACGTATGAGCGTAAACCGTTAGGTTCAACGCCTAAAGATTCTACATCTGGCGGAAAATCTTCGCGTGTCATTAGAAATCGTTTTGAATTAAAAAACTTGCTTGGCGAAGGCGGTATGGGTTCCGTCTGGCGAGCAGTTGATCGACGTAAAATTGAAGCTAATGATTTAAATCCTTACGTAGCCGTTAAATTATTAAATGACGATTTTAAAAAGCACCCTGATGCATTTATCTCGTTACAACGAGAAACCCAAAAGTCTCAAACACTGGCTCACCCCAATATTGTTACGGTATACGATTTCGATCGTGACGGTGAAACAGTATTTATGACTATGGAGTACTTACAAGGTGCGCCATTGGATAAGTTGCTAAGAGATACATCGGGAACTGGTCTTGAGCATGAACAAGCAATTGGGATTATCAAAGATATTTCCAGTGCTTTGATTTACGCACATTCTCATGGAATTATTCACTCGGACTTTAAACCTGGGAATATATTTGTCTCTGATTCTGGCCTTGCGAAAGTACTTGATTTTGGTATTGCTAGGGTAGCGGCAGAAAGCGCTGGCTCAACGTCAGAACCGACTAAGCCAATTTCTGACAAGTTCGATGGCGATGATACTTCAAAAGTAACTACGACAAATAGAACTCAAGATACTTACGACGCTGGAACCCTGTCAGCTTTAACCCCGGCATACGCTAGCTACGAGATGTTTGAGCGCCAAGCTCCAGACCCGAGTGACGATGTATACGCGCTAGCGTGTGTCGCTTATGAGATGCTCACAGGCCGCCACCCCTACGATAGAAAGCCTGCAAACAAGAAAAATCTTCCTGTACCTCAGCGCATTAAATTCTTAACACGAGATCAGTGGCAAGCGCTGGAAAAAGCATTAAAAATTCGTCGTGCAGAAAGAACCGCAACAGTCGATGAGTTTGTTGCTCAGTTTTTTAAAAAACGCACTAATCCTCTGGTTTATTTTGCTGCTGCTACAGTCATTGGTTTGCTTGGCGGTGGAGTTTATTATCAAGTTCAAAAAAGAGAAGCTGAATTAGTTGAATCTGCCAGAATTAGAGAACAAGCTGCTGTTGAGAAACAAAAGTTTGAAAGTATTCAACAGCAATTAGAACGGCGATTTACACAGCAAGAACTTGATAGAAGTATTTTGCGTGATGATTGGAAAGAAGAATCGGAGCTTCTGTTTGCAGAATACGCAGCATTTAATAATCATGACCCTTTATTAATTGAAAGTTACCGTAGCGCTGCTTCTGATAAATTTTTATCTTTAGCCGAGGAAAAACTTAAGGTTGGAGATTTATCGGATGCTGATCTAATTATAGCATCTGAAAGTGTCGACCTAGCCGGGGTCTACATTGCAGAATCTCGATATTGGTCGATTTCCAACACGAATATAGATTCGGTCGTTGGTCAAAAAGCAATTGTTGAGCAACGTATATCAAATGAAGGTTTCTCTCGTCAACAAGCCGAGGAGCAGCGTTTGCTCGCGATAAAACGGCGAGAGGAGAGGATTCAGCGTGAAGCTGCTGCAAGGGAATATCAGCGTCAGTTAACGGTCGATAGAACAAATTTGTTTAAGGAATTTGAGTGCCATCAAGACTTAGATGTAGCTGGTGTGCCCGCGTCAACGTTAAATGCTTTTCGTAGCAAATACCCAAAGGAAGTTTCGTCCGTTGAAGAAACTTTGGTTAACCGTTCTTCTTTTTGTGTCCAGCAAGTAGCAAAGAGAAACCCAATTAAAGCTAATAGAATATTAACTGCTTCAAGTATTGTTTTTCCTGCTTACGCAAATGATTTAAATAAGATTGTCATCGACTACTGTGGACATGTGAGAACTGGGTCTGGCCGACCTTGCCGAGATCCAAGTTCTGCCAACGGTCGTCCTCCATTAATGGTGGTTGTTCCTTCTGCAAATGACATCGATGTGAAGCTTGCTGTTTCTCGTTATGAAGTCAGCAATAAGGATTTTTCTTATTTCTGTAATTCTACGGGTAAGTGTAATGTTGATGAAAATGCGTTGCCAGTCACTGGTCTGAACCTAGATCTAATTGCCTCCTACATTAACTGGTTGTCACAAATTACCGGATTTCAATACCGACTTCCATCTATTGAAGAGTGGCAAGCCGCTGCTCGTGGTAGAGATGAGGTTGAAGATCCTAACCGTAATTGTTATTTGCGATTTAACGGAATCGTTAAAGGTGAAAGTTTAGTTACTGTAGATACGGGAACCGGAAACGACTACGGCCTTGTGAATTATTCCGGAAATGCCCAAGAGATCGTTAAATCGGGATCAGATTATAAAATTGTGGGCGGAAGCATCAAGGATCCTATGTCTCGGTGCACGGTTGACACAGTTAAAGATTATAAAGGGACTGTGGATTCGCTGACCGGTTTCCGAGTCGTACGTTTAGTAAATTAATCATGAAAAGTGTAAGAAAAGGATTTTTCATGCAATTAAAAAAAATTTCTTCGGTATTGCTGAGTGCAGCTACAGTTTGCCTTCCTCAGTATTCATTGGCCCAAACTGATTTCGGCCCAAGTTTTGGTTCTTCTAACGATGGTCGATTACATATAATTAACGACCGAGATTTAGAGGCTGAATACCGTAATCGCACTGCAGAAAGTTCCGCTCCGAAAAACGACACTAATATATCCAGTGTTCGTGAACGGGATGAAGAACTTCGAATTAATGTTAAATCGATTGATTTCGAGTCCTTGCCAGTTTTTCCGGAATTGGGAATTACGGAAGAAGATGTGCGCGAACAAGTTGAGCAGTGGCGTACGGAGTTAATGAAGGAAGAAGAGCGTGGCGAGCACGGTTTTACTGCTGAAGAACTGGACGGATTAGGTAGCTATCTGGCATCAATAGAAGCACTGTCTAAACCTGGTAATTTAAGAGGAAAGAATCTCGAAGGTTTAGTGGATTTGCTGTTCCAGCAACGATCCAGACGAGGCATCAGTATTACTGGATTGAATGAAATTGCCCGTCGCTTACAGCGTTATTATCGATCTCATGGATTATTTCTGGCTCAAGTTTATGTGCCAGCCCAAGATGTTAACGACGGTATTGTTAAGTTAGCTGTTCTTGAGGGTGTTCAAGGGGATGTTCAAACAGAAGGGGGCAAACGATATTCTCATGCATTGCTTGCCAGTCCTTTTGTTAAAGATAATGGCAAGATCGTAAATCAAGCTCGAATAGAAGAGGGTATTTATTTATTAAATGATTACCCTGGTTTAGAAGTTTATGGTTCTTTTTCTAGTGGGGAAGAAGTAGGAGAAACAACGTTGCATATCGATGTGCGTCGAGAAGCGAGTTCACGATATGCATTGAGAAGTGACAATTACGGTTCAACATTTACCGGTGAAAACCGCCTTTTTGCGATTACCGACTTATACAATCCTTTGGGTTTCGGAGATCATTTAAATGTCGCTCTCATGAAATCTTTCGAGCCTGAAGAATCCGAATTATTCCAATTGTCCTATGATTTCCCTGTAATTGACGTTCGGACAAGAGCTAGGCTTGCGATTGATCAAACTGAGTTTAATGTTGTTGATGAAGATGATCCTGCGCTTTCATTTCTCAATATTGAGGGGTCAAATAGGATTATCTCTGCAGGTTTAGATCATAAGTTTATTCGAAGTCGTTCAAAGAATTTGCTTGGTCGATTCACTATCACCGACAAATTAACTGAGCTGGATGCAGTGGACGATTCATTTTTGCAAGATGACCATGCTGTGGGATTTAACTTCGGTTTAGTTGGTGATCGGTTGAGTTCAAAAATACGTGCGTTGAATGCGTTTGATATTAACTTTCAGTACGGTAAGTTAATTAGTGATATTGAATCAGGTAGAGGCAGTGAGTATTTTAAACTAGAAGGTAATTCAACATCATTTATATTTGTGCCTATTCCCTACACAGAAATATCCAGCCGGTTATTACTTAAAACCAGTTGGCAATATTCTGATTTCAGTTTGCCGTCTTATGAACAACAAGTTTTAGGTGGCGCTCAAGGGGTCAGAGGTTACACCGTTAGAGACTTCTCTGCAGATTCTGCCTTTTATTTAGGTGCTGAGTGGTATTGGAATCTCCCTAGTTCGATTGATTTCGACTTTCCTGGCGGCGGTAGGTTAACTGACTTCCTTCAAACCGCAATTTTTTATGACGCCGCGGCAGGCATTCAAAATACTTTTGAAGATGGTGATAAAAATAACTTTGTTGGCCTATCCTCGGCTGGGTTCTTAATTAAGTTTAATTACGCTGACCAGTTTAGCACACAACTTAGTATTGCTAAGCCTATCGGTCAACGTGAATCTGATGAGTCGCTATTGGATTCACCTCGTAATCTTAAGGTGTTCGCTGACTTTACTTATTTCTTTTAAAAATAGCGCAAATAATTGTTTGCTTGTTTTTATAACGCAGTTTCTATTTAAAATTATACGTTGATGAGCGTTTCGTTACTCAATTTATAACAAACTCTTATCATTGGAAAATCAGAGAAAATATTGATGGCTCACATGGATTCGTTAAATAACACTTCTACTCAAGTGAATACCAATAATTCCACGAAAGGTTTGTTTACTTTTCGTATCAATAATTGGTTTTGGCGAAAACGTTTTCCCTCGAAAATTGCGGCTGGGGTTTTTTTGGCGAATGCTATTGTTCCTGTTGCTATGGCCGGACCAACCGGTGGGAATATTGTCAGTGGTCAAGGTAGTATTGATCAAAGTATTAATACGACTCAAATTAATCAAAATACAAATTCACTTGTTATCGACTGGGCAAGTTTTGATGTTAATTCCAATGAGAGTGTTGTATTCGTACAGCCAAATTCTCAGTCAGTAGCCGTTAATAATGTTTTAAATAACCAAGTTAGCACAATATCTGGAAATATTGAGGCCAATGGCTACGTTGTTTTGGTTAACTCTTCAGGCGTGGTATTTACTGGCTCTTCTACGGTAAATGTTGGTGGCTTGGTTGTAAGTGGACTCGCAGTCAATACAGATGCTTTTTTAAATGGTGACTTACAATTTGAAGCGGATTCAAACGGAGACGGTTATGTAATCACTAGCGGTGTTATTAATGCTTCTAACGGTATTGTTCTGCTTGGTGAAAGTGTACAAAACACCGGGACTTTAGTTAGTGCGGGTTTAGTAAATTTGTCGGCAGCTAACGACGCTATTTTAACCTTCGATGAAGGTGGTGTTATCGGGCTTAAAATTAATGAAGAAGTATTGACGAACGAACTTGGCGTTGATGCTGCCGTTTTAAATAGTGGTCAGATTGAAGCTGGTTCGGTCGTATTAGATGGTCGTGTTTCTTCTGATTTATTTTCCAGTGCAGTTAATAATTCTGGTGTTATTAAGGCAGGATCTATCGAAAACAATGGCGGAACGATTCGGCTTACTGGAATCGGTAGTGATGTCATTAATTCCGGCCAATTAAATGCAGCATCGGTCTCAGGTGATGGCGGTTCCATTCATGTTGAAGGTGATAGAGCCATTATTGAAGGCGTCATTGATGTGAGCTCAGTCGAAGCCTCTGGTGGTGAAATTCGCATTTTAGGTGACGCTGTTGGCTTGTTTGGAGATGCTCAAATTGATGCGTCTGGAAGCTCTGGTGGTGGTGAAATTCTCATAGGTGGTGATTTTCAGGGGCAAAATCCAGAAATCCGCAATGCTGATGTAACTTACATTGGAGGTGATGTAAGTATTGACGCCAGTGCCATTGAAAATGGAGATGGCGGCCGAGTTATTGTTTGGTCAGATGATACAACGAGATTTTATGGTGACATTAAGGCCGAAGGAGGTTCAGAGTCGGGTGACGGTGGCTTTGTAGAAACTTCAGGTAAAGAATTTGTTGAGCTTCAAGGAAGTGTTTCGGCAAGTGCTGAAAATGGTAACGCTGGTGAGTGGTTGATTGATCCGACTGATATTACGATTTCAAATGATCCTACATCTGGTTCTGGAAATTTGTCTCCGGGTGATGGTAATTGGGATTCGGGCGATAATGGCTCGAATGACAGTGCTACTATCAGCGTAAGTGATATTCAGGATACGGTAGACGGCGGAACGAATGTCTCGATTACGACAAACAGTACTGCGGCTGGCAATGGTGATATTACCGTGGCTGCGGCAATTACAGTTGATCCAGAGTCAGATGCTAGTCTCACACTAACTGCCGATAGAGATATAAATATCAACGCAAATATTTCTGCGAATGGCTCAGATATAGGATCCCTATCTATTTTTCTTCGAGCTCTATCTGCATCCGGAGGAAGTATTTCTATAGCTGATGGCGTGACAATAAACTCCCGTGGTGGAAGTGTTTCGTTGGTAGCGTCAGGAGCGGTTGATATTCAAGGGAATATTATTGCAGATGGCCTAGACGCTGCCGCAATGGGAGAGGTAGGAAGTAATGGCGGTGATATCACCATCACTTCCGAAAACTCTTCTGTAACCATTGGTGGCGATTCAATGTTGGTTGCCATGAATAATATTTCGTCTCTCGGCGGCAGTGGCTTTGGCGGCGGAGATGATGCCGGGTTTGGGGGATTAATTGCCATCAATTCCCGAACCAGTATTACGGTTAGGAATTCTAGAATTCAATCTCGAACAGGTTCCACTGGCGTTGATAATTCGGGCGTTGCTGATACCAACGATACTATTCGCTTTACCCTGGAAGGAGACTCAACGGCTGTTATCGATTTTCAAGCTGATGCTGTTTTTGACGCGGATTTAATAGATATTAACGCTGGTGTAGGTATTGATGGAAATGTCGGTGGTTCAGACGATGTTTCGGCGGATGTTACCGTAGCTTCTTCATTTACTAGCCAGATGAACGATGTTGTTAATATCACGACCGGAGATTCGGCTGATTCGGTAAGTCTAAGTGGGGACATTCTAAGCTTAAGCAATACTTTATTGAATGTAGATCTCTCTGATAGCTCTGATTCTCTTGATGCCAATGGCGAAGGTATTAATTTAGAAAATATAACCTTTGTTAATGTGGAAACAGTAACTAACACTGATACTCTTACTGCTTCTTCATCGAGTGACAGTTTCTCCCAGTCTGGCACAAACCAAGTAACCTTTAATGGAACGTTATTCTCCGGCGTCAATTCGGTGGAAGGTAATGGTGGGAATGACAGCGTCGATTTAAATAATGACGACGCAACGATTAATGCTGCGTCAGATTTCACCAGTAACAGCATTCAATACATCAACGTTAATAACGCCACCAACACCGATGTGCTGACTGGCACGGCTGGTGATGACAGCTTTGTTCAAACAGACGCGAATGAAGTAACGGTTGCAAGCATTGAATTCGCCGATGTGAGTTCAGTGGAAGGTAATGGCGGGAATGACAGCGTCGATTTAAATAATGATGATGCAGCGATTAATGCTGCGTCAGATTTCACCAGTAACGGTATTCAATACGCCAACGTTAATAACGCCACCAACACCGATGTGCTGACTGGCACGGCGGGTGATGACAGCTTTGTTCAAACAGACGCGAATGAAGTAACGGTTGCAAGCATTGAATTCGCCGATGTGAGTTCAGTGGAAGGTAATGGCGGGAATGACAGCGTCGATTTAAATAATGATGATGCAGCGATTAATGCTGCGTCAGATTTCACCAGTAACGGTATTCAATACGCCAACGTTAATAACGCCACCAACACCGATGTGCTGACTGGCACGGCGGGTGATGACAGCTTTGTTCAAACAGACGCGAATGAAGTCACGGTTGCCAGCATTGAATTCGCTGATGTTAATTCGGTAGCAGGCGGTGGTGCAAATGACAGTGTCGATTTA